>NZ_PENS01000011.1 GCF_003144325.1 Proteus terrae
CTATATCGTAACGGAAAGGTGTTTTTCTTGGTATAACCTTTAATACCCACCCGCATAGCGGGTGGTTTTATATTTAAGACGCTGACGCGACTTAAACTGGCTAAAGCCCATAATAAATAGTAAAAAGGCTCGATATTATTTATCGAGCCTTTTTACTGAATTTTCTACATATCTACCCTATATTTTTGATCTAACTCTGAGTTTTTAATTATTCATTTTTTCACCATTTTGAATAAGTTCATAGATAATTTTATGTTTAAAGATGATGAATGTTTTATTTTGATCCGAAAATAAAGAGATACCATCATTTCTATAGTTTTTTTCTATTTCCTCACACAATAAAACTCTATTGTTAGCATTCTTACTCGTTGCAATTTTAGCTATGGAGGATATTAACGCTTCTTTTTTTATCCGGATTGAAAGTAGATAAATTATCTATTAAACTTGGCATTCTATTTTGAACTACTAAATTAACATCTCCTAATTTATTATTAATAAATTTTTTCACTTCATCTAAATAGTAATCTTTTGGTTTTAGATTATCTAAATCTTTTAATATTAAATTAAATATATAGTTATTATAGTCTATGTTGTGACTAAATTGATTACCAAATAATTTTAGTTTAATATTCTCAAAAATATCAATAACTAAATCAATATTAACCTTATTCATTAACGATATTTCTAATAGCCAAATTTGTGTATCTTTATCTAATTCAGATATCTTATGATAGACATCACTATTGAGATAATGTTCCGTTGATATTTTTTTCTTACCAGATTCATCAACTAAATAGAATTCTATTTTATTGTTTTTTACTATGAAATAGACACTCTCTCTTTATTTTTTCAATAATTGATATGAAGTCTTCATTATTATTTATAATGTTATTCTTGTTTATATTTTCTATAATGCTATCAATCCATACATTATTTTTTTCTAAAGGTCTATTTTCAGCTATTGTTTCTTTATTATTAACAATATCAAAAATAATATCTCTTAAGTTAAACTTTAACTTAACTTCGTTATCAATAGAGAACATGATGCTATCACTTTCAAAATTGGCATTAAAATAAATAATGTTAATGCATTATTTATTTCACCATGTCTAAAAAAATCTGTAACTTTATTTCTTAATGACATTATATCCTGTGGACTTTTATCACTAGAAAGTTTGTTCATTCTTTTATCACTTATATTAGCTCCAGCTATCGGTATACTTATCATTGCTATCTCTTATATTAGTTTGTTTAAGCATAAGTTATTCTAATGCCATTAAAATTTATATAAAAATACACACATTATTTTCCCTCGGAATTAATATAAAACTTAAGTTGATAAACGTGAAGTACCGATGTTATTTAAAGCATTAGGATTATATCCAACAATAAATCAGCAAGATATTTTGCATTTGCGGTCACATTGATTGTGGGAAGCGTTTTTTTATTAACGCGCTGGCTTGCCTTAATATCAATTGGTCGAGGTTTTGCCTCAGCTCGTGGATTACACATAGAGCGTGCCAGTATTATTTTATTAATCATTGTGTCCTTGTTATGTGCCTTAGTGACTTCAACAGTAGGTCCTATCGCTTTTATTGGCTTAGTTGCTCCTCATATGGCGATATTACTTGGTGCTAAAAAAATTAAATCACAATTGATTGTTTCGGGGTTAATAGGTGGAACCTTAATGGTTTGGGCTGATTAGCTTGGGCAAATATTTATTTATCCTGCACAAATTGCAGCAGGAACTTTAGTGGCGATTTTAGGTGGTAGTTATTTCCTATGTTTAATGTTGTTAAATCGTAGCCGTTGATTTGAAAAGCCTAAGATATCTACACTAATTTTTACTGATATTCTTAGGCTTTGATTGTTATTAATTACGCATAATTTTTACTGTTTTTATTGCTTTTATGATTAATGCGTTGTCATGCCTATTTAGAAATGGCCTTAGAGCCTGAAATTCAGCGTATTTAAATAAAAAGAGTAATAACTATTACCCTTTTCTCTTTTAGATACGCAATAATGTGACGTTGTCACGATAAGCTTTGGCTATTTTAGTAATTGTGTAAATTGCTGATATAGCATATTACCTAATGTTTCTGCGGTATATTCATCGCTATGACCTAAATTATCAACAGCGGCATGCATACCATGATAAATCAATGTACTGGTTAATCCCGGCTGTGTAACGTGCCAGGTTTTATTTTCTGTACCTGAAACTAACAGTGATTGAATTTGCTGTAATGCTCTATTTTCATGAATATTACTGCTTTGATGAAAGGCTTGATGAAAAAGCATATCGTGTAATTCTTGTTTTTCAACATAAGCAATAACGCTGATTTCACACCATTGTTTTAATTTTTCATGATGATCTTGTTGTGAGCAGGCATTCATTGCGTTATCTATTTTATTTAAATACCAATCCATATAGCGTGTTCTGAGCGCATCAAGAACGTCTGTTTTAGCAGAAAAATAGTGATAATACGTCCCTTTAGCTACCCCTGCTTTTTTTACGATATCGCTAACGGTTGTGGCATCAAAACCTTTATCAAGAAATAATGTTTCTGCGGCATTCATTAACTCTTCTAAACGAACCTCTGCGGGTTTTGTTCTCGGTTTATCTGTTGTTTGTTCTTCTAATGACATTGCTTATCTCCCTCAAAGTCGCTTGTAAAGAGTACTCTATATTAAAGTGACTCACAATAATGATAAATGAAACTCATTATCAATAAGTATTGACCGACAGTCAGTCGGGTATTATTATGCCAGTATTATTCATTATTTAGGCAATAAAGCTTATGACTTATTTAAAACGACTGTCACTTATCTGTGCCATTTGTTTAGGTACTTTTATGGCAACTCTTGATATTAGTATCGTCAATGTGGCTCTACCGACTATTCAAAATGATATTCATGCTGATATGGCAACCTTGCAATGGATTGTTGATGCTTATGCGCTTTGTCTATCAGCTTGTATTTTGTCATCTGGCCCTTTAAGTGATCGTTTTGGACGAAAAAAAGTGTGGCTATGGGGTGTGATTATTTTTACATTAGGTTCAATAATTTGTGCGATTGCACAGCAACATGAAATACTAATCCTTGGGCGTATTATTCAAGGTATTGCCGCTGCTGCACTTATTCCGGGTGCATTGTCTTTAATTACTCATGCTTTTCCTATTGATATTGAACGCGTTCGTATCATCGGAATTTGGTCTTCCGTTAGTGCGTTATCACTTATCATTGGCCCTATTTTAGGTGGGGTTTTAGTTCATACTAGTGGTTGGGCGAGTATATTTCTTATTAATATTCCTATTGGTATTATTACCGTTTTATTAGGTTGGTATGGATTAAGTGAGAGTGCTGATCCTGAAAATGTTGCTTTAGATCCTTTAGGTCAATTAACCAGTATGTTGGGATTAGGATTGCTGACTTATGGCTTAATTGAAGCTGGCTCTGTTGGGTGGACACATTATAGAACCCTATCAACACTGATTGTAGGTGTTATACTTCTTACCCTTTTCTTAATAATAGAAAAACGTGTTGAACGTCCATTATTACCACTGGCGTTATTTAAAGATCGCACGTTCTTTCAATATAATCTTTCTTCTTTTACCTTGGGTTTTGCCACATATAGTAATGTATTTTTTATCGCTTTCTTTTTGCAAAAAGCACAAGGCTGGAGTGCATTAGAAACAGGTTGGAGAATGGCACCAGAGTTTATTGCAATGGCGCTATTCTCTATGTCTTTTGGGAGACTCTCTTCTTATTTCTCAGTCAGAAAATTGATGATTTATGGTTTCTTATTTATCGCCATTTCTTCTTGTTTATTAGCGACATTAGCAACTAATAGCTACTATGGAATAACAGGAAGCTACCTCTTTTTATTAGGTGCCGGAATGGGATTATCAACGCCAGCAATAGGTGCTTTAGTGATGAAAAGTGTGCCACCATCTCGCTCTGGTATGGCGTCGGCAACCATGAATACATTAAGGCAAACCGGTATGACGATGGGAATTGCTTTATTAGGTACATTGATGGTGCAACAAGCAATCCATTATATGGTTATTCAAAGCCAAGTATTGGGAATATCTGTAAATTATATCGATATTGTCAGTTTAGTGACTGAAAATACGATAAATAATTTAGACAAAGGATTTGTCACTTTGTTACCAGAGGCATTTAATTCGGGATTTGCTTATGCGATTGCAACCGCAGGGATCTCATGTTTTGTGACACTATTTATTGTGCTTTTTCCTGTTAAAGCAAAACATACTGCACTTACTCAAGAAATCACAGATTAATATTTATAAACGCTGAGCGAGAAACTCAAGAAAAGACTCAATATTACGTGAAAGAGAGCTACGAGTTGCATATATTGCCATTAAATTAATTGTTGCGGGTTGTTGAGGAAATTCAATAGCCCGTAATTTTCCCGCTTCAATCATCTCAAGACAGCAATGCTTCTGCTTGTCCGCGCTCTTCAGCGCCGACACAAGGATAAGCGCCTGCAGAATCAATAAAAATAATAACAGGTAGATAAAAGCGCTCTGCCATTTTCATTAAACGTAATGCTTTTCTGTAACCTTCTGGTGATGGCATACCAAAATTGCGAAGAATTTTCTCTTTTGTATCGCGGCCTTTTTGTTGCCCAATCACCATGACTGGCATTTTTTCTAAACACGCTAAACCCGCAACAATTGCTTTATCATCGGCATAAGCTCTATCACCCGCTAACTCCTGAAAATCAGTAAAAATCGCATTAAGATAGTCAAGAGTATATGGGCGCATGGGATGACGAGCGAGTTGTACTATTTCCCAAGCCCCTAAATCAGTAAAAATAGATTTTGTTAGTGAAAGGCTTTTTTGCCTTAAGCGTGCAATCTCTTCATCTAAATTAATACCTGTTGGTTCATCTTGAGATTGCTTAAAGGTGAGCAAGGCATCTATTTTTTCGTCTAATTCCACAATAGGTTTTTCAAATTCAAGATGAATAAAAGACATAACGACCTCAGATTTAGTGCAGTAAATAAAACAGTAATTAGCTCAGTTTAGAAAAAATAACACTGTGGTGATAGAGAGGAATTTGATAATTACTATTATCAAAAATGGGATAATTAAATATTACTACAAGATCAGCAAGAAAAAATACAAGATCAAAAAGAGCTTTTTTGCTGACTGAAAGCTATACAGCAATTAGTAAGTCATGTATTAATACACAGTGCGCATTTGTTCTTTTTTCACCCGTAAAAAACACATAAACTATAAAACACTCTATAAAATACAAATAATTAGAAAAAAATAATATGTTCTCAAAAAAAACACGATCAACAACTGCATTACTATTTTCATCACTTCTTCTCACAATAGGAAGAGGTGCAACATTACCGTTTATGGCGATCTATTTATCGCGGGAGTATCAATTACCTGTCGATGATATTGGTATTGCTATGTCTATTGCATTAACAACAGGTATTTTTTTTCAGTCTTGGCTTTGGAATGCTTGCTGATAAATTTGAGAAAAAACGTTATATGCTACTATCTATTATAACGTTTATCTTTGGTTTTGCCGCAATACCTATGGTTCATAGTACTATTTTAGTGGTTATCTTTTTCTCAGTAATTAACTGCTCTTATTTAGTATTTTCAACTGTGTTAAAGGCCTATTTTTCTGAAACTTTATCGGTTTCAGCAAAACCTAAAATATTCTCTCTAAACTATACCTTTATTAATATGGGGTGGACGGTTGGCCCTCCGATTGGCACCTTATTATTAATGTATGGAACTCAACTGCCCTTTTGGCTTGCTGCTATTTCTGCTAGTGTTCCACTTTTTATGATCCAATTATTTGTTCAGCGTTCTAAAGCTATAAATGCGGGTGAAGAAAATAGCGTGAAGTGGGATCCGAAAATAATGCTAAAAGACAGAGCATTAAGTTGGTTTGTACTCTCGACTTTTTTCGGTACATTAACGTTTGGCTCTTTTGCGTCATGTATTTCGCAATATATTTTAGTGGTCTACGATGCAAAATTGGCAGAGTCTGTTATTGCGGTTGTATTACCTGTAAACGCCGCCATTGTCGTCTCTCTACAATATATTGTCGGTAAACATGTTACAGCCGAAAGGCTACGTAAATTAATGACGCTTGGTACGCTATTTTTTATGATGGGCTTACTTGGTTTTATGTTTGCAGGCAATAATTTAATCTTTTGGGCATTAGCTATCGGTGTATTTACCTTGGGTGAATTAATTTATGCACCTGGTGAGTATATGATGATTGATAACATTGCGCCGTTAGGAATGAAAGCAAGTTATTTTTCGGCTCAGTCATTAGGTTGGTTAGGTGCCGCACTTAATCCATTAGCTAGTGGTTTTATTTTGACTTCATTCCCTCCTATTTCTTTATTTGTGATTTTAATGGCGATTTGTGGTCTTGCTTGGTTTTGTATGATCCAAGGAATGAATGTAAGTCAAAAAAGAGCTATTGCACTGTAATTTTGGCGGTTAATTAGCATAAACCCAAAAGACATCCCGATGGATGTCTTTTTTATGGAATTCGTTTGCGAGTAAACCACGACTGCTAATAATAAGGTTATTTAGATGTTCTTCTTAGTATGGTTTCAATGCTAATGGGGAAAAAGTCATTCACATCGACACCGACAT
Organism: Proteus terrae; assembly: GCF_003144325.1. GTDB lineage: Bacteria > Pseudomonadota > Gammaproteobacteria > Enterobacterales > Enterobacteriaceae > Proteus > Proteus terrae. The sequence continues at coordinate 6,661 of NZ_PENS01000011.1, forward strand.
TAATTGCACTTTTTCCTAAAACATCTAAACGTTTACGTTGAGTGGGATCTTTTTGTGAATTATGGACATGACCATATAAATGAATAGAATCACGGAAAAAACCAGCCCATTCCAATATAGGGTAATGGAACATAACAATTTTTCTTTTTTTATAATCCAACTCAAAATAATCTTTTACCCATTCAAATGCAGATACATCAAATTCCGAATCGTCTAGAAACTTGTCGTGGTTTCCGCGGATAAGGTACTTTTTACCTTTTAATCGGCGCAAGATTTGATTAGCATCTCGCCCTGTACCTCGATAAAGAAAATCACCTAAAATATAGATTTCGTCATTATCAGAGACGTAAGCATTCCAATTATGAATTAGTGTGTCATTCATATGGCTAATACTATTGAATGGACGATCACAAAGATTGAGGATATTTGAATGGCAAAAATGTGTATCAGAAGTAAAATAAATCATAGTAATTTCTTAATAAATAATAGAATTATCAACCTTAAGAAAATATTTTCCCTCGGTCTGTATAGTGATATTTTTTCAAAATAATTTCCTCCTTTAGTTAAAAATTAAACGATAAGCACAATATCATCTGTCTTATTGTCGTTGATGTTGTTTACGGTAACTAGATAAAGATTTACCTGTTTCTCTTTTAAAGTATCGGCATAAATAAGAGGGATCATCAAAATGAAGTTTTATTGATAACTCATTTACCGAAAGCGAAGTGTGCATTAATAATGCTTTTATTTCAAGAGTAACTTGACGGTTAATCAAGGCCTTAGGTGCATCATTAAAAAATTGCTTTGTTATTTGTGATAAATAAAACGGTGTAATATTAAGCTTATTTGCATAAAAAGCCACCTCTCTATGCTCTAAACAGTGTTTTCCAATCAATTCCCAAAATTGCCAGCAAAGCTTTTCTTTACGGCTGAATTCTTTTTTAGCAATAGAAAAATGAGCAGGTATTAATTCAGTAATAGCAAAAAAGAGATTTTGTAAGTGATTTTTTAACATCAATTTTCTGTGTTCAGAATAATGGTTATCTATATATTTTAGTTGTTGAGTCCATCTGTTTAAGGCTTCATATTGCTCTTTGGGTGGATGGCAGACAGGATTTTCATGGAGAAAAGCAAATAAAGTATTAGAAAGAGAATAAGCAATTTCTGAGGCAAAAGATTTATCAAGAAAGCAATAAAATAAGCGAAAGTTTGCTGATTTTTGACTCAAAATTGTCATCATATCATCGCCTAATATAAGAATATCATTCGCTTTGATTGCTTGCTTTTGAAAGCCTATATTGATTATTGCCCTGCCTTCTAAACAAATCATAACCACAATATAAGATAGTGGTAGAGGATAACCAATTTCATTCGTCATATCACTTTCACCTATTATGACATGTTGTGATGATTCATTAAGTTGTGACAACACTTGACTCAACATAAATCAATTACCCTCTTTTAATTTTATCTAGCCCATTTGCTGTTTTTATATTTGACGATATTGAACTTAATAACAAGTATTTCCTTTTATTTAGTTGTCAAAAGTACCGATTTTGCCTCTTTTATGACATTCGGTTCTTTATTTCTTTTCTTTAGAATACACACATCTTAAAGACGTAAGATAAATTGCAGAATATTTAAAAATTAAGAGAAGTCATTGAAATGAAAACATTAAAAACGGAAAGACTTGTATTGCGCCCTTGGAAACTTTCTGATGCGTCAAGTTTGTATCAATATGCAAAAGATGAGCGTGTTGGCCCAATTGCAGGTTGGCCAGTACATAAAAGTGTTGAAGAAAGTGCCGAAATTATTCGCACTATATTTATGCGTGACGAAGTTTATGCCGTTACGTTACTTAATGATGACCAAGCTGTCGGCTTGGTCGGATTATCTTCCGCAAATGAGAGTAATTTTCCAATTGGAGATAATGATGCTGAAGTCTCTTATTGGATTGGAGTTCCATTTTGGGGCAAAGGTTTAATACCTGAAGCTGTAAAAGAAATTAGTCGGCATAGCTTTGAAACACTGAAATTGGATAATTTATGGTGTGGTTACTTCGCTGATAATGAGAAGTCACAAAAAGCACAAGAGAAATGCGGATTTAAATTTCATCATGTTATTGAAGAGCAATACGCAGAATTTTTAGATGAAGTGAAAGTTGAAAATATTTGTCGCTTAACTAAAGATGAATGGGTTGAGATCCAAAAACAGACCGATTAAAACAAAAACACCAGACTGTGAAATTCACATTATCTGGTGTTTTTTAATATTAACACAGCTATTTAATTAAGCACTTGCTAATGCTTGCGATAAATCAGCAATTAAGTCTTGTGGATTTTCTATACCAATCGATAAACGAATTGTAGTGTCTTGAATACCAATGCTATGTCTTAATGTCATTGGTACACCCGAATGTGTTGTTGAACCCGGATGACAAGCTAGAGATTCTGTTCCCCCTAGACTTACTGCAAGTTTAAAAATTTTCATTGCATTAAGAAAACGGAACGCTTCACTTTCTCCGCCCACAATATCAAAAGAGAACGTTGATCCTGCACCAGTGCATTGTTTGGCAAAAACCTGAGCTTCAACAGAATTTTTATCAGCAAAAGGTAAATAATGAATTGCTTTTACTTTTTCATGGCCACGCAGAAATTCTGCAACTAATAACGCATTCTGATTGGCTTTTTCCATTCTAATTTGTAACGTTTCTAAAGAACGGCCTAGCATCCAGCAAGAATGTGGATCAAGTTGTGTTCCTATTGCGCCTCTTAGTAATCTGATTTGATTAATCAGTTCACGAGAGCCCATAGCCGCACCAGCAACTAAATCTGAATGACCACCAACATATTTAGTTAAAGAGTAAACTGAAATATCAGCGCCTTGTTCTATTGGATGCTGATATACAGGGCCTAGTAATGTGTTATCACAAACGATGATAGGACGATAGCCTTGCGTTTTTTCTAATTGATCAGCAACATTTTTTAATGCTTCAATATCTACTAAGGAATTAGTTGGGTTTGCAGGAGTTTCTGCAAAAATAACGGAGACACGCCCTTTTTGACTGGCTACATTAGCTTGTTCTTGAATAAGTGAATGGTTAAGTCCATCAGTAAATGGTGTGGCTTGAATACCAAATTTAGCCAGTGTTTTGGCAATTAATGTCTCAGTTCCGCCATAAAGTGGCTGTGAGTGTAAAATAACATCATCAGGTTGCGTTAATGCCATTAATGTTGTGGTAATTGCAGACATTCCTGATGAAAATAATACACAAGATTGTGTATTTTCATAAACGGCCAACCTGTCTTCAACAATCTCACTATTAGGTTGATTAAAGCGAGAATAAACCAAACCTGCTTTTTCACCTTCAGGTAAAGGTTTTCTACCACTTACGGTATCAAAAAAAGCTTTACCCTCTTCAGCGCTTTTAAAAATAAAGGTAGATATTAAAAACACAGGTGGTTTAACTGATCCTTCAGAGAGTAATGGATCAAAGCCATAGCTCATCATTAATGTTTCTGGTGATAATTTATGTTCGCCGATATATTGTTTTTTCAGTTGAGAGTCAGTCATTTTTTTATTTCTTATGTTTAATGAAGGATCTTTATCATACTGAAAAAAATTCATGTTGTTAGAATGTTTTATATAGAATAAAAACCAATAGTTATATAAAAATAACGAGCTCTAACATAAAGATAACTTTAAATAAAAGGTTCTATCCATTCAGTGGTGTTTAATCAAGGTGATTTAACTAAATAAAAGTTGATTATTCTAGTTAAAAAAGAAGGAAAAAGTAGGAAAAACTTAAAGATAAAAAGAATGAACACCTCTTTTTACCTTTAAGTTAAAGGATGTTACCAAGCTCTTACAGCATCACCTTTATACATTTCTTTGAATTTTAACTCGATTTGTCTTGAATGCAGAACTGAAACCAGTTTTTTTATATTTTCATCATTTTTGTTATCTTCACGCGTAACAATAACATTAGCATAAGGTGAATTTTTATTTTCTAAGATCAATCCATCACGAGTCGCAATTAGCCCAACTTGGGATGAAAAATTATTGTTGATTATAGCCATTGTGACACTTGGATCATTCAATGCTTCGGTAAGCTTAGGTGTGTCAACTTCAACAAAAGTAATTTCTTTTGGGTTATAGATAATATCGTCCACTGTTGCTGTGAAACCAACATTATCGTTAAGAGTAATGAGATGATTTTCTGCTAGTAATAAAAGTGCTCGCCCTTTCATGCTAACTTCACTTGAAATTGCAACGACATCACCAGGCTTTAATTCATTTATATCGCTAATTTTTTTAGAGTATGCGGCTAAAGGAAAGATATACGTTTTACTGGCAATATGAAATTGGTAGCCATGCTCTTTCATTTGAGCTTGAAGATAAGGAATGGATTGAAACGCATTTGCATCAACTTCTTTATCGTTCAATGCCTTATTAGGTTGAACATAATCATTGAAAGCAACAATCTCAACATCTAATCCTTCAGTTAATTTCGCTAAACGAATAACTTCATCCCAAATCACTTGATCAGGCCCTGTATTAATTGCCACTTTTACTCTATGTGTATCTTCTTGTGAGCAAGATACAGTAAATAGTGATATTGAGGCTAGAAGTAAACCTGTAATAATTTCCTTCATATCTCCCTCTTAAACAGATCTTGATAAAACAGCGCCATAAAAATCATTTTGATTAAGAAATATCCTAACAATAGATTAATAACAAGGAACAAGAAATGATACAAGTACCCAATGCATATAAAGAAAGGAATATTGTTTATATTTTCACAATGCATTGTTTTATAAAATAAAAAAGAAACACATCATAATATGATGTGTTTGCTATTTAATTGTAGATTTATTCATTAATAATTTTGTTTATGCAATTATCAGAATACGCATCTTCTACGCTAAGATAGGATAATTCAGTTACACAATAGCTATTAAATTGCCATTTAAACTGAATTTCATCACCTTTTTTATTTTCTAAAATAGAATAGCTAGAGAAACGGATTGGAGTGGTTTTTTGTAAGTTGTTTCCTACTTTTTCCGCACTTAACAAAACAACGTGGTCTTTTTTCTCAATGAATTTGAAATCAGAGATAGTGATATCTGTACCTTTAATCTTATTGTTGTAAAGACTCAAAGCATTAGCATATATGGACGGAACAATATAAACTTTTTGATCGCTTCCTTTGATATAAACAGTTGCCATATCAACAGATGTTGAATCATTTAATGGCCGTTTAGACTTAACAACGACATCAGGAACACCATCACCATTAAAATCGATAAGATTTACTCCATATTCAAGTTTAATATCTGCTGATGTTGAAGCAAATGGTAGCGATAAGAAAAGTAATCCTAGCCCAAGTTTTAATATCTTATTCATTGTATTCACTTCTTTTTTTACTTATTACTTGTGCATCAGACTACTTTGTAGCAGTGATTAGTCAAGGCATTTTATGTTTCAAAATAATACAAAATTTACAATTGTATCATTTATAAATTATTTTCATGCTAAGCATTATACTTATTTGACTATTATAAAAAGAATATATCTTTAATATTTATATTTTTTAGATTTAATGTTTCGATTTAATATAGAGCAATGTAATTTTTAAGATCGCTAATTCTTTCATTTGTTTTATCTTTTAAACAACTGCTATATACCATAGGGGCTAAACTACCGCCTTGATAATAGTCAGCTTCATATTGACAAGAGAGGTCTCTAAAATTAATCCAAACCAACTGGGCTTGTTTAAGTTGATCCTTTCGACTACCTTCTAATTTGGCATAATATTGTTGATAAATATGGTTAAGTTCTTCATCTTTTTGCTGAAAATCTTGATATACACATTGGTTAATTTCAGTCTGAGTCGCTGCATTCCGACAATCGAAATTATCTGCTTGTAAATGTATAGACCAAAATAGTATACCGCCAGATATTGCACCGAATAGGATAATTTTTTTCATCATACCGTCCATTTTTTGATTAAAAATATCGCTAAAGATATTTACTTAATTCCTTTACTAATTAGTTTAAAAGATAAAAACAAAGTAAGTTCTTTATTAGTTTAGCAATATTTCTTATATGACAATTACGTGAAAACAACGCAAAATCGCTCTATTTTAGATAGTCAAATTTAAATTTCAATGTTTAACCTTTAGTAATTATACTGATATTTTGTTTAGAGAAAATACTTATTTAATACAAATTTAAAAAAATGATAACTCAATATCCTTTTTCTTTAACAAAAAATGTCATTTATAAAAAATTAAGTAAAATAGTGGTCATTTTCTATTATTTTTTTCGTACTGAAACATTTTTATTAAAAATATCTAATAAATTTCACTTTAATAAGAAACTCCTCTTACTAGTTCTTATTTAAGGAGATTTTAATAAAACTAATTCAATTAATTAGACTAATCAGTCTAATTAATGCATATTATATAAATATGGTCATAAATGATTTATTTATAATACTTACGGGTCTATACCCATCGTGGATTTTTCAAGCTATGAAAAAATGTTTCAAATCAATTTGGCTTTATTCAGGGCTTATCACTCTTATTTTTGTGATTATCATTAGTGGTGGTCAGTATTCTGATTTTGAATTGGATGATCATGCTTCAGTGATAACACCGATTAGTTTTGCTTCTAAAACGGATACTTTATCTGGAACATTAATTTTACCGGATCAGAACAACATAAAAGCAGTTGCTATTTTTGTTCATGGTGATGGCACTCAAGATCGCTTTTCTAATAGTGGATATTTACCATTAATTAATAGTTTGCTGGATGCAGGTATTGGTGTGTATACATGGGATAAAGCTGGTGTGGGCGAAAGCCAAGGAAATTGGTTGCTTCAATCTATGCAAGATAGAGCAGATGAAGCGCGAATAGCCTTACAGCTTATTCAAAAGAAATTTACCCATACTGATATTAAAGTTGGTTATTTGGGATTTTCACAGGCTGGATGGGTTATCCCTATTGCCGCGACGCAATCTAAACCTGATTTTTCCGTCATTATTGGTGGGGCTGTAAACTGGCGAGCTCAAGGTGCTTATTATCATCAAGTCCGTTTAAAAGCCGACAATGTTGATGATAAGGAAATTACTCGAAGAGTCTCAGAGCAACTGCAACAAAATGATCGTGTATTTGGCATTAATGGTAGCAATGATATTTCAGCTCAGGGAGATATGTCTGATGATCGCTTCTATTTTGTTATTCAAAACTATTTAAACGATTCATCTAAAGATTTACCTCATATGAATGGACGAGTACTGGCTATGTTTGGTGAGTTAGATCTGAATGTCGATGCATCAAAAAATGCATGTTTATATAAAACCCTATTAGGAAATCATGTAGATAAAACAGTTGCCCTATTCCCTAATGCCTCACATGGCTTATTAAAAGCACCGTTTTTTAATTATCAATTAGAGAATCAATGGCCTTGGTGGAAACAGATGCTTTTTATTTATCAGGGACGAGATAGCTATTCCTCTGATGCTTTAAATTACTTAACAGCGTGGATCACTGAAGATGCAACAATACTTTCTGATTATGTTGATTTTAAATGTGAAAGTGGCAATACAAGTTTAAGATAAAATGTAGATAACACCTAAATAAAAACCGCTCTTTAGGCGTTAAAGTGTAAGAATTTTAATAATTTAATTATAAATCAACTTGATACTCAATAATCTCTCTAATTTTTCTTAATGCATTACGCAATAAATTAATATCAATCGAAGCTAATGCAATACGAATTGCATGAGGAATATTGGTTGTTGTGGCATAAGGCTCAGCAGTAGCAACAGATATTTGAAATTGATGTAATGAAGCAACAATTTTATCGGCTCTAACTTCTTCAGGTAAGGGGATCCATAAAAAATAGGAGGTCGGATGATGAATATAAGTAAGTCCTTCAAATATTTCACTCACTATTTTTTGTCGCTGCTGTGCATCTTTACGTAATAATAATTCTAATTTATCAACCACTCCCTCTTTCACCCATTGGCATACAATGGAAGTCATAAGAGCAGGTGTATTCCATGTCGTTACTCTCATTGATCGCTCTAACGATGAAATAGTGTTTGTAGGAGCAACAATAAAACCAACTCTTAATCCAGAAGCTATATTCTTAGAAAATCCTGAAATATAAAATGTAATATCTGGCGCCAAGGTAACAATTGCAGGCGGTGCTTTTTTAACTAAAAACGCATAAGTCGCGTCTTCAATTATCATGAAATGGTATTTTCTCGCCAAAGTAATTAATTGTTGTCGCTGTTTTAATGTTAGTACCCATCCCATTGGGTTATGTAGTGTAGGAATACAATAAAGTGCACGTATTGCCCTTTTTTTACATAGTTCTTCCAGCTTACCTAAATCTGTTCCTGATGGTGTTATGGGAATGGGTAATATTTCCAAGTGATGAGCGAGTGCTGCTAATTTAAATCCGGGATAACTTAATGCATCTACCGCGACAACATCTCCCGGTTTTAAAGCACTTAATAATGTAATTGCAATGCCTTGTTGTGCACCGTTAGTAATAATAATATTTTCAGGTTCAACCGTGATTTCTTTATTCTTAAGATATTGAGAAATCACTGTTTTATCGTGTAATTTTCCACTATGTGGCTGATAGCGAAGTAATGATTCAATTTCACCTGATGTCGCCAATCTTTTTAGCTCAGTACGTAATAGCTCAGCTTGAATAGGCAATGAGGGATAATTGAAATTAAGATCCAACATATCTGCTGCTGTAGGATTTTCTATTCCATGATTTATTGGAAGCGACAATTCTCTTACAAAAGTTCCTCTTCCTGTTTCACCAATGATCAACCCCATACTTTCTAACTCAGCGTATACACGACTTGCCGTTGCAAGAGACATTTTATGCTCTGCGGCTAAATGCCGATGTGTTGGCAAACGTGTGCCTGGTAGTAATCTTCCTATACGGATCTCGTTCGCCAATTTATCAACTAAAGATTTATAACGGGGCTGAACCATAGAAATTGTATCCATGACAATTATTTGATTGTCATAATTGTGTTCCATAAGATGGAGTTCAGCAAGTTACATCGTAGATACAAGTTTTATATAAATAGATTTTTATATATCTGTTGCTATTACATAAATTGTAATTAATTGTTTTTTATTAAAATTTATCATAATAAAAATGGAAAATTGTATGCAGCAAATTAATCAAAAAGAGCGGACAAATGGCTGGGTAAATGGATTTATTGGTATGTTGATTTTTAGTGGATCTTTACCTGCAACAAAAGCGGCTGTATTAGGTTTTGAACCTTTATTTTTAACCGCAGCGAGAGCAACAATTGCAGGATTATTATCTTTAGCAATGCTACTGTTATATAAAGAAAAATTACCTACGTTTAAACAGTGGATTTCATTAACAGTTGTTTCATTAGGTGTTGTCGTTGGTTTTCCATTATTAACGGCTATTGCACTACAAGAAATAACTTCTGCACACTCTCTTGTTTTTTTAGCTTTATTACCGTTATCTACGGCAATTTTTGCAGTAATACGTGGTGGTGAAAAGCCACGCCCTATTTTCTGGCTTTTTTCTATTATTGGGAGTTTATTGGTGATGGGGTATGCCATTTCTCAAGATGGAGCATCATCAATCAGTGCTGATTTATTAATGATAGCATCAGTGATTGTTTGTGGTTTAGGTTATGCTGAAGGTGCGACTTTAACGAAAGCATTAGGTGGTTGGCAGGTTATATGTTGGGCATTGATTGTATCTTTACCTCCAATGCTTATTTTTAGCTTTATTCTTATGCCTGAAAAGCTTGTGACAATTAGTGTATCAGCATGGGTGGGCTTAGGTTATGTTTCGCTTTTTAGTATGTTGATTGGTTTTATATTTTGGTACAAAGGATTATCACAAGGTGGGATCGCAGCAGTAGGACAACTTCAATTATTACAACCTTTCTTTGGATTAGGTTTAGCTGCTATATTACTTCATGAATCAGTCAATTTATTGATGTTGTTAGTAACTGTTGGCGTTATTTTTTGTGTTGCTGGTTCAAGAAAATATGCCTAATTAAAACCAAACATTTAAAACTAAAAACACGCTAAACAATCATATTTAGCGTGTTTTACTCTTCAATTAAATTGGCAACTTCGAGCAAGTTATTATCAGGATCACGAAAATAAACCGACATAATTGCGCCAGTTGCACCCGTTCTAGGAACGGGCCCTTCTTCTATTTTTACACCCTGTTGATTTAAATGCTCAATAATCTCTAATAATGGTGTTTGTGTTAGAAAACATAAATCAGCCGAACCTGCGGTTGGTTTTGCCGCTTTGGGAAGAAACTCTTTTCCCACTTGATGAAGATTTATTTTTTGAGAACCAAAAGTGAGAGCTTTGCGCCCTTCTTTAAACGTAATAACGTTAAAGCCTAATACATGGTGATAAAAATCACAGGTTATCTGAATATCAGCAACAGTTAATACCAGATGGTCAAGGTGTGTAATTTTCATCAGGCTCTCACTTTTTATATATGAATTAAAGCTCACACTTTGTTTTTAAAACTGCCGTCTTTCTATGGTGATCTAGTGCTAACTCAATTAATTTAGTAATTAATGATTGATAGCCTAAACCTGCACTTTGCCATAATTTTGGATACATGCTGATATTAGTAAAACCAGGTAGTGTATTTATTTCATTAATCACAACACGATTATCTTGTGTTAAGAACACATCAACACGAGCCATACCTAAGCAATTAAGAACACGGTATGCTTTTAAAGCAACTTGACGAATATGCGAACTCGTATTTTCATCCATTATTGCCGGAACAACGACTTTAGCACCATCTTCATCAATATATTTTGTGTTATAAGCATAGAAAGCATCGTTTAATACGATTTCGCCACAAGGGCTAACTTCGGGAGCTTCATTACCTAAAACAGCGCACTCTATTTCACGACCCACAATTGCACTTTCAACAATCACTTTAAGATCGTATTCAAAGGCCATTTTTAATGCCGCGTTAAACTCTTCTTCATTATTAACTTTGCTAATTCCTACAGAAGAACCTAAGTTCGCTGGCTTAATAAATAAAGGAAGTCCTAATTGACGAACCATTTCGTTGTAAGGAATGTCATTAACTTGATGCGCCATAATAGTAATAAATGGAGCAATAGCTAATCCTGCACCATCAAGCAGACGTTTAGTAATATCTTTGTCCATACAAGCTGCCGAACTCATGATATTTGGCCCTACATAAGGCATATCAATCATATGTAATAAGCCTTGGAGTGTACCATCTTCCCCGTACGCACCATGAACAATTGGGAATACAACATCGATTTGAGGTAATGCTTGACCATCTTCAAGTGAAATAAATTGGCCTTTTACACTACCAGGAATAATAGCAACTGCTCTTAAAGGTTTACTTAATGAAATGGTTTTAGGATTATCGCTATTTAGTAAATAGTCAGTTTCTGAATATTCATGCCACTGACCTTGTTCATTAATACCGATTAAGCAAAGGTCGAATTTCGTTCGATCTAATTCATTAATAATATTTTTTGCTGACTGTAATGAAACTTGATGTTCTGTGGATTTACCACCAAAAATAATAGCGACTCTTAATTTACTCATTTTCTAACCTTTTATAGGACAGCTATAGCGAATAGGTAGCAATATATCATGATAAAAACCCCCAATGTAGGTAGATAGTTCTTATCTGCGAAAAATTACGATAAAATGATGAAATTCTATGATTTAGAGTGTTAAAACGTCACTATTTCAAGATATAACGACTCAATAACGATAACAATTCTATTGGCATAAGGTAGACACCATGGTTGATGTAAAACAACCGATTGAAATGGATATTACTGAGGTTGTAAAAGCAACGGGTATTGCCTCTTCAGCAATCCGTTATTATGAGAAAAAAGGACTTATTAATTCGATAGGACGCAAAGGAATTAAGCGTGTATATCATCGTGATGTTCTGAGTCGTTTAGCGTTAATTTCTTTAGCACAACAAGCCCATTTTTCTTTAGATGAGATAGCCCAACTTAGCATCAACCAAAGAATACCAACAATAGATAGAAATATTGTTCACCTAAAGATTGAAGAGATTGATAATAAAATCAATGAACTTAAACGTCTTAAAAAGGGGTTAGAACATATTCAAGTATGTCCCGAAGAGAATCATTTTCAGTGCAGTCGCTTTCAAAAGATCTTAGCCTTAAGCCTGAAAAAGAGAATGAGTAAAAAAGAATAATCATTTCCTTCCTATCACATTTTATTAAATATTAGTCAGTTGCAGTATATTTATTCCTCTATTGACTTGAAGTTAACTTCAAGTTGTAAGATGCGTATCTCTTAAATCTAGTTATCGCATCAGTGGAGATCTCTATGCCTAAATCAGTATGGTGGCTGGCATTTTCTTTGGCTCTTTTCACAACGGGAAATGCATTAGTACTTTCTGTTGCTGTTCTTGTCGGTGAACAATTAGCCAAAGATCCTATTTATTCAACGGTTCCCTTATTAAGCCAATATATTGGAATAATTTCAGCAACCATTCCAATGGCTCACTTTATGATGAAATACTCACGTAAAGCTGGTTTTATTATTGGTAATATCGGAGGGTTAATTGGAGCATTATTATCTATTGTAGGTATCTATTATCAGAATTTAGTGCTTTTTTCTTTCGGTACTTATTTTACGGGAATCGCTATTGGTACAGCACAACAATATCGTTTTGCTGTGCTTGAAGAAACACCCATTAATATGCATGCAAAAGCTATTGGCTTGGTCATGAGTGGCGGTATTGTTGCGGCTATTATTGGGCCAACTTTAGCCGTTGCAACACGACAACTTTTTACAGATTATCCGTTTATTGGGCCATTTTCAGCTCTGAGCGTCATTTATATTTTAGCATTTGGATTATTGTTAAAAATCCCACTAAAAAAGAGCATAAAAACAAAAACTGAATTTGATGAAAAACCAAGAAGTTATCATCAATTATATAGCCAACCATTATTGTTTTTAGTAACTATTGTTAGCGCATTAGGCTATGGAGTTGTTGTGTATATGGTTGGTGCCATTCCACTTTCTATGAAGCAAAATGGTTTTGAATTTGCCACAATTGCTTTTGTGTTCCAATGCCATATTTTGGGTATGTTCGCACCCTCTTTTATTACTGGACAACTTATTCATCGATTTGGGATTAAAATATTCTTTTTCACTGCAATATTATTATTAATTATTGCGTTAAGTATCAACTTACAAGGTAACAGTTTTTATCATTACCTTATTAGCTTTGTTTTAATTGGTATTTCATGGAATTTGAATTTAATTAGTTCTACACATTTGCTATCTAAAACATATCTATCTCACGAGAGAGCAAAAGTACAAGGTACAAATGACTTTTTGATTTTCTTTTTGGGAGCATTAGGAAGTATTACTGGTGGTGTTGCTTTCTATTTAATAGGTTGGCAACTCACTAATATTGTTGGTATTACTGTTGCAACGGGAGTGTTGTTGACAGCAATTAAACTGCGGAAGCATTTACCTGTTTCGGCACAATAGAGAAGTCTTATAGATTTATGACAAATAAAATGTATTCTCTATTTGTTCATAATTATTTTAAGTCCGCTTAAATGGCGGGCTTTCACACAAAATGACACCTTTTGTTTTTCTTACAGGATTGCATATCGGAAATTTATCTTGATAGAATTACATTACCGATTAACTTTTAAACTTAGAGAAGGAGGCTAATTATGCTTTTGTGTGATCTTATTGAATACTCACACTTCTTTGGTAATCGCCACAGCTCAGGCTCTCACAGTATTTTACTGCGTTAACCTGCCTGAGCGACGTTAACTATTACCTCTCCTCAGCTTACAGGGTTATCGCTTGATATTACCCAAGGCATCATTATGCCTAAAAAATGAGTAAGCTATGAGCACATTATTATCTACACAAAATCTGTCTTTCCATAATAATCACGGTTTATTATTAAACGATATTTCTTTAGCACTGATTAAAGGTGAGAAGATTGGTCTAATTGGTTATAACGGTTGTGGGAAAAGTACTTTATTAAAATTACTTTCATATCAATTATCACCAAGTTCAGGTGCTATTTCTGTCGCTAATCAAACGGTTATGGCATATATAGAACAGCACTTACCCGCTGAATTACAGTCAATGACTTTAATGGATGCTGTACTTCATAAATTATCAGAAGAATACAGATTATCTGAAGGTTGGCGAGCTGAATTATTGCTAAGTGAAATGGGATTTAAACTTCACGAAAAAGATCTACTCGTTTCGCAACTAAGTGGTGGTCAACACACTCGTTTATTATTAGCGAGAGCGTTAATTATTGAGCCTGATTTATTATTGCTTGATGAACCAAGTAACCATCTCGATTTACCCACTATTTTATGGTTGGAAACATTTTTAAAACAGTGGCGTGGTAGCTTCATTCTGGTTTCACATGATAATACGTTATTAGACAACGTGACGAATTGTACATGGATCATTCGTGATAAATCGCTATCTATCTTTCGGTTACCCTGCTCTCAAGCTCGAGTTGCACAAGAAGAGCAAGATATCAGTGCACAGCATCGTCATGATGCGCAACAAAAAGAGATAGATAGAATAGCCCAAAGTGCGAAGCAACTCGCAATATGGGGGCACGTTTATGATAACGAAAATTTATCTCGTAAAGCCAAACAGATGGAAAAACATATTGTTCGTTTAAAAGATGAACAAACTGAAGTGACGGCTGGAAATCAATGGGTATTGCAGTTTTCCGGTACGGCATTACGGGCTGATAGGCTCTGTGAATTAAATCAACTCGCTGTTATTCCTGCTGAAAATGCACCTATTTTATACACTGTTGAAAATCAGCGTATAAAAAGTGGTGATCGAGTAGCAATAATTGGTGCCAATGGAACAGGCAAATCATCATTATTAAAGATGATTTGGTCACTAAGTTTAGCTGAAATAAGTGAACAAAATGAAATAAAGCTACACCCCCGAGTTGAATTGGGTTATTACGATCAAAAAATTGCGCAATTAATTGATAATGATACCCTTTCTGATGCATTAAAACCGTTTGCACCATTAACGGATGAACAGAGAAAAATGGCACTTATTAGTGCTGGCTTTGTTTATACGCGTCATGGGCAGAAAGTGAGTACTTTAAGCGGTGGTGAACGAGCGCGTTTATTATTCGTTGGTTTGAGTTTAGCAAACTATTCTTTATTAATGTTGGATGAACCCACAAACCATATTGATATGGAAGGTAAAAAGGCATTAGCTGAGCAAATTAGTCAATTTCCTGGTGGTGTTCTACTAGTTAGCCATGATAGGGAGTTGATTGAAAATAGCTGTAATCGTTTTTGGTATATTCATAACGGTGTTTTAACAGAACATCATAATATTGAAGCCATTTATCAGCTTATTTCAGAAGAAGAAATGCCTGAAACTTTGCTAATGGATAAACTTAATAATTTGCAGGATATCCCATCAGCTCCATTGATTTCACATCATGATGATGATGAAAAACTCTTTAAGTTAATTGAGCTAGAAGAGAAATTAGAGGCTGATTTAGCGCGTAAAACTAATCACCAAAAACCTGCTTTGCAGGTGCAATGGAAATTAGAAATTAACCGACTAAAGCAATTACTTAAGTTAATTTAAGATAGATAAGATTTTGTTTAAGCAAAAGGATCACAATGTGATCCTTTTTTATCTGTTCTTATTTTACCAACTGATATTCAATCAGATATAAAGATTGTGTTGTCGGATAAATATCTTTGATAAGCGCTTTCAGAACTGGAAGTGTCATACCTTCTTGTTGTGCATGATACTCATTGATATCATCATAACGTAATGGCGATACCGCAATGATTTTCAATTTTCCATAATGAGTACGATGTTCATTAGCAAATAATTCAACAATGCTTCCCGGTTTGTAATCACTTTCACTTTCATCTCGGATAGTAATCACTTTTTTTTCTTCAAGAATGGAAGGAATTAAACGTTCAAAAAAAGTAATTTCTGTTGGTACTGCCGACATAATATTGACTCATAAATTTATTAATAATTTGCTGATTATCTTATCATGCAATAACTACTTTTTATTCTTTTTTGTCCGTTGGTGAATTATTTAATGCCTCCGTCTGAAGCAACTTAGCCTTACGCTCAATCCCCCAACGATAACCTGATAATTCACCATTTTGTCGAATAACACGATGGCATGGAATAGCAACTGCAAGTTTATTAGCTGCACAGGCATTAGCGACTGCGCGATATGCCTTAGGTGCTCCAATTTTGTCTGCTACTTCTTGGTAAGTTATTGTGCTACCAAAAGGAATATCTAATAATGCTCGCCAAACTTTTTGTTGAAATACAGTACCTTGGATATCAAGAGGTAAAGATAAGGGTTGTTTAGGTAATTCAATAAAACCGATGACTTGTGCTATAACTTGCTCAAATTCTTCATTTGCGCCAATTAATTCAGCCAGAGGGAATTGTTTTTGCAAGTCTTCTAATAACAGCGCGGCATCATCTCCTAACATAATGGCGCAAATCCCCTTTTCACTTTGCGCCACCAGAATACTGCCCAAAGAGCACTGAGCAATAGCAAAAAAGATAGCAATATTCTTACCACCTGTACGCCAATTTGTTGGCGTCATTCCTAATATTGCTGTTGCATTCTCATAGAAACGGCTATTGGCATTGAAGCCTGATTGATAAATCGCATCTGTAATACTTCCATCTTGTACTAATGCTTTTTTTATTAATTTTTGGCGATAAGCATTAGCATAATCTTTTGGCGTGATCCCCATCGTTGATTTAAATAAGCGATGAAAATGGTACGGGCTTGCCATAACATGCTCTGCAATGCAGGTAAGCGACACATCACCGTTGTTTTTTTCAATAAAACGGCAAGCTTGCTCAATAAGTTGATTATGTTTATTTTCCATTATGGTAGTCCTTTGAATGCGGGATTATGGCTATTATTGAAAAACATAATGAACAAAAAACTCCGTTTATTGCTTAATTACGCTATCTCTTTAGATAATGCCCATAGATAAAGAGACGCGGTAGAACCATAAGGTGAATAACGTTTTCGGTAACGTTCGAAGCGTGTTTTATCTAATGTTTTATGACGATAAAGACGCATGATCCCACGTTGAATAGCTAAATCTCCCCAACTTAAAATATCTGGGCGATTAAGTGAGGAAATTAATAACATTTCGGCAGTCCAAACCCCAATACCTTTTAATTGAATTAAAGTATCAATAACCTCTTTATCTGTCATGTCAGGGATTTTATTTAAATTTAATTTTCCTGAAATGACGGCTTCAGCAATACCGATAATATAACCGGCTTTACGCATTGTCATGCCACACTGTTGTATCTCTTGCTCCGATAGTTTTGCAATGCGTTCAGGCGTGTAAATACCATCACATAATTTGAGCAACCGCTGATTAACGGTTATAGCAGCAGAAACCGAAATTTGTTGCTCTATAATATTTTTAACTAATGCTGTAAATAAATCAGGAGTAAGAGGACGCTTAATGTTACCCATTCTTTCAATGAGTGCAGCTAAACGTTTATCACGTTGCTTTAAGGTCTTTATCTCTTTTTCACCATACTGGAAGTACATAAATTCACTCAGATAAACTGGAAACATTAGAATTAGTATAACGTGAAAATAGAGATGTTATGCACTCCATTTCTTGCTTTTTTCTTTATGTAGTTCTAATAAAAAAGTAACAATTAAATAGGGTCTATTAAAAATAATTATTTTAAATAAAAAAATAATAAAAATAAATTAATCATCTATAATTTATTTGTTTTAATGATTCCTTAGGTTAATTGTTAATTACATTTAATTATAAGGTTCAATATGAGAAATAATACTTTGAATTTAAAAAAACAAATCAGCAGATTTAGATTTAATGAAAAAATCAATGAGTTTTACCGTACCTGGTGCGTTAAGAGTTGTTGCTAAATTAAAAATTACTGATTTATTAAAAGATGGTCCTAAAAATATTAATGAGATTGCTGACGAATAAAGATTCAAAAGTACTTATTATTGAACCTATTGTTTTTAAGAAAAATATTCCCGACGTTGCAAAATATATGGGTCTTCTTTGTGTGAGTGCGTTTCCTGAATCAGGGGAGCGTACTGAAGAAGAGTTTATTAAATTATTAGATAAAGCAGATTTAAAAATCAATAAATTTATTAAAACAGAAACATATAATTCAATATTAGAAGTGATTATTAAATAATAAAATATTTTCTCTAGTAAATTAGAGAGATCAAAAAAGGTCACTATTAGTGACCTTTTTAACTAAAACTATATTTTTATGCTGTTAAAGCAAGTTTGGCTCCAAAAAGTAAGAACACAGCACCTATACAACTATTTGATAATGATGCTAATCGTTTGTTATGTTTTACTTTGTTAGTAATAGCAACACCGCCAAAAATAAGAACTGATAAATAAAGCATACTGCATGTCTCTAAAATCGCACCTAATACAAAGAATGGAACACCCGCATTTTCATATTTAGGATCGATAAACTGAATGAAGAAAGAAACATAAAAAATGATCATTTTTGGGTTTAGCATACTCAAAAATAACGCCTTAACATAAAGGCCATCTTTTGCTTTTACCGTTACTTCAGCTACTTGCTCCGGTGTCTCTTTTTTCTTTTGAAACGTTGCATATAACGTTTTCAACCCTAAATAGGTTAAGTAAAGAGCACCAGCATATTTAATGACAATAAAGAAGACGGGTGAAGTCTTGACTAATGAAGCAACCCCCAAAAATGCCAAAAAGATTAATAATGCATCACCCGTAAAAACACCAAGAGCGGCTTTATACCCCCCTTTTACGCCATGCTTCGCACTGGAAGTAAGGACGAAAATCGAGTTTGGACCTGGTACTAAAGTAATAAAAATAACGCCTAAAAGGTATGTCCAAATATTTGAAATACCGATACTTTCTAACATACGACGCCTTTTTTTAAAAAATAACATGCTGAATATGTGAACTATCATATCCATAATAATTTTATTGTAAAACAATAATCTTTATATACACCAAAGATAAGTGAGTTACTCTACTTTTGCGCGCAAAAAGCAGTTTATAAGTCTTTTTTGAATTTAATTTCAGGTTAAAAAACCAGTTTAAATGAGCGTTATAGTATGATGCTGAAATTAAAATTTATACGAACTTAACATCTATAAAAATATAGTTTTCATGGAATTATAAACTGCATTATGTTTTAAATTTAGATGTAATTGCCTGTTGTTTGTTTTATGTTATGGTTCATTGTTCTTTTTGTGATCTTGAACGATATGTTACTTTTAAAATTAAAACTGTCTCACTCATTAATTTTATGAAAAATAAGTGTTTTTATTCATATTTAGTAAGTTGATTAGCACGAAAAGCGAGAGGATAAAAAAGATTATATTTACCAAAACCATTATTCTATAGGTGTTGGTGCTTTAGCGTTGTTATCTGAAAAAGGTATTGATTTACCTTTATACTCATCGCCAAGTATTTTACTCAAACTAACGACAGATGCAGAACGCCCTTTTTTACCTTGCATCATCTCCACACAAGAAATGGAGTTACGCCACTTTGTTCAAAATGAGATTATTGCAGCTGAAGATTACATTGATAATAGTGATGAACATCACCCTGAGCGTATTGCATGTCATGCACAAGCGACTTTTTATGATAATTTTACACAAACAGGTAAACTAACAATAAAACAGGTTGCAGTTGGTGAAAGACCTATGCCTAAAGATGAAATGCCAATTATTGGAGAAATATCTCCTTATCAGGGATTATATCTTGTTACTATGCATGCTGCCGTGACATTGTCACCTTTATTATGTGAATTAGTTGCACAAGAACTTATTTACAAAAAAGCGGAACCTCTATTAACGCCTTATCGCGTATCACGATTCAGCTAGAGAACCATTATGGATGCACAACTGTATAAAGAGTTTAAAATAGTAGAAAAAGCCTTTTGGTCAGAAATTTGTGAAAATAATATTCGTATTGGTGATCATACTCACTGCTTTATGACACCAATGGATGCTGCCATTTTTAACTTTATTTATTTGCGCCAAGGCGCAACAGAAGGCTCATTCCAGCAAGCCAGTACCCTTTTTACTTCGCAGAAAAAAAATCATATTTTAGTATTGCCTGAGTCATTATTACCTGAATTTGAAGAGATAATAAAAAATGCAGGTTATACCGGTGATGGTATGACAACCGCAATGTATTTAACATTATCTGAAGCAGTATTCCCTTCTTATAAAAATAATCCTTGCGATATTATTTTAACCAATTACAACCTTGAACAGTGGGCTCATCCATTAAAAACGGCGTTCCCAGTGGGAGATGATAGTGATGATACGATTGTTAATGAGTATATTCGTTATCACCAGAAAGCATTAGATAATGGCGCAGCTATCTTCCATTACGCGTTATTAGTTGATGGTCAGCCAGTTTCTTCATTAACGTTAACAATACATGATAAATTAGCGCGTTTTGATGATATTGGGACAGATATTGCCTATCAAGGTAATGGCTATGCGACACATTTAATTAAGCATGTTTTAGAGTTTTGCCGCGAACAAGGCGTTGAACGTTGCTTCTTAGATGCATCAGCAGATGGTTTAGCGCTATACCGTAAATTTGGCTTTAAATCGCTCTTTAACTATCTCAGCTTTATTAAAGAATAAAAGCAATTGTATGAATAGGCTCATCGTGTTTCTTGAGCCTATTTTTTAAATATTAATAAAGGCCAAGCCTTTTTTCAGCGTCTTGTTTATCCTTATCACTAATTAGTCTTATCACACGACAAGGATTGCCAACGGCAACACAATTAGCGGGAATAGATTTTGTTACTACACTACCCGCACCAATAACGCAGTTATCCCCAATAGTTACACCTGGTAAAATAATACATCCTGCGCCTAACCATACCGAATTGCCGATAGTAATAGATAATGCATATTCAAGTTCACTACTGCGTATTTCAGGATCAATCGGATGAGTTGCAGTTAAAATGCTGACATTGGGCGCACACATCACATTGTGTCCAATTTTCACAGATGCACAATCTAATATCGTTAAATTAAAATTAGCGTAAAACGCTTCACCAATTTCAATTAATTGGCCATAGTCACAATGAAATGGTGGCTCAATAGTAAAATTGTTGCCTGTTTTTCCTAACAGCTGTTTTAAATATGCCTTTCTCTTTTCAACGTCAGAAGGACGCGTCATATTAAAATCATAAATAATTTCACGCGCTTTTACTCTAAGAGGTTCTAAACTATCATCTTTACTGGCATGATAAAGATTGCCTGATACCATTTTTTCGTATTCTGTCATTGTAATACTCCGAAATTGAAATAAAACAGTTTAGGTAAACATCAATATTTATTTCCTTATTCTAACGTTAATTAACTTAAATTAGCGGTGTTTTTTAAGTCCATTAAGTGCGGCTTGATGAAATTGAGCATTTAAATTAGCGGTTAAGCTTTGTGAAATAGCGGTCATTTCTGGCCCTGCTAAAGTAGGTGAACCTGTACCAAAAGGAGGACGAGGATCATACTCAATTGCTAATTCAACTAATTGAGCAAAAGGGGTACCTAACAGTTGTTCTAATACTAATAATGAAGCGTCGAATGAACCAGTTGCTGGCCCTGAGGTATAAATATTGCCATCAACAACAACCTCACTTCCCTCTACTGCGATGGCCCCCATATCCGGTAACATCGGAACGACATTGGAATTACTGGTTGCTCTCTTACCTTTTAATAATCCAGCAGCACCCAAAACTAAAGAGCCATAACATGTACCAATGACATAACGAGTTTTATTACCCATTTTGGCAAAGAATGCCAATGTCTGTTCATCCTCAACAATCTCTGGTGGCACCATTCCAACCACTAATACATCAAGATCGTCTGGGCACTCCTCAAAAGTCATAGTTGGCATTGTCGGCCAGCCAATATAGCCTTCAACTAACTCTTTCTTTTTCCAAATAAAATAAATTTCTGCACTTGCAATAGTAAATACTGATTGAGCACCATTAATATCCATAGGCATAAAGCCAGGACAAACAAAGATACCAACTCTAAGAGGTTTGACTTGTTGCTCACGCCCTTCTTCAACAAGCTTAATGATTGAAGGCATATTCTTTCCATACAGCATTTCATTATGACTCATTTGATTTTCCTATTTTGTACTGATTAGTAAAATAATGACATTTGTTTTATACTGAGTAAATATATTTCTTACTAAATGGTACAAAATGCAAAAGAAAGGTCGCCCTCGCCGTTATGATAGTGATGCTGCACTTGAAAAAATAATGGCATTATTTTGGCGTAAAGGATTTACAGCAACATCTATGGATGACTTAGTCATTGAAACGCAAATGAATAAGCCGAGTCTTTATGCTGCATTTGGCAATAAAGCGGCATTGTATGAAAAAGCGATTGAGCGCTTTAATCATATTGCTTCCACGCGTTATCGGCATGAACTTGAGAAACAATCAGCTCAAGATAAAGTGACAGAAAGAATAAAACGCTATCTGACTTCAGCTATCCATTTTTATACGGATAATGAAGGATTAACAGGCTGTATGGTGCTTTCAACAGCGGTGACTGAAGTTGGAGATCCAGCAATAAGAATGATGTTAAATCAAGTCATTAACGCGCAAACTCAGCAAGTTGAAGATGCCTTACAAGAAGCGTTAGAAGCAGGTGAATTAAAAGAAGGAACGGATGTTCACACCATTGCATTGGGTGTAGTTGCCCTTTTACATTCAATTTCTTTGAGAGCAAGAGCGGGAGCCACCGTTAATGAATTGATGCCATTTGCTGATATTTCACAAACTTTATTAATACCTTTTTTATCAGATAATAACTAAAGTAAAGGCTGTTAATACAGCCATTTTCATTAAGAATAAATGCCATTAAAAAGCAGTGAGCCACCAGCAAAAATCAGCATAGCATCTAACAGCCATTGAAAAAGTTTTAGTGTCAGTTTTAATACCAATTTTTTACCTAGATAATTTCCTACAGTTAAACCACTTCCCACTAATGCACCACTAATTAAGATAAAGCTATTAACCGCACCTAGTTGGCTAAAAGTTAAGGCTTTAGTGAGATAAATAACAAATGAAGCTGCAGCTTCCGTCGCAAGTAATGGTCCTAATGTCAGACCATATGCAGAAAATATAGGAATAGTTAATGGTCCTGTAGAAAATACAACCCCCGTTAAATAGCCAATAACCGCGCCAGCAATAATAACTTGGTAGGTTTTCATTTTAATTTGATGTTTGCGTAATAAATGGATCACAGGGATCATCAATATGAAGAACATTCCCATACCAATATTTAGCCATTTTTCCGGCATTCTCCATAATGTGTTAGCGCCAAGAACCACGGCAGGAATACCCGGTAATAGGTAATAAAATAGTGGTTTAAAGCGAATGCTGTGACGCCATAAATAAATACGCGATAAATTTCCCATCACTGAAGCTAACGCCATAATAGGTACAGCTTCTTTAGCACCAAAAACATAGGTCAACGCTGGGATTAATAAAATAGAAGAGCCCGTACCTACAACACCACTGATCACACCAGAAAATATTGCCAGTAAAATAACCGCGATAAAACTCATTATCATCCTTTAAGTTCAATAAGTTAAAGACGCTGTATCATACCTACCTTCTTTATTTTTACCTGTGATAAAATGTCACGGTATTGTGAGTTTTAATCAGAAAGCCCGATTTATTTATGATGCATAAACTATAATGAGAAAATTATGATGAGAAATCTTCCTCCATTGCCTTCATTACGTGCTTTCTTAGTTGCTTGCCATAGTCAAAGTTATACAGAAGCCGCACAAACATTGTGTGTCACTCATGGTGCAATTAGTCGTCATATCCAAGTTATAGAAAAATGGTTTGGCGTCACTTTATTTAATAAACAAGGTTTACGTCGAGTACCCACCCCTTATGCATTGACATTGGCGCAAGAATTAAGTGAAGTTTTTGATAAATTAAATGATATTGGTTTTCGGTATGGCAATGGCGGAAAAAACGATATTTTAAATATCAGTGTTCCGACAACACTTTGTTTAAAATGGCTTATTCCCCGAATGGAGGATTTTTATCTTCAATATCCTAATGCAAATATCCAAATTGCCTCTGCAAATAGCGAGCGATTTCATTTGATTAGTCATGATGATCTGATAATTCGTCCTCAACCTCAGCAACAAGAGTATTCATCTGTTGTTTTTTTAGAGGATAAACATTGTTTAATTGCTTCTGAAAAATTCTTAAACCATTACAGTGTCACTGAGCCTGAAGATGTTTTTGGCTGCCCTGTTATCGATACACTTACTCGTCCCGGACATTGGCAACAATGGTTAAACGCAACTCATCTCAATACGCAGCGATCGTTCTCGCGTCATTATCGCTTTGATCACTTTCATATTTCTCTGCAAGCTATTATTGAAGGATTAGGACTTGGTATTGGCCCTATTTCAATTTTATCGAATGAAATAAATAATGGTATTTTAAAAGTTTTATTTCCAAATATTCAAATTGCACCGATGAGTTATTACGCTTTAACGCCAATAGGTGTACAAAAAACCAAAACACATCTTGATTTTGAACAATGGCTTACCCAACAGAAAAGTTAATTTTACTAATGAAATAAGTGATTATTTTTCATAAAAATAGCGATTCTAATCTTATTAATTACACTTTTTAAAACTAATTGTTAGTTATTTAATTAAAAATATCTAATGTTAGCCTTCTTTTTGTGAACAAGTAAAAACACTAATCGTGCTGTTTTAATAATTCGCGATCTCCCCCTGTGTTATCCAGTAAACCCATTTAAATTCAATTAATTAAAATTAAAAAATAAGTACATTAACTTATAAAAATTATTTTGATTTTAAATAATCTGTTATAAACACTTATTGTTTAACTTAAATTAACGTTCTATGCTGATATTTATATATAAAATTTATTAATTTATTTGCTGACAACGAAGGACGATAAGATGTCTGTAGCTGTGACAAAAAAAGCAATAGAAAAACTAATTAATGGGTATGAGTCTGATCCTTTTGCACTTCTTGGTATGCATGAAACGTCGGCAGGTTTAGAGGTTCGTGCTTTTTTACCAGATGCAGTTGCAGTCAGTGTCATTGATAGAAAAAACGGTCGAAATGTAGCAACACTAGAGCGTAAGCATCCTAGTGGTTTTTTCTGTGGCGCTATTCCTCGACGTAAACGTCGTTTTAGTTACTGTTTAAATGTAACGTGGGAAAATGTACAAGGTGTCGTTGATGATCCCTATCAATTTGGCATTTTATTGCAAGAAATGGATATTTGGTTTTTAGCACAAGGCCATCACTCCCGCCCTTACCAATGTTTAGGAGCGCACCCTACAAAACTGGGGGATATTGATGGTATTACTTTTGCTGTATGGGCACCCAACGCAAAAAGTGTAAGCGTTGTAGGCGATTTTTCATTCTGGGATGAAAGACGTTTTCCAATGCGATTACGCCGTGAAAGTGGAATATGGGAGCTTTTCCTTCCACAGGCTCATCTTGGTGATTGCTATAAATATTCTATTCTTGATGCGAATGGTGAACGTCGATTAAAAGCTGATCCTTATGCTTTTGAAACACAAATACGCCCTGAAACTGCGTCAATTATCAATACATTACCCCCAATCAAACCGATGCCACTATCGCGTCAGCAAGCGAATCAACGCAATGCACCTATGTCTATTTATGAAGTTCATCTAGGTTCATGGCGTAGACATACTGACGATCAAAGCTGGTTAAGTTACCGCGAATTAGCTGAACAGTTAATTCCATATGTTAAAGAGATGGGCTTTACTCATATTGAGTTGCTCCCTATTAATGAGCATCCTTTTGATGGCTCATGGGGATATCAACCGTTAGGGTTATATTCACCAACTCGTCGCTTTGGCTCTCCTATGGATTTCCGTGACTTTATTGAAGCGGCGCATCAAGCAGAAATTAAAGTCATATTAGATTGGGTTCCTGGTCATTTCCCTGAGGATGATTACGGTTTACGTAATTTTGATGGCACATCACTCTATGAATATGCAGATAGACGTGAAGGCTTTCATCCTGATTGGAATACTTTGATTTATAACTATGGGCGCAATGAAGTACTGAATTACCTTTCTGGTAATTTATTGTATTGGCATGAGCATTTTGCGCTTGATGGTTTCCGTTTCGATGCTGTTGCTTCAATGCTTTATCGTGATTACAGCCGAAAAGAAGGCGAATGGATCCCAAATAAGCATGGTGGACGTGAGAATTTAGAAGCCATTGATTTTATTCGTTATACCAATAAATTACTGGGTACAACTTGCCCTGGTACTATCACAATTGCAGAAGAGTCTACCGATTTTCCAGGTGTGACATTACCGCCTGATGATGGTGGTTTAGGTTTTAATTACAAATGGAATATGGGTTGGATGCATGACACGTTAGCTTATATGCAACGTGATCCTATCTATCGTAAATATCATCACAACCAAATGACCTTTGGCATGCTCTATGCCTATAACGAAAACTTTGTTCTGCCTCTCTCTCACGATGAATTTGTGCATGGTAAAGGTTCGTTAATTGGTCGCATGGTGGGCGATGATTGGCAAAAATTTGCCAACTTACGTGCATATCTTGGCTTTATGTGGGCTTATCCCGGCAAAAAACTACTATTTATGGGATGTGAGTTTGCACAGTGGCGTGAATGGAACCACGACAGTAGCTTAGATTGGCATCTTCTTGAAGAGCCTAATAGTCCGCACCA
Source organism: Proteus terrae (assembly GCF_003144325.1). Classification (GTDB taxonomy): domain Bacteria; phylum Pseudomonadota; class Gammaproteobacteria; order Enterobacterales; family Enterobacteriaceae; genus Proteus; species Proteus terrae. The sequence goes on from NZ_PENS01000011.1 coordinate 33,583, forward strand.
AGGTGTTCAACACTTTGTCCGAGATTTGAATCTTTCCTATCAAGCTAATGCTCCGCTTTATGAATGTGATTTTGAACGTGAAGGCTTTGAGTGGCTTACCGTTGATGATCACGATAACTCCGTCTTTGCTTTTTGCCGTAAAGACGCACAAGGCAATGAAATTATTGTTATCAGTAACTTCACTCCAGTTGTTCATCACAACTACGTTGTCGGTGTAAATAAAGCCGGTGCTTATCAAGAAATTCTCAACAGTGATTCTGAATTTTATAACGGCAGTAATGTAGGAAATTTAGGTGAAATAGAGACAACCGCAAGTGCATTTAATGGCAAGCCTCACTCTTTGTCATTGTCATTACCCCCACTTGCGACGCTGTATTTAAGATTGAAGGATTAATATGTCTTTAGACTATGGTCGCCCTTTTCCTATGGGCAGTCATTATGATGGCTATGGAGTAAATTTTACACTCTTTAGTGAAAATGCCACTAAAGTCATTCTTTGCCTATTTGATAAAGCAGGCAAAGAGATCCGCTACCCATTACCGGGTAAAACTGGCTCAATTTGGCATGGGTATTTGCCCGGTGCCGGGCCCGGTTTACATTATGGTTATCGTGTAGAAGGTAAATGGGACCCAGAGCAAGGATTGTTCTATCAACCTCAGCAACTATTATTAGATCCTTATGCAAAACAGATGACGGGTATTGTTGATAATACATTACCTTACACCTCTCCTGTTTTTAATGCATTAGAGCATGATGATAGTGCGATTACACCTAAAGCAGTTATCACAGATGATAGCGGCTGTTTTTGCCATTCTTATAAAGAAAAAGGCACTTATCAGCGTTTAAATACACCGTGGTCAGAAACCATTATTTACGAAGGACATGTAAAAGGACTAACAAAACTGCATCCTGAAATACCTGAGAAATTGCAGGGCACTTATGCAGCATTAGGGCACCCTACTTTTATTGCACATCTGAAAAAATTGGGTATTACAGCATTAGAGTTATTGCCTGTTCAATATCATTTAACAGAGCCACATCTTCATAAAATCGGTTTAAAAAACTATTGGGGTTATAACGTATTAGCACCTTTCGCTTTATCTACTCAGTATTATTCTAATTCAGGTCGCAATATTATTGATGAATTTCGAGAAGCCGTAAGATGCCTACATAAAGCCAATATTGAAGTAATTTTAGATGTGGTATTTAACCATACTGCGGAATTAAGTGATCAATTCGAAGGCTATATTGTTTCGCAACGTGGTATTGATAACCAAAGCTATTATTGGCTAAACGACGAAAACAAAGCTCAAAATTGGACGGGTTGTGGTAATACACTCAACTTAAGTCGCCCAGAAACGGTGCAGTGGGTTATGGATTGCCTGCGTTATTGGGTGACAGAATTTCATATTGATGGTTTTCGTTTTGATTTGGCGACAAGTCTTGGCCGGGTTCCCTATTTTGATACTCAATCACCTCTATTGACGGCTATTCGACAAGATCCGCTATTGTCACGCATTAAACTTATTGCAGAGCCTTGGGACTTAGGCTCTGATGGTTATCAAGTCGGTAATTTTCCTGTTCCATTTACAGAATGGAATGATAGTTATCGTGATGTTATTCGTCGTTTTTGGTTATGGCGTGATGTCTCTATTGCGACATTTGCAGACAATATTACAGGCTCAGCAAAGCTGTATCACAAAAATGGCAGACCCCCCTATTCTAGCGTCAATATGATAACTAGCCACGACGGCTTTACACTACGGGATTTAGTGAGTTATCAGAATAAACATAACGAGGAAAATGGAGAGTCAAACCTAGATGGACACAACACCAATTACAGTGTGAATTTTGGTGAAGAAGGTTTGATAGTTGACGAAAAAATAAATCAATACAGATTGCTTGCAATAAGGAACATGCTGGCAACGCTACTGCTTTCTAGAGGAACACCTCATTTACTCGCCGGTGATGAAGTGGGTAATACGCAATATGGTAATAACAACGCTTATTGTCAGGATAATAAAGTCAGTTGGATCAAATGGTTTCAACAGCCTTACAACTTAACTGATTACATCCGCCACCTTATTGAATTACGTCACCAAATTACACCTTTAAGTTCGCTTAACTGGTGGGAAGAAGATAACCAAAATGTCATTTGGTTCAATCAGAATGCTCAACCTATGAGTCATGAAGATTGGCAACAACTTCCCCCCTCACCATTACAACTTCTTTTAGCGCAACAATGGATCTTAATGTTTAACCCATTAAGAAACAGCGCCATTTTTTCTTTACCTGAAGGGTCTTGGTCTTGCTTGCTTGATACGGCTAGCTGGCCTGATTGTCACCCAACACAATCTCAGCATTGTGAAGTACAACCTAACAGTATCACCCTTTGGCGAAATAGCGTTTTTTATACTCAGTCTTCTACTGAAAAATTACCCATTATTTCCTCCCAAGTTAAGTAATTTGATTGGAGTGCTATAACTATGATGACAACAGAACAAGGCCAAAAATTAATGTTGGCACAACAACTTCCTAAAGAGGCAATTGCACTCGTTTTAGCGGGAGGTCGTGGTACACGCTTAAAAGCATTGACTTCAAAACGTGCTAAACCGGCGGTTTTCTTTGGTGGGAAATTTCGAATTATCGACTTTACGCTATCAAACTGTCTTAACTCAGGGATCCGTCGTATTGGTGTAATTACCCAATATCAGTCACACTCTTTAGTTCAACATATTCAGCGTGGTTGGTCATTCTTCAACGAAGATATGAATGAGTTTGTTGATTTATTACCGGCTCAGCAACGTTGTAATACCGAACATTGGTATATGGGTACCGCTGATGCTATCTATCAAAACCTCGATATTCTTCGTAGCTACAAAGCAAAATATGTCGTTATTTTAGCTGGCGATCATATTTATAAAATGAACTACGCCCGTTTATTACTTGATCACGTTGAAAACAAATCAAAATTCACAGTGGCTTGTATTCGTGTTCCTAAAGAAGATGCATTCCAATTTGGTATTATGGATATCGATGAAAATCGTCGAGTACTCAATTTCTTAGAAAAACCATCAAACCCACCTTGTATTCCTGATGATCCTGAACATTCATTAGCAAGTATGGGTATTTATGTGGTTGATAGAGATTACCTCTTTGATTTATTAGAAGAAGATAGCCGTGATCCAAATTCACACCATGACTTTGGCCAAGATATCATTCCTAAAATTACTGAACGTGGCGATGTTCTTGCTCACCCATTTGAACTCTCTTGTGTCAGTTCAGATCCTTCAGTACCACCATACTGGCGCGATGTAGGAACTATTGAAGCATATTGGTCTGCTAACCTCGACTTAGCCTCTGTAACACCAGAGCTTGATATGTATGCGAAAGATTGGCCAATCCGTACCTTTATGACTCCGTTACCGCCAGCTAAATTTGTCCAAGATAATCATGGTGAACATGGACAAATGATGAACTCCTTGATTGCTGACGGTTGTATTATCAATGGATCAACACTCTATTCATCTATCCTATTCCCATTAGTTCGCGTTGAATCTTTCTGCCATATCGAAGATTCCGTGATTTTACCTGATGTGACTGTGAGCCATCATTGCTACTTAAAACGCTGCATTATTGAGCGTAGCTGTACTATTCCAGAAGGTACTGTTATTGGGATGAATGCCGAAGAAGATGCGGCACGTTTCCACCGTACTGAAGAAGGTATTGTGCTTGTAACAAGAGAAATGCTTGAGCAACTCGCACTTAATGAAAAAGAAAATCCAACTGAAACAACTGCAGAAAAAAAACCTCAAAATGAGGAGGCATTTTCGTGAATGTCCTTCACTGTTGTTCTGAACTATTCCCTCTGCTAAAAACAGGGGGATTAGCTGATGTTATGGGCTCTTTGCCTTTAGCTCAGAAAAAAATAGGCTTAGATGCACGGGTTGTTATACCCGCGTTTCCTGCTATCAAAGATAATATCCCCGATCTCAAATTAGTGACTAATATCGATACCTTTGCAGGTAATATTTCTCTGCTTTATGGCCAATACCAAGGTGTTGATATTTATCTTATTGATGCACCTCATCTTTATCAACGTACTGGTAGTCCTTATCACGATCAACATCAACATCCTTATGGTGATAATGTCTTTCGTTTTGCTTTATTAGGTTGGGTGGCAAGCGAATTATCAGCGGGATTAGATCCTTTATGGCGAGCTGATATTGTTCACGCCCATGATTGGCATGCAGGACTTGCTTGTGCCTATTTAGCATTTAAACATTATTCAGCAAAATCTGTTTTTACTGTTCATAATCTGGCTTATAAAGGTGAATTCTCACCTTATCATCTGCATCAACTTGAATTACCTGATTACAGTTTTTCAATTAATGGACTGGAATATTACGGACAAATTTCATTCCTAAAAGCAGGTCTTTTTTATGCTAACCACATTACGACAGTCAGCCCAACTTATGCCAAAGAGATAACCACTCAAGAATTTGGCTACGGTTTAGAGGGTTTATTGCGTCAACGTGCTTATGAACAGCGATTAAGTGGCATCTTAAATGGCGTTGATGAGGCGGTTTGGGATCCTGCAAAAGATAGCTTAATTACACGTCGTTATGATGTTAAAAACCTGAATAAGCGTTTAGAAAACAAAACTGCATTACAGAAAAAATGTGGTTTACCTGTCAAAAATAATGCTCCTCTTTTTGCGGCTGTCAGTCGTTTAACTTCGCAAAAAGGGCTCGATTTAGTTATTGAAACGCTTCCTAATATCGTTGAACAAGGTGGTCAGTTTGTTTTATTAGGTACTGGCGATAGTCACCTTGAAGCGGCATTTTTACACGCACAACAACAGTATCCTCAAAATGTAGCGGTTCATATTGGTTATGACGAAAGTTTTTCACACCAAGTTGTCGCCGGTGCTGATGTGATTATGGTGCCTAGTCGTTTTGAACCTTGTGGATTAACTCAGTTATATGGCTTGAAATATGGAGCCCTACCTTTAGTGAGACACACGGGCGGATTAGCCGATACGGTTAATGATTGTTCATTAGAAAATTTAGCGCATCACCAAGCTACAGGTTTTGTTTTCTATGAAGCGACACCTGACTCTTTGCGTCAGGCTATTAATCGTGCTTTTACCTTATGGAGTATGCCTAAACAGTGGCAACAAGCTCAAACTGATGGCATGAATCAAACTATTTTTAGTTGGGAAACCGCTGCAAAAACGTATGCGACACTGTATCAACATTTATAGACATGAGGTCTATTCGAGCCAGTGGATAACAAAAAGAGATTTATAATGAAAAATTTATGTGAGTTTGATTATTTATCACCTGATAAGGATATTGAATCATTAAAACGTTCTATTGTTTATAAACTAATGTTTATTGTTGGTACGTCGCCAAAATATGCAACACCAACAGATTGGTTAAATGCAACCTCTTATGCCATTAGAGACCGTTTAGTTGAACGCTGGTTAAAATCAACCAAAGCAGAGCTTTCACCGAAAGTAAAACAGGTTTATTACATTTCGATGGAATTTCTTATGGGGCGTTTTTTAACCAATGCCATGCTCTCTTTAGGTGTTTATCACGAAGTTAAAGAGGCTTTAAAAGAGTTAGGTCTTGATCTTGAAAAACAAATCGAACTTGAGCCCGATCCTGGTTTAGGTAATGGTGGTTTAGGTCGTTTGGCTGCTTGTTTCCTTGATTCTTGTGCCACATTAGGTTATCCCGTTACGGGTTATGGTATTCGTTATGAATACGGAATGTTCCGCCAACAAATTCAGAATGGCGAACAACATGAAGTTGCGGATAACTGGCTTGAAAAAGGTAACCCTTGGGAATTCCCTCGTCATGATCTGCAATTTGAAGTGGATTTTGGCGGACGTTTACAGCAAGAAGGTGAGAAAAATTATTGGGTTAATACTTTCAACGTAATGGCACAACCTTATGACTCTATTGTTCCGGGTTATAACACACAAGCGACAGATACCATTCGTTTATGGTCAGCTAAATCAAATGTGGCGTTTAACTTAGGTAAATTTAATAAAGGTGAATATTTAGAGGCAACAGAGGCTAAAGATCGCTCTGAAAATATTTCTCGTATTCTTTATCCTGATGATTCAACAACATCAGGTAAAATATTGCGTTTACAACAAGAATATTTCTTAGTAAGTGCTTCTGTTCAAGATATTTTGCAACGTCATTATCATCTGCATCAACGCTTTGATAATCTAAAAGATTTTATTGCAATTCATCTTAATGACACTCACCCTGTTCTTGCTATTCCTGAACTAATGCGTCAGCTAATTGATAATCATGGATTTAGTTGGGATGAAGCATGGGAACAAACTATTCATATATTCTCATACACCAACCATACATTAATGGGTGAAGCATTAGAGACTTGGCCTGTTGATATGCTTGGTCGTTCGCTTCCTCGTCATTTACAAATCATTTTCCAAATCAATGATAAATTTTTGAAACAAGTTAGAGAGCAATTCCCTAACGATAACGACTTATTACGTCGTGTTTCTATTATTGATGAAGAAAATGGCCGTAATGTTCGTATGGCATGGTTAGCGGTTATTATTAGTCATCAGGTTAATGGTGTTTCTGAGCTTCATAGCCAATTAATGGTGCAATCTTTATTTGCTGATTTTGCGATGATCTATCCTAAGAAATTCTGCAATATTACCAATGGGATCACACCACGTCGTTGGCTGGCATTAGCAAATCCATCTCTCTCTCAAGCAATTGATAGCCATATTGGTACTAATTGGCGAACCAATTTAGAGCAGTTGGGTGAATTAATGCCATTGGTGAAAGATAAAAATTTCTTGCGCCAATTAAAAGATTCAAAACGTATCAATAAACAAAATCTTGCGCAGATCATTAAGGAAGATTTAAATATTGATATTAACCCTAATGCGCTGTTTGATGTACAAATCAAGCGTATTCATGAATATAAACGCCAACTTCTCAATGTGTTAGGCATTATCACTCGCTATAATCGCATTTTAGAAAATCCCGAGAAAAACTGGGTACCTCGCGTATTTATTTTTGGAGGTAAGGCTGCATCAGCTTATTATAATGCGAAGAAAATTATCAATCTTATCAACGATATTGCCAATAAGATTAATAATGACGAGCGTATTAAAGATAAACTAAAAGTGATCTTTATTCCTAACTACGGCGTAAGTTTAGCGCAACATATTATCCCCGCAGCAGATTTATCAGAGCAAATATCATTAGCAGGAACAGAAGCTTCTGGTACAGGGAATATGAAATTTGCCCTAAATGGTGCATTAACCATCGGTACGCTTGATGGTGCTAATATTGAAATTGGTGAGCATGTTGGTTTTGATAATATGTTTATCTTTGGTCACAATGCACAAGAAGTGGCAGAGTTAAGGCAACGTTATTCCCCTCGTCGTTATTACGATGAAGATATCGAATTACACACTGCGCTTAATCAAATCGCTAATGGGTTCTTTAATCCAACTTGCCCTGATAAATACAAATCAATTTTCGATAGCTTAATTGAATTTGGTGATCATTATCAGGTATTAGCCGATTATCGTAGCTATATCGATACGCAAGATAATGTTGATGTGCTTTATCAAGATGAAGATGCTTGGTTGAAAAAATCTGCGTTAAATATCTGCCAAATGGGCTATTTTTCTGCGGATCGTGCGGTGACAGAATATATGCAACGAATTTGGAAAGCTTCTGCGATTACATTGTAAAAATTAAGCTAAATTTCTAAGGACAGAACAGTAACCGCGCTTTATTGCGCGGTTTTTGCTTTTATTGGTTAAGCGGTTTAATAAAATTAGATTTTAATACGGTAGGCACAACGTCTTGCGCCTTCTAAGATATATTCAACACGTTGTAGTTCTACCCCTAGTGTTTCAGAAAATAGCTCTTTCTCTGTATTACAAAAACCTTGGCACACTTTAGCTGCTGCACAAATTGGGCAATGATCTTCAATAAAAAGATACTCGTTATCTTTTACTTGCTCCCAGTGTGCCATATAGCCCTCTTGGCTACGCAGTGTGGCTAAAATATCTAAACGGTCTGTGAGTTCATCTGAATCTTTTATTGCTTGTGTGTAGCGCTGATAACTCTGTTTCTTTCGTGCTAAAATAATTTTTTCGATAGCACTTTCACCCAATTCTTCACGAATAGTCAGTAAAATCTGAGCGGTTAATTCAGCATGTGTATCAGGAAATTGTTTCTGTCCTAATTCGGTTAAATGCCAATATTGAATAGGTCTTCCAACACCTTTTGGTTCAGTTATCGCTTCAACAAGTCCTGCATTAGCAAGTTTTACAAATTGTTGTCTTGCGGCTTCACCACTTGTACCAAGACGTTGCCCAATCTCATTTGCTTGCATAGGCCCATGTTTTTTAATTAAAAATAGAATTTTATCGCCAACAGTACGTTGAGCAGGATAATTATATTCCAAGTTTTTTCTTGACATATTAAGCGTCTCAGTATTTATTTATCCAAGTTTTACCTTGGTAATTTAACGAAGCTATGTCGTAATAGCAATAAAAGAAGGATATTTTTTTAATGCACCCAAATAATAATAGCCAATGGCGTGATCTCTTTTCAGGGCGGAATGGTGCAATTTCCTTTGCCCTCTCTTTTGGTGTCGTGATCCACGCGATTAATATTTTAATGGCAACCACTATTTTGCCTTCTGTTGTAACTGATATTGGTGGAATGGGATTATATGCATGGAATACCACGCTATTTGTAGCAGCTTCAATTATTGGCTCAGTATTATCTGCTCGTTTGCTCAATTTGTTGGGCGCTAAAGGTGCCTATTTAGCCAGTACAGTATTATTTTTTATTGGTAGTTTGTTGTGTGCAGTTGCACCTAAAATGGAAGTGATGCTAATTGGTCGATTTGTTCAGGGCCTTGGTGGTGGGCTTTTATTTGCCCTTTCTTACGCCATGGTAAATATCGTTTACGATCAAGCATTATGGCCAAGAGCAATGGCATTAATTTCAGGTATGTGGGGTGTTGCTACATTAATTGGCCCTGCTATTGGCGGTATTTTTGCTCAATTAGATGCTTGGCGTTATGCCTTTGGTATTATGCTACCTATCATGCTTTTTTATGGAATTTATCTGTGGTTTATCTTACCCAAGAATGACAATGACGCTCCAAAATCAACATCACAAAGCTTGCCTTATCTTCAGTTAATAATTTTAACGACCGCCGTTTTGCTTATTTCATCTGGTAGTCTTTCTTCCTCACTTACCATTAATTTACTGAGTATCGTGGTTGTGTTTGGTTTAATTGGTGTGCTTATATTTTGTGAGAAACGCCTTACTGTTCGGTTGCTACCCACTAATACGTTTAAAGGTCTCTCTTTACATGCCCTTTTGTATTTAACTATTTCGTTATTAGCCATTGGTATGACTTGTGAGATCTTTGTCCCTTATTATCTACAAAGCTTACATATGCAAACGCCTTTAGCTTCAGGTTATATGAGTGCATTAATGGCATTAGGCTGGACAGTTGCTGAAGTAATTAGCGCAAGTTGGCAAGGTACTAAAATGCGTTTTAGTATTTTAAGCGGCCCTATTATTGTTTTTATCGGTTTGCTTGTGTTGGCTTTTGTTATTCCAAACCCATTACTGCAATCGGAAAACGTGGTTAGTCTTTTTATTATTTTATTTGCTTTGTTCTTAGTGGGTTATGGCATTGGTTTTGGTTGGCCTCACCTATTAACACGTATATTACAAGCGGCTTCCACGCAAGATAAAGATATTGCAGGTGCCTCTATCACAACTGTACAACTATTTGCAACCGCGTTAGGCTCTGCATTTGCAGGTATGATAGTTAACTTGAATGGTTTTAATAGTGACACACCTGAAGGCCTCTCTTCTTCTGCTTCTGCCTTGTTCTTATTTTTAGCATTAGCACCATTAATGGCGATTTATACGGCATGGAAAATAACGCGTTGTTCTTATTAATCCTTATTTTTAATGTCATATAAAACACAAAAGAGGTGATATATTTTCGCCTCTTTTTTATTAAAACATTGGTTTTATTTATGAAAGATCCTATTTTTTATTCTGTCAAAATACCTTTTAACGATAAAAGGAGTTTTTATGACAAATATTTTTTCAAAACCTGCAATTTTAAATAATAATTCTAATGTTGTTTTTAACAAAGAACCATTAAATAATTATGGGAATTTTTTAAATAATATAAAAAATATTAAAAACACCTATTTAGATATCTCCATATGTGATAATAATAAAAGAAAAGAGATCACTGTAGACATTGCGGATCTCAGTAAAAAATTAATATCAAAAATACGAGATCTATATACACCAGAAGAAATATCCTCTTACAGGGTCGATATAAAAAATCCAGAAAAATCAACAAATTTATTAAATAAAGCCTATAAAAAAGTAGATGACAATATTTTAGATTGGTGGATAAATGAAAAGAAAGTTCTCCCTTCTTCAATAATTAATCGGACAATTGACAATTTATATCGTAATGAAAAGATTATTGTGGATAAAGAGACTAAGCAATGTTTATTTTCTTTAATATCTCATGAATTTAATCTAGAACTAGATAGTAACGTTGCTCAAAGTACACTGATCCAGCAATTACAAGATATTCCTGAAGTAGTAAAAGCAATAGATGATTTGGGAATTTCTGATAACTCATATTTAAAATATGAAGTCTATTGTTTATTGGCTGGAAATATCTACAATTTTTTATCAGGAAATGAAAATAAAGTTAATTTTTCTGAAATAAAAGAAGCAATTAAAGAAATAGCGCAACGAAAATTCGGTGTTCCTAAAAGTGAATTAGGTGGTTTTTCTTTTTATCCTGTATTTACACTCGCTTTCTGTAAAAATTAAACTATTGATCTAGTTTTAGACATTGCGTATAAATAGATATACATTTTATCTAACTTAAGTGAAATAAGAAACCGCAATGACCTCACATCTTACACTACAAAATATTGATGCCCTCTCATCCCCTGGTGGGCATTACTCTCATGTTGTGACTGCAAACAATATGTCGTTTATTTCTGGGTTATTACCCTTAGATAAACAAGGTAATCCATTGGCAAACAAGCCGGTTGAAGCTCAAATCACACAAGTACTTGAAAATTTAAATGCTTGTCTTCTCGGAATAAATGCAAAGAAAACCGATATTGCTCAAGTAAAAGTCTATGTGACTGATATTAATGAATGGCCCGTTGTTAATGAGTTATATGCAAAATGGATTGGCGAACATAGACCCGCAAGATTAGTCGCTGGCGTAAAAGAATTACATTTTGGAAGCAAAATTGAAATTGAAGCCGTGGTGATCAAGGAGCAATCTTATGAATAAGTTGTCTATTCCTACCTATAAAGATGTTGCAGAAGCCCATCAACGCATTCTGCCTTATCTTAATAAAACACCTGTTTTAACCTCTCGCACGATTAATGAGCTAACAGGAGCACAGTTTTATTTTAAGTGTGAAAACTTTCAACGAATGGGAGCATTTAAATTCCGTGGTGCGATGAATGCGTTATCTCAATTTAATGATCAACAATGTAAAAATGGTGTTGTGACTTTTTCATCAGGTAATCATGCTCAGGCAATTGCCTTATCGGCAAAGCTATTAGGTATTCCTGCAACAATTATCATGCCTGAAGATGCACCAAAGGCAAAAATGGAAGCAACAAAAGGCTATGGTGGTCGTGTGATCACTTATAATCGTTATACAGAAGATCGCGAAGAAATTGGGCAACAATTAGCACAAAAAGAAGGCTTAACATTAATTCCACCTTACGATCACCCTCATATTATTGCGGGGCAAGGTACTGCTGCCAAAGAGCTATTCGATGAAGTGGGTGAATTAGATATGCTATTTGTTCCATTAGGTGGTGGTGGATTACTTTCTGGCTCTTTATTATCAACCAAAGCCCTCTCACCGCAATGTAAAATATACGGTGTTGAGCCTTTAGCTGGAAATGACGGACAACAATCATTACGCAAAGGCGAAATCATTCATATTGATACCCCGAAAACAATTGCAGATGGCGCGCAAACTCAGCATCTAGGCAATTATACTTTTGAGATTATTCGTAATAATGTGGACGATATTTTAACTGCAACAGATGAAGAGTTAATTTCGGCTATGCAGTTTTACGCCCAGCGAATGAAAATAATTGTAGAGCCAACGGGTTGTTTAAGTTTAGCCGCAGCGCGTCAATTTGGTGATAAATTTAAAGGTAAAAAAATCGGTATTATTATCAGTGGCGGTAATGTCGATATCGCGCAATATGGTCACTTTTTAGCACAATAAACCATTGCCCCTTATGTATGTCCTAATATTAAAAAAGCAGTATAGAAAAGCCTATACTGCTTGAAAGGATCAACATACAACCCCAATCAATTAAAATAACGGGGGCGTTTATTTGATCACTGTTTAATTAAGTGAAAAAGTGATACCTGCTTCTTTACATAATTGAGTTAGATTTTCTTTTAGTTGTTGATTTTCATCAGACAATAAATCCAGTTGTGGCAAACGCATATGACCACCATCTAAACCACGCATAGTTAATGCTGATTTAAATATTGCCATATTCGCACCAGACTTAAGTGCATCACTAAATTTCACACAAAATTGTTGCCAATGTTTCGCTTCTTGATAGTTACCTGCAATATAGGCTTTATACATATTCACAAATGGCTCAGGGAACACACAAGCACAACCTGAAACTGTACCATCACAACCTGCATCTAATAACCCTAAGAATAATTTGTCGTAGCCGTGAAGAACTGAAAAACCTTCTGCAACCGCAAGATAACTTAATGTTGTATTGTTATCAGCAAAACTGTATTTAATACCAATTACATTTTTACACTGTTGTTGTACTTTTGCCACTAATTCAGGTTTGATATTATTTGCGGCACATTGTGGTATGTTATACAGATAAACAGGGAAATTATCTGGTACGCTGTTTGCTACTGTTACAAAATAGTTTTCTAATTCTCTGTCCGTTGCACCAAAAAATTGTGGTGTCACCACACCAATACCATCAGCACCAACTTCAACGGCATGTTTGGCTAATTCAATGGTTTCATTTAATGTCATTGCACCAACATGAATAAAGACAGGTAAACGTTTATTCGCTGTATCGACAACGGTTTTCGCAACATTTTTACGTTCTAACGCGGATAAACGCAACATTTCGCCTGTTGTACCACAAGGATAAAGGCAATCAACGCCCTTGGTTACTAACATTTCAGTTAATGCAGATAACGCTTTAATATCCACTTGATCGTTCAAATCAAACGGAGTAACCATTGCCACTGTAACGCCAAATAATTTTTTCATATAAAGACCTTTATTAAATCAGATTGCTTCAACAATAACTTTAATTGCCAACATACCCGGATCATCTAAACCAATAGATTTTTCTGGGAACATACGAGCTCGACCTAATAAATTAGGTTTTTGGCGGTATTCATTAAGCGTACTATCGACGCTTTGTAAGGCTACTGCTTTTAGATTATCGATAGCTAAAATGGGTTTTAACGCTTCAGATAAATGGTAAAGAATATCGAGTACAGATTTTTGCCCTAATTCCCCTTTTCCTCTCGCCATCATGCTTTGATAGGCAACGGTTAATAGCGGTGAAATGTCGGAAGGCGATATTTCTTGAAGCTGGTTTTCTTTGCAATATTTTGCCATTGCCATAAAAGCCGTTGCTTGCAATGTACCAAAAGAAGAAGCACAGGCTTTTTGTAATGATTTACTGCATTGAAAAAATGCTTTGCTGAGATCATCAGGCCAATCTTGTGAATCGTCGGCAATTTGTCGCCAGCCTTTTTGCATGGTGATCCCCAAATCCCCATCACCTAGGCGGCTATCTGCTTCACAAAGCATTGGTTGAGATTGCTCACAAGCGATGGCGATACGCACAACCGCTTGTTTGAGCATTTCAAGTGTAATATTCATCGTTATACCCTCCAGAATGCACAATGAGCCGGTGCATTCATCAAGGCTTCTAGCTCCTCATCTAACTTGCACAATGTTAAGCTTGCACCTGTCATTTCCATAGATGTGGCATAACGGCCGACCAATGGGTGCACAATGGTTGCACCTGTTTTATTGATCAGTTGTGCAATTTTATTGTACAGAATATAAAGCTCTTCTAATGGCGTTGCGCCTAAAGAGTTAACTAATACAGAGACTTTATCCCCTGCTTTTAATGATAATTCCGTTTGTAGACGTTCAAACATCTCTTGTGCAATATCATCTGCACTACGTAATTTATCACGCCAAATTCCTGGCTCACCGTGAATGCCCATCCCCATTTCCATTTCATCTTCACCAATTTCAAAAGTAGGATGGCCTACTGCGGGTAAGGTACAAGATGTCAACGCACAGCCAATAGTTCGGGTGTTTTCCATGGTTTTTTGAGCAATACGCGTAACTTCATCAAGCGTTGCACCTTCTTCTGCTTTTGCTCCTGCCATTTTAAAACCATAGATCATCCCAGCAACACCACGGCGTTTGTGCGCTTCTTCTGGTTTTGCTGAAGCCACATCATCAGCGGCTAAAACAGTTGTACAACGAATATCATCTTCAAAATCAACCGTTTCAGTCGCCATATCAAAATTCATAATATCGCCACCGTAATTACCATAAAGTAGCAATACACCTAAGCCATTGTTGGCTTCACGAATGGCATCGGCCATTAAATCTGCTGAAGGCGAAGCAAAAACATCACCTACAGCGGCAGCATCGAGTAACCCTTCACCGACATATCCGGTAAATACAGGTAAGTGACCTGAACCACCGCCAGTTACAATCCCCACTTTGGGCTTATCTGTTTTTTTCGAACGAGTAATCAATCTTGACTGTGGTTGGCGATAAATATCACTATGAGCAAGGCATAAACCTGCTAATGTTTCATTGACATAATTTTCTGGCTTATTTAATATTTTTTTCATGTGATCACCCGATATTTTTATTTATCTGCTGATTTCTGACACCTTAAATAAACTGACTTTATTTAAGGTGAGTTTTCCCTGATACTTAAAAAAGTATCTCTCTATGATTAAATGTTTAATAATAAATATGAGTATTAAATAGGTTATTTTATTTAGCTTTAAATGCACCTCTAATTTGCATTACTACAATGAGTAGAAATACACTTGCTAATACCATCGAAATAGGTCTGTTAACGAAATTAATTAAGTCACCATCAGATTTCATTAATGATGAGAGTAAATTCTTTTCTAACATTGGCCCTAAGATCATGCCCAAAATAATCGGTGATATTGGGAATTTTCGTTCTTGAAGGAAATAGCCGATAACGCCCATTACCAACATAACAACAATAGAAGACATCGTATTTGTGATTGCATAAGAGCCGACAAGACTAAATAAGATAATTGCTGGATAGATAATCGCATTATCAATAGCAACAATCTTTTTCAATAAATTGACAACAATAAAAGCAATCGGTAATAAAATTAGGTTAGCGATAAAGAAAATAATAAAAACGGCATATAACTTATCAGGATTGAATAAAAACAGTGTTGGCCCTGGTTGCATATCTTTCATATACAATACACCAATAATAATTGCAGCCGCAGAATCGCCCGGAATACCAAAGACTAAAGAAGGTATCCAACTTCCTGCTAAGCTTGCATTATTGCTCGCTGAAGCATCAACAATACCTTCCTCAGAGCCATGACCATATTTCTCTGGTTTTTTAGAGAGCTTCTTTGAAACAGCATACGAGATCCATGCCGCAATATCGGCGCCAGCACCCGGTAAAGCACCAATTAATGTTCCTATTATTCCGCTACGGAAAATACCGCCTTTACGTTGGCGAACAACGCCACCAACCCCTTTAAAAATATTGTAAGAGTTATTTTCGGCATTCGCTTCGTTTAGCGTAATTTGCTTTTTTTTCCAACGTTCAACGTAATATTTAATTGCACCCGAAATTGCAAATAATCCTATCATTGCTGGAATAAAGCTTACTCCTTGCATTAAAGAGACTTCACCAAAAGTAAAGCGAGCTTGTCCGGTAAACTCATCGTAACCAATAGTGGCTAGTGCGATACCAAAGAACAGCGCTAATAGGCTTTTTCGAATATGTGAACCTGAAACTATGGTTGCGCAGCTAAGCCCAATTAAAGAGAGCCACATATATTCATAAGAGCTAAATTTTAAAGCAAACTCAGCTAAAATTGGTGCTGTGGACGCTAATATAATCGTACCGATAACGCCACCAATGACAGAGCTTGTTAATGACATGCCCAGTACGCGGTTTGTTTTGCCCTCTTTAACTAAAGAGTGCGCATCATTGGTATAGGCTGCCGATGCTGGCGTACCCGGAATATTTAATAAGGCACCAGGAATATCGCCTGCAAATATAGAAGAGGCTCCGACAGAAATCATTAAGGCTAATGCAGGTATGGGATCGAGGAAAAAAGTAAATGGCACCATTAATGCGATGGCCATTGTTGATGTTAACCCAGGAATTGCACCAACAAATAAGCCAAATAAACAAGCACCAATAATGACAAGTATTGTTGTGTAATCAATATAAGCAAGGGCGCTAATTAATATATCCATACTGTTGTTCTCTATTTATGAAAATAGCTGAGGTAGCGGTACTAACAGTACAGCGGTAAATAAGTAATACACACCTAACACCACACTGGCTGAAATAATAAAACTGTATATAGGTTTTGTTATTGCATACTTCATCATTAGCGGTGCTGTAATAATTAAACCTGTTAAAATAAAACCTAGATAATCTGATGCAAAAACATAAAAAAGAATAATGCCAATAATTAATAAAACAAATTTGATTTCATGCCATGAAACTAATGGAATATCACTTTCTTGATCACGTGAAAATATATCGATTAATGAAAATATAATTATGCCACCGCCAATAATGGAAGGCATAAATGCGGCACCATATTCACTAAAATCACCTAATGAATACGCACTATAAACAATAAGAAATAAACCAAAGCAACAAAATATTAGCGATATAATATGACGATTTAGCATAGGCATAAAAACGGCTGTTGTTCAGCCGTTTCCTCAGTTATTTCTTTATAATTTCACCAAACTTTTTATCTTCATTGGCCATAAATTGAGTGGCATCATCGCCATATAATTCGATAACTTCAAAACCTTGTTTATTTGCAAACTCGGCTAATTCACCAGAGGCATACACTTTTTTCATTGCCGCAGTGAGTTTATCTTGTACTTCTTTATCTAGCCCTTTTGGCGCAACTAGCATATTCCACGCTTGCAGATCCCAATTATAAGGTGTGGCTTCTTTGAATAACGGTACATCAGGATAAAAAGCCGATTTCTCATTTGACATAACTGCCATATGTTTCACTAATCCAGCTTTTACCATGCTGTCCGCTTCACCTAATGAAGAAGTCACAATATCAACACCACCAGAAGCAAGCTCTTGTAATGCAGCACTTGCACCTTGTGATGGAATAAAGCGAATGGCGTTATCAGGTAACCCTGCGGCACGCAACATACCAATCGTATTGAGATGCCAGATTGAATTTAAGCCGCTACCCGATGCTTTTAACTTGCCCGGATTTGTTTTCGCGTAATCAATAATTTCCTGTGCATTTTTAAATGGCGAAGATTTTCCAACTTGTAATCCACCATAAATAACGGCAAGGCGTGTAATCGGTGTGTAATCTTGATAAGTTAAATTCGTCATTCCCTGATGATGCATCATGGTAATTTCAACTGTTGCAATCCCCAGCGTGTAACCATCGGGCTTTGCATTTTTAATCGCATCGTGACCTACAACTCCACTACCGCCAGTTTTATTTACCACATTAACAGTCACGCCCAATTCTTCTTGTAGCCCTTTAGCTGCTAGGCGTGCAACTGTATCAGTATTACCTCCAGCAGCCCAAGGAACAACAATAGTAATCGGCTTTTCAGGGTATTGAGCAAAAGCCGGAAGTGTAAAAATGGAACTGCATAGGGTAAATGCCAGAAGTGTTTTTTTCATTATATGCACCTTTTCTCATTGCAGATTATGTGTGGTCGAATATCTTCGAGCCTTGATTTAAGGCGAGCCTGAACTTGAGAAAGCACAGGCATTGCTGTTACGCCTTTTTGTTCTATAAATGCAGAGAGGAAAGCACTGGCAAATAATACACTCTCATGCATTGTGCCTCCCGCCGCTATTTTTGAAGCAAATGCGCCATTAAAAGCATCCGTGGCTGCCATCGTATCCACTCGCAACGATGGCATTGGGGGTATATGAAATGTGGCTCGTCCATCAAAATAAACCACACCAAGCTCATCCATATAGATAATGACTTTCTTGTTTTCATCACCTGAAATAACGTCAATAGCCTGTTTAGCGTCATTAATATCGTTTATTTCAATGTCAGCCCAATGTGATGCTTGATTCGCATTTAAGGTAATAAAATCAAGATTTGAATAAAGTTGCTTTAGGTTTTCGTTATAAGGTGCAACATTAAGTACAACTGTTTTATTAACCGATTTTGCAAACAGTGCGGCTTTAATATTGGCTTCTATATTAATTTCACCTTGGAGCAATAACACATCCGCTTCACTTACATAGGGCAAAGAAATATCAATTTCTTGATCTGAAAACGTATTGTTCGCCCCTAAATAAGTCGCTGTAATATTATTTTGTGTTTTATCAGCTAAAT
The DNA here is from genome assembly GCF_003144325.1 of Proteus terrae. Classification (GTDB taxonomy): domain Bacteria; phylum Pseudomonadota; class Gammaproteobacteria; order Enterobacterales; family Enterobacteriaceae; genus Proteus; species Proteus terrae. The sequence continues at coordinate 52,333 of NZ_PENS01000011.1, forward strand.
AACTAATTGAACTACCTGTTGGTTCTATTTCTGTTTGAAAAATAGTAAAAGAATCAATCCCACTTTCTTGTAAATATTTATAAGCGTATTTACTAAAATGATCTTCACCCACTTTCGTTATTAAGTGCACTTTCGCATCAGAAAAACTGGCAGCCATTGCTTGATTTGTTCCTTTTCCACCAGGGCCTATCGAATTACTTTTAGAGTTAATTAACTCACCAACTTTTGGAAAAGAATCGACATTGGCAATAATATCTACCACAAACGACCCAAGCACACAGACTTTGCCTTCAGGCTTTCTATCTTTACGTTCTCTCACGATTAATAAATCGTGCAATAAACATGAAATATCAAAACTATCACTAAATTTACTTATTTTTTTAATTTCTTGTTTCCCTAGTATGGCGCCACCATGACAACGTTTGATCAACCCTTCTCCTTCAAGGTATTTCAAATCACTGCGGATAGTTTCTAATGTGACACTGAATCTTTCCGCAAGCTGAGCCACTTTAACTTTCTTTTGTTCCCTGATGATGGTGTAAATTTCCTGCCGCCGTTCTTCTGAAAACATATAAAGTGCCTCCGTATCATTGATAACGAGAATAAGGAGATTAGGTCAGTGATTCTGCGATGGTATTCAAAACAAAAAACCAAAAGCAAAAGCAAAAGCAAAACCAAACCGAAGCAATTTAGATCACATTTCTTTAACACAATATCAATTGGTATACGTTAAAAGTGAGAGGTGAAACGAGTCGAATAAAGAATGGTGATTAAGAAAAGAGAGGTAGAATCAGCCGTTCAAAGACGGCTGATAAAATAACGACTTATATTATTACAGAAATGATAATTCTAAAATGTAAATATTATGTTAGATAAAATCACCTTGATATTTAATTTAACAAGGCATTAAGCAAATAAAAACCCACTAATGTGAGTAAAACCACCACTAAGGTATTACGTATTTTAAGCGCCAATCCTACACATAATAAGGTTCCCCAAAGATAAGGATTATCTAAAAAACCTTTAAATTCTCCTTTTTCTAACAGCACGATTGGCGCACAGATTGCTGTTAATAAACAAGGTGCAGAATATCCTAATGCTTGTCTGATCACTGACGGTAATTTGACGGGGATCGCCGGTTCAAGAAAGAAATAACGCAACATGAAAATGACCAGTGCCAAAATTAATAATAACGACCATGTCATTTTTGTTCTCCTCTTGCTCTAGCGACACAAACAGCAATAAACATGCCTGTTAATCCACCAATAACTACGCCACCTTCTATATTCAACCAACTAAAAATAATCGAGAGACAAAAAGAGACAATAACGCCGACTAACGTACTAAATGTTTTTATTAACGGAATAACAATCGCTAATAAAGTAGCAACAATAGAAAAATCAAGATGATAACGAGATAAATCAGAAACTTGACTTGCCATAATAATGCCAACAATACTGACAGCCACCCACGCTAAATAAAAACATAATCCCGCACCTATCATATAAGCGGGTGTGAGTTTTACTTTTGGTTGTGCTGAAACGGCAAAAAGCTCATCCGTTAATAAAAATCCTATCGTAATACGTTGATACCATTTTAAATGGGCGACATGTGGACGTAAGGTCAATCCGTATAAAAGATGTTGTGCTGTAATAAAAAAGACAGAAACAATAATGGTCAGCATTCCCGCACCAGAAACTACCAATCCTAGTGTGACTAATTGTGCTGCTCCTGCAAATATAATTGCAGACATTCCGACACTTTGAGCAAAGGTTAACCCTGCATCAACTGCCATTGATCCCGCTAATATTCCCCAAGGAATAACCGCAAGGCATAAAGGCAAAACATGCAAGGCACCAAGGCCGAAAGCACGCATTACTTGCCTATCTTCATTATTATTTTTGATTTTTTCCATTTACCCGTCTTCACTTCTAATACATCCATTCTATGGAGAATGATTATCAGTCAGTAAAGATAAATGGGATTGTATAAAATTGCTATTTTGTTTTTTTATTACGCTGTACTTTTTTACTATCATTTATTTTTTATGACAATAAAGGGGATTTTAAAGAGGATGACAATCGAAGCCCTTTTAAATAATTACCCGGCGTGACACCAATGGCATTTTTAAAATGGCGATGAAAATGGCTTTGATCTGAAAAACCACAAAGTTGTGTAACATCAGAAAGCGTATGACCTAAAGAAAGTAATTGTCTTGCTTTGCGAATTCGCGCTTGAATAAGCCAAGCGTGGGGAGTCATGCCAATTTCTTTTTTAAATTGACGTAAAAAATGCCAAGGGCTTAAATTTACCATCTCGGCTAAGGTATTAAGTGAAAATTCATTTTCAGGTGTGTCATTCATTAATTCACTTACCCATTGCAAGCGTTGACCTATTGCACTCAACGGCTTTTCTTGAATTCGTGTTTTGCTATAACGCAATATCAACATTGCCATTGTTGAAAGTAACAGAGACTCTTTAAGTAGAAAATTATTGGGTTGTTCTAATAATGAAAAAAGCAATAAAAGCTGCTGACTTAAACCCGGATCGTGAATGACGGCATCAGGAAACCATGGCGTTGAACCACGCTCTTGCTGTAAATCACGCGTTAATGTTTGCAGATATTCTGGTGTGGGATAAATAGCTTGATACGCCCAACCAGATTCAACCGCAGAGGAGCCAGTATGAACTTCATCTGCATTAACAATAATGATATCGCCTTTAGGGGCTATATGTTCACTTCCTGTGCGATAAAACTGTTGTGCGCCATCATCAATTACACCAATACAGAAGCCTTCATGGGTATGGCGAGAGAAAGTTTGATATAAATATTCAGCTTGCAGATAAGCAAGGCTATTAAGCTCAGGAAGGTGAATAAGTTTAGCCTGCTCTTGTCGCATTGAATATTGACTCCATCAACAGTAAAAATCATCAGCTTGTATCATAAACACTATACTGATGATTGCATAAAATTGCTCAGTCTTACTCATGTCGTTGATGAATTTTTGCTGGAACAAAAATTTGATGAGATCCTAAATTTGTCTGGTTAATTAATCCCATAATCAGTCGGAAACAGTGTGAAGCTAACTCAGGGTTATTTTGAGCAATTGTATCTATGGGTATTGATAATGAATCATAAAGATAGTGATCATCAAAACCTGTCAAATAGACTTCATTTTGCATCTGTTTATTTTGACTTAGATAGCGCAACACTCCATCTAATAAGCCACAAGCAGAAGTAAAAACAAACTTAGGCGCTCGCCCTAGCGATGCACACAAAGAGCCAAACATTTCATAACCCGAACTTGGGTGATAATGTCCATGAATAACCCATTCTGATTTTAGATTGATTTGTGCTTGTGAAAGCCCTTGCGTAAAACCTAAAAGACGATCCTTAGTCGGTGAAAGTGTTGACTGCCCACCTAGAAAATAAAATTCATCAATACCTTTTGTCGAAGCAATTTCTGCAATAAGCTGTTGTGTTGCCGTTATTGAATCGGTGACAACAAAAGGCAATGTTGTTCCTTCAAAATATCGGTCAAATAACACAACAGGTATTTGTTTACTTAAACGTTGATATTCAAAATCACTTTGTAAACAAGAAGCCACAATTAAACCGTCAATTTGTCGTGATAACAGATGTTCTATTGCTAGCGTTTCTTGAGCCGCGTTTTCATCAGTACAGGAAATAAGTAACTGGATACCCGCATCTCTGCATAATATTTCTAGCTCATAAGCCATGGAAGCAAAACCATAGTTAGTAATATCAGGAATAACTAATCCCAACGCATAACTACGATTATCACGTAAAGAGCGAGCATGAATATTAGGCTTATACTGATATTGTTCAGCAATAGTCGTAATACGCGCGATGGTATCATCCGAAACGCGCATCTCTTTACCTCGGCCATTTAACACCAAGCTTGCCGTTGTTTTTGAAACACCGGCTAATTTTGCAATGTCGGTGATCGTGATACGTTTTTGTTTTTTCACTGTTATTCTACTTAATGTCACGTTCGCTAAATTTAAACTGTGTATATAATCTTATTTAGCTAAGTAATATATTCTTTAATTGCCAAGTTGTAAGATTTATGGTGTCTTTTCCCAAAAAACAAATAGTCCGTTTTTCTGAAGGAAAAAAACGACTACTCATTACGCCAGCACCACCATTAAAGAAAATCTCTACACTTGAGCTATCACATAATATTTGAAGATCTTTTATCTCACCAGACCAGAAACGTGATTGCCATTCCCCGTTTTTAACACTACGGCGTTTTAGTACGGCTTGATTATTCTCAATAAGTAAAACAAGAGTATCAGAAAAATGAATAGTAAGAGAGCCGAATAGTTCTACTTCAAGTTCAAATAAAAATCCGCTAATATCTGGCGCATCATCAGCAATACCCTGCCAATATGCTGGCTTTTGTCTGAGTTGCTGTAACTCCTTTACGGGTTGTTGATAAAGCTTCCCTTCTTTTATATGTAATTCGCGAGGGCAAGTCATTTGGTGTATCCAACCATTAGCAATGGTCGGTTGATACATCTCTTCACCATCAGGAACTCCCATCCAACCAAATAATAAACGTCTACCATTCGCTAATGTTGTTTGAGGTGCGTAAAACTCAAAACCTGCATCTAGTTCGATTAAATCACCATGCTGAAATTGCAATGTTGAATAATCAAAATCTCCTATTAAATAGGCACTAGAATGCGAATTTAAAAATCGCTGTTGCTCTTTTTTTATACCTTGGGGACATGTTAATAAAATAAAATGATCATCTAATTCAAAGAGATCTGGGCATTCCCACATATAACCCGCATCAGCTAACCCGCCTAAATAACTTCCCGCTAACTCGCCGACTAATTGCCATTGATATAAGTGAGATGCACGATAGAGTAAAACTTTTCCTTGTTTATCTAAATTTTGTGCGCCTAATACCATGTACCAGACATCATTATATTGCCATATCTTCGGATCACGGACATGACCACTATAACCTTCAGGAAGCCCTAATACAGGCCCTAACTTATCAAACCCTCCCTGCTTATTTTCAATAGCTAAACATTGCCATGCCGTACGAGAGCCATCCTCAAATTTGACATTACCAGTATAACAAAGGGTTAATTGCCCTTGGTGGATCACGGCACTACCGGAATAACAGCCATCTTTGTCGTAAAATTCATCAGGCAATAAAGCAATAGGTTGATGCTGCCAAGTAATCAAATCATTTGAGCGCCAATGACCCCAACATTTATGTTTGTGCTCACAAGACAAAGGGTTCCATTGATAAAATAGATGATAATATTCGCCATCAAAACAAAACCCATTGGGATCATTTAATAACCCAGTTACTGGCGCTAAATGCCAATGCGGATAATATTTATCTTTTATGGTTTTAGCGCTATTACGCATGACCGATTGTAAAATCGCAGATAACCCTTCGTTTGTGTTCATTTATGCAGACTCCACTTTGTATTTCAGCAAAAGAGAGATAACAAACGCAGTCACAAAGGCAATCACAAGGCCAATAATATAGTTCATAATTGAACCTGCTTGCACGATTGCAATACCCGGAATGGCAGTCAACCCTACGGCTGTCATATAAACATGCGAGCCTACAACCCAAGCGCCTCCAGCTGCACCACCAATTAAAGCCGCAATAAATGGTTTTCCATAACGTAAATTGATCCCGAAAATGGCAGCTTCAGTAATGCCTAACATAGCGGAGAAGCCTGAGGGGATCGTAATAGCTTTAATTTTTGCATCATTGGTTTTAAACCAAACAGCAATACAAGCTCCCCCTTGAGCAATATTTGCCATCGCCCAAATTGGCAATAAAAAATTAACCCCAATATTTGGGTTGCCTAATAAACCAGCTTCAACTGCATGAAAACTATGATGAATACCTGTAATAACAATCACAGAATAGAGTCCACCAAAAATCAGCCCTGCAATCCAACCCGCTTGTGTAATTAAGGTGCTTAATAATAATGAAATACCGTCACCTAAAAGTCGACCAACAGGCCCTATGACTAATAACGCGACAAACCCTGAAATAATGACGGTTAAAAATGGCGTGATAATTAAATCGAGGGCATTAGGAACAACTTTACGTAATTGTTTTTCCAATACACTCATAAACCAAACGGCAAGTAATACTGGAAAAACAGTGCCTTGATAACCAATCATGGCGACTTCTAATCCAAAGAAATTCATGGTGTTAAAACCCGCAGCAACGCCCCATGCATTAGTTAATGCGGGATGCGTTAGAATTCCACCGAGTGTTGCACCAAGATAAGGATTTCCGCCAAACTCCTTTGCGGCTGTAAAGCCAATTAAAATAGGTAAAATAATAAATGCCGCAGAGCTACACATATCAAGCATGATATAGAGTGCATTATCAGGACTTACCCATTGGTTAGTTTTCATTAATCCCAGTAACCCCATTAATAAACCTGACGCCACAATAGCGGGAATAATGGGAACAAAGATATTAGAAAGCAGTCTGGCAATACGTTGAAATGGATTGAGTTTTTTAGCCGCAATATTGGCAGCTTCAGATTTGCTTGATTCACCAATGCCGGCAGCCGCAATAAATGCAGCATGAACTTTATTGACTAAGCCAGTACCAAAAATCACTTGAATTTGCCCTGCGTTACTAAAACACCCTTTCACACCCTCTAATTTATTGATTGCCTCTTTATCAGCTTTAGTGTCATCGACTAATACAAGTCTTAAACGAGTAGCACAATGCGCCGCACTGGCAATGTTTTCAGCACCTCCCAATAAAGGTACTAGTTGGCGAGCAATATTTTCAATATTCATCATAGCCTCAGTAACTCTTACTTCATTTATAAACGATTATTAATAGAAACCACAAAAACTAAAACGGTTTAGCTAATGACTTGATTAAATAAAAACCTATCTTAAATGGCAATAAATATGCGTATAAAAGCGTTTTATTTGTGATCTAAACGACAAAAAAACAGATAATTAATCTTATTTAGATAGTAAGAGAGAAATGAATACAATCGACAAGCTAAACAATTTATTTTTTGTTTAGCTAAATAAATTAATATAATGTTAAATAATTTAATTTTAGAAAAATATATTCCATTCATTAGTTTTATTGGTAAATAATCTATTTAAATCTGATAGATAGCACATTATTACTCTGCTATTTTCTGATATCCGTAACATTACAATACCTCATAAATCGTTATATATTTTATTATACAATACATTTAATCAAATGATTAAATTTAATTAATACAAAAACTTAAGTTAACCTCAAAAACTGGTAACGCTTGTAATAAATCACTTTTCTTTGATGTAAAGCAACTACAACTTTTAGAAAATACGTAGTATCCACATTAACAGTTGGGTTTTATTGCCTACGTTAAAATGCTTATTTTTTAACAACAATAACAATAATTATTTCTCTATAAGCTTATGGGCTTCTTTTTTCTTAAAAATATAAATAATCAAGTGAGTAATGTATGAAAAACATCAAAGAGATGGCGTTACTTTCCACTCCCTTATCTCGCCGTCGTTTTGTAAAAACAGGTGCAGCGGGTGGTTTAGCAATAACTGCTGGGGGATTATCTCTCCCCTTTAATCAAGCCGTCGCCTCAGAAACAAAACCAACAACCAACAGCGAAAAAGTGGTATGGAGCGCCTGTACTGTAAACTGCGGTAGCCGTTGTCCATTACGTATGCATGTGGTTGATGGTGAAATTAAGTACGTCGAAACTGATAACACAGGCAATGATGTCTACGAAGAATTACACCAAGTTCGTGCCTGTTTACGTGGTCGTTCTATGCGTCGTCGTGTTTATAATCCAGACCGTTTACGTTATCCAATGAAACGTGTAGGTAAACGTGGTGAAGGTAAATTTGAACGTATTTCATGGGATGAAGCGTTTGATACTATTTCAGATACCATGAAACGTTTAATCAAAGATTATGGTAATGAATCTATTTATCTAAACTACGGTACTGGTACTTTAGGTGGCACTATGACGAAGTCTTGGCCACCGGGTGCAACATTAATTGCACGTTTAATGAATTGTTGTGGTGGTTATCTTAATCACTATGGTGACTATAGTACGGCGCAAATCGCGGCTGGCTTAAACTATACCTATGGTGGTTGGGCAGATGGTAATAGCCCTTCAGATATTGAAAACACCAAACTTGTCGTGATGTTCGGTAATAATCCAGGCGAAACACGTATGAGTGGTGGCGGTGTTACCTATTATGTTGAGCAAGCACGTGAAAAATCTGATGCACGAATGATTATCATCGACCCACGCTATACCGATACAGGTGCAGGCCGTGAAGATGAATGGATCCCTATTCGTCCGGGAACAGATGCGGCATTAGTCAATGCATTAGCTTATGTCATGATCAAAGAAGACTTAGTGGATAAGCCTTTCTTAGATAAATACTGTGTTGGTTATGATGAAACCACTATGCCAGAAGGTGCGCCAAAAAATGGTCACTATAAAGCCTATATTTTAGGTGATGGCGCAGATGGTCAGCCAAAAACCCCTGAATGGGCAGCACAAATCACTGGCATCCCTGCTTCACGTATTGTTAAATTAGCGCGTGAAATCGCAACAGCAAAACCAGCTTATATTACACAAGGCTGGGGGCCTCAACGCCGTTCTAACGGTGAGCTTGCTTCTCGCGCTATTGCGATGCTCTCTATTTTAACGGGGAATGTGGGAATTAACGGCGGTAATACTGGTGCTCGTGAAGGCTCTTACAGTATTCCTTTTGTTCGTATGCCAACGCTAACTAACCCAGTCACCACCAGCATTTCCATGTTTATGTGGACGGATGCCATTTTACGTGGCCCTGAAATGACCGCAACCCGTGATGGTGTTCGTGGTAAAGACAAGCTTGATGTACCTATCAAAATGGTATGGAACTACGCGGGTAACTGCTTAGTTAACCAACATTCTGAAATCAATCGTACTCATGACATTTTGCAAGACGATAAAAAATGCGAAATGATTGTGGTGATCGATAACCATATGACAGCATCTGCTAAATATGCCGATATTCTACTGCCTGACTGCACTGCATCAGAACAGATGGATTTCTGTATGGATGCTTCAGCGGGTAATATGGCTTATGTTATTTTCGCTGATCAGGCAATCAAACCTCGTTTTGAAAGCCGTAATATCTATGAAATGACAAGCGAAATTGCAAAACGTATGGGAGTGGGTGAAAAATTCACTGAAAACCGTACTCAAGAAGAGTGGTTACGTCATCTTTACGAGCAATCTCGTCAAAACTTACCTGAACTGCCGACTTTTGAAGAATTCCGAGCTCAAGGTATCTTCAAAAAACGCGATCCTGAAGGCCATCACGTTGCTTATCGTAAATTCCGTGAGGATCCTGAAAATAACCCATTAACCACACCATCAGGCAAAATTGAGATTTATTCTTCTCAGCTTGCCAACATTAAAGCGACATGGGAGCTGGCGTCTGACGATGTGATTGATCCACTGCCTGTCTATTCTGCTGGCTTTGAAAGTTATGGCGACCCGGCAATGGAAAAATATCCATTACAAATGACAGGATTCCACTATAAATCACGCACTCACTCAACTTATGGCAACGTTGATGTCTTAAAAGCTGCTTGCCCTCAAGAGATGTGGATCAACCCTGTTGATGCGTCTAAGCGCGGTATCAAACACGGTGATTTAGTGCGTATTTATAACGATCGTGGTGAAGTTAGGATCAACGCAAAAGTTACACCTCGTATTTTACCTGGTGTAGTCGGTTTAAGTGAAGGCGCTTGGTATAACCCAGATAGCAACCGTATCGATCACGCAGGTAGCATTAACGTGTTAACGACACAACGCCCTTCACCTCTCGCTAAGGGTAATCCTTCTCACAGTAATCTTGTTGAAGTCGTCAAGGCGTAAGGAGTCTGGTTATGTCAACGCAATATGGTTTTTACATTGATTCAAGTCGTTGCACCGGCTGCAAAACCTGTGAACTGGCGTGCAAGGATTTTAAAAATTTATCCCCTGAAGTCAATTTCCGCCGTATCTATGAATATGCGGGTGGTGATTGGACAGAGCAAGATGGCGTTTATACACAGAACGTTTTTGCTTATTACCTATCTATTTCGTGTAACCACTGTGACGATCCCGCTTGTGCCAAAGTTTGCCCAAGTGGTGCGATGCATAAACGTGAAGACGGCTTTGTTGTCGTTAACGAAGATATTTGTATCGGTTGTCGCTATTGTCATATGGCTTGCCCTTATGGCGCACCGCAATTTGATGAAGTCAAAGGTCATATGACCAAATGTGATGGTTGCTATGAGCGTGTAGCCGAAGGTAAAAAACCGATTTGTGTCGAATCTTGTCCACTACGTGCATTAGATATGGCACCGATTGAAGAGTTACGCGCTAAATATGGTGATTTAGCTGAAATCGCCCCACTTCCTTCAGCAAAATATACCAAGCCAAATATTGTCCTTAAATTAAATGCCAATAGCCGTCCTGTGGGTGATACCACCGGTCATCTGGCAAACCCAGGGGAGGTGTAAGATGGTGGGATTGCATGAATGGCCACTAATGTTTTTTACCGTTATCGGTCAAAGTGTTGCTGGCGCTTTTATTATTATGGGATGCGCTATTCTTTCGGGTAAGCTCTCCGCAGAAATGAACCGAAAAGTGCATTACAGCATGTTTGGACTCTGGGCATTAATGGGAATTGGTTTCTTACTATCCATGATGCACATGGGAACTCCACTACGTGCATTTAACTCATTACTTCGTCTAGGTCACTCATCATTAAGTAATGAAATTGCCAGCGGTTCAATTTTCTTTGCACTGGGTGGTATTTACTGGTTACTGGCTGTACTTAATAAAATGCCAGCTGCATTAGGTAAATTATGGGTCGCGCTGGTTATGGTATTAGCCGCATTATTTATTACGGCGATCTCTCGTGTATACCAAATTGATACCGTTCCAACTTGGTATAACAGCTACACGACATTTAATTTTGTGCTAACCGCCTTTATCGGTGGCCCTATTTTAGCGGCACTTTTACTGCGTATTGCGGGTTTTAACCTCAATTGTGTCAGTGCATTGCCAATATTAAGTGTTATCGCGATTGTTGTGAGTGCCATTGTGGCAACATCACAAGGTTTTGAATTAGGCTCTATTCAAACCTCTGTGCAAAAAGCGGTGGATTTAGTCCCTAACTATGGTGCTTTAATGGGTATTAAATTAGTGGCTTTAGTTTTAGGCTTAAGTTGCTGGATTGCGCCACTGTTACGTAAAAATAACCCTTCTGTTGCATTGTTAGCATTGGGCTTTATTTTAGTGTTTGCTGGTGAGTTTATAGGACGCGGTGTGTTCTATGGTTTACATATGACTGTCGGTATGGCGATAGTTGGCTAATTAAAAACGGCTACCTTTAAACCGCTGTAATAGTTAAAAAGCCATACTTTTTATCTGTTATGGCGGTTTTCCTTTTATAATGAGGTATCACTCTTTTTTAATCTTCGTCATTATGTTTAGATAGAAAATCGCATATAGTAAAGACAATAAATCTAAGCGGATTATAAAAATATTATGGAACAACAACTTATTACTGATATCTCTCTCACTGCGCGTATTTTAGGCGCCGCGTTTTATTACGCACCTACGGAGAAAAGTGACATTGTCGAGCTGCTATCTAGTCAAAAGTGGGTTGAAGAATGGCCTTATGGCAGTGATGAAGAAAAGCAACGCATTGCTAACCTTCTTTCACAAACCACATTAGCGGAAGAAACTTTAGCACAGGCATATCAACGTTTATTTGTCGGCCCTTACGCACTACCGGCGCCACCTTGGGGCTCTGTTTATCTTGATCATGAAAATGTATTATTCGGTAACTCAACATTAGATTTACGCGAGTGGATGCTAGAAAACGGCATTGATATTGCATTAACTCAAAATGAGCCAGAAGATCACTTTGGTTTAATGGTGATGATGGTGGCATGGATTGCAGAAACTCGCCCTGAAAAATTAAATGAGCTATTAGTTGAACACCTTCTGCCATGGGCTTATCGTTATTTAGAAAAGTTATCTTTGCAAGGCGCATTCCCTTATTACGAAGGTTTAGCCATGCTGGCAACATTAACACTAAAAAACTGGCAATCTCAGTTAAATGTCACCCCTGCTGAAAAGCAGTTATTTTGTTGATTTACAATAGACAGTAAAAATGTGAAGCCCTAAAGGCGAAATAAATTCTCGCTTTTAGGGCTTTGATATATAAAAAGTTAACGTTCTTATGATTGTTTCGACCAAAACTGATAAAGCCTAGGTTGTGTTTCATCTTCGGTTTTTATCTGTGTAAATTGAAGGCCATCTTGTTGCTCTGGTTCCTTTCTTAATACTTTAGCAATATGGGCTGTCGATAGTCCGTAAGGCTCTGCATCCTCATTAGAATAAGCATAAAAAATTTTAGAGATCCCCGCCATACGCATTGCGGCAAGACACATTGGACAAGGTTGTCCACTGGCATAAACAATACAATCATCTAGTTTTGTTCGCCCTAATACTTTACCGGCTTCCCGTAATGCTAATAATTCAGCATGAGCAGTGGGATCATTTGTCGTTATTATCTGATTAACAGCACTTGCAATCACTTGACCATTATTCACAATAACTGCGCCAAATGGCCTTCCCCCCACTTTCACATTATCCATTGCAAGCGATATGGCTTGTTGTATAAATTGGTTATCTGACATTATTTTGCCCCCGCTTGTTCAAGTATATTAACAATATTTGTGTAACCTTTATCTTTAGCCAAGGTTAAAGGTGTATGGCCTGAACCATCAGCAAGATTAACATTAGCTCCACCTTTAATAAGTAAAGTCACAATCTCTTCATATTTTTGGCTACCATCACCTAAAATAATTGCTTCAATTAAAGCCGTCCAACCTAAACGATTAATATGATCAACATCTACACCAGCATCAATCAATGTTTTTACTGTTTTTACATGACCTCGCTCTGATGCAGGAATTAATGCTGTTCCACCATAACGATTAACACTTTTAAGCGAGGCGCCATGCGATAACGTTAATTCTAAGATCTCCTGTAAACCTCTTGCACCCGCATAAAGATACGGTGAATCATGAATAGCATCACGGGCATTAACATCTGCACCATGCTCAATCAGATATTTTGCAACCTCAATTTGGTTGGCATGTGTAGCCGCCATTAGCGGTGTGCGTAACTTTAGATCACGTTGTTCAATATTTGCACCTTGTTCTATCTGACGTTTTAATTCAGATAAATTTCCCTCTTGTGCCAGTGTAACTAGGTATGCCTTATCAGAATTTGCCATCGCTTTAACCATGCAGATAGATGAAATGATTAATAAGCTTAAGAAGTATAAAAACCATTTGGTCTTTAGATAGAGAGTATTCATTCAATATCCCCTAGAGAGTGCTAATTTCTATTCACTTAATTTAAACCTAACTTAGATCTAACAAAGGCATGACATTATTTCAACCAATCAAGGAGTCAATGAATCACCTATCAGCCATTTTTATACTTTTTTTACACCGCCCATTCCTTTTTTATCAACATCTTTACAGCCCATTAAGTACGCTCACTAAATCTAAATAGTAAAAGGATTGTTCTGATGCTGATATTCGGTGCTGTGGCATTAGTTGCTTTGCTCACTGCTTATCTTATCTATGTATTATTTAACGCAGAGGCATTTTAAAAATGGCAACAACGATGTGGATATATCTTGCTGTTTTTCTTATCACATTATTTGTAATGGGGAAAATACTTGGACATTATTTAGCTCGCCTTATTGAAGGTGACTTACCTCATTGGGTTACTCAAATCGAACATATTGTTTGGCGTTGTTGTGGTTTTAAACCCGCAGGAAAAACAATCCAGCCGATGAGCTGGTATCACTATATGCTCGCTCTACTTATTTTTAATTTAATGGGCGCAATTCTATTATTTGTCATATTGCTTAACCAAGGCTATTTACCTTTAAATCCTCAATTTGCCCCTAATATGAGTTGGGATTTAGCGTTAAATACCACAATTAGCTTTATCACAAATACGAATTGGCAAGCTTACAGCGGTGAAACGGCTGTCAGTTATTTAAGTCAAATGACGGGGCTTGCCGTACAAAATTTTTTATCTGCAACAACAGGTATTGCTGTTGCCTTCGTTTTAATTAGAGCATTAACTCAATCTTCTTGTACCTCATTAGGGAATGCTTGGATCGATATTGGGCGTATTACGTTATATGTTTTATTGCCTTTAGCCATTATTTGGTCGCTGTTATTTGTCAGCCAAGGCGTTATACAAAACTTTCATCCTGCGGTATTAAGTCAAGGTCTTGATGGACACCAACAATGGTTACCAATGGGGCCTGTTGCATCTCAAGAAGCAATTAAACTCTTGGGTACAAATGGTGGTGGATATTTTGCAGCAAACTCTGCACATCCTTACGAAAACCCAACGTCATTCAGCAACTTCTTGCAGATCCTTGCCATATTTCTTATTCCTACTGCCTTATGTTTTGCCTTTGGTCGTTTAAGTGGGATGCAACGCCAAGGCTATACCTTACTTTGGGCTATGACGCTAATTTTCATTGTTGCCGTTGCTGTGATCACTTGGGCTGAATGGCAAGGAAATCCAGAGCTTATCTTTGCTGGTACAGATAGCTCACTAAATATGGAAGGCAAAGAAACACGCTTTGGCATAATTGGTAGCGCGATTTTTGTTGCTGTCACAACAGCGGCATCTTGTGGTGCAGTCAATGCCATGCATGATTCATTAACGGCTTTAGGTGGCATGGTGCCAATGTGGTTAATGCAAACCGGAGAAGTGGTCTTTGGCGGTGTGGGATCAGGATTTTACGGCATGATCCTCTATGTATTATTAGCCGTATTTATCGCTGGATTAATGGTTGGGCGAGCACCTGAATACCTTGGTAAAAAGATTGGTGTTGCTGAAATGAAATGGGTAGCGGTTGCTATTTTAATCTCTCCAGCCGTGGTTTTATTAGGCACAACCCTCGCCTTATTTACTGATATTGGTCGCGAAGCCATTTTAAATCCAGGTCCTCATGGTTTTAGTGAAGTGTTATATGCCTTTACTTCTGCTGCTAATAATAATGGCAGTGCCTTTGCTGGACTTAACGCCAGCTCACCTTTTTACAATCTATTATTAGGGCTTGCCATGTTGATTGGCCGTTTCGGTGTCATGTTACCGGTTTTAGCTATTGCAGGTAGTTTAGCCGTGAAAAAACGTCAGCCAGAAAGCCTGGCAACTCTCTCTACCACTTCACCGCTATTTATTTTGTTATTGATCCTCACTGTATTAATGATCGGCGCTCTGACTTTTGTTCCGGCATTAGCACTTGGCCCTATAGCAGAACATTTACAACTGTTTTGGGCTAAATAAGGAAACGTATCATGAAAACAACGCAACTTTTTGACAGAAAAACCGTGATGTCGGCTTTCTTTGATGCAATAAAAAAATGCACACCTCAAGCACAATGGCGTAACCCCGTTATGTTTATTGTTTATGTTGGTGCGCTTTTAACTAGCGGAATTTGGATTGCTTCGCTGTTAGGTTATCTCCCTAATGATAATCACTTTACTTCACAAGTAATGATTTGGTTATGGGTGACATTGCTATTTGCCAATTTTGCTGAGTCATTAGCAGAAAGTCGAAGTAAAGCACAAGCAGCGAGCTTACGTGGAGCCAAACAACAATCCAAAGCAGTACGTTTACATCACGCAGATATTAATTCCTCGAAAGAAACCGTAGACTCTTTCTCACTGCATAAAGGTGATATCGTTTTAGTCAATGCCGGTGAAGTTATTCCTTGTGATGGTGAAGTGATTGAAGGTGGTGCTTCTGTTGATGAAAGTGCGATTACAGGGGAATCAGCGCCGGTGATCCGTGAGTCAGGCGGTGACTTTTCTTCTGTAACAGGAGGAACTCGAGTATTGTCAGATTGGCTGATTATTCGTTGCACTGCTGAAGCTGGCAATTCATTTCTCGATCGCATGATTGGAATGGTGGAAGGCGCTAAACGTAGAAAAACGCCAAATGAAGTGGCTTTAACTATCCTATTAACCGCTCTGACACTGATTTTCTTATTGGCTTGCATTACCCTTTATCCGTTTAGTGTTTTTGCTGTCGAATTTCAAGGTCATGGCGCTGTTATTTCAGTAGTAACCTTGATTGCGTTGTTAGTATGTTTGATCCCTACTACGATCGGTGGATTGCTTTCATCGATTGGTGTGGCGGGTATGAGCCGAATGCTTGATGCCAATGTAATTGCAACCAGTGGGCGCGCTGTGGAAGCCGCAGGTGATGTTGATGTCTTGCTTCTTGATAAAACGGGCACTATTACACTGGGTAATCGCCAAGCATCTCGTTTTATTCCTCTTTCAGGTATTAGTGAAAAACAGCTTGCGGATGCAGCACAACTAAGTTCGCTTGCAGATGAAACGCCTGAAGGCAGAAGCATTGTGATCCTCGCTAAACAACGTTTCAATTTGCGCGAACGCGATTTAGCGTCAATTGGGGCTTCTTTTATTCCCTTCTCTGCAATGACAAGAATGAGTGGCGTTAATTTAGGTGAACGCTTGATCCGCAAGGGTTCTGTTGATGCTATTCGTCGCCATATTGAAGTCAGTCACGGTCATTTTCCTGATGAAGTCACCACAATAGTCGAACAAGTGGCAAGAACGGGGGGAACACCGCTGGTGGTGGTCGAAAATCAGAAAATCTTAGGTGTTGTTGAGCTTAAAGATATTGTGAAAGGCGGAATTAAAGAGCGTTTTGCTCAACTTCGCCAAATGGGTATAAAAACGGTCATGATCACTGGCGATAATCATCTTACGGCAGCGGCTATCGCAGCAGAATCGGGTGTTGATGATTTTCTGGCTGAAGCAACACCTGAGGCAAAATTGGCATTAATTCGTCAATATCAATCTGAAGGTCGATTAGTCGCAATGACCGGCGATGGTACTAATGATGCTCCTGCATTGGCACAAGCTGATGTCGCTGTTGCGATGAATTCAGGTACTCAAGCTGCCAAAGAAGCGGGAAATATGGTTGATTTAGATTCTAATCCAACAAAATTAATCGAAGTGGTGCATATTGGTAAACAAATGCTAATGACACGAGGCGCTTTAACTACATTTAGTATTTCCAACGATATCGCAAAATACTTTGCCATTATTCCTGCGGCTTTTGCAGTCACTTACCCACAACTCAATATGCTTAATGTCATGAACTTACATTCACCCGCATCTGCAATGTTATCTGCCGTTATTTTCAATGCCTTAATTATAGTCTTTTTGATCCCTCTAGCCCTTAAAGGTGTTCACTATCGCCCTGTTTCTGCGCACTCATTATTGCGCCGTAACCTCTCTTTATACGGGATCAGCGGGTTATTAGTCCCTTTTATTGGCATTAAAATCATCGATATGATCTTAGCGTTTATTGGGTTTTAAGGAGTTTTATATGCATCTATTTCGTTCATCTTTAGTGATGTTATTATTACTCACACTAATAACTGGGCTTGCCTATCCTTTACTTGTTACAGGATTAGCCAACCTTATTTTTCCGTGGCAAGCAAACGGCTCTCTCGTGTATAAAGATAATAAACTTATTGGCTCTGAATTGATTGGGCAACAATTTACGCGGGATGATTATTTTAAAAGTCGTCCATCAATGACGTCAGAAATGCCCTATAACAGCATGGCATCAGGTGCTAGCCAGCTGGCAACATCAAATCCATTACTTCTTAATGAAATAACTAAACGTATCCAAACATGGAAAAAAACAACGGATAATCAACATGTTGTTCCTGTTGATTTAGTCACAGCATCAGGAAGTGGGCTTGATCCTCATATTTCACTACAAGCAACTTATTATCAAATTGAAAATATTGCATATTCTCGCCAACTCACTAAAAATGAAATTGAGCAATTAATAAAAAACAATACAACATCACCATTATTGTCGTTTATGGGTGAACCTGTTGTGAATGTGTTTATGCTAAATCAGGCACTAGATAAATTAAGTGCAGAAAAACAGCAGAAAGTGAGTACTCAATAAAATGGAACTCGAAAAGCAGTGGCAACGACCCTCACCCGATGATTTACTCGCTTCAACGCGAACAACAACTCGTGGACGCCTAAAAATATTTTTTGGCGCTTGTGCTGGCGTAGGGAAAACTTATGCCATGTTACAAGAGGCTCAACGCCTCCACCAGCAAGGTATTGATGTGCTTGCTGGTGTTGTTGAAACGCACCAACGACAAGAAACGGCTGCGCTACTTCATGGGTTGCCTTTATTACCACCACTGCGTATTCATCATCATGGAAGAAAGCTTGTAGCATTTGATTTAGATGCCGCATTAGCCAGACATCCTGCCGTGATATTAATGGATGAACTGGCATTTAGTAATCCACACAAATGCCGACATCCTAAACGTTGGCAAGATGTGGAAGAACTATTGGATGCCGGTATTGATGTACTTGCCACAATAAACGTACAACACATTGAAAGCCTTAACGATATTGTGGGAAGCATTACAGGAATTCGTGTTCAAGAGACGATCCCTGACTATATTTTTGATAGTGCTGATGAAGTGGTTATGGTGGATTTACCGCCTGATGATTTACAACAACGTTTGCATGAAGGCAAGGTATATCTAGCCGGACAAGCAGAACGAGCCATCGAACACTTTTTTCGTAAAGGTAATTTAATCGCACTACGAGAATTAGCTTTACGTCGTATGGCAGATAGAGTTGATACACAAGTTAAAGAATTTCGAGATAGCCAAGGAGCATCACCTGTTTGGCACACCACAGATAGTCTAATGGTGTGTCTCGGTGCTCATGGTGGTAACGACAAATTAGTTCGTACGGCAGCTCGTTATGCTGCCGCTTTTGGTTGCCAATGGCATGCTATTTATGTTGAAACCCCTAAACTTCATCAAATTGGTGAGCATAAACGCCGGGCAATTTTGCACTCTTTAAAACTGGCACAACATCTAGGTGCAAGAACCGCGATCCTTTCTGATAACCAAGCTGAAAAAGCAGTGATCCGTTACGCCAGAGAACATAATCTTGGGAAAGTGATTATTGGTCAGCGTGCTTATCAAAAATGGCAATGGTTAAAACGTTGGATACGGATGCGGTTTGCAGAAAAACTAGCACGCTATGCACCCGATCTTCATGTTATCAGCGTTGCTCTTAATGACGAGGAGCTCCGTTATAAAACCAAAACAGCACCACTACAAAATGAAAAATGGCGACAAGAGATAAAAGGCTATCTTACAGCGATAGGAATATGTTTAGCGATCACCTTGTTCTCTCGCACATTTCTATTAGCGCTTGATAAAGCCAATTTAGTGACACTCTATTTATTGGGCGTAGTATTAATTGCTCTCTTTTTTGGTCGTCGCCCTTCTATTTTTGCAGCATTAATCAATGTCATTAGTTTTGATTTGTTCTTTGTACAGCCTCATTTTTCACTTGCTGTACTCGATATGCAGTATTTGATCACTTTTACAGTCATGCTTATTGTAGGATTGGTAGTCGGTAATTTAACTGCGGGTATGCGTTATCAAACACGCGTTGCTCGTTATAGAGAGCAACGCACTCGCCACTTATTTGAAATGACAAGAGAGCTGGGACGCGCGGTAACATTACAAGATGTTGTTCGTACCAGTTACCATTTTTTATCGAGTGCGTTTGATGCAAAAGTTTGCTTATTACTCCCCAACAAACAAGGTGAATTAATGCCTTTTCATGCCAAAGGTATGGGGCATTTACCTATTGATAATGGCATTGCGCGCTGGTGTTGTGATAAAGACCAAATTGCAGGTGCTGGTACAGATACGTTACCAAGTGTGCCTTACCAATTACATCCGATTACCGCATCTCAACAAGTTTTAGCTATTTTAGCTATTGAACCTAATAATCTTCGCCAATTGCTTATTCCAGAACAACAGCAGCTATTGCAAACGTTTAATGGTTTGATTGCTAATGCACTCGAACGATTACAACAAGCTGAAATTGCAGAACAATCTCGAATTAACATTGAACGGGAGCAATTAAGAAATGCATTATTAGCGGCGCTTTCTCATGATTTAAAAACACCGCTTACTGTGCTGTTTGGGCAATCAGAAATTTTGCTTCTCGATTTAAGTGCTGAAGGTTCATCCCATACAGAACAAGTTAACCAAATTCGACAGCAGATCCTCACAACCTCGCGTTTAGTCAATAATCTACTTGATATGGCACGCATTCAATCTGGTGGTATTGAAGTGAATTTACAATGGAATTCACTGCAAGAAATTACAGGCAGTGCCATTCGGTCACTCTCTTATTTACTTGATAAACATCCATTACAAATTGATATTCCGGCTGATTTACTGCTTTATTGTGATGGTAATTTAATTGAACGGGTTATCACGAACTTACTTGAAAATGCAGTAAAATATACGACTCCAAACACAAAGCTCGGAGTAAGAGCCTATATTGAAGCCTCTAAAATTCATGTTGAGGTGTGGGATGAAGGCAATGGCATTCCGACTGACCAACTACAACTTATTTTTAATAAATTTTCACGCGCAGTAAAAGAATCCGCAATTCCTGGTGTTGGCTTAGGTTTAGCGATATGTAGCGCGATTATTCGCTTACATGAGGGTGAAATTTGGGCTGAAAACAATAATTTTTCTGAAAACCATAAAAAAGGTGGAGCAAGTTTCCACTTTGTTTTACCTTTAAAATTACTCCCTGATATTGATGAGATTGAAATAAAACAGTGACTCCATATAACATTTTAATTATTGAAGATGAAAAAGAGATCTTACGCTTTGTTCGGCTTGCTTTAGAGAACGAAGGATTTCGTGTTTATGAAGCCAGTGAATGCCAACGAGGATTAATTGAAGCGGCATCAAGAAAGCCTGATTTAGTTATTCTTGATCTTGGCTTACCGGATAAAGATGGTCTCTGCTTTATTCAAGATTTTCGTCAATGGAGTAGTACACCCGTTATCGTACTTTCAGCTCGAGATTCGGAACAAGACAAAGTAAAAGCGCTTGATGCAGGAGCGGACGACTATCTAACTAAACCTTTTGGTATTAGTGAGTTATTAGCTAGAGTTAGAGCGTCACTACGCCGTTTTGTTAAACAAGAAAATGAAAACACACAATTTACCTTTGGCGATATTACGATTGATTGGGTTAATCGTATTGTTACTCGTCAAAATGAACCTGTACATTTAACGCCGACTGAATTTCGTTTACTAAGTGAATTGGTTAATAACAGCGGAAAAGTGCTTACTCAACGGCATTTAATGCAACATGTTTGGGGGCCTAATTTCGTTGAACATAGCCACTATTTGCGCATTTATATGGGTCATTTACGCCAAAAACTAGAAACCGATCCCGCATGTCCTGTGCATTTAATTACAGAAACGGGGATCGGTTATCGATTCATGCCGTAACTGAGGGTAATAGGAAAATAAGCAAGGTTAATTTATTAATCAGCTTTCTTGTTTATACAATATATACATACCTAATCCCCGTAAGATCTCACCTGACCAGAAACCATAAAACATCCCATTATCACTTCCTTTTCTGACTGCTGGGGACCAACTGCCATTCATTGGGCTTGTCGGAGACACCACGTGATAGTGTTCAATAAGTTCAGTAACAGACTTTTCAATGATCCAATCTAGCTTGTTATTTTTGCATCCAGACAAAGAAGCAAAACAGAGACCACATAGCCATAATCCTGTCATATGACCGACAAAATTTCGATTTTCTGGCGGTGGCGAGTCAGCAGGAAATTCACAAGGAAATCCACCGACTTTTTCGAAGAAATGAATAAGATAATCAACCCAATTATTTGTAAATTGAATAAGGTTTTCAGGAATGCTTTTCTGACATAAAACTAATTCATACCACGCTCTGGCAGCAGAAGCGAATGCACGAGGTTGATAGCCAGCCCATGCATCACTACCCCAATGATTAAAAGTAAAGGTATCTGCCTCACCATACTCAATGTTATCCCATCGGTTCCACACATATGCCATCGCGACGGGTCCTTTTATCTTAAATTTATCTTCATAAGCTTTCTGAGCATCAAACAGAAACTGACACATATTTTCTAAATGTATCTGCGCATTTTCTTCATAAATATAAATAAATGGATGTTGATAACCGGGATAAGGTAATCCACGCCACGAATCGAATTGAGATGAATCTTTTGTAGAATTATTGGAGAAAGGAATAACGCCAGGTGTATATGCGAGCTTATTGAGGTCATTATAGCTAATGTCACAATCACCAATCAGCCCTTCAAAACTATCATTACCGGATAGAGTGATTGAAAACTTATGTGTCCAACCATCAAGATCATTAAAATGAGTTGGTATATCGTTAAAGCAATACCAAGTGATTTCTGAACTATCGCCTTCTTCAAGTTCATAAATAGCAAGAGTGACACTAGAGACTGCTTGTAAATTCGGATGTGTAGGTTTAATTTCATTGCCTGAATAATAAGGCTGATAATCCATTAATATAAGTGTTTCAGGCGTTAATTGAATAGTAGACCACTGATCTTTCGTCATAGGTAATATCCAATACCAACGCCAGAGATAAGCATCGTAAATAATGATTTTCCATTTATCTCTATCCAATTTATACGTAAATGATGTTGGTATCGCCTTTCCTTCAGTTGTTAACCAAAAACCCACCATTATTTTACTGTTCTCTTTGAGCCGCACATGTTGTACAGTGGCTGAACGACCATCAATAATATTATCTTTGAACTCAAATGAAGTTTCGATATCTTCGTCGAGTTTAATATATCCCACATCATTAACTGTAAGATATTCAATATCATTATTTTTTTGAACAAATGAACTTACATTAAATTCATACTTTATAACGTCATTATTAATAGAGGTATGAGGAAGGTGTAAAAACCAATTTTTCACAACATCACTATTTCTTTGTGAAGTAGTATCCATATTAATTCTGACTTTTAATGGTACTTTATTTTTATCGACTCCCCCTACATTAATAGTTATTTTAGAGTTCTGATCAATTTTCTTTGAAATACTTTGTTGTTCTAAAGTCACTACTGCATTTCCATCTGTCTCTATTCGAATAAAACCTTGTTTATTTCTATCAAGAGAGATATGACGGCTCTTGGGGTAGTGATACTCGTAGGAAATCCCATCAGTAAATGGACTTAACTCAGTGGTCGATTGCCTGAAAAACTTATCGTTAGAATCAATATTCGCATATCGCATACACATTAATGCACTGTTTCGCCAAGCTAACCAATAACGGCGTTCGTTCGTTATTTTCCATAATGTATAACTTGCCTCTAAAAACCATTCTTCAGCATCAGCAGCATTACCATAATTTCGCTTATCGATAATAGGAATATTGAGTGGTCGATTATGCCATGCCATATTTCGTGTTATCAGAAAGCCGCCTTGTTCAACAGGCTGAATATTGGCATGACACAATTTCCATAATCCATTAATTGGCGATGCCATTTTTACATAGCCTTTAGGTTCAATTGCTCTTTCTTCTAAAATATGACCTTGGTTATCAATTTTTCGTCCATATAAATCAATCAACCATGCTAATTCAACAGACTCACCCTTTTGGCTCCAATTAATACTTCCATCATTATTCAGTTCAACAACTCGGGCATTTATATTAGGATAAGATAATACGCCACGATAAGCTTGTGTCACGATATCAAGATATTCCCCCCAATAAGGCGCTCCGTGTGGTATTTGACATGTTCCATCAACAAACATAATTTCAGTATCAATAAATCCTGAATTAGTGGGTTCATCAAAGTTAATTGGCCAATTAGATAAAGTAGGCTCTTTACCATTAATAATCCATTGACTTAACCATCTATCATGGGGAGGGTCGGGTATTTCTTGGCCTTGATAGAAATATTTAATATAGGCATCAAAACACCAGATTGCCTTATCTAGCCAATACTTATCTTTTGTTGCTTTATATACATAGAGATAACCTAATATTTGTAAAGATTGACCTTCAGTTGTTGCATCTCCATTAGGTTGTGACTCTAAGCGTGTATATCCGATTGTATGCCTATTATTTGATAAAACACCATCAGGATTAAAAACAAAGTGCTGTTTACTTCTATCTATTGTTAAACCGGTATTATTATCAAGAAAACGTTGGTGCCCAAATAACAAATTATAGACAGACATTAAATTGTCATTCTGATACATGCATACCTCCACCAATAAATCGCCCTAACCACGTCCCGTTAAGGGCTATAAATTGAATCATATCAATAGCATTTTTATTCCAAGATAAGAGAGGCTTACGACCTAAAGGCCATAATACTTCATCAATAAAAACGACTTGATTTGCGCCTGAACCTTGCGTCATATGAAGTAAAATCTGAGAGCCAGATATAGCAGTAGGAAGTTGAATAAACGTTATTGGTTCATTAAGTGTTGTGGTATACCAGGCATTTATGGAGTAAGGTAAATATAATTTATCTCTAATTGGTTTAATATCCATTATATCTATGCCAATTTGTTCTTCTTTATTAAATTTCCTTTCTCCTATTACTGTTTTTAATATCTTCATTATTTTCATAAAATTAGCCTTATTTAAAATATATTTAAGATAATCAATAAAAATATATTAATCTCATTACTCTAATGATGGATAAGGTTGTTTATTACTGGAT
Organism: Proteus terrae; assembly: GCF_003144325.1. Taxonomy (GTDB): domain Bacteria; phylum Pseudomonadota; class Gammaproteobacteria; order Enterobacterales; family Enterobacteriaceae; genus Proteus; species Proteus terrae. Next base: position 77,121 of record NZ_PENS01000011.1, read on the forward strand.
TTTACTTAACATCTTATCTTTAATGTATTATTTACCTTAGTAAATATTATTTATGAAATCTCTTCGTTAAGTAAAAACACCAACATTAGATAATTAAATTAATAAAAAACCTATTCCCTTCTATATTTAATAATAGAAGAAAATAGGTTAATTTATCGATTAATATTTAAATTTATTAGGCCATCGCCGAAATGGTTTTTCTAAAACGTAATAATGCTAATGAGAAAAACACCGAACCAATAACAATTAAGATAATGAATTGTGGCCACACAATAGAGAAGTCAGCACCACGATATAAAATAGCTTGCGCTAAGCTAACAAAGTGTGTGGTTGGCATTGTTTGCATTACATCCTGTACAAACTGAGGCATACTTTCTCGTGATGTCATCCCTCCTGATAACATATTTAATGGCAATAATACCATAATCATCAATAAACCAAATTGGGGCATTGAGCGTGCCATTGTTCCTAAAAAAATACCTATCGAGGTTGTCGCAAATAAGCTTAAAGCAACACCACACATAAACAGTAAAACAGAGCCTTCAATAGGAACATGAAGTAGAGATTTCACGACTAATACCAGAGACATAGCTGATGCCAATAATACAACCAATCCCATTGACCATATCTTAGAAAGCATAATTTCAAAAGGAGTTACAGGCATAACCAATAAGTGTTCAATGGTGCCGTGCTCTCGCTCTCTTATTAATGCAGCCCCTGTTAATACTATCGATAACATAGTGATATTATTGATAATTGCCATAACAGAGCCAAACCAAGATTGTGTTAGGTTTGGGTTAAAACTCATTCTAACTTCCAAATCAACAGGTAGTGGATCGTTAGTCCTATTTTTCGCTAAAAAAGTTTTTGCTTCACCCATTACAATGTTTTGAATATAGCTATTACCTAGGAAAGCTTGGCTCATTCTGGTTGCATCGATATTAACTTGTATTTCAGGTTTACGACCGGCTAAAAGATCGCGCTGAAAATTAGGCGGAATATCGAGTGCAAAGGTATAAGCCCCTCTATCTAACAAACCATCAATTTGCTCAGGAGTAATATCGGCTGGAGGCAAGAAATAAGGCATATAAAAACTATTTACAATACGTGCAGATAGCTGTGATTTATCCTGATCAGCAACAGCTATTGGCGCGTGATGTAATGAGCCAGGTGTAACAGTTGCTGATGAATAAATTGATACCGTAAAAGCAAATACAATTAATGCCAGCATCGCTTTATCACGAGAGAGACTGCGTAGCTCTTTTACGCCTAAATTAAACACATTTTGGATTGTGCGCCACATTTAAGCCTCCTGCTTTTTCAAGAAAAAGACACTCAACCCAATAACAATTGGGATAGTGATAAGCAAAGGAATAAAAGACCAAGGTAAATCAAAAAGGTTTAATCCTTTAGAGAATGTCCCTCTAGAGATAGTTAAAAAGTGAGATGTAGGATAAATATGCCCTATCCATTTACCGATACCTTCCAGTGACGAAACAGGATCAATCATTCCTGAAAATTGCGTTGCTGGAATTAAGGTAATAATTGAAGTACCAAAAATGGCAGCAATCTGACTTTTCATAAAACAAGAAATAAGTAATCCCATTCCTGTAGCAATAGTGATATAGAGTAATGCCCCTAAAGAAAGCGTTAACATACTCCCTTTAAAATTCACCCCAAATACAAAGACCGAAAGCGCACAGAGCATAAAAAAGTTAAACATGCCCAATAAGATATAAGGAAATTGTTTACCTAATAAAAACTCTGCTTTGGTAATGGGGGTAACATAAAGATTAATAATAGAACCAAGCTCTTTTTCACGAACGACGCTCAACGCACTTAACATTGCAGGGATCATCATTAATAAAAGAGGAATAACTGCGGGTACAATTGCGGGTAAACTTTTTACATCAGGGTTATAGCGATAGCGAGTTTCTATATTAATAGGTGCCAACTTATCAACCACATTCGTGGGTTGACGCATAGCCATATCGAGCATCCATGTTGAATGCATTGCCTGAATATAACCACGAACAGTTTCAGCCCGATTAGGCATTGCACCATCAATCCAAACACCTATTTTTACCGTATGACCTTTAGCAACATCTCGTGCAAAATTGGGTGGAATTTCAATCGCAACTGTAATATCACCACTACGTAGTCGCTTTTCTAGTTGGTCATAATCTGTGATTGGTGCTTTTTCAATAAAATAACGAGAGCCTGAAAGGTTTTGGCTATATGCCTGACTTAGCCCTGTCTTATCTCTATCCATGATACCAAAACGTAAGTTTTCAACGTCCAAGCTAATACCATAACCCATAATAAACATCAGGATCACCGTACCTAATAGCGCTAAGGTAAGACGCACAGGATCTCGGCGTAACTCCATACCCTCACGAATACTGTAGCTAAATAAGCGTCGTAAGCTAAATCGTTGCTTTAATGCTTTTTCTGCACTTTCATTACTAGATGCAGGAAGTTGCAAGCTTTTTTCATCAAGTTCAGGTGTTTCTTGTTCACCTGATGCTTTTTTAAGATAATCAATAAAGACTTCTTCAAGTGTATCAAATTGGCTATTTTTAACTAAATTTGCAGGTGTATCTGTCACTAATACTTTACCAGCATGCATCAAGGACATTCGGTCACAACGCGCTGCTTCATTCATAAAGTGAGTTGAGATAAAAATCGTGACACCGTCACGTCTAGATAGATCAACCATCAAGTTCCAGAACATATCTCGCGCAATGGGGTCAACTCCTGAAGTGGGTTCGTCAAGGATCAACATTTCAGGTTTATGGATAACAGCGACAGCAAGCGACAAGCGTTGACGAATACCTAATGGCAAACCATCGGGCATTATTTCTTCTACGTCAGTTAAATTAAAACGCTCACTCATGTCCTTAACACGCTGAGGAATTTCCTCTTCTGGAATATGAAAAAGCTTGGCGTGTAACTCAAGATTTTGTCGTACAGTCAATTCACTATAAAGTGAAAATGCTTGTGACATATAACCAACACGACGGCGAGTCTCAATATCTTTAGGGTCAACTTCTTGACCAAATAACCAGGCTCGCCCTTCACTGGCTTCTAGTAAACCAGTTAGCATTTTCATGGTAGTTGATTTACCACAACCATTCGATCCTAAGAAACCAAAAATTTCTCCTTTAGGAATACGAAAGCTAACATGGTCTACGGCAACAAACTGACCAAAACGCATGGTTAAATCTTGTGCTTCAATGGCGATAGTATCATCGTCACTTTTATCTCTTGGCGGGATAATAACTTTTTGGTGATCTTTCTTTTTCTCTTCTGGTAATAATTCGATAAAAGCAGCTTCTAGTTCATTAGTATGAGTTTTGGCTTTTAATTCATCCGCGTGACCTGTTGCTAATATTTTTCCTGCATCCATAGCAACCAGCCAATCAAAACGTTCAGCTTCTTCCATATAAGCGGTCGCAACTAATACGCTCATATTTTTTTGACGCTTACGTATACGATTAATTAATTCCCAAAATTGTGCCCGTGATAATGGGTCAACCCCTGTAGTGGGTTCATCAAGGATCAGCAATTCTGGATCATGAATAAGCGCACAACATAAACCTAGTTTCTGTTTCATTCCCCCAGAAAGTTTACCCGCAGGTCTATCTCTAAATGGCGCTAAACCGGTACTTTCAAGTAAGTCATTTATGCGTTCTGCCCGTTCTTGTTTTGATTGCCCAAATAAACGACCAAAGAAATCAACGTTTTCAAAAACAGAAAGTGTATGATAAAGGTTTTTACCTAACCCTTGAGGCATATAAGCAATGCGAGGGCAAACGGCTCTTCGATGTTCAATATCACTCATATCTCCTTTTAAAACAATTACTTGCCCTGTTTGAATCTCTCTCGCACCAGAAATAAGAGAGATCAAACTCGATTTTCCTACGCCATCAGGACCAATTAATCCGACCATTTTTCCCGCAGGAATAGTCAATGTCACATCATCAAGCGCTTTGGTATCGCCATAATGTTGGGATACATGAGTCAATTCAATGATATGAGAATGACTTTGCGTTCTCATTGTTTGACTCATTGTGGTAATTTCACCTCTAAATCAGTTGGCCAAGATTGGTTGTTATCTAAGCGAATATAAGCACGACCCGGTAAACCAGTTTTGACATATTCAAGGTGTTTTTCAAGTAATTCAGGAGCAATACGAGCTCTTACACGGAACATGAGTTTCAATCGTTCATTATCAGTTTCAACAGTTTTGGGTGTAAATTGAGCGACACTGGCAACATAGGTTGTTTTAGCAGGAATAACGATATGAGGTGCGGCATCTAAAATAATGTGAACTTCACTTCCTAATGCAGCTTTACCCGCGGCTTCTGTTGGTAAAAAGAAAGTCATATACACATCACTTAGATCAACCATATTTAATACACGACCGCCAGCACCTAAAACTTCACCAGGCTCTGCGACGCGATACTGAACACGACCGTTACGCGGTGCTTTTAAAATACTGTCATCCAATTCCGCCAGAATACGTCTTTCGGTTGCTGTTGCTGCATCCACTTTTGTATTGGCTTGAATGATCCCCGCTTTAGCCGATTCTATTGCGGCAATAGTCGCCGTTTCTTGAGCTTTAGCAGCTTCAACCGCTGCTCTTGCACCTTCTGTTCTTGCAATATCATCATCTAATTGTTGAATAGAAATGGCATTCGTTTTTACTAATGCACGAGAACGGTTAAGTCTTTTTTGTGCGGCATCAAGCTCAGCAATACGTTGACGAACAACTGCTTGGGCTGCAAGTTGTTCACTTTTACGTTGTGATAATGCAGATTGCGCAGTGACCACGCTACTTTTTGCTTGGTTTAATTGAGCTTGAACTTCATGAAGTTGTTCTTTAAGTGTTCGAGTATCCATGTTTGCTAACACTTCACCCGCTTTAACAAAATCACCTTCTTGAACTAAAATAGAGTCTATTCTTCCCGGACTTTTCGTTGAAATATCAATTTCTGTTGCTTCTATTCTCCCATTACTTTGAGCAAATCCTGAAGGAAGTGTTGGCGCTTGAGATTTCCACCAAAAAACTCCCGCAGCAACAACTGCGACGAGAATGATGCTATAAACAAAAAAACGACTCTTTTTTTGATTTTTCATATAAATTATTTAACCTTCCTTTAGCCATAAAAGAATACCAAAAATATGTTTATCCGCTGTATGTAAGAAAATAGTTAAACAATGAGACGTATTAGTTTTTTTATTTTATATCTATTTAAAAATAGTTCATTTGTGTTGATAAAGCTAACTCACTCACTATAAAAAAATAAAATTTCAAACCCTAACCTTATGAATTATAAATGTTATGTCATTATAATAGAGCTTTAACTCAAATTAATGTAGTACTTTTATCACATAATCCACCATCTATTTTTGATTATTCAAGGAAACACACAAATTGTATATAAAAAATCCATTTTCGTTACATTCAAATACAAATGAAATAATAACAAATAGTTATCAACTGCTCGTTAATATTAAAACATTACTTAATTTTTTCATAAGAATTCAATTTTAAATTGAATTCTTCTCTAATTTAAAATTATCAAAAAATGTATTTATCATATAATTTAATAAATTTTATATTTTAAATCTCATCATATAAAATAAAAATAAAAAGTAAAAATAGCATTATTATTTTTGTTTTTAAAAAATATTATTAGCTACGATTTATATTTATTCCCTTCTTTAAGAAAAAAAAACTAAAAAATATAACGTGTTGATTTTTCCAATTAAAAAATAAAAGAAAACTATTACATGATGAAGATCGACAAATTAAAAAGAAAATTGAGTGTTCAGACCACTTATGTCTTAAACTTTTTATATAGTGATTATTGCCGTTAGTTATCAAAGTACGTTGATGCAATTAATTAGAATTTAAGATCAAGATCGTAAAATCCATATGATGATATCAAATCAATTTTAATTAAAAACAAGAAGGGTTATATGAATAATATTAAGTATAAACTCGCCACAATGACACTTTGCACTCTATTTGCTACCTCTGTTTTTGCAAATACCGACACACCAATTCGCCTTGTTATTCATGGTGGTGCAGGAACAATCACTAAAGACACTATCACGCCAGAGCAAGAAAAAGAGTACAAAGAGAAACTAACCGAAGCATTAAATGCAGGATATGCTGTTTTAAATAGTGGAGGCACTAGCATAGAAGCCGTTCAAAAATCCATTAATGTTATGGAAGATTCACCATTATTTAATGCAGGAAAAGGTGCCGTTTTTACCCATGATGGTCGTAATGAACTTGACGCTTCTATTATGGATGGTAAAACCCGTAAAGCTGGTGCTGTTGCTGGTGTAACTACGGTTAAAAATCCAATTAACGCAGCCATTGCGGTGATGGAAAAAAGCCCACACGTTATGATGGTATCAAATGGTGCCGATCTTTTTGCTAAAGAACAAGGACTTACTATTGTTGATCCTTCCTATTTTAGAACTGAACATCGTTGGCAACAACTTCAAAAAGCGATAGAAAAAGAACAAGTTGTTTTAGACCATGATGGTAAAACAGCCGCCCTTTTTGCTGATCCTATGATGTACGATTATAAATATGGCACCGTAGGTGCAGTCGCTCTTGACCAACATGGTAATTTAGCAGCGGGAACTTCTACGGGAGGAATGACAAACAAGCGTTATGGTAGAGTTGGTGATTCCCCAATTATTGGAGCGGGTAACTATGCTGATAATGAAACCGTTGCTGTATCCGCAACAGGATCTGGTGAAATGTTTATCAGAACATTAACTGCCTTCAATATTGCAGCCCAAGTTAATTATAAAAATTTACCTTTAGAAGAAGCCGCTCAAAATGCACTTGATGAAGTTAAAGCCATTAATGGTAGTGGTGGTGTTATCGTATTAGATAAAACAGGTAACTACACAATGAGTTTTAATTCTGAAGGTATGTATCGTGGCACAATTGGTAATGACGGAAAACCTGTTGTCGCAATTTATAAAGAGTGATTTAAATAGCTATTGATTATTTAGCACCCGATTTTTACTGCTATCTTCATTATTTTCAAGTCGATAAAAAGTGAAAATTTTGGGTGCTAAAATGGCCTAATCTCCCTTTTCCTCCTATTATTCCTTACTTTTTTTCTTAACGTTATTTATCACTATTTTTTCCTTAACTTAACTTGATCGTTATTTACCCCAAAGGTGCTCATCAAGCAATCAAATCGATGACAAAACAAACAAGATCGTTTCTACTTATTAAAATGATCCTTTGAAAAAGTAGCTTTTTTCTTTTTTGGATCTGTTAGAATATTCATCATGGTTATGTTGATTTAATAAGGAAATCATAGTGGAATTTCACCACGACGATCAGGAGTTAACACCTGAAACATCGCTAGTTTTGTCTGAAAAACAAGCATTATTGGATCTTAATACAACATTCACCTCGCCTGCTCATACTAATCCTGCAATGGCATATTTAATGAGTTTGGGTTCAAAACGTAGTCGTCAAACAATGGGATCGTTTTTAACTATTGTTGCTAAGATGATCGGTTTTTCTTCTCTTAAAAATTGCCAATGGGGAGCACTTCGTCGTCATCATATTCAAGCTATTATTGATATGTTATCTGATGCCAATAAGGCCCCTGCCACTATCAATACTTATCTTGCTGCGTTAAAAGGTGTTGCTTTAGAAGCTTGGGCAATGAAACAAATGGATACTGAAAGTTATCAGCATATCCGCCAAGTTAAATCGGTAAGAGGAAGTCGATTACCTAAAGGCCGAGCACTCACTAGTAGTGAAATTCGTGCTTTATTCAGAAGTTGTGAAAAAGACAATTCATCGAAAGGTTTAAGAGATGCTGCAATATTAAGTGTGTTATTAGGCTGTGGATTACGTCGTTCAGAAATAGTGGCTATCAATTACGAGCACATTCAATTTCGAGATCAAGCTTTTCTTGTTAGAGGTAAAGGTAATAAAGAACGTATATCTTATATGCCCGATGATACTTGGGATCGCGTTCAACTATGGATTGATGAAATAAGAGGCACACAAGATGGTCCTCTTTTCACTCGTATTCGCCGATTTGATGATGTCACCGATGAGCGGATCACCGATCAAGCTATTTACTATATTTTAGAAACTCGACAACAAGAAAGTGGTATTGATAAATTTGCTCCTCATGATCTACGAAGAACATTTGCTTCTGCAATGCTTGATAATGGTGAAGATATTGTCACTGTAAAAGATGCCATGGGACATGCCAGTATTATGACGACTCAACGTTACGATAGGCGTGGCGATGATCGACTAAGAAAAGCAGCTAGACATTTACGTTTTTAAGTTTTTTTAAATAATTTACTTTTGATAAAATTTAATAATAATCCCAAATCATTGAATTAATTATAATTTGGGATTTATTGTTACTTAAAATTTATCTGAAAGGCGGTTCATTAAAAGTTCTCAATTTACGAGAATGTAAGCTACTCTCCTCTTGTTTAAGCAATTCAATAGATTCAATACCAATTTGTAAATGCTCTGATACTGCACCTTCATAAAAATGATTAGCCTGACCGGGTAATTTAATTTCACCATGTAAAGGTTTATCAGATACACACAATAATGTGCCGTAAGGAACTCTAAAACGATAACCTTGTGCTGCGATTGTTGCACTTTCCATATCAACAGCAACGGCGCGACTTAAGTTAAATCGTCTAGCTGAGACAGAAAAACGTAATTCCCAGTTACGATCGTCTGTTGTTACAACAGTTCCTGTTCTTAATCTTTGTTTTATTTCATGCCCCGGTTTTCCACTAATTATTTTTGTTGCATCGTAAAGCGCGCGCTGCACTTCAGCAATATTAGGAATTGGAATATCAGGTGGTAATACGTCATCTAAAATATGATCATCACGTAAATATGCATGCGCTAATACATAATCGCCAAGTTGTTGGCTTTCACGTAAACCACCACAATGGCCAATCATTAACCAAACATGAGGGCGTAAAACAGCTAAATGATCGCAAATTGTTTTTGCATTTGAAGGCCCTACACCAATATTAACTAATGTTATTCCTGGACCTTCTTTTGCAATTAAATGGTAGGCTGGCATTTGATATTTTTTCCAAGTTAAATCGGATATTAACTTTTCAGGATCAACAGTTTCAGCCGTAATTTGCTGAAAGCCAGCACAAGAAAGCGCGCAATATGGACTATTTTTGTCTGCGACTTGTTCACAAGCCCAACGAACAAATTCATCAACATAGCGGTTATAGTTAGTGAATAAAATATAAGGTTGAACATCTTCAGGTAATGTACCTGTGTAATGTTTTAAACGAGCCAATGAAAAATCTGTACGTAAAGCATCAAAATGAGAAAGTGGTAAAACATCCCTATCAAAAATTAATCCATCAGTAATTTCGTCACCAATTTTAGATAAGTCAGTTGTCGGGAAATATTTAGCTAAAGAAGCACTCATTTTTCTATCAAAGCCAATGCCTGTTCCATCAATGACAAAAGGATAAGGGATTTCTTGTTTTGAGGCGCTGACTTCAAAAGTTGTATAGTAGGCATCAGCAATAAGTTGCAATTGTTCTGATAAATAATTTTCAAATAAAGCGGGATTAGTAATAGTGGTAGAATAAGTTCCTGAGCGAGATAAACGCCCATAAGCTCTCGTTTTATCTTCTGTTTTTGTTTCACCAGACCAATATACCGTTAATTGAGGATAAGCAAATAATCCTTCAGCTCTTTGTTTTACATCGGGTAATTTTCCATCTTGTGCGTAATCAACAATTGCATTACGTAATGCATCAACAGCATTTTGATATTGTTCTTTTAGTTTGGTAATAACTGCTTGGATTTCAAGGTGATGAGGTTGCGACATAAAAAGAGCCTCTTACTTATTATTAATTTATAACCATAATAGCAAGAAGCTCTGTTTAGCCCAATAGTCAATATTTCAAGATTGCGTATTCATATTCACTTTCGTTATCAAGAACAAGTGTTTTATTTTTAATATCATACTCAAAAATTAATTTAGTTTTATCTTCTAACGTAATACCCCTTCCGACTAATAATAACTCTGAAATATTAGAGTTAACAATACCCTTAATATTCATATATTTCTCTAATGAAAAAGGCTTTCCTATAAGTTCTTTACTAACGAGGTTGACTAAATTACAGTGTTGCTCATTAACATAAGGTAACTCTGATTCCATTAAATTCACTATATTTTCTTTATTATTAGTACTTTTATCTTTTAATGATTTTTTATTTTCTATTTTAATTTTTATTGTATTTTTACTATTATCTTTTATAATATCTATTGCCGTTTCTGCTGAATAAGGAACATTAATTAATCCCGCAAGTGTATCTTGTTTCATCAAAAATGATTTAAATTCAAGAAGTCCTTTTTGATATAATAAGGAATAAATTAGTTCCTTATCATTTTCATCCAAATCTGTAAATTCATTTTTTAATTTTTCAAACTCTAATTCTTTGAATAAATCCTCGGCTAATCCTTCTGGTTTATCTCTTAGGCCAGCAATAGAAACACCATTAATTTTCAATGACATCCTTGATAAATCAGTAAGTAGTTCAGCCTCGATTTTATCTAATAATCTTTTACCTTCTTTATTTGCTTTTTTCCTTTCATCTTCAATTAGTACCTTAAATTCACCAGGGAATTTCTTACAATCAAAATTAGCTTTTTTATATAATCTATTTGCTAATATGAAATCTCTATCAAATTTATTTTCATTTACAACCTTAATTCTATTGTTTATTAAATCAATAATAACTTCTTTTTTAATATCATCGCTTTTATTAATGTTATTCTTATTTTTTTCAACCCAGATTGCTATAGCATCAAATATAAACTCATCAAAATTATTTTCTTTTAATGCTATTATTATATCTGTTATTGATTTCAAATCCTGGTCAATATCATTTATATTATATGAGAAGCTTATTCTTTCACCGTAAGGATTTTCATCCAATTTAATAGAATAAGTTATTTCATCACCGTTTATTTCAATCAAAAAATTTTTTTTATATTCATCACCAATAGTAAGGTGTTCTAATTTACAGAACCCAAGCAGGTTACCTAAATTATATATACCATTACTAAAAAAAGTATTTTTAATTAATGGGATAACCGTACTTTCTTGTCCAAAACCAAACCAATTTTTTATTTTTTCCCATATAGTTCTTGCATCTAGTGGATTGGGTGTATTTTTTATTTGTTTTGCATTCACAGAACTTATTGAATAATCAGCAATTTTCATTATCATAATATTCTCCTAATATTATAAAATAAAAATATCAGGATAAAGATTTTATGATATAAAAAAACAATCTAGTTATTTTTAATAATGAAACCTTTCTATATTGCTAAAAAACTTAAAATAATAGGCAATGTCAGCACTGCAAATATCGTCTGAGATGTAATGATCCCTGCCATTAACTCAGAATCCCCCCCTAACTGCCGGGTTAAAATATAAGAAGAGGGCGCTGTTGGAATAGAAAAGAAAACAACAAAAAGCGTCATAACTAATGAAGATAAGCCTAAAAAACAAGCAATGCTATACGCGATTACCGGTACTATAAGCAAACGAGTAACTGTGTTAATACCAATCATTTTGCTTTCTGCTTTTAGTGTTGATAGATGCAATGCCGCACCAATGCAAATAAGGCCTAAAGGTAAACTCGTTGCTGCTAACAATTTCAGAAATTGATCACTACCAAAAGGAAGCCCAACCCCTAACAAATTTATTATGATGCCAATAACACAAGAGATAATTAAAGGGTTTTTTATGATAGGCAATATCAGCTGACGCGAAGTCACATTTTGCCCTGCTGTTAAACAAAGTACCGAGGTCACATTTGATAGGGGAACTAGTGTTGCTAGAATCAAAGCCGCGATTCCCAAACCTTCAACTCCAAATAAATCAGCAACAATAGCTAAGCCTAGATAAGTGTTAAACCGAATATTGCCTTGAACAATCGCACCGAAGCGACCAGCAGACCACCCTGTTATTTTTTTCAAGATAATGCACAATATAGTGACAATTAAAACGACAGAAAAAATAGCACCAGCAAGGTGAGGTAATTGCGGATCAGATAAAGGAGCATTTGCCAAGCTATTAATCAATAAGGCAGGAAAAAGTAAAAAATAGTTAAGTTTTTCAGCTCCAACCCAAAATGCAGGTTCAAACGTTTTATTTCTTCTTAAAATTGCACCTAGCGCAATTAACGCAAATAACGGCCATAACGTTAATAACACATTTTGCATAATATTTATCCCAAAGATACTGTGATACTTCACAATATCGCAACATCATGAGGATTGCTATTTTATCTTATTAATATAAAAGCTAATTCAAAAAATGATAAAAATAAATTTATACCGCATTTTAAGAATAGCTTTTTTATTATTAGTCCATTATAAAAAATATCCTTTTAAGATCGTCGAAATACAAGCGACTAATCTAAATCAATGTACATGCGGTAACAATGTAAACTTGCTTTCGCTAAATCAGAATAATAATCACGCTCTTCTAATGCTTTAAAACCCTGTTTTAAATAAAATAATACTGCATTAGGTGTTGCATCTAAAAATAATTTAGATTGCCCTCTTTTAATTGCCTCATGCTTCAGTTGCTTTAAAATTAATCCTGCAAATCCTTTTCCCATGTATTCAGGGAATGTAAAAATAGCTTCAGCAAAACCAGTTTTAACATCTAAGAAACCCGAAGAAACAGGAATATTGTATTCTTGATAATCAATCACATAAAATGGATTATCAATAATAGCCTGCCGATATCCTTCAGGCATCTCATCAGGAGTCCAAGCGGCTAAAATCTCTGATGGATAAACATTCTCACAACCAAATCGCAATGCTTGATTTCGTAAATACCACAGCCTTCTTGCTTCCTGTGGTTCAGCGAGTCTAAGTTGAATCATACTCATTTCCATCTTATTCATTAGAATTAAGAGCCTCAAATTAGTAAAATAATTTATTCTAACAATACATTTTAAATTTTAATTTTTTAGTGTTACTTTTTTAAGAGCGTGATATGTTTTTGCAGAAGGAATAATGTAAGGAAATCTTATGCCCAATTCAATATTACCTTCACCAATAAAAAAAACCTCCTTTTTTGTTGCTGGTTCTCCACTTCCTTTTTATTATCAATGCATCTCAGGTGCAATTAGAGAAATCTACTTTTCCAAAATTTCACTTATTCACCATAATGGATATCAAACTGAAAATACACATCCAAAGTTAATTCTATGTAGTCATCGGAACAGTGCTTTTGATGGCTACATTGCATTAAAGGCATTTCCTCAAGCTCAAGCTTTAGCATCAATTCAATTATTAAATAGTCGTTTAATGAGAACTTTTTTTACAGGTATTCCTGTAGTTAGAAAAAAGGATAGACAACGTTTAGGTGTAAATGCAAATACATTTTCAAGTCCTTCAGATGCTGCAATTGCGCATATAAAAGCAGGTGGCAACTTACTCTTATTCCCTGAGGGCAGTAGTGAGTGGGGTTTCCAGCCATTACCTTATCAACGAGGGGCAGCAAGAATTATTAGAACACTAATCAGTGAGGGAGTAGTTTTTGATATTATCCCTATGGGCTTGTTTTATATAGCCCCTGATAAATTCAGTTCAAAAGTTGAAGTTTATATTGGCGAAAATATTTTTATAAATTCACAAAAAGATAATTTGTCAACCAGAGAATGGGAACAAAATATTCATACTGAAGTTTCTACAGCATTAAATAAAATTTCCGTTAATTGTCCAAACATTGATATTTTTGAGAAAGCATCAGCCTATGCGTTTAATAAAAATAAGGACGGTCATTCTTATGCTGAATCCTTTATTGCCTATCAAAACAACCTAGATGAATCAAATAATGACAATCAAAATATAGAAAGAAATTCTCAATTTCCTATATTACTTTTGCGTTATATTTCATTTTTATTCATGTATATTTTATTTCCAATATTATTATCGTCATTTATTGCGTCTCATTTTGCTGATGCCCGTAATACCATTAGCTTTTTCAAAATATTAGGAGGCGCAATAGCGGCTGCAATTTGGATCCCCATCTTAATCATGCTCCTATTCTTTTTCCCTATATTTATTGGTATAAGTTTAGCTAGTGCACTATTCGGTTTTATCTTAATAAGGAAGAAAGGCGCTCAAATATGTTAACCATGAAAACCAGAGTGCTTTTTAACCATTTATTTTCTCTACAACTGTTTATTATTTGGGCATTAGGAACTTACGGAAGTTGGTTAACGAATGCGACAGAAATGTTGTATCCCATATTTTTAGGCTCTTTTTTATGGGTAACACTCGTTTTTGTTGGATACAAAACACAACATGCAACCTCTTATTCTAGATTCTATTGGTTTGGTTTATTACAACTGATTACTTGTTGGACTATTTTTCCTCTGTTTAAATCGATTCGCTATGGTTTATATCAATGGAATTTTGATGATATTTTATATAAATTAGATAAAATCCTATGGGGTGGAAAAAGCTTGCCAGAATGGACAATTTCTTTACAGTCAGGTTGGCTAAGTGAATTTCTTTCTTTTTGCTATTTTAGTTTCTACTTCTTGATTATTGGCAGTGCCCTTTTCTTCTTTTTTAGCCGAAATAATATACTGGCTAAAAACTATTTTTTCGGCTTAATGCTAATGTATTTTTTCGGCTTTATTGGTTACTTCTCTATCCCCGCAGCCGGCCCTTACTCTGCTTTTCCTTCTGATTTTAACTATCCAGTTTACTCTGGTGCTATGACATTATTTCTGACTGATCTTGTTGATAAAGGAATTACAGGAATGGATGTCTTTCCTTCATTGCATACAGGGATCACTCTTTATATTGTTGGCTTTTTCTATTTTTCAGGTTATCGAAAAACAGCGTATTGCTTATCTCCTATCTTAATAGGGCTTATTTTAGCAACTGTCTATTTACATTATCACTACGGCATTGATGTTATTGTCGGTGCTTTGCTTGCATCATTGGTGCTTTACATCACTTGTAAAAATAATAAGGTCGAATATGGAACTCATTTATAAAATTAACGAACCTATTGCTTCTGAAGTATCTATTAGTGGAGGTAAAGGCGCGAGTTTAGCAAAAACAATTCAATCACTGCCTGTTCCTGATGGTTTAATCCTATCTTGTCAAGCTTACCAGTTATTTATTACACCCTTACTACCTGAAATTAATCGCTTATTATCAGAAAAAAAGCAAGAAATTGAAGTCGTTAGTAAAAATATTCGCCATTTAATTTTACAAGCATCCATGCCAGAGAGCTTAATTCATTCTTTAAGTTCAAGATTAAAAGAACTCCAATTAAATAATACCGCTTTAGCCGTAAGATCTTCCGGAACATTGGAAGATATGCCTGGAGCCGCCTTTGCAGGGCAACACGATACGGTATTAGGTGTTAAAACTTTGCCTAATTTACTGGACGCAATTCGCCAATGTTATGCATCTTTATGGCACACGCACGTTATGCTCTATCGCCAACATTTAAATTTACCCCATACTCAAGCATCAATGGCAGTTGTGCTACAAAGAATGATTAACGTCCAAGAAAATGAAGCTGCGGGTGTGGCTTTTTCTGTTGATCCAGTTCAAGGCTCTCTTTCTACTGTATTAATTAATGCTGCATTTGGATTAGGTGAAACTGTTGTTGCTGGTGAAGATCCTGTTGATGAATTTCTTATTGATAGAGAGAGTTTCACATTAAAACAAAAAACGATTGCTCAAAAAATAAATGCCATTGTTATGGTTGATAATGGTACTCAAATCTTACCACTTAAATCTGCTCAACAATCCATATCCTCGCTGACAGCAGACCAGTGTAGACAAGTGGCGGAACTTGCTATCTCAGCAGAAAAATATTTTGATTTCCCACAAGATATAGAATGGGCATTTCATGATGGAAAATTATGGCTTTTGCAATCACGTAATGTGACACAAATTGCCCCCATTTGGACAAGAGAAGAATCAGCAGAAAGATTTCCTAATCCTATCACGCCATTAACATGGGATATGTGTGAAGCAGGTTTTCATTCATCATTAAACTTTAGCCTTAATCTTATGGGACTTCCTTCATTTAATGGTAAATGGTTCGGAATGCAAGATTATTATATTTACGGCAACCAAAATGCGGTTTCCTTGTATAATAATCGTCTCCCTACATCGATGATGAATGATTTGCCTACCCTGTTAAAATCTTTGCCTGAAATTGCACAAAAATTCAGTTGGGTACAGGAATTACCTATCACTTGGATGCGTGATTTAGATAAATATTTAATCTCTATTGGCGCATTGATGAATGAACCATTGCAGGATAAAAGTTTGCTTCAACTATGGGATTATGTGCAAAGAATTAATAAATTAGGTGCTGATTACTTTTTACCTAACATTGCCATATCCTTGACTCAGCGCTCACTCTATTCTGCATTGATGGCATTGCTAAAACTCTTCTTTAAAGAAGAAAAATATGCACATACAGCATTCGATAATTTAATTGCTATGTCTGAAACTAAAACTGGACAAGTGAATGCAGAACTCTGGGCTCTTTCTCGTTATGTTCGACAGCACCCTCAACTTCTCAAACTTATAACATCCATTGTTCCTGAAAGTATTATGCAAGAAATTGAGGTATGTGATCCTCATTTTTACCAGCAATTTACCTTATTCTTAGCTAATCATGGTCATAGAGAATTAGATTTTGATGCATATCATCCTACTTGGTTAGATGCCCCACATATTGTATTAACTCAAATTAAAGCAATGGCAGATTTAACAGATGATAAACAAACAGATGATCCGTTAGGCAAAAAAATCCTACAGTCAGAAACTGAATTTTCAATTATCTCTGATGCGCCTGAAGAGTTGCGCTTTTTCTTACAAGAGATTATTCGATTAGCTCGCGTCTATACTGCACTTGATGACTTAGAGCATTATCAAACAACTCGATTAGCCTTACCTATGCGTCGCGGATTAAAAGCGTTAGGAGAGCGATTAGTTATCCGTAGTGTTTTAGATTGCCCAATGGATATTTATTTTGCTAATGAACAACCTTTAGCTGATGCAATTCTTGCAGATAATCCTACTGAGTGGAATCAGTTACGTCATCATATCTACCAAAACAAAGCAGGATATCTAAAAGCAAAATCAGTCACTCCACAATGGATCTATGGTGAAGATAGTTGTAATGAACTAAATACAAATAAGCATCAATTAAAAGGCTTAGCTGGTAGTGCAGGTATTATCGAAGGCGAAGTTTATCTTGTTTATGGCCCAGAGAATTTTGCCGAATTTCCACAGAATGCCATTTTAGTTGCAAGAACAACTAATCCTGCATGGACTGCTCTCTTTTATCGCGCATCTGGCATTATTACAGAAAGCGGTGGGCCATTATCTCATGGTGCGGTTACTGCTAGAGAATTGGGATTACCTGCAGTAATGGGGGTTCGCAATATCTTAAATATTTTAAAAAATGGGCAAAAAGTGAAAGTTGATGGACAAAAAGGCATAATTGAGATTTTGTCCTAATAATTTGAAAATCATCACCGCTAGATCAGGAAAAGCATCTAAACGATGCTTTTCTTTTTTTATTTTACTGACTTTTTAACTATCCATTTTACTGTTGTTATCTCTCTCTTTTGAAACCTTGTTAATATCAACTTTATAAGCAGATGGTGCAAGTAAAGCGACCAACCCAGTTATTAATAAAATGGCATATAATATCGTTAACATAGATGGTGCATTAAAGAATAAATATGGTGTTAATAAGATAGGAGTAACCGTTAAAATAATTGAAATAACAACAGGATAACCTATGCCTATATCTCTTACTCGTTGAGATAATATGAGCGTAAATATGTAGACTTGTGTTATTAAAAATACTAATTCTATTAGGCCATATGATGTAAAAGAGAATTGATAGTAAAAATAATATTCAGTAACCAACTCTACCTTTTCGGGATAAAGTGATATAAACCATCGATCTGCTAAGTTCTCTGCAATAGAAAAGAACATTGTCCAAGCAATTTCTAGACCTAAAAAAGAGAGTCTTCCACGCCTTTGTTGTTTCCATTGATAAGCAAGTTTAGCTTGCATAATAAATCCCTTCATTTTTAAAGTATATCTCTATCTTTTTTATCATAATACACTTAATATTTATCTCCAAAATAATGATGTGATAATCTGATAACAGCACAAAAATACCTTCAAATTTTGATATTTAGTTTAACAATCGCCTCTTATTATTTTGCTTTTTTTTATCTAACTAAAATATTAAATATATAAAGAGCTACTATGCTACCTATTCAAACAACCCGTTTTGCCCTTCTTCGTTAAAAACAACCTTATTACTTAACAAGAAGGGCTTTAAAAATGAATTATGAAAAAATCAAATTAGAACAATGGAATAGAAAAGAACATTTCTTACATTATCGACATAACCTACAGTGTGGTTTTAGCTTAACAACTAAAATAGATATTACTGTCTTGAAGACAGTATTAGCTAAAAATAATCTTAAGCTTTACCCTGCAATGATCTATTTAATTGCGAAAACAGTTAATAACTACTCTGAGTCTAGAATGACAATCAAAGATGATGAATTAGTTATTTGGGATTATATCAATCCCGCATACACAATTTTTCATCCAGAGACTGAGACTTTTTCAGAGTTATGGAGCGAATACGTTGAGGATTGGCGTTCTTTTCTAGAAGGATATAATCAAGATTATCAAAAATATAAAGATAATCTAAGTCTATCCGCTAAAGGTAATTTACCAGAAAATCATTTCTGCATTTCGATGATCCCATGGGTAAGTTTTGACGGATTTAATTTAAATATAGCTAATGTCAAAGATTATTTTCCCCCTATTTTTACTATGGGAAAATATACTCAACAAAATGGTAAATTTCTATTACCGATATCTATTCAAGTGCATCATGCTACATGTGATGGTTTTCATATGGCTAGAATGATCAATAAACTTCAAGAGTTATGTGATGGTTTTTCGGGCTAACAATATTGATTTTTAAATAAAAAACACCGCTCTTTTATCAATTAAATAAAAGAGCGGGTTATTATTAGAGAAACTCACTTGAAAACCAATAATTATCTAACTTGTTTATTGATCCATTTAATTTTTTCATTGGTGAATCGAATATTACTTTCTTTAGTTGTATCAGTATCTAATTAGCTAATAACTTATGTACAAAAAAAGCATCTTAAAAAAGATGCCTTTCTCTATAACTTATTGATTATCTTTGATTTACTTATTTTGCAGTTGTGCGAATCAAGTAATCAAATGCGCTTAATGAGGCTTTAGCACCTTCACCGGCGGCGATAATGATTTGCTTATAAGGAACTGTTGTACAGTCACCGGCAGCAAATACACCTTTGATATTAGTTTCGCCTCGGGCATCAACAACAATTTCGCCCATCTTATTACGCTCAACAGTACCTTCTAACCACTGTGTATTAGGTAATAAACCGATTTGAACGAAAATACCTGCTAATGCAATATCGTGCATAGAATCATTAGTACGATCTTTATATTTTAGACCTGTTAACTTAGTGCCATCACCATACACTTCTGTGGTTTGCGCATTTAAGATAACTTCTACATTGCCTAAGCTACGTAATTTTTTCTGTAATACAGCATCTGCTCTCATTTCTGGAGCAAATTCTAATACTGTTACGTGTTCAACTAAGCCAGCTAAGTCAATTGCAGCTTCAACACCTGAGTTACCACCACCAATAACAGCAACTCTTTTGCCTTTAAACAGTGGGCCGTCACAGTGTGGGCAATAAGTTACACCACGAGTGCGATATTCATTTTCACCGGGAACATTCATATTTCTCCAGCGAGCACCAGTTGCAATAATTAAGCTACGGGTTTTTAAAATTGCACCTGACGCAGTTTCAATTTGGTGTAATTCCCCTTCTGATGCACCCGGAATTAAACGACTAACAGTTTGGCTATCAATTACATCCACTTGATAATCATCAACATGAGCTTTTAATGCACCAGCAAGTTTTGCACCTTCGGTTTTCGGTACTGAGATATAGTTTTCAATATCAACAGTATCAAGAACTTGGCCACCAAAACGTTCACCAATAAGACCTGTATTTAAACCTTTACGAGCAGAATAAACAGCAGCTGATGCACCAGCAGGGCCACTACCCACAATCAATACATCAAATGCATCTTTTTGATTTAATAATTCCGCAGTACGTTTTTCTGCATTGCTGTCTACTTTATTAACAATTTCAGCTAAGGTCATGCGACCTTGACCAAATTCGTTACCATTTAAGAATACAGCAGGAACGCCCATGATATTACGTTCCTGAATTTCATTTTGGAACATGCCTCCGTCAATCGCAGTATGTGTGATCTTCGGATTTAAAATCGCCATTAAGTTTAATGCCTGAACAACATCAGGGCAGTTATGACAAGAGAGCGAATAATAGGTTTCGAAATGAAACTCACCGTCTAACTGACGAATTTGTTCAAGTAATTCTTGTGCTTCTTTTGATGGGTGACCACCGGTTTGCAATAATGCTAAAACCAATGAAGTAAATTCATGACCTAATGGCGAGCCCGCAAAGCGAACCCCGGTTTCTTTCCCTGGGTTGGTAATAAGAAAAGATGGTTTACGTACATTAGCGTTATTATCTTCACGATAAGTGACTTTATCGGATAATGGTTCGATTTCTTTTAGTAACGCTTGGATATCAGCAGAATGTTTACTGTCGTCTAATGTTGCTACTAACTCAACTGGCTGGGTTAATCGTTCTAAATAAGCTTTCAATTGAGCTTTTAAATTATTATCTAACATTTTTGCACCCTCAATAAAATCGGGTGCCGAAACACCCGATAAATAACTTTTTAGTGGCTTAATTCTTATTTAGATTTTGCCAACTAAATCCAGTGATGGAGCTAAGGTTGCATCACCTTCTTTCCATTTTGCTGGGCAAACTTCACCTGGGTGGCTAGCTACATACTGAGCAGCTTTAACTTTACGCAGCAGGTCTGATGCATCACGGCCAATACCTTCAGCTGTGATTTCAATTGCTTGGATGATACCTTGTGGGTCAACAACAAAAGTACCACGGTCAGCAAGGCCTTCATTCTCACGCATATTTTCGAAGTTACGAGTTAATGCGCCAGTTGGGTCGCCAATCATGCCATATTTGATTTTACCGATAGTTTCTGAGCTGCTGTGCCATGCTTTATGGGTAAAATGTGTGTCAGTAGAAACTGAGTAAATTTCTACGCCCATTTTTTGGAACTCAGCATAATGATCAGCTAAGTCACCTAATTCAGTTGGGCACACGAAAGTGAAGTCTGCAGGGTAAAAGAAGAAAACGCTCCATTTGCCTTCGACGTCCTTTTCAGTCACTTCTACGAATTGACCGTCTTTAAATGCCATGTTTTTGAATGGTTTGATTGGGGTATTAATTAAAGACATTGTATTTCCTCCTGTTTGGTATGGGTCTAATGTACCTATTCCACTTGAGAATAGCTAATACATTCCTGCTATCAGTTCAATAGGTTTTACCTAATGAGTTGAAGAAATTGATAGAGGTAGGTTAACGAAATGTAGCTATTAAAGCAAATGTACAACAAGTAAATTATGCCTACTTTCTATTAGCCTATTCTTTGTTTAATATCTTTATCCTCAGTAACAGAAAAATCATAACCTAATGAATTATAAAATTAATATCCATCATCATAGGTAAATTAAATATTATTTCGCTAATTTAGCAGGTTTAAGAATAGTATAAGTACATTCAAATGCTGCTTTTTGAATACGATAAACATCTTGGCTATCTGTTGTGGATTGCACAACAGCATCACCCGATTGAAAACGTTGTAATTCTCCCCAAGGTGCCTTCATTGCAAATGGAGGTGCAGAGTCAGGAACGATAAAGTAATTCATCTCAATGCCTTTGGGGGGAAAAGGCTGATAACCATTAGGATAAGATGCTTGATTAATTTCACTTTTCTCTGTGGGATTGTAACGCTGAGCAAATTTTGTTTTTCTTACTAAGATCTCCTCATTACCTGTTTCTGGGCAAATGTTTTGTACTACCCAATCACCTACTTTTGCTGGTTCTGAAACGGTTTCAACCCCTTCTCCTTTAATTATTGTGGTGATAATCTCACCTTCTTTGGCTGGTCTTGCTAGGACAGGCTTGGTTTTAATTGCAACACCTGTTATCCCTGCTTGCTGAGCCTGAGTAAAGTAAGCTACGCGTTCTTTTTGTGGCAATTGAGAAAGGTCATTAGCAAATACAAATGAAGGAATTAAGGCTAAGCCTATTAATGGTATTTTTGTTCTACTTTTCTTATAGGTTTTATCGTTATTTGAATTGCTGCTTTGTATATAGAAAGACATTGAATTATTTCCTGATAAATATCATTCGTACTTAATACGCTGTTTAAGCGTCTGTAAACGTTAAATCGATTATGGCAGGAAATAAAACAAAAGTACCCGTAAAATCAGTTACCTAATTAAGAAAAATTCAAAAATTCGAGAGGTCTCACAACTAGAAATAATCAAGGTTCAGAAAGTAAAGAGTGGTAAGTTCAAAAAATAAATCTAGTTAATAGATTTAATGACTATATACATTATATAAGAAAAAAGACTCCAACTAATGTTTTGAAGTCTTTATATATGAAGCTAATCGCTAACTTTGAGTATAAAGGCAAGGTTAAAATAGATATTTAAAGCGGATACGGGCACCGTAACGATCTTTATCACTACTATGTACATTAATATCGCCTTTACCATCTATACGCGAATAATAAGCACCTAAATAGGTTTTAAAATTATCCATATCTAAAATATTTGGTAATTCATAAGAAGTAAATACAGTGTTGATATTGTACTTGCCAGGATTGAGCGTTAAATAGGTATCATTTTGACCACTGCTATTTTCGCTTTTTTGATAGTAAGCTTTGATATCATTATGAGCATAAATATAACCAAGTTGAAATTTGTGCCATAAGACATTACTACCAATAGAAAAATCATTTTCACCTTTAGCATCAAGATAAGCAGCACTTAAATTTGCAACAATACCGTTAATAGGATCATCAGCTAAAGTGTCCCATTTTACAGTTAAGCCATAACCTGTACGTCGCGATTGATCTTGAAATTTTCCATTTTCATCATCATAGCCATAGGCTTTACTTATTACGTTTGCGTCTATAGCACCTGCAATTGTTAAGTTATCTTTTTGCCATGCAACAACAGGTCGCATATAAATAACATTTTTACGATTATCAAGTTTACGCCCGTGATACTCACCATCTTTGAAAACAGAAGTTCCATCTTCAACTAAAGCATTTAGCTCAAAATACCAGTCGTTATAGCGTGTATTAACCATCATGCTACCACCATCACTACTACGACCTCGCCCTTCTTTCATCATATAGATATAGCCAAAACCGTCACCATATAAATCATTTGCTGTATTACCTGAATACTCAACAAATGTATCTTGATTTAGTGGGAACATGTCGTAAGCTTCATAACGACCTATTTTATATTGCCATTTATCACGTTGACCAAAGTAGAAAACAGCATCATCTAGATTCATTTTACCCGTCATGTCAGCCATTGGCTGAGCACGAAAACCAGCATAATTACCGTTTTTTAATTCTCGTTCACCATCCACACCAATTAAAATACGCCCGTTAAGTGACCATTTTTCATTATCATCAAAATTTTTTTGATTACCAGGCATCATTCTCATCGATGTTAGTTGCCCTTTCTTACTAGCAGCATCGATATTATATTCCACGTCACCGTACAATTTGAGATCACCCCAATTTGTATTGGTAGAGAAAAAACCTGTACCTTCTTTATTTTTCGTACTAGCAAACTGAGAGGATTGTTTTTGTTGGATTTCATTAAGTTGAGTTTGTGCAATGTTTACTTTTGCTTGTGCCTCATCAGATTGCATTTCTAATATAGCAATGCGTTGCTCCATGTTGGCGGTTGTAACATGATTCATTGCTTTCTTTTCTTGAGATAAGCTGTTGGAATTAATTAATTGCTCAAGGCGAGCCGCTTTTTGTTCTGCTGCGGTGGCTCTAGCCTCCGCGGCGGCTGCACGTTGTTCAAGGCTATTTAACCTTGCTTCTATTGCACTTATGTCAGTTTGTGCGTTTGAGCAAAATGGCGTAGCGAGTATTAAACTTATCACAACAGATAATGCTTTTACTTTCATTTGAATATTCCTAAATTAGCAAATGTTGGTTCAACAGGTACGGCAAATACAGAACAATCGATTTGGTTAATTGATTGTTCTATCTAATGAGCGTATTGTTATTTTTATTCGATAATATTATATAAATATCAATCGGTTATTCGCATCGTTATTTCTATTCTTAACAATAAATAAACCCATATCTTCATTACCTTGCCATTATTTTTACTGATTAACTTTCAGTATCATAAGTAAGGCTATGTTTGAACTGAGGTACTTATTCTCGTTTAAGTACTTACAAACATTTATTATTTTGATTTGGTATTTAATTTATTGTTATTTCAGCATATCTCTGGTTTAAGTTTTCAAATTTTTTAATGGGTTCACTAGCCTAAATAAAATAATCGTTAACATGGAACATTTCCACAATCATTTGTGATTTTTTTGATATTGGTACAATAACCTAAGAAAAAAGACACAAATGACCATCAAAAATGGGAATATAGAAAGGAAATAAAGTGATTTATTAAGTAAGGTTTAAACTAAGCAAAAGAGAGTTAAGATCTGAAGAGAATAATTTTATAACGGTGTTATTAGCTTCTATCATTTAGACACCTTGCTATAAGGGTAAGCTAATACGGTGGAAGGAGAATAAATAAAATGAGAAAGGAGAAGAACTGACAGAGGTCATATCATTATAACCTCCGTCCATCATTATCATATTCTGCCAGGTTTACGTAACGCTCTACGAAAGTAAGAAACTGGCATTTTAGGGCAAATTTGTTCTTTTACTGCTGGATTATTCTCCAAATCATCTTTGTCTATTTTATTATTTCTTCTTGAATTTTGTAGCTGAGTATCTGTTTTATTCATCTTCCCTTTCCTCTGAGATCAATGCCTCATTAATAGCTTCAATTTTCTCAACTGCTTCATTAAGAATAGAAGCAATACGTCCTGCTCTTTCCACAGAGAGCTCTTTTAACACTAATTTATGGCGTAAAACTGCTTTTAATTTACCAACAGCAGATTCAATTTCCTCAGAAACACCACCTGTGTTTTGAGATAAATCTCTTGCGTAAGCCAGTTTTCTTTGAATATTGGTATCTATTTCCTGATGTTCTGCTAAAAATGCAGCACCCTCAGGTGTAATGCTGTAGTTTTTACGGCCTTTTTCAGCAATCGTAGCAAGTAATAGATCTTGCTCTTCAAGTAGTGTTAGCGTTGGATAAATAACGCCTGGGCTAGGTACATATAATCCTGAAGAAGCCTCATCTATTTCTTTAATAATTTCATAACCATGACTTGGTTTTTTCGAGATCATGCTAAGTAACAGAACTCGTAAATCACCGTGATCAAACATACGTTTTAATTGGCGACCTTGACCTTTTCCTCTGCTACCACATCCACGACCACGTT
The DNA here is from genome assembly GCF_003144325.1 of Proteus terrae. Lineage (GTDB taxonomy): Bacteria > Pseudomonadota > Gammaproteobacteria > Enterobacterales > Enterobacteriaceae > Proteus > Proteus terrae. The sequence continues at coordinate 102,832 of NZ_PENS01000011.1, forward strand.
GTTTACCGCGCCCTTCAGGACCATGTTCTCCATGGCAGCATTCACCACGTCCTTCGTGTCCATGACCATGTTCGCCATGACGACATTCTCCACGACCTTCATGTTCATGACCGTGTTCTCCATGGCAGCATTCACCACGTTCTTCGTGCCCATGGCCATGTTCGCCATGACAACAATGTTCACCATGATGTTCTTGGTGTTGGCTATGTTTACCTTTACCACCACAACGCCCTTTTCCGTGGCCATGTCCATGACCACCACGTTCGCCATTTTCAGCACGCTGTTGATAAAGTGAGTTTAATGCTCGAATCATCATAAATATTCCCTCATTGTTTTAGATATATCGAATTTATGTAATGTAATATAATCCGATATATCTAAATGATCAAGTTTTAGATATATCTAAATACATATCTAAATCGATTCTTTCACTAACAATATGATTTATTTATGATTAAACTTTAAAATCACTGACTCAATTATGAATGATTCTCATTCTCTAGCTTGCTTTTATGTGCTATCAGTGAAAATAAAAGAAGGTAATTAATAGAGAAGAATAAAAACAGATATTGTTAGCTTAAAATTCATACGAAACAATTAACCATCCTTAGAACAAAATAAGTGACACTGTCACTTATCGCTATTTAAAAAAAGCGAAGATAATGAGTAATAACCTCACTACTTCGCTTTTTAACAAAATTTATTTTAATTGTAGGAAATATAACAAAAACGAGATATCGCTACTTATTATCTAATGCTGATAAAACCACTTTCTTAATATATTGATATCCAGCCTCAATTTGTTGTTCATCACAGGTTTCAGTACTTTTTATAGTCAACTGTAACAAATTTAAGTGTTTGATAGTTTCCCACTCATTGTTATCAAAATTGCACTCAGAACAAAACTGTGCTGGTGCATTATCACTATTGCGAGCACAAAGCGTTAACAAACTTAAATCTTGTTTATGATGACTTTTTATAACCAAGTTTTCATAGATTGTTTTATTAAGGTCATTTTGCGTTTCTAAATCCTTATTTCCTTTTCTTACAATCGCAAAATTTAATTTATTAAAATCAGATGCAGATAAAACACGAATATAATAGTGCTCACCTTCTTTTTCGAAAGCCGTTGCTTGATTAAAAAACTGCTCAAGTTTGACGCGCGTTTCCCATTGAATTTGTGCATATTTTCCATATCCAGATGAAGTAAAAGGATAGAGTTGATGCACACTCCACATCGACGCTACTGCTGGTGCGGATTGAATACCATCAATTTTAGGAACATCATCCGCTTGCTCTGGGCATAATCTAGGAGGATTTGTTAAAAAACGACTAATACGCGCATCTTTAATACATACAACACCCGTAGGATATGGTGAAAACCCAGCTTGAAACGGTTCAAAAGAGACTGAATCAGCGAGAGAAAGTTGTGCGATACTTTCATATATTTCGGGTGTCAACTCAAGTAATGGTGCTTCTTTTTTTAATTTCTTACACAGAATCTGATAAGGGATAAGATCGTAGTTATCATCAAGAAATAAGCTTTTCATATAGCCAAATTGAGACGCATCAATATGGATATAAAATGAATTGTTGTATTTTTCTTCGCACTCTTTTCTTAGTTCAAAAAGTGGCTTTAACTTATCAACACAACCATAAGACGGTGCACCCAATATTCCTATAACGCCAAGAATGGGCTCACCTTGTTCAATCAGACGAAAAACAATACTGCGTGTTTTTTCAATATCAGTTTTAAATGTTTCATCAATAGGCAATGCAATAAGGTTGTCATACCCTAACCCTAGGATATCCATTGCTTTTTTCCAAAATTCAAACCGAGATACAGGAACAAGTAGTTTTCCTAAATGCATTGTTTTTGTCATGCCCGTTCCTCGGCATGTTAAATGACTAACATCATCAAAAATCCCACGATCATTGAGTTGTTCGCTTATTGCTAAAATATCTGTGACAGGCATATTGAATAACTCAAATGCTTTTTTATCTGCAACCAAATCTCGTGATTTTGGGTGGCGAGCAACTGCCATAGGTAATGTTTTTAAATTTCTGAGCGCCCATAATATTTCATAGCAAGCAAGAGTATGGCTTGTTGTGATATGACCAAATGCATCTTCGGATGAAAAACCAATCAACCTACAGAGATCATCTGTAATTTTCTTTTCTTGTTCTTTTAATAAGGGTGAATAGTTATTAAAAACATTATCTGAATTATAAACTAATGCAGAAAGGTAGCCGAATTTCGCCAATTGCATCACTTGTGACTGATGATGGGAAAAATAAGGTTCAATATCAGATTGACTATAACTATTTTGCTGTTTTAAAGTCTCTAAAATACATTCATAAGCATTATCTACTGCTTTTTTTTCAATAGTATTACTTTTTATTTTAGCGTCTAAACTCTCGCTATTATTTCTTTTCACTTTATTTTCTTTAGGAAAAGAATACTCACTATTCATTAATATTTTTGCCATCTCTCGATGATAACATGTAAGGGTATCAACGGTTCGGGTATGGTATACACGCTCTGTAGCACTCAGACAGGTTTGTTTGTAATTTGCCATCATCGCACCTATATATAAATTTTTATTATCTGTTTTAATGAGAATTATGTTTACTGATCGTTAATAATTAACCTTTATTCAAATGATATACTACATGATGAGTAAGAATCCTCTTTATTTTATTGATATTAGTTAATATTTTCCCAATTTAATTTAAGTAACTGACACTTTGAGGATAAATGATTTAGCTTTATTTGTTAGTTTCTTTAACTTATTATCAATTTTGATTTAAGTTATATTTCTGTAAATATGATATTATTTTTGCTAAGGTCAATACTTAAACCTACCCTAATTAGAATCAATGAATAATTCTATCGCTTAATATCTATTATAAAGAATAGATGTCAAATTACTTATCTAAAATAGGAGTTTATTTATTTAAATGTAATTCATTTTTTCTTCAATATATAAAAAAACACATGAAATATTGAACATGTGTTTTTCGGAATATTCGCTTTTTAGGAAAGGAAATAATTTCTTACTCTTATATCAAATAAGTTTTAATTGCTCTTATTTTTACTCTTTTTTGTTATAAGGTAAAATTTCAAGCATCACTTTACCAATTAAATCACCAGACTCCATTAGTTGATGTGCTTTTCCCACTTCTTTTAATGGGAAAGTAGCATTAATGATGGGCTTAATTTTCCCTTCAGCAATAAGTGGCCACACTTGTTGTTTTAGTTCTTGCGCTATTTGTGCCTTTTCTTCTATTGAACGGGATCGCATCGTTGAACCAGTGTGAATTAAACGCTTAATCATCATTGGCATCATATTTAAATTTTTAGGCATTCCTTTCATCATGCCCACTTGTATAACTCGCCCAAATTTGCCGGCAACTTGATAATTCTTTTCTACGTAATCCCCACCAATAATATCAAGGATGACATCAATGCCTTTCCCTTCAGTTAAAATAGGAATTTCTTTAGCAAAATCAACTTGTTTGTAGTTAATGATATAATCAGCGCCAAGATCACGAGCTACGGCCGCTTTTTCTTCAGAGCCAACCGTTGTATAAACTGTCGCACCTATTGTATGAGCCAGCATTATGGCTGTTGAACCAATTCCCGAGGTTCCGCCATGAATAAGAACAGATTCACCTTGTGTTAGTTTTCCTAACTGGAATAAATTAGCCCAGACAGTAAAAAAATTCTCGGGCAATGCGGCTGCTTCAATATCCGTTAAATTCATTGACGGTAGTGCGATGTCTTCATGCGCAATACAATATTGAGCATAACCACCACCAGCAACTAAAGCACAAACTCTATCTCCCAGTTGCCATTTAGTGCAGTTTTCACCTAATGCGATAACTTCTCCAGCAACTTCAAGACCAGGAATAGGTGAAGCATCAGCTGGTGGCGGATAACTACCTTGACGTTGAAAAATATCAGGGCGATTAACACCAGAAGCGCCAACTTTGATCAAAAGATAATGTGGGGGAAGTGGAGGTATCGGTGATAATTGAGGTTGTAATTTATCTATATCACCTGGCTCTGTGATGGCAATTTCTAACATATTTGCAGGTAAAACAGTTGTTTTCATCATATGCTCCCATTTTATTTAGCCACACTCGGAATTTAATGATAAATAAGAAAAATCAACACCCTATTTCTGATTTTAATCAGGGTATTGGCTTATGAAGCAATAAATAACTTAAGTGTATTTGAGAGAGATTATAACCAACCTTGCTTCTGATGTTGTATGCAAATCGGGCACAATTTTGCTTCTGGCGTCCATGATAAAAAAGCTAAACGGCATTTTTCACAGTGAGCATTATAATAATGATAGTGTGTGGGTTCGTTATTTTTAGCAACTTGTTCATTAACATGAATAGATTTAGGAAAACAAACTACTTCACAACTCATGCAACCTGTACAGCGCTTTTCATCAAGTGTAAATATATTATTTTCAAGTTCAATAGCTCCTTCATCACACACTTTGGCACAGGCAGAACAAAGAATACAACTGTCTTTATCTAGCTGAATTTGAAACCAACTGTCTTCAGGATAAAGTTGTTTTCTTGCATTTAATCCTGTTCTTACTTGATTTTTATTGAGTGGCTTCTCATCCAGTTTTTGACGAAAAAGCATAAAGCGACGCCCACTATCAATATCAGTAGGTTCTGTGATAACCAATTGCCAAATAGGCTCTTGTAACGTTTTTAATTGAAGATTTAAGTTTGCTAAAACAGGAAGCCATTTATCCACTAAAGGCTGTGCTATCTTCATCCCTCTAATTTGATATTGGCGATGCCACACTAACAATTCTTCTGTACTTGCTAACGGTTCATCATGATTAACAACAAGGTAATTATCTTGATGTGTTCTTTCATGAGGTGCGATATTTTCTATCGCATCAACGGGACAAGTAAATAGGCAATTACCACATTGAAAACAGAGTTCATTGTCTATTCTTACATCTAAGTGAGCAAAAGTGATAGCGCCCACAGGGCAAACTTTGGAGCAACTATCACATAGGCTTTGTTTGAGGCGTTTTCTAACACATTTATCATTAATAATTGGTTCAGGAGGAAGATCCACCTTAATAAAACGCCTCATACATCACTACTCCACTACTTAACAATAAAGAATGCAAAACGATTAAGAATTTCTGCAATCAGTATTATTGCGCTACTCGCTAAAACCATGCGCAATCCTGAAGTAAATACAGCATTGCGATATTTCCATACGCTGTATCCCATCATTAAAATACCAAAAACTGACATAAGCCATGCAAATATTCTTAATCCGAATGTTTCATTATACGCAATGATAGGCGTATGAGGGAACGTTATTGCATCATTTGTTGAAATGACTGCTGACATCCATTCCAAATAGAACGGCTGTACAGCCATACGTATTGTTACCGCAAGGAAAACAACGACTAATGCACTTATTACAACCTTTTTTGCTAATTCACCATTCACAAATGCTTTAACACGAAACGCTGTTATTGATAGTGCAATAACCGCACCCGCTGCAAATAATGCCCCTATAAACATAAAATAGGTATTTGCGTGCATCCATGTCAGCATTGAGGTGTTGTAATACAATGATGCCATACAGAATATATCGATAATGCCAAGTAAACCAATAATTGCCAGTATGGTTCTATTCATATGCCCTTTTATCAAAATAATTAAGGTATAAAGGCATAATGCACCAAGATAAACTGCAGCAAATATGATTTCACGACTTAGCCATGATGAAGATATATGGCGTAATGCATGAAAAGCATTCCATGGATATCCCATGTGTAAAGTTGAAGCTAATAATCCTAAGCAACCTAAAATAGCGGCTGTTAATAATACAGGACGCATAGCAACAGTTGCTCTTTGATTACCAATTTCTTTTTCTAGCCAGCAAAAATAAAGTGCGGTAAAAATTGTCACACCCACAGAACTTTGGACGAACAAAGTAAAGGTAACTAATGGCCATTCACTCATGCTTTAACTCCTCCCTTTTTCGTCGCTCCGGTATGAGGTTTGATAACTAAATTCGGATTGGTCATCGTAAAATCGGGTAATCCTTGAACTTGGTTTAAATGCCCATACTTCGCTCTTAGATCTTTAATTTTGCCAAACTTAATTGCATTTAACGGACAGGTATCAACACAAATTGGATTTTTGCCTTCGGCTAACAAATCGATACAAAAATCGCATTTTGACATTTGCCCGGTTTCTTCATTCATTTGTGGTGCACCGTAAGGACATGACCAAGCACAATATCCACAACCGACACATTTAGAGGTATCCACACGAACAATGCCATCACCTTCACGCTTATGCATTGCGGTAGTTGGGCAGTTTTTCACACAGACAGGTGAATCACAGTGGTTACAAGATATGGTTAATGTATAAGCAAAAACATTATTAACCAGACCGCCTTGTCCTGTTGGTGCAAAACCACCACCTTTTACTTCATAAATACGGCGAAAACGGCGTCCTACTTCCAAGTTATTTTTGTCTTTGCATGCCACTTGGCAAGCTTTGCAACCAGAGCAACGAGAGGAATCAATAAAGAAACCGAGCTGTTCATCACTCACCGATGCATATTCTTTAAAGTCACTCATGCTTTGGCTACCTCAACTAAAACGGTTAAATGCGAGTTACCATGGGCTAATGGTGTCATTCGTGTTGATGTTAAAACATTAGGACATCCACCATGATCAACACCATTTTCATCAGGTGTCCACCATGCACCGGCTTGCAATCCCACTACACCAGGAATAATGCGTTGTGTAACCAATGCTGGGATTTGAGTTATTCCTCTATCGTTATAGATGCGCACCATATCGCCATTTTTGATACCTCTATTTTCAGCATCAATTGGATTTATCCATGCTTCTTGGCGTTGTGCTTCTTGTAACCAAGGATTTACATATTGTATTGAATTTGCACGATTTTTCCCTTTCCAAGTTAGCATTTGCAATGGATATTTTGCTGTTAACTTATCTTCAGGGCCTTCAATAGCAGGTACATAATGAGATAAAGCCGGAATATCCGGATTATTCATGTCATAAAGACGCTTAGAAAAAATTTCAATTTTTCCTGATGGCGTTGGGAATGGATTATTTGCAAAGTCATTAATATTTTCTTCAAAGGCAACAAAAGGTTCATCTTTGAAAAGATAACGGCGTGTTTTTACTAGTTCTTCAAAATTAGGGAAGTCAGGTCTATCTTTGAAACGCTCTTTATTAGTATCAACAAGATGTGCTATCCACTCTTTTTCACTTCGACCTTCAGTAAACGCTTCTTTTACTCCCATTTTTTCTGCAACGTCTGTTATCCACTCATAATCAGAACGACGTTCAAAAGCCGGCTCAACCACTTTTTCAGATAGAAGAAAATAGTTACCCGTTCCCCAAGTATTACCAATGTTCCAACGTTCTAGAAAACTGGTTTCAGGTAAAACTAGATCGGCATATTTTGCAGATGGAGAGAGATATAAGTCACTAGCAACAATAAATTCAACTTTTGAATCATCAGCTAATAATTTAGCTGCCGCATTTACATCTGGGTTTTGGTTAACTAAATAGTTACCTGCTAAAGAAAATATCATTTTGATATTGGTATCGAGTTTATCAACACCTAAAAGACCATCTTCAACACGTACTTGGCTTGCATCATCAACCGCTTGCATCCAATTCATGATGGAAATTTGCGCTTTAATTGGGTTCTTCCCAACATTCGGCCCACGCATAGATTGACGATTACCAATACCGCCGTAACCTGCCGCCCATGCCCCTTTTTTACCCACATTCCCAGTAATTGCAGCGAGTAATGTTGAACCACGAGCACTACGCTCACCACAAATATGGCGTTGAGGGCCCCAGCCTTGAATTAGGGCTGCTGGTTTTGTCATGGCGTATTCGCGTGCCAGTTGACGAATGGTATTTGCGGGTACTCGCGTGATTTTCTCTGCCCATTCAGGCGTTTTTTCTATTCCATCTTTTTGCCCCGTTAAATAAGCCACTAAGGACTCATTAGCAGGAACACCTTCTGGCATATGTTCTTCATCAAAACCAACAACATATTTATCAATAAAAGGCTTGTCATGAAGGTTTTCGGTAACAATGACATACATCATTGCATCCATTAAAGCATTATCTGTTGTTGGTAAAAGAGGTATCCATTGGTCAGCAAGAGATTGAGCCGTATCTGAATAACGAGGATCGACCACAATAAACTTGGTCCCCTTATTTTTCATTTTTTGAAAATAATGGTTTGTATGACCAAAAATGGTTTCATTAGGGTTATGACCCCATAAAATCACTAGTGGCGTATCTTCAAGTGTATCGAGTGAACTGCCTGTTTTAGATATACCGTAAGTATAAGGGGTCACTTTGACCGTATTCCCTAAACTAACAGAGTGATAATAAGGTAAGTATCCACCTGTTAAATTGAAGAGTTTCTTCATCATGGTATCGCCAGAGAAGATCCCTCCTGTTACAGCGGTATTGACGGTTAAGAAACGGCTTGCTGCACCATATTTTTCGGTTAAACGTGTAATATTTTCTGCAATAAGTGTTGTGGCTTCATCCCATGAAATGCGTTCAAATTTACCTTCACCACGTTTACCCACGCGTTTCATTGGGTATTTTAGTCTGTCTGCATGATAAGAAAATTTACGATAACCTCTGCCGCGCACGCACGCTCTCATAATAGGCATTGATTCATCGAGTTCATTATCAGGTCTTGTTGTTATCCGAGTGACAATCCCTTCTTTTATATGGGCGCGAATATCGCACTTACCACCACAGTCAAAAGTACTACATGTTGCTACAACGGTAGCTGGGTTTCCGTCCATTTTTGCAATAGACAAACTTTCATCTACATTAGCTTGTGCATTTCGTGCGAAAAATGGCACCGTAACTAATGCAGCACTCGTTTGAACAAAGTGGCGACGACTTAGTGACATCATCCCTTTGTTTTTCTCACTTTTTTCTATTTTTTTCATTAGATTATCATTCTCACATAACAACTCTCATCAGTAAAAATGATAGGATATAGTGGTAAACCCTCATTGATGCACATCAATACCACTAAAGAGGTAATAGAATGTTTCAATATTTCGCACTTCTTTGCAGATCCTCCACTTTTTATAAGGAAAAGCTAATTCAAGGTAGCATTAAGTTGTATCAAAAATACATCTAGTTAACTTTACCTAATTTTTTGTTATAAAAATAAAGAGTTATGCAAAAAAAACACGAATTTAAGGTAAAGCCGTAAATAAAATGTCAATATAAAGATAGAAAATATTGAAGCGCCTCTTCATTTTTGGCTTTTGACAAGGATAATTTAGTAATAGCACTATGACTTCGTTAGAAAATCGAATAATATACCAATTGAGTATAGGGTTAGCGCAAATTGTTCTAAATAGACCTTTAAGCAAAACATTGTTTTTATCAAGATACATGTTTTGTTACATTCAGAATTATTTCTACACGTATCGTTATTCCCCTTACTAATTACTGCAATATGTGTTAAAATTGACGCATATCAATATTTTTATTTGTAATGAGCAAGCTTATGATCCCAGAAAAACGCGTCGTTCGCCGAATCCAATCTGGCGGTTGTGCAATCCATTGTCAGGATTGCAGTATTAGCCAGCTCTGCATCCCGTTTACTTTAAACGAGCATGAGCTTGATCAACTCGATAATATTATCGAGCGTAAAAAGCCCATCCAAAAAGGTCAAACCTTGTTTAAAGCAGGTGATGAGCTGAAATCACTTTATGCCATACGTTCCGGTACAATTAAAAGTTATACCATTACGGAAGAAGGCGACGAACAAATAACAGGATTTCATCTTGCTGGTGATTTGGTTGGCTTTGACGCCATTATTAATACTGAACACCCAAGTTTCGCACAAGCTTTAGAAACGTCTATGGTTTGTGAAATTCCATTCGAAACTTTGGATGACCTGTCAGGCAAAATGCCTAACTTACGTCAACAAATGATGCGCCTAATGAGTGGTGAAATCAAAGGTGACCAAGAAATGATCTTACTGCTTTCGAAAAAGAATGCAGAAGAGCGTCTGGCTGCTTTTATTTATAACCTCTCTCGCCGTTTCGCACAGCGTGGTTTTTCTCCTCGTGAATTCCGTTTAACCATGACTCGTGGTGATATCGGTAATTACTTGGGTTTAACCGTTGAAACGATTAGCCGCTTACTTGGTCGCTTCCAGAAAAGTGGCATGTTAAGCGTTAAAGGCAAATACATTACTATCGAAGATAGTACACTGTTAAGTGAACTTGCAGGCAAGCTTCCTTCATCAGTTGAAGTTTAATCTGTTACATTTCACATACTAATTTTATAACGGGGCACGCAAATTTGTGCCCCGTTTTCTATTTTATGCTATTGCATTTTATCTTCTTGGGTTATCTTTAAATTGTAGATGGATAAATCCAGCCCTAAAGAGGATATTACAATGGAAAAATATCAAAACCTTCTCGTTGTCATTGATCCTAACCAAGATGACCAACCAGCACTTCGTCGTGCTGTCTATATCGTTCAGCGTAATGGTGGGCGGATAAAAGCTTTTCTACCTGTTTATGATCTCTCTTATGACATGACAACCCTTTTATCTCCCGATGAACGCAATGCAATGCGCAAAGGTGTTATCAGCCAAAAGGCGGCTTGGATAAAACAACAAGCACGCTATTACCTTGAAGCCGGTATAGAGATTGATATCAAAGTCATTTGGCATAATCGCCCTTATGAAGCAATTATTGAAGAAGTCGTTGCACATCAACATGACTTACTGATTAAAATGGCTCACCAACATGATAAATTAGGTTCGCTTATTTTTACCCCGCTTGATTGGCAATTGCTGAGAAAATGCCCTTGCCCTGTTTGGATGGTCAAAGATAAAGAATGGCCTGAATACGGTACCATCGTTGTCGCCGCGAATTTATCAAATGAAGAATCTTATCATGACGCGCTTAATCTAAAACTGATTGAGCTAACAACCGATTTATCTCATCGCATACAAAAAGATCCTGATGTCCATTTACTTAGCGCCTACCCTGTTGCACCTATCAATATTGCGATTGAGTTACCTGATTTTGATCCAAATCTTTATAACAATGCATTACGTGGTCAGCATCTTATTGCGATGAAAGAGCTGCGCCAGAAATTCAGTATCCCAGAAGAGAAAACACATGTTAAAGAAGGATTGCCAGAACAAGTGATCCCTCAAGTTTGTGAAGAGTTAAATGCTGGGATTGTTGTTTTAGGTATATTAGGAAGAACAGGCCTATCTGCTGCATTCTTAGGAAATACAGCAGAACAACTTATTGATCATATTAAGTGTGATTTGTTAGCAATAAAACCGGATGGTTTTACTTGCCCTATTACTGTTGATAGCGATCACGATTAATTGTTAAAGTATCCATTAAAAAAGCCAGTCGATTTTTGACTGGCTTTTTACTATTCACTATTTGTATCTATTACAGCGCTTTTAAAATTGCATCCACACTGGCTTTAGCATCACCAAACAACATTTGTGTATTCTCTTTAAAAAACAGCGGATTTTGAACCCCGGCATAACCTGTATTCATTGAGCGTTTAAACACAATAACATTCTGCGCTTTCCACACCTCTAATACTGGCATACCTGCAATTGGGCTGTTTGGATCATCTTGTGCTGCTGGGTTTACTGTATCGTTAGCACCAATTACTAAAACCGTATCAGTGTCAGAGAAATCATCATTAATCTCATCCATTTCTAATACAACGTCATAAGGTACTTTGGCTTCTGCTAACAACACATTCATATGGCCCGGTAAACGCCCTGCTACTGGGTGAATACCAAAACGCACTTTCACACCACGTTGGCGTAATTTTTCAGTAATATCATGTACAGGATATTGTGCTTGAGCAACCGCCAACCCGTAACCTGGAGTGATAATAACTGATGTGGAGTTTTTCAGCATATCAGCTACTTCTTCAGCCGTTGTTTCGCGGTACTCACCCATTTCACCTTCTTCTGTTGAAGCTGAGCCATCAGTACCAAATCCGCCAGCTATTACGCTAATAAAAGAGCGATTCATCGCCTTACACATAATATAAGAAAGGATTGCACCTGAAGAACCCACTAATGCACCTGTTACAATCAACAGGTCATTACTTAACATAAAGCCCGCAGCAGCAGCTGCCCATCCAGAGTAAGAGTTCAGCATTGAAACAACAACTGGCATATCCGCGCCACCAATTGATGCAACTAAATGCCAACCAAACGCTAAGGCAATCACAGTCATTACGATGATTAAGAAAACTTGTAAACCGACACTGTCAGTTTTAACAAACCAAACCATCAATAAGAAAGAAACAACTAAAGCTGCAAGATTTAATTTATGGCGATTAGGTAACATCATCGGTTTAGATGACATTTTTCCACTTAATTTACCATAAGCAACAATTGAACCCGTAAATGTAACGGCACCAATGAAGATCCCTAAAAAGACTTCTGTTAGGTGAATATTCACCATTACAGGGTCCATTGCTGTATTGTGGTCAAGATAACTGTTAAAACCGACTAAAACCGCCGCTAAACCTACAAAACTGTGCAAAATTGCGACCAATTCTGGCATCTGAGTCATTTCGACTTTTTTAGCTAAACGAATACCAATAACAGCACCGATTACCATTGCAATAATGATCCAACCCACATTACCAGCATAAGGCCCGAAAATGGTTGCGAACAGAGCAATTGCCATCCCAGCAATACCAAAGTAGTTACCTTGTTTAGAGGTTTCATGCTTTGATAAGCCGGCAAGGCTGAAAATAAATAATATTGCGGCGACAATATATGCCGCTGTAACAACTCCGCTGGACATAATTGTCTCCCTTATCCTTTACGGAACATTTTCAACATACGTTGAGTAACAGTAAACCCACCAAAAATATTAATACTCGCAATCAATATTGCGATAAACGAAAATAGGCTAACCCAGCCACCACTACCAATTTGGAGTAAAGCACCGACGACGATAATGCCTGAAATTGCGTTTGTAACTGACATTAATGGTGTATGCAATGAATGACTTACATTCCAAACAACGTAATAACCTACAACACAAGAAAGTGCGAATACCGTAAAGTGAGATAAAAACTCTTTCGGTGCAACATTTGCAAGCCATGCAAACAATAAGAAAACTATCGCTAATAAACTGTATTTTTTCCAAGGTGAAACTGGTTTAGCAACGGGTTTTTCTTGTGGCTTTGCAGCAGGAGCTGCTTTAGGTTGTGCTGAAACTTGAATTTGTGGCGCAGGCCATGTTACTTCACCAGCACGAATAACGGTCACGCCACGAATAACAACATCATCAAAATCGATATTGATGTTACCGTCTTTTTCTTTACACAATAATTTCAGTAGATTAACTAAGTTAGTGCCATAAAGCTGAGATGACTGTGCAGGTAAACGAGCGGCTAAATCAGTGTAACCAATGATTTTTACGCCATGTTCTGTCGTAAAGACTTCATTAGGCACGGTATATTCGCAGTTACCTCCATTTTGAGCTGCAAGATCAACTACAACGCTTCCCGGCTTCATCGAATCGACCATCTCTTTCGTAATTAAACGAGGAGCGGGTTTTCCTGGAATTAATGCCGTTGTAATGATGATATCAACATCTTTTGCCTGTTCTGCAAATAATGCCATTTCAGCATCAATAAATGCTTTTGACATTACCTTAGCGTAGCCATCACCACTGCCTGCTTCTTCTTTAAAATCAAGCTCAAGGAACTCAGCCCCCATGCTTTGAACTTGTTCTTTCACTTCAGGACGAGTATCAAATGCACGAACAATTGCACCGAGGCTTCCTGCCGCACCAATTGCAGCAAGGCCCGCAACACCTGCGCCAATAACCATCACTTTAGCTGGTGGTACTTTACCTGCCGCAGTAATTTGCCCAGTAAAGAATCTTCCGAATTCATGGGCTGCTTCTACAACGGCGCGATAACCTGCAATGTTTGCCATTGAACTCAACGCATCAAGAGATTGTGCACGAGAAATACGTGGTACACTATCCATTGCCATAACGTTAATATTCTTTTCAGCTAACTTTTCAAGCAATGTCGCATTTTGAGCAGGCCAAATAAAACTCACCAGTGTTGCACCATCTTGTAGCAACGCTATTTCATTATCCAGCGGTGCATTTACCTTCAAAATAATGTCTGATTCCCAAACATTTTGAAGAGCGAGGATCTCGGCACCGGCTTCCTGATAAGCTTTATCTTCGAAGCTTGAGGCAATACCTGCACCATTTTCAACTGCGACTGTAAATCCTAATTTTATGAGTTGAGTCACTGTAGCTGGTGTAGCTGCAACCCTTGTTTCATTAGAAAGTCGCTCTTTGGGTATACCAATTCGCATAATTTTCCCTTCTTATCCATAGAGATCTGTTAAAATTTCTCCGTTAACTTCACATTCATGCAAAAAAAATGTTAAAAATAATAATATGCATGTCATTAATCGGAGCTCTAATAACCTACTGAAAATAAAACCAATAATCTATATCTGTGTAAAGCTAAAATTGAACTTAATTGGATCATTTTAGTCGAAAAGGCATATTTATGAATTATTCACTATATTCAGGTAAATATCTGGTAACATATACTGGTCATTTGACTCTGTGGTAATTCGCTAAATAAAATAATGCGACAAATGCTATTATTACATGTAATAATTAATCCCTATGTGATAAACCACGACGTTCAGCACATGACCAATATTAATTGCGCAAGGCGGAAGGATTTTGTATGAAGCTGAAAACCTCAGTCATCGCAGCAGCGATGTTGTCTTTAACTAATATCACTGTTGCGCAGGCTGCTCAGGAATTAACACCCGAACAAGCTGCAGAACTAAAACCATTTGAAAGAATTACAGTTATCGGTCGTTTTAACGCTATTTATGAAGCCGCTGATGCGGTATCTCGTCGTGCGGATAAAGTCGGTGCTGATAGTTTCTATATTCAAGGCCTAGATGATATTAGTGATAGCGGCAACATGAGTGTTACTGCGGACCTATACCATAAAGATGCACCAAAAGCAGAGCAAGAAAGCTATCGCGTTTTTCATGGCGTGAAAGAGCTACCAAAACCTGAAGCAATTCTGCTACAACCATTTGATACAGTTTCTATCCGCGGTTATTTCCCTACAACCCCTGATATTAACGACGCAATTGCAAAAGCAGCAGCCAAAAAAGGTGCAGCATCATTCTTTATTGTACGTAATGTATCGATAAATGATGGTGGTAACCAAGAAGTTACAGCTTATATCTACAAAAAAGATGCACCTAAACGCGCTATTCAAGCACCAGAAGCGGTTGTTCCTTATGATTCTGATGCCGGTCGCGCACTTATTGCAGAAGGCGGAGCCGCTGCCAATAAAGTTGAGAAACCAGGTCTTGCATCAAACACTGATTTTGATAGAAGCGTAGGTACCTTTGCTGAAACGCAAAGTTCTGGTGCAAGTGGTCGTTACACTGTAACTTTACCAGATGGCACTGAAATTCAAGAAGTTAACAAAGCAGCTGCTGCATTAATGGATCCTTTTGATACCATTACTTTTAGTGGATACTTTGTAAACTCACCAGAAATCTCGTATCAGGTTGCTAAGCGTGCAGCAGCAAAAGGCGCTAAGTATTACCATATTACCAATGAGTGGCAAAGTGATGGCGGTACAGTCACTATTACAGCAGACCTATTCAAGTAATAAAAAAATTTCCTATTGATAAAAACCTTGCAGATGCAAGGTTTTTTTTATGCAAAATTTAATCAATCAGACATTATTTTTGTAAAAGTGAATAATTTTTATGATTTAATGCATAGACAACCAAGTCAACTCTCCGTAAAATCTCGCTGTTTTTTAGTGTTTTTATCTTTATTTAAATTTGATAGATTCATATTTATTCTATTTACTGACCAAAAAACAAGAAAATACGCTATTTATTTACAATTTTAATCATGTAGGTAATTATCCTTGAATAAGAAACTTGGCTTAATATCACTCACCGCATTAGTATTAAGCTCAATGGTTGGTGCAGGTGTATTCAGTTTGCCTCAAAATATGGCCGAAGTTGCCAGCCCTGCCGCATTGATTATTGGCTGGGTGATAACAGGCATTGGTATCCTCTTTCTTGCTACATCTTTATTACTCCTCTCTCGCCTTCGGCCTGATCTTGATGGTGGTATTTTTACCTATGCAAAAGAAGGATTTGGTGAGTTCATTGGTTTTTGTTCAGCATGGGGTTATTGGGTTTGTGCTGTCGTTGCTAACGTTTCTTATCTTGTTATTGTCTTTGCTGCCTTTAGTTTTTTTACAGACACACAAGAGAACGTCATTTTTGGTGATGGAAATACATGGCAAGCATTAATTGGTGAGTCAATCTTACTTTGGGTTGTTCATTTTCTTGTTCTACGGGGTGTTCAAACTGCAGCCAGTATTAATTTAATGGCAACAATGGCAAAGCTACTTCCTTTAGGATTATTTGTTATTGTCGCCCTATTAGCTTTCAATATGGATATATTTACCCTTGATTTTAAAGGTGTAAATCTAGGTGTCCCAGTTTGGGATCAAGTCAAAAATACCATGCTGATCACGCTGTGGGTATTTATTGGTATTGAAGGCGCAGTTGTTGTTTCCGCAAGAGCTAAAAACCGTCGTGATGTTGGTTTAGCAACAGTACTTGCCGTTGTCATCGCATTGATTATCTATATTCTTGTAACTTTGTTATCACAAGGTTTAGTTACCCAAGCAGAATTGGCGGTGATGAAAAACCCATCAATGGCACCACTACTTGTTCAACTTATTGGTAACATGGGCGAGATAATTATTGCAGCAGGCCTTATTCTTTCTGTATGTGGTGCTTATTTAAGCTGGACAATTATGGCCGCGGAAGTACCGTATATTGCAGCACTACATCACTCTTTCCCGAAACAATTAGGGAAACAGAATAAAAATGATGCTCCTTCAGCTTCGTTATGGTTTACCAATTGTGCCGTTCAATTCTCTTTAGTTTTAATTTGGCTGACAGGAAGTAACTACAACACATTACTGACTATTGCATCAGAGATGATCCTGGTTCCTTACTTCCTCGTAGGTGCATTTTTATTTAAAGTAGCAATTGCTCGCAGTAGTCGTGCTTTATTGTTAATTGCCATACCGGCAAGTTTATATGGTTTATGGTTACTTTATGCATCAGGTGTTATTAATTTATTACTCTCTGTTGTTCTGTATGCACCAGGTATTCTGATGTTTTTATATACACGCAAACAATATAAAGATAAAAAACCGCTGCTTTTAAGTGAGAAAATTCTGTTAGCTCTTGTCTTATTTGGCGCTATTCCAGCATTGGGTTACTTAACTATTTACTAAAGATAATCTGAGGGGTACTGAAAAACAGTACCTCTCGGCCTCTCTTCTCTTCAAAAAAATTCCCCTTAAGTCAAAAACCTCCCTTGCTAAGCTGTTATTTTTTACACGGATGGTTAGGTGTGTATAAATCAAGAACTATATAGTATGTTGTAACTAATATATAGATAACTATTAATTAGTAAGGTAATAAAAAACCCACGAGAAGCATAAATTCCCGTGGGTCTAAATATATGATAGTTTGATTAATTGAAACTGATTTGTTCTATCGCCTGCAATATACGTTTATCTGATATTGGATATGGAGTCCCTATCTGTTGAGCAAATAGGCTTACTCTTAGCTCTTCTATCATCCAACGAATATTTTGCACTTCTTCTTGTTGCTTTTGTTTCTCGGTTAGTTTGCCTAACCACTGTTGCCACTGCTGAATAACATTTTCAACTCGACTCATTTGCGCCCGATCGCGATTAGGATCAATAGCTAGTTTTTCCATTCGTTTTTCAATTGCACTCAAATAACGAGGAATATCCGCAAGGCGTTTCCATCCATGAGAGGTAACAAAACCAGGAAAAACTAACTGACCAAGTTGAGCTTTAATATCAGATAATGCAAAAGCAACGCTAATATCCACCCGCCCTTTTAAACGCTTATTAATAGCAAATACTTGAGTTAAAATCGCTTCAACTTGTTTTGCTATTTCAACCACAGCATCGTTTAGTTCACCTCTGACATATTCTTGCAGTTTTTGATATTCATCTTCTTGCCAAATTAAACCACCATAAGACGACATCAGTTTATCAACACCACAAGCAATACAATCATCAATCAGCTCCAACACTTTGCCATAAGGGTTAAAGTAAAGACCAAGTTTTGCTTTATTAGGTAATTTTTCATGCAGATATTTAATAGGTGACGGAATATTTAATAATAATAATCGTCTTACCCCTTCCCACATTGAAGCTTGCTGTTCAGATTCTGTTTCAAAAAGCTTAATACCCACACTGTTTTTTTCATCCACGAGTGCAGGATAAGCTTTCACTGAATAGCCACCCCGTTTTTGCTCATAACGCTGAGGCAAATCACCAAAACTCCAAATATGTAAATCTTGTTGTTCAATACCATCATCGGCGACTGCTGATAATGTTTCTTGCACTTTTTCCTTTAAGTTCTCTTTTAATTTATTGAGATCTTTACTTTCTGCCAGCGTTTTATTTTTTTCGCCAACAACACGGAATGTCATTTTTAAGTGATCAGCGACTTGGTCAAGCTGCCAGCTTTCTCTATCGACAGTCACTCCTGTCATACGGCGCAACTCTTTTTCAAGCCTATCGAGTAAATCACCTTCAACTTGAGGTACACGCTCTAAAAATGCAGAAGCATAATTAGGCGCTGGTACAAAATTACGACGGATAGGTTTTGGTAGTGACTTAATTAAAGCCACAATCAATTCATGGCGAATACCTGGAATTTGCCAGTCAAAACCTTCGTCTTTTACCTGATTCAAAATAGGTAATGGAATATGAACAGTGACACCATCAGCCGCAGTACCCGGTTCAAATTGATAGGTTAAGCGTAATTTTAAATTATCTTGGTGCCAATAATTTGGATAATCTAGCGCACTAACACGTTTAGCATCATCTTTGATAAGCATACTTTTTTCAAAGTTAAGCAGATCAGGTGATGCCTTTTGTGCCTCTTTCCACCATTTATCAAAATGACGAGACGAAACGACATCCTGAGGTATTCGTTGATCGTAGAACGTAAACATTGTTTCATCATCAACAAGAATGTCTCGACGACGAGATTTATGCTCTAACTCTTCAACTTCTGTGCGTAATTTTAAATTGTCACGGAAAAATACATGGCGAGTTTGCCAATCTCCCTCCACTAACGCGTGGCGAATAAAAAGCTCACGACATAAAAGTGGATCAATTTGACTGTAATTAATAGGTCGAGAAGCTACAATTGGTAAACCATACAGGGTGACTTTTTCATTAGCCATTACAGCGCCTTGCGCTTTTGACCAATGAGGTTCGCTATATTGATGTTTCACCAAATGTTCAGCGATAGGTTCTATCCATTCAGGTTCAACGCGTGCTGCAATTCTTCCCCATAGACGAGATGTCTCGACTAGCTCTGCCACCATTGTCCATTTTGGTGGTTTTTTAAATAAACCTGACCCCGGATAAATAGAAAAACGGGCATTTCTTGCGCCAGTGAATTCTTGTTTATCTGCATCTTTTTGCCCAATATGTGACAACAAGCCACTTAACAACGCAACGTGAACACTTCTAAAATCAGCAGGCTCACTATTAACAGGGAACCCTAACTCTTTAACAACTTGTCGCAACTGTGTATAAACATCTTGCCATTCCCTTACTCGCATAAAGTTTAAGAATTCTTGGCGACACAATTTTCTAAATTGAGATTGGCTCAACTCTTTTTGCTGAGTTTTTAAATAATCCCACATATTTAAAAAAGATAAGAAGTCAGAGTCTTTATCTTGGAAGCGTCGATGCTTTTCATCAGAGGCTTGCTGTTTATCCATTGGTCTTTCGCGCGGATCTTGAATCGAAAGTGCGGATGTAATGATCATCAACTCTTTCACTGCGCCATATTTACGCGCTTCAAGTACCATTCTCGCTAAACGAGGATCGATAGGAAGTTGTGCAAGTTGTTTCCCCATTGGAGTTAAACGATAAGCACCATTGTGGTCAGTTTCGTTTTGTAACGCGCCTAGTTCCTCTAATAAACGAACACCATCTTGAATATTGCGTTTATCTGGTGGCTGCACAAATGGGAAAGCACTAATATCACCTAACCCTATCGACGTCATTTGTAAAATAACAGATGCAAGATTAGTTCTTAATATTTCAGGATCAGTAAACTCAGAGCGAGAAATAAAATCATCTTCTGAATAAAGACGAATACAAATACCGTCAGAAACACGACCACAACGCCCTTTTCTTTGATTTGCCGAAGCTTGAGAAATAGGCTCAATTGGAAGCCGTTGTACTTTAGTACGATAACTATAACGGCTAACACGCGCAAAGCCGGTATCAATAACGTACTTAATACCAGGTACAGTTAATGACGTTTCGGCGACGTTAGTCGCTAAAATAATACGTCTACCGTTATGAGGATGAAATATTCGATTCTGTTCACTGTTAGATAAACGGGCAAATAAAGGTAATACTTCCGTATGGCGAAGTTGTAATTTATTCAACGCATCAGCAGTGTCGCGAATTTCGCGCTCACCACTCATAAAAATAAGAATATCACCCGCACTTTCTCTGCTTAATTCATCAATAGCATCAACAATACCATCGGTCATATCCTTATCACTATCAAGTTCGTCACCACCAATAGGACGATATCTAACTTCAACAGGATAAGTTCGACCTGACACCTCAATAATAGGTGCTTGATTAAAATGTTTAG
Organism: Proteus terrae; assembly: GCF_003144325.1. Taxonomy (GTDB): domain Bacteria; phylum Pseudomonadota; class Gammaproteobacteria; order Enterobacterales; family Enterobacteriaceae; genus Proteus; species Proteus terrae. Next base: position 123,730 of record NZ_PENS01000011.1, read on the forward strand.
AAAAACGTTCAGGATCGATGGTTGCAGAAGTAATAATAACTTTTAAATCAGGGCGTTTAGGTAATAGCTGTTTTAAATAACCAAGAATAAAATCGATATTTAAACTGCGTTCATGGGCTTCATCAATAATGATAGTGTCATATTGAAGTAACAGCTTATCTTGCTGTAATTCTGCCAATAAAATACCATCTGTCATTAACTTGACGAGAGTATTATCGCCAACATGGTCACTAAAGCGAACCTTATAACCTACAGATTCTCCTAATGTACTTTTTAACTCATGAGCGATACGTTCAGCTACTGACCGTGCAGCTAAACGGCGAGGCTGTGTATGACCAATGAAACCTTTGATCCCTCGTCCTAATTCAAGACAAATTTTAGGGATCTGTGTTGTTTTACCTGAGCCAGTTTCCCCTGCAATAATAACGACTTGGTTATCTCTTATTGCATTATAAATGGCATCTTTCTTTTGGCTAACAGGAAGGTTTTCTGGGTAAGTAATTTCAGGACAATTGGCACGGCGGCGAATTATCATCTGTTGTGCTGTTGTAATATCGTCTTTAATTGCACTTAATACCGCTTGTTTAGACTCTTCATTATTAATTTTAGCGACGCCACGTAGACGTTTTCTTAATCGTTGCTGCTCCCGCAACGATAATTGCTCTATTTCTTGATAGAGTGTGGCAGATGATAATGTCACCTTTTATTATCCTTTTTGAGGTTATTCTAATCAAAACTAATGCCCTTATGATATCACATCCGGCTATTGGCACATAAAGGCTTGATTAAATTTCTTAGTATATAATTTTATATAATCAATAATTTTGAATAGCATATTCAAAGGATTGTGATGTGATATTTTAAAGATCGGGTAAACTACTACCAAGTAACAAATTTAAATAAATAGAACATTTTATAGACCACGAGAAAATAATGAAAAAGATCCTTGTACTGAAATCCAGTATTTTAGATAGCTATTCGCACAGTAATAAAATGACCGATTACTTAATTGAAAATTGGCAAAGTAATCATAAAGATGACTTAATTACAGTACGTGACCTCGCTAAAAATCCAGTGCCTACTTTAGACCAAGCAACGCTATTTGCTTTTGGCAAAGAAACTGCGATGCTATCGGATGAACAAAAAGCAGCTAGAGCATTATCAGATGAGTTAATTAGTGAATTAAAAGCCCACGATATGATAGTGATTACTGCACCAATGTATAACTTTTCAATTTCGGCTCAATTAAAACATTATATTGATTTTATTGCTCGCGCCGGTGAAACGTTTAAATATACTGAAGCGGGTTCTGTTGGCTTGCTTGAAAATAAACAAGCGATTGTATTAACCAGTCGTGGTGGTGTTCATAAAGATCAACCTTCTGATCTTATTGTTCCATTCCTAAAACAATTTTTAGCTTTTATCGGTATCAATGACGTACAGTTTATTATGGCTGAAGGTACCGCATATGGTGAAGAATACGCACAGCAATCTCACCTACAAGCACAAAAAGAAATTGATGCTGTTGTTAACTCAAGAAGCATTACAGCAAAATAATAATTTATATTTTTCTTAAAGCACCTACTTCAGGTGCTTTTTTTATATCTAAATTTTACACTTCACCAAACACAAAGATATGCTAATTTTTCTTTTATAAAAAAATCATTTCTAATTTATAATTTAAAAACCTTAATAGCAAGAAAAACCAAATTTAATCAAACTTTCAAAGTAATAATAAAATACAGATTATTTTAATAGCCATATTTTATTGTTTATTCTTTTATTCATACTACAAATGAATGCTCATATAAAAAACCAATTTGATTTGTAAAAACCAAATTAATAAAATTTAATCGCCTTAAGTAATATAGAAGTAATTAAATAATTCTCTTAATTCAATAAATGGAACTTACGATGAAAAAAAATATACTCTCATTATTTATTCTATCTACGACTCTTTTATCAATTCAATCAAATGCTGCTGAATATACAGAAAAAAATGTAGGAACAATTACAATTAATGGTTCTGTTACACCGAGTCCAAAATGTCAACTAGAGGCAATAAAACCCGTTGAATTACTACCGGTTCAAGAGAATAACTTTGGTAATGATGATATCGCCAACACTGCATTTCAGCCCCTTTCGATTCAATTTACTAACTGTAAAGACAACATTAATAGATTACAATTAAAAATAGAAAAACAAACTAATATGCGTTTGAAAAATTTAGCTGATAATGGTAGCAATGTTGAGGTTGCTATTTTTGATACTGATAAAAACATCATTAATTTAGATAATGAAAAACCTGATGAATTTCAAGTTAATGTGGATAAAGGAAATAACAGCGCACAATTTTTATTTGACGTTAACTATATGAAACCTAATGGCATAGATGCGACACCAGGTGCGGTATCATCCTCTTTAACTTTTGATGTTATATATAGTGATATTGCTATGGATTAAAACTCTATAAATCAACAAAGCTGGAATACCAGCTTTGTTTTAATATTTATACTTTCTACTTTAACTAGCAAAAGAATATGTTTAAAAAATTTAAATTTTTCGTATTATTTTTCATATTTCCCACATATAGTCAATCATCAATAGAAATAAATAAAGATAAATTTATTTTTATTGAAAGTATCAATCAAGAAACAATTGAAATAAATAACAAAACAAATAGTGATTATTTTATACAAAGTTGGATTACACATTATGATAAAGAAAATAATAATGAAATTCCTTTTATGATAACCCCTCCTCTTATTAAGATGGAAAAAGATGAAACCTTTTCTTTAAAAATACTTAAAACCGATAAAATAAAAGAAGAAAACAGAGAGACATTATATAGAATAAACATTAAAAGAATACCGATCCTATCAAATTCCGACAACAATAAAAACATGTTACATGTCTCTTTAAATTCTGTATATAACTTAATATATAGACCTTTATCAATAGAAAAAGATGCTAAATATGCTTATAAAAAAATTGAGTTTTTAAAAAATAAAAATAATGAATTTATTATAAATAATCCTACACCTTATTTTATTACTCTATCTTCAATTTCTTGTGATGATGTTTTAACAATTAATGAAAGTAAAACAATCCCTCCTTTTAAGAAATATAATACAAAAAAAGAAATTTTAAGAAACGGGGTCGTAAAATGGAAAATATTTAATCAATATGGTCTTGAAATAGAGGCAGTAGACAAGGAAGTTATTAATGATTATTAATCATATGAAAACAAAAGCAGTATTTTTTATTTTAATTTCCATTTATAACAAAAATACTATAGCTCAAGATAGCTCACTCTCTATTTATGCTCATGCATTTTCTAATATTGATAAAGAAACGATTAAACAATTACTTGAAAATAAAAAAACTGAAGGTTTTTATCATTCTATAATTTATATCAATAATAGAAAAAAAATAGCAAAACTTCTTTACTTTAAAAGTATAGACAACAAGTTAACCCCTTGTATCTCTGTTAGTGATTTAATTTCTCTTGGTATTGATATCGATTTTTATTCAATAAAAAAAGAATATCAAGATATAATTCCTTTAAGTGACCATTCAATTGATTTTAAATACTCTTTTTCAAATCAAAAATTAAATTTAATTATTCCACAAAAAGCATTAATAAAAAAAGATAATTATATTACCGATAAAAAAGATTGGGATAATGGGATCACTGCACTATTTAGCCAATACTCCTATTCAATTAGACATCATCAAAAAAAAGCACTAGAACAAAAACTCAATTTACAAACAGGCCTTAATTTTGGTGCTTGGCGCATACGCAGTCAGAACAACTTTTATTGGAATAAAAACCGTTACCAATCGAAGCTTTCATCAATATATACCTATCGCCAAATTAATTCTTTTTCTGCTCTTTTTTATGGAGGTAAGTTTTCACCCACAACACGAATATTACCAACAGATAAAATAATTGGCTTTCAATTAATATCCAATAATTTAATTTCAAGTAATACTCTTTATGCTAACAAACCTATTATTGAAGGAATTGCTGATACAGAAGCTCAAGTAATGATTAAACAAGGTGACAAAGTTATTTATGAAAGCACTGTTCCCCCTGGTCCTTTTATTATAAATTCATTACCTGTTTTAGGGAGTGAAAAACTCAGTCTAGAAGTTAAAGAAGCAGATGGAAGAATAAAAATATCAACACATTATTTCACATCATTACCTAATCAACTAAATAAAGGTAGTTATCAATATAATTTTATTTCCGGTACATTAGCTAAGAATAGCCATAAAGAACATTCTATTTTCCTTTTAAGTGAATTTTCATATGGTCTTAGTCAAAGGATCACCTCATATAGCGCAATAAAAAAACGAGATACCCATATGAATTATCTATCTGGACTATCTCTTGATTTAGGTATATTGGGTGGTTTAGCAACAGATTTAAGTTATGAAAATAGTAGAGATAAATTAAAATATCAATTTCGTTATCAAAAAAGCATGTCAAAAACACAAACCTACTTTACTTCTGGAATATCTTTTTATCATTATTTAGATAATTTTCAAAAAAAAGATAGTATTAAAAGAAATTATTCGGTTTCTGTATCACAAAATATTAATGACTTAGGTTATCTTTCTTGTCGGTATCACGAAAAAACATATGAAAATATATCTAAAAACTTTGAATTAGGTACTTCTTTTTCATCCTCAATAAATAAAATAAACTATAATCTTAAATATGAATTTAAAAAAGACAAATCTATTTTTGATCATTCCTTCTCACTCAATCTCCATATACCATTAGGTAATAATAGTGATCACTATAATTGGTTTAATAATCAAACAAATTATCAAAATAAGAAAAAACATTATATCAACACGACCAACATTGGAGGTGCTCTGCTTAACTATAATTTAGGATATTCAGTAAATTATCAACATACTTATAATGAGAAGAGAAAGTCCAACCGTTTTTCTACCAATGCCCGTTATCAAAACAACTATCAATCTTACACATTTAATATGAACAAAATGGAAGATAGTTATAATTACAATGTTTCTATTAATGGAGGAATTGTTCTTCATTCTAATGGTATTACTCTCACTCCTCGTTTAGGTAGAACATTTGCACTGATTAATACTCAAGGAATATCTGGAATTAAAACATCATTTTCAACAAAAACAAAATCAGATATTTTTGGAAATCTAATTTTAAATAACATAACACCTTATCGAATAAATAATATTAAATTAAATGCAACGACATTACCGCAACAAGCAGAAACCGAAATTTATAGCAAAAATATTATTCCCACATTAGGCGCAGTATCTAAAATAACTTTCCCAATAAAAATTGGTTATCGTGTTATTTTTAAATCAACAACCCCACTTCCCTTTGCATCGACAGTCACCACATTCGATAAAAACGGTAATATTATTTCTCATGGGTTAGTATCAGAAAATAATATTATTTTTCTTTCTGGTATTACAGAGAATGGATTAGTAAAAGTAAAATGGGGAGAAGATAAACAGTGTCAATTTATTTATGAAATTGATAATAATGAAAAGAACACCACACTAATAAAAAAAGAAATCAATTGTATTTAAACTAAGTTATCTCTATTAAGAAAAATATGAAAAAAACCATCTATTTAATAATTACGTTACTATTTATCTCTTTTTCACTATCATCAGAACCTAGACGTGGTGATCATAAAATTCCTTTAAGTTGTGATATTGATTATATCTATGAAAACATTAGCGATAAGATTTCTATTAATGAAAATGATTTTTCATCACATGAAGTGGGGACATTAGCCGATACTGATAGCCACATCATTATTATTACTATAAATGACTGTTCGAAAAGCCATGGCGAAGTTCGTTTAAAAATTGAAAATTCAAGCATTGATAGTAATACCGGTTATTTAAAAAATCAGTTCACTGATGATAGTGCAAGTGCTAATATTGCATTTCAATTATTATACAATGAAGAACAAAGACCATTAGATCTTAATAAAGAAAATGAATTTGTTGAGGATCTCATTGATGGAAAAGTTGAGTTTTATTTTTTTGCTAATTATGTAAAAAAAGATGATACACCTCCAAAACCCGGTTATATACAATCCGATATTCAGTTTACTATAAAAATAAATGATGATGTTGTTACATTTGACGATAGTTAGTGATTTCAATTATGGAAAAGCACGATAGCTATTTATAATAGATCGTGCTTTTAATGGAATTAAATGCTTATTTAAAGAGTTACTATTTTTTTACCCATTTACCATTAATACCTTTAACATACTCACCTTCATTAGCTCTTGCGACTAATTTTTCACCTGCAAGTCGAGCCACTGATTCTGGTGTTACTTGGTTAGTTTTAGCAACTTCAACATATTTTGCTTTTCTAGCTTGATTGATTTCATCAACAAGTTGTTGCGCTTGTTTGTTATTTGTTTGTACAAGTTCAATATAACCGCTGAAGGTTTCCCCTACTAACCCTTGTGATCTCGCTTCATCAAGTGTTAATGCGATAGCATTTGTACCAGTTAAAGCTATTATTAGCCCAAAACTTAAGAGATATTTTTTATAATTCATCATTTACCCTTTAAAAAATGGCGCTGTTATTTTTTAAGAGATCTTCAACTTGTCTGTCTATTTTTACATTAATCTCATGTTCAATTTTTACGTTCATATTAATATTTATAGGTTTATCAGGTGTCGCGACTTCTAATCGAATACATCCTGTTAACATTGATATTCCCATTACCATGGCCGTTAATAAAAATAGTTTTTTAAAGAATAATGGTTTCACTCTGACTCACTCCCTAAATCTGATAAGCTTTTTTCTAACCACTCTTCCAATTGTGAACCAAATCGTAAACTTCGCCATAATTGGAAGACATTTTCTTCATGTCGATAATTTAGATTAACCTGACGGCGTTTATCCTCTAAAGGATTCGTTCCCTGAATTTCAGCCTCTAGCACTAACTCACCCAAATTGCTTAAATTAACACGCGTCCAAGAACGACTGATCTCTAGATAACGCAACCATGCCATAGCAACACCGGCTGACATATTGTTATCATCAATTGAATCAACGAAATCTTTATCAAGTCTTAACGTTAGATAAGATGAATTAGCCAGCCAACCATTTTTAATAATCCATTGATTATTATTAATAAAGAATGGAAACTCACCACTCACTTTACCTGACGCTGCAAACTGAGTCACTTTTAATAGAGTAAACAGATGACTTAATTGAATATTATCAATAGAAATAATCGCAGCATCATGTTGTGGTATCGTTAATTCTGCTAAAGATATTGTTCCATCCAGCATTGCGACATTAACGTTAGATAAGATTAGTGGTTTACTTTCAGTTGCTGGATAAAAGCCTTGGAGATCTGCCGTAATATCGGTCATTTCAAAAAGGTTATTAACTCGTTTTATTCGTAACTGAACGGGTTGTTTAACCCCTAATTGCCATTCATCCCTATTTAAACGCCAAGGTAAGATAAAATCTAAACCTTCTAAGACACCATCTTTAAGCCACATTCCGCCCTGTCTAACAACAAGATGCCCACCAGCAACTAATCCTTGTTCTGGTGCAATAGAAAAATCAGCTTGTGTATACAATTCACCTTTATCAAGGGTAATGCCTAAATCTGCAGGTATTAGTGATTGAAAAACATTAATTGGTTGTGAAGGCCAACGCATTTGCCCTCTTAGTCTAGCACCATCCCAACGTGTATTAATTGCAATTGGTCCTATATTAGGTTTAGCGTTTAACTCACCTTTTACATTAAAATTAAAAGGTGATTCACCACTGACCGTAGCAATAAAATCCGCCTTATCTAAAAAACCACCAGCAGGGAAATCAATACGTTGACTCGTTAATTTTAGCTTTCCATTAAATGTTGGCTTTTTATCATCTCTGAACCAACGAAATGGGCTTAATAAAGATAATCGTGGCGCAGTCATTGTAGTATGTTGATATTTTAAAACATCAAAACCTGTATTGAGTTTCTCAAAACTCACTAATTTATCAGCCCAATAACCTGTTCCTGCAATATCCCAATGCGCTTTTAACGGTAGTAAATTTCCATCTCCCCAATAACGCCATTGCCAAGTTCCATTATCAGGTAAGAAATCAATTGCTTTACCTTGAAAATGAATGCGGTAATCTCCCCAAATACTGTCTTGGGCGACGACTATCGCATTTAAACGTCCATTAAAGCCTTTTGATGAAAAGGTGGTTCCAGCTAAAGGTAAACGAGCATCTGTTACAGTCAGTGTTTCAGTAACTGGCCCTTTAAAACGAAACAAAGATCCGGGTTGAAATTCAATAGTAGGATCTGTCAACATGCCAGTGACTTTAACAGGTAATTGCGCGCTGGCTTGCATTAATTCTTTATTAACAACACCGGTGATTTGAATAGGGATTTGTGCATCTATCCAATTTACTGTCGTTTCGGGGATCGATATCACCAAATTTCCTTTCCCTGCTTTACCTTCCGTCATCACGTTTAATCGTGCAGTTAATCTTAAATCCGTTAATCCTTTTTGCCATTGTGCGATATTAATATTTACACCACCTCGTAAAGGTTGGTCTAATCCAAACCATTCCCAACGACCTTGCTTAATAACGATATTTTCAGGAGTGACTGTCCAAGGTAATAAAGCCAGTGCATGGCCTCCACCTTGTTCAGCAATTGAAATAGTGCCAGATTGTCCAACCCATTCAAGAACAAAAACTAACGGATGTTCATAGTGAGAAGTTAATAACGTTGCATCGATGGTACCTTTTTCAGGTAATGACGCGATATCTAGAGGAAGCGCTATTTCGGCTGCCAATTCGATATTATTATCATCAGGTAAATTCACTTTAAGCTGTTTAATATCAAGCCACTGGTTATCTCTAATAGAAATACCAAGTTGAGCATTTTCTCCTTGGTAAGTAATTAGTCGCCCATTATTTTGTGTTTTTAGTTGTAATGCTCCTTGATAACGAGCATTTTCTTTTAAGAGTACATTATCGATATTGACGGATAAATAAGGTATTGAAGTTAATAGAGAATTTATATCAAGTGGAACAGTGGCCGTTTCTTCTTGTTTACTTGCTGGCATCATTGAAAAACATTGTTCATCAATGACGAGTTGCTGGCTATTAAATTGAAGTTTGTCAATTTGCTCTTTTTGATAAGTAAAAACAAAGTTATCAAGACTAGCTAAAGTACAACTTTCTGCCTTTAATGCGATATTTTCAATTGAAACGCCTATGCGCTGTAACTTGGGCTGTGATAAAGAAAGTGTTACACCTTCAGGCAAGTAATAGTGAGCAACCACGGGCAACCAACGAGGAATAGATGCCCATAAAGCAGTGCCAATTAGACCTGTGCCTAGTAGTATCGTCCCTGTCCATTTGATTGTTTTTCTTAACAACACATCATATTCCTTTTAAACAAACCTGAATCATCCACTTACCTCGCTAAATTGTTTATAATGATAATATTAATTTCTTTCATATTGGGGCTGGATAATTCTTGTTTTTCCAGCCTCTGAATAAAAATTTAATCGAGAGTAGAGAAGACTGGATGAAAATCGTTTCCTATAGTACTAAACATTATGATCGTAAGCACATGGAATGGGTCAATCAACATAATGGATACCATTATGATATTGAATATTTCGATTTTAATTTGACAGAACAAACCGCAAAAAATGCCGTTGGTGCTAATGCTGTTTGCATTTTCGTCAATGACGATGCAAATCGAGCGGTTTTACAAGAGCTTGCTAGCCTTAATATACGCATCCTCGCATTACGCTGCGCAGGATTCAATAACGTCGATTTAGAAGCTGCAGCTGAATTAGGAATAACAGTTGTTCGTGTGCCGGCTTATTCACCAGAGGCTATTGCAGAACATGCTGTTGGTATGATGCTATCACTTAATCGTCGTATACACAGAGCTTATCAACGTACTCGTGATGCAAACTTCTCATTAGAAGGCCTAACTGGTTTTAATATGCATAATCGTACTGCTGGTATTATTGGTACAGGTAAAATAGGATTAGCAACATTGCGCATATTAAAAGGCTTTGGCATGAAATTACTTGCTTATGATCCTTATCCAAATCAAGCAGTACTTGATTTAGGTGCCGAATATGTCGATCTAGCAACACTCTATGCAAATTCTAATGTTATTTCGTTACATTGCCCATTAACCGCAGATAATCATCATCTATTAAATGAAACCGCTTTTTCACAAATGAAAGATGGCGTGATGATTATTAACACCAGTCGTGGTGCTTTAGTGGATTCTGCTGCTGCTATTAATGCATTAAAACAAGGTAAGATTGGTGCTTTGGGAATGGACGTTTATGAGAATGAGCGTGACCTTTTCTTTGAAGATAAATCAAATGATGTTATTCAAGATGATATTTTCCGTCGTCTTTCTTCTTGTCATAATGTGTTATTTACAGGACACCAAGCTTTCTTAACGGAAGAAGCATTAATTAGTATTAGCGAAACAACACTGCACAATATTAAAGACGTTGCTTCAGGTAATGAATGCGTTAATCAGATCAAAGCTTAATTTTAAGCATTAAGAAGATATGTAACAAAAAGCCCTCTTAGCCATAAATTAGCAAAGGGGGCTTATTTTATTGATTAGCGATACGCCACTTATTTTTGTTGAGTATCGATAGCTTCTGCTGATTGCGTTGATTCAAAGCGTGAAAGTGTTTCTTTCTCTTCGTCTACTTTGAATTGTGAAACTAATTTAGCTAATTGATGAGCTTCATCATCCATATTCGCTGTGATAGCAGCTGACTCTTCAACCAATGCCGCATTTTGCTGAGTAACAGTATCCATTTCACTAACAGCTAATGCGATTTGATTAATCCCCATACTTTGTTCATTTGAAGCAAGGGCAATCTGTTGCATAAAGTCATTCACCTGGTTTATCGTCGTGACGATCTCTGACATTGAGCGTCCAGCTTGAGCAACTTGCTGAGAGCCAACATGCACTTTATTAACAGAATGTGTGATCAAGTCATTAATCTCTTTCGCAGCTTCCGCACTACGACTCGCTAAACTACGCACTTCAGATGCCACAACGGTAAATCCTCTACCTTGCTCACCTGCTCTTGCCGCTTCAACTGCCGCATTCAATGACAAAATATTTGTTTGATTGGCAATGCTATTAATAATGTCATTGATGTCTGCAATTTTCTTCGCACTTTCAGAGATTGAAGACATGGTTTCTACCACGCTATCCATCACATTTTCGCCATTTTGAGCAGATGCCGTTGCTGTTAGTGCTAATTTGCTTGCTTCACGCGAGTTATCCGCATTTTTCTCAACTGTTGTTTTAATTTGCTCCATACTGGCAACAGTTTCTTGTAATGCGCTAGCCTGCTCTTCAGTTCGAGATGATAAATCTGTATTTCCTGTCGCGATTTCGCTTGCACTAACACTGATAGTATTAACGGCATTTTTCACGGAAGAGATCATATGGCTTAATGAGTTTTTCATTTTATTCATTTCATTGAATAACTGACCAAACTCATTAGTACCGTGATTATCTACACGCATACTTAAATCGCCTTGGCTCATCTTACTAAAAATATTGATTAATATTTTAATATTGCCAATAAAGGTATGGGAAAACCAACGTAATATAATGAAAAATAAGAGAATAACAATAACGCCTGTCGTGATTGATACCAGCATTAAACGTTCTTGAGATGTTTTTGCAATATCGATATAGCTATTTTCGATACCATTAGCCACGGCGTAATATTGCATCGTGATATCATTGAGCTCATCCATTTTAACACTGGCAGAGTGTGTTGTTAGCTCACCTCTACGCAATCTCTCTAGTGCACCAGTGAAAATATCAAGCAATTCATCAAAACGCTTTGTCATTTCATCGGCCAACTCACGCCCTTCTATTGTCAGCTTTTCAGCATCCGCCCAACGGTGGATCTCTTCACGCGTTATTTCAATATATTCTGTGGTTTGATGAAAATATTTTGCTGAAGGTTTTTCATTAACCCGTAATTGTCCATCTAACCCATTAATATTTGCCCTGATCACGGCCATTTGATATCGCGCTTTGCCCATAAGTAACATTTGCTGGCTTAGGTTATTTGATGAAACGAAATTATTATAAGATCGAGTGGAAGCATCATAACTAAAATAAATAATGCTCATTATCAACGCAAATAAAATGGCCAGCATGACCTTAACGGTCTTTTCTATACTGATATTTTTAAACATGGTCATATTCCATCAAAATATACAGAATTTTTTATCTGTACATTTGTAAGATATCAGAATGCACTCTTTCTCTGACAAAGAGCATATTCCCTGGTGTAAATAAAATAAGGCTAAAATTTATTCATTAGAATATAAAGGCACGTAGGATCTGCCTTTGTTTATAATGTCGGTAATAATGAGGAAAAACTTTAGAGTCCAGTGGAAATCATTTTTCATTTATGAAATAAACGATTGTTTTATCCACCTAGATAAAAATTAACTATACAATATCCTGCGATGACGATAATTTTACTCAGAAAAAGATAATTTATTAATTATTTTTTAGTTTTTGAAATTTTATTCGTGTATTTTTACATTAATATTTAATAGGTATATTCACCTATTAACATTAATTTATTTAACTTCAAAGTTAGTTTATAGTGAGTTTTAAAAATAATTTGTTTCCAATAAAAATAAAGCAGTTTCTAAAAACTGCTTTTATTGTTTATTTATTATGAGTAATTTAGTTTTATTTAGAAATTTAAATAATTTTTTTTATTAATAGTTTTTCAGTTAGTTCAATAAGTCTTATCACATTTAATGGGGTTTCTAATTTTTTAACTTCATCCAAAGAAAGCCATTGAAAAGATTTATTTGTTAATTGGCTATTTTTTAACGGTTTACAAAGGTAAATCATATCGATGTGATAATGAAATCCTTGTTTTTTATCGTGGATGGGTTCTTTTAAAATGGCGAGGGGTTTTACAAGTTCAATAACATCATTGTTATTTAGGTTAAGACTAAATTCAGGTTGATAACAAAGACACTCACACAGTAAGCCTGTTTCTTCTTCTATTTCTCTTAATACTGCATCTTGTGGCTCTTCATTTTCTTCTATATGACCACCTGGTGGTAACCAACAGCCTATTTTAGAATGCAAATGGAGAAGGAATTTGCCTTGCTCATTGAATACAATGCCCGTTGCGGTGAAATGGCTCTTAGGCACTTCTATTGTCATAATGTTCTGAACCTTTGTTTTGTGTATTTTGATCCAATGTACATCAACCTATCACTATTTTTGTGCTATTTATGATTTTTTGCATTTATTGAAGATTGTTTTATGCCCATTAAAAAATCAGAAAATATCGTTTTAAACTCCTTACAGGCATTTTCAGGTAATGTAGCTTCATTCTTTAAATTAATCGCGATATGCGTGACAAATCCATAAATTAAATTTACGACAATATCAGGAGAATAGGTACAAATTTCTTGTTTGTTATAGAGGGTATCTACACATTTTTTAATTCGAGGAATAAGAATTTGTGAATCAATTTCATCCCATTCTTTCCAACCTAGAACGGAAATTATTTCTTGTAAGGGAATCAGCTTATCTTTATATTGATAAATATGATCAACACAGAAGTTAAAAATAACCTCTAACTCTTGCCACTTATCATCATAGGTAGGAATCTGAACCAGTTTTTCGACGACCTTATCAACCTGAAAAAGGTAGCACTCTTTTAATAGTGCTTTCTTATTACTAAAGTGGTGATAAAAGGCCCCTTTCGTTACTCTTGCGTGACGTGATATTTCATCAACGGAAACATCACAATAGTTCTGATTTATAAATAATTCTTGTGCAGCTTCACGTAATGCAGTGCGCGTTTGCTCTGAATTCTCTTGTTGCCGTGATTTTATTTTCATGATAAAACCCTTAAAACATACCATAAGTATGTAATAATATATGGGTATCAGTTTCGTGTAAACTGAACAAAATATTTTCAGGAAATTATCATGTCATCTCAGTACAATGGGCTTATCCCCTCAAATACCTTATCCACTTTTAATATAGAAATTATCAAAGAACTCCTTCTCTGGATTGAGGTGAATCTGGAAAAACCGTTGCTACTTGATGATGTTGCGATCCGTTCTGGTTATACCAAATGGCATTTACAACGCGTGTTTAAACAAGCAACAGGATTAACACTTGCTTCGTATATTCGAGGAAGACGTTTAACAAAAGCGGCAACCGAATTACGATTAACTAAATTGCCTATTCTGACTGTAGCATTACGTTATCAGTTCGATTCCCAGCAATCATTTACGCGTCGTTTTAAAGCGACCTTTGGTGTAACACCCACAGAATATCGTAAACTAGATAATCTTTGTGGTGATAACTTTCAGCCACCAATCAATTTTGATGTTGTTGATTTGCCTATTCCTAAAATTATGGATTTACCTGAAAGTTATGTTTATGGGATGCAATATCAGTATTTTTGCTCTATCGAAGATATAGGTAAATTACACGAAGATATTCGTCACCAATTTTGGAATGATTTTTTACTGTATACGGATAAAAACTTTACAGAAAGTACTGTGCTTATCTCATACCAACCGAACACATTGCGTAAAAATAAAATCCAGATTGATTATGAAATTGGGTTAAATAGCTTAGATCATTTTACAAAAACCAGTGGTTTTAGAAAAAGAGTGATTGAGGCAGGACGTTATGTCAGATTCCAATTTAAGGGAACTCTAGAAGAATATAAACAGTTTGCGATGAAAATTTATTTTTATACCCTTCCCGCATTAGGTTTATGTCGTCGTTTAGGTGCTGATATTGAAAGATATGTCAGTATAGAAACTGATGTTGATTTAATGGAATTGCCAAAAACCTTAGAGATTGATTATTTCGTTCCTATTCATTAAAGATCTCCAGATAGCCTGAATTTTCAGGCTATTATATTAAGAGTGGATTAATTTTATAGAGACTATCTGTGCGATAAATTTTACATCACTTGTTTCTATACAATAATTCACTAAATTAGCTGTTTACTTATTATTAAAATAAAATTTTTTATTGCACCCCTACAAAAACAAACAGGCGATCATGCGCACTTCACTTCTATTTTTACTCTCTACTTTTTTGCTTCCTTCGTTTGCTAGTTATGCAGAAATATCGACACATTCACTCTCACGTAAAGATGGCAGTGAAATTAGCTATTACTTGGATAAACGAGCTGAAAAAAATCAAACTCTATTGGTGTTAATGCAAGGCTCTGACTGTAACAGCATTAAAAATAATACATTTACTCAAGAAATCTTCGGTCAGTGGTTACCCAATAGTGATGTTTTAATGGTAGAAAAATACGGTATTACCGCTCAATTACCTTATTTTCAATATGATGGTGAACGTGTTGATTGCCCTAAAAGCTATAAGCTTCATGATAATCCTAAACAGCGAACTGAAGATTATGAAGCAGTGTTAGATAAATTATCGTCACAGTATCCGAATATTATTTTAATTGGTGGAAGTGAAGGTGCCACGATGGTGCATTTAGTGGTAGCTAAACGCAATGATATAAAAGCGGCTATTGCGCTAAATGGTGGGGGGCGTTTTTTTCTTGATGATGTTCTTTATAATATCCGTCTTACCACACCTAAAGAACACATTAAAGATGCGCTAAATGGCTTTCAGCAATTTGCTGATGCAATAAAAAATAATCAAATAGATGATGAGCAATTTGTCAGTGAACATAGTAAATCATGGTGGCAACAATATTTTGCTATTGATTTACTTAATGTTATTAAAAGTAATCAACATACTCCTATCTTAATTATTCAGACACTTAATGACTCGAATGTAAATGTCGATGCATTTAACCAATTAAGCCAAGATATCAACCAACCTAATGTGAAGTTTATTAAATACGATAAGTTAGATCATGGGTTTTATAATGAACAAGGCGAGCGTTTAACGAGTGAAATAATCAATGATATAAAGCATTGGTACTCTCAATATGAAAAACAATCCAAAGAGTGATTTAACGGCTTATTTATTACTAGCCTTAGTCTCTATCGTTTGGGGTGGGACTTTTATTGCGAGGCGAGTTATCTCACCTGAAATTGATGGTTTATTACTTGCTACATTACGCTTTGTTATCGCGACTATCTGCCTGCTCTTTATTTTATTCTTAACAAAATTCAATTTGGTATTTTTTTAGGCAATCGAGAAAAATAAATTTATCTTTTTTATTGGCTAACATTCTTATTATCCTATACTTAAATAGTAACAAAATTGCTTACTAACTGATTTAAAGCAGGATCTTTATATCGTTAATTCTATATAATGGTAATTATTCTCTCTTTTAAGTTTGGGATAAGAATGGAAAGCACGACTGCACTTTTACGTCTTGATAAAATAGGTTATCGGGTCGATAACAAAACTATCCTTGATAACATCAATTTTGAACTTCAACCTTCTGAATTTAAACTTATCACAGGCCCTTCAGGTTGTGGTAAAAGTACCTTACTCAAGATTGTCGCTTCTCTACTATCACCTACCAGTGGTTCACTTTTCTTTGAAGATAAAGACTATTTAACGTTTTCACCCGAAGAATATCGCCAACAGGTTTCTTATTGTACTCAAACACCGATGTTATTTGGTGAGACTGTTTACGATAACCTTAAATTTCCTTATTTCTTACGAAAACTTTCGGTGGATGATAAGAAACTTGCGCATGATTTGGATTATTTTTGTTTACCTGCATCCATTATGAAAAAAGGAATTAATGAACTTTCGGGAGGAGAAAAACAACGTATTTCACTGATAAGAAATCTGCAATTTATGCCAAAAATCTTATTACTTGATGAGATAACAAGTGCATTAGATGAAGATAATAAAACAAAAGTGAATGATGTTATTCACCACTACGTTAAAGATCAAAATCTCGCCGTATTATGGGTCACTCACGATCAAAATGAAATAAAACATGCTGATGATGTGATCTTATTACCTTCTCACAATGATGCCTGATTTTTTATTTCTTTATCAGTCACCCTTTTGTTATGAGCGAACATAATATTATGAACGAACATACGATAAGCAATGAATCTCTGATTTTCTCGCTTTTATTAGTTCTCGTGGCTATTTTTATTAGTCGCAAAGAAAAGCTAGCTTTAGAAAAAGATATCATTTGGAGTACAGCAAGAGCCATTGTTCAACTGTTAATTGTTGGCTATGTCTTGACCTATATTTTCCATGTTGACCATTTTATTCTTACTTTCTTAATGGTGTTATTTATCTGCTATAACGCAGCCCATAACGCCAAAAAGCGGAGCAAATACGTCAAAGATATCTTTCTGATCTCTTTTACTGCTATTACAACTGGGGCATTATTAACTTTAACTATTTTATTGCTCACCAGTTCCATTGCTTTTACACCCATTCAAATCATTCCTATTACGGGGATGATTGCGGGTAATGCAATGATAGCAACGGGACTTTGTTATAATAATTTAGGTCAACGTTTTCAAAATCAGCAGCAACAATTGCAAGAGATGTTAAGCCTTGGTGCAACACCTAAATTAGCCTCAATGAGTATTATTCGAGATAGCATTAAATCTTCATTAATACCAACTATTGATGCCGCAAAGACTGTCGGTATTGTGAGTTTGCCGGGTATGATGTCAGGGCTTATATTTGCCGGTGTTGATCCATTACAAGCTGTTAAATATCAAATTATGGTGACTTTTATGTTGATGGCAACAGCCAGTATTTCAACTATTATTGCTTGCTATTTAACCTACACGAAGTTTTTTAATCAGCGCCACCAGCTTATTAATTTTGAAAACCGCTAAATATAGCTATTTAGTAATATTACAAAAGGTCACTTTATTAAGTGACCTTTTTTATTACTTACTGAGAAGTCGGTTTAAAAGCTTATTTTAATACCGTACATCCCATTTTTTTGACTAACTCACCTGCTTGAGATTTCACACCTTGAGCACTTTCTGGTAACTGACTCCAAAGTGTTAAACCGGTACGAGCTTCCACTTCTGCTGCCGTTACTTGGAATTCACAGAAATTTGCTTTTTTCGGTGTTTGTTGATCCATAATAAATGCCGCATAAGAGGAGTTTTCTGGTGAATCATTTAGAAAAACCACTTTAAAATAAGCACTTGGAATTGTGTGATCTTTATCTGTACTTGGCAACTTACCCATATCTCTTTCGTAGATAGGCCCTGTAACAGTAAAGACTTTGTGACCTTCTTTTGCCAAATTACGCTCTTGATCTTCTAGTCGTACCCAAGCACCTTGGTTTAAGTCTGCTTTTTGCGGTGTAATATTAGAAAGATAGTTAAGCGCATTCCAGCCTGGTAACGCAGCCAATGAAGCTAGAGGAGCTTGATGACCACGGTCAACTTTTAATGTGGCATTAGCGTTTTTGTAATCCGCTGGCGATAAGGTTTCATCATTACCTAAAGCCGGATCTTTTTTCCAGTTACGTGCTTTACCACTACCAATGCTGTCTTTAGTCACTAAATAAGCAACCCAGTCTGCAAACTTGCTCTCACTATTATTATTTAATGTGTAAACATCGCGTTGAATAGTGGTTTCACTGCCTCCTAATGGACAACCAATACCACAATTTTCATCGTTCATTGCACGCATTGAAGTATCACGAGCAACAACAGATGATTGAGTTTCAAGTTCAGGCACAACCATCATTTCTGAATTAGCATAGCTGGTTGAAACCATAAGCAGTGATAAAACAATTGGAGTAATACGTTTCATATAAAATTCCTTTTTATAAAATAAAGAAACAAAAAAACTCGCCGCAGCGAGTCTTGATGTTTAAATAAGAGAAAATCCAATCTTCTCTTTCAGTAAATTCAGGTAATAAACGGCGAAGAAAAACGCATCATTTTAATAATGATGTACGTTTCAATCACTGAATATGACTCAGAATTTTGCTACGAAATATGGCAGATATTTTCACAACCCTAGAATGCAAAAAGCCCCGCATAAGCGAGGCATTTATTCATCTGGTTGGTGAAATTCAAATTTCCCACCATGAGAATAATAGTGAACTACATTTCCCATTTAGTCAATAGTTTTTCTTAAAAAGATTATTTTGTGAATGATTTATTCTCTTATTAACCTTAAAAGGGGAGTTTTTTGTTACTAACGCAATATCAAGCTATGTAGTTAACATCCCACCGTTTTTCTAAACTTTCGCGTAATTCGAAAGTAAGCGAGATCACCACATTCTCACCAATGTAGGGGTATCTGGCGATAAAAATAACCTGATTATTATTGGGTAACTCAAAGACTTCAGCTTCACCTAAATGAAGTGACATCACAATTTTCTTTTTAGCAAAGCGGATTGGTTTTCCATAATGAGCATGTAACCACTCTTGTGTCATTAATGGCTGTAACCCGAAAGGAAGTGCATGGGGGAAATGAAATTGCTTTGTTTTTTCATCAAATAGCGTCAGCGTGATTTCACTTAAACCGACACCATAGGGCTCAAAATATAAGTGAAGAGATTCTTTTTTCATCGCCAAACTGCCATTTTTAGGTTTGGACTTATAAGGAATTAAATTTTGATCGTAAACATCTTGATACTTCTTCCCTAATTGGGCAATTAGCCCAGCAATATCTATTGTCATTACTTACATTCCTTAATAAAAAGCTCCTATAAAGGAGCTTTTTAATGAAAATAAGAAATTAACCACGCCCTTTCGGACGATTAAGAATATGATCTTCCCAATCTTCAACTTCAGCTTCTGGCACCGCAATATATCTTACAGAAATATTACCTTGGTGCATTTTTGCTTTATTACCTGCAATAAGTGGATGCCAACTTTGTAACGTTTTGCCTTCTGCTAACAGACGATACGCACATGTCATTGGTAACCACTCAAATGTCGGTAAATTATACCGTGTAAGCTTGATACAATCTGGCTCATAACGGAAACGATCTTCGTAATTACTGCATTGGCAGGTTTTAATATTTAGCTGATTACAAGCGACATTGGTAAAATATATCTCGTCAGTATCATCATCCATTAACTTGTGTAAACAACATTGCCCACACCCGTCACAGAGCGATTCCCACTCATCATCACTCATTTCATCTAATGTTTTAGTCTGCCAAAAAGCCTGTGTCATCTCTACGTTATTACCTTATTGCTCATCTAATACAAATTAAATAACCCGCGTTGTCAGCTGATGTTCATTAACACTTAATACCAACATATCGCCTGATTCTAGAGGGCCAACACCTTCCGGAGTTCCCGTTAAAATCACATCACCAGGACGTAGGGTAAAAAAGCGAGACATATAGCTGATAAGGGGTAAAACAGGGGTTAGCATATCACGACTGTTACCCTGCTGACGAATCTCGTCATTAACACGTAACATTAAATTTGCGTTTTGTGGGTCGCCAAATGAATTGACAGGGATAAATCCAGATAATGGTGCAGAGCCATCGAACGCTTTACTTTTTTCCCATGGTTGCCCTGCTTTTTTCAATTTGCCTTGTAAGTCACGTAATGTGAGATCAAGGCCAATACCGAAACCCGCAATTGCGCGATCAACTCTATCTTCATTAGCTTGTTTAAGTGGCTGACCAATCAGTACTGCTAATTCAATTTCGTGGTGAACCGCACCCATATCTTTTGGGATAGCAATAGGTTGGCGAATATCACACATAGCTGTTTCTGGTTTGATAAAAATCACAGGCTCTTCTGAGCGAACGGATCCCATCTCTTTAATGTGATTTGCATAGTTACTACCAACGCAAATCACTTTATTGACAGGAAAATCAAGTAATGCACCTTCCCAATCACGATGTTGATACATAATGTGTTCCTTTTAGGTAGATTGCTGTGTTTTATTTCACTGTAAAAAACGCGATTAACTCGCGTTAGGTAGTGAATTTATTTTATTAGCAACGCCATCAGCCATAGTAACGATGCTGAGAGCAAAAAAGTAAGAGCTGTTCCAATGCATAATCGTACGGAAGTTCTGTGTCACTAAATAGCTTCTGTGCAAATCATCATCAGGAATAATTAACCATGTTGACATAGCATCGTTCAATTGACTATTTGCAGGCAATTGAACACCCAATGCTTTCCATTGAGCGACCGTTTTTTTCTGTTCGGTCTTAATACCTTCAAGCTGTTGGTTAAAATCTACCGCTAAAGTAACCTGTTCTCCCCAAGGAAGTCCACTTTTCCAACCTTCCGTCGCTAAATAGTTAGCTGCCGAAGCAAATGCGTCTTCTTGGGTATTCCAAATATCAATTTTTCCGTCACCATTGCCATCTGCGGCATAAGTTAGGAAAGAAGATGGCATAAACTGAGTTTGTCCCATAGCTCCTGCCCAAGAGCCTTTGAGACGTTGTCCTTGAGGAATATACCCTTCCTCAATAATCTCCAATGCTGCCATTAGTTGGCGTGTAAAGAGTTCTTCTCGACGACCTTCAAATGCGAGTGTTGCAAGTGCAGAAACAACATCTTCTTTGCCCTGCACTTTACCAAAGCCACTCTCAAGTCCCCATAGCGCAACAATATAGTTTGCAGGCACACCATATCTCTTGCTGATTTGTTCTAGAGTATCTTGATTCTCTTGATAGAGCTTAGCCCCTTGGTTTAAACGGCCGTTAGTGACAATGCGTGGTAAATAAACATCGAGTGTGATTTTCTTTTCCGGCTGATTACGGTCTGATTTAATCACTCGTTCAATAAAATGCGCTTCTGAAAAAGCAAAATCTATTGTTTCTTGTTTATATCCCAACTGAGCAGCTTTCAATTTCAGAGCTTCAACATAAGCAGGAAATTGTGCAGAAATACGAGTCTCTTTAGGAAATGCTTGTTCTAACGATGCAACATCCACTTGTTTCCATCGAGGCGTTTTTTGTGTTTCAACTGCCTTTGCCTCTGGTGCAGTAATTTGTCTTTCAGCCAATTTTTGTTGGCTATTAGTACACGCCGATAACATTAAACCGGAAACAATCACAGCGATGAATGAATATTTGAACATTTATGCTCCTTTTATCTCGATGATTTATTCAGTTTTTTCTGATTTTTTTAATTCATCTAAATAAGCATTTAACATACTTTCGACAGGTGGCGGAACTTGTAAATAAAAACCCTGCTCAACTAATGCTTTTTTGACTTTTTCAATGTCAGCATGCGCTAAACGCTGTCTATCCGCGAGATTAAGCAACATTGAAAACTGTGGTTCGCCAAAACTTTGCAATAATTCGTCCGGAATTCGAGAGAAATCACCCTTTTTTTCGATGTATAAATAAGTTTGATCACGTTTGGTACTACGGTAAATTGCACAAATCATTTTCATTAAACTCTAATTATTAAAATAAGCGACTTGCCTGAATATTTTAGTAAATATAACATGCTTATATACTTTCGTAATATCGTCTCTGGTTTTTTGTGCCAGATTATAAAAAATTTACTGAGTCAGATAGATGTCAAACACGCCCATTGAGTTAAAAGGCAGTAATTTTACCCTTTCAGTACTCCATTTAAACGATGGAACACCGAAAGTTATTCGTCAGGCAATTTCAGAAAAAATTGCACAAGCGCCTCAATTTCTGAAAAATGCACCTGTGGTTATCAATGTCTCTGCTTTAGCAGATGAAAATATTGATTTTAAAAAACTGAGGCGAATTGTAGAAGATGCTGGCTTACGAGTCGTGGGAATTAGTGGTAGTTCAGACGCTCAACAGAAAGAAGCGATAATTGCCGCACAGTTACCTATCTTAAATGAAGGTAAAATAGTTAAGCCGAGCACTCAGGCAAATAACGATAAAACGAATGAAGCACCGACAGCTGTTCGTCAAAAAACAAAAATCATCCATACTCCTGTTCGTTCAGGTCAGCGCATTTATGCTCAAAATAGCGATTTAGTTGTTATTAGTAATGTGAGTGCAGGCGCTGAATTAATTGCTGATGGTAATGTTCATATCTACGGTGTATTGCGTGGACGTGTACTTGCTGGCGCATCGGGTGATAAAGAGAGCCATATTTTTTGTACACATCTGTCTGCTGAGCTTGTTTCTATTGCTGGTCAATATTGGCTAAGCGACCAAATTCCTACAGACTTTGTTGGTAAATCAGTACAACTTAGCCTGCAAGAGAATGAATTAACAATCGAGAACTTAATTTAGAGCATCGACAAGGAATCACTCCATGGCACGCATTATTGTTGTTACGTCAGGTAAAGGTGGGGTTGGTAAAACAACTTCCAGCGCGGCCATTTCTACCGGCCTCGCTCAAAAAGGTCATAAGACGGTTGTTATCGACTTTGATATTGGGTTACGTAATTTAGACCTTATCATGGGTTGTGAACGTAGAGTTGTTTATGATTTTGTTAATGTTATTCAGGGCGATGCATCTTTAAATCAAGCATTGATTAAAGATAAGCGTACAGAAAATCTGTTTATTCTCCCTGCTTCACAAACAAGAGATAAAGACGCTCTCACCCGTGATGGTGTAGAACAAGTATTAGATGAACTCGATGAGATGGGTTTTGATTTTATTATTTGTGACTCTCCTGCGGGTATTGAAAGTGGCGCATTAATGGCCCTTTATTTTGCAGATGAAGCCATTATTACAACAAACCCTGAAGTATCATCAGTACGTGACTCCGACCGTATTTTAGGAATTCTTGCTTCTAAATCACGCCGCGCTGAGCGTGGTCAAGATCCAATTAAAGAACATCTTCTATTAACTCGTTATAATCCTGGCCGCGTTAGCCGTGGTGATATGTTAAGTATGGAAGATGTCCTTGAAATTCTATGCATTCCACTATTGGGTGTTATTCCAGAAGATCAATCTGTTTTACGTTCATCTAACCAAGGTGAACCTGTTATTTTAGATGGCGAATCTGATGCAGGTAAAGCCTATTCAGATACAGTAAATCGTTTGTTAGGTGAAGAACATCCATTCCGTTTTATTGAAGAAGAGAAAAAAGGCTTTCTGAAACGCCTTTTTGGGGGGTAAAAGATGGCTTTACTAGATTTTTTCCTGTCGCGTAAAAAGTCGACAGCTAATATTGCCAAGGAGCGTCTACAAATTATCGTGGCAGAACGTCGCCGTGGTGATAGCGAGCCAGCTTATTTACCTGATATGAAAAGAGATTTATTAGGTGTCATCTGTAAATATGTACAGATTGATCCAGAGATGCTTTCTGTTCAATTTGAACAAAAAGGCGATGATATCTCTGTATTAGAGCTAAATGTGACTTTACCTGAGAGTGAAGAGCCTACAAAGTAAATCATATTTTACGCTTTATCTAAGTCATTATTCACAGAGCCAGCCATAAACTATAATCAATTTGATTGGCTCTGTGTTTAATTATATACATATTGAAAACACCTGAATGCGCAAATAGCGCTATATCTTGTTGCTATTTTAATCATTGGTGATAAGTCACAGGAGAGCGATTATTTTGTCATAATACTTACATTTACCAATAATCTATTTAGTCTATTTCTACCTTCACCTTCTTTAGGTGTTTTTGTGTGCAAAAAATAAGAGCCTCAAAAGAGACTCCTATTGTTATTCTTTGTTTTGTTTATTTATGGAACTAACAATTCCTTTTTATTTTAAGGAGATTAAATATTAGAAAATAAACAATCAGCAAGACTATGGATATTGCGCCAGAATTTCTGTCACTTTTTCTTCTAATAATGCTTTACGCCAACGTGAAGTTAATTCAGGTTGCCCTTCTTTTATTTTCCAATGAATACTTAATAACTGATTAATCTGTCTTCTTGAAGCTAACAGTTCAGGGTTGTAGCGTTTATCTTCACTAATTTCTTGAATAACCGCTTTAATCGCTTTAAATGCTTTTTTGTAGTTTGGTTGTTCAATTAAATTACCAATAGGCTCTGGGCAATCTTCATCTTTAATTTCTTTAGCTTTAGCAACAAAATCTAATAAACGACGACCATGACAACGAATTTCTTGGCCTGAAAGCGATAATGCATCGAGTTCTGCTAATGAGGATGGAAGGTAACGAGCAACAGACCATAGATGTTCTTCTCTTACAACGAAGTTTAATGCCATATCTCGAGCTTTGGCTTGATTTAAGCGCCACTGAGCAAGCATTTGTAAGCATGCTAATTGTTGGTCTTTTAATTGCCATGCATTGCTAATATCACGATAGACGAGCTCTGGTACAACCGTTTCTTGTCGACGTTCTGCAATCATTTTACATTCATCTGCGATCGCATCCATATAGCCTGCTTCTTCAGCTTCTTCAATTAATTTTTCAGCTAAAGGTAGCAAATAGAAAACATCACCACTGGCATATTGGCACTGTTTTTCAGTTAAAGGGCGCGCTAACCAGTCTGTTCGGGATTCACTTTTATCTAGTGCAATATTTTCATATTTCTCAACTAATGTCGCAAAACCACAAGAGATAGGATGCCCTAAAAATGCAGCCACCACTTGAGTGTCAATCATCGGTGTTGGAACACAACCAAACTGGTGAGAAAAAACTTCGAGATCTTCACTTCCAGCATGGAGAAACTTCATGATGCTCGGGTTAGTTAATAGCTCAACGAAAGGAGCCCAATCCTTAATTGCTAACGGATCAATAAGAGAGATCTGTTTACCGTCATACATCTGGATCAAACCAAGATGAGGATAATAGGTACGTATGCGGACAAACTCTGTATCTAAAGCAATTTTTGAAGCCTCTGAAGCAGCTTTACAGGCGGAATCTAGTGCAGTGTCTGTCGTAATCAATTGATAATTCAAAACAGGTTTCTCTTGTTTTTATGTCTAATGACTTTTTTATGTAATCACAAAAACGCCGGTATAAACCGGCGAAATTGAAAAAGGTTATTGAGTGTTGTATCAAGATTCAGTTGAGGTTTTCAACTCTTTTTCTTCATTTCTTAACTCTCTGCGTAAAATTTTACCAACATTTGATTTTGGTAATTCATCACGAAACTCAATAATTTTAGGGACTTTATAACCTGTTAGGTAACGACGACAGTGCGTTTTTATCTCATCTTCCGTTAATGATGGATCTTTTTTCACAACGAAAACTTTAACTGTTTCACCTGAGTTTTTGCTTGGTACACCAATTGCAGCCGACTCCAAAACCTTAGGATGTGCCGTAACGACTTCTTCGACTTCATTAGGGTATACATTAAAACCCGAAACTAAGATCATATCTTTTTTGCGGTCAATGATACGAATAAAGCCTTCGTCATCCATTGTGGCAATATCACCTGTTGCAACCCAGCCATCATGTAGGACTTCATCAGTTGCATCAGGACGATTCCAATAACCTTTCATTACCTGAGGGCCACGAACCCACATTTCACCGCCTACAGTGCGGTCAACTTCGTTACCTTCATCATCCATAAACTTCACATCCGTTGAAGGTACAGGTAATCCAATACTGCCACTGTATTTTTTCAGATTATAAGGGTTACCGGTGACTAAAGGAGAACATTCCGTCAAGCCATAACCTTCTAATAAATGCTTACCTGTTAACTCTTCCCACTCTTTAGCAACACTACTTTGAACAGGCATACCGCCGCCAACGGAGAGATTCAATTTGGAGAAATCGAGTTGACGAAATTCTGGATTTTGCAACCAAGCATTAAATAAAGTATTTACGCCAGTGATTGCCGTGACAGGGTAACGTCCTAGTTCTTTAATTGTACCTTTCACATCACGAGGGTTAGTGATAAGTAAGTTTTTACCACCAATTTCAATAAAGAGTAGACAATTAACGGTTAAAGCAAAAACGTGATACAGCGGTAATGCAGTGACCACCAGCTCTTTACCAACGTTTAGCGCTGGTACATAAGCTGCTTTCGCTTGCTCAAGGTTCGCTAACATATTGCGATGCGTTAACATTGCACCTTTAGCAATTCCCGTTGTGCCTCCTGTATATTGCAAGAAGGCTAAATCTTCACCTGTAATTTCAGGTTTAATATATTGCATACGATAGCCAAAATGCATTGCTCTACGAAATGAAATGGCATCAGGCAAGTTATATTTAGGCACTAATCGTTTGATATATTTAACAACAAAATCAACGAGTGTTGCTTTAGGACGAGATAATTGATCGCCCATTCGGGTTAAAATAACGTGCTTAATGCTGGTATTAAACACAATTTTTTCGAGCGTATGCGCAAAGTTAGAGACTATTACAATGGCACTTGCACCACTGTCATTTAATTGATGTTCAAGTTCTCTTGGTGTGTAAAGTGGGTTTACGTTTACGACAACCATGCCTGCACGAAGAATACCGAAAAGCGCGATAGGATATTGCAGTAAATTAGGCATCATTAAGGCGACACGATCACCTTTTTTCAATCCTAAGCCATTTTGCAGGTATGCTGCAAAAGCACGGCTACGCTCTTCAAGTTTGCGATAAGTCATGACCTCGCCCATATTGATAAAGGCGGGTTGATCTGCGTAATTTGCGACAGCGTTTTCAAGCATCTCAGCAAGGGATGCGAAACGGTCCGGGTCAATTTCAGCCGGAACATCTGCCGGATAACGTTTAAGCCAGACTTTTTCCAAAGTAGTACTCCTGATTAATCGCACTTCTTGGGTTAATATTATGTTTCATTTTTAACAAAGTATTAACTCATCCTACCAGCACAAACAATTTTCTGTTGTGAAGATGCGAAGTGTGTCACTAAATATTTTATTTTTAGATTAACAAAAAAGAAGGCGGTCAAAACCGCCCTCTCTTTTATTTTTTATTCAACTTTAATAACTCTATTAGATAGTTACCTAATATATTATAGATATCGATTATACACCGTTTCACACAAATGGAGGTGAAATATTATATCGTCATGCGATCTAATACCCACTTTTTATTCTAAAACGGGCACAACCTGACCAGTTCCATATGGATATCCACCATAACCGCCATATCCATGGTGATAACCCCAATATGGGCCATCGCCATAATATCCCCATGTCATAACTGGTGCGGGCATAATGACTTGCTGTGTCAGTGTCCAGCGTTTCATACCTGTCACATCAATACGTAAAAATGGATAACTAGCCTCACCAACTTTGCCAGTTTCAACACCTTTGATAGTACCAACAACGGTTACGTATTGATTTTTATAATCAGAGGGATCTAAGAAATGCATAACATTAGCATAGAGACGCCCAACAGAAGGTTGATGTAATTCGGGCGCAGCATCGTATTGAGAAAGAGGCATAACGGCAATTTCTAGCTGCGTTGATGATTGAAGATTTTTAACATCAATCACACGTCCACCAAAACGCCCTTCTTGACCAATATAAAGTTCAGGCGCAACAAAAACACCATTTAAATTAGTCACTGGCGTTGCTGATGTACCTTTTATTGATTCAGGTATAGAGACGCATCCCGCTAGAAACAAAGCACCAGATAAAAATAGCGCTTTGCTTACCAAACGGTAGTTTAATTGTCTGTTCATAAACCACCTCATTGCAAGTCAATATTAACGTTACTCTATAATAATATTATAGCTTCACTCTTCCGCATCTAATAGATACTTCTAAATCTATTCACGGCCAGGCAGTTTTTTCCATGTCACTTCATTACGTAAATAAACTGGCTCGGCGTCTTCAACTTTCGTTGCTTTACCTTCATGCCAAGCGGTTACAGCGAGAGGTAACATATCTTGTGCAGCAGGAAGCGTAATCTCAGTTTCAACGACAGTAAAAGGCAGTGCCTCTTTTAAATCAGGATAAGCTTGCCATCCTGTACCTGCCATCGCCCATGTTCCTGTTGTTAATTGTAATGCTTCAATAAATTGCTCAGGTTTCATCACAGCTTCAGTGTCTTCGCCTATCCAAATACCTGCATCATTACGCTGATATTGAGCGCAATAAATTTCACCCATACGCGCATCTATTGCCACAAGAACTTGTTTGATGCCCGTTGTTCTAAAGACACCTTCAGCCATTGTGGCAAGTGATGAAATACCAACCATTGGTAACCCTGCACCTAGCGCGATACCTTGCGCAACACCTACACCAATACGAACACCTGTAAAACTTCCGGGTCCTCGTCCAAAAGCAAGTGCATCTAATGATTGCAATGTGATGTTTGCTTCTTCTAAGGCGCTTTTCACCATAGGCAAAATCTTTTGTGTATGTTCACGAGGTGAGATTTCAAAACGTGAAGCAACAACGCCTTCATTCCAAACTGCAACTGAACAAGATTCTGTTGCAGTATCAATTGCTAAAATTCGCAGTGACACGCCATAACTCCGGCAAATTCGATAATTAAAAGAGGAAGAATAATATCATAATAGTGTTCAACAGAATAAACACACATTCTGTGCAATCGCTATTATGAATCCGATATTTCTTGTATTTCATTCTGCTGTGCGCGTTGGCTCAAAAATTTCATTGTTTTTTCGAGTGAACGCGTGCGAGGTGATGGAGGCAAACTACTTAAAAAAACTTCACCATAAGCACGAGAAACTAACCTATCATCACAAACTATAATTGCACCATAATCGTGTACATCACGAATTAATCGCCCGACACCTTGTTTTAAACTAATAACAGCATCAGGAATTTGGACGTCTCTAAAAGCATCTCCGCCTCGCAATTCACAATCTTCAATGCGTGCTCTTAATAAAGGATCATCAGGTGCTGTAAATGGTAATTTGTCAATAATCACGCAAGACAACGTATCGCCACGCACGTCAACACCTTCCCAAAAACTTTGGGTCGCAACTAAAAGCGCATTTCCTGATGAAATAAATTTTTGCAGTAATTGCGTCTTACTCATTTCACCTTGCATCAATACAGGTAATGGCAAATTGGCTTTAAACTCTTCAGCAAGTCCACGCATCATTGCATGTGAGGTACAGAGGAAAAAACAGCGACCTTGGTTTTTTAAAATAACTGGCGTTAGCATAGTGGCTAAACGTTTCGCCGTATAAGGCTGATTTAATGGTGGCAGATAACGTGGCACACAGAGTAATGTTTGATGTTGATAATCAAATGGGCTGTTTAGGATCAGGGTTGTCGCATTTTCTAAGCCCAATCTATCTGTGTAATAAGACATCTGCTCATTTACAGAAAGTGTTGCTGAGGTAAATATCCAACTGCTTTTATGCGATTTGATTAATTCGCGAAATTTATCCGCAACAGATAGTGGTGTGATAGCTAATAAGAAATGGCGACCATAACTTTCAAACCAATAACTATAACCCGGAATTGTGGTATCAATCAGGCGTTTTAAGCGATTGCGGTAAACTGTGGCACGTTCAAAAGCACTATCAAGTAATTGGCTTCGCCCTAACGAGAGTTTCATTACGTCATAACTCAGTTCTAAGGCATCATCCAGTAACGTTAGAAAACGTTTTGTTTCACCACCTTGCAATAGCTCACGTAAGTTTCCTCGATAACCTGTCTCCCCTAACGCTAGGCGAAAATCCATCACCATTTGCGTTAATCTATCAGCACTTTTTTGTAACTGAACTTGGTCTCTCACTTCTGTGCGATAAGCAACGGTCATATCTCTGGCGAGATCAAACAACTGTCTACTGGTAAGTTGTTGGCCAAAATAATGGCTAGCAATATCTGGAATTTGATGAGCTTCATCAAAGATCATAATTTCAGCTTCCGGAATTAGCTCACCAAAACCGGTATCTTTAACGACAGTATCCGCCATAAATAAATGGTGATTAACCACCACGACATCCGCATCCATTGCTTTTTTACGTGCGCTTAAAACATAGCACTCTTTATAACGAGGGCAATCACTCCCCAAGCAGTTATCGTTAGTGCTGGTGACTAAAGGCCAAACTCGACTATCTTCAGCAACACTATGACAACGGCTAACGTCACCATCTTCTGTTTGTGTTGACCATTGGCGCACATACATGACGTCAGACAAAACTTCAGCTTCCAGATCACCACCACTGAGCATTTGCTGATCAAGTCGTTCTAAACAGAGATAGTTAGAGCGCCCTTTTAATAACGCCGTATTACCATCATAATTAATCGCTTCAATGATCGTAGGTAAATCTCGACTATATAATTGATCTTGCAAGGCTTTAGAGCCTGTTGAGATAATAGTTTTTTTACCCGAACGCAATGCAGGTACAAGATAGGCATACGTTTTTCCAGTACCTGTACCCGCTTCAGCAATAAGTACACCTTGCTTATCAATAGTTTCCGTTATTGATTTCGCCATTTGTCGTTGAGCTTCACGGGGATGAAATCCTGGAATAGTTCGGGTTAAAATCCCGTTTTCTGCAAAATCGTCTGACACAGGCATACTCTTTTTATAAAATAAGACGTAAATTATGCCAGTGGATAACCAAAAGTACCACCTATGCCGTTAATACAAAGGAGAACTCATAATGACAATTAAACGTATCGACCCTGAAGATCGCTGGTCTGAAGCCGTTATTCATAACGACACCATTTATTACACTGCCGTACCAGAAAACTTATCAGGCGATATTATTGAACAAACAGCAGACACATTAGCGGCAATTGACGTTTTGTTACAACGTGTAGGTTCTGATAAAACTAAAATTCTTGATGCGACAATCTTTTTAGCTGATAAAGCCGATTTTGAAGGTATGAATAAAGCGTGGGATGCATGGGTTGCCAAAGGTAGCGCACCTGTGCGTTGTACTGTGCAAGCACAATTAATGCACCCTGAATATAAAGTTGAAATTAAGATTATTGCGGCAATGTAAAAATATTTAATGAGCACCTTTAAAGGTGCTTATTTTTTAAATTAACTTTATTGGCTAAATCAAGATAGTATTCTGACAAATGCTCATTACCATATACTTCACCAATATGACTCTTACCCATAAATGTTAAGAAAAACTCAAAAGGCCCATAAAATTTTTGAGAAGTAAAATGACGTAATATAAAAATAGTCATTTTTCTTAATGCATCAGGTAAGTGGATGATTTTTATTTTTTTATTTAATGCCATACTTGCAAGTTCAGCAATTTGATTTAATGACAAAATATCAGGTCCACCCACAGAAATTTCTTTCGTATCATGCCCTATCATTTTAATCACAAATTCGGCTAGATCTTTTCCAGAAATAGGATTTATTTGCTGTTCTCCAGAACCAAATAAATAGATTTTTCCTGTAGAAGCCATTTGCAAAAAATCCCCCATATCACTGAAATAGCCATTAGGTCGAATAATACAATAAGGCAATTTAGATTGTTTTAACTTATCAACAAACCGTTCTTTAGCTTCAAAGATCTTTAACTGACGATATTTATCGCCATCAATCGCCGAAATATAAATAAACTGTTTAACTGATGATTTTGTTGATTCATTTAACAAATTTAGATTAGCTTGATAATCAACATCCATATAGGTTAACCCCTCTTTTTGTCGAGTGATCCCTACTGTGGAAATAACACAATCAATATCTTTTGTACTATTTGTTAATTGCTCAGGCTTTGTTATTTGACCAATAAAAATATCATCAACATCAGTAAACAGTGTTGCTTGCGAGCGACTTCTGACTAAAACACGCACCCAATAGCCTTGTGTTTTTAATGCTTGTACAAGAAATCGCCCTAAATAACCTGTTGCACCTGCAACTAATATCCGTTTCATCTTTATTCCTATTTTTTCCATGTTATCAGTAAAAAATAACATCAATAAGAAAATAATAACAATAGTGTTTTTCCATAAAAACTCTGCACATTCACTATTATTAAAGATATAAAGAATATTTTAATTTTACTGCTGTTTTGATCTCAACTTATAACCTTTGAAATGTCAACAGACTATCAGTCTGCAATTTTAGATACCTTTTTCTACTATTTAAATTTATTGTCATTATGTTTTATATCGTAATCGGTTTGTATATAAAATAACTTTTAGGACAATGAAGCAAAAATTAAATTTAATTTATATCGCTCTAAAGAGATTAAACAGTAGATACAAAAAAGCTGAGTTCAGATGAATTCAGCTTTTTTAATATAATTTATTCTTGCTGTGATTATTAAATTTCTATTTTTACCAAAATGGTACTTATTAACTTACTGAGATTTAAGCAAATTTAATCATTACCATACCAACCAGTAATAATATAATTCCACCCCATCCTTTATAATTGAGTCTTTGATTAAATAAAATCCAACCGGCAGCGATAGTTGCAATAATTCCGAATGCTCCCCAAAGTGCATAAGCTACCGAAAGTTCTATCCCTTTAACAGCCATTGCCAGTGCACTAAAAGCACCTAACACACAAAACAGTGATAATATCCCTAATCCCATTCGACTAAAGCCGTTCGACATTTTTAAGAATATATTCGCGACGATCTCGAGCACTACAGCAAGTATTAAAAATGCACCGTGCCACCATTCAAATTGAGCTAACATAATTAAGCCTCCTTAATATTGGCAGGAATTGGCTTATTCGCTCCTTTTACAGCACTGGCAACATGCTTAGCTTTACCGGCAATACTTTTTACCGATTCTGTTGTTTTCTTAGCAACAGCCGATTTTTTAGTACCTGATTTGATAAGCGTGATCCCTGCAATTAACATTGCTAGACCACCTAACTTTAATGGTGATAGTGATTCCCCAAACCATAGAACGCTGAATGTCGTAATAATGACAATTCCAATACCTTCCCACAGTGCATATGCTACACCTAATGCCACTTTCTTAACGGCTATGGCTAAAAAGATATAGGAAGTGGCAATCATTAACCACATCACAATCATACCGGTGTAACCACCGCTGACACTGGCGTACTTCATAGATAAAGTACCGATAACTTCACAAACAATAGCTAATGCTAAAAATATCCAATAAATCATTTTTTCATCTCTCATACACATTAGAAATACGCCAAAACGTTTCTTGCGCAGAAGATAGAGAATATGTAGATAGTCTTTCTGGCGACAATAGTAGCCGAACGTTAAGGCAACGTCGTTTCCTGATAACTCAGGAATTAAGATGAGAGGTTTCTATAATGCGCCACACCAGTAGTGTTCGCTGGATAAAATAGCAGAAAGGAATAACTTATAAGTAGAACGTTTAACTTTGACGCTTTTGGCGCTAGTCATGATTATTTATTCTTTCATCGCACAGACCATCCGCACGATATACTCCGAACCCTCATATAAGATGGTTAAATGTTACATGATATTTCTATCATGCCGAATTATTTAAAGCAATGCCTTTCAGCAAAATATTTTTTTTAATTGATTGGTTTCATTTAAGTTTTAGTTTCTAACCAAAATCAGATTGCATAGTTAATCAGTGGTTTTACTATCCTTCAGTAGTTTTATTCATCTAAATTGTTGTAATTATGCTTAAAGGTATTTAGTTGATAAAAAAACACCCAGCATTGCTGGGTATTTTTTCTTTAGAATGGATAATTAAAATCAATTATTCAATTTCATTCCAAGAACGACCATCACGCGTGATCATTGCAACAGATGCCACTGGTCCCCAAGTGCCTGCTTGATATGGTTTAGGTAGCTCATTATCGCATTCCCATGCATTGATAATTGAATCAACCCATTTCCATGCTTCTTCCACTTCGTCACGACGCACGAATAACGCTTGGATACCGCGCATGGCTTCTAATAATAAACGCTCGTAAGCATCCGCTAAATGCGTTTGATTGAATGTTTCAGAGAAACTCAAGTCCAGCTTGGTTGTTTGTAAACGGTGTTTATGATCGAGTCCCGGCGCTTTATTTAGCACTTCAATATCGATACCTTCATCTGGCTGTAGACGAATAGTCAGCTTATTTTGTGGTAACTCTTGATAAGTCTCACTGAAGATATTCAGCGCAGGCTTTTTAAAATAAACTACAACTTCTGAACATTTACTTGGTAGGCGTTTACCTGTTCTTAGATAGAACGGAACACCTGCCCAACGCCAGTTGTCAATATCAGCGCGGATTGCCACAAATGTTTCTGTATTACTGGTTTTATTCGCACCTTCTTCATCAAGATAACCAGGTACTTTTTTGCCTTGTACAAAACCACCAGTATATTGTCCACGAACCGTTTTTTCGCGAATATTGGTGTTATCAATACGGCGTAATGAACGTAAGACTTTCACTTTTTCTTGGCGAATACTGTCAGCCGTTAAATCAGCGGGGGGTGACATCGCTATCATAGTCAGAATTTGTAATAGATGGTTTTGCACCATATCACGCATTTGACCAGCTTGATCAAAGTATCCCCAACGCCCTTCAATACCCACTTCTTCTGCAACCGTAATTTGGACATGATCAATCGTTTTATTGTCCCAGTTGTTGACAAATAATGAGTTTGCGAAGCGCAGTGCTAATAGGTTTAAAACGGTTTCTTTACCTAAATAGTGGTCAATACGATAAATTTGTGTCTCTTTAAAGTATTTCGCCACACTATCGTTAATAGAAACTGAAGACGCTAAATCTGTCCCTAATGGTTTTTCCATTACGACACGATTAGGCTCTTTATTTAATTTTGCATGCCCTAATCCCTGACACATTGCACTAAAGGTGCTTGGAGGCATAGCAAAGTAATAAATAGCCGGTAATTTATCTTGTTTTAGATGCTTTGATAACTCAATGAAATGGTCGGTTTCATTAACATCAAGATTACAAAAATCTAAGCGATCACTTAAGCGTTGCCAAATTTCAGGATTAATTTCTTCTTTTAAAAAGGTTTTTAACGCTTCATGAGCGACATTTTTATATGCCTCAACATCCCAATCAGCACGACCGACACCAATAATGCGAGAGTCAGGGTGAATATATCCTGCTTTTTCCAATTGATATAATGATGGAATGAGCTTACGGCGTGCTAGATCCCCTTTCGTACCGAAGATAACCAGATCACAGGCCTGAGCAGTCGATATCGCTGCCATAGAACGTCTCCTCATGATGAGATTTTGTAATTTTGTTACAGAATTTTGTATTAATGTACTCTTTTGGATGTATTCAGTAAATACACTTGCACATTTTAGTCTCTAACTTACCACACATATTATAATGCTTCATTTTATGCCTAGTGTTTTATCCTTTCTTGTAACTTTACTACAGTTTTGTTTCTTGTTTTCAGCTTTGAAAGTTAGACACACGTCATACTTTAACGAAAAAAGCCCTGTTTACCGATGGTTTACACTGCAAGCCTTGTTCTTTGCGTAGTATATTTTCATAAAACCGTTATAGATTTCTCCTTTTATTGAAATTGGCAAAGCCAAGGATCTGTATATTTAATGAATATATTGGAAAGGGTTCAGTCTAATCTGGACATCTTGAGTAAATCAGAAAAAAAAGTCGCAGAGGCTGTTTTAACTGCGCCACAAACAGTTATCCATTCAAGTATTGCCTTAATGGCTAAAACGGCTGATGTCAGTGAACCCACTGTTAATCGATTTTGCCGACGTATGGCAACAAAAGGATTTCCTGATTTCAAATTACAATTAGCACAAAGCATTGCCAACGGCACGCCTTATGTAAATCGTAATATTGATGATTCCGATACTGTCTCTTCTTATACCAATAAAATTTTTGAGTCCGCAATGGCAGGACTAGAAAACGTTAAAAATAATATTGATATCGCTGCTATCAATCGTGCAGTTGATATTTTGACACAAGCTAAAAAAATCTCTTTTTTTGGTTTAGGTGCATCAGCCGCTGTTGCTCACGATGCCATGAATAAATTTTCTCGTTTTAATATTCCTGTCACTTATTTTGATGATGTTGTTATGCAACGTATGAGTTGTATAAATAGTAGTGATGGCGATGTAGTTGTTATTATTTCTCATACAGGGCGTACTAAAAATTTAGTTGAAATTGCTAAGATCGCACGCGAAAACGATGCAGCCGTTATTGCCATTACAACTCCGAATTCTCTTTTAGCCTCTGAAGCTACCCTTCCCATCTTGCTTGATGTGCCTGAAGATACTGATATCTACATGCCGATGATCTCCCGCCTTGCACAACTCACTATTATTGATGTTCTTACAACAGGATTTATTTTACGTCGAGGACCAAAATTCAGAGATAACTTGAAGCGCGTCAAAGAAGCTTTACGTGATTCACGGTTTGATAAGTAACCGTTTTTAATTATTCTGTTAGTATTGTCACACTTACGATTGTGCCCCTGACTAGATAAGTTTTTGAAAAATGGTAGCATATCTGCGAGCTAACTCTGCAAATTATGAAAACTGTAGTGTATGTTGCAATTAGCTTGAAGCGTTTCAATTAACATATTGGATAAAACACAGTCTGATTTCTGTTTTATCCAATTGCCAACACCTTTCGTTCAAGGTCAACGGAGTAATACATGTCCAGACGGCTCAGAAGAACAAAAATTGTTACCACCTTAGGCCCAGCAACAGATCGTGATAATAACTTAGAAAAAATTATTATTGCTGGCGCAAATGTTGTTCGATTAAATTTCTCTCATGGTTCTGCGGAAGATCATCTTGCTCGCGCTAATCGTACGCGTGAAATTGCCGCAAGATTAGGTCGCCATGTTGCTATTCTCGGGGATTTACAAGGCCCTAAAATCCGTGTATCTACCTTTAA
Organism: Proteus terrae; assembly: GCF_003144325.1. GTDB lineage: Bacteria > Pseudomonadota > Gammaproteobacteria > Enterobacterales > Enterobacteriaceae > Proteus > Proteus terrae. The sequence continues at coordinate 161,328 of NZ_PENS01000011.1, forward strand.
AGACGGAAAAGTTTTCCTGAATGTCGGTGATAAATTCTTACTTGATGCAGCGCTTGAAAAAGGCGAAGGCAACCAAAATCAAGTAGGTATCGATTATAAAGGCTTACCTGCCGACGTGGTTCCAGGCGATATTTTACTTCTTGATGATGGTCGAGTTCAGTTAAAAGTCCTCAAAGTTGAGGGTTTAAAAGTCTTTACTGAAGTGACGGTTGGTGGTCCTTTATCTAACAATAAAGGCATTAATAAGCTTGGTGGAGGCCTCTCTGCTGATGCATTAACAGAAAAAGATAAGCAAGATATTATCACTGCGGCAAAAATCGGTGTTGATTACCTTGCCGTTTCATTCCCAAGAACAGGTGAAGATCTTAACCTTGCTCGCCGTTTAGCCCGTGATGCAGGCTGTGAATGCCAAATCGTTTCTAAAGTAGAACGTGCTGAAGCAGTTGCTAATGATGAAATCATTGATGAAATTATTCTTGCTTCTGATGTGGTGATGGTTGCTCGTGGCGATTTAGGTGTTGAAATTGGTGATCCTGAGTTGGTGGGTGTACAGAAAAAATTAATTCGTCGTGCTCGTCAGCTTAATCGTGTCGTTATCACTGCTACTCAAATGATGGAGTCAATGATAACAAATCCAATGCCAACTCGTGCTGAAGTAATGGACGTTGCTAACGCCGTATTAGATGGCACTGATGCTGTTATGCTTTCAGCAGAAACCGCAGCAGGACAATATCCAGCAGAAACGGTCGCTTCAATGGCGCAGGTCTGCTTAGGTGCCGAAAAAATGCCAGCCGCCAATGTTTCTAAGCACCGTTTAGATATGGTTTTTGATACAGTGGAAGAAGCTATTGCGATGTCTACAATGTATGCAGCTAACCACATGAAAGGCGTTAATGCGATTATTGCGATGACTGAATCCGGTCGTACTGCACGCATGATGTCTCGTATCAGTACAGGTTTACCGATTTTCTCAATGTCTCGTCATGAGAAAACATTGAATCAAACCGCACTTTATCGTGGCGTAACGCCTGTTTATTGCAGTACTCACACTGATGGTATTGCAGCTGCTAATGAGGCTATTGGTCGTTTACGTGATAAAGGTTTCTTGGTTTCTGGTGATTTAGTGTTAGTCACTCAAGGTGACCAAATGGGCACTGTGGGTAGCACCAATACATGCCGTATTCTGACGGTTGAATAATACAGAATCCTAAACCTTAATAACAAAACGGGCACTTTATTAAGTGCCCGTTTTATTTTTAATTTACTTCTTTTTCGTGCAAGGACTAATCCAAAATATTCTCACGAGCGTAAGGCTCTATTTCGCCCTCTTTACGTGTCTTCAATAATTTTAAGATCCACGTATATTGCTCTGGTGTTGGTGTCACTAGTGCTTCTAACTCTTCATTCATTCTACGCGCAATGTACGCATCATCTTTATCTTCAATATCATCCATTGGTTCACGAACAATAATACTAAGCTGATGTGTTTTATGACAATACACTGGGAACAACGGCACAATAGCCGCTCGGCATACTTTCATTAACCGTCCAATCGCGGGTAATGTCGCTTTATAAGTACCGAAAAAATCCACAAATTGACTATGCTCTGCACCATGATCTTGATCTGGCAGATAATAGCCCCAGTAACCTTGTCGCACAGAAGAAATAAAAGGCTTAATACCTGCTTCGCGTGAATGTAATCGACCATCAAAATGATGACGTGCTTTATTCCATAAATAATCAGCAACGGGATCTTTTTGATGATGGAACATCGCAGCCATTTTCTGACCTGTTGATGCTAACAGCATTGCAGGAATATCAACCGCCCATCCATGAGGCACCATAAAAATGACATTACGACCTTGCTCTTTAAAACGCTCAATAATTTCTAGTCCCTGCCAAGATGTGCGCTTTAATATACGCTCAGGGCCTCTTAAACAAAGCTCTGCTAACATCACAAAGGATTGAGGCGCAGTTTCAAACATATTATCAAGAACTGTTTCACGTTGTGTTTTATTCCATGTTGGAAAACAGTATCTCAAGTTGATATCTGCACGACGTCTTGCGCTTTTCGCTTTACGTCCAACAAAGCGACCAATAGAAGCAAGAAATGGATCACGCCATTTTACTGGCATATAAGCTAATGCACTTAATACACCTGCACCTAACCATGTTCCCCAATGACGAGGATGCAAATATGCACGGTGAAAAGTAGGTACATAACCCGCTTTGCTATCTGTATCTTTTTCTTTATTCATCAGATAACTCTCTGAACTGATACCCCAAAGAGGCGTAAAAAACATTAAAACAAAAGCGGATGATATCAACCATCCGCTTTTATGTCTTTAAAATCATATTTATTGTCAATCAGCTAGCACTAATTGCGGCTTAATCTCTTTTACTTTAGCAAGATATTCTTGTTTATCTTTGCCTGTTAAACCATCAGCACGAGGTAATGTGGCTGTTAGTGGATTAACTGCTTGTTGGTTTATCCACAACTCATAGTGCAAATGAGGCCCCGTAGAACGTCCTGTATTGCCTGACAACGCAATTCTATCTCCACGCTTAACACGTTGCCCAGGTTTTACAAGTAACTGGCGTAAGTGCATATAACGTGTTGTGTATTGGCTACCATGGCGAATAGCAATAAAGTTACCTGCGGCACCGCTGTATTTAGCCACAATAACTTCGCCATCCCCTGTTGCTAATACCGGTGTACCTACTGGCATAGCAAAGTCGACACCTTTATGAGCAGCTAAACGACCTGTAACAGGATTAATACGACGAGGGTTAAATTGGGAGGAAACTCTAAACTGTTTCACTGTTGGGAATCGCATAAATCCACGTTCTAATCCACCAGCTTGGCTATCATAAAAACGACCATCTTCAGCAAGGAAAGCGTAGTAGTCTTTACCAGCGCTGCGTAAACGTACACCAATAAGTTCACTTTGTTCTGTACGACCATCAAGCACTTCTCGAGAGAAGAGTGCTGCAAATTGATCGCCACTTTGTAGTTTTTTAAAGTCTACTTGCCATTGCAATGCTTTAGTCACTGCACGTGCTTCTGAATTAGTTAAACCTGCATTCGTTGCACTAACAGAGAAACTTCCACGAATAACACCAGTGGTGACACTGTTTTTCCACTCACCTTTTTGAAACTCTTTAGTCTCTTTAAAGCCCGTTTCTGTACGGGTATAAATACGAGTTTCACGGCGAGAAACACCCCAACTTAACTCTTTTAGCAACCCATTATCATCAAGCTCCCAACTAATAGATTGCCCAATTTTAAGATTTCTAAGGTCTTTATTTTGATTAGAGATAGTTGCGATATCAGCAGAATCAATACCAAACTGAGTCAATATTGAACTTAATGAATCACCACTAGAGACAATATAAGTATGAGGGACTTGTGCAACTGCAGTACTTGTATCTGTACCATCTTCCGCACCAACTAAGCCTTCATCGGTAAGTTGATCACTACTATCAGTGATAATGTCATCCGTATTTTCACCTTGATTGGCAAGTGGCATTTGGATACTGACAGGAACTTCTCGGGTTTGCTCATTTTGAAGAACCACTGGCCGCCAAATTGCGACGGCCAGTGTTGCTGCAGTTAACGAACCGAGCATGATCTTATGTGGGAGTGGTAAACTTAAATATACCTGTGCAATGGATTTCTTCTGCTGCACGTTCTTAATTCCTTATTGTGTTTCATTCAGGCAGCTCGCATATTGGTTAGCTAGTTGGGTAAGGAATTTTATATAGCTCTCTTGAGTCAGAGCAATCCCACTTCCTAGGGGGTCTAATACACCCATTTTAACCCCAGTGCCTTTCGCCACTGTTTCTATTACTGTCGGCCTAAATTGTGGCTCAGCAAAAATGCAAGTTGCTTTTTGCTCAACCAACTGTGTTCGTATTTGATGTAATTTCTGCGCACCCGGCTGTATTTCAGGGTTGATCGTAAAATGACCTAACGGCTTTAAATTATAATGTTTTTCGAAGTAGCCATAAGCATCATGAAAGACAAAATAACCCTTATTTTTCACAGGCGACAGAATATTAACAAGATTCTTATCAGTTTGCTTGAGTTGTTCGCTGAATTTACCTAGGTTTACGTCCAGAAGTTCTTTTTTATCTGGATACAGTGCAATTAACCTTTCGTGGATCTGTTTTGCAGACGACAACGCAATCTCTGGTGATAACCAGATGTGCATATTATAATCACCGTGAGAATGATGTTCGTGATTTTCCTCATGTTTATGCACATTGTCATCATCATCTTTCAATAAAAGTGACTTTATTTCGTCAGTTTCCGCTAAAGCCAACTTATGATTGTCAGTAAGTCTGTTTAATGGCTTATCTAAAAACACTTCCATATCAGGCCCTACCCATACCATCAGGTCTGCGGAGGTGATTTTTTTCAAATCAGAGGGTTTTAATGCATAATCGTGTGGAGATGCCCCATCTGGTAATAAAACGTCCGTTGGTGTTACTCCATCAGCGATGGCAGCAGCAATAAATCCTAATGGCCTAATAGAAACGACGACATCAGCCTTCACTGAAGCACTGAATGAACTTATCATCGCTGTCGCTAAAAATGATTTCAATAAAAAACGGTGCGCAAATTTGTTGTTTTTATGTAACATAGGAAGAATTCTCGTGAATCATCATTGGAAATGTTATATTATAACGTTTCAATGATTCTGCAAGTGCTAATTTTATGTCTGACTTGATTTGTTTAAAATCGGTTTGTGTTTCTTTTGGTGAAAGAGAAATTTTAAAAGATATCTCTTTTGATCTAAAAGCAGGCCGTATTCTTACTTTACTTGGCCCTAATGGTGCGGGTAAATCTACGGTTATCCGTTTAGTTCTTGGTTTATTAAATCCAACCTCAGGAAAAGTTGAGCGTCAAAATGCGCTACGAGTGGGCTATGTGCCACAAAAACTTTATCTCGATCCTACAATGCCACTCACCGTTAAACGGTTTATGACACTAAAACCAGGTGTTCATGATAAAGATATTCTCCCAGCTTTAGAACGAGTTAATGCGGCGAAATTAATCGATCAGCCTATGCAGAAACTTTCTGGTGGTGAGTCTCAACGTGTCTTGTTAGCAAGAGCATTGCTTAATCAACCCCAACTTTTAGTTTTAGACGAACCCACTCAAGGTGTTGATGTTAATGGTCAATTAGCACTTTATGATTTGATTAATCAGCTTCGTCACGAATTAGGTTGCGCCATCTTAATGGTTTCTCATGATCTTCATCTTGTGATGGCAAAAACAGATGAAGTCCTCTGTTTAAATGGTCATATTTGCTGTTCAGGCACACCTGACGTTGTTTCTTCTCATCCTGAATTTATTGCCATGTTTGGAAGTCGTGGTGCTGAGCAACTTGGTATTTATCGTCATCATCACCAGCATAGTAAGGAGTGTCGTCATGATTGAGTTGCTGTTACCGGGTTGGATTGCCGGTATGCTCTTAGCAATGGCGGCAGGCCCTTTGGGTTCTTTTGTCGTTTGGCGTCGTATGTCTTATTTTGGTGATACCTTAGCGCACGCTTCACTACTTGGTGTTGCATTTGGTTTGCTGTTTAATATCGAGCCTTTTTACGCTGTTATTGCAGTCACCCTTCTTCTCGCTATTCTATTGGTTTGGTTAGAATTAAAACCTCAACTCTCTGTCGATACGCTTTTAGGGATCATGGCGCACAGTGCACTTTCTTTAGGGCTAGTGGTCGTCAGTTTAATGTCGAATGTGCGTGTTGATTTAATGGCTTATCTGTTTGGTGATTTGCTGTCAGTAAACTATCAAGACGTTATCAGTATTTTTATTGGTGTTGTAATTGTTTTATTTGTCATTATTCGCTCATGGCGCCCACTGCTCTCCATGACTATCAATCAAGATATGGCATTTGTTGATGGTGTGAATATTCAGCGAGAACGTTTAAAACTAATGATGATCACCGCGTTAACTATTGGTTTAGCCATGAAATTTGTAGGTGCGCTGATCATTACCTCTTTACTGATCATTCCTGCGGCAACAGCACGTCGTTTTGCTCGTTCTCCAGAACAAATGGCTCTGATTGCGATCGCTGTTGGTATGTTGGCAATTACGGGCGGTTTAACATTCTCTGCTTTCTATGACACCCCTGCTGGCCCTTCTGTTGTTTTAGCCGCAAGTTGCCTATTTATCTTGAGTTTATTTGCACCCACTAAACAGTAATTATTTCCCACACATTAGATAAACAAAACCCCAACAACGCGATGTTCTTGGGGTTTGTTTTTATCTTTTATAAGTGAATATCTGAAAATTAATTTTTCTACTTTTTGCTTAATTCAGTTTCGTCTATGGGAGCATAAATTAGCACATGAACATCCGCTAAAGGTTCCATTGCGCTTTTAATTTTTTCATACACCACAGACCATTCTAGGCCACCTAAACCCGCCCCTAAAGGTGGGATGGCAATAGATTTAATATTGCGCTGTTTAATTTCATCAACCAGTGCAATTAATCCAGCTTCAATATCTTCAATACAACTTGCATTTCGCCAGTGTCGTTTTGTTGGGAAATTGACAATAAAACGAGGATAAGTCGTTTTTTGTATCTCATAAATAAACATCACACCAGGTGTCAGTTCTTTATTTTTGCACGCTAAAGCATAAGCTTTAAAATTATCAGGCCATGCTTTTTTAAACTGTAAGGCGATACCACGCCCCATTACACCAACACAATTAACGGCATTTACAATCGCCTCGGTGTTTGCATGTAAAAGATTACCTCGAGTCAGTTCTATCATTTAAATCACCTTCAGCCTCATACTGATATAAATATTAAGGCTCTTCTACAATACGATTAAAATGACGATAGGCGTGATTAGTCGCAACTCGACCTCTTGGTGTGCGTTGAATAAAACCTTGTTGAATTAAATAAGGTTCTAATACGTCTTCTATAGTTTCTCGTTCTTCACCAATAGCTGCCGCAAGGTTATCTAATCCTACTGGGCCACCCATAAATTTATCGATGATGGCAAAAAGGAGCTTACGATCTAAATAGTCAAAACCTGCCGCATCCACATTCAACATATCAAGCGCTTTAGAAGCAATCTCTTCATCAATGGCACCATTGCCCTTTACTTGAGCAAAGTCTCTCACACGGCGCAATAATCGATTAGTAATACGAGGGGTGCCTCGTGAACGCATAGCAATTTGACGAGCACCTTCGTCTGTCATTTCTAATCCCATAAAACTGGCACTACGAGAGACAATATGCTGAAGATCGTCAACATTATAAAACTCAAGACGTTGAACAATACCAAAACGGTCACGCAATGGAGACGTTAAAGAGCCCGCTCTGGTAGTTGCCCCCACTAAGGTAAATGGAGGTAAATCAATTTTAATTGAACGAGCAGCCGGTCCTTCACCAATCATGATATCGAGTTGATAATCTTCCATTGCAGGGTAAAGGATCTCTTCAACAACAGGTGAAAGACGATGGATTTCATCAATAAACAGCACGTCATGAGGTTCAAGGTTAGTTAGCATAGCCGCTAAATCACCCGCTTTTTCAAGTACTGGGCCTGATGTCGTGCGTAGATTAACGCCCATTTCATTAGCAATAATATTTGCTAATGTGGTTTTACCTAATCCGGGAGGTCCAAAAATAAGCAAATGATCGAGTGCATCATGACGCAATTTAGCCGCCTGAATAAAAATCTCCATTTGTTCTCGAACTTGCGGTTGCCCAACATATTCGGCAAGAGATTTAGGGCGAATAGCCCTATCAATAATTTCTTCTTCAGGTTGTTGAATTTCTGCTGAAATCAGGCGATCTGCTTCAATCACAATGTGTTACTCCTAAATAGCCGCACGCAACGCTTCTTTAATAAGCGTTTCGCTATCTGTACCCAGTTTTGCCACTTTACTGATCATTTTTGCAGCTTCTTGTGGTTTATAGCCTAATGCGATTAATGCAGCAGAGGCTTCAGCTTCAATATCAGCTGCTTTTGGCGCTTTAGGTGAAGTGCTTTCTGGTAGCTCGATATCACTATTTTCGAATAAATCACCATTAAGACCTTTAAAGCGATCTTTCATTTCAACCACTAAACGCTCAGCGGTTTTCTTACCTACGCCCGGTAATTTCACTAATGAAGTGATAGATTCATTTTCGATAGCAGTCACAAATTGGCGAGCAGACATACCAGATAGAATGGCTAAAGCGAGTTTAGGCCCCACTCCATTTACTTTAATTAATTCACGAAAGAGTGCACGCTCTTGTTTTTGGTTAAAACCATAAAGTAATTGTGCATCTTCACGTACAATAAATTGCGTGTAGATAATGGCTTCTTGACCAATATCAGGCAATTCATAAAAACAGGTCATTGGCATATTGATTTCATAACCTACACCATTACCTGCCTCGATCAGCACCACTGGTGGCTGTTTTTCAAGAATAATTCCTCTGATACGACCTATCACCCTAACGCCTCCGCAAAAATAATTACGTCAAGTTTATAACATAAAAAAAGCTGGACGTATATCCAGCTTGTGAAAAACCAAAGACATTTGCCAAGATAACAACTTATCTTAACCGACCTCGCGTTAAAACCAGACGCGGATCACCTACACGTAATAAATTTTGGTTAAAGTGACAATGTGTTATCGCAATGGCTAATGCATCAGCAGCATCCGATTGTGGTGCGGCGGATAATTTTAATATTGAACGCACCATATGTTGCACTTGGCTTTTTTCAGCAGCCCCTGTACCCACAACAGTTTGCTTGACTTGGCGAGCAGCATATTCAAAAACAGGTAGGTCATTATTAACTGCCGCAAGTATTGCTACACCGCGCGCTTGCCCAAGTTTGAGAGCAGAGTCAGCATTTTTAGCCATAAACACTTGCTCAACCGCAAACACATCTGGCGAAAACTGAGTAATAATTTCGCTAACACCTGCATAAATACGTTTAAGTCGATTAGGAAGGTCGGGAACTTGTGTGCGAATACAACCGCTTCCCAAATAGATAAGTTGTCGCCCTTGCTGTCGAATTACGCCGTAGCCTGTAACACGCGAGCCGGGGTCTATACCGAGAATGATAGCCATATCAATTCCTGTTGCCGATATGGTCGATGGCGAGAGAAAAGAGCAAAAAATCTGCTCTGCTCTTCTCTTCGCACTTTTAATAACAGCGTTAAACACCGTTATTTTCGATAATCGCTAGAACGATTACAGGATATCTTCCAGTTGTTTTGCAACTTCATCTGAGATATCACCGTTGTGATACACTTCTTGCACATCATCACTGTCTTCTAGCATATCGATAAGACGCATTAATTTTGGTGCAGTTTCAATATCTAATTCTGCTTTAGTCGATGGGATCATTGAAACTTCTGCTGATTCAGCAACAAAACCTGCTGCATCCATCGCATCTTTTACTTCACCAAAAGATTCTGGTGTAGTGTAAACATCAATAGCGCCATCATCAAAAGTTTCAACGTCGTCAGCACCGGCTTCTAACGCAGCTTCCATAACAGCATCTTCATCAACACCCGGTGCGTATGAAATAACACCTTTTTTGGTAAATAGATAAGATACAGAACCATCTGTTCCTAAGTTACCACCTGTTTTGGTAAATGCATGGCGAACATCGGAAACAGTACGGTTACGATTATCACTTAAGCATTCAACCATCACAGCAGTACCTGCTGGGCCATAGCCTTCATAAATGATGGTTTCCATATTATCGTTCTCATCATTACCCACACCACGTGCAATTGCACGGTTTAAGGTATCACGAGTCATGTTGTTCGATAATGCTTTATCAACTGCCGCACGTAAACGCGGGTTAGTTGCAGGATCACCACCACCTAAACGTGCTGCTGTAACTAATTCGCGGATGATTTTAGTGAAAATTTTACCGCGTTTCGCATCTTGTGCTGCTTTACGGTGTTTTGTATTGGCCCATTTACTATGACCTGCCATGAAATATCTCCAAACGTGGTCTAATCATTAAATAACAAATTCTTCAATTGCTTGCTGATTACTGGCGGATTTTGTTAGTTTTGCCGCCAGTGATGCGTCTAGCCATTGGTATTGCGAATGCTCAGTTAGCACAATATCTCGCTCTGCGGGTAGTGCTAATGTAAACCAATGTTCCTGACAATGTGTAACATCTGGTGCATAACGATGCCGAAAATGTGCAAAAATCTCAAAAAGAATTGAGCGATGGCAATCCACCAGCTCAAGATTTTCTTTTATGATATCAATTCCAACTTCTTCTTGCACTTCGCGCAATGCCGTTTGAAAAGGCGTTTCTTCCGCTTCTAAACTGCCGGTCACAGATTGCCAGAAATCAGGATCATCTCGACGCTTCAGCATAAGCACCCGTTTGGTCTCTTTTGCATAAATAACAACTAAAACGGATATCGGGCGCTTATATTTCATCATTTACTCTTTATCTTCGCTAACTTCTTTTTGAGTTACTGCAATTGCTAACTCTTTTAAAGAGTCTTCATTAGCAAAGCTTGGTGCATTAGTCATTAAACACGCAGCGGCAGTTGTTTTAGGGAAAGCAATAACATCACGAATGTTATCAGTACCCGTTAACAACATCACTAAGCGGTCTAAACCAAATGCTAAACCTGCATGTGGTGGAGTACCAAATTTAAGCGCATCTAATAAGAAACCAAATTTCTCTTGTTGTTCATTCGGTGCAATACCTAAAATGCTAAATACTGCTTGTTGCATTTCATTACGGTGAATACGCACTGAACCGCCACCCACTTCATAACCATTAATAACCATATCATAAGCATTTGCCACAGCACCTACTGGGTGAGCAGTCAATTCAGCTGGTGATAAGTCTTTTGGAGAAGTAAATGGATGGTGCATCGCACTTAAGCTACCTGTTTCTTCATCTTCTTCAAACATTGGGAAGTCGATAACCCACAATGGTTTCCATGCATTTAAATCGGTCAACTCAAGATCACGACCCACTTTCAGACGCAGAGCGCCCATCGCATCACTCATTGTGCCTTTACGACCTGCACCAAAGAAAATTAAATCGCCGTCTGTTGCCCCTGTTGTTTCTAAAATTGAGTTAACAACATCGTTAGTCAGGAATTTAGCGATTGGACTTTGTACACCTTCAATGCCTTTCGCGCTTTCGTTGACTTTCATCCACGCAAGGCCTTTAGCACCGTAAATACCAACAAACTGTGTATATTCGTCGATATTTTTACGGGTTAATGATGCGCCACCCGGTACACGCAATGCGATAACACGGCATCTTTCATCATTTGCCGCTTGTGCAAATACACTGAACTCAACATCTTTGACTAAATCAGCGATGTCTTTAAGTTCCATTGGGTTACGTAAATCTGGTTTGTCTGAACCATAACGACGCATTGCTTCAGCAAAAGTCATTACTGGGAACGCACCTAAATCGACATTCAGAATATCTAACCATAATGCATGGATCATGCGCTCCATCACTTCGCGCACTTGGTCCGCACTCATGAAAGAGGTTTCAACATCGATTTGTGTAAATTCAGGCTGACGATCAGCACGTAAGTCTTCATCACGGAAACATTTTACGATTTGATAATAACGATCAAAGCCAGACATCATCAGTAGCTGTTTAAAAAGCTGCGGTGATTGTGGTAATGCGTAGAATTTACCTTTATGTACACGGCTTGGAACTAAATAGTCACGCGCACCTTCTGGTGTCGCTTTTGTCAGCATTGGGGTTTCAACATCAAGGAAACCTTCACCATCCATAAAACGGCGAACAAAGCTTGTGATTTTAGCACGGGTTTTTAAGCGATCTGACATTTCAGGGCGACGCAGGTCTAAATAACGATAAGTTAAACGACGCTCTTCAGTATTTGTTTGATTGCTATCTAACGGTAATGGCTCTGAACGGTTAAAAATAGACAGAGATTCTGCCGCTAACTCAATTTCACCTGTTGCCATATTTTTATTAACTTGGCTATCAGGACGAGCGCGTACTGTTCCTGTGACTTGAATACAAAATTCATTACGCAGTTCTGAAGCCTGAGAAAATGCCTCTTTCTGCTCTGGGTCAAAGAAGACTTGAACAATACCTTCGCGATCTCGCATATCAATAAAGATAAGTCCACCTAAGTCACGGCGACGGTTAACCCAACCACAAAGAGTCACTTTTTGGCCCACATGGGCGCTATTCAACTGCCCACAATAATTAGTACGCATACAATATCCTTTTACTCAGCTTGTTGTGCTTTCTGCTGCGGAAATTTTGGCAATAGTCTTTTTCGAGTAGTGTCAAAAAAAAGGCAGACATTATAACGAAAATTCTTCCCGGAGATAAGAGTATAGACCTAGTTTATATGATACATCTTTTCAAGGATTTGCTAATCCCCAAACAATTAATTAATAATAATTATTTATAGCGACAGAAGTCGCTTTGAGGTTTATCATTAAATTTGCCGTTTTTTGGCTTTGGCAATGGAGAAAAGATGGTTAGCTCGCTTTATATCGTACTGGGCGCACTATTATTGATTAAATTGTCCCTCAATGTCGTAAAACTCAGAACACAATATCGGGTTGCTTATGGTGATGGTGGCTTTTATGAATTACAAACTGCCATCCGTGTTCACGGTAATGCGGTAGAATATATTCCAATTTCCATGATCTTATTACTGGTCATGGAAATGAATGGTGCTTTTGTTTGGATGGTACACATCTGTGGCTCAATTTTAATCGTAGGTCGTTTTTTACACTCTTATGGATTAAAACACCGTGAACTTCGCTGGCGTCGTTCAGGCATGGCTGCCACTTACTTATCAATGGCATTGATGGTCATTGCTAATATTTATTTCCTTCCTTGGATACAAATCTTTTCCTTTTATTACTAAGTCCTCGCGGGAATAACATGATCATCCATGATCAAAACCGACATCCTTGCTGTTGTGTCTAATAACGGCAAGGTATCAAAAAGGTTTATTCATTTTTTCCAATTTCTTTCTAAATAATGCAACTTTGTGAGCACCGTCGCTTCTGGTAGAATGCTTGCTTCTTTTATTCCTTAAACCTATTTTAGTTATGTCGAATTCAAAATCATCACAACAAGACAGCTTATTTGCGACACCTATCGCTAATCTTGGTGACTGGCGCTTTGATGAAAAAGTCGCTGAAGTGTTTCCTGATATGATAAAACGCTCAGTACCAGGCTACTCTAATATTATTTCCATGATTGGCATGCTTGCAGGTCGCTTTGTTACACCCAATAGCCAAGTCTATGATTTAGGCTGTTCTTTAGGTGCAGCAACCCTTTCCATGCGTCGTAATATTGATGTTGCTGGTTGCAAAATTATTGGTGTTGATAATTCACCTGCAATGGTAGAACGCTGTCAGCGCCATATTGATGCCTATAAAGCAGATACACCCGTTGATATTATTGAAGGTGATATTCTTGATATCGAGATCAACAACGCCTCAATGGTCGTGCTGAACTTCACTTTGCAATTCTTAGCGCCAAACGATCGTCAAATATTATTAAACCGAATTTACCAAGGTCTTAATCCCGGCGGAGTGTTAGTACTTTCTGAAAAATTCAGTTTTGAAGATAAAGAAATTGGTGAGTTATTGTTTAATATGCACCATGATTTCAAACGTGCTAACGGTTACAGCGAATTAGAAATTAGTCAAAAACGCAGCATGTTAGAAAATGTCATGCTGACCGATTCTGTTGAAACACATAAAACTCGCTTACATAATGCAGGTTTCCCTCATGCGGAAGTTTGGTTCCAATGTTTTAATTTCGGCTCTCTTTTAGCGATTAAAGGCAATAATTAATGATTAATTTTGGCTCGTTTTATCAACTTATTGCGCAAGATGAGCGCTTATTTCATTGGTTAGATACATTACCTGCTCAATTATCAGAATGGCGCTCAAATGCGTTACACGGTCACTTTTCCTCATGGGAAAGAATGCTCGATGGTTTACCTGAGATAACCCCTACTGAGATTGATTTGAAGAATGGCGTAATTGCTCAACATACACCAGCGTTAAGCGCAGGCGAGCAACTGGGATTAAGCAACGTTTTAAAAAATTTAATGCCGTGGCGTAAAGGTCCATTTTCACTTTATGGCGTCGATGTCGATACAGAATGGCGCTCAGATTGGAAATGGGATCGTGTTTTACCCCATCTTTCACCACTTGAAGGCCGTTTAATCTTAGATGTTGGTTGTGGCAGTGGTTATCACATGTGGCGCATGCTAGGTGAAGGCGCAGAATTTGTTGTTGGGATCGACCCTACTCAACTTTTCTTATGTCAATTTGAAGCTGTCAGAAAATTATTAGGTAATGACCAACGCGCACATTTAATTCCTGTTGGTATTGAACAAATGCCAGAATTAAATGCCTTCGATACCGTATTCTCTATGGGGGTACTTTATCATCGCCGCTCACCTCTCGATCATTTATGGCAATTAAAAAACCAATTAGTTTCTGGTGGCGAATTAGTATTAGAAAGCCTCGTTGTTGATGGTGATGAATTCCAATGCCTGATCCCGGGAGAACGTTATGCTCAAATGCGTAATGTGTACTTTATTCCATCTGCAAAAATGCTGAAAGTTTGGCTAGAAAAATGTGGCTTTAAAGATGTACGCATTGTTGATGAAAACACAACCTCTCTTGATGAACAACGCAAAACAGATTGGATGGTGACGGATTCATTAGATGCATTCTTAGATGCTAATGATAAAACAAAAACAGTTGAAGGTTATCCCGCACCTAAACGGGCGATATTAATTGCAACTAAACCCTAGGCTTTATTTATTTTAAGTGTGTTACAGATAATCATTACAAAAAGGGTATCTTATAGAGATATCCTTTTTTCTATATCAATCTAAATGTTTTAAAATCACTTATTCTAACTTTTCTATTTTGCATCTTCTTAATTGCAATAATTCGCTTTATTGTTCCTTATGGTGGATTAACACCTGAATATTTAGATAAAGTAAATTACTTAAATTTAATCACCTCACATAGTGAATATTTTAATGCACCTCATGTTGGTATGGCGTTAGGAACACTTTTATATACCATTCCCTTTATTTTTCTGACAATTACAATGTTTTCACCTCTTTATAGAAAAATTAAATTTAGTTATAACAGAGAAAAAGCAACACGCGGATCACGACGTTAATCATCTATTGATCTAGGCATGTTTATCGCTATAATGAGCACGTCACATTCCCTATCCTATTTTATTTTTAAGAAGGCACTTCCCTACGATGAATTAAATTCTGCCAGAAAATTTTTTCAAATACCTTTTTGAGTATTTATTTTCTGTTACTGGCAGACAATAATTTATTTCGTCGCATCTAAAAAAGATCACGGCTGTCTGCCACCTATTTTGTTTAGGAGGTATTAATATGACAATAGCCTGTCACTTCTCACAACTTACTATTGAATTTAATCAACAAGCTCTTTTTCCACCATTAACTCGCTCATTGGCTTGTCAGCAAAATGCATTAATCGGTCATAATGGTAAAGGAAAATCTGTACTATTAAGATTATTAGCACAAAAAATATTACCAACATCAGGTCAAGTTAATTGGAATATGCCTTTTGTTCACGTTGATCAATTAACCCGATTACAAGGCGATACACTTGCTCAAGCGTTAGATATTCATGAAATTTATCAAGCATTCCAACGCGTTGATGCAGGTATTGCTACATTAGAAGATATTGAGTTACTCGATGGCAAATGGCAACTTCCGGTTACGTGGCAGAATTTATTAGATTCAGCACAACTCCCAGTCGCATTAGATACCCCTATTGCACATCTAAGTGGTGGAGAGCAAACTCGTTTAGCACTTTGTCGTGCTTTTTTATGCGAGCAGAGCTTTCTGCTCTTAGATGAGCCAGATAATCATCTTGATTATCAAGGACAACAATGGCTAATAAAACAATTAGCCCAGCACAAAGCTGGCTCTCTTATTGTTAGTCACAGTCGAAACTTGCTCTCATATGCAGACACTATTCTTGAATTAAGTGAGAAAGGTTTATCTGAATATGGAGGAAATTATACTTTATATGAGGCACAAAAAAGTACAGAAATAGCATCATTGGAAGCCGCAAGTGAACGACTAAACAGCCAAATTAAAAATGAAAAACGCCAACAACAAGCCACATTGCAAAAAGCGGCACAACGGAAACGACAAGGCGAATCAATTAGGCAAAGTGGCTCTCAATGTTTACTTTTATTGGATATGCAGACAAATCGGGCTGAACAGAGACAATCAGCGGTTGCAAAGCGTCATCAGCGCGTAATTGATGATATGCAATCTCAAAAACAAGGTGTCGATGAGGAAAAATCACATGTTCATCAACAAAAAATAGTATTGAATTATCAAAGTGATGGTCACCGTTTAAATGTATTTGTTGATAATCTTCAACTTCCCTATGGTTATCAGCACCCTATTTCATTTTCAGCTTACGGTAATGAACATTGGCATATTAAGGGTAAGAATGGGTGTGGAAAATCAACATTATTAAAATGTTTGATCAAACAAATTGCACCACTTTCTGGTGAGTTTCGTCTAAACAAAGACTATTGCTATCTCGATCAACACCTTGCTTTACTTGATAAAACATTGCCTGTTGCACAAGCACTACATCAATATCAGCCCGCCATTTCTATCGAGCAATGGCGGACACGTCTTGGAATGTTGAGAATTAGAGGTGATAAATCTTTACTACCGCTTGAAAAGCTAAGTGGTGGCGAGCAATTAAAAGCAACGTTATTGGCTTTAACACATAGTCCAAAACCACCTGCGGTATTATTACTTGATGAGCCAGATAATCACCTTGATATCGAGTCCAAACAACTATTGGAAAATTTGCTCGTTGAATATCAGGGTACATTATTACTAGTTTCGCATGATGAAGCTTTTGTGGAACGCTGTGGTATTACACATACGTTGTTATTAGACGAGATTATATAAAAAACTGCGCCATAAAGGCGCAGTTCTAAAATCTTTAATTTGTGCTAATTAAGATGCTAATGGCGCATGAATACTCATAATATCCTTCATCGCTCCAACCGTATCTTCATCCACACAGTAATGCGTAAATTCATCCACTTCACTGTCTGAGCTCATTGTTACACCAGCTTTACGATAAATCATAGTTGAAGGTGCCACTTTTCCTGCTGAACTGTGTATTTCTTTTAATCCCATATCTAGGAATTTTTGGATATTACTAAGTCTTACACCAGCCCCCGCCATAATTATAGGACCTTGTGTTTTTTCATTTAACGTTCGTAATAACGGCAAACCTAATTCCGCGTTTGCCTGTTGTCCTGACGTTAGAATACGAGAAACACCTAGTTGAGTCAGTTGTTCTAGCGCCAACAATGGATTAATACACATATCAAAAGCGCGATGAAAAGTAATAGCTAATGGGCCTGCAAGCTCCATTAAAATTTCCATTTTAGGCAAATCAATATGCCCTTCTTCATTTAAAAGGCCAACAACTGCCCCTGAAAACCCCATATCACGGATCAAACTAATATCATTTTTCATTGCTGAAAAATCAGCTTGTGTATAACAAAAATCGCCACCACGAGGGCGAATAATAGGATGAACGGGAATACGAACCAGATCTCTGACTTGTCGTAGCATTCCAAAACTTGGCGTAATACCACCTTCTGCCGGACTCGTGCACAGTTCTATTCTGTCTGCACCTGCTCGTTCTGCTACCAACGCACATTCAGCGCCAAAACAACAAATCTCCAACGTAGCCATATCATCCCTCTCCATCCTTAATATAAAGAAAGTAATCAGAAAATAAATATCATTTCTTAGCGATTACTAACAATAGTTGTCGAATCTCGTTATTCATTCAATTCCGCCATCAGAATTTTGTGCTGACACAAGCAAACTATTTTCTGAAAGTGTCGCTCAACACTCACTTTCTACGATTTCAAGTAACGAATAAGGATGATACTTCACCGTGACTTTTCCATTAGAAATAGCCACGGTTGGATTAGGTAAACGCTCTTTCTCACCTTTAGGTTCACTGATTTTTAAGCTAACACTCTCAGGTAGCGTTTGAGGTAAAAATGACATAACTTTATTCACTAAATCATCGGGTTCAACAGAGATCACTTGCTCAATATGCTCCCAACCTTGGTATTCATATTTTTTGTTTGTGGGAAAAGGCAACTCAACGATTGAAACTGATTGATTTAAAATAGTTAATGGTATTTCTAATTGAAATAGATATATTGGCCGCCCATTAATCACATTATCAGAAATACACTTTCCACACTGGCTTAACCCTGCTCGCCACTGCTCTGCTAATGTTAAATCGTGACAACGTAACGATACATGATCCGTGAGATAGAGTGATAAATCTATACCCAGAGTATCGGCAAATAATGTCATATTTTCTTCAAACAAAGAAAGCTCGTGAGTTAAATCATTTAATTGAGGAATTGAAGAAAATAACACCATTTTGAATAACCTTAATGAAAAAACAGAGAAAAAACCTTAAAGATAAGGCCGAGATGGTAGCATGTTCTAGCCGGAATATGTTATAAATTCAAGGTTAATCCTAATTCTTTATAAGAAACCTGTCAGACTTTTGTCGTCAGGTTTTATTTTCTCAATAATTTAAGGTAACCCGGTGAATATTCAGGCTTTTCTTTCAGAAAAAATCAGTGTGGCAATGTGTGCTGCTGGTGCACCCGCTGATAGCGAACCTCTTGTCCGTCAGTCAGCCAAAGTACAATTTGGTGACTATCAGGCAAATGGTGTCATGGGAGCTGCAAAAAAAATGGGGATCCCACCCCGACAACTCGCAGAAAAGATCCTAGAAAAGCTCGATATTACAGATGTTGCAGATAAAGTTGAGATCGCAGGCCCGGGTTTTATCAATATCTTTTTATCTCCACAGTGGGTTGCAATGCAAGCTGAATACGCGTTAGCAGATGAACATCTAAACGTAACACCCGTTGAGCCTCAAACTATTGTTATCGACTATTCATCTCCGAACGTTGCAAAACAGATGCATGTTGGCCACTTACGCTCAACCATTATTGGTGATGCAAGTGCGCGTACTTTATCTTTCCTAGGTCATAATGTTGTTCGTGCCAATCACCTTGGTGATTGGGGTACGCAATTTGGTATGTTAATTGCGTATTTGGAGAAAAAACAAAATGAAAATGCCGCTGATATGGCATTATCTGATCTTGAAGAGTTCTATCGTGAAGCGAAAAAACACTATGATGAAGATGAAGTGTTCGCAGAGCGTGCCCGTAATTATGTTGTGAAATTACAAAGTGGTGATGAATACTGTCGTACAATGTGGCGTAAATTAGTTGATATCACTATGCAACAAAACCAAGTAACTTATCAACGCCTTAACGTCACATTAACCGAAGATGACATTATGGGGGAAAGTCTTTATAACCCAATGTTAGCGGGTATTGTTGCTGATTTAAAAGCAAAAGGCCTTGCAGTAGAAAGTGAAGGTGCAACGGTTGTTTTCCTTGATGAATATAAAAACAAGGAAGGTGAACCTATGGGTGTTATCGTTCAGAAAAAAGACGGTGGCTACCTATATACAACAACTGATATCGCTTGTGCAAAATACCGTCACGAAACATTACACGCTGATCGCGTACTTTATTATATTGACTCTCGTCAGCACCAGCATTTAATGCAAGCTTGGACGATTGTTCGTAAAGCAGGCTACATCCCTGATTCAATGTCACTTGAACACCATATGTTCGGTATGATGTTAGGCAAAGATGGTCGCCCATTTAAAACTCGTTCTGGTGGCACTATTCGTTTAACCGATTTACTTGATGAAGCTCAAGAAAGAGCGCGTACATTAATCGCTGAAAAAAATCCAGATATGGATAAAGACGAGTTAAATAATGTTGCTCGCGTTGTGGGTATCGGCGCTGTTAAATACGCTGACTTGTCAAAAAACCGTACAACAGATTACATCTTTGATTGGGATCTGATGTTAAGTTTTGAAGGTAACACAGCACCTTATATGCAATATGCTTATACTCGTGTTGCTTCAATCTTCAAACGTGCAGAAATTGATGAAAATGCGTTAACACAACCTATCGCACTAACACAATCTCATGAGAAACAGCTTGCATTACGTTTAGTCCAGTTTGATGAAACCATTATGCAAGTTTCCCGTGAAGGAACACCTCACGTTATGTGTGCTTATCTTTATGATCTTGCACAAACCTTCTCTGGCTTTTATGAAAACTGCCCTATCTTATCTGCTGAAGATGAAAACACTCGTCAAAGCCGTTTAAAACTGGCTCGTTTAACCGCGAGAACCTTAAAACAAGGTTTAGATACTTTAGGCATTGAAACCGTAGATAGAATGTAATTCATCTCTGTTTTCAAATAACAGCGATAAAAAAACCGATGGCAATTCACCATCGGTTTTTTTATTTATCAGTTCTAAATTATTTAGCCAATATAACTTATAAAAAATTTGCTCAATCAAACTTCCAATACGACTGAATAATTAATCTTCGTTAGCCGTAATAACATCCTGGCACAATAATCCTGAAATATCTTTGCTCTCAATCCAACCATCAACGCTATCAATAGGTTTATCGGGGCTGTATAAGCGCTGGTCAACATCTTTAGCTGTAAAGCTAACTTTCTCATTTGTTTTATCAAAAACGCCCACACAATTCACTGGAGTTAGTCTTGAAGTTTTAATTTTTCCATCAGCAGTACAACCTGCAAGAAACAATGTAGCTAAAGATACAGAAAGGATAAGTGCTTTTTTCATAGTAACTCCTTGACACTCTTTTATTTTTATTTTTACTAACAATCGTTAGTCGATTATTTAGTAGTCATTAAACTAGAAACTAAACATGCCTTGTAACTGACTTGAGTATAACGAATAAATGGAAAAATATTTGAGTTATTGAGCTATTAATGAAAAAACAAGAAACATTGAGAAGGAATAGAAAAGAGAGGGAAAAACAGAAAACAACGGCGGACAAATGAAAGCAATAATTAGTGTACCATACTGAATTCTCAGTAATCTAATTATCTATTAAAAATAGATTTAGCATTAATTTCATTATTCACACGACTTATTGTTTACTGCTTATCCCCAGCAATCGTGTTACCTATTCGAAGCGCAGACAAAATAGATATGATCACTTTCAGTAGTACTGAACGATAACAAGCAAATAACTTTACAGTCACGGTTAATCTACCTGAATAAAGAAATAATAATATGTCTTAAATCAAAAAAATCAAATATTTTAAAATATACTGCAATATTTTGAAATATTTGCAATATCTCATCATTAAGTAAGAAATATTTAACAGATGTGTCAATTTTTAAACCCATACAACACAAGAGAGTTTATCTAAAAAAAGATAATTCGTCAAACCATAAGTGCTTAGAATATAGTGTCTATTTTTTTACTTTATGTAGAATCCCATTACTAGTAAACAAATTGTCTAAAGATATTCGATATGATTAATGTTTAGAAAAATTTATTAATAACCATTAAAAAGTGTGTTCCAATGCCTAAAAACTGTATAAATCATTTAAAAATTGGAAAAAAAATTTAATAAAAAAAAGAGCAAGAAAAATATTTTTTGCTTCTTTTTTTCTTTTTAAGAGTCACTGAATTCGCGTAACTAAATGCTAGAAGTGTGATCAATGTGGCATTATAAATAGTCTAAAAATAGAGAAAGATTCTAGATGGGGAGAGTTGTGTTGATAAAAACATTGTTAATTTTGCAACTCCTCGCGTTTATACAAAAAGCGAGGAGTCTCTGTTTTCAGTTATAACGCACGTAGTGAGAAATGACGAGGCCTAAAACCTAATACATACAGCGCAACAAAATAACTCCCTGCTCCGACGACTACAACCAACAACAAGCGTAATATACGCATTGGCATACTGCCAATATCCCAACTTGGCATGACCCACAACATTCCAACTAATACAGCACCCATTACGGCAAGTGCAATAACAAGTTTCAATAAGAACACTGGCCAACCGGCTAAAGGCTGATAGATATCTTTCTTACGGATTTGCCAAAACAACATAGAAGCATTGAAACAAGCCGCAATACCAATTGAAAGAGCAAGGCCCACATGTTTTAAGCTACCAATAAATGCAAGGTTCATTAATTGTGTGAGGATCAATGTGGCAATCGCAATTTTTACGGGTGTTTTAATATCCTGACGAGAATAAAAACCTGGCGCTAAGATTTTTATGATAATCAGCCCCATTAGTCCAACACAGTAAGCAATTAGCGCTTGTTGTGTCATTAATGCATCATGAGCGTTAAAATTACCATACTGGAATAAAGATGCAGTTAAGGGCCCTGATAGTACCGCTAAACCAATAGTACAAGGCAGTGCTAATAAAAAGCACAGTCTTAACCCCCAATCCATCAGTTTTCTATATTCTTCAGTATTGCCACTGGCAAAGCTCTTAGATAATGAAGGAAGTAAGATTGTACCTAATGCAACCCCTAATACCCCTGTCGGTAACTCCATCAAGCGGTCTGCGTAATACATCCAGGAAACAGAACCAGAAACTAAAAAGGAAGCAAAAATAGTATTGATAATCAATGATATTTGGCTAACTGAAACACCTAAAATAGCAGGCCCCATCAATTTCATTACACGCCAAACACCGCTATTTCTAAATGAGACGCGCGGTAAAACAAGCATACCGATTTTTTTCAAATGTGGTAATTGATACCCAAGTTGTAATATTCCTCCCGCAACAACAGCCCACGCTAAGGCCATAATAGGAGGATTGCAATATGGGGCGACCACTAAAGCAAAAAAAATCATGCTGACATTGAGGAGCGTCGGTGCAAAAGCTGGTACTGAAAACCGATTCCAAGTATTTAAAATAGAGCCCGTCAATGAAGCTAATGAAATAAGAAAAATATAAGGAAAAGTGATCCGTAATAGATCAGTCGTTAATTGAAATTTATCAGGTGAACTACTAAAACCCGGTGCTGTAACATAAATTACCCAAGGCGCAGCAATAATACCAATCACAGTGACCACGGCTAAAATAAGCGTCAGCATACCCGAAACATAAGCAATAAAAGTTCGCGTTGCTTCCTCACCTTGCTGATTTTTATATTCTGCCAGAATTGGAACAAATGCTTGAGAAAATGCTCCTTCTGCAAAAATACGACGTAATAAGTTTGGCAATTTAAAAGCAACAAAAAAGGCATCAGTTGCCATACCTGCACCAAAAATACGCGCAATAATTGCATCACGAATAAATCCTAGTACCCGTGAAAATAAGGTCATAGAACTCACTGCAGCGAGTGATTTAAGTAAATTCATAAAGTTATTCTAATTTTTGTTGAATGGAATAAAAAGAAAGGGACTATACTCCGTCTCTAACATCGAAAAATCAATCTTCAATTAGCTAAGAATACACTGACTCTGTTTATCTACGACTAACCAAAGCGATTAAAAAATAGCAACTTATGGCTTTGTGAGCATTTTTCTCAACATCACTTCCAGCATAGTTTTGTTCTCTCTTTCATTAAATTCAGGATCAATAATATTTCTTCTCATTGAACCATCTGCGATAACTAACAGCCATGTTGCAATTTTTTCTGGCTCAAGTGTTGAGTCTATCAGCCCTCTTTTAATACCGTTTTTCAGCATTGCAATCAAACGCTGTTTGTTGTTTCTTTCATTTTCAATAAAAATCTCGTGAATGCTCGCATTACGTGAAGCCTCAGCAAAAATTTCAATGCTAATACGTGCATATTCCGGTTGATTATAGAGCTCTATAATTTCCTTCATTAAATCGATAATTGCCTGAATACACCCTTCTTCAGCTTCATAGCGACAAAAAATATCGTCAAATAGCTGTGCATCTTCTAATACTATCGCTTCAATAATCGAATTTTTATTCGGAAAATAATGAAATACATTTCCTGGGCTCATACCGGCTTCACGACAGATTTCTGCTGTTGATGTGGAGTGAAAACCTTTTACAGCAAAGCAACGTATTGCAGCATCAATAATATGCTTCATTTTCACTTTTTGTTTTTCAGTAACAGTCTTGTTCATAACATTAAAAATCTCTGGACAAAATAAATTAGACTGATTAGTCTACAAAAAAACTAGACCAAACAGTCTAAAAAGTTAACCCTATTATTGCAGAGTAACGATATCATGCAATTACTTAATGAACACTATCAGCTTCGTGTTGCAGAGACTTCAGATATTCCTGAAATTATTCAATTATTTGCACACGCATTTCGTTTTTAATTAAATGCTTTTAATATTGATAGCACTAATCCTAATCAGCGTCAGCAATTAGAAGCTATTTGGAATTCATTAGCCTGTAAAAAAATAGCCAACAATTTGTTGTCACTAATAATGGAAAAATTATCGCAACATTTTGTTTAGTAATAAAAGAAAACGACTTTATTGCAAATCCCTTTATTAAAACACCATCCTTAGATTATTGGCGTTTTGGTATTATTCATCATATTAAGCAAAAGATTTTCTTTTCTTTATTTGATTATACGCCAAATAAAAATGAAGTTTACTTGGCACATATTGCCGTATTATCACCATATCAAAAACACGGTATTGCCCACGCTATACTTGAGTGGATAACCTAATATAGTAAAGATGTTCTGAAAAAAGCGTATTTATCACTTTATGTCGATACTCATTATGAAGGTGCGCTTGATTTGTATCGAAAGAATAGATTTTATATTGAAAAAGAAGAGTCCTCACGCTTAACATAGTCTATTTTCCATATTCAGCATTGGTACTATATGTTAAAAAAAACGGATCAGATGACTTATTAAATATTACGGTTATCATTAAAAAAGAGGCTAAAAGCACTGACGTAACGACGTTTTTAATATAATTATAAACAGTGCTTTCCTTCCATAATGACCAATATTAACGTTTAAAATAAGCTCGCGTTGTTAATGCAGTCAGTACGTGATCTCGCCACTCTTGATTAATTTGCAGATAGTTTTTGGCATATCCTTCACGTTCAAAACCATGTTTAGCTAATAAGTTTCCACTACGTAAATTATGGGGCATATAATTCGCCATAATACGATGCATTCCCTGCTGCCGTTGCATATAACGAAGTGTTTCCGTTAAAGCTTCAGACATATAACCTTGGCCTTGCCATTTTTCACCGACTGAATAGCCTAAAAAACAGGCATTAAAAGCACCACGCATAACATTGCTATAATTAGCGACACCAATAATTTCATCTTCTTTTTGTGTCAACAGCAGAAAATGAAAAGCACTTTCTTGCCGGTGTAATTCATTCATATATTGTAAACGGTGTTCCCAACCAGAGGGTATATAATGTGTTTTATCTCTTACAGGTTCCCACGGAATTAAAAAACGACGATTTAATGTATAATAATCAGCCAATCTTTCAGCATCTCGCTCGTATGCCAAACGAATGACTATTCTTTGTGTTTCAAAACGAATTTTAGGAATTCCGCCACGATAACCAAACATTACGATCTCATTATCCTTTGATATAAATAAGTCTAATTCTGAAGCAACTCTTCTTATTCTGCCACTAACCTTAATAAAAAAATATCATCTTTAATTTACTAGGAATTATGCACATTTAGAGACAGAATAGTCGAAGAAATAAATTATTTCATTCCCCCCTTATCTTATTTAAATTATTTACTTATTGATGGTGAGTAATGGCGCTGGTAACACAAGCCCGTACTTTGGGTAAATACTTCCTCCTAGTTGACAATATGTTAGTTGTCCTAGGTTTTTTCGTTGTTTTTCCGCTTATTTCTATTCGTTTCGTCGAACAATTAGGTTGGGCTGGTGTTATTGTCGGTTTTGCTTTAGGGCTTAGACAATTAGTACAACAAGGCCTTGGCATTTTTGGTGGCGCCATTGCAGACCGTTTTGGTGCAAAACCAATGATAATAACAGGCATGTTATTACGAGCTTTAGGTTTTGCTTTAATGGCAATGGCAGATCAACCCTGGATACTTTGGTTATCTTGCATTTTATCCGCATTAGGTGGAACTTTATTTGATCCACCTCGCACAGCGCTGGTTATAAAATTAACCCGCCCTTATGAACGCGGTCGTTTTTATTCTTTATTATTAATGCAAGATAGTGCAGGTGCCGTTATTGGTGCACTCATTGGTAGTTGGCTATTACAGTATGATTTTCATTTAGTGTGCTGGGTTGGTGCGGGTGTTTTTGTTATCGCAGCCTTATTTAATGCTTGGTTATTACCTGCTTATCGTATCTCAACAACCCGAACACCAATTAAAGAGGGGCTAAAACGAGTATTCCTTGATAAGCGCTTTGTCAGCTATGTCTTAACACTGACAGGTTATTTTGTATTATCTGTTCAAGTTATGTTGATGTTTCCTATTATCGTCAATGATATTGCGGGTACACCAACGGCAGTAAAATGGATGTATGCCATCGAAGCTCTGCTTTCGTTAACTTTGCTTTATCCTATTGCTCGCTGGAGTGAGAAACGTTTCAAATTAGAACAGCGTTTAATGGCTGGCTTATTTTTAATGAGCATCAGCATGTTCCCTGTTGGTATGATCCATTCATTACAAAGTATCTTCTTTATTATTGGCCTGTTTTATCTTGGTACTATTACAGCAGAGCCTGCACGCGAAACATTAAGTGCATCACTTGCTGACCCTCGCGCTCGTGGTAGTTATATGGGTTTTAGCCGCTTAGGCTTGGCATTTGGGGGAGCTATTGGATATACAGGTGGCGGATGGATGTATGATTTAGGTAATCAATTCGATATGCCTGAATTACCTTGGTTCTTACTAGGAACTGTAGGTTTAATAACACTTTATGCGTTACATCGCCAATTTAATCGTAAAAAAATAGAAACAGCCATGCTTACTCCCTAGAGATCAGGTAAACTCTTAGTTATCAATGATCAAGGAGTGTTTATGAAAGCAATTTTTCTAACCAGTATATTAGTATTAACAAGCTTAATCACAGGGTGTGAACAGCTCAAGCAATTTGATGTGAGTGAAAACCTCATCAATGACTATATCAGTCAAAAGATAAATCTTCAGAAACATATTGGTGAAGATGAGGTTGTATCTGCTGATATTAAATTAAGCAATCTTTCTATTCAAATTGGTCGTACTGAGCCAGGTAAAATAAGTCTTTCTGGTACAACTGATCTGATAATTAATTCATTCTTTGGTAAGACAAGCGCTAAAGTTGAGCTTACGTTATCAGGCCAACCTTTTTATCAAGCTGATAAAGGGGCGATATACATAAAATCAATGACTATTGATAGTTACAAAGTCTCTCCAGAAAAAATGGATGCAGTAGTTGTGGCACTAAAACCTTATTTAGATACAACTATTACGACTTACTTTGATAACCACCCTGTTTATGTTCTTAACCCAGAAAAAAACAGTGCTGAAGCTGCCGCGTTTAAACTGGCTAAAGGAATTGAAGTTAAACCGGGTAAATTCGTCATCCAACTCTAATAGTTACGCGAGTTGATTAAAAATATTTATCGTCATTAATGAGAAAGGCAAACCCAATGGTTTGCCTTTTTTATGAATAAAAAAATACTTTTACAAAGAAATATTTATATTACTCAGCTTACATATTTTCTGTCTCATCACTCTCTTCATCATCAGAGAGTTCTTCACGTAATGCTGATAATGCACCACGGGTAATACCTGCTAGTGTACGATAAAAGCCACTTGTTGCATGAGCTTCAACCTTACCTAAAAATGCGCCAGCCCAAGGCAGCAGATATTCATCAAATAATTGTATTTGAGCTAATACTTCATCTTCCGCTGAATTATCTTCAAGCCATGAAGCAGCAAGTAATAAAGCACCAAAGCTGTCTGTTGCATTATCAGTAACAGGCATACCCCTTGTGACTAAAAATTGACGAATATCGTCTTCTTTGATCTTTTCATAATCATGGGCATAAACAGATACAGCTGGCGCTTCGCCACCAAAAAGGGATTGATAATCAGCTTCAACAATATCCAAATCTTTAACACTGCTTTTTAATGTATTAAAGAGCTCATCTTGCTCTAATGGCCATAGCTGACTAAGTTTCCCCTCACCAATCATTGTAATAATTGGTGATAAAATAGGATCTTTAGGGTCACGTTGAAATAATGTGCCTAAAAGTCGGCAAACTATTGAGAATTCATTCATTGTATTTTTATCCTAAAAAGTTTCGCGTTATTGTGCTTTTACTGGTAAGAAAATCAACGTTTTTCGTCATTTCTCATCTATTGTTAATATTAATTTTACTATCTTTAACCGCTTAAAACAGAAAAAGCGCGCTCTTATTATTAAGTCTTTACTTAATATAAGAAACGCGCCTAATCCCATGCTACTTATCTTCTAAAGCAGTTTTATAATAAAATATTAAAAACAACTTTATGACAACAGCATTTTATTGCATTTTTTAACTAGCTATATCGAGAAAATTATCTCTTACACCATTCACACGAAACCATCCTGCAATACTTATTCTCTCTTTATTAGTAGGAAGTACTTCATGAGGGAACTGTTCTGAAAGGAAAACAACTAAACGCCCACCTTTAGGAGCCATTGTTGCAAGTTTATTATCGTCCAAATCATAAATAACTAACTCGCCGCCATCTTCTTTTTTCCAATCCTCATTAAGATACAATACAGTCGTTAATCGCCGAGTTACATTTTCTTTAAACGCATCCAGATGTTTTTTATAAAAAGCGCCTTTTTCATAACAAGCAAAATGTGCTTCATATTCAAAAAGGCCAAGAAAAAACTCACGATTTACAGCACGTTGAATAGACTCCATTTGCATTAAATAATGCTGAACAGGTATTCCCATTTCTGGTTCTAACCAACTGATTTTATCACTGCGTATCGCCGTCTCTGCCTGCCGATTTTCGTGACGCCCAATACGAGCTTGTTGTGCGTTGTCACCAAAACAAGCTCGTAGTTGTTGAACAGCCTCAGGTGTAAGGAAATCATCCCATACACACCATCCTTTCTCTGCTATTTGCTCAAGAAGTTCTGCTATATTCATTAAGTATATTGTCTTATTAACATGGGAAACTACTTTATATCACCAAATTAAGTAAAACTACAATTTAATAAACTTATCTTTTCGATAACCTCATTTTATTAGTGAGAAACTCCATATAACCAGAAAGTTATAGTATTTACAATATATTACGCTTTTAAAATATACGGGGATCTTTTAAAAACATAGCGTTATCAGCTAATATCATTATTTTTATTCAAAGTTATATAAGATAAATCAATATTTAACTAAAAATAATATTTTGCCGATATGCTTTTTAATTTTTTAGAATTATCATCAATATTAGCTTCACCATCAATATTA
>NZ_PENS01000012.1 GCF_003144325.1 Proteus terrae
GAAGCCAGAGAACAACAACGTTTGGCTGATGAAGCCAGAGAAAAACAACGTTTGGCCAAAGAAGCGAAAACTCAAGAAGAGTCTAAGGACATTGCCGAAGAAAAAGCCAAAGAACTAATCCCAGTAGAAGATGAATTAGAACTACGAGCAAAAGAGAAAGAAATAACAAAACCATCGATCATTATCAGCAAACCTATCGACATTGAAAGCACTTATAAATCAATGCAATTAATGGCTGAAAACGGCTATAAGCTTATAGATATGCAACAAGGTCAATTGCGTTACCTAGCTTCTGCAACTTGCTCTGTAGGTACTGAAAAAGCGTGTATTAGTGGTTTTACACACTATCAAAATGTAAATAAAGCCAATGCAACACAAACTGGGTTAAGTGGTGCTTATCGTTTTGATATTAATCATATTCCATTAGTTGTAGGGCTTGCCATTGATACTGATGTCTATTCTTCATTACCTAAAGGTTATCAATATCAAGGCTATGCATTACCTTTAATTGGTTTTAGTTTAGATTTAATGCCGTCATTGAATGCAGAGCTAAATAATAATGCACTGCATTTCTCTTTAAAAGGTGCTTATTTAAATCGTAAAGTTTCTATTGAAAGAGCAGCATTAGCAAATACTGAATCAGGTAAAGGCAATGCTAAGATTTCAGGTTATCATATTGATTTGAAAGCTTATTATCCATATTCATTAACAAATAACTTACTGTTAACGCCATTTGTAGGACTTACTTTTAATCAAATCTCACGTTCAGCTTATAGTGAAACTCAAAATGCCCAATTTGCAGCACACTATGATGCCCTTAAAACGCATTCATTGTTCGCCAAAATAGGATTGGGTGTGGAGCATTTATTAGGTTCTTCTTTCATACTTAATACAAAAGCAGGCTTACTGTGGAACTTATCGCATTATCAAGGGGATTTTCGTAGTCATATTGACTATTTAGGTCAACAACAAATTGATTATTCAGAAAATAAAAAACAGGTAAAACAACGCCCATTTGCCAATGTTGGAGTCACTTACCAGTTTGATAAACAATCTTCCGTCAATACATCAGCAAATTGGGAAATGACAACCTATCGCAATCACGATATGCAAATTGGTGTAAGTTACACTTATCGCTTCTAGTTCCTTATTGTTACATTTGGAATTTATTTTAGCTGTATTATTTGGCTTCCTATAAAAATATATAGGAAGCTCTTTTTTATTAACTGATTGAATAATTCAAATTTGAAATAATAGAATTGTTTTTTTCTTCATTAACCCACCACACTTTGGTAGAAACCTTCTCAAGTAGTGCTTTATTGTGACTAAAAATAACCAAACTTAAAGGGCGCTTCTGACTTTCATCGATCAATACTTGCCAAATATCAGCTTGAATTTGTGCATCTAACTGTGCCGTGACTTCATCTGCAATCAATATTTGAGTACGAGGATCTAACGCGCGCAATAACGCAATACGAGCAAGCTCTCCACCGGATAATTCATTAGGTCTACGCGTTAACCATTCTTTCTTTATCCGTAATTTTTCAAACCAACTTTCATCAGGCGTCCAAGCATCTCGGAGGCTATCTCCTGTTGTTCGAAAGGGATTAAAACATTTATCAGGGTGCTGAGGAACTAATTGAATAGGGCAATAACCCTTGTTAGATAATGGTTTGCCATTAATAAGAATTGAACCTTGAGTTGGTGCTTGCCACTGCGCTAAAACGCGACCTAATGTCGTTTTCCCTGTGCCACTTGGCGCTGAAATACCGAGTCGCTCTCCCGCATCTAACGAAAAGGAGAGATCTTGCCATAACATCTTACCTGCTTGCTCCACAGATAATTGTTTTAACTCTAAAAGTGGCATAAAGATAACTCCAAAAATAACAAATGAAATGTATAAAAATAAAACTTGAGAACTCAATATTATAATGGATTAAGTGATGCTTCTTTTGTATTGATAAATTGTTGTTCAGGTAATGCGTTCCAGAGTGTCTTTAACCACTCACTACCTTCATGACGATTAAGCACATTAGCAGGAATGACTTCGTTAACTTCCCCCTGATTAAGCACCGCTATAGTATCCGCAAACCTTGCGGCTAAGGCTAAATCATGTGTAACCCAAAGCACTGATTTACCTTGATTGCATAACTCTCTTAAATGACCTAATAACAAGCATGCATGTTCATCATCAAGCCATGAGGTGATCTCATCCGCCAAAATATACTGTGCATTAGAGAGTGTTGCATTACAGGCTAATACGCGTTTTGCCATTCCACCAGACAATTTTGCTGGATACGTTTTTACCAAAGAGCCTGAAAGATGATAAAGCCCTAACTGTTGTACAATATCATCAGACGAAACATCTGCACCACTTAAACGCGCAGAGCGACTTAATTGATCACCAATACAGATCAACGGATTGAGAGCACTGACACCTTGAGGAATGTAACAAAAGGTATTCCCACGATAAGCAATCAGTTCCCGTTCACTTAGTGTGTGCCCATTCAATTTAATCGCACCACGAACTCGCATGTTGGCAGGTAAAAGTCCTAACGCACTTTGTAATAACAGGCTTTTTCCTTCACCACTGCCCCCCACTAATGCCAGCATTTTTCCGGGTTTAATATCCAGTGAGATTGATTTTAGCAACGGCTGCCAATTTCGTTTTCCTAACCAACGAAATTGCGCGATATCAATGGAAAGTTGTTCAAAACTTAACATCCTGCCCCTCTTAACCATAATTGTTGCATTGCTTTAGCAAATTGATCAAAAATCAATACTAAGCACATCAAAATCAGCCCTGGAAACACCACCATCCACCAAGAGCCTGTACTTAAATAACGTAGTGCATCGGCCAGTAATAAGCCGAGTGAAGGTTCATGAGCTGCCTGACCAAAACCAAGAAAACTCAACGCTGCACTATGCAATACTGCATGAGGAAACATTAATAAGGTTCCTACGATCCACTGAGGTAACAGCATAGGAATATAGTGTTTTTTCACACACTCAAAAGGCGTATTACCAATACGACGCGATAACATCACATAATCAGCTTCTCTAATACGCTGAATTTCACCTCGTAAAATTAAAGCTAATTTAGGCCAATGGGTTAATGCCACAGCCCAAATCACCCCTTGTTGCCCACCACCTAAGGTAAAACAAATTAAAATCAACAGTAATAAATGAGGTAATGCTAAAAGCGCATCAACAACGCCTCTTACAAAAAAATCACAATAACGATTAATTGAGGAGATACCTGCAAAAATTAAGGCAATTGCACCACTCACAACCGCACTCGTCACACCGATATTTAAACTACTTAACATGCCTTGGAAACAACGTAGCCACAAAGAGCGGCCTAAGTTATCAGTACCGAACCAATATTGATCTGACGGAGCCTGATTTCTAGCCAAAAAGTCCATTACGATATCAGTGTGAGAAACAGAAAAACCATATGCAACTAACCCAATTAACGCGAGGGTGACTAACAAAAGTCGTAGCAAAGGCTTGTTCGGATCGTAAATCATGAGTCTCGTAAAATTCCTTTATTAATACGTCTTAATAATATGTTAGAAATACTATTACCAAAGAAAATCAAAATAGTACTGAAAACAACAATCCCCATTAACAGAGGAATATCACCTCGTAATCCAGCATCAACCGTTGCTTGCCCTAAGCCTGGATAAGCAAATACTTTTTCAGCTAAAAGAGAGCCACCAAGTAATTCACCAATTGATGCAAACTGTAAGCAAAGTGCTGGCGTAATGGCATGACGTAGAACATGAAATAGCATCATAGCCCAACCTTTATCACCTTGAGCTTTAGCAAAATGGATAAATTCACTGCCCATCACTTCAGCGACTTTCGCACGAGTATGCAAAGCGATATTCCCGGTACCTAATAATCCAAGCGCAATCATAGGTAAGATAAGATGAGAAAAACGCTGGCTTAATGTTGCTGTTTCAGCACTACTTCCCATCGGCCATGCACAACAAATTGGTGCCCAATGTAAGGTGACAGAAAACAGAGATAGCAGCAGTAATCCCACCCAAAACGTCGGTAATGCGGCTAATAGATAAGATAAAGTAGAGATAATTCTATCTGGCCAACGATTAAGATATCGACCTGCGACTAATCCCATCACAACGCCAATAACACCTGAAAATACCCATGCTGAAAAAAGCAAGATAAACGAAGGTCCTGCACGTTCACGAATAACATCAATAACAGGCATGTTATACAACATGGAATAGCCAAAATCCCCTTGAATGATTTGGCTAAACCAAAGCCAAAATCGCATCCATAAAGGCTGATCAATTCCCCAACGCGCCGCAATTAAAGGATATTGCTCTGGAGGAACATTCAGTAGATCACTACCGATATAGGCCTTAATGGGATCAATCGGTGAAAAACTTAATAAAATAAAAACACCTGCTGTTGTCACCAACAGCAGGCAGAGTAATCGCAGGAAAAAACCCGCACTTTGACGTATTACTGACAAGTCCACTTCCAAGTATCTACGCTATTTAATAATGACCATGAACCATGGATTTCAGGTGTTCCTGTACCCAGATCAACACAAGGGTTAGTTAGGTAAGTATGTTGTACATTCATCAGCCAAGCCCAAGCAGCATCACCTTTTACACCAACGCCATTTTTACCATCCCACTCAACGGCTTTCCAATGAGGAACCGCTTCTTGCCATGTATGAGCATCAAGCGCAGCTTGTAGATGTTTTTCGACTTCAGGATTTTTATAATAACCCGGATTATAATAACCAACGCCGGCAGCATTAGCACTGTAATGATGATAGAGCTCCATTGGATCAAGGCTGCCCCAGCCAAATAAAGTCGGATTCGAGTGCATATAACGTTCTACTGTATCCCAACTTCCTGATTTAAGATCCATTTGAATGCCAATAGGTTGCACTAACGCACGAATTGACTCAGCTAAATCACGACGAGTTGCATCACCACTGGTATACCATAAGGTCAGTTTTGCTTCTAAACCGTCTTTTTCACGAATACCGCTTTTATTCAGTTTCCAACCCGCATCTTCAAGAATTTGTTTTGCCTTTTCAATATCACCATCTTTAAATGCTGTCTCAGTTTGATCCCAAGGTAGTCCTTTTACACCGGTATACGCGGGAACCGCATAACCATCGAGGACTTGTTCTGACAGCAATTTACGATCAAGAGCATAGTTAATCGCTTTACGAATAGCGATATCTGCTGTGATATCGTTACCAATATCATAACCTAAGGTGTTTTTCTCACCTGATTTTACCATTGGGAAAACAATACCGCGGTTTTCAACACTTGCTCTTTCCCACAATTTGGTATTGGGCAAATTCTTAGCGATTGCAGCCGTTGCTGGTGGAATGCGCACAATGCCTAATTGCCCACTTTGAGCAGCAGCAAAGGCGGCATCTTCATCAAGGAAAACAAAAATCAGTTTTTCAAAATCGTTTTTCTGTCCCGCATAATAGGGGTTAGCCTCAACAATTAATTGCTGACCTGGTTGGAAGCTGACCATGCGATAAGGGCCTGCACCAATTGGCTTTTGTGCATAGGTTTTTTCATCATACTTATCAGCAGAAACAATACCTAAAGAGCCTAGTACGTTCACAAAAGTACTTTGCGGTGCTTTTAATGTAATAGTGACATGTAAGTCATCATCGGCTTTTGCAGAAAGGAAGTTACCCATATCCACTTTACCGCCACTTGCAGCTGCATTGTTATAGGTAAAGGCGATATCTTTTGCTGTAAGTGGCAGACCATCAGAGAATTTTAAATCTGGCTTTAACGTTAATTTCCATGTTTTACCATCTTCACTTGGCTGATAGTCACTTAACATATTGCTATACCAAGAGAGATCCGCATTTTGCTTTAACAATGGGCTATGAAGAAGTAAATAACTGCCATGACTCCAGCCCAGCATTGGGTCGAAACCCTCCGTTGGCTCTTCACCAATCGCTAATTTCAACGTTTGAGCAGATGTTGCAAAAGGGACGCTTAACGCGGCTAAACAAGTTAACGTTACTAATGATTGACGCCAACCAAACCGAATAGACATAAAACATTCTCCGATTTTTTAGATACGACTTATCATCAGTCTCTATCTAAATAAGATGAAGAGGCTGAAACAAGATAAATAACAATGATAATTATGATGTTCTGCAACTTGGTACAGATAATACAAATAAAGGCTAAACCAGTGGCATCATAATAATTTTTTTTATTCAACTCGAATAATATTCGACAGTTTATTGATTTTACATAAACTTTTATTAAGCAGTAATACTCATTATGGCAAACTTCTAGCAAGTGCACAGTATTTTTCTAATAAATAAGTTATATATTTATCATTGAATCTATTAGTGAGCGTAAAACGAAATAAAGTGACTTTTTAACGAAATTAAATTATTTCTTTTTATTTAATCTATACTGAAAATAAAAAAGGCACATTATTGTGCCCTCTTGTGATCATGTATTTAATATTCTTTTTAATTTGAAATAGCGTCGTCCTAAACGCCAACGCAATCTAAAATCTTTCGCATTCTGCCAGATAAGTGTCCAAATCCCTCTATCAAAAAACTCTTTAACTATTTGTTTTTTAATTTCAATAGATTGAATAGAACCGATTGAGTGAATAATTCCTAAACCTTCTTTTGCAATTTGCCAATAACATGCATTGATATTTTTAGTGGCTTCCTTATGCTTTTGATTAATAGCATCAAGCATCTCTAATATCTTCATGTAATTATGAATTGTTCTAACATGAATAGTATCATTAGGTGTTTTATGAGAAACAGATTCAGAGTGAATAAAGTAGTCGTAGTAACGCTCATCAATATATTTAACACGTTTAGCGGTTAATAATGCTTCTGTTGTCCATGGAATATCTTGATGATGTAAACCTGGCTCAAAATAATAACCATGAGCAAGTAGAAAATCGCGACGATAAATATTTAACCAAGTTACATGTAAAAACTTTTTCGATTCAAGAGCACGCTCAAGCCATTGAGGCTCCGTTAAAACATCTGTTGTCTGTAAGCGGTTAGATGGAAATATAGGTCGTGAAGGGCGCCCATCTGCATAGACATAATTACCATTACAAGTTGCAATATCTAAATCATCAGCAAGCGCGATTTCAAGTAGACGTGGATACATTCTGGCATCAATGACATCATCAATATCAGGAAACGCCACATATTGGCCACGAGCTATTTTAAACCCTGTATTTCGAGCAACGGAAACACCTTGGTTTTCTTGTGTCAAAATAGTGACATCAGGAAATTTATCCTTCCATTCATAAAGTAATTTTAATGAATTATCGTTAGAACCATCATCAACAAGAATAAGCTCCCAACTTGGTAGTTTCTGCGCTTGTAAATAATTAAAAAATTCTGATAAAAACTTCTCGCCATTATAAACGGCGACCACAATACTTAATTGAGGTACAAAAGAAGACATAACCAACCTTTTATTCTTTCTAATAAGCAACTTTCGTTCTGAACATATTGGGCAAGGATAGCAAAGATACCAGCCTCAATATGGAGCTATTCTTGCTATTCACTCGTTATGCCTAAGTAAAAAGTTACTTTTTTGCTAATTTGAAGTAAAAATCATTATTAATAAAGAATAAGTATAATTAACTTTTAAGATACCCTATGAAGAACAGGTTAAGCAGGATTGTTTTTTAAAAGAAATTACTAAAGGAAAAATTAAGGTTAGCGCATAAAAAGCATGTTATTAGCCACAACCTTACTTCTTAATGAGTAATATAGGTGTCATTAACGAAAAACATCCGCAAAGCGGATGTTTTAGTTTTTATCTATAATCTTTGGATACTTGTTCTATTTTTATTCTTCGATATCTTCTTCATCACAAACTTCAAGCTCCGGAAAGTAATCAACTCGCCAAAACTTGATACCTTGATAAACTTCGTCAACGGCATTTTTTACGGCTTCCGTCATTGGGTAGTAAAAACCGACTAAATCAGGTTGGATCCCTAGAAAAGTAATATCAGGGATATCATCTTTTAATTGATCAATAAGAAAATTCAGCGGCATATTATGGGTGCTCATAATAAACATTTCCGCTATATAATCAGGATCTATCACCCTAATTTCACCGGGGTTCAGACCAATATCAGCTGCATCAACAATAACAACACATTGTGGTTGTAACTCTCTTACTTGGTAAGAAACATTCTCAGGTGCACTTCCCCCGTTGATAACAATCCATCCATCAATTGGGTTTGCTTCCATTAACTCAGCAAGTAGAGGACCAGCTCCATCGTCGCCCATCATGCTGTTGCCAACCGTTAATACCACTTTAGGTGCTGTCATTGCTTTACTCATGGTTTTCTCTTCACAATCAAATAAATAGCAGGTTCTGCGTGGATCTCACCCAGTAATTTAATCAGCGTTTGACTCCATTCACTAAAAATAGGATCGTCATTTTTAATAATAGGATCAAATGCTAACGCTAATAAGTGAGTATGCTCCGAGTTAATATTGATTTCACCAAATGTCAGCAATCCCTGCATTTTGCGTTTTGCTTCGCCTTCAGGTAATAAATCAATCCATGCTTTATATTTTTCTAAAGGACAGACTAGTTCTGTTTTTAGACAATCAATCATACCCACGTGGTGACCAATCGCGAGCGAATAGTACATCACCTGTTGCGCTTGCTCAGGAATATCATCATCGCTATCAACAAACTTTTGTCTTAGTGACCAAAAGTAAACTTTAGCGTCATCAGGCATAAATTCCTCCTTGGCTTAATGAATAGACCAGACGTTTTACAATCTCTGATAA
Organism: Proteus terrae; assembly: GCF_003144325.1. Classification (GTDB taxonomy): domain Bacteria; phylum Pseudomonadota; class Gammaproteobacteria; order Enterobacterales; family Enterobacteriaceae; genus Proteus; species Proteus terrae. Next base: position 8,828 of record NZ_PENS01000012.1, read on the forward strand.
ACGAGGATCGTTAGCTTGTCGTAGCCATTCATCAACACGTCCATTCACTTCTTGAATAGTGGCACCTTCTAATAAGGTAAGAAAATGATCACTGATTTGTCTTCCTTGATAATAACCAGCAAGACGACGTGCTTCACGCTCAATCATTACTCGAGCATCTAGAGGAATAGAAGGTAGAATTAGAGATGCTTTCTCATTTTCTACTTCAATGTGTGATTCGCCTTTTAATTTTTGATCTAACAAACCCAATGCAACAGCAAAACCATAAATCGTTGCTGCTGGCGTTGGAGGACAACCAGGGATCCACACATCAATAGGCACGATAGATTCGCTACCACCCCATACGCAATACAGATCGTGGAAAATACCGCCACCACAGCCACAAGCACCATAAGAGATACAAATTTTTGGATCTGGCGCTGATTCATAAGCACGTAATGCAGGAACTCGCATCTGGCGCGTTACTGCGCCAGTGAATAATAAAATATCAGCATGACGAGGTGAGGCTACCACTTTGATACCAAAACGTTCAGCATCAAAAACTGGTGTAATTGCGGAGAAAATTTCAATCTCACAACCATTACAACCACCACAGTCAACACGATAAACATAAGCTGAACGCTGAATATCTTTCAACAATGTCTGTTTTAGCTTTTGTACCTGATCATCAAGGGTGATCGGTTGGCTAACATGATGATTAATGGGAATTTCTGGTAGACTCATTTTATTGTACTCCCAATTTCGCCCACACTAATATTTTCACGACCATCAGATAACAAGTTATGTTTACGCTTACATTCAGGGCAAGTTTCAAATTGTGGGCGCATCGCTTCTACAGTTTGCTCATCCCAACCTGATTGCACTAATAGCTCCATCGCATATTCAACTGATTTTCTAGGCGTAAATGGTTGATGGCATTCACGGCAATTCAATAATTTAAAAGTCCCTTTAATATAAAGATCTGACTTTTTAGTCACTGCCGTTTCAAACATATCGGATAAAACAATCGCTCTTGTTGGGCAAACTTCTTCACAACGACCGCAGTAAATACAGCGACCAATAAATAATTGCCAATGACGCTCGCCTGTTTCCAAATTCGTTTCCATCGTTAACGCATTAGCAGGACAAGCTGCGGTGCAAGCACCACAGACAATACATTGCTGTGCATCATATTCAGGCTTTCCTCTGAAACCATCAGGTAAATCCAGAGGCTTAAATGGATATTTGGTCGTTGCTTCGCCTGTTTTGATTATGGTTTTAAACAATTTTAACATCGTTCATTCCCTCACTTGAGCGGCGAATTTTTACGTTCGATGCTGTAACGTTCAATTTCTTTATAAGAAACTGTTTTAGATTTACGTTTTTTCACATCGACGAGCGTTACCCTGTCAGTACAGGAATAACAAGGGTCAAGACTACCGATAATTAACGGTGCATCAGAGACTGTATTTCCTTGCAACATATAGCGTAATACAGGCCAGTTAGCATAAGTTGCAGCACGGCAACGCCAGCGGAATAATTTTTGGTTATCACCCAACATACTCCAGTGAACGTCTTCGCCTCGTGGCGCTTCAGTAAAGCCTAGTGCAAATTTATAGGGTTGATAAGTAAAGCCTTCGGTTAATAATGGGCCTTCAGGCAAATTATCTAAGGCATATTCAATCATTGCCATTGAATCCAAGACTTCTTTAATACGCACCATCACACGAGAGAATACGTCGCCGCCTTCATAACTAAAGAGAGTTAGTGGAAGATTGCCATAATCTGCAAATGGGTGGTCAAAACGCACGTCTCGTTTAAAGCCACTCGCTCTGATCATTGGACCTACTGGGCTAAAATCACGAGCAACTTTCTTATCTAAGATACCTACGCCGACAGTACGTTGTTCCATATTTGGCGCTGACAGAAGTATATCCACTAATTCAGTGACTTCTTTACGCATTTCTCTAACTAATTGAATTGTTTTCAGGCGCTGATCTTTTAAGATATCGCGACGAATACCACCAATTAGGTTTAAGCCATACGTTTTACGCGCACCAGTCAGCATTTCTGCAATCTGCATTGATTTTTCACGAATGCGGAAAAATTGCATAAAGCCAGTATCAAAACCAGTGAAGTGGCTAGCTAAGCCAATGTTTAATAAATGGCTATGAAGGCGTTCAACTTCTAATAAGATAGAACGAATAGTATGCGCACGACGAGGCACTTCAATGCCTAACGCATTTTCAACAGAAGTCACATACGCCACGCTGTGAGTAAAACCACAGATACCACACACACGGTCTGATAAGAATGTGACTTCGTTATAACCCATGCGGGTTTCAGCGAGTTTTTCCATACCACGGTGAACATAAAACATGCGGTAATCAGCATCGACAATATTTTCACCGTCTACGAATAAGCGGAAGTGTCCCGGTTCATCTGAGGTAATGTGCATAGGGCCAATTGGTACAACACGCGCATCTTGCTTACCTTCATTCAAGAAAGGATAAGTTTCGACTTCGGTCGCTGGTGCTGGACGTTGGCGATAATCCATCGCATCTTTACGCAGTGGATACATCTCTTCAGGCCAGTCATCAGGAAGTACTAAACGGCGTTCATCAGGTAAACCAACTGGGATAAGACCATACATATCACGGATTTCACGTTCCCCCCACACTGCAGCGGGTACACGCGGTGTCACTGACGGGAATTCTAAAGTGATTGGGCTAACGTGGGCTTTTACAACAACCCAGCATTTTTCACCCTCTTCCATTGATAATGCGTAGTAAACAGCATAGTCCCCGTTTAAACTACGTTCGTCGTTACCAAATAAAACAGGTAACCAACCGCCTAAGCCGTAATACAGGTATTCCACCACTTCAGGAAGTGATTCCGTTTTTACTGTTATCGTCAATTGATCAGCGGTTTGTCGCTCTTCATCAAGAACAGCTGATGGGAACTTTTCACGAACTTTGGCAACATAATCTCCACCTAGTTCTTTTCCCTCTTTTCTACTGACATAATTTTGGTAGCTCACGTTACATCTCCTGAACCGATGTGGATGGATTGCTGATTAAAGCCGTTGGCCATGCATAAGTAGGTGACTCACTTTTATCAATATTCATCACGATATTAGCGGCATTTTCTAACAGCTCGCTGACAGGCTTAGGAATGTGAGTTCCCATTAACAGCATAAGAGCAATCAGAATGACCATTGGTAATGTGGTTAAAATTCCCAGTTCACCTTTAGCAACAACATCAGGTTTTGGACCAAAGACTGTTTTAGCCACCATACGAACTAACCCACCCAATACTACAGTCAATAACAATAATAATAGGATAGTTAAGCCAATGTGCTGAGAAGCTAAACCTGCTACAACAATCATAAATTCACTGATAAAGACGTTGAAAGGAGGCATACCGCCTAACGCTAAAGCACCACCAGCAAAAAGAGCTGCACTTAATGGCATCACTTTAAACATGCCTTTCACGACATTTAAATCACGAGTACCGTATTTCAATAACACGTTACCGGAGCCACAGAACAACAGTGCTTTCGCCAGACTGTGGTTTAAGGTGTGGAATAAAGCAGCCAAAATGCCAATTGGTCCGCCAATTCCTAACGCGACGGCAATTAATCCCATATTTTCCACACTGGAATACGCTAAAAGACGTTTCATATCGCGCTGAATAAGAATAAAGAATGCCGCGATAGCAACAGAGAGGAAGCCAAAGATTAACAGTAAGTTACGAGTAAATTCAGTACCGATTGCCGCATCAATAATAATGTAGTAACGAATGATGATTAACAGCGCGCAATTCAGTAGTACAGCTGATAACAGCGCACTGACTGGGCTTGGCGCTTCACTGTGCGCATCGGGTAACCATGCGTGCATTGGGAATAAACCCGTTTTGGTACCGAAACCGATTAAAATAAAGACAAAAGCTAAATGCATTAGTGTTGGGTCTAACTGGTCTGTATATTTCAACACTTCAGTCCAGAAGATGGCCTGATCTGGATCAGGCATAAAGCTTGCGGCATTGGCATAAACCAAAATAGTACCGAAAAGACCAAACGCCACACCCACACTACAAATGATGATGTACTTCCACGCAGCTTCCAGAGAAGAACGTTGACCATAAATTCCGACTAAGAATGCAGAGCTTAAGGTTGTTGCTTCAATGGCCGCCCACATTAAGATCAAGTTATTACTCGTGATTGCTAATAACATGGTGAATAAAAAGAGGTGGAAGAATCCATAGTAGTTACACAAAGTGCGTACTGAGATTTCACCCTCATCCACTTCGTGATTCATATAGCCAATAGAATAAAGCCCCGTTAAAAAGCCGATAATACCTAAGATGGTAAGGAATAATGCGCCTAGGCTATCTAAATGAACCCAATTAGCAGCAGCCAATATTTCGCCATGAGACATGACATCTGCCACAGTCCCTAATGCAGCGATTAACAATACGGTGATACCAATAGCATGAATACCCGTCACAACAGGACGCGCACCCGCTTTTAATAACGGACTTAGAAACGCCAGTATTGAAAATACCAACGGTGCAAACATTAAAATTGTTAACATGGTTGTTTGGTTCATCTCCTCACCCCTTCAGCGCGGTCAGTTGATCCACGTTCAGTGTGTTGAGCGTGCGGTAAATCTTACGAGCCAACACTGCCATAACAATCACAGCAAAGATGGCGTCAGTGGCGATACCGATTTCGACCAGTTCTGGTGCTCTCCACGCTAATAGTGCCAGTGTTAAGTGAGAGCCGTTTTCCATTAAGCAGTAACCAAAAGCTTGTTTTAGGATATTTCGTTGAGTCACGATACAAAGCAGACCCAACATAAAGTGTCCTAAAGAAACTGCGAGTGCAGGTTTCAAATCAACAACCATTGGTATTTGAATTGGCTCAACCACAAACCAACTTAAAATAACGATAACAGCAGCCAACAACATTAAAAGTGCAGGGCTAATAACACTGATATTCGCACTAGGATCGGATAACTTACGGAATGCAAATCCTAAAATAAGTGGCACAAGCAGAACTTTAGTAAAGAAGGCGGTAATCGCCCAAAGTGTGAGTTGGTGAGCATCTAATGTATTGGCTAAAGTGACGAAGATCATCACTAAAACGAAAGATTGCAATGCATAGAACCAACATGAAGCAATCGGCTTTTTAGCGCCAATTACCAGTAGCGAGGTGATCATCATTAACCCCGCCAAATTGTTTACGATAAGTGCTCCAGTCATGATTTATCTCCCTTATCCTAGCCAAGTGACTGCGATAACACTGGATGCAAAGGACATCACAATTAGTATTCCAATCACAATTTGCATTGCCATAGGAACAGGTTGCCCTTGTGCAACTTCTGTACTTGGTTTGCCAGGAACAACACGACCAAACCAGTAGATAAACCAAGTGAAGCTAGCAACAGATTCAATCAGTACTAGCACCATAATTGGTGTCATCACCCAGAAAACACTCGACAGTTCAAAACCTGCGGCAAAAATTGGGAATTTACTAAAAAAGCCATTCATTGGTGGAACACCTGCGATTGCCAATGCGGCAACACAGAAACCCACACCCAATAATGGATATTTGTTAATTAACCCTTTTAAGCGAGGCAACATACGAGTACCACAGCTATAACTCAACGCACCCGCAACTAAGAAGAACAAGCTTTTAGCGAAGGCATGGTTAAAGATATAAGCGATACCGCCTTCAAACGCTTCACGCGGTCCAAAGATAGAAATAGATAATGCAAGAAAGATATAAGAGAGCTGAGTAATGGTTGACCATGCTAACAGGCGTTTCATATCTTTTTGTGGCAGATACATCATAAAGCCATAAATCAACGTGATAACCGCCATGGTAATACCCACCCAACCAATAAGATGAGGGACATTACCATCTGCTGACATAATCGCACGAGCAAAGATGTAAACACCGACTTTTACCATTGATGCTGCGTGTAAGTAAGCACTCACAGGAGTTGGTGCTTCCATCGCATCAGGTAACCAAGCTTGCAGTGGTAATTGAGCTGATTTACCCCAAGCAGCAAAGAGAATTCCGCCAAACACAATCAATTTGGTTGGTTCATCTAAGGTTGCAATTGCGGTTAACTCAAAGGTACCTGTACTCACAAACAAGGTTGCTGCCGCAAGATAAAGACCGATTGAAGCAACGTGAGTGATCAACAACGCTTTCATTGCTGAGCGAAGTGATTTTTCAGATTGGTAGTAGCCGATTAATCCCCAAGAACATCCCCCTGTGATTTCGAAAAACAGGAGTTGACCTAAAATAGTCGATGAAAGGACTAAACCCGCCATTGCACCAATAAAAATCAGCAAGAAGGCATAATAGCGACGAGTACCATCATGTGGATGCTCACGGTTGCCATTGGTCAGATAGCCAGTAGAGTAAAAACTCACTAACAATCCTAAGAACACAACAGCGAAAGCAATCAATGTACTGACACGGTCAATGGTAAAACCAAAGAGCGCAACATCACCATATTGTACTAGCGTAATTGTGGTATCGACTTTACCTTCAGCGAGGAACTGCCAACCTAAAACAACCGTTCCTAATGTGGCTAATAAAGCGAATAGTGTACATAACCACTTCGCCATCCGATTTGGCATTAAGGACGTAATCAACGCCCCCGCAAATGGGATGAGTAAGGTCGCAAGAGCTATATTTTCCATTGTAATCATCGCTCCTTATAGACCGGTTAAATAGAAAACAAGAGCCAGTGCCGCAACACCGAATCCTAACCATGTCACATGGTGAGTCAGTAAGAAGCGACCACGCGCTAAACTGTTTTCAACCAATGACGCTAATACAAACACCACTAACAATTTCACTGCCATTAAAACTAGCGCAATGATCAATGCAATAAAGGTGAATTCTGTTGCTTTACCGAAAGGAATAAATATGGCTAAGAACAGTTCAGCCACTACCACTTGTTTTAAACCAAGACCCAGTTTCACCATCGCAAAACCAGAGCCTGAATACTCAGTTAATGGCCCTTCTTGTAACTCTTGTTCGGCTTCCGCAACGTCGAATGGCATTTTGCCCATTTCGATAAATGCGGCAAAAGCACAAGCTAATAAAGCTAACAGTGTTGCAGTTGGAGATATCCAACCTTGAGCCAGTGTTGCACTGATAGTACCAACGTTGGTTGAACCCACAATTAAAGCCACCACAATTAGTGATAACACTAAGATAGGCTCAACTAACACACCCAGTGTTAATTCACGGCTAGCACCAATACCAGCAAATGGGCTTCCTGAATCCAAACCAGATAAAGAGAAGAAGAAACGATAAAGAGCAAACAGATAAATCAGTGCTATAAGATCCGCCGCACCTGCAAACAGTGATGTTGCTGTAAAGACAGGCAGTGCCATAGCAACCACCAGCATGCTTCCGAGTAACACATATGGCATCACTTGGAAGATCACACCAGATTGCTCAGGTGCTACTGATTGACGTTTAAATAATTTAAAGATATCTCGATAATCTTGCAGAATTCCGGGGCCTCGACGCGAATGCATCTTGGCGCGAATTGTGCGCGAAATACCTGTACATAATGGGGTTATCGCTAACAAAAAGAGTGCTTGTATTAGCGCGAATATTCCCATCATTAACGTAGGTGCTTCTTGGAAAGTCATAAGTCCCTCTCCTTACGCTGCGATGACTAAAAGCAAGATGACCAACGCTGCGACAACGTATAGACAATAGAGTCTGAAATCCCCGCCTTGTAGGCATTGGATACGTTTTGCAAATCGTTGGATACCACGAACCAGAGGATAAATAATGCGTTCATCCCAGAATGGTTCGACCTTTTCAGCACCGAGCTGTGTTTTATTAAAACCACGAGACAGCAATGGAGATGGATCAAGTTGTTTACGCATACGATAAAGTGGTGCAAACATGCTACGTAATGCTTGAGTAAAGCCACCTGCTGACACTGCCATATCTTTTTCCCACACATAACCACACGCCCAAGGATTACCTTTACGACGAAACGCAGGTTGATTGCCTTTCAGGCCGAGGTAAATCAGGAATGGGATAAGCGGTAGAGCAATTAATAAAACAAATGTTAATGCTGGAGAGAACATTGCTTGCGATGCAGCATCAGGAACAAGCATTGAGCCTTGAGTTACAGTTAATGCGCTGGTTTCGCTAAGAGACATTGCAATATTGGCAATAATTGGTGCAACAAACGCAGCACCCACACCTAACACAACACAGAAAAGCGCTAATAAACCCATCGCAATCGTCATTGGTAGTGGCACTTCTTTAGCTTTTGTTGCTTGCTCACTACGAGGACCACCACAGAAGCTAACACCATAAACTTTAACGAAACACATTGCCGCTAATGCCCCTGTAATTGCCAACATAATAATGGCAATAGGACCACTTAAGCGCATCACAAAGTTACCTTCGTAACTCATAGTGAATAGAGACTGATAGGTATACCATTCGCTCACAAAACCGTTTAATGGTGGTAACGCGGAAATCGCCATACAACCAATTAAGAATGCCGTTGCAGTGTAAGGCATCAGTTTGGCTAACCCACCCATCTTATCCATATCACGAGTGTGAATTTGGTTAATAATGGCGCCAGCACCAAGGAATAATAATCCTTTGAACACTGCATGGTTTAATAAGTGATATAAAGCACCTAACAGGCCAAGTGCAGCAATAACAGGATGGTCTGTTGCCATTCCTACCATGCCAACACCAACACCCATTAAGATGATGCCGATATTTTCAACGGTATGCCATGCAAGTAAACGTTTTAAATCATGCTCTGCTAAGGCGTACATAACACCTAATACAGAAGAAACAGCTCCAAACCCAAGAACAACAATTCCCCACCACATTTCTGTGGCACCTAATAAATCGATACCGACTTTGATTATCCCGAAGATACCAATTTTGACCATCACACCTGACATTAATGCTGATGCATGTGAAGGTGCTGCGGGGTGAGCTTTTGGTAGCCAACTGTGTAAAGGCAACATACCGGCTTTGGCACCAAAACCAAAGAAACCCAGTAAGAACACCACAGAGGCCATTGCAGGAGAAAGAGAGAGTTGACGAAATGAATCAAAATCAAGGCTACCACTTTCACGCCACATCAAGAAGAAGGCAATCATGATTAACACGGAGCCTGCGTGAGCGATAAAGAAGTAAAGTAGACCAGCGTGGATAGATTCGTCATCTTGATCGGCAATAACTAAGAACCAAGAAGCCAGTGACATCATTTCGAATAGGATAATAAAGTAGAACGCATTATCCATCACGACTAAGCCAACCATAGAAGCAATAAACAGATTCATAAAGAATCCCATGCTCCAAGCGCCACGTCCTTTATATTCTTGTACATAAGCAAGAGAATAAAGTGCACACACACTGACCAGTAATGAAATGACGAACACCATAAAGGCGCCTAACATATCCATACGCACCACGAAGGCAGCAAAATCGAAAGGCCCTGCGGTGGTAAAAGTCGCGATTTCGCCACCAAAAATAACCGGTAATGCACTTAAAATACCTAAGACACCACCAATGATTGCGCTGATCCCTGAAATAAGGATTGCCAACCCTTCCTGTTTTTTCAAAAACAGTGCAATAACGCCACCAACAACATACAGGATGACTGACCACAGCAGTAACTGAAGAGGTTCCATATTACTTCCGCTCCTGTGTCAAAGTAGATAAATCGTCAAGACCCGTAATTGGTTCCATTACTGAGCCTAAGCGACGCGTTTTCATCTGCTCTTCAAGTTTGTCTTCTTCAACTAAATGCAATGCATCAGTTGGACATACGTTGACACAAGCAGGGCCTTCATCAGAGAAAGCACATAGATCACATTTTACTGCAATTGCGCGGACACCCACATTCCATGCAAGGAATGGATTGGTGGTTGGAAGACTTGCTGGTACATCTGCCAACATTTCTTCAGGCACAAAATAATCAAAAACAGCCGGTAAATTAACGGGTTTGCTACCTGACGGTGTAATTGCACCAAAAGGACAAACCAGACCACACAACTTACAACCAATACACAGGCTCTCATTAAGAAAGATCATATTATCTTCATGAGTGATGGCATTGACTGGGCACACGCGAGCACAAGGAGCATCCTCACAGTGCCGACAAAGCATCGGTGCTGTCTGATCCTCCACTTTTACCACTGTAAGACGCGGATGCGCCTGTAAACCCACAGCTTGGTGAACTTCTGAACAAGCTGCCATACAGGTATTACACCCTATGCATCGTTGTGGCTCTGCAATTACAAAGCGATTCATTCGCCACATCCTCCGAGAAAAACGTTTAACAGCATTACTGTCGTCAATTTTTCTTTAGATGAAGCATATTTCATGCCAAGAGAGGATCTAATTTATTTACGATAAAAATCATTGAGATAGAAATATAAGAAGGGATTAGGAATGACGTATCGACAATAATGACGTTGACAGTAAGTGGTGAGTTCTAAACAACAATTTTGTCGTCACTATGATTAGATATCAAAAATGGCGGAGCATAGAGAAAAAATAGCTGAATTATCTTTAGATAACTCAGCTAAGTTCAAATACGTAATATTAATATTTCTTTTATAACATAAAATTAAGGCATTAAAGGCGATACCAGAGGTGTTCTTTCATCATTAACCACTTTACCAAAACGCTCACTGCCGGCATTCCAATCAGTGATTGCTTGTTGAATTTCTTCTTTGCTACGACCAATAAAATTCCACCACATCAAAATTTTTTCATTTAAAGGTTCGCCACCTAAGAAAAGAATTTGAGCGTTATCACTTAGTTCAATCGTTAATGATTCAGAGTTTTGTATTCCAATATAAGCAAGTTCATTCGCAGCAAAACTTTCCCCTTCTATTGTCATTTCTCCAGTTAAGACAAAAAGCCCATATTCATATTTAGGATTTAATGATAAAGGAATGCGAGTGGCATGTTTTGCCATAATATCCATGCCAACCATGGGTAATAAACATAATACGGGGGAATTGTAGTTTTGGTAATCACCGATTAGTAACGTGAAGTCAGCGCCATCAGCTTGCCATTTAGGGAGAGCAGGATAGTGATCAAAGCGCGGTGGCATATTTCTTTTATCCTTTGGTAGCACTATCCATAATTGTGCCAGATGGACTTCTTTTTTATCGCCGTGACTATCTTCTGAATGGCTAATACCGTGACCTGCTGTCATTAAATTTACTTGTTGAGGTCGAATAACTTGCTGAAAACCGAGGCTATCGCGATGCAAAATCTCCCCTTCTAACATCCAAGTAAAAGTTTGCAAGCCAATATGGGGATGTGGAGAAATAGCTAATCTATCGACAGTATCATTAAAAACAGTGGGGCCTAAATGATCGAGAAAACACCAAGGTCCAACTAATCGTTGTTTTTTATCAGGTAAAGCACGATAAGTCTCAATCCCTCCAACATCACGGGTTTTAGAGGTAATACGTAATGGGGCATTTACTGCATCAGAGTGTTGATGTTCCATTGTTCACCTACTTTTCATTCATTGTTAAGCCATAAAATGCTTTATTTATTATCTAGTATAGATACTAAACCTTTATCTATTTAATAAGCAAAATATATCACTTAAGTAAAAAAATAAGCCTGATAATTCAGGCTTATAAAAGTGAATAATAATAATGACTTAAATTTTATAAATTTTCTTTTCTACTTGTCTCATTGAATTTAAGCCAGATTGTAAATCTTCTGGTGTTGCTTCAGAAAAACCTTCTGTAAAGGTTGCTGATAAATAAGCATCAACCATCATTTTAGCTTTAAACGGTGTTATTAATAAGCCGCCCATTGCCATCATATTACAGTTATTAATGACCTTACAAAAACGGGCTGTCGTGACACTTTCACATACACCACAATAAACATTTTTATGTTTATTCGCACTAATACTCACCCCCATTCCTGTACCACAGAAAACAAAGCCAATATATTCAGGATGTTCAGAAATAATTGAACCAACTTTATCACCTACATCACAATAGCCAATAGGGCCTGATTCTGTGAGATCTTTTATTGTGTAATTTTTTTCTAACAAATACGATTTAATCGTATTTTTAAGTTCAAATCCTGAAGGATCAGCGCCCATAATAATCGTTCTATTTTCCATATAGCCTCCTAAAATAACTCAAGCACCACTGTTAAATATAACTAATTGATAACATTCAAATTTAAAATAAATTCAAAGAATATTATTTATATTTAACCTAAATAAAGTATAGATTAAAATTCTATTATTTGTGTTTAAGTATGGAGGATTTACAAAAAAAGAAGAAATAAAGAAATGGAAATTCATTCCATAAAAAGGTATTTAGCCTATAAAATAAGCTAAACTTATTATGTAATAAATTGAATTAATAAAAAAACAAAAGAGATATATCAAAGTAAATGTCTATATTGAAAGGGTTTCCCTAGTACAACTAAAATATAAAATAAAGATCAATAATATTACAGGATTAATGTTTTTATCTATACTCTTCAATATCTCTTAAAGGAAAGTCAAAATAACTTAAATAAATATTGCTGTGGATTATCTTTACCTAAATAACCTACACCCCCATTTTAAGAAAACGGTTATTTTTTAGCAATTCCAATATTGAATACGGTATTCTATTTGGGCATCAGAAATAATGAAGGGATAAATAAATCAGAAACAAAATAATAACACAAAAAATTAAATAATATAGTAATACAAATCACTCAAATTTTTAGAAATAAAATACTACCTATTAATCAATATTTATAAATTAAAATAAAAAAATACCGCAGATATTTAACATTATCTGCGGTAATTATTTATTGTGCTTAACGTTGCACTCAGTAAAATAATTTACTCGATTATTTTACGCGCGATACGTATTCACCTGAACGAGTATCAACTTTGATAACTTCGCCGATTTGTACAAACAGTGGAACTTTAACAACAGCACCAGTGCTTAATGTTGCTGGTTTACCACCTGTACCTGCGGTGTCACCTTTCAGGCCTGGATCAGTATCAACGATTTCTAATTCAACAAAGTTTGGTGGAATAACAGCAATAGGACGATTATCCCACAGTGTTACGATACACTCAGCTTGGTCGATCAACCATTTAGCATTATCGCCAACAGCTTTTTCGTCTGCTGCTAATTGTTCGAAAGTTTCGTTGTTCATGAAATGCCAGAACTCACCGTCGTTGTACAGGTAAGTTAAGTTGATATCCATGACATCAGCACCTTCTGCTGAATCAGTAGATTTAAATGTTTTTTCCAGTAATTTGTTAGAGATCAGTTTACGCAGACGTACACGAGCAAATGCCTGACCTTTACCTGGTTTAACAAATTCACATTCAGTAATGACGGCTGGCTCGCCATCTAACATGATTTTAAGACCTGAACGAAAATCGTTGGTATTATAAGAAGCCATGAATATCCTCTAACTTTTTTAATTTAAAATGGCATAGCCAAAAAATGGCACACATTGTAACTCATAATCACCCCACCAGAGAAGTCTGGTTAACACAACTCGCGCAGGCAATCAGTGATCCTGTTGAATTACTCCAACTTTTAGCATTGGAACATCACGCTGATCTCCAAAAAGGGGCTCAGGCGCGACGGCTTTTTCCGCTACGGGTTCCCCGTGAATTCGTTGCACGCATGAAAAAAGGCGATCCTAACGATCCATTACTTTTGCAAGTATTAACTGCAAATGCTGAATTTACCATAACACCAGGATTTTCTACGGATCCGTTAGATGAGCAACAAAATGCGGTGCCAGGTTTATTACATAAATATCAGAATCGTGCATTGCTTCTGGTCAAAGGTGGTTGCGCTGTCAATTGTCGCTACTGTTTTCGTCGTCATTTTCCTTATGAAGATAACAAAGGAAACAAAGCTAATTGGCAAAAGGCAATAGAGTATATCAAAAATAACCCAAAACTCGATGAAATCATCTTTTCTGGGGGAGACCCCCTTATGGCGAAAGATGATGAGCTTGATTGGTTAATAACACACCTAGAAGCGATCCCTCATCTTAAACGTTTACGTATCCACTCTCGCTTACCTGTGGTTATTCCTGCTCGCGTCACTGATGCACTATGTCAGCGCTTACAACAATCACGTTTGCAAAATATCATGGTACTGCATATCAATCACGCTAATGAAATTGATGACGCATTGAGAGAAGCCTGTGCAAAGCTAAAAAATGCCAATGTCACTTTATTGAATCAAGGTGTGTTATTACGCGGTGTCAATGACAGTGCTGAAGTCCTTGCGGATTTAAGTCGTGCACTATTTGATGCAGGTGTTATGCCGTATTACTTACACGTTCTAGATAAAGTACAAGGTGCTGCTCACTTTATGGTGCCAGATAGTGAAGCGAGAGAAATTATGAAAGCACTGATGAGTTTAGTTTCCGGTTATATGGTGCCCAAACTCACGCGTGAAATTGGCGGTGAACCGAGTAAGACGTTACTTGATTTAGGGTTACGTCAAGAGTGATCCCTGATGTTAACCGATACTATTTATGTTTAGATTATATAATTAACCCAACAGAATCACACAAAAGTGACTACACTATAAAGATAGGTTTGGTGGTGATTTTCATAAAAATCATTTATCTAATTAAGTTATGTTCACTTTCTTTCATTATGAAAAAGCACCTTATTGGGTGCTTTTTTGTCTTTTAAATCAGTGAACACTTAAATAGTATTGAGGAGAAAATATGAACATAATGGTAATCGGTGCAAAAGGACGAGTTGGGCATAAATTAGTTGGGACATTATTAGCTAATGGACACCATGTCATCGGAACTACCAGAAAAATCTCACACTCATCTAAAATCAAAGATTCACATTATCGTGAAATTGAACTAGATATCACAAAACCTTTGTCTTCCATTTCTCATAAATTCCCTGAACATTTAGATGCCATCTATTTTACAACAGGTTCTAGAGGGGAAGATCTATTACAAGTTGATCTACATGGTGCCGTAAAAACCATGCAAATTGCCATGGAGAAAGGTATAAAAAGATATATCATGCTTAGTGCAGTAAATTCTTTATTACCTGATAAATGGACCACATTAATTGATTATTTTACTGCTAAATATTTTGCAGATCTTTATCTGATCAATCAGACCAACCTCGATTACACAATAATTCAAGCTGGTTATTTAACTGAACATTCAGGAACACATAAGATCTGTACAAAAAAAGAAGAAATACCCGCTGATGGCAAAATATCTATTGATAATGTAGCGTTAACGCTTGCTGAAATTTTAGATAAGAAGAACACCTTTAAAAAATGTATTCCAATATTAGATGGTGATATCGAGATAAAAGAGGTTATTAAGCAGATCTAAATACTCAATAGAGCTGCCCTTAATAATAAAAAAAACAAACCTGACCCCAAAGAAAAAAGTATTGAGGTCAGGTCTTGGTACTTAAAAAGTAACCACGTATTCAATTACTGACACTTATAAACTTGCCCACTCATTTTGCTATCTAATGGTGCAAAGCTATCAACAAAGCTACCTGCGCCAGTACCAACGTTAAAAATAACGTTACCACCCATTGCGGCTGCTTTATTACGTAAGTCGTTAGCAGCACCTCGCAGTGATTGGCTTTCAGTACGGGAACCTGATAACCAGTTATTTTGAACACCTGTCACTGTTCCTAATAATTGGCATTCACTGCCTGGTTGCGTATCAGTGATTTGTACCTGTGAGCCAGCAGTGCTTAATGTGTTTGTTGCAGAACAGCCTGCTAGTAATAACGCTGCAGCAGCTCCCAATAACAATTTAATTCGCATGATCCCCTCATTTATTTGAGTGTCCGTTTAGTCAAGACAACAATATACCTTGTCATCCCTCTTATGCGCAAAAATAAATCATCATTACTATCTCACATTAGCCAATAGCCTTAAGATATTATTTTCGCTTCAAACTTATTTTAACGTACAAATTCGGCTTTGAGATAGACAAAGCAACAATGCCTCTATTCTACACCGCTTTTATGCTTTTAAAACGATCTGGCTTATTTTTGGTCTATACAGTGCGAGAATGAACACATAATTCGTTCATTTTTTAAAAATCTTCAGACAGAAAACCACTATCTGAAGATGATATTGGTCAAATTAACTCAAATGATGATTCAACGTTTCTTCTTTTAAATCTAATTCATGGCGTAAACAATGAAAAATATGCTCGCTAGTATGACGTAATTTACGTAACTGCTGTAATGTATCACGCTCCATTTTTAACGCACTGCGTGACAACTGGCGTTCCATGCTAAACAAGCGTTTCAGATCAAAAGCGCCTTCTTGCACACTATCTTCACTATCAAGACAACGACTATAAATTTCTAATAAATGCGAACCGGCTTCATTGCGTAGTGACATCTCATCAAGATCTTCACAAGTCTGGTTAATTAACTCATTAACATGTGCAATCGTGGCTATCAATAATGAACAGAGAATAACACCCATTGCAATAAAGATAGCGGGATCACAGGTTGGGAAAGGTGAACAGTATGATTAATAGCAATCAAGAGATAAATACACTCACAATCACAGCAAAAAGAAAGATAATCACAATGGCGACAACAGACATGGTAAACATCCCAATTTATTTAAATATTTTTTAAGCGGGCAATAAAAACGATTTGTTGTCTAGTTATAAAGAATAAGTTATTTCTAATTATAGAAAAAATAAATTATCTGATAATTCTGAAATAAAATGGCATAAAAAAACCCGAGCCTAAGCTCGGGTTTTTTATGTAAAACAGTTAGCTGATGAATTACATCATGCCGCCCATTCCACCCATGCCGCCCATACCACCAGCGCCACCTAAATCCATTTTGTCGTCTTTAGGTAAATCGGTGATCATCGCTTCTGTTGTGATCATCAGACCTGCGATAGATGCAGCAAATTGCAGTGCAGAACGAGTAACTTTAGTTGGATCTAAGATACCCATATCAATCATATCGCCGTAAGCATCAGTTGCAGCGTTATAACCGTAGTTACCTTCACCCGCTTTCACGTTGTTTACAACAACAGATGGCTCTTCACCTGCGTTAGCAACGATTTGACGCATTGGAGATTCCATTGCACGTAATGCAACGCGGATACCTACTGTTTGTTCTTCGTTATCACCAACCATCTCACGCAGAGCGTTAGCAACACGAACCAGAGCAGTACCACCACCAGCAACAACGCCTTCTTCAACTGCTGCGCGAGTTGCATGCAGAGCATCGTCAACACGAGCACGTTTTTCTTTCATTTCAACTTCAGTTGCAGCACCAACTTTAATTACTGCAACACCGCCAGCTAATTTAGCAACGCGTTCTTGTAATTTTTCACGGTCATAATCTGAAGTTGCATCTTCGATTTGTTGACGGATTTGAGATACACGACCGCTGATTGCGTCTTGATCACCTAAACCATCAATAATCGTTGTTGTGTCTTTGTTGATAACAACGCGTTTTGCTTGACCTAAGTCTTCTAATGTCGCTTTTTCTAACTCCATGCCGATTTCTTCAGAAATCACAGCACCGTTAGTTAATGTTGCAATATCTTGCAGCATTGCTTTACGACGATCACCAAAGCCAGGTGCTTTAACAGCAGCAACTTTAACAATACCACGCATGTTGTTCACAACTAATGTTGCTAGTGCTTCACCTTCAACATCTTCTGCAATGATAAGCAGAGGTTTGTTAGCTTTAGCAACGGCTTCTAATACAGGCAGTAATTCACGGATGTTAGAAACTTTTTTGTCAACTAACAGAATGAATGGGTTTTCTAATTCTGCTGTACCTGTTTCTGGTTTGTTGATGAAGTAAGGAGACAGATAACCGCGGTCAAACTGCATACCTTCAACAACGTCTAGCTCATCTTCTAAGCCAGTACCTTCTTCAACGGTGATAA
Organism: Proteus terrae; assembly: GCF_003144325.1. Taxonomy (GTDB): domain Bacteria; phylum Pseudomonadota; class Gammaproteobacteria; order Enterobacterales; family Enterobacteriaceae; genus Proteus; species Proteus terrae. Next base: position 26,787 of record NZ_PENS01000012.1, read on the forward strand.
CACCTTCTTTACCTACTTTATCCATTGCTTGCGCGATCAGAGTACCGACAGTTTCATCAGAGTTAGCAGAAATTGTACCAACCTGAGCAATCGCCTTAGTATCTGAACATGGAACAGACAGTTTTTTCAATTCTTCGACTGCTGCAATAACAGCTTTATCGATACCGCGTTTCAGATCCATTGGGTTCATGCCAGCAGCAACTGCTTTTAAGCCTTCAGCAATGATTGATTGTGCTAATACTGTTGCAGTTGTAGTACCATCACCTGCCGCATCATTGGCTTTAGAAGCAACTTCTTTCACCATCTGTGCACCCATGTTCTCGAATTTATCTTCGAGTTCAATTTCACGTGCAACAGATACACCATCTTTAGTAATAACAGGTGCGCCGAAAGATTTATCTAAAACAACATTACGACCTTTAGGACCTAAAGTTACTTTAACTGCATCTGCAAGAACATTAACACCACGTAACATTTTATTACGAGCATCTACACCGAATTTGACGTCTTTAGCTGCCATCGTATATTTCCTTTGAATTCGTTCAGTTTAAGAAGATCTTAAAAGAGAAAAATTATTCTTCTACAATTGCTAAAATGTCGCTTTCAGACATGATAAGCACGTCTTCGTTATCAATTTTTTCTGTTTTAACGCCATAACCGTCGTTAAAAATTACGATATCGCCAACTTTAACATCCAGCGGTTTAACGTCGCCGTTTTCCATAATACGGCCTTGACCTACGGCTAAAATTTCGCCACGAGTAGATTTACCCGCCGCTGTGCCAGTCAGTACGATACCGCCTGCTGATTTAGCTTCGACTTCTTTACGTTTAACAATAACACGGTCATGTAATGGACGAATCTTCATTAATAGTGCTCCTATAAAAAAGTCCATATCAGGATTAAGGTTGATACCAGTGCCCAAGATGAACCAGTACCATGACGATACAGGTGGGGGCATCCGGTAAAACTTCAAGGGGAGAAGTGTGATTTTTTTTCAAATTTTCCCCATTTCAGTTGATTATGCTTTGGGCTAATTATTTTTTGTCAGAAAAATGGTCGTTATCCTGATCTTCAGCCTTATTATTCAGCTGGTTACTCGGTGAATCCTCTTTACGCTGAAATTCGCCTTCGAATGTTGTTCCATTCTGATTAGAAGAAAATCCACTTTGACCATGACTTGCTGAATAAACTCGAATTCGAGAGATCAGTTTCGTCACTAATAGCGCTTGCAATGGTGGTAATAACAACAGCAAGCCCAAGAAATCCGTAAAGAAGCCAGGGATCAACAATAAAATACCCGCCAGTATCAACGAAATGCTTTTCACCATTTCTGCTGCGGGGACTTCACCTACTGCGAGTTTTTGTTGCATTGAAGCAATATTTTTTACGCCCTGATTTTTTACCAGTGAGACACCAACACAAGAAGTTAGCACCACAAGGAATAGTGTTGTAAGAACGCCAATAGAAGATGCCACATTGACGAAAATAACAGCTTCTACATAGATAAGAAGGCAGATAACAATTAATGGGAGCCAACGCACTTGGTTCTCCTTTTTATAAAAAAAGATTCATATTATTAATAGAAAGGAGTGTGAACTACATCTAAGGTGATGGTTTACGAACTCGCTTTTTCTTAGTTTATCTACATAATAATGGGGAGCCTAACACTCCTTTTCAAGGGGCGTTAAAAAGAGAAGTAGAACTGTAAAATCCATGAGATAGATCACAAAAATAAAATATTTAGACGTTATTTACTTATAAAGTGATCCAGCTTAAAGGTATTTGTTCACAACCCGAATATGATCGTGTCAGTACCAAGCAAAACGGTAAGTTATATTACATTATTAACCGTTAACGATATATTTTATTAACAAGCGCATAACTAGACAGTTAAAATTTTAATAAGAAGGTTCTCATGTCAAATAAAACTCGTATCGAAGAAGACCTGTTAGGTAAAAGAGAAGTTCCTGCTGATGCTTACTATGGCGTCCACACTTTACGTGCAATTGAAAACTTCTACATCAGTGATCGTACCATCAATGATGTTCCAGAATTCATCCGCGGTATGGTAATGGTGAAAAAAGCTGCTGCATTAGCAAACAAAGAACTTCACACTATTCCTCGTGAAATCGCTGATACGATTATCAAAGCCTGTGACGTAGTATTAGAAACAGGTAAACACATGGATCAATTCCCAGTTGATGTATTCCAAGGCGGTGCTGGTACTTCATTAAATATGAATACCAATGAGGTTATCGCAAACATCGGTCTGGAATTAATGGGCCATCAAAAAGGTGAATACCAATACTTAAACCCAAATGACCACGTCAATAAGAGCCAATCAACAAACGACGCTTATCCTTGTGGTTTCCGTGTAGCGGTTTATAACTCTGTTATCAAATTAACCGAATCTATCGAACTGCTGAAAGCAGGTTTTGATAGAAAAGCGATTGAGTTCAAAGATATCCTGAAAATGGGTCGTACTCAATTACAAGATGCTGTACCAATGACTTTAGGTCAAGAATTCCACGCTTTCTCTGTACTGATGAAAGAAGAAATCAAAAACCTGAAACGCACTGCTGAGTTACTGTTAGAAATGAACTTAGGTGCAACAGCTATCGGTACTGGTCTGAATACAGCACCGGGTTACCAAAAACTGTCTGTTGAAAAACTAGCAGAAGTAACTGGTTTAGCTTGTGTTCCAGCAGAAGACTTAATTGAAGCAACTTCTGACTGTGGTGCTTATGTAATGGTTCACGGCGCATTAAAACGCTTAGCTGTGAAAATGTCTAAAATCTGTAATGACTTACGTTTACTGTCCTCTGGTCCTCGTGCAGGTCTGAAAGAAATCAATCTTCCAGAACTACAAGCAGGTTCTTCAATCATGCCAGCTAAAGTAAACCCAGTAATTCCAGAAGTTGTTAACCAAGCTTGCTTTAAAGTTATCGGTAATGACACATGTGTAACAATGGCTGCTGAAGCAGGTCAATTACAATTAAACGTAATGGAACCAGCAATCGGTCAAGCAATGTTCGAATCAATCTCTCTGTTAAGTAACGCTTGCCGTAACTTAGTAGAAAAATGTGTTGATGGTATCACTGCGAATAAAGAAATCTGTGAACACTTCGTATTCAACTCAATCGGTATCGTTACTTATCTGAACCCATTCATCGGTCACCATAACGGCGACATCGTTGGTAAGATTTGTGCTGAAACAGGTAAGAGTGTACGTGAAGTTGTTCTAGAACGCGGTTTATTAACCGAAGAACAACTGGATGATATCTTCTCTGTTGAGAACTTAAAAAACCCGGCTTACAAAGCAAAACGCTTCGATGATTAATAATTGTGTTTTATAACATGACACTGTTAAACATAAGAATGAGCTCTTAAAAACACAAGGCACGGACTCTTTAAGAGACGTGCCTTTTTACTTGATTGTAAAAACAAAAATTTAACTTATCTTTCTCATTTTTTTAATTATCTCAAGGAGTAAACGCTATGTTAGCCGTAGAATTGATTATCGTTCTGCTGGCCATTTTCCTCGGTGCGAGACTTGGGGGAATTGGTATCGGGTTTGCCGGTGGTTTAGGGGTTTTAGTTTTAGCTGCTATCGGTGTTAAACCTGGTTCAATCCCTTTTGATGTTATCTCCATCATTATGGCTGTTATTGCCGCAATCTCTGCGATGCAGGTTGCTGGTGGTTTGGATTACCTTGTCGGCCAAACTGAAAAACTGTTAAGACGTAATCCAAAATACATCACAATTCTTGCGCCAATTGTGACTTATTTCTTAACTCTATTTGCAGGTACAGGGAACATCTCTTTAGCAACACTGCCAGTTATTGCAGAAGTTGCAAAAGAACAAGGCATCAAACCTTGCCGTCCTTTATCAACTGGTGTTGTTGCAGCTCAAATCGGTATTACTGCATCTCCAATCTCTGCTGCTGTTGTTTACATGGCATCTGTCATGGAAAACCCAGCAATGGTCGGTGAAGGTAATACAGTAAGCTACATCACTTTGCTATCTATCTTATTACCAGCAACTTTCCTTGCAATCATTCTGATGTCCTTCATCATCTCTTGGGTATTTAACTCAAAACTATCAGATGATGCGGTTTATCGTGAACGTTTAGAACAAGGTCTGGTTGAATTACGTGGTAGCCAAGAACGTAGAGAAACATTACCTGGTGCTAAATCGTCTGTAATGCTGTTCTTATTGGGTGTTATCGGCGTTGTAACTTATGCTGTTATCAACAGCCCAAGTTTAGGTATCGTGAAAGAGCCGTTAATGAATACCACTAACGCCATTCTTATCATCATGCTGAGTGTTGCAACCCTTATCACTATCTTCTGTAAAGTGAAAACGGATACTATCCTCAACTCAAGTACTTTTAAAGCAGGTATGAGTGCATGTATCTGTATTCTGGGTGTTGCATGGTTAGGTGATACTTTCGTTTCAAGTAACATTGATTGGATCAAACTGACTGCAGGTGATTTAATCACTGGCCATCCTTGGTTATTAGCGGTTATCTTCTTCTTCTGTTCTGCACTGTTATATTCACAAGCAGCAACAGCAAAAGCATTGATGCCAATGGCTTTAGCTCTAGGTGTAACTCCATTAACTGCAATTGCTTCTTTCTCTGCGGTTTCTGGTCTGTTCATCCTACCAACTTACCCAACACTGGTTGCGGCAGTTCAAATGGATGACACAGGTACAACTCGTATCGGTAAATTAGTCTTCAACCACCCATTCTTTATTCCAGGTACAATTGGTGTGGTATTAGCTGTCGGATTTGGTTTCCTCTTCGGCGGTATGATCCTGTAGTTTGAAGTAAAAAATTAAAACATTGCAAAAAAGCGCCTAGCGCTTACAAGAAATAAAAAAACAAGAAAATACCCTGTCGTAAGATGGGGTATTTTCTTTTTCCCCTCTCGCTCCTTGCTTTCATTTTTAGTTAAAGTCTGCTAATTATGATGTTTTCGCGACAACGTGATTTAAGGAGATTTCCGTGCAACGTGAAGCGTTATTAGACCACGTACTTATCCAGCTAGAGCAATATGGCTTAGCGGCGACTTTACCTGAGCTTCTTCAAAATTCGGGTATCAATGAATCTGACCTTCACCCTTTCTGGCCTAATAGAGACGCATTGATTTTTGATTGTCTTCGCCACCACGGACAGCAAATTGATATTTGGCAACGCCAAGTCATGCTAGATGAAGAACTGACTATCGAACAAAAATTACTGGCTCGTTATGATCAACTGGCGATGCGTTTAGAGAAAAACCGTTTTCCCGGTTGTCTATTCGTAGCGGCTTGTAGCGCATATCCTGATGAGCACTCTCAAATTCACCAATTAAGCCAACGCCAAAAGCAAAGCTCATTTGATTACTCTAGAACGCTACTACGCGAGCTTGATATCGAAGATAGTGAGTTAGTTGCTAAACAGATGGAACTCATCTTAGAAGGCTGTTTAAGCCGTTTAATGGTGAATCATCACGCTGATGATATTATTACAGCAAAATTATTGGCGGAAGATATTCTTAAGATTGCTCAATGCCGTAAAAATGGTGCACTAAGTTAGTTTTGAGTGTTGGAAAACGAAAGAAATGAGTTATTTTTTCGCTTGTACTCAATTTCTATCTGTTGAGTAGTGAAAAATAAATTAAATCATCAAAAAAAGAGAAAGTTTTCTCTTTGATATGCAAAAAAGTGAATATCTTTACTGATTGTTATTTAAGCATTTTTTACTAAAAAATAGCTTGTGATGAAAATTTAAACTCGAATAGAATAAAAAGAAAGCAAACAAACTTATTTTTGAATTTTTTATTAAAAAGACGTTGACGCATCACGCTGAATACGGTTTAATGCGCCTCGTTAGCCCGAATAGCTCAGTCGGTAGAGCAGGGGATTGAAAATCCCCGTGTCCTTGGTTCGATTCCGAGTTCGGGCACCATCTTTAGAAAAACCAGCCTTAGGGCTGGTTTTTTGCTTTTATAGACTAAACTAATTGTTATTCTTACTAAATACCGCTTCCCTTTTCTACCTACCTCATTCCTATCTATTAGAAAGCAGATCAAAATAGATAAACACTATTAATAATATGCTAGTTCAAATTTATTTACCTCATATAAGGATAAGGAAGATAGATTATGAAAAATGGAATTGAAGCATTGATGCTAAAAAGTGGATTCACTCTAAAAGATATTTATAGAATAAAAAATTCTCAAAAAGATCAAGTAATAGTATTCAAACTGAAGTATTCAATCTGGGAAATGTTTTTTTAGACTAATCTTTCTATTTTTTATTACCATATTCACACTATTCTTGGCTATTTATCTTAATTCAGATAACACTCATGCTAGTTTAATAATGGCATTTCTCATTACTATAGCTATCCTTTGTTTCTCTTTCACACCAATATTAAGATATAAATCCTTTGTGTTTATAAAAAACAAAGGAAAACCACTCGCTTGTTGATGGTTATAAACATTGTCAGTATTTATATAATAAAACAATTTCCAGACATCTTTACGTAGAACTCCCATATATAATTTATAACCAGAAAGCAATTCCCCATAAACTAAACTTCTAAGTATTTTCTTATATCTTAATAATTCAAATATTCCTTCATGCTCTTTTCTTACAAAACCTTTATAATTTGAACCATTATAAAAATAGAACGACTTCATCAGTATAGTCCCAAGGATCAACAAAAATGGAATTTCCCAAAGACCGACTCTCTCATTCCTTTATTTGCGTACTTGCCTTTGTAGGTTATTTTTTCTCATCGTTTAGTCTATTACTGACTCCCTCTCCTGTTGCACTATTTCAATCACCTTATATCATCTCATTGGTAAGTTTTTTTATTTACCTCCCCTACTGCTTGATTATTTGGTTTGCTTATCAAAAAAATATTAAATTAATGCCGTTAGGCCATCTTCAATGGAGCACACTAAAGGCCCCTTTTTTAGCCTTAGTGGGATTATATTTTATTAGCCTATTTTTAGGCTCTGAAGATGATTCATGGATTACAGAGATTGAGTCTATTTCAGGCTTTGCCTTCTTCTTATTTGCCCTTTCTGTTATCTTTATCGCCCCCATTACTGAAGAAATCATTTTTAGAGGTTTTCTACTAAATGCAGGTATGTGGTATGGCAATATAGGCAAATGGATAGCGATTATTATCTCGTCACTTCTATTTGCAGCGATGCACACTCAATATGAGTCAATTACTACGTTTATCCTTATTTTTGTTGTGGGTGTTATTTTTTGCCAAATCAGAATAGGAACTCGTTCATTAATTGCGCCGATATTGCTACATGGAATACACAACACAATCAGTATTATTTTTTTAATTTTATAGCGTTTTTATTTAATAAATTTCTATTTTTATAACAAAACACTTATCCACTAAAAATAAATGACAATAATTAGATGAAAATATTTTTATTGTTTTTTAGAGAATGGTCTGATTCTATATACAACAATATCGAATATTATTTATAATGATCTCAATAGGTTATATTAAGTATATATAAAAAATATAAAAGAAGAATGTGATTATAACGACATGTACTTTCAATGAGTTAACATATGATAAGCAATATTAATATAACAACAATATTGCTATTTTCTTAATTAAGAGAACCTTTATGAATTTGTTTTTCCAAAATAGCTTAGCTTTTCCTAGCATTATTTTTAGTGCATTACTTATTATTATCTCTTTTTATTGGCTCTGTGCTGCATTTGGATTATTAGATATTGATTTATTTAATATTGATAGTGAATTAGATATCAATGTTGATGCAACAGGGCTTGCAGGTTGGTTAACTAAATTAGGATTAGCGGGTATTCCTGTCACCATTATTTTAACTTTCTTTACCCTTTTTGGCTGGTTTATCAGTTATTTTACTAATTATTGGATTATCAATGCTATTGAAACAAGCTTTATTCGTTATTTAACGGGCTTTATTGCCTTAATCATTACTTCTTTTATTGCACTTAATCTTACTGCGATATGTTTAAAACCCATTCGTAAAAAACTGATGTCACGTAATAAGCCTAAATCAGTACACCAATTGGTAGGTAAGTTAGCCATAGTGCGTTCAGCACATGTTGCAGAAAATAAAGGTGAAGCCGTTTTAGAAGACGGTGGTGCGGGTTTAATTTTGCAAATTAGAGCTCCTGAAACAGAAAATATTAAACGAGGTGATAGCGTCATTATTATTAGTTATGACGCATCCACTCACAGCTATCAAGTCGTAACGGAAGATGAATTTCATCGCTAATATCCACATTTGATGAAATACAATTTAGTTAGCAGACAAACACTATTAAAAAATGACGGTATCGTCTGAACTTATGGAGAAAAAAGTATGGATTTGGCTTTCGTTATGCCTTTCTTAACTGTCGTTGGTTTCGCAATCCTAATTATTTTAGGGCTATTTGGATTATTTAAGGCTTTCTATATTAAGGTGCCTCAAGGTACAGCCTTAATTGTCAACGATATGACCTCACAACCTAAAGTCCATTTTACGGGTGCATTGGTTTATCCTGTTATCTACAAAAAAGAGTTTATGCGCATTTCTCTTTTAACGTTAGAAGTAGACCGTCGTGGCAAAGATGGTCTGATTTGTCAGGATAACTTACGTGCAGATATCACGGTTGCTTTCTATCTACGTGTTAATGAAACCACCGAAGACGTACTAAAAGTCGCGAAAGCCATTGGTGTTGATAGAGCTTCAGATCATCAAGCAGTCAGTACTCTTTTTAGTGCCAAATTTTCTGAAGCATTAAAAACCGTAGGTAAACAATTTGAACTGTCGAAGCTTTTTGAAGATAGACAAAATTTCCGAGATCGCATTGTTGATGTCATCGGTAAAGATCTAAACGGCTATGCATTAGAAGACGTTGCTATCGACTATTTAGAACAAACCCCGAAATCAGCGCTTGATCCTAATAATATTTTTGACTCTGAAGGTATTCGTAAAATCACGGAAATTACCGCCATTCATAATATTGAAACCAACCAAAAAGAGCGCGATCAAGAACTCGCTATACAAAAGAAAAATGTCGAAACTCGCGAAGCAAGTCTGGCTTTAGAGCGCCAACAAGCCGATGCAGAAGCACGCCAGAAACGAGAAATCGACAATATTCGCGCTCGTGAATCTTCAGAAACGCTACGCGTTCAAGAAGAAGAGCGTCTTAAAGCAGAACAGGCTCGTATTCAGACTCAACAAGAAATTGAGATCCGCGAAGAAAATCGTATGCGCGAAGTGGAAGTTGCACAACAAAATCGTACTCGCGCAGTCACTATTGAACAAGAGCGTGTGAATCGTGCGCGTGAGTTAGAAATTGTGGCTCGTGAACGTGAAGTTGAATTGCAACGTATTGAGAAAGAAAAAGCGTTAGAAGAAGAGCGTAAAAATATCTCTAATGTGATCCGCGAACGTGTTGCCGTAGAAAAAACCGTAGCTCAAGAAGAAGAACGCATTAAAGAAGTACGTGAAGTCTCAGAAGCTGAACGTATGCGCCAAGTCACTGTGATTAATGCACAAGCGGAAGCAGAAGAATCTCTAGTTCGCCAAGTGAAAAGAGCTGAAGCCGATGAATCTAGTGCTAAACACAAAGCTGAAGAAATCAGCACCATGGCGAAAGCGGAATTAGAAGCCTCAGTAAAACAAGCTGAAGCGAAAAAGCGTTTAGCTGAAGGTATTGAAGCAGAGCATGCAGCATTAGGTCTTGCTGAAGCACGTGTACGCCAAGCAACTGCGGAAGCTGAAGAGAAAGAAGGCTTAGTGCTTGCTAATGTCACCGCTGAAAAACTATTGGCGGAAGCACGAGGCATGAAAGAAAAAGGCTTAACTGAAGCGCAAGTGATGGAAGCTAAAGCACAAGCCCAGCAACAACAAGGCCTTGCAGAAGCGAAAATCTTGGAAGAAAAATTAGCCGCTCAAGCACGTGGTGAAGAACAACAAGCCCATGCAAAAGAGAAGTTAGGTTTAGCGGATGCTAAGATCCTTGAAGAAAAACTCGCAGCTCAAGCACGCGGTGAAGGCCAATTAGGTTCAGCACAAGCCGAAGTTATTCGCCAACGCTTGAAAGCAGAAGCCGATGGTTTAACTGATAAATTTAAATCGATGGATCACCTTAGCGATACGGCTCGTTCGCACGAAGAATTCCGTATGCGTCTTGAAAAACAATTTGAACAAGCAATGGCATCTATTGAAGCCAACAAAGAAATTGCACGCGAACAAGCTGATGTATTGGCAGCAGCTCTAAGCAAAACCAATATTGAAATTGTGGGCGGTGATGGCAACTTCTTTAATACCTTCTCTAAAGCATTAAGCTTGGGTAAAGCTGTCGATGGTTTTATGGATAAAAGCAGTTTTGCCAAAGAGAACGTTGAAAAGCTGATTAACCGTACTCAACAAGATAAAAAACTCGATATCGATTCTTTATTAAAAAATCCTGAAGTCCAAGATTTAATTAATGGATTTATGGCAACAAAAGGCGCCAATCAGCTAATTAAAGATGTGACAACTCAATCAGACGCCTCTAAAGAAGAATAATTTCATTTAAAGGAGGTGAAAAGACATAGCGTTTATCTCTGTGTCTTTTCTTTTGTTTTTTATCGTTTAAGCCAAGGAAATCCGTTATACCATGTCTGACATTCTGGATACGAATCGCGAGCAGGAAATACTCGATAGCGCCGTTGCACAAGGTGGTGCGTATGAAATTTTACGCAAACGCCTCACTGAGCAAGGTCAACAACTTCATCAAAAAGCCACTGAGCTCAATCAGCATCGTTTAGATGAATTTGGTCAAAGCCAAATGGATATTATTGGCCGCATTCGTATTCGCACTGAAAATAACTGCCAAGCCAGAGATATTGTTCGTGTAGGTGGTTGGTTACTATTTGGTTATAACGTTTTCCTTGGATTAAAACGTGAAATTCATCTTGAAGATGTTTTTTCACTTTATCGTTTAATTGAAAATGAGGGCGAGTTTGATGTTGAAGCCGTACCTTATGAAAATACATTCTTAAACGACAATCGCTTTATTCAAGATTTTACTGAGCTCTATACTTACTATAAAAATACGCAACTATTACAGCTAGTTGAGCGTGACGGAAAGTTACTCGCCAGTTTCCAGATCGGTGCTCGTATTACTGATGTGCGTGTTTTTCGTTGGTCAATTTCAAGTGATAAGCAACATATTGAATATATTGATAATCGTGGTGAGCGAGATATCGCTCTTCCCCCTGCTTATGATTTTGAATGGACGAAAACCCAACGTGAAGATACGGTCAATGGTCGTTTTCCTCATATCAATATTCTTGATACCGTTTTTGTCGAAACAACCGGTGGCGATCTAACGGTCAAATGTGAAAATAATACGGAAGATGGTTTAGGTATTTATCGTGAAGCCGTATTAGATAAAAACCAATCTCTCGATGATGCACAAATTGAATATGCTCAAACAGGCAGTTTAATTCTGTTAAAAATCTTACCGTATCGAGAAGAAAATTGGCGTTATTTGGTCTACAACATTTTGGCGCAAACCGTCCAACGCATTGATGCAATTGGACAAGCTTGTGTTCAACTACCTGAAGATCATGGCATTATTTTCCCAGGCGGTTATTACCTGCAAAATGGTGAATACAAAACCTTTGATCAACCGATGGAAGGTATGTATTTCCGCCGTCTACGCCGTTCACCTAATGGTGAAGACGTGTTATATGTTTTCTACTCGCCTTCACAAGGTCGCCTCGCACTTTTCAATTACAATATGATTGAGCGCAAACTTGCTGTGCCTTTAGTTGGCCACGGCTATGCGATGTTAGAAGACGGAAAAATGGTACTCTTTGAAGGTGAAGGCGAAGAAGCAACACGCGTTCATCCAATGCAAGTTTGGCAAACTCCCTTCTATTCTGAAGAATTTGCCGATAAACAACCGCCTCGTAATGGTTTCTATGGAAGAATTGGTAATGCCGATTTAGTACGAGGGATCTCTGAAATATTGCATGTCGCAAAAGAAATTGAAGGTAATCAAATTTCTATTGCTCGTTATGAGCAACTCAGTTCACAACCTAAAAATTTATTAGATCTCTATTATTGGTTTAATGATGAACACTGTTCAGGTATTGGAAAACTCCTCAAAGATATCGCTCAAACCAGCGAATTGGTGCTTGATGAATATGAGAAAGTAGAAAGTATTCGTCAGCAATCTGAGAAATCCATGATTGAAGCGATTAATCGTCAAAAATCACTACTCACCTTAACACTGCCTGATAGCTGGACTGATATACAACAATTTGTTGATGGCTTAAATTCACTGAATGCTCATCGTGGGCATCTGATTTCATTGCGTGAATTCCGTTATATGGATTTAACCAAACTTAGCGCAATGGAAACGGAAATTACGGAAACTCAGCAACGCGTTTCTCAAGCTACAGCGCTTTTTCTTGCCAGTGATAAAGCATTACAACCGTTTAAAACTCAGCTTGTTGCCTTTGAAAATCTCATTGAAAAAGCACAAAACAGCGGACAATTAGATATCCCGATGAATGACATGGAAAAAATGTCTACTGATTTGGATATGCTTTCGAATTTAATGGCATCTTTAACATTCCAAGATGTCACTCAACAAACGCATATTATTGATGCGATTTCACAGATCTATGCTCAACTAAACCAATCCCGCGCTCGACTACAACAAAAACGCAAATCACAAAGTAGTGTCGAAAGCGTGGCCCAATTTGGCGCACAATTTCGCTTGTTTAGCCAAGGGATCACCAATGCATTATCCCTTGCAACCGATCCTGAGCGTTGTGACGAGCAACTTTCCCGCTTATTACTTCAATTAGAAGAGCTGGAAAGCCAATTTAGTCATCATGATGAATTTCTTGATGATATTCTCGCTAAACGTGAAGAGCTAGTTGAAACCTTTGAATCGCACAAACAAGTACTGCTTGATGATCGTCAACGTCGATCACAAAGCTTGCTTACTGCTGCAAATCGCTTGCTGGAAAATCTGCAACGCCGAACCTCTCGCTTACAATCACAAGATGAGTTAAATGCATTCTTTGCATCAGATCCACTATCATTAAAAACGCGGGAACTCATTGAAAAATTAAGAGAAATCAATGATAACGTCAAAGCTGATGATATTGATGCGCGTCTAAAATCCTCTCGTGATCAGGCTATTCGTATTCTGCGCGATAAAACTGATATTTTTGAAGACGGTGGCAATATCATTAAATTAGGGCCTCGCCATCGTTTTAGTGTTAATACGCAAGAGCTTGATCTCACAATCTTACCTAAAGAAGATAAACTCTGGTTATACCTGACAGGAACGGATTACCAAGAGCCGATTGAAAATGCAGAACTTACCCAATTACAACCTTATTGGAATGCTTCACTTGAGTCTGAATCGGACACCGTTTATCGCGCAGAATACCTTGCTTACTCCATTATTTATGCGGCAGCAAAACGTCAAGATGGTCTTGATTACGAAACGCTAAAAGAAGCACTCACTATTCCAGAAAAGCTGGAAAAGCTCGTGCGTGATTTCGCAACGCCACGTTATAAAGAAGGCTATGAAAAAGGGATCCACGATCACGATGCGATAGCTATATTGAAAAAGCTGATCCCAATAGGTGAAAGTGCCGATCTTCTACGTTATAACCCCACTGCACGCGCAGTAGCCGCACTATTTTGGGAAACCAAACAAAATGAGCAATACCCTGCCTTGTGGCCTGAACGTGCAAGAACAGCACTGAATATTCAGCAATTATTCCATACAGATGACGCATTAACCGACCTGCAAGCTGAAATTGAAGCGGATATACGCCTATTCCTTCATGATAATCCGATTGAGTGCGAACACTATATTCCGATACAAGCCTCTGAATATTTAAGCTTTGCGTTGGCGAGAACACCCATTGAATTGGTTTATAGCAAATACGCTAAAGAGCTAGTGATTGCACTGCAAAGTCGATTAGAAGAAGCCCATATGTGGATAGACTTTAATCGTTCACAACAAAATTTAGGTACGCGATACGCACAGCGTTGGGCACTGATCCAAAATTGGCTACAAGGGTTATGCTCTCTACCTGATTATACCGATCTTACGCCTTATATTCCGGGTGCTATCGCTATCATTATTTTAGATAAAGTCGCATCAGCCCGTTATAGCGAAGCCGATTTATACTTTACAGTAACAGGACTATTAGGCTCTCACCCAACGATTGAAAATCAAGCGTTATCACTCAGTTTAGATGATTATTTCAGTCGAATGCGTAGGCAGAGAAAGAACTTTATTCCTGCATTTCGACAGTACCTCACCTTGCGCCAGAAAATAGTCAGTGATGAACGTGAGCGCTTAAAACTACATGAATTTAAAGCCAAACCGTTAAGCTCTTTTGTCCGTAACAAGCTGATTAATGATGTTTATTTACCTATTATTGGCGACAATATGGCAAAACAAATTGGTGCTTTAGGAGAAGGTAAGCGCACCGATTTAATGGGATTATTATTAATGATCTCCCCTCCAGGTTACGGCAAAACCACATTAATGGAATATGCAGCCGCACGTTTAGGTCTTATTTTTATGAAGATCAATGGTCCTGCGTTAGGACATAACGTGCTATCGCTCGATCCGGAGCAAGCGCCCAACGCAACAGCAAGACAAGAGCTTGAGAAACTCAACTTAGCGCTAGAAATGGGTAATAACGTTATGCTGTATGTGGATGATATTCAGCATACTCACCCTGAATTCTTACAAAAATTTATCTCACTGTGTGATGGAACAAGACGTATTGAAGGGGTATGGAAAGGAAAAACCAAAACCTATGATATGCGTGGCAAAAAATTCTGTGTCGTGATGGCAGGAAACCCTTATACCGAATCAGGCGAAGTCTTCCGTATTCCTGATATGCTGGCTAACCGTGCTGATATTTATAACTTAGGTGAAGTATTAGGTGGTATGGATGAAGCCTTTGCGCTCAGTTATATCGAAAACAGCCTAACATCTAATGCGGTATTAGCACCACTGGCTCTGCGTGATCTTAACGATCTCTATGTTTTAGTGGATAAAGCAATGGGGAGATCCGTTTCTACCAACACATTAAGTTACCCATATTCAGATGCTGAAATTAACGAAATAGTGATGGTACTTAAACACTTAATTACCTTACGAAACGTTATCTTAAAAGTGAATCAGCAATATATTGCCAGCGCTGCTCAATCAGATAAATATCGCACAGAGCCAGCATTCCGCTTGCAAGGTAGTTACCGCAATATGAATAAATTAAGTGAGAAAGTATCTGCGGTAATGAATGATGAAGAAATTGAACGCTTGCTAGACGATCACTATCTTGGTGAAGCACAACTGCTAACAACAGGTGCTGAAGAGAACTTATTAAAACTTGCTGAGTTACGTGGAAAATTAACCGAAAAAGACACCATTCGTTGGGCACAAATCAAGAAAGACTTTATGCGTAATAAAGCATTGGGTGGTGATAACGCTGATATTGGCGACCGCGTAGTATCACAGTTAGCCAATTTGGTGGAAAGTGTGCAAGGTCTACGTTAAAGATAAAAAATAGTCATGTTTAGCCCACTTATTTTAGTGGGCTAAATACTACATAAATAATGTTTTATAAATCGAAAAACCTATTTCACGTTCACTATATTGATTTGTTCACAACAAATGAAAGCGTGAACATCGTTAAGATTAAATATATTTACTATTAATAAATCATGATATCAAAGGAAGAATTGTTGTAATATATATTATGAATTCTATTAATAATTAAATTTATAGAAATTTAATTATATTTTATATAATTAATAACGCTATGATTAACAATAAATAACAATATTATTTAACAAATGATTATATCCAGTACATAAAATCCATATTAACTCACACTCTGAAAAGAATGAAATAAACGAGATATTAATAAGAATCACTCTTAATTTATTTATGAGATCTCTCTCTAAAGATAGAAAATTAACTTAGGATTAATAGCATAGAAATGATAGCATCAAAAATGCTATAAATTAACTCTATAATTTACATGACTTTAGTTTAAATAGATTAAAAAATTTTAAATATATAGTCTTCAATTTATTAACAAGGAAGATAATAGATATCTTCATTAATAATTATTTAAACTTACTATTCTAATTTTTAGATTAAAGTTATCGAAAAATTATTCTATTTTTGTCTGGTTTAAGCCATTTTTATACCTGACGAGTAGCAACACAACAAAATACTTTCAATAAAAGTGGGCGTACTATGAAAAGCATGTTTACGACTCGGGAACTCCCTGACGTAGATCGGTTTTCCGTATTCAGGGATACAATAAAAGACCGCTTTTTATCGTCTTATGAATGCAATGAAGTCGAATTACCTCCTCATTCTCGATTTTATGCCAATATCGTTGAGCAGAAGGTGAAAAATATTCGCTTTATTCAGCTAGAGTCTAATGGGCATTGGGCGAGTAGCCGTCCTTTAACTCATAAACTGAGCTTAGAAGAGCATTTTCAAATTGAGATACAGCGTTCAGGAACCAGCCACCTTACTCAAGATGGAAGAACTGCATTTTTACGGCAAGGCGACTTTTGTATTTTTGATATGGCAAGACCCGTATCATGGTCTTTTGATAACGATTACTCATTATTTAAAATTTTGATCCCAAGAGAGAAATTGGCATCACGTTTAGGTAATACCCAAAATCTCACCGCAAGAGCGATACGTGGTAATAGTATTACCGGCTCTCTCGTTTATAGCTTTGTGATGCGCTATATTCCGTTCTTAGATTCAATGCCACCACAACATGCACAGCAACTTGCTGATATTTTATTGAATTTAATTACATCTGCTTTCAGTGAATACAGTATTGCAACACCACCGCAAAGCTTAGGAAGATCAACACTATTTTATTTTGCTCAGCATTATCTTGAGCAACATCTTTCTGATCCTGATCTCAATGTAAATGAATGTGCTAATGCTTGTGGGATCTCCGTGCGCTATTTACAAATGTTATTTAAAGAACAAAATACCTCTGTACTTCGTTGGATCTACCAAAAACGTCTTGAGAATTATAAAACGGCTTTAGTGAATCCTCTCTTGGCAGAGAAAAATATTACACAGTTAGCCTATGAATGTGGATTTAGCGATATTTCTAATTTAAGTCGAAAATTTAAATCCGAATTTTTTATGACACCTTCCGAATATCGGAAAATACACTCATTAAGATAAATAAACTAATTACCTCCCCCCCTAGTTTACATTTTGGAGGTTATTCTAGAGGGAGGAGATAAAAGTTATCACATCAGCCGTAACGAAACTCAATGCCTAATGTGCCACACGGATACTCCCATTTTTTTAAAATTGTATCGCCACATAAAACACGGCAAGTACCACACTCTAAACATCCTGCATAATCAAAAAGATATTGTCCTTTTTCATCTTTTTTATATAACCCTGCGGGGCAAGCTTTCATTAAGATTTCAAATTGTGCAGGATCGATATCATCCTTTAAAACGATATGTGGATTTTCCTCATCCACATTAAATTTATTGACGCCTAATTTAACGTCTACGTTTACTTGACTCATAAAGAACGTACCCCCTTAAATCCATCTTTAATTAAGTTCATCACACCGACTTTCTTAACTTGAGACAGTATTTTCTTACGCACAGGTTTTTCTGGGCCATTAATCACGAATAAATCATGCATGACATTGGCAGCCATTTGCGGGTAATCCGTAAAGAATCTTGTATTATCAAGGAAAGAAGGTAAGTCTTTGTATAACTTCATATCTTTCATGACGAAACTGTCATTTAATAAAGATTGGTAGCAACTTAATTCTTTTTGGTTATAGCTGTTTTGCTCTTTCGCCATTAATACTGCTTTTGCAGCCGCTTCACCAGAGGCAATTGCTAGATCCATCCCTCTTACGGTATAACCAACGTTAAGGCAAAATCCAGCAGCATCTCCCGCAACTAATACACCATCTTTAACTAATTCAGATACCATATTCATGCCACCTTCGGGCACCATATGCGCTGAATATTCTAATAATTTGCCGTCTTTGATAAGTGGTGCAACAACAGGATGTTGTTTAAAATCTTCTAATAATTGAGGAACCGTTTTTTCAAATTTATCGACATTATGTAGCCCTAAAACAAGGCCTAAAGAAACAGTGTTTTTATTGGTATATAAGAATCCGCCACCTAAATATCCGCCTGATGGTGCGCCAGCAAAAAGCCAAGCTAAGCCTTCATCATTAGTACAACCAAATCGGTCTTCCATTTGTTGTGGCGTGAATTCCAATAACTCTTTAACCCCTACCGCTACGGTATGAGGATTAACTTTTTGTGTCATACCTAACTGTTTTGCTAATAATGAGTTAACACCATCAGCAAGAATAACAACGTGGGCTTCAATTTCATCATCACCCGCTTTTACACCACATACCTTGCCATCTTTTACCAACACTTCATCGACACGAACACCTGTGATCACTTGTGCGCCAGCGTCTTCAGCTTTTTCCATTAACCATTGGTCAAATGAAGAACGCAATACAGTATAAGAGCGCGCGGCTTCCTCTTCTTGCTGAGTGTGTTGATAATCTAAAGTGACTCCATCGGTTTCCGTTAGCATGGAAATTTTTTCGCGTGTCACAAGCCGTTCAACAGGGGCTTCTTGGGCAAAATTGGGAATAATTTTTTCAAGACTGTGTGCATATAAACGCCCACCTGTCATATTTTTACTGCCAGCGAAATTACCTCGCTCTACTACTAAAACATCACACCCTGCTTGTGCTAATACATAGGCAGCAGTACCACCAGCAAGTCCACCACCCACAATAATGGCGTCAAAAATATCGTCTGACATACTTTCCTATCCTTTTATTATGTGTGGTCGCTTAGTAAATTATCACTAAGCGACCTACGGTGATTAGCCGCCAAGCTTCGCGGTTAATGCAGGTAACACTTTGTAGAGGTCGCCAACAATACCGTAATCCACCATGTTGAAAATTGGGGCATTTTTATCTTTGTTGATACCAACAATGATTTTTGCTCTATCCACACCAACCATATGTTGGATTTGCCCTGAAATGCCGACAGCAACATAAACATCTGCACCTAAAGTCACGCCTGAAACACCAATGTAGCGATCGTGTTCCATCCAGCCTTCACCTTCAGCGATTGGACGAGAACAACCCACTTCACCTTGAAGGGCTTTCGCTAATGCTGACGCTAATGCAATATCATCTGCCTTAGCAAAACCACGTCCAACACCAACAACACAATGCGCTTTACCTAAATCAACGGTACTGCCTTGTTTTGGCTTACGAGCTAACACTTTTAATGTATGTGCGGGGGCGATAAAGGCACTTTGCACCACAGGTGCATTGGGTGCGTCTTTGATGGGTTCAACATCAAGTGCACTGCCCACAGTGGCAATCGCATAAGATGAGCGAATTTCTGCTTTAGCATGTGCTAAACCACCATAAACTTGGTGTGTCGCAATCACGGTATTGTTTTCAATAGCAAGACTTAATGCATCACTGATAACACCAGCTTTTAACGTCACGCCAAGGCGAGCTGCTATCGCTTTTGCACGTTTTGATGAAGCAAGGAGAACCAGTGCATTCGCGCCCGCTTCTTTAATAATGGCGGCAAAAGAGGCTGCATAATCTTCAGCAATTACACCTTCTTGTGGTGCGAAACAATAAACACAGTCAGCGCCTAAATTGACACATTCACGCGTACTTTCATCATCACCAATAAACAGCACATTAACCTTTTCACCAAGACCACGAGCAAACGCAATCAGCTTTGCTAAATCATCCGCTTTTTCGGCATAAACAAAGGTAGTAGGTAGTAAACTAGCCATTTTTAATCTCCTTATTGATTAACCGCTTGGCGTAAATGTTCAGCAAAAGTGGCAATATTTTCATCTGAATCACCTTCTAAAATAATGCCAAGGCGATCAGTCTGTTCTGGTGCACAAACTTGTGTTTGCACAACAGTCAGAGCAGAAATATCAATACCGATATCTCCCAAACCCAGCTTTTCAACAGGCTTTTTATTTGCTGCTAAAATGGCTTTCATTGAAGGGAGCTTTGGTGTGTTAATACTTGAAGTGACACACACAACGGCAGGTAATGTCAGCTCTAGTTCTTCCGTGATATTTTCTAAGTCACGTTCAACAATGATTTTGTCACCTTCAACGGTGATTTTGTTTACTGCGTTGACACAAGGTAAACCTAAATATTCACCTACCGCTAAACCTGTTTGTTGAGCGTATAAGTCACCAGAACCTTCGCCGAAAACTAATAAGTCAAAACCAACTTTTTGTGCCGCTTGCGCAATAATATTGGCAGTATCCGTTGAATAAAGAGCGCTACATGCATCATCTGCAACCAGTGTTAATGCATCAGGGCCACGCGATAAAATATCTTTTTTGATCTTCGCGTTTTCAACCATTGCACCTGTACCCACACTTAATGCAGTTACAGTGCTATCACCAAGGGTAGAGGCAATTTCTACTGCGGTTTCAATGGCATTCAAGTCATACAAGCTAATTTTTAAACCCGCATTATCGGTTGCGAGTGTACGGTCAGGCCGTGTTGTGATGTCTTGTTCGTCATGAACAACCTTACAGCAGGCAATAAGTTTCATAATTCACATTCTCCGTTTTGCACAATGCAACAAATTAATAAGCTCAAATCTCATTACGCTAAAATATGTTTAGCAATAACCATGCGTTGCACTTCACTTGTGCCTTCAAAAATTTCGGTGAGTTTTGCTTCACGCATCAGACGTTCAACAGGATAGGATTTGGTGTAACCCATACCACCATGTAATTGGACGGCTTTTTGAGTCACATAAGTGGCAGCTTCTGCTGCATAAAGTTTGGCTTGAGCAGATTCACGGGTATAAGGAAGACCTGCCATTTTGGCAGCCGCAGCGCGATAAACCAGCATACGTGCGCAATCAACACGGGTTGCCATATCCACTAATACCCATTGAATACCTTGATTAGCAGCAATTGGTTTACCAAATTGAATACGCTCTTTGGTGTAAGCAATCGTGGCATCTAATGCACTTTGCGCGATCCCTAATGCAAGCGCAGAACAACTTAAACGCCCACCATCTAAGGTTTCCATCGCGATATTAAAGCCTTTACCTTCTTCGCCTAACATGGCGCTGGCTGAAACAACGCAATCACTAAAACTCACAGAGCAGGTTTCAGAACCGTTCATCCCCATTTTGTCTTCAGGTAAACCGATGCTGATACCTGGGTTGTCACGCTCAACTAAGAATGCAGTGATCCCTTTAACGCCTTTGCTTTTATCTGTCATAGCAAATACGATAAAGAACGCACCTTGAGGTGCTGCGGTGATCCACAATTTAGAGCCATTAATTACATAGTTATCGCCTTGGCGAACAGCGGTTGTTTCTTGAGCCGCAGCATCACAACCCGCGCTTGGTTCAGACAAACAGAAGCACCCTAATTTTTCGCCAGACACTACGCCCGGTAAAATGCGTGCTTTAGTCTCTTCATTAGCATATTTTTGAATAATTGGGCCCGTTAAAGAGCATTGTGAACCCATGATCATCGCGTGAGAGGCACTGACTTTTGCCATCTCTTCTGTTGCTAATACATAGCTAATTGCATCCGCCTCTGTACCACCATAAGCTTCATCAATATTGAAACCAAAGAGTCCTAATTCAGCCATCGGGGCGATGCTTTCACTTGGAAAACGATGCTCTTTATCAATTGCACCTGCAATTGGTTTAATATCGTTTTCAACAAACTCTCTGACCATATCGCGGATCAGGACTTGTTCTTCTGTTAGCTGAAAATCCATGTTTATTTTCCTCTGAGAATATTTATGGTTATCTCTATGGCGTGCGACTTCACGTTTGTCGTCTTATCGCACGCATTAATGGGTTTATTTCTACATCGTCGCTATAGATGCAGGTAAAAAGGTGTACAGCAGCAACATAAACATCATGGCTAACAGTGGGATAGCGAGGGTTAATGTACCCACAGGACCGTATCCCTCTTTATGGCTGACACCACAGACGCTAAAGACAGTAATAATCAATCCGTTAAATGGAGGTGTTGTACTCATAGATGCCATTGTGGCTACACGGTGTAAGGAGCCTTGATCAACCACAGTTGCCGGGAACATTGCCGCAATCATTGGCATAGCAATACTTAACGCACCAGAGCCTGAACCACTGATAAATACCAAGGCACCGACTGAAATTGCAGTCACAACAAGTGGATTAAGACCCGATTGAGCAATTGCTTGGAATGATTCTTTGAACGCAGGTAAGGTCATAACTAACGCACCAAACCCAACAATAACCGCCGTGTTAAAGAGGGAGGTCACCCCTTCCATCGTTCCTGCGGCTAAATTAGGGACGAGTTTTTTCCAATCGAGGTAGCGTAAGTACACAATTAAAGCGGCAATAATCGCGCAGAACAGTGCAATAGCAGGATCCCATTTCAGGATATTCAGCACGACAAGCAGAATAAGCATAGGGAGTAATGCGACTAGCACATTAGGTAGCTGACGATCTTTCTTACCTTCCTCTGCTTTTGCAGTTTTTTCGTCTTCAACCCAGCCTTCGCCTTTTGCTTTTACACGCTTAAATAACCAAGTGAGATAAATAATAACTAAGGTGACTTGGAACAGTGCAGTCAACATACCTGGTACTAAACCAGCAGTAGCCGAAGTACCTAAGAATTTCATTGGGATAAGGTTTTGGATTTGTGGTGATCCTGGCATTATCATCACAAACGTACCCGCACCTGCAAAATAAACAGCCGGAATAAGTCTGCGAGGAAGATTCGCTTTGCGGAATAAACTCACCATCATTGAATAAACGGTAAACAGTGCAACAAACACTGAAACACCGCCATAGGCTAAAATGGCACAAGCCGCAACTAATGAAGGAATAACGGCTCTTTCACCAAATTTACCAATAATAAAAGAGGCAACACTATCAGCAGCGCCACTGATAGCGGTTAGTTTGCCAAAAATCGCACCGAGTACGAAAATGAAGAAGAAGCTGCCAAAATAACCACCTAATCCGCCGGTATACACTTGTAATAGTGCATCGACAGGATTAAGCATATCTGGTGATACAAGCCATGCAGTCACAGCAAGAAACAGGCTAGTGGTAAAGACAGAAATGAAAATATGTATGCCTTTCATACACATAATCATTAATATCGCTAGCCCGATGATTAAACAAATAATACCCATGATTGCCCCACTTATATGTGTTAGGGTTCAATTGACCTGCGTACATTACGCAGGTCTTTTGTGACTATTGGTTAACGTTGTTAAGCAGAAAGCACATCTGCAAAAGTTTGCAGTGCCGTTCTTGCCTGTTCATATGTTTTAGTTTGCTGATCGATTTCGATAATGATGGAAGGAATGCCTTCTCTATCGAGGAATTTCTTCACAATAGGGGCATCAAACTCTTCGGGATCACAAAACTTCGTCAGCAAATAAACGACACCATCAGCACCCGTGTTTTTCACCATGTCGGCAATTAAACGACCGCGTTTTTTCTCTGGATCATACAAAAGCGAACACCCTTCAAGCTGAGCGATTTGCTCTGCCATCGCTTCATAAGGTGCTTTGTTTTCAGGGATATCTTGGCGGAACTGACGAGACTCATGTGCGACTTCATCCGCCACAATCGCCATCTTGTTATCAGCCAAAATTTGTAGAATAGAAGGGCTATCCGCAATAATGCCTGTCACAACAACTTTGTGCCCTTTCCAAGGTTCTGGGGATAAGGTTTTGCATTGTGCAACAATGGCTTCAACGGCTTTTGTATGTTCAACGACATCCATAAAGTAACCACTTTTGATCACGGTATTACGGCGTTGTGGTGTGATTAAGTTTGGATGAAGTGCAGCCATCTCTGAGAATTCGCGTAACGCGGCACGACGCAGATTAAACAGATGAATCGCATTTTTCAGTGCATCATCTGTCACAGGCTGACCTGAAATTTCCCCTAATTGCAGTGCAATTTTTTTGTATTGTTCGGTTAAGAAAGCAATACCTGCTGGGGTTTTACGATTTTGTGGATGCACCAGTTGGATAAAAGGCACTTGTGGCACACCAGCTTTCCAGTTTTGCCCTAAGCATTTTAAGGTGTCACACAAAGAAGGAATTATGGCTGCTGATAGTTTATTCAGCGCACCATCTAATCCCATTTCAAGAGAAGAAAGCGCTAACGCACAATAAAAAGGAGGGAAATATTTCTTCGCTTCTGAGATCTCACGTCCTTCTGCACCCCAAATACCAAAAGGCACCATACCTGCCGCATAGACAATTTCATTCGGGGTATATTCAGGAAAACAACCAATAACCTTTTTGCCACTGCGAATAAAACCCTCTAATTGAGCAACAGGGTTATCCACCACGGCTTGTAACTCATCAAACAACTCCGTTAATGTTTTCATTAAATGTCTCCCTTTTTCATTTCTGCTTTATTAGCAGCCATAATTTCAGTCAATGCTTCAACACGGGTGACATACTGCGCTTCAGAGAAAACACGAGGATCAGCTTGGTCTCCATCAAAAGTCACTGTTGGGATCTTAAGTTCATGACGAATACGGCGCTCAATTTCAGGCATAATGCCACTCCAGAGCTTACAACTGCGGTTAACGTGAATAATCGCGCCGTCCACTTTATTCTGACGACTAACGTCAATACGCATATCCGCAGCACGCTCAACAGAGACACAGTTAGGAACATAAGAGTAAGCACGCATCATCTCGTCGCTGTTTTGATAAATCACACCAAATGCGGTCGCATAAACAGTAGCGGTAACGTTGATACCCTGCTCTTTTAACGGAGTCGATGTAGCACGCAAATAAGGCCAGCAGGCGATACCTTCAAAAAGAACACGGTATTTTTCTTCTCCGCGATAAGTCGATTTTTTCTCTTTGATGTTTTGTTCCATCTCTTCACACAGTTGCTCAAAAGCCAGTGCAGCTTCTAATTTACCGCGAGCACAAACCGCAACAGCCATGTGATTAAAGAGATCAAAACCATTCATTGGAGACGGTTCATATTGGCAATATTCTGCCGCTTTTAACCATGCGCGCCCTGTACGTTGTGAGATCTCACAAACTTCTTTGAATTTCTCTTCGGAGAAGACTTTGCCAGTAACTTTTTCGAGTTGTTTAATCGCATCATCAAATTGAGCTTGAACGTATTTCACCGTGACATCATCGGTGTCATAGTCATTTTTATAAGGAATATCGATAAGGATCATCGGGATATTCAGCTCATAAGAGATATTTTCATACCATTTGATCATGCAGTTACAGATGTTGTTACAGCACAGCAAGAAGTCTGGCTGTGGCATATCCATCTCTTCACACTGTTTAATATCCATGTAAGAGAGGCTGATGCGAGCATAAGCACAGATATCGTTGGAATATCCCATGCTTTCTGCGTGTTCACACATTTTTAAACCCGCACCTTTCGCTGCAATTGCAGCAGCTTGGTTTTCAGGGTAAACCACACATAAACCTAATGTTTCAGCGATTTCTTGAGGGAAGTTAGAGGCACACCACCCTATTTTTTCACCGCTGTTTTTCGCGTCCCACGCACGCTGATAAGCATCAGCAGCGATTTTTTGCAGTCGTTTTTTCGCAGGAATATAATCCGGCGCATTCATATCTACATTGCTCATTTTGATGTTCCTATTGTTAACGCATCGTCTTCCAGTTGATGGCGGTACGCTTCAAAGGCATAAATGGCGGCGCCTATCGCCCCGTTGTATTGTGATAATGGAGAGGTGGAGATAGAGGCGTTCAACTCTTCGCTAACATAACGAACAACTTCAAAATTACTGGCAACACCGCCTGTCATAACAACAGGGGCTTCAACACCGACCCGTTTTGCCAGACCAGCAATACGGCTAGCTACAGAGCGGTGAATACCATTAATCACATCGGGTATTGTTTCGTTATTTGCGAGATGGGAGATAACTTCCGATTCAGAGAACACGGTACAGGTTGAGCTAATCGTGACTTTTTTAGTGGACTTAGCGCCCTCTTGAGCAAGATCGGAAATTTTGGTTTCTAATACTCGCGACATCACATCGAGAAAGCGTCCTGTACCAGCAGCGCACTTATCATTCATCACAAAGTTTAATAAACGGCCGGCACCATCCATATGAAGTGCCTTAACGTCTTGACCGCCAATATCAATCACCGTTTTCACGCCCGGAAAAAGAAAGTGTGCACCTTTCGCATGACAGCTCAGTTCGCTCACTTCTTTATTGGCTTCTTTCAGAGAATTACGGCCATATCCTGTTGCGCAGATCCAGCTGATCTGACTGAGATCGCCGCCAAATTGGCGCAATACTTCATTGATCGCTTTTTCAGGGCCAGATGTCCCAGCACCGACTGATGCCAACGACTTCGCGACAATAGCGTCACCATTTTTCATGATGATACATTTTGATGCAGACGATCCGATATCAACGCCCATTGTGAAAATGTCTTGTTGCATGCCTTTGCTCTCCTGAAAATTAAAAAAGTAAGTGGATTATTCTTTCCACGTCATCACATCTTTATTGGCTTCAAGGTTTGCTATCTCTTCAGCGCTATACCCTAATTCAGCTAATACAGACGGTGTGTCTTCACCTAACAAAGGACCACGGCGATATTCAGGTAAACCACTCTCTAAGAAATCAATTGGTGGGCGAACTAAGGCTTTTTCACTGCCATTTTTGTATTTCATGTTGTAGAAGGTGTTGATTGCCCAAGCTTGCTTGTCTTCCAACACTTCTTCCCAAGTTTGTGCAATGCTGAATGGGATATCATTTTTGGTGAAAATATCTGCCCACTCCGATGCTGTTTTTTGCTCAACTTGATGCCAAATCAGGTCATATAATTCAGGAGAGCGATTATTTTTTGCCACTTCTTGTAGGCGGGTATAACGTGCGTCTTCAGCTAAATCTGGACGACCAATACAAGAAATAAAGGTTGGATAATAAGCATCGTAAACAGGCATACAGACTTGAATAAAACGGTCATCTTTTGTTTTATAAGCCAGAATAAATGGGCTGGTGGTATTACGGCGATCGATTGGATACGGCTGACCATAATCAGGGTATTGTGCCGCTTGGATCATGATTGCTTGGGTATAAATTGAGGTATGCAGTAAGTTAGTTGAAACATACTCACCTTGACCGATATTTTTAGCACGAATATAAGCGGCTAACACACCTGAAACCAAGCCTAATGCGCATTGGTGATCGCCAAGTCCTGGGATCACGTTCATAGGTACTGTGCCTTTTTGGTACAGCGAGCCTAAAATACCACCACGCGCAAAGAATGCGGTGTAGTCAAATCCTGGTAAGTCTTTATCTGGGCCTTCATCACCATAACCTGTCACGCTAGCGTACACTAACTTTGGAAAACGTTGTTTTAACGTTTCATAGTCTAAACCTGCGCGTGCTCTTGCACCGGGACGCCAGTTAGTTAAGAAAATGTCTGCTTTTTCTAACAGTTCAAACAGGATTTTTTTCCCTGCTTCTGTTTTCGTATTTAACACGATCCCACGTTTATTGGCGTTTTCTAAATCAAAACTGGTGTTTTCATGTTGATCTAATGGGCGACCTTCTGTTGGTGCGGTATAGCGTAAGTTATCGCCACTTGGAGATTCGATTTTGATTACGTTCGCACCCATATCAGCTAAAATACGACCCGCTGCGGGTACTGCGATAAAGGTCGCCAACTCAACTACGGTGACGCCTTCCAATGCTTTATGACTTGTCATTTCTTCTCCTAATTATTTTTAGACTTCATACTGCTGTTGTCAGAATGTGGATAAATCCGTTGTCACTTAACCCGCTACTTTGGTTTTTTCATCCTTGATTGAAACGCTATAACCCAGTTGCAATTTCAGTGCTTGCACATCAATTTTTCCGCAAGGGGTATGAGGAAATTCTGTAAAGAAATGGAGTTCTTTGGGGATTTTGTAGCGAGCCAGTCGCTCTTGTAGAAATTCACGTAATTCACTTTCACCAATGCTGTGGCCTTTTTGCACACAAATAGTGGCAATCACTTCTTCGCCTAAATCAGCAGACGGGATCCCAAATGCTTTTGTCGCATCAACACCGAGATATTCAGCAATCGCTTCTTCTATTTCGCAAAGACTGATATTTTCACCGCCACGTACCACAATCTCTTTCATGCGATAGGCATAGTGATAATTTCCTTGTTCATCGACATAACCAATATCCCCCGTGTGTAACCAACCCTCTTCGTCTAACGCTTCTTTAGTTTTATCTGGCGCATTGTCATAACCCATCATTACATGGAAGCCACGCGTGCAAATTTCACCTAAAGTGCCCACTGGCACCGGTTTGCCTGTTTTGGGATTGATAATTTTCATTTCAACAAAAGGTAAAGGCTTACCAATAGAGCTGCGTTTGATCTCTAAAGCATCATTAGGGAGAGTTTGAGTGCAACAAGGTGAAGCTTCTGTTTGGCCATAAGAGACGGTGATCCCTTTCATGCCGAGGATATTTTCGATGTCATCGATTAACGCAGGAGGAAAACTCGCCCCTGCGATAATGCCTTTATCAAGGCTAGATAAATTGTAGTGAGAGAACTGCTCGTGCTTTATTAAGCGGCTAAAAATCGTTGGTACGCCATGCATAACAGTACAACGATAGTCTTGCACCACTTTTAAAACATCTTCAGCACAATAGTTATCTAGAAGAACTAATTGACATCCGGTTGTTAATGCAAAAAAGAGGCAGGAAGAGAGTCCAAAACAGTGGAATAGAGGAACGGCAAGACAAATTACATCGTCATGCATAACACCTAAGCGTTGTGCTGACAGCATGGCATTATTAATGACATTATATTGGCTTAACATGACACCTTTAGGCATTGCTGTACTGCCAGAGGTCATTTGGATAGTCAGCAAATCTTTTACACTGACTTGTGCAACCGCATGTTGATATTCTTTATCTGATATTTTTTGGCTAACTTCTTTTAATTGAGATAAAGAGACACCTTTTTCTGCATGTTCATTTCCCATGCTAATAAATAACTGGGGTAATACATCTTTATTTTCAGATGCTTTTTTAGAAAGACAATTAATAACCTCAATAAAATGATTACTTTTAAAACCATCAGAAAAACAGAGTGCTTTAATTCCGGTTAATCGACATAAATCTAATAACTCTCTTTTCTTAAAATGAAAGTTAATACAAACAACAGGAACACCAATTTGAGCAGCGGCAAGAAAACAAATTATCCACTCTTTACTATTAGCAGACCAAATACCTAAACGATCACCTTTTTTTAAACCAATGGCTAAAAAACCACGCGCAACACTTTCTACTTCTTGTTGTAATTGTTGCCAAGAAAGTGTCTTTTTACTTTGGCTTTCAATCAAGGCTATTTGTAAAGCATGTTGCTTTACTACATTGTTTAGACATTCTTTAACTGTCGTTTCTAATAAGGTCATAAATACCTACTCAACCGCTTCTTTGCTGGTGTTTACGTCTGTAATGACCTTATTCTGGGTAGGGGAAATTATTCATTCTTGGTAAATAACGAACTGTTTTTCGTCATTTGAATAGTCTGAGAGAGATTTGTGATTGAGGTCTAGATTTGGTGGGTTAAATATAATTTGTAATTGAAGAGTAATTAATAACAATGAGATAAATTTGAAACCAAGGCGTTATAAAGGTGTTATTTTTAATAAAGAAAAAGGAGAGTCGTTTTATTTAAATAAAAATAATAAAACACTCTCTTTTTAATATAAATATACTTATCTAACTTTAAGATATAAACAAATCTTATCAATAAACATTGACGTTATAATTTAAATCAAAATAATATAAAAATAAATACAATAATGATTAAATTTTATAACATCTAAATAAAAAGTAATTTAAATCACTTAACTTATTTTATTAATCATCGATTAAACAGACTATTTTCCTCGTCGCATTGGCATGGTTGAGGTTTGATTGAGTGTTAATCCTTTGGTTTCTGGTGCAAACAACACAGAGACTAGCATGCCGAATAAAGAGATCGCAGCCCCTACCAGCATCGTGGTGTTAATACCATAAGTGGCGATAAAGGCAGGAAGAGCACACGTTGAAATAACCGTACCGATACGACTTATTGACATAATAATGCCCACTGCTGAGGCACGAATATCAGTCGGAAACAATTCGTTAGGATAGAGCCATTGTAAAATTCCGGGGCCACCAGAAAAGAAGGCGTAAGTCGCAAACGCTAAGATGACAAATAAGATAGGTAAATCAGGGAAAACCCCTAGCACCAATAATGCCAATGTCATCATGCCAAAACTACCAATCAATAGTGGACGTCGCCCTGTTTGATTTAACCAAAACATGGCAGGAATACACCCAAACATAAAGAACAGGCTAATCACCACATTCCCCAGTGCCGCACTTCTTCCCGCATCCCATCCCAATAAACCGACAATCTGTGGCCCAAAGGTATAAATGGCAAACATCGGGATAACTTGGCAAGTCCAAATGACCGCAACAAACAGAACAAAAGAGAAGTGACGTTTATTAAATAACTCGATAAAACGCGTTGTTTTGGCATCTTCCGCTTCAAATACTACGGGTTCACCAAAGAGTTTTATCATCATCTCATTACACTCTTTAATGCGCCCTTTGCGTATTAGCCACAGCGGTGATTCAGGTAAATCAAAGCGACCAATTAAAATAATCACGCAAGGGATAAAGGCACTACCCAACATCCAACGCCAACCATCTGCAATATCATATAAAAGATAGCCGACTAAGTTGGCGCAAGTCGCCCCGATATACCACATTGCAGCAATAAAACCGACAGCAAAAGCGCGTTGTTTTTTATTAGAAAATTCAGTGATCATCGAGGTCGCAATAGGATAATCGGCGCCAATCACAATCCCAATAAGGAATCGCATCACCAACAAACCCACCGGCGTGGAGACAAACATCGTCGCAATAGAAATAATGGCAATAGCCACAATATCCACAAGGAACATTTTACGGCGACCGACTTTGTCACAAATATAACCAAAGAGTGACGTACCAATAAAAAGCCCTGCTAAAGTTGCCGCACCAAGCAGACCAATCCATTGTGTATCAAGCTGTAATAACGGTGTGAGTTGCTCTAACGCCACACCGATAATCACTAATACATAGCCATCAAGAAAAGGGCCGCCACTCCCCCATAACATCACTCGACGATGCACAGAGGTAAAACGGATGTCATCAAAGTTTCTGGGTTGCATGACTGCGTCCTGGTATTTTTTCTAAATAAAGCAAAAAAGAAAAGCTCCCAGGCCGGAGCAGCACTGGGAGAAAAGTAGCGATACATCATCCGTAACGATATTCCACGCCAAACGTTCCGCGTGGGTATTCCCATTTTTCAAGCGCACTATCTAAACCAAGAATTCGACAAGTTCCACACTCTAAGCACCCTGCATAGTCAAAGCTGATGGTGCCATCTTCTTGCTTTTTATAAAGACCTGCTGGACATGCTTTGACTAAGGTTTCCAATACCTGCATATCAGGCTGCTCTTTAACGACGATATGTGGATTTTCCTCATCGACATTAAATTTATTGATGCCTAATTTGACATCGACATTTACGGGAGAACTCATATTGCTTTTACTCCTTTGATCCCATCTTTGATCAGATTCATCCAGCCCACTTTTTTGGTATGACGCATCATGGTTTTGCGCATCGGTACTGGCGCTTCACCCGTTACAGTGAAGAGATCTTTTGCAATACCAACTACCATTTCAGGGTAAGCGGTGAACATACGAGGGTTATCAAGTAAATCAGGCATACGCTGATAGGCTTTCATATCGCGTAACGGGCCATCTTCTAAATGTTTGAGATATTCATTTAGCGTTTGCTTGCTAAAATCATTTTTCTCCATGGCAGAGAGCACGGTTTTTGCAGCGGCTTCTCCTGATGCCATCGCTAAATCCATGCCACGGATAGTAAAGCCTAGGTTCATACACATCCCTGCAGCATCACCAGCAATTAATACGCCATCACGTACTAATTCGTTTTGCATTCTTAATCCAGCTTCAGGAACAACGTGTGCACCATATTCCACCATTTTTCCGCCTTCAATTAGCGGAGCAACAACGGGATGCTGTTTAAAATCTTCCAGCATTTGTGGCACTGATTTTTTTGCGTCTTTAATATGGTGAAGCCCACAGACAAGACCTAAAGAAAGCGTGGTTTTATTGGTATATAAGAAACCGCCACCCATCAATCCATCGGTAGGCGAACCTGCAAATAACCAAGCCACACCTTCGTTATCTTTTAGATTAAAGCGATCTTTAATGACACTTTCAGGCAGTTCGATGATCTCTTTTACACCCACGGCCACATTTTCAGCGGCAACACGTTTTGTCATCCCTAACTGTTCAGCCAAGATAGAATTCACACCATCGGCGAGGATCACCGCTTTGGCTTCTAACACATCACCATCTGCCTCAACACCAACAATCTTGCCATCACGTTCAACAAGCTTATCAACACGAATACCCGTAATACATTGCGCACCCGCGTTTTCGGCTTGCTCCATTAGCCATTGGTCAAACTCACCACGTAATACAGACCAAGAGGCCGTTTTTGGGTTCTTTCCTTCCGTATTTTGGTAATCAATTGTCATTGCGCCGGTTTCAGTCATAAATGACAATTTTTCATGAGTAATCACGCGTTCAACAGGCGCATCTTGCGCAAACTCAGGAATGATGCGCTCAAGGGTATGTGCATACAGACGACCACCGGTTACATTTTTCCCGCCAGCGTAGTTACCTCTTTCTATTAGCAATACTTGTGCGCCTTCCCTTGCCAAAACAAGTGCAGCCACAGATCCTGCTAATCCTGCGCCAACAATAATGGCATCGAAAATATCTTCGGAATCGGACATAACATCTCCAGAATTTGCGATAAACAGCAGAGAAGTTTCCTTCCCTGCTTAAATAAATCAGTTAGATAATTGACGAGTTAATGCAGGTAAAATCTTCATTAAATCACCGACAATGCCGTAGTCAGCGAATTGGAAGATAGGTGCATTTTTGTCTTTATTAATAGCAACAATAGTTTGTGCACCATTAGCGCCAACCATATGTTGAATTTGTCCTGAAATACCTGCTGCTAAATAGAGTTCAGGTTTTAGCATCAGGTTAGAAATTCCAACATAGCGCTCGTGTTCCATCCATTTCTCATTTTCAGCAACAGGGCGAGAACAGGCGATTTCAGCACCAATGGCTTTCGCTAACTCTTCTGCAATAACGATATTTTCTTTGCTACCGATACCGCGACCAACGCTGACAACAAAGCGCGCTTTATCTAAATCAACCGCATTGATTGCGCGTGGTTGAACTGAATTGCGAACGATAGTTTGAGCTGGAGCAATCCATGCGACTTTTTGTGCATTACCTGTAGCGCCAGTTTCTGGTGCAACATCAAAAGCACCCACGCTTGCAGTTACCACACAGTAAGGGGTTTTCAGGCTTTCATCACCAAAGGCAAGGCCACCGTAAACCATGTGTTTTGCCACTAATGCATCACCATCTGCCTTTAAAGATTGGGCGTCGTTAGAAACGACTGCTTCTAAACGGTGGCCTAAACGTGCAGCTAATAATTTTCCGCGACGTGTATTAGGCAGTAGCACTAATCCTGCATCACCTTTTTGTTTGATGGTTTCAACCATGCTCTGTGCATAGTCTTCAATAATGCGATCGTCAGGTTTACCTTCTAATTGGAAAACCTCTGTTGCCCCTAATTTAAAAGCAGCAACGCTTTGTTCATCATTCAATGTAAATACATTGATAGATTGTCCTAATGAAGAAGCGCCACCCACTAATTCTGGTAAACGGGAAAGTGCATCACTAAATACCCAAACAGTTGAAAACTGGCTCATAACTCCCCCTATTACTTAAGAATTTTACGTAAATGTTCTGCCAACTCAGCAATCTGATCATCGCCATCACCTTCAATAATGATGCGTTGACGTACTTTCTGTTTTGGTGCCGCCACTTTTTGCTCTGAACGCACAGTAATCGCATCCAGACCAAGATCGGCAACACTCCATTGCTGAACAGGTTTCTTGGCTGCGCCAAGAATGGCTTTCATCGAAGGAATTTGAGGTGTGTTAATGTCGGTAGAAACCGCGATAACAGCAGGTAATGGAATGGTCAGTGTTTCTATCTCATTTTCTAACTCACGTTCAACCGTAATTGAGTCATTAGAAAGAGAAACAATTTTGTTAATACCATTGATCGCAGGAACATTTAAGAATTCACCCACCAGCAAACTAACTTGTTGTGAGCTGAGATCCGCCGAGCCATCACCGCAAAGAATTAAGTCATAACCTTTTTTAGTCGCCGCCGCCGCCAATGCTACCGCTGTTTGGTAAGGCAAAGAGGATTCAAATTGGTCATCAACCACAACTACGAGTTCGTCAGCACCACGAGAAAGAACGTCTTTACGTGCTTTCGCGTTTGTCAGTGCTTTACCACCAACGCTCATTGCCGTGATTTGAATGCCATCAAGTTGAGTCTTAAGCTGATTAGCGGCTTCAATCGCATTTAAATCATATTGGCTGATTTTGGTGTTAGCACGAGAAAAATCCAGCGAACTGTCTGCGCTATTTACTGTAATATCCTGCTCGTCGGGAACACTCTTGTAACATGTAATAATATTCATTACATCTCCTGAAATTAATAAATAATGTCATTTGCTCTGGCAATGTAATATAGAATTAACACAATTAAGAGATTAAAAAATTAAACCTAGGTCACCAATATTGAACATTACTAAATAAATAACGGATAGGTTTCAATATTGCTAAACATATCACCAATATTGAAATTAGTTTTAATTGAAGTGAACAACTTTCAATATTGCTACATCGATCAACAATATTGAAAATAATAAATATAACGGTATTTAACGTTCAATATTGCCACCAAGATCAACAATATTGAAAGACAGAATATAACAACCCTATTACATACAAAGAGATAGATATAATTATCAATCAGTTATAATGAAAACGAAACGTTATAAAACGTAACATAAAATCGACAAAAAGAATAGTGTGAAGTGAATAACAGAATGGATTTCTTATAATATCCATTATTCATCATCATTAATCGATTTGTGGATTAGCCAATCAGTTTATTTATCTATTATGATGAAACACCAATAGACGAAATACTCATAAATAAACTCAAATGCTTTATTAGATATTAGGAATTAACACTACTTAAACTTCTGCGTTAAATATATTTGGAAAATTTACCTATGAGCAAAGATAATAAAAAGGCAGGAATAGAACCGAAGGTTTTTTTTCCGCCATTAATCATTGTTGGTATTTTATGCTGGCTAACGGTACGTGATCTTGACGCTTCAAATGAAGTGATTAATGCCGTATTCAGCTATGTTACCAATGTCTGGGGTTGGGCCTTCGAATGGTACATGGTCATTATGTTCGGGGGTTGGTTTTGGTTAGTCTTCGGTCGTTATGCCAATAAACGCCTTGGGGAAGATAAACCTGAATTTAGTACCGCAAGCTGGATCTTTATGATGTTTGCGTCTTGTACATCCGCTGCCGTCCTCTTCTGGGGTTCGATTGAAATATACTACTATATTTCAAGTCCTCCTTTTGGAATGGAAGCTTACTCAACTCAAGCTAAAGAAATTGGTCTTGCTTACAGTTTGTTCCACTGGGGTCCTTTACCTTGGGCAACTTATAGTTTCCTTTCTGTGGCATTCGCTTACTTCTTCTTTGTTCGCAAAATGGAAGTTATCCGTCCAAGTAGCACCTTAACCCCGTTAATTGGTGAAAAACACGTTAATGGGATCGTCGGAACCATTATTGATAACTTCTATCTTGTTGCTTTAATTCTGGCAATGGGAACTAGCCTTGGTTTAGCAACACCATTAGTTACTGAATGTATTCAATACTTATTTGGTATTCCTCATACCCTGCAATTAGACGCCATTATTATCTCTTGCTGGATCTTATTAAACGCGATTTGCGTGGCATTCGGTCTGCAAAAAGGGGTGAAAATCGCCAGTGATATTCGTACTTACCTGAGCTTCTTAATGCTGGGTTGGGTCTTTATCGTTGGTGGTGCGAGCTTTATCGTCAATTACTTCACTGACTCTGTTGGTACATTGATGATGTATATGCCTCGTATGCTGTTCTATACAGACCCAATCGGTAAAGGTGGATTCCCTCAAGGTTGGACTGTCTTCTATTGGGCATGGTGGGTTATTTACGCCATCCAAATGAGTATCTTCTTAGCACGTATCTCTAAAGGCCGTACTGTTCGTGAATTATGTTTAGGGATGGTTTCAGGTTTAACCGCAGGAACTTGGTTAATTTGGACAATTCTTGGTGGTAACACCATACAACTGATTGACCAAAATATCCTCAACATTCCACAACTGATTGAACAATACGGTGTACCTCGCGCAATCATCGAGACATGGGCGGCATTACCGTTGAGCACAGCGACAATGTGGGGCTTCTTTATCCTCTGCTTTATTGCCACTGTCACCTTAATTAACGCCTGTTCTTACACACTAGCAATGTCCACTTGTCGCTCTATGAAAGAAGGCTCTGAGCCACCTTTATTAGTGCGTATCGGCTGGTCTGTGCTGGTCGGTGTTATCGGCATCATTCTGCTCGCACTTGGGGGTTTAAAACCAATTCAAACCGCCATTATCGCTGGAGGATGCCCACTATTTTTCGTCAATATCATGGTCACCTTGTCCTTTATTAAAGATGCCAAAGTACATTGGAAAGACTGATCCGCTATACGCAAAGAATGACATATTAAGAGGTTATTAACATGGATTTTAGATTGAATGATGAGCAGGAACTGTTTGTTGACGGTGTCCGCGAATTAATGGCCAGTGAAAACTGGGAAGCTTATTTCGCACAGTGTGATCGCGAAAGTAAATACCCAGAACGTTTTGTCAAAGCCTTAGCGGATATGGAAATTGACAATCTGCTTATCCCTGAAGAGCACGGTGGCTTAAATGCAGGTTTTGTTACTGTTGCGGCAATCTGGATGGAATTAGGTCGCTTAGGTGCGCCAACTTACGTGCTTTATCAATTGCCGGGTGGATTTAACACCGTCTTGCGTGAAGGGACTCAAGAGCAAATTGATAAAATTATGGCGTTCCGCGGTACGGGTAAACAGATGTGGAACTCTGCAATTACAGAACCCGGCGCAGGCTCTGACGTAGGTAGCTTACAAACTACTTATACCCGTAAAGATGGCAAAGTTTACCTCAATGGTAGCAAGTGCTTTATCACTAGTAGTGCCTATACCCCTTACGTTGTTGTGATGAGCCGTGATTCAGCGTCTCCAGATAAACCTATCTTCACTGAATGGTTTGTGGATATGAGCAAACCGGGTATCAAAGTAAACAAGTTAGAAAAACTAGGTTTACGTATGGATAGCTGCTGTGAAATCACTTTCGACAACGTTGAACTTGAAGAAAAAGACATGTTTGGTCGTGAAGGTAACGGCTTTAACCGTGTGAAAGAAGAGTTCGACCACGAGCGTTTTTTAGTGGCACTCACTAACTACGGTACAGCGATGTGTGCATTTGAAGATGCAGCGCGTTATGCCAACCAACGTGTGCAATTTGGTGAAGCTATCGGCCGTTTCCAACTTATTCAAGAAAAATTCGCTCATATGGCGATCAAACTCAATTCAATGCGCAACATGTTATATGAAACTGCATGGAAGAGTGACAACAACTTAATCACTTCTGGTGATGCAGCTATGTGTAAATACTTCTGTGCAAATGCGGCGTTTGAAGTAGTTGATAGTGCAATGCAAGTGCTTGGTGGTGTCGGTATTGCTGGCGAGCACCGTATTTCTCGTTTCTGGCGTGACCTTCGTGTTGACCGTGTATCTGGTGGTTCTGATGAAATGCAGATCCTGACATTAGGACGTTCAGTACTTAAACAGTATCGCTAATTAATCACGAATAACTCTCTCATCAAATGATGAGAGGGTTTTCACTCAGACCACTTACGAGGTGATGCTATGACAGAACATTTACCAATGCCACAATTCGGCCCACTTTCAGGGGTTCGTGTTGTGTTTTCAGGAATTGAAATTGCAGGGCCATTCGCAGGACAAATGTTCGCAGAATGGGGAGCTGAAGTGATTTGGATTGAAAACGTTGCATGGGCTGACACCATTCGCGTTCAACCTCACTACCCTCAACTTTCTCGCCGTAATCTTCATGCACTATCGTTAAATATCTTTAAAGACGAAGGTCGTGATGCGTTCCTAAAATTAATGGAAACAACCGACATCTTTATCGAAGCAAGTAAAGGCCCTGCCTTTGCACGTCGCGGTATTACGGATGAAGTATTATGGGAACATAACCCTAAATTAGTTATCGCTCATTTATCGGGTTTTGGTCAATATGGCGATCCGCAATATACCAACTTACCCGCTTATAACACCATTGCTCAGGCTTTCAGTGGTTACCTTATTCAAAACGGTGACAAAGATCAGCCAATGCCAGCCTTCCCTTATACCGCAGACTATTTCTCAGGGATGACCGCAACCACTTCTGCGTTAGCGGCACTGTATAAAGTTCAACAAACAGGCAAAGGCGAAAGTATTGATATTGCTATGTATGAAGTAATGTTGCGTATGGGGCAATACTTCATGATGGATTATTTCAATGGTGGCGAAAT
Source organism: Proteus terrae (assembly GCF_003144325.1). Lineage (GTDB taxonomy): Bacteria > Pseudomonadota > Gammaproteobacteria > Enterobacterales > Enterobacteriaceae > Proteus > Proteus terrae. The sequence continues at coordinate 65,621 of NZ_PENS01000012.1, forward strand.
CTGCCCTCGTATGACCAAAGGGAAAGATCCGTACTATGCCGGTTGTGGGCTTTACCGTTGCCAAGATGGTTATATCGTGATGGAAGTTGTCGGTATCACTCAAATTCAAGAAATCTTCAAAGATATCGGACTTGCTCATCTGCTTGGTACACCGGAAGTGCCTGAAGGCACTCAACTTATTCACCGTATTAATTGCCCTCATGGTCAATTATTTGAAGACAAATTAGATGAATGGCTAGCTAAGCAACCCATCACAGAAGTACTCAAACGTCTTTCAGAACTCAATATTGCTAGCGCTAAAGTGCTGACTATTCCAGAGCTTGAAGACAATCCGCAATATGTCGCGCGTGAATCGATTACCGAATGGCAAACCATGAATGGCGAAACCTGCAAAGGGCCGAATGTGATGCCTAAATTCAAAAATAATCCGGGAAAAATATGGCGTGGTATGCCATCTCACGGCATGGATACAAACGCGATTTTGAAAAATATCGGTTATAGCGAAGAACAAATCAGGGGGCTGGTCGATAAGGGACTGGCTAAAATCGTAAAGTAACACTGTAAAATTCAGGCCTTGTGTAGGCATAAAGCATGTCTGAATTTACAGCAAAAGATAGGGTAACAGTTTAATGGATGTGATTGGCAAACAAAACTTACGTCAGATGTGGGATGATTTGGCAGAGGTTTATGGTACAAAAACAGCGCTAATTTTTGAATCCGCACAAGGACAAGTGAGACAATTTAGCTACAGTGAATTAAATGAAGAGATAAATAGAACCGCAAATCTTTTTCATGCTGGTGGCATAAAAAAAGGCGATCACGTTGCCTTACATCTTGATAACTGTCCTGAGTTTTTCTTTTGCTGGTTTGGCTTGGCAAAAATTGGCGCTGTTATGGTGCCAATTAATGCGCGCTTTATGTATGAAGAGAGCGCATGGATAATCAATCACTGCCAAGCTCATTACGTGATCACTCGCGATAATTTCTATCCTATTTACCAACCTATGTTGCAGGATGAACAATGCCCTTTAACGCAACTGTTTTTAATAACAGAAAACAGTCTGCCTGCTGAAAAAGGCGTTATCGACTTTTTAAAAGAGAAAGCCAAGCACCCTGTTACGCTTAATCATCACACACCATTAAGTGTGGATGACACTGCTGAAATTCTTTTTACCTCAGGAACAACGTCTCAACCTAAAGGCGTAGTTATCACACACTATAACCTACGCTTTGCGGGTTATTACTCATCATGGCAAAACGCATTACGTGAAGACGACATTTATCTTACGGTTATGCCTGCCTTTCATATTGACTGCCAATGCACTGCATCACTCGCCGCATTTTCTGTGGGGGCCACCTTTGTATTGTTAGAAAAATACAGTGCCAGAGCCTTTTGGAAACAGATCCTTAAATACCAAGCAACGGTCGCGGAATGTATTCCAATGATGATGAGAACCTTAATGGCTCAACCTGTTTCATCAGAAGAAAAGCAACACAAATTACGTGAAGTGATGTTTTACCTCAATCTTGCTGACGAAGAAAAAGATGCCTTCCTTGAACGCTTTAACGTGCGATTACTCACCTCTTATGGCATGACAGAAACCATTGTTGGTTTAATTGGTGACAGACCCGGCGATAAACGCCGTTGGCCCTCAATTGGTAGACCTGGTTTTTGCTATCAAGCTCAAATCAGGGACAAACAAAATAATGAAGTCCCTGATGGAGTTGTAGGTGAAATTTGCGTAAAAGGCGAACCCGGAAAAACTATTTTTAAAGAGTATTACAACCGACCTGATGCTACAGCAAAAGCCTTAGAGCCTGATGGTTGGTTACATACTGGTGATTATGGTTATCGTGATGATGAAGGCTTTTTCTATTTCGTTGATCGTAGCTGCAATATGATCAAACGCGGTGGAGAGAATGTCTCTTGTGTTGAGATTGAAAACATCATTTCTTCACATCCTAAAATTCAAGATGTGGCTGTAATTGGTGTCCCTGACAACATTCGCGATGAAGCGATCAAAGCATTTGTTGTACTGGTTGAAAATGAGACCTTGAGTAAAGAAGAGTTCTTCCATTTCTGTGAGCAAAATATGGCGAAATTCAAAGTCCCCTCTGAAGTTGAATTTAGAGATGGCTTACCTCGTAACTGCTCAGGAAAAGTGATTAAAAAGCATTTGAAATAAGACATAGGTAGGTTTAACCACAAATTAATAACCTCAATCATAAATGCTTATTTTTGATGACGAAAAGGAATACAACATGAGCCAGTCATTACACCTAACAACTCGTGGTTCAGTACTTGAAATTGTATTAGACAGACCAAAAGCGAATGCTATTGATGCGAAAACAAGCCATGAAATGGGCGAAGTTTTTCTGCGTTTTCGTGATGATCCTAACTTACGTGTCGCGATTATTACAGGTGCAGGTGAACGCTTTTTCTCTGCAGGATGGGATTTAAAAGCAGCGGCTGAAGGTGAAGCACCTGATGCTGACTTTGGTGCTGGTGGTTTTGCGGGTTTAACTGAGCTTTTCAATCTGGATAAACCTGTCATTGCTGCGGTTAACGGCTATGCTTTTGGTGGTGGTTTTGAATTAGCACTTGCTGCCGACATGATGGTTTGTTCAGACAATGCTTCTTTTGCTTTACCTGAAGCACAGTTAGGTATTGTACCTGACAGCGGCGGTGTTCTGCGTTTACCTAAACGTTTACCACCCGCTATCGTCAATGAGATGTTGATGACAGGTCGTCGCATGAATGCCGATGAAGCGCTGCGTTGGGGTATTGCAAACCGTGTTGTCAGCTCCGCTGAACTTATGGACAGCGCACGCGAGCTTGCAGACCAAATTGCCAACAGTGCCCCACTGGCTGTTGCTGCATTAAAAGAGATTTACCGCGCTACCAGCGAACTTTCTATTGAGGAAGGTTACAAGCTCATGCGCAGTGGTGTGCTAAAACATTACCCAAGTGTTTTACATTCAGAAGACGCCACAGAAGGCCCATTAGCCTTTGCTGAAAAACGCGCACCTGAGTGGAAAGGTCGATAGTTATCGTTAATCTCGATAATACAACAAAGAGGAAAACTGATGAGTATCTACGCGTTTGAAGGTCTTATTCCTGTGGTTCATCCAACAGCTTATGTTCATCCATCTGCTGTATTAATTGGTGATGTGATTATCGGTGCGGGTGTTTATATCGGCCCCTTGGCATCACTAAGAGGGGATTATGGGCGCTTGATTGTTGAAGCAGGTGCCAACCTTCAAGACGGCTGTATCATGCACGGTTATACCGATATGGATACCATTGTTAGAGAAAATGGGCATATTGGACACGGTGCAATTCTCCACAGTTGCATTATCGGGCGTGACAGCTTAGTGGGTATGAACAGCGTGATTATGGATGGTGCAGTGATTGGCGAAGAAAGTATTGTTGCCGCCATGAGCTTTGTAAAAGCAGGCTTTCAAGGACAATCTCGGCAAATGCTGATTGGTAGCCCTGCAAAACATGTGCGGGATATTACTGATAATGACATGGAATGGAAGCGTATGAACACACGCGAATATCAAGACTTGGCTGTTCGTTGTCGTCAAAATTTAGTTGAAACTACGCCATTAACTGCACCAGAACCTAATCGCCCGCGTTTACACGGTACAACAGATGTAAAGCCGAAAGGTCAGTAACAAACTACGACAGGCGTTGTGAGCGCCTGTCGTCATTATTCAAATTATTTAGCATGAAAGGAAGTCACGTAAATTAGCGACGTTGAGATTTTGACAACATCCATTGCCATTTTTGCTCATGGTTCAATCCATGAGGGATCATCGCTGCTAATTTTTCAGGAGAACTTTGACTACTTTTTTCTTGAATATGGCCTTTTAAACGTGAATAAACTTGAGGATCAATATGACTGACTTTGATCATCCGTTGGCACTGACAGCCTCTACCTTCTAGTTGGTTAGGTACACTTTTCGTTTCACACTCAATTTCTTTTACATCAGAAAGAATGTAAGAAACGATATTAATTGCATTGCATTGAGGAATATCGAATTTTTTTGCAATTTCCTTTGCACTTACCCAACGTTCTTGCTCTTGAACCCAGTCAGCAATTGACAGATAGAGTGGCTTACTCATGTATTCTTCACACATAATTACTCCAATATCACAAATGAAATTTTATTTATCGCTAAATAAAGATAATAACTATATATGTTAATTATCATTGCACCGCGGAGTATCGGTTTTCCCTGTTAATTTGATAAGTTAACAGACTCATCAAAATAATACTTAGTTTATTTTTAACAACCAAACTCTTTAATTAACACGTCAGTCACAATTTATTATTTTGTTATTAAATCAAAAGTAATAACAATTAAACCGAGTAAAAACAAAAAATCAATTAAATATTAAAATATAAAACACACCATTAAAAACATGATTTATCACATTGATTTTAAAAGCATTTTAATCAACAAAATAAAAAAGAAATAGATTATATTAATAATCCATTTATAGACTAAGATTATAATAATAGATTTTAATTTAGATTGCCAGAAAGGTGGCTTATTATTAGATATAAATCAATAATTGTTTATCTTCGCTTGCTGATAGGCCTATAAAATATTCATTAGAAAAATTAAAGATTAAATAGAGTGATAGGAAAGAATTTAATTTTAATACCCATTTATCTATTATATTATCAATAATCAGACCAGATAATAATAATTATAAATCATACATCTATAATATAATCCTATAAAATTAGCAAAAATAAGCAGATGATCGCTCTATTTAAAATCACTAATAAAAGAAGATTATTTCAATAAAGATTATCTATTTATTTTCATTTAAAAATAATGAAATATTATTTCAAATAAGACTCATTTACGCTTATCTCAAATAAATATCAATTAAGCGCTATATAAATAGAATAGCGCTTGATCATATAACATCTAAGTAGATCCTACTAAAGAAGGCGACGATCAAATGCAGTTTGCCAATCATCGGCGAATCTATTTACCGCATCATCCACAACCGGAGAACGAATAATAGAGTAAGCAAGCTCAATCGGTAATGTCACTGAAGAAGCGCCTGCTAATAAACAATCGACCACTTGTCGTGGTGTTTTAAAACTCGCTGCTAGGATTTTTGTGGGTAAATTATGCATAGTAATTAGAGTTTGTAACTCTTTTACCACTCTTACGCCATCAGAGCCTTGTCTATCCATTCGATGCACATAAGGAGCAATATAATCAGCGCCTGCTAATGCCGCCATTAACCCTTGAGACACACTGTAAATTGCAGTGCCCAATACCAGCATATTTTTTTGCTTTAATTGTTTAATAGCGACAAGCCCTGCTTCTGTAACAGGAATTTTAATCACGGTATTATCCGCAATATTTCCGATACGCAATGCTTCTTCAATCATGGTATCGACATCACTGGCAATGACCTGTGCAAATACCCGACCTTTACCACCCATAGCCGCTTTTAACTCAGGTAACAACGTTTCAATATCTTGTGCTGATTTAGCAATAATAGACGGATTGGTAGTGACACCTGCAATAGGAAGAACTTGAGAGAGTTTTCTGACTTCTTCGATATCCGCTGTATCTAAATAAATTTCCATAATCGCGCCTCAATAATGTTGGTTTTTAAGCTAAATAATTATAGGTATAACGTAAAAAGTAGCATTGTGCGCGATGGATTTCTAGTGGTTCCAATAAAAATAGCGCCCGAGTAGAGGCGCTATTAATTAAATAACAATAATAAATGATTATAGTTTCTAGTTAATAAAAAACACTAACTCTGATCCAAATTTAGAATTCGGATTTATGATCTATTTATAATTTAAAATAAATAAGATTGAGTACAATACCATTATTGATATTAAATAATTTCTTCTATTACGTTAAATTGATTATTTTTTAAAGTCAGCATCAATGACTTGATAAAATGCATTGCCTGTATCTGCAATATTCCAAACGCCTAAAATAACCTGATAACCTGAACGTTCTGGTATATTACAGTTTAATTCTACGGTTGCTGTTGGTATTTTCCCATTATCATCTTGTTGGCAAAATGGTGTTAAATCAAAATCAGCACGAGTCAGTGGTTTATTTACATCCCACTCTGGTTTGGTAATAAAGAATTGCCATGAAGCTGTACTGTGTTTAGCGGTTAATGTCCATTTAAAGGTATTTTCTCCACTTTTCATTGCTACTTTATGCCAGCGATCAGCACTTTGTTCATTTAAAGCAGAAAAAGCCTCTTTTCCACCACTAGCAATTTGACCATCAGCAGGCCCATCGTTAGGAAAGCCTTTTAGCCCTTCAATTGATTGAGGTTCATACTGTATTGGACCACAATCTTTATTTAAATTTTTCCCTTTTGCTGAACAAAGAAAAGCTCTGCTCGGAGGGACATCAATATAGCCATGTTTTAACGTCACATCAGCTGACGCTGTTGAAATAAAACCCGCTGATGATAGTAATAATGTTGCAGTGAATACCATAAGTTTATTTTTCTTCATAATAAAGCCTCATAATTATTAATAAGTGTTTTTAAATATAATGATTGCATCAATCACAATATATACTAGTCAAAAAAAGATAATTAAACATGCATTTATTTATATTTGTGAGCAATATCGCGGTTTATTTTAATATTAAAATGAGACTAACACGGTAATTTAATATTTATTAGATATACAATTTATTGTAGAAATAAAAATAAAGAAATTAAAAATAGAAAAAAATGACTAAACATAAAATAGATTTCCCTATTAAAAATTATTACTTTCCATTGCCTAAATAATTTAAAATAAGTATTTATTAATAACAATATCACCTTAAGTTAAATATCATATATATAAGAAAATAACCCCGTAAGAAAAGAGTTTGATCTTATTATTTTATTTTTTACGCTTGACTCCCCCTATAAAAACATCAAGTCGATTGATTTATATACACAAGAATATCTATTTTACATAATGATAAAAATAGCTGATATTGCAATGACACTACGTTAATCAATTAAAACAGCGAATTGATATAATCAGAGGTAAATCCACGATATTGTAGATAGCGAATTTGCTTGGCTCTCTCTTTAAAATCTTTGGGTTTAGCTGTACCGAATTTTTTCTCTTTAAGATTTTGGCAAAGTGCGTACCAATCAGTATCTGTTTCTTCTAATACACGTTCAATAATTTCGCTAGGAAATCCTTTTAGGCGTAACTCTTGGCGAATACGTAACGGCCCATAGGATTTATTTAAATAACTGCGAAAGAAACTATAAATAGTTCGATTGTCATCGAGATACTGACTTTCAAGTAAACGTTCGATCACTTGAGGCAAACATTCGGGAGCCGTCGGTGAATCTTTCTCAGTTTCACGAATTCGGCGTTCAATTCGACGTTGCAATTCGTTTGTACTGTAATCACGACGAGACAGCATAAAAATAGCGTACTGATAAAGCTCTTGATAAGTCATAACGTTCCTTTATTAAAAGAGTCCATATAAGGCAACTATTATCATAACGGTTTATCACCGAAATAGCTTATTTCGATGTTAATTTCATCAGTAATATCGAGAGAAATAAAACAGTAATAATTAAAAGAAGAGTTATCATTCCTTTTTTATAATTTTAATCGACTAGTTTTATTAAGGTTTTCTTAGGGAAAATAGGGGTATTTACTTAATAATCCCTTAATAATACTACAATAATGCGAAATGCAAGTATCAATTACTGTATATCGCACTTATAGCTGGTGATCATTAATAAGAAAAAGATTAAAATTTCTGACTATTCTTTTACTACTTACTTTTTTAATTTTCTGTGGGTTATGTATGAACTTTTCCAATTTAAATAAGGTGGTATTAACCACCTCTCTTCTTGCGACTGGCTTTTCTTACGCGGATAGCGATCGCCCAATGCTTTCTTTAAGTGTTAGCCAATCCGGTGGTACTGCTTTAAATAATGAAGGTTCATTAGATACTCGTACCCCAGCAAGCCAATCTCGTGTTTTACCCATTTGGGGCGATGAAGCTCGTGCCCGCGGTTATGATATTCCAGAGCCTTTTGGTATTGGTTATAACTATATGAATCTACGTCAGGACGTGGTTGTTGATAAAATCGGGTTTAGTTCTAATAACGCAGTTATACAGGGGATCCTTTCACAATTACTTATTGATGTTGGACATACGCGTAGTAGCAATGAATCTCATATGCTAAAACTCGATACTTGGGTTTTCCCATTTATGAATGTTTATGGGATTTATGGTAAAACCAAAGGAACATCTACAGCTCAATTAAAATCTATTGGTTTTGGCGCTCCTCTTGCAACAGATGTTCCTTTTAATTTGGATTATGAAGGTAAATCTTATGGTGGTGGTTTTACTTTAGCGGGAGGTTATAACCAATTTTTTGGTACTTTTGACTTAAACTATACCAAAACCAATCTTGATATCCTTGATGGGGATATTAAAGCGCTCGTGATCACGCCTCGTGTAGGTTATGAGTTTATTTTTGAACCGCTAATTACAGGGCAAGGTAATACCAAATTACAAGTGTGGACGGGTGCAATGTATCAAGATATTACCCAGCGTTTTAAAGGTGATGTAAGCAAACTTAGCCTTCCTGGCGAAATTGAAAAACCATGGATGAAACCTTTTATGAATGGAATGAAATTCGACGTTGAACAGCATCTTGCCCATAAATGGAATCAAATTTTAGGGGCGCGTTTAGAAGTGACACGTAACTTTAATGTGATCACCGAAGTAGGTTTTAATAATCGTAATAGCTTCCTTATTTCAGGTGAGTTCCGTTTTTAATGGTTAAATACCCTTTTATTTTTGGGCTGGTATTTGCCAGCCTATTCACTTCACACACAGCACAAGCACAACTCTTTCCCGATAGACAACAAATAGACCAATGGCTAGTTGGATTAGGGGGAGAAAATAACTTTGACCGCAGTAAAACTATCGACTGGGGCGTATTACCGGGCCCATTTTATACGCCAGAGCTAGAATTGGGTGTAGGTATCGCCCTTGTTGGTCTTTATCAAGCGGATAGTCGCCCTGATAGCAAAATCTCGTCTCTTTCGTTAAGTGGCTTTGGTTCATCAACTGGTGCTTTCGGTATGACCTTTAGCAACTACACTTATCTGGCTGATGATACATGGCGCTTTTATCTCACTGGAACACTAAATAATGTCCCCACTAATTATTGGGGAAAGGGTTATCACGAAGGGCGTGTAAAAGATCATTTCGGCGAATTTCGCTCTCAAGAATTGCGTCTAACCCCCACGTTATTGCGTCAAATTACCAAAAACACCTATATAGGATTAGGGTGGGATTACTCCAATCTACAAGCTGCCGCTCCCGACTATCCCTTTAAAAACTATATGAATGCACATGATTTACCTTTACGTTCAACCAGCTCGGGAATAACGGCTCGCTTTACTTATGATAGTCGTGACTTTTTGCCTAATGCTTATCAAGGTCAGGCTTTTGATATCAGCTATACCCATTATTCACCGGATACGGGCAGTAATAATCGTTTTAATGCGACGCAGATACAATATAACTACTATTATCCTTTAAGTGATAATGCGGTATTAGCATTTGATAGTTATGCTCGTTTTACATCAGGTGATGTGCCTTGGAGCCAATTATCTAAACTCAGTAATGGTCACCAAATGCGAGGCTATTATGAAGGGCGATATCAAGATAATCATGTGTTTTCAACCCAATTAGAATACCGCCAAAAACTCGATTGGCGTCATGGCATTGCACTTTGGGTTGGTGGTGGTACGTTAAGCGACCAAGCGCGTGATTTAGGTAAAAGCCATTGGCTACCGAGTGTCGGTGTGGGTTATCGATTTGAATTTAAACCACGTATGAATGTGCGCCTCGATTTTGGTATAGGTAAAGAAAGTACAGGATTCTATTTTCAAGTAGGTGAAGCATTTTGATGTTTAAGCGGTTTCTTTTTATCAACACCTTTGTCTTCTTCTTATTTATTGCAGGTTGCACTCAAGTCACTCCTGTAAAATCTCTGCATGCCAATCTTGATAGTGTTACCGATGAAGAAGCAACACAGCTTTGGCAAACCCCCACACCATTAACCGCACCCAACGGCTTAAGACCTTGTTGCGCCTTTGGTTACGACTTAAAAGTTAAAGCGTTCGAAATCCCTATTCCTTTTTATCGTATTGATAACGTTGTTGAGGCCTCAGCATTGGGTAATCATCGTTATAACGACAGTTTTTGGTTAGGTGCAGGTGCAGTATTGGGCTTAGGAAGTGAAAAATCTGGCTTAATTTATTCTCATAAAGGGGGATTTCTTGATATCGCCCATATTCGTGATACGGCGGATTATACTTATTATCTTTTTAGCCATATCTACCCAAAATTAGGGCAAGAGTGGACGCTAACGCTAAGTGATGAGTTGGCACAACGTAAAATCCACTTTAACGCATTCACGCCACCTAAAAACGAATTAGAGCGTTACACCTTAAGTGCCTATCTTGCCGCACACCTCGGTTATCGCCTTGCGGTATGGCATGAAATTGCACAATGGTATGGTTTTCGCTCTGTACCAGGCTTTTCAGAAGGTATTTCTGCCTTTTCACCCGAAGATCTCTATTCCAACTTAATTGGGGCAAGGCTTTCTCTTACGCTTATCTTAAAGGGTCATGCCACCAGCCTTGAACAATATAATCAATCAATGCAAGGTATTATTCCCTCTGCGCTCTACCAATTAGAGGCTCAACCTCGCCAATTAACGCAACAATGGTTTGATGTGATTGATGGGCAATGGTGGGATAGTCAGCAACGTGTACCTGATAAATTCTTAGTTTTATTGCGTGATTATCATATCTCAGACCAACGGTATCCAGTGTTACCTTTCGAGGAAATAACGCCCCCTCACTACCTCACTTTACCTAGTGCTTATTCTGGTTACGTTTTAGAACAATTAGCAGAATTTCAGCTTTGGCCAACAAAGGAAATGGGAAATTTACCACATCCTAAAACCTACTGGAGTGAAGTGGATTTTACTGATTTAACAGAAAAAGCGCGTGAAATTGATAATAAAACTAGACCAAAAACAACAAAAAATGACTAAATAACAAACAAAATTGACACATTAAAAACGCTTAATTTTACTAAATTTAGGTTAAGTCATACCTTTTTACATAAGATAAATTTAAGTTTACGTCAAAAAAGCATTTTTTGTTAAAGGAGAAAAGCGATTATAAAACGTGGCTTTCCAGTAAACCTTATACATTTATTTAACAAATCACTCGTAGTTATCCTAATGTGAGGCGATATTTTGTAGCTATGAAAAAAGTAATTTGCTAGTATTCGTTCGATTTTTATCCAGTTAAACGAGGAGAAGCAATGCCCTCTCAATTGATGAGGACAAGTGCCGTCTTCGCTTTCTTGATTTCACTACTATTTACTGGTGTAAGTTTTGCTTCAACCAGTACCAGCAGTTCCCAGATACTGCAGGCGTATTCTTTCAAAAGCACGTCAACACCGTTGCCAGATTTGAAAAGATACCCTTCGGGAACACAGCGTAAGAAAGCGTTTTTAAATGTCATAGTTCCTATTATTGACAATGTTAATAATAAGATTTTGAGAGATCGTGAGTGGTTAACCGCTCAACGTAAAGCCCAGCACTGGGGCAGCGCAGATTTAAAAAAACTGCGTGAAATCTGTCAATACTATGGCGTCACATGTACCAGCCCTAAAAAAGTAAATTGGGATTCGTTACTGACTCGCGTTGATATTATTCCGACACACTTTGTCGCAACGCAAGCTGCAACGGAATCAGGCTGGGGAACATCGAAGTTGGCACAACAAAATAATAATCTATTCGGTATGCGATGTGGGAGTCAGTCTTGCAATAACGTTCCAGGGAAAACCAAAGGCTATGCAGCCTACCCTGATATTGAAGGCTCAGTGATTGCTTATATGCGTAATCTTAATACGCACCGCGCCTATAATTCATTGCGCTCCTCAAGAGCACAGCAAAGAATGACGCAGCAACAACTCGACTCTCGCCAGTTAATCACTGACTTGAAAGGTTACTCAGAATTGGGTTCAAGTTATAACGATTATCTGACCGAAATGTTCGACTCAAATAAAAAGCTGATCACCCAAGTTCAGTTACAGTCGAAACAAGATAGTTAAGCCTTTGCAGGCTTTCATCTGACAAAAAGCCACTTTTCTTTCTAGAGAAAAGTGGCTTTTATTTATCACAAGATAATCTTTTGATTGAAAGCCTGCTTAGAATTCATAATATATGGGGTAACACGTTTGGTATGACTTTTAAATCACACCCTTAGAGCCCTTTATGAATTTTTTTTCATTCGAGTTTCTCGGAGCCTTTGTTAGTTTTTTTGTTCTATACTGGCTCTTCAAAAAGCACGTTAAGATCCAAAATATCCTACTGATAACAGTAAGTTATGCTTTTCTCTTTTATGCGGATTATCGTCCTGCGATTATCTTATTAAGTTATACTCTCTTTATTTATTTACTGGCGAATATATTAACTAAGTACACATCCTCTAAAATTATATACTGGCTATTAGGATTATTAGTTGCGATCTATTTTACTGCCTTTAAATATTACTCATTCTTCCAAGAAACGCTGACACAAGCATTCCAACAATGGGGACTCAGTATTGAGCTGCCTCTTATTGAGTTGCTTGCGCCATTAGGACTCTCTTTCTATATTTTCCATTCGGTAAGTTATGTGGTTTCTGTTTGCCGAAAAGAGATCCCTAAAGCACCGTTTTTGGATGTCGTTCTTTATTTATGCTTTTTCCCAAGCATAGTCGCGGGGCCAATTAATCGCGCTAAAGAGTTTCTTCCACAAATTCAGGCTCCAACACGAAAAATCATTGATTATAAAGGGGCGATAATGCTGATTGTTTTAGCTATCGCAAAACTCTTTTGGTTAAGTGGTTGGTTCTCAACAAACTATGTTGATCCGGTATTTAATGCGCCCGATTTAGCGCAAAGCGGACAAGTGCTGACGGCGATTTATGCCTATGCATGGCATATCTATTTCAATTTCTCTGGTTACACTAATCTGGTTACAGGTATTGCCTTATTGCTGGGCTTTGTTGTCCCTCGCAACTTTAATGCGCCTTATTTAGCGATAAACTTAGCTGATTTCTGGCGTCGCTGGCACATCAGTTTATCTACCTTTATTCGTGATTACGTCTATATTCCTTTAGGGGGGAATCGTAAAGGGGTGATGAGACAAAACTTTAATGCCTTTGCCGCGATGGTTATTTCTGGATTATGGCATGGTGCTGCTATGACCTTTATTATTTGGGGGGCTATTCACGGGATTGGAGTCGTGTTATTAAATATTAAACACCGTCTTCTCCCAGCGAAGAAAAATGCCCCACCAAGTGCTTTATCGTCATTAAATATGTTGTTGTCATGGATAATCACATTCCACTTTGTTTGCTTTGCTTGGATATTTTTCCGCAGCCAAACCGTGGGAGATGCTTTAGTTTTAATACAGCAACTCTTTAGTGTAGGTGCTTGGGCGTCATTACAAGCTGAAGGCTTAACCCTCTTTATGTTCTGGGGACTTTTCTTACTTTACCCTTGTTTTGTTACATTAAGGGATATTGTGGCTCGTCTTGAAAAAAGAGTGCCGTGGTATGTTTATCCACTACCACTTGCGTTGATCCTCACGATTATTTTCATGTTGTCTCCAGATGGGGTGCCAGGATTTATTTATGCCAGCTTTTGATTTCTGCTCAAACTTAAAAAAGACAGCAAAAGTTGCCTTAATGGTGCTATTCAGCACCCTCTTTCTGATTTGGCTAAACCAAACATCACTAGAGCGTTTTTGGCAACAACAATATCATCGCCCTGCACCTTGGTCTGGGCTTTCTCACTATTATGCTTGGCAAGTGGGTGGACAACTGCGTGATGGCGTATTCGTTGCGGTAGAAAGCTATGGAGATTACCTACAAGTTAATCATCCTGATAATCAGGCTAAACCAATAGTGCAAACCTCAGCCCCTGAGCAGCTTCCTGAAGGCTTTGCTGTTGGCTTACACTTCTTTAATGGATACACACGCCCAGCGACTCAATTAACGCAACGCTTTCCTCAATTATTAGAGCGCAAACAAGCAATGGGTGGATTACCTTACCATTCTGTTACTGACGTCTCTGATGCGGCATTAGAAGCCTTAAAACCTATCGTCCCAAAAACAGAAATTATCTTATCACCAGAAGATAAAGTGTTATTTGCAGGCGATTCAATGATGCAAGGTGTTGCCCCTTTACTTAAACGTCAACTGCAAACGGATTACAACATCAGCAGTATCGATTTAAGTAAACAAAGTACAGGACTTGCTTATCCACGCTTTTTCAATTGGCCACAAACTATTGCGACACGTTTAGCCAGTGACGACTCCATCAAATTATTAGTGGTCTTTTTAGGCCCTAATGATCCTTGGGATATGCCGCCTGATGGCGGAGGACGCTACTTAAAATTTGCCAGTGAAGCATGGGAATCTACCTACCGATCACGTATTGCAGGCATTATAGAAAATGCGAGACAGAATAATGTCACGGTGATTTGGGTTGGGCCTCCTAATATGCGTAAACAGAAGTTATCTGAAGGTATGGCATATCTTGATAAACTTTACCGTGAAGAAGCTGAGAAGATGGGCGAAATTTACCTTTCCGTCAATGATATGTTTAAATATGAAAAAGATATTTATTCTGATTATATGGGTGATGGCAGCAGTCGTGTTAAGTTAAGAGCCGGTGATGGCATTCATTTTAGCTTAAAAGGTCAGCAAATTATTGCTCAACACGTATTCTCACGTATTCATCTTCAAGAAGAAATTAAAGAAGATAATGCAGTCGATGATGTAAAAGATAAAAACACGGTTATTGTAAATGAAACAAATAACGCACATCCTTGAGCGTAAAACTTTAGTCAGTAGCTCAATCATACTGACTTTAGTTTCGCTCTTAGTTGCTTGTAACCAAGACACTGAAAAAACAGTAAAGCTCCCAACACCCACAGTATTACCTGCTGATGGTTCAAGACAGCTTTATAACTACCATGATCCCCATTTTGCGGGCTTTGTTAAGAAATTACAGCAAGGTCGCCAAACTGTGCATATCGTTCAGTTAGGGGATTCTCATACTGCGGCTGATTTTTTCAGTGGTAAGTTGCGTGAACGTTTTCAGGCTGACTATGGTAATGGCGGTATTGGTTTTATCCCTCCGACGAATATCGCAGGCCAGCGTATTGCGAACGTACAATACCAAAGTGACAAAAAAGCTTGGGCACTGCTTTCAAGCAGGAAAGATAGCGATCCTGATTTCCCATTAGGAGGTTTTATTAGTGAACCTCAAGCTAAATGGGCAAAATTACAGTTATCTGAAAACCCAGTAACTCAGCAGCGCTATCAATTACAGGCACTTTATAAAACACCAACGACAGCGCAAGTGAATGTACAGTCATCGACAAGTAAAGTTCTTTCACTATCGCAAACACAAGGTAAATGGCAATTTTCGGATCCAACAGCCATGACATTCCCCGTCAGCATTACAGTTAGCAAAAATCAGCCGGTTAAATTAGGCGGTTGGTTGATCACCAATCAACAACCTGGCGTCATGCTTTCCTCATTAGGCATTAACGGTGCCACTATTAACATGATGGATAAATGGGGCGTACAGTGGACTGAAACGTTAGGACAATTACATCCTGATATGGTTATTTTGGCTTATGGTACAAACGAAGCCTTTAATGATACTTTCGATTTAAATGCTTATCGCCAGCAACTTACAGATAAAATTCGCCAAATTCGCCAGCAAGCCCCTAATAGCGCTATTTTATTAATTGGGCCGTCTGACTCAATCAAAAATAAAGAAGCCCCTGACTGCCGTTCACAACAGCCTCAATGGCTAAGTGATATAGTCAGAATTCAAAAGGAAGTTGCCCAACAAGAGAAAACGCTGTTCTGGGATTGGCGTGACTATATGGGTGGAGAGTGCTCTATAAAAGCGTGGGCATTGTATGATTTAGCAAGACCTGATGGTGTTCATCTTTCTCGTGAAGGTTATGAAAGCAGTGCCAACACACTTTATAGCCAATTGAACACATTAATGAACAAAGGCTAGTTCTCTCTTTTCAATACACAAAAAGGAGCGATAAGCTCCTTTTTGCATTTCTGGTTTTTATTTAGCTAATTAGTAACTCACTGAGTTTAATAAAACATCTACATACTTGATAACATCGACACTGGCCTGTTCCATTCGCTCTATATATTGAGTTACCGCTTCTTGATCACCGTTTATATTAGCACTTAGCGCTAAACGCCCACATTCATGTACTAATTTATGTGGCTCTTCTAAACGACGAAAAGCCTCTGTACCAGCAAATTTCCGACCATCACCTTGATAATACCATTTCCCTAATCGGCATTCAGTGTGTTGATTAACACAGTGCTCATCATCATTATTTAATAAATGAATATAAATAGATTCTTTCCATAAAACATGATCGAGTTTGACGGTATTAAAAAACTGTTGCATCGAAATAAAAGTAAAAATATGTTTAAGCTCGCTCACTTGTTCTGACAATGACGTTAAATTTTGATGTCCTTCTTCTACCTGTATTTTGATTTGTTGAACCTGTTCTTGGTTTTTTTCTGTCGTTTCTTTAACAGGAATAAAACGAGCACCTAAATTATTATTTATGCTGGCAATAGAAGAAGCTTGTTTCTGGATTTCTAATGACAACTTTTTCATCTCTTGAGCTAAAACTGAAAATCCCGCGCCTTCTCGCCCTATATGCCCTGCTTCAATCGCTGAATTTATCGATAAAAGATTCGCCTGACTGGAAAGCCTATCGATATTGCTGGCGCTCTCTTTAATCTTTTTTAACCAACTAGAGAAATTTTCTATCTCTTCTCGGCTATGCGTAAAATGGGTATCAACCTCATTTAAAAATTGAGTTAATAAGCGGGAATTATCCAGCATCTTGCTAAATAGATGTTCCATCTCATCGAGCAAATTAAGCTTATCTTGTAGCTTATTGCTTGATGCTAAAATCGAATCACGTATAAGTGTGATTGTGTGAATATTACAATCTGTGTGTTTAATAAAAAGCGAATTATAGTCAACCATAATATGACAACCCCAATATGCCCACCGAATAAAGAAACCTATAGGTTAATGAGACACAAGGTATTTTCTGTCATATTTGATAGTCATTTATAGCAATGAAAAAAGCGCGTCAAAGGACGCGCTAATAATATGAAAAATAAAGATTAGATATCAAAGGAATGTGAAGAAAATCATACCGATCACAGCACCTGTTGTGCCAAGAATAGTTTCCATTAATGACCATGTTTTTAAGGTTTGAGCTTCTGTTGCACCTGTAAATTTACCAAATAGCCAGAAACCAGAGTCATTAACGTGGCTAAGAATAATAGAGCCACCCGCAATACAGATTGATAATGCAGCCATTTGAGCACCGCTGTAACCCAGCTCATTGATAACAGGCAAAACTAAACCGACAGCAGTTAAACAAGCAACTGTTGCTGAACCTTGAATAACACGCACTGCACCAGCCAAAATAAAACATGCGACTGCAATTGGCATACCGGCACCAATTAAAGCATTACCCAATGCAGGGCCGACACCAGAATCTACCAGCACTTGTTTAAAGACACCGCCAGCACCTGTTACCAGTAAAATGATCCCTGCGGGTTGGATTGCAGCAGAACAAATCTCCATCACTTTTTCTTTACTCATACCACGGCGGATTGCTAAGCCGTAAATAGCCACTAAACACGCGACAAGAATAGCGATAAATGGATGGCCAACAAATTCAAGAATGTTATACAGCTCTGAACCTTTCTCAACGAAACGCGCACCAATAGTTTTGCATCCCACTAACACTAAAGGTAATAACACCAATGCAAGGCTGAAACCAAAGGAAGGCATTTTGTTCTGACCTAAACTTGGTTCAGACAAATCTTTTGGTAAATCTAAGGTAACGTAACGGCTGATAAAGTTACCAAAGATAGGACCTGCTAATAACATTCCCGGAATAGCCGCACACAGACCAATTAAGATCATCCAACCAAAATCTGCGTTCATCTGGTCAGCTAACAACATCGGTGTTGGCCCCGGTAATAAGAAGGCTGCAGCACCTGCAACACCCGCAAATAAAGGGATTGCCATTTTCACTACATTGCCACCTGTACGGCGAGCAACAGCAAATACAACACCAATTAATAAAACAACGGCTACATCAAAGAACAGAGGTAGAGCACAAATTAAACCTGCGATACCTAATGCGTAGTTGGCACGTTTCTCACCAAAATATTTTAATAATCGTACTGCGATTTGGTCTAATGCCCCTGTTTCATGTAGCACCTTACCAAACATTGCTCCCAGTGCGACGACAATAGAGAGGAAACCTAAAGTACCTCCCATTCCGTTTTGCATGGTTTGTGTGATTTTTTCCAAAGGCATGCCTGAGAAAATACCCGCACCAATGGCAACAATCATTAATGCAATAAAAGCATGTAAACGTGCATACATAACAAAAAAGAGCAGTAATAAAACAGAGCCAACTGCCGTTAGCACAAGTGTTAATGTACTCATACCATTTCCCCTTCAAAAGTCCCTTGAGTGACTGAATTTATCTTATTAATTACACTTTCAATCACATCATCAAGTGGCATTGAAATATCAATTTCATACACATCGTTTTCAGCTGTTGTTGGCTCTTCTAGGGTTTCAAATTGTGTCACTAACATTTGAGGTTTAAAGAAGTGTCCTTTACGCGCTTTTAAACGACTTTCAATCAGCGCATAGTCACCTTTTAAATATAAAAAGTGCAGGCATTGATTGCCGTCTCTTAACATATCGCGATACTGTTTTTTCAATGCAGAACAAACAATTAACGAAACACTATTGGTTCTTTGCATTGCAAATGCGGCATCATTTAATGCTTGTAGCCAAGGTTTACGATCTTCATCATTTAAAGCATGGCCTGATGCCATTTTAGTAATATTTGAGCGAGGATGGAGGAAATCACCGTCCAAAAATGCAGCACCTGTACGTTGTGCTACACCACTTGCGACCGCAGATTTACCGCTGCCTGATACCCCCATTAAGATGAAAACATGGTGTAGGGATTGGGTATCGTTCATAGAATGCTCCTTTAAGGCAGATATTAAGTCTTTTTTGTAATGTTACCCGTAACTGTTACGGGTAACATATCCGAAGTGGCAAGGTAAATACAACAACGAAGATCAACTAAGAAGTGAAAATGTGAAGCGACTCTCAAATGAAAGTAAGATGATCTACAAAATGACAACAAAATATCTGACCAACATCTTTTTTATTCACAGTCAAATTACGAGTAATAACACTGAAAGAGAGAAGACTTTTCAATAAAAAACCCTACTGTTACAAACATAACAATAGGGCTTCAAAAAATATTATTTTCTAAAATTATCAGCAAGTTAATTAATTATATACTTTCACCCGTAATAATGCGGAAACCAACATCAATCACTTGGCCTCGAGCAATTTTGCCTTTCATTCGCTTAAGCAATAAATCAGCAGCTTGTTGCCCCATTTCATCACGAGGGGTAAAGATACTCGCCAAACGAGGCGTCATCACTTGTCCAACATCGTGCCCGTGGAAACCCGATATCGCAATATCCTCCGGCACAGAAATGCCTAAACGTTGACACTCAAAAATGGCACCAATTGCGATATCGTCATTGGTACAATAAAGTCCGTCTAAATCAGGATATTGCTTACGTGCAGCATGTAATAATTCAGCCCCTAACGAATAAGATGAGCTTTTTGGTGTCATCACATTGCCAATAGGTAAACCCGCATTTTGCATTGCGTTTTCATAACCTTGTAAACGCATTAAGGTTCTTTCGTCCTGTCTAGCACCAAGATAGATAACCCGTTTGCATCCACGTTTGATCATCTCATTGACCATCTGTTCTGAAGCGTCAACGTTATCTAATCCTACTGCCGAGTCAAAACAAGGCGAAACGCTATCCATGATTTCTACCACAGGAATGCCCGCAGTTTCTAACATTTTCATTGTCTTTGGTGTGTGCGTTCTTTCAGCGAGAATAAGCCCATCGATATTATAAGAGAGTAATGAAAGTAGGCGTTCTTCTTCTTTTTCAGCACGATATCCGTAGTGCGCTAACATGGTTTGATAACCGTATTTATCGGTCACTGATTCAATGCCACGAATAACTTCAGCAAAAACTTGGTTAGTTAAAGAAGGCAGCAATACCCCAATCGCATGACTGGTTGAATTCGATAAAATATCAGGGGCACGATTAGGAATATAATTGAGGCTATCTAATTCGCGCGCAATTTTTTCTCGTAAAGCTTCAGAGACTTGTTCGGGATTACGCAAAAAACGACTCACTGTCATTTTGGTAACACCAACTCGTGAAGCGACATCCTGTAATGAGGGGCGTTTTTTCTTCATTTTATATCGCAACTATCCAAAAACACTCGTATTAATACGCGCTTTAATTTTCCAAGAACGCTGATTATAGCCCTAGGTTATACACTATTTCGAATAAAGTTTTTCAGATGTGTACTTAGATTTGATTTTGACTGATGATCCCTTGACTTAAGCCAAAGGAAATATAGTATTCATCGCTATATAATAAATGAAACAACGATACCAATATAAAACAATAAACAGTGTGAACTTATGGCGATCCGTAGACGACAATTTCTAACTTACCTCACAACAATTGCGACATTATCAGCGCTTCCGCATTCTGTAAGAGCAGCAATAACCTCACGTATTGCAGCACAATTCGGTCATGTTCCAGCATCAACCGCGATCCATCGCGTAATAAGTGCAGGGCCTCCTACTGATCAATTGTTACTTGCATTAGCGCCTGAAAAATTATTGGGTTTTTCTTCACTTAATTTAGAAAAAAGCCCTTTGTTTTCAGATGAACTACGTAAATTACCGCGTTTAGGGCGCTTATCAGGACGAGGAAGTACACTCTCTTTAGAAGCTTTACTGACGTTAGAGCCAGATCTCATTATTGATAGTGGCAATGTCGATGAAACCTATCGTTCATTAGCGAAACGTGTTTCTGATCAAACGGGTGTACCTTATGTGTTAATTGATGGCACATTAAAAGATAGTCCAGCTCAGTTACGCCAAACAGGTGCTTTATTAGGTGTTACAGAAAGAGCAGAAACATTAGCGCTTATTGCAGAGCAATATCTTAGTGATGCTGCCTTATTTGCTTCTACACAAAAAACAAACCCTCGTTTTTACCTTGCGCGTGGTGCAAAAGGGTTACAAACAGGTGCAAGAAACTCTATCCATACCGAAGCGATTGAAACATTAGGCTTTGAAAACGTAGTAGATATTCCGAATTTCACTGGATTAACGGATGTTTCACCAGAGCAGCTTCTGATGTGGGATCCTGAAATTATCATCACACAAGATGAAAATGCCTATCAGCAAATTATGCAAGACTCTGTATGGAAAAGTATTCAAGCCGTTAAAAACAACAAAGTGCTACTGTTTAAAGGCTTACCATTTGGTTGGTTAGATGGTCCTCCGGGGATCAACCGTTTAATGGGAATGCGTCGCTTACAAAGCCATTTTGACGCTCGAATAGAAAAACAAGTCGCTCAAGATCTGCAAAATTACTTTGCTCATTTTTATCATACGCAATTAAGTGCTGAACTATGTCAGCAATTGCTGGGGTATTCATGAGTCAATCCGTACGCATCACGCTTTTATTTGCATTATTCTCCATCGTTACGTTAATTGCGATTACTAGTGGTAAGTATTCACTTACTGGTAACGAGCTGTGGACACTGGTAAGTAATAAATTAACGGGCAATATAGAGTATAACCGCACTGAAACTGTCTTCTGGCAAATAAGATTTCCCCGCGTTCTGGCGGCAATTTTAATTGGTGGAGGACTTGCGATTGCTGGAGCAGCTTATCAAGGCATGTTCCGTAATCCTTTGGTATCACCCGATATTCTCGGCGTTTCATCAGGTGCTGGAGTGGGTGCTGTATTCGGTATTTTTCTTGGGCAATCCATGTTGTCGATCCAGCTTTTTGCCTTTGCTGGCGGCTTAACAACAGTGGCCCTAGTCTACTTTATTGCGAGGCTTGCGAAACAACACGATCCGGTGCTTTCCCTTGTGTTGGTTGGTATTGCTATTAGTGCATTATGTGGCTCAGCAATCTCATTAATGAAAATTCTTGCTGATCCTTATACTCAATTGCCTTCCATTACCTTTTGGCTCTTAGGCGGGCTTTCGACCATTACTGCTTCTGATTTAGTTTCTGTCGCACCTTTAATGTTAGTTGGTTTTATTCCACTCATTTTATTACGCTGGCGTATGAATATTCTCAGTTTATCTGATGAAGAAGCCAGAGCATTAGGTTTAAACGTCGAAGTAACCCGACTTGTCTTTATTTTGTCAGCCACACTAATCACCGCAAGTGCGGTTTCTATCGCGGGTATTATTGGGTGGCTAGGCTTAATTGTTCCTCACATCGCAAGATTGTTAGTGGGCGCTAACTTTAGCCAACAACTTCCTGTTTCCTTACTTGTGGGAGCTATAATGTTGTTAATTACAGATACATTGGCTCGCACAATTGCCAATATTGAACTTCCACTAGGCATTTTAACATCTGCCATTGGTGCGCCATTCTTCTTAATGTTGTTACTTAGAACGAGGAAAGGCTGATGATCATTGCTAATGCAAAGCAACTCACCATTGGTTATAAAGGCAAAACCTTAATTAGAGATCTTACATTCCACATCGAACAAGGACAAATCATCTGCTTATTAGGTGCCAATGGCTGCGGTAAAACGACGCTAATGCGAACACTATTAGGGCTAATACCTTGTATTGATGGTGAGATCAATATTGCGGGAAAAACATTAAGTGAGTGGTCACCAACCGAACTTGCCAAAGTAGTTGCCTATGTTCCTCAAGCCACACATATCCCCTTTTCTTTTAATGTCATCGATATGGTTGTAATGGGGCGAGGTGCACATCTCTCTTTTTTCTCTATGCCTAGCTCGCAAGATAAAGCGATGGCAATGGGAACCTTAGAATTGCTCTCGCTTTCTCATCTTGCTCACCGAACTTTTGATACTTTAAGTGGTGGTGAAAAACAGATGGTTTTGATTGCTCGTGCTTTAGTGCAACAACCCAAGTTGCTGATCATGGATGAACCTGCTGCAAGCCTTGATTTCGGTAATCAAATCAAACTGCTTACCCAAGTTAAGGCACTAAAAGCTTTAGGGATCAGCGTTTTTATGTCTACACATCACCCTCAACATGCTGCCTCTTTGGCGGATGATGTTATTTTACTGACACCGCATACCCCTGTTTTGCAAAACAGCCCTGAAGTTTTGCTGACACCCGATAATTTAGCGCACCTTTATGGTGTACAACCAACAGATATTCAGGCGCATTTTCACGCCTACTCTGATAATAAAAATGACTATAGGCAAGAATATGAACACTATTGAAACCACAGATTTTGCTGAACTTTATAAAAACCACATGGTACAGGCTGAAAGAACCAAAAAAGAGCCTGAACATTGGGATAAACGTGCTGAAAAAATGGCAGAAACTTGTGCCAACCCTAATGATCCTTATTTAATAAAATTTCGTGAAATGATGGATTTTACGGGTGCTGAAACCCTATTAGATGTGGGTTGTGGCCCCGGCTCTATCAGCATTCATGTGGCAGATAAATTCAAAAAAACCATTGGGATTGATTACAGTACAGGTATGTTAGCTGTTGCTAAACGCAGAGCTGAGCAAGCAGGTATCAACCACGCTGAATTTATCACTTGCTCATGGGAAGATAGCTGGGACCAACTTCCTCAATGTGATATCGCCGTTGCTTCACGCTCAACATTAGTGATGGATTTACAAGCCGCACTCTTAAAACTGAATCGCCAAGCTAAATTACGTGTTTATACTACTCACACGGTTTCTCCAACCTTCGTTGACCAACGTATTATTCGCTTATTGGGTCGTGAGGTTCCTACGCTCCCAACGTACATTTATGCTGTGAATATGCTAAACCAAATGGGTATTCACCCTAAAGTAGATTATATCCGTAGCCGTAATTGCCAGAGTAATTTCAATAGCCTCGAGCAATTTATTGAAGGCATTAATTTCTCCGTAGGGCCTTTAAGCAAGGACGAAATTGTACGTCTAACTAATTACTATCATGAAAGTATTGAAAAAGGAGTTTCACTGATTTCACCAACTCGTGATTGGGCAATGGTTTCTTGGGATGTCGTTCCTGAAAGCGAGTTAAACCTATGATTTATTATCCTGATGCCTTTCTTGATAATTTATTGATGGAAGATATCCAATATGGCGATCTCACCAGTCGGGCACTCAATATTAGTGATCAGCTAGGTATAATGACATTTACACGTCGTGAACCCGGTTGTGTCAGTGGGATCACACTAGGTTGTCGTTTACTAGAAAAACTAGGATTGGTAGTAACAGCACATCTACAAGATGGTGATTTTGCCGATAAAGGCGATTGCTTAATCACCGCCGAAGGCCGTGCTGATGCACTACACCAAGGCTGGAAAGTTGTGCAAAACGTGCTTGAGTGGAGTTGTGGCGTGAGTGACTATATGGCAAGAATGCTAGAAATCTATCACCGTTATCAACCTAAAGGGCAAATTGCGTGTACACGTAAAAATATCCCTAATACAAAGTTACTAGCAACTCAAGCGGTACTTGCAGGTGGTGGTGTTATTCATCGCCAAGGCTGTTCTGAAACTATTTTACTCTTTGCTAATCATCGTCGATTTTTATCAGAGCCTGATAATTGGGCACAACACATTAAGCTGTTACGCCAAGCGGCGCCTGAAAAATGCATTGTTGTAGAAGCCGACGATATTGAACAAGCAAGAGAAGCGTTAAAAGCACAGCCTGATATTTTACAGCTCGATAAATTCTCAACTGAAGATATCTCACTGTTACAACAAGAAGCGCCTCAAATTGCACCTCATTGTCACTTATCTGTAGCTGGCGGTATTAACCTCAATACTATCGAGAAATATGCACAAACAGGCATTACCTTAATGGTAACGTCTGCGCCTTATTATGCATCACCGACAGATATTAAAGTTCGCCTTTATCCAAAAGATTAAATAAAAACAGCAATTTATTTGTAAGTGAGTATTTACATATTTAATCAACAATAAATAGAGACAACATCAACTCAATGTAAAAGAAGTTATAACAAGGGAATAGTTGTAGTGGCATAGAGGAACATCTTTGCTGAACATCTTTTGTTTGAGTCTGTTGCTTTACTTTATAACAAGACCGAGTACTAACACTTTGTTAGTACTCAATTTATTCATTTATTTTTACACATATCGTTATATAAAAGATTATATATAGATTGTAAACTGAGATTGGAATGATGAAATTAAAACCTCTATGCTACTGTTTATCTCTTGCTCTACTGCCTAGTATTGCACTTGCTGACACCACTTATGGGCAATCAACGCCTGATTTATTAACCGTTTGGAGTAGTCCTATCGCGGCAAACCCAGACGTGTTAACACAAGAGCAGATGCTTGAACAAAATAAAGTGAATGCGGCACAAGCCATTGCAACATTACCCGGTGTTGTTATGCAAAAATCTGGCAATCGTAATGAATACACCATTAAAGTACGTGGCTTTGATAGCCGCCAAGTACCTGTATTCTTTGATGGTATTCCAACGTATGTTCCTTATGATGGCAACTTAGACTTAGCGCGTTTTACCACTAACGATCTAGCCAGTATTGAAGTTAACAAAGGTTATACCTCATTACTACAAGGCCCTAACTTAATGGGTGGTGCAATTAATATCACTACGGCGACGCCTAAAAAACCATTAGAAGGAAGCATTGCTTATTCTCAAGGTTTTGCTCGTGGTGCTGATTATGCCCATAACATGAGTGCCCGTTTAGGAGCACGCAATGATCTAGGCTTTATTCAAATCAGTGGTAGTCAATTAAAACAACGCTTTACGCCAATTCCTGGTGCTGATGAAAATAATGCAGCTGCGGGTACTCATGGACGTCGTGATAATTCGGCAACTGATGATAAACGTGGCATGATCAAAGTGGGTTGGACACCACGCGCTTCTGACGAATATACCCTGACTTATGTAAAACAGGACGGTGAAAAAAATAGCCCACCAAATACTTCTGCTAATGCAAAAGGTAAATATAAATATTGGGCATGGCCAGATTACAACAAAGAGAGTTACTACTATAGCGGTATCACTCAAATCACTGATGGTATTAATCTGCAAAGCCGTGCATACCACGATAAGTTCGAAAATACCCTCTATATGTACCCTAAAAAAGGTAATACCGTAGACTATAGTCACTATGACGATTACAGCACCGGTGCTGCATTACAGTTAGGTATAGATACACGTGAAAGTGACCTCCTCTCTTTTGCTGCACACTGGAAAGATGACGTTCACCGTTCTCAAAAAGAAAAAAATGGTGATTGGATGCGTTATAAAGACAGAACATGGTCTTTAGCGACAGAATATCAATGGGCAGCTACTAATGATCTCGATTTAGTAGGTGCAATTAGCTACGACTGGCGTGACAGTGTTGATACTGATAAAGGGGCTGATGATAATAAGCAAACCGCCTTTAACTGGGAGATAATGGCTAAATATTCATTAGCCAATAATGATAACGTTCGTTTCTCTGTTTCTGATCGCAGCCGCTTCCCGACACAAAAAGAGCGTTACACCACTGAAAAACCAAAAGATGGATCAAAAGGAATTATCAATCCAGATTTAGATCCTGAACGTGCATTATCTTTCGACCTAACCTATGAAGGACACATTACAGATAAATGGGGTTACCAAACCAGCATTTACTATAACCGTATCAGTGATGCGATTATGGCACACACGGTTTATCGTAATGGCAAAGCATTCTTCCAAAACCAAAATAGCGGACGTGTTGACTATGTTGGTCTTGATTTAGGTACTAAAGGTAATGTGGTTGATTGGTTAGAGCTTGGCTTAAACTACAGCTATATTCATAGCGATCCAAAACAAGTAGCGCATGTTGAAGGTTTACCAAAACATAAAGCCTATATGTGGATGACATTTATTCCTGTTGAACAAGTCCGTTTTACCATTATCGAAGAAGCACAAGGTTGGACTTATAATCGCATTGATGAAAATGACAAGTTAGCAGGTTATGTAAAAACTGATCTTCGTTTAGATTATGAATTTGGTTATGGCGTTTCTGCTAATGCTTCTATTAATAACCTTTTTGATAAATCTTATGAATATACTCAAGGTTATATGGAAGATGGTCGTAATTACTGGTTAGGTGTAGAATATAAATTCTAATTTAAACCATTCGTTATAAAGTAAAGAGCTGATATTCATACTCTATCAGCTCGTTCTTATCCCTAAAATAAATTGACTTTCCATAAAATTACTTTATATAAAATTAAAATTTAAGAAATCCTCTTGCCATTTCTAATAATGTATTCATGGTACTACTCACTATTTTCACAAAATTATCATAGTTACTATTGGCTGCACTATATTTTTTGGAAAGTTCATCAAGATTTGTATTAACACCTTTTTCAAAGGCATCTAACGTTTTCTTCAATAAATCAAACTCAGTTTGTAATATATCATGCTCACCTTGCGGCATTTGTTTTAAATAATCAATTAATTTATCTAGCCCTGATAAATCTAATCCAACATTAAATAAAAAAGAAATATTAGGTCTAGTCGTTCCTGAATTATCATTTTTTTGTGATGTAATGCCTTTGATTTGACTCAGTAATTTATCTACTGCGTCCACAGCGTTATCAGCATCGGTATTACTTTCATAATAGACTTTTTCACCATTGATTATTCTAAAAAATCGGCCATCATCATCCTTATTAAAAAACATCCATACGCTAAAAAACCCAGGTTTATTCAACTTGCTTTTTAATACATTCAATTTATAAAGCAATTCATCAATATTTATATTGATATATCCATCTTTACTTCCAGCCTTAGTAGCATTACCTAATTCAGATAATATTTCTCTTAACTCTCTTACAAAATCCATATATTTAGAGAATATTTCTTTAAATACATCTAAGTAGTCATTTTTACCCACGGCAATGGATTGTTTTACATCATTAAAGAGATCATGCAATGAATCTGTTGGATAATTTTTCTTTAATTGAGCATTTTTTATATCTCGAGAGATATCATTAATTTCATCTAAACACTTTTTTTTATTAATATAATTTTTCACATAGTCTTCATCAAGAGAAAGATATTTTCCTTTTTGAGATTTATTTTCTAATTTTTTATTTTCTTTAGAATCATTAAGAAAAAAATATTGATACTCTCTTTTTATATACTCGAATAATAAACGAGAATTAATTAAAAATTCATCTTGATTACATTCTATTAAATTAGACAATTGAGAATTTAAGTATACTTTATTATTTTTAGAAAAATTACAATCAATAGTAGCATCCATAGCATTAACCTTCTTAATATTAATTAAATAAAGTAAGTCATTTTAAACAGGAATTTAAAATCACATACTGTGTTAGCATTATTGGACAATTTTCTCTAATAAATAATTTTTAATTTTAAATATATAAAATTTAGAATCGCAAAAAACCTTTTGCCATCTCTAGTAATGTATTAATTGTACTGCTGACAATTTTCACAAAGTTATCATAATTACTATTTGCTGAACTATATTTTTTAGAAAGTTCATCCAAATTAGTATTTATCTTTTTTTCTAAAGCATCAAGTGATTTTTTAAATAGATCAAATTCCGTTTGTAAGATATTTTTAAATCTCTTCTCATCTCTTTCTTTTTTTAATTTTTCTATATTTTCATTAGCATAGAATTCAGCTTGTTTTAGAATTGTTTTTTTATCCACATTAATAAAATTTAAAACCATTTTTGGATATTTATTAACATACTCATTTATAAAACCTTCTCTTTTACTTTCTATTTCATCATTCGTCATTTCTTTTTCTTTACTTATTTTATCATTAACTATATCTAAGATCTTATTTAATTCATTTAATGAAATATAATAAAAAAAATCCACATCAATATTATTCCACTCTGATAATAAATTTTCTTTTTTCGCTGGTATAATTCCTTTTACATCCATTAACAATTTACTTATTGCATTTAAAGCATGATCAACTTGCTTTTTATTTGAATAATTTATTTTATGATTATTTAAGTGTCTTATATAACTACCATCATACTGATATTCAAAAAACAATTTAGTGTTAAAAAATAATTTCTCTTTATTTTTTCTATTATATTCATTTTTAAAACTTTCTAATACTCTTGTGAATTCAATGAAATTAACAGCAATATACCCATCTTTTTTCCCTGCCTTGGTATATTTACTTAGTGATGTTATCGCCGTTCTTAATTCTCTTACATAATCCATATAATTAGAAAAAATAGATTTAAATACATCTAAATAATCATTTTTACCAACAATAATGGATTGTTTGACTTCATGAAAGAAATCACTCAATGAATCAGTAGGATAGTTATCATTAGAAAGTTTT
This sequence comes from Proteus terrae, assembly GCF_003144325.1. Classification (GTDB taxonomy): domain Bacteria; phylum Pseudomonadota; class Gammaproteobacteria; order Enterobacterales; family Enterobacteriaceae; genus Proteus; species Proteus terrae. Next base: position 95,307 of record NZ_PENS01000012.1, read on the forward strand.
TCTTTTATCAGTGGTGATAATTTATCTATGGAATTCAAACATTTTTTATTCCCAATAATATTTTTATTATATTGTTCAGAGAGAGATAAATATTTCTCTCTCTGTTTTTCCTTTTAAATCATTACATATCAGCCAGCTATTAAGATCAAAATTTTTATAATCTCGTCTTATATTTATAAGTAAACTTTCCATTTCATCGAAATTTTTTATTTTACGTTTAGGAATGGAAATACCATCACTCGTTGATAAAGATACTTCCAAATACTCAGCTATATTAGACATCCCTGAATCAATAGCTTTAGACATAAAATTATCCTCTTATACTTTTGAAGCAATAGCAGAAGCAACATCTTGCTGAGCATGAATAACAGCTTCAATAGCTTGTACTAAGGCTTTGATAATTTCAGTAACTTCTCTTTGCATTTCATTATTATTATTAATAACATGATTGTTAATACTTCCTCTCGCTTCTAATACTTTTTGTTTACCATCAAGTATGATCCCTTGAGACTGCATCGTTTGATCTGCAACTCTTGCCAAAGGATCTGCTGTTGTAGTCACTAGATTACCAGTAATCATAGTAGGGTTAGAGTGTCCTATTAGATTTTTTCCCATCCCTTTAATTGAAACAAATGCTCCCATACCATGTATTGCCATTGAAATACCTGCGCTAGTAATGGCTGCACCTACCATAATATTTGCTTTTTTATTTAAATTATCTTTTATTTGTTCTGCTATATTTAATTCTACATTCATTAACATAACACCCATTTCTCTAGATGCTTCAAACTTCTTAATCATTGCTTCTAAATATCTAACCATTAAATTAATTAATTTCATCATATCATCAGATAAAAAATCAAACGTTCCTAGGCTTTCAGTTTTAATATGATCATAAATATCATTATCATTATCTACTTCAAGTGATTTTAATATGTCTTTTATAGTGGGTGTTTTTACTTCTGGCTCTGACAAAATTGGTATTATATTTTCTTTTGTTTTTTCTATAAATTCTTTTACTTTAGGTTCAATTAATCTTTGTAACTGTTCTTCATTAAGAGAGTTTTTAGTCTCATTAATATCACTCGATTCTAATTTAGAGTTATTAAATAATTTAAAATCATCATTATTGACTTTCATATTCATATATAAACCTCGAAAAAATAGACTTTATTAAATAGATATATTTTTTATAATATCTGACTTTAATTTATTACTCACTGAAGATTTATCACTCATGCTTTTTAAAATCTCAGTTAAAGTATCAATATTTTCATGATAACTTTCCATTATCTTATCCATCAATTTTTGAATTAGATTTAATATGGCTTCCAACTTTTTACTATCTGCCATAGATTGCAAAATTTTTGCAGAAATAATGCTACTATAAATATTAACTGCATTTGTTGCCGTTGAGTTTACCAATTTAGAAATAACCACCGTACGATTTAACATGGTGATAGCTTTCTGTGAAATATCCTTAGTCAGTTGTTTATTAATTTTCTCCATTACTTCTTCAAGTGCTTGCACAATGATTTCTTTAATCATTTTTCCCATCATAGATTCTAATGCATCATGCAATATTCTTTTTAATGTATCTCTGAGTTGTTGATTAAATATTTTATTTGCAACATTGGTCATACCTTTCATTGCAGGACCAATTACAAAGCTTAATGCCATTGCAGCAACAAATAAAATAACAGTAATAGCTATTTTTAGTGCCATTTTCAGTTTTTCTTGAATTGAATTTTTCATCTCCTCAATCATTTTCTTATCTAAGCCCAATCCCTTTAATCCATCTATAGTGCTATTAATTACATCAGCTAAAAAATCAACAATGGAATCTATCGCTTTCATAATAGCTTCTGAAACAGGTGCCATTATTTCGTCCATAAACGATTTATCATGTATAGCTTGATATACTTCATCAGCGACAGTTAACGCCACATCAGCGACAAATAATGTTACCGCAACAGCCATTAATGCCATTGAAGCACCTGCTGTAAAAATAGAAGCAATACCTGCGACAAGTGCGAGTAATCCACCTAAAATTTTTAAACCAATGCCAGCCCAAAATTGAATCTCCTCTTGCTTTTTAATTTGAGCTTTTTGATCTTCTATTTTATCTTTTAATGTTTTTTCAGTGACTTCCTGCATTTCTTCAAAGAGTTTTTGCTCACTTTCAGTTCGCTGTAACATTACTTTTAATGTTAATTCTCTTGTTTTCGCCAACAAAAAAGTTAACAATGCCATTCCTGATAATGAGTCAGACATTATTTCAAGCTCTAATGCACTTTGTGAAAGCGTTAATGTTCTATAGGTATCTTTTATTTGTTCCAGCTTTTCTTTAATTGACTCATTTTCTTTCTTATTTATTAATGCTTTTAATTCTTCTCTATGTGACGTAATTTTATTTATCTTATCGTCGCTTATAGGCACGTTAGGCATATATTTAAAAGCTTCATCAAAAAAATCAGATAGTTTTCCATATAATTTATCTAATTCATCTAATGACATTTTTGAAAGATCATCAGGCAACTTCATAAATGGAAAAGCTTTTTCAAGTAACTTTTCCGTATCTTCTTTCGATTTAATATTTCCAGAGAGTAATTCTTTAATTAATGAGCTTGGGATATTGTTGTTTTTTAAAAACTTTTCAACTTCTGCTTCTGTTTTGAAATTATTATCTTTTAGCTGATTATAAATTTCCATCCAATAATCAACATAAGCATTTTTAGTATTTTTTACTTCATCTAAAACTGAATTAATTTGTTCTTTTAAACCATCAATGCCTTTAGATAGTTTATCTAACTTATCCAGATAGTACTCAAGTTTATCTGGATCTTTAATGTTATTTAAAACATTTTGATGGATCACATTTTGATAAGATAATTGTAAGAATAAAAAATCATAATCTTTACTTGTTTTATTATTTTCTAATTTAATTGGCTCTGAAGGTATAGGTAGTAATGATTTATTTTTATATGTATTTAATTTTCCCTCTACTTTTTTGTTATATAGATATTTCTCCTCACTAAGAATATTAAGTTTTTTGTTTCTTTTATTAACTTTATTTATCTCATTAAAATTTAATGTCTCATTATTATTTTCATTTTGTTCTGAAAAAACATTTATTTTATATTTAATATCATCTTTAATATTAATTCTTTGATTATTCTTTTTTTGCTCTAATGGCACACGAAGTGAAGGTGCTAAAAAATTATTTTCTTTTTCTTTGAATTGTGATGCGACAAGATGCTCACTTGCCGCATTAATTTGTTGTGCTTGCTGTACGTTATCTTTAGTAATTTTATCTATCTCTTTAGAAGTTAAAGGTGTAGATAATATTGTGTTATCATAAACCTTAATCATGCTATTCTTCCTTCTCGGTATTCAAAACAACAAGAGGCACATCTTTTAAAGATCCTAAGTAAACATCGGCTCTCTCTTTTATAGAGAGATCATTGATATTTTTTGACACCTGATCGAAACAATATTTAGCTTTTTCTTTTTCACCTAATGATAAATTACATTGCCCCGCATAAAAGACTGGTCTGTAATCATCCTTTGCATTCAAATAAGCTAATGCATAAAGATCAATGGCGACTTGATACTGTTTTTTTAATTGTTTAACCGCGGCGAGCCCCATAATATAGTCAACATTATAAAAATCGTAGAGGCATAAAAATTTAAAAATAGCTTCGGCTTCATCCAGTTTTCCTTTCTGGTAAAAGTCATATGCAAATGAATAAATTCCTTCCATAAATCCTTCTGAGATCGTGCTCTCATCCTTGAGTGAAGCCCCGTTTTGAGCAATAGAAACAATATAGCTTGCTAATTGATCAAGCTCTTTTTCTGACATTTTTTTATATGCTGACATGATGTTAATCCTTTCATCTATGATGAATAATTAATAATTAAATAATAATTTATTCATTATTTAATTTCTTTAATAAAACACACGCCTATATTTACAAATATAAATATATTATTTTTATAATTAAATTATGAATGCATTCAATGGATTTATTGGTGATTTATATAATCCATTTCCTCTCTTAATAATCCGTCAATCTCAATTCTCTTAAGCCAAATAAGAATATCCATGACATCTAATAGATCTTGATCTATCATTACTTCAAATAAATGATATTTATGATAAATTTTTCTCGCTAATTCAGGATAGCGAATAACGGGTATACCCACTTTCTTAGCATAAGCTTTCACGGCTAATGCTTTATCATTAATACAACTTAATGATACCAATGGCATGATGCCATTTTCGGGATCAAAATAAATACCTACTGCCACATGAGTAGGATTAACAATAACGGCTGATGAATCACGGATCACTTTTTTCATCGGCTCATCCAATAATTCTTGATGTAGCTGTCGGCGTGTTGATTTTATTTCAGGATCGCCTTCCATATTCTTATTTTCTTGCTTAACTTCATGTTTTTCCATCATCATATCTTTCATAAAAATAAAAAAATCAGCAATAATATTTAGAATAAGAATAGGTATTGAGAGAATAAAAAAAACAAATATAAAGCTAATGACAAGTGAACACCACTTATCAATAATAATATTTAAATTAGTACGATATAATATAAATATTTCAGAACCATGTAAAATAATAAAAACATAACAAGTCACTAAAAATATAACTATAAATAATAATGTTTTTAAAAAGTCTTTAACTGTTCTTATGCTAAATATTTTTTTAAATCCAGAGATAGGATTTATATGATTAAGATCCAGTTTAATAGCTTCAGTAGCAAGCTTAAAACGCGACTCAAATAAGGAAGGAATTGCTCCAGATAAAAAAGTAACAGCAAGTATTGGTAATATAATATCAAAGAATAATTTTGATATTACATTAATATAACTTTTTAGCGTAATATTTGTTGGATGAAGCAAAAGAGATTGATAAAAATGACTAAATTCATCTAAATTAACTTGATGAAATAAATACATAATACCAATAAGATAAACAAGCCCTGATGTTAATTCTTTACTTTTAAAACTTTGCCCTTTCTTTGCAGAATCATCGAGTTTTTTCTGGGTGGGTTTCTCTGTTTTTTCAGCCATGATAAATACTCATGAAAATAGTATAAAAATATCTATTATTAAAAAATTCATACAGCTCTGTTGTCATTGCTGAAGCAAAGAACAAAAGTAGAGATATAAATGCGATAATTCCTTTTATACATAATGACAGAGAAAAAGCATTTAATTGAGGGCAAAAGAGAGAATAAACACCCAACGCAACTTCACTTAAAAACATAATAATAAGAACTGGCGATACTAAAATAATTGCAGTGCGGATCATGTCATTCAGCCAATGACCAATAAAAGAATAACCAATCTCTTTATTAAAATAACCAAGTGGAAATACATCATAGCTATCTTTTATCGTACTCATTAATGAGGTTAGTCCTCCTACCGATAAAAAATAAGCCGCACAAAATAACCCAGTCAATGAAGCAAATTCAGAAGATTCAATTCCTGTTGTTGGATTAATTGTATCCCCGATACTCGCTCCTCTCTGGTTATCAACAAATTCACCAAAAGCAGATGCAATCCAAAAAGGTGTAGCAAACAGAAGTCCAATTAAGATCCCAAGAATTAACTCACTTAAAATTATTATTTCCCATGTATTTCTTATTTCATCAGTAATTAGAATACTTGGCTTGATTCCCATAGCAATATAAAAAATAATAATATACTTTAAAAGCTGGCTATTGAGTACCCGACTATTTAAAAAAGGAATAAAAAGAAAAGTAGGAAATAACCTAGCAACAAGGAGAAAGAGATCAACTAAATAAACCTGTATATACCCTAGCAGTATTAACATTTCATTTATCCTGCTAATCCTAACGTCATCATCTCTTTGGCATACACTAATATTTTATCACCCATCCAACCCATAGTAACTAACAGGCAAACAAAAACACCAACAAGCTTTACACCAAAAGGTAATGTTTGTTCCTGGACTTGGGTGATGGTTTGTAAAAGGCCTATTGCCAATCCGATAAATGTTGCTATTGCAATAGGTGCAGCTGAAAGTAATATCACTAAATAAACAGCTTTATTTGCAGCATAGACCATATCCATTATCTTACCGCCATGAGGTCAAGATATTGATTAATTAATCCCTTAGCCAGAAGAGTCCAACCATCCATAGCGATAAATAAAATTAATTTCAAAGGTACGGATAATGTAATTGGACTCATCATCATCATACCTAAAGCTAATAGAATGCAGGAAACGACCAAATCAATAACAATAAAAGGTAAATAGAGATAAAATCCAATGATAAAAGCAGATTTTATTTCACTTAATGCATAAGCGGGAAGCAACGATAATAACGAGTTTTCTATGTTTTCTTTATCACCATAACTATCAGGTCGATTACCTTGTGCTTGTTCAAAAAAATCTAATAATTCAGGCTCAGAATATTTGTATAAATATCGCTTGTATTCCACTAACGCATCATCTGAAAATTGTTCAAATGAATTCGGAGAAGTTATATCAATTGGATTTTCAATAAGATATTGATAGGTATTTTTTGCTATTGGCGTCATCACAAATAGAGCCATCATTAATGCAATCGCATTAAGCACCATATTTGAAGGTACTTGTTGAACCCCTAAAGCGTTACGAGTCATAACAAGCACAATAGAAAATTTTAAATAGCAAGTCCCAGCAGCAATGATGAAAGGTGCTAATGTGGCTAATGCTAATGTTAAAATGAGTGTTGTTGAACTTTCCATATCTTTAATCTTGCTTTAAATAAGCACGTTGAATTTCAACAGCAAATCGCTCACCAACTTTAATTAATTCCCCTTGAGCAATAGCAACGCCATTAGCAATTAATGTAATATGACGTAATGCATTATCAGGTAAAATAATTTGTTGTCCCGGTGTTAATTCTTCAATTTGTTCAAGTAACATCATTTTACTTGCAAGCAAAAAAGAGAGAGTCACTGGAATAGATTTAATCGCTTTTAGCTCTATATTTTTTTGTAATGTAATTTCCGTATCTTCAACTAACTCTTCATGTTCTGCTTCATTAGCAAATAACTTTTCATCTAAAGTCACAGTATTTTCTCCTTCTTGCCACCGATAACGCATCCATTTTTTTTCACCAATAATGAGTGAAAAATCCACGCTATCAATCAGCACGATATCGCCCAAAGAGAGCGTTTTTAATAATGAAAATGACATTGTGCTTTTGCCAAACTGATATTGAGCAATAGCACTAACTTTATTTTTTGATGACAATATCCATTCATAATATTGATCAAAGGAACTAATAAATATGTCACCAATTTCAGTATTAATAACGGGATAGCTAGATTTTTCTTGATCTCCTAAACAGATATTATCAACGATTAATGACACAGGCTCTTTCGAAAAAGGAAACAATATTTGTGAACATTTTTGTGAGAACAGTGTATAGAGATAAGCTTCCGGAATAAGCTCCCAATCTATTTTCTTCTCCGGATAAACTTTATCCATTACTTGACTAACTTCGACAATACCTGTAAATGAACCTAATGTATTATTACCCTTTATTTTAAAGTAATGAGCCGAAGAAATAGGTAACTGAGATGTATATAAAGATGATAAAATATTCATTAAATAGCTATCTTCTTTCTTGTTAATACTATTTTTAAGATCTAACTTTATCATTTATCATCTTCTTTATTTTCAGAAGAAGGATCTATCGCATTAATATGCCAGTGACTATTATCATTCTCTAATAAAAGAGATAATCGACCTTGATATTGGTTAAAATTTTCTAAAGAAGATTGATAAACTCGCCCAGTAGAAGCAATTAATTGGATCTTTTTGTCAATATCAAAATTCACTTTCATTTGATGAAATTCACTTCCCCATTTTTTAAAAACATAAGTAATACTAGGAGGCTGAGATACTACGGATACTTTTTTATAAAGAATACTAAAGGCGGGTATATCAAGTATTCTTTTAAAAGATGATGATCCTGATGAAGCTTGTTGAAATTCAGGTTTTATGTAACTAGCTGGGAGAATGCCACTTAGATTTTCTACATTTGAATTTCTATTTTCAACATCTTTTTTAATGGATTTGTTATTTATTTCTTTATTATTCTGATAGTTATCTTTTTCAAAGAGATTGTTATTTTCAACAATTAAATCATTTTTAGTATTTAATTTATTCTCTTCAATTTTTAATGTGATTTTATTCTTAATTTTTTTCGTTTTTAATTCATTAGGATAACGTTCATTTTCAATATGCTCATTAATTTTATTAGTCTCGTTTTGCTTCTCTGCTTTTTGATTAACTTTTTCGTCCTTTGCTCTATGAGTTAAATTATTAGGATTTATTTTTAATTCGTTTTTATCTGCAGAAATATCAGTTTTTTTTTCTTGCTTAGATTTTAAACTTATCGGTAGATTTAAATCATTTTCAATTATAACATTATTAGCGACATGATTTGGTTTATTTCCATAATGAAATAAGCTTTTTTTTTCTATTTTACATCCTTTTTCAAAGGAGCAAATTTGTGAATATATCTTTCTTTGAGTTAATAATAACCCCTCTATATTCAAATATTCACTTTCTTCTCTTTTTTCTTTTTTATCTTCTAATTCATCAACTGATTTATTAGAGTTTATTTTTGAAATTTCTTTTATATCAGTAGTTCTCTTATAATTAAGATTATGAAAAAAATCTAGTTTTTGTTTTATTTTACTAAACTCTTCAGAGGAAAATTTCTCTTTTTCAATATTCAACAACTCAACAACTATAGAGAATGGTGATGATTTTTTAGAAAAAGTAGATTTAACCTCATTACTTTGTTCATTTATTAAACATCTATTTAATATTAAATTATCTGTCTTTATGAATATCATACAACACCATCTCCTGAATTTCATTTTTTTCTAATCTTTCAATATATAACTCTTTTTCTAATGCTTTTCTTTCAAGATAACGCTTCATTTTATTTTGTTTTTTGATTACCACTTCTCTTTCTTTTTTTAAAAATAAACTCCCTTTTTTTAGCTTTTCTAATTGATGCTCTATTTCTTTAATTTGCGTAATAGATATATTTAACGAAGCTAGTACAATCGCTTGTTTACGTTTCTGTTGATTTAAAGAGAGCGTCGAATAACTTCCTGCTTTTTCATAAAATGGGATCTCTTTTTCTAATGCCGATGCCAGTGAGGCTTGTTCTTCTTTTTTAATTTCTGCTTCTTTTATTAATTTTTGATACTTTTGTTGTTCTTTCTCTATTCTTTGCTGGCGCTTTGCAATGGCATTTATCAAATATTGCTGATTAAGAGGTAAGCGCATAAAGTTGCTTTAGTGTTTGTTGATATTCTGCCTTTTCTTTAAATGACTGAATAAGAAAAGCCTCTATTGCTGATTGCTTATTGACGGCCATATCATTTAACTCATTCTCACCTACACGATATTCGCCCAATTCTTGTAATAATTTAATATCCTGCAAACGCATCAATATTTGTCTTATTTTTAATGCGGCTTTTTGTTGTTCAGTATCCGTTATTTGCTGAAAAATACGACTTACACTTCCTAAAATATCAATAGCTGGATAATGGCCTGAAGCAGCTATTTTTCGTGAAAGATAGATATGTCCATCAAGGATAGAACGGATTTCCTCACCGATGGCATCTGGTTCATCATCACTTTCGAGCAAGACAGTATAAAATGCCGTAATGGAGCCTTGATGAGTCACGCCTGGTCTTTCTAAAATTGCGGGTAATTTATCAAAGACAGAAGCAGGATAACCTTTACGAACAGGAAGTTCGCCCGCTGTAAGAGCTACATCTCTTAATGCTCTACAGTAACGCGTCATAGAATCAATAAATAATACGACGTTTTTACCTTGTTCTCTGAAATATTCAGCAACCGTAGTGGCAACTAATGCCGCATTACAACGTTCTATTGCAGGTTGATCGGAGGTAGAACAAATTAATACCGTTTTTTCACATCGTTTGTCTTTTTTTAATTCCTCGACGAATTCGGTAACTTCTCGGCCTCTTTCACCAATAAGTCCAATAACAAAAATATCAGCCTGAGAGAAACGGATAAACATGTTCATCAACATAGTCTTACCTGTTCCTGCACTGGCAAAGATCCCCATTCTCTGTCCTAATCCACAGCTTAATAAACCATCAACTGCTCGAACACCAGATTCAAATATTTCTGTGATAGGGCGACGATCACTAAATGAGGGAGGATGACCATCAATAGGCAAATATGAATAGAAGTTTTCCTCTACCATTTTTTTATCATTGAAGCGTAATAAATAATTACCTTTTATATCAATCATACTCCCTAAAATATTAGGGCTTAAAGCGACAGAAAATGCATTACCAGTTGGTACTACGATTATTTGCAAAGAATAACCTTGTGAGCTTCCCATCATACTTAAAATCGTAATACCGTTGCGAAAGCCAATTACAATCGCTTCACCAACGATTTCCCCATTAATAATAGAATCTTTTAATAGGCAAATTTCTCCAATAAATACACCATGCAACATCACTTCAAGAATATTGCCTTGTATTCGTATAGGATGAGCTGCATGATGAAATATTGAAAATACGTTATTCATTTTTTAATTAATGAATTGTTGGTGGATGGTATTCATCATTTGAAAATACTCATCTATTGCTTTTGCCATTGACTCACCATTTTGCAAAGCAATAGGCATAAATGAAGCTCGCAACTCTAATTCAGATTCAACTTTCACTAAAGCAGGTTGACCAGGATAAAAGCTTTCCGTTTGATTATTAATGCTAGTTAATAATAATGGCGCACTACATTGTGATAACAAATTTTCATTATATTCACCAAGGACAGACCAGACCATCGGAACTTCATCAACAACTAATAAATTTATATCCGGCATATCTCCCAAGCTAATTGTGATTGTTGAATGATTATCAACAGATTTCCCTTCTGAGAATAAATCATTTCTCCCAATTACATTCATAGCATCCATAATTAAACTTGCTAGATCAAAAGACATAACTTCTCCTAAATAGATTGTAAAACGTTAATTTCAATATCTGATGTAATTTCATCATAAGATAAAACAGATAATTGTGGATATTGTGTTTCTATTAGTTTTTTAACAAATCGCCTTATATCTATTGCTGTTAAAAATATATAACTTTGTACATATTTAATTTCATCAACAGCTGTAGATATTTTTTCTATGATCATATCAAGTTCAGCAGGTTCTAAATTTAAAAAGGTTCCTGAAGAACTTTGTCTTATTCCACCTCGAATTATCTCTTCTACATTATGAGATAAAATAATTGCATTAAGTCTGCCATCGTTTGAAAAAAAATAACTAATATAACGCGAAAGTAGAGCACGAATATGTTCTGTTAAAAGCATTGGATCCTTCTCTTTACTTCCCCACTGTACTAAACCACCTATAATAGTTTTTATATTCCTAATAGGGATTTTTTCTTGCACTAAACGTTGTAAAACATCATTAATTCGTTGAATAGAAACTTGTCTATAACACTCTTTTAAAAGCTCTGGAGAATTCTCTTCTATTTTATCAAGAATATTTTTTGTTTCTTGTATACCTAAAAACTCAACAATATTCAACGTAATCAAATTAGAGAATTTTTTATAAAAGTAATCTTCTGCTAGTTCTAATTGATAACCTATTAATTCTAACTTTTCTTTATCATTTTTATTAACCCAATAATGTTCAATATTATTATCCTCTATCCTTATCGATTTAAAACCTAAAGAAAAAAATTCATCATTAGGATTTGCAATATGAATAAATGGGAAAGGACAATAAAATTCATCTGCCTTAACTTCATTTATTAAAATAATTATTTTATTATCATCAATTTTATCTGAATAATGAATAATAATATCAGGAAGCAATACACCATATTGTAAAATAAATTCTTTCTTTAACCATTTTTCAAAAACGAGCTTTGAAAGATATGCTTTCTTTTTAGAAGAAATCGTAATAATTAAGGGCAATGTTTCTGCTTGAGATAATGTGATATTCTCTTTTAATAAACTATTTTCATCTTCTGACTCATTTTTATTTGAAAACAAATTTGAAATAAGCCCTTTTTTACCATCAGTATCTGAATCATTATCTTCATTCTTATCTTTTTTATTATCTGTTATCGTTTCTTTTCTCCTACTTTTCCATTGTTTTTTAAAGAAATATCCACCCAATATCACAGATAAGATAAGAAATACGGGGGTTGGGAATCCAGGCAAAAATCCGATGACAAAAGCGAGGATTGCAGTTACTAATAGAGCAAAATCTTGTGCAAGTAGCTCGTTCATAATGCTAAAACCAAGATTATTATTTTCACCGCCAACACGAGTGACAATAAAGCCAGCACTAATAGAAATCAGCAATGCTGGAATTTGTGCAACAAGCCCATCACCAATGGTTAAAAGTGTATAAGTATGTAGTGCCTGTGAAATTGAGAGGTCCATTTGAGCCATACCAACAGAGATCCCTCCAATTAAGTTAACAAAGATAATCACAATGCCAGCAATTGCATCACCTTTAATAAACTTCATTGCACCATCAAAAGAACCATATAACTGACTTTCTTGTCCTAATTCTTTTCTTCTTATTTTCACTTCTTCGTTATTAATAATGCCAGACTTTAAATCAGCATCGATACTCATCTGTTTTCCGGGCATTCCATCCAAAGAAAAACGAGCAGCAACTTCTGCAACTCGCTCTGAACCTTTAGTAATAACCAAAAATTGCACTATGGTGACAATAGAGAAAACAACGAAACCAACAACTAAATTTTCACCGATAACAAACTCACCAAATGAAGTAATTATCTCACCTGCATCTGCATCTAATAATATTAATCGACTTGTACTAATAGAAAGAGCAAGTCGAAAAAGTGTTGTGATCAGTAATAATGCAGGAAAGGTCATAAAGTTCAATATTCGAGTAATATAAAATGAACTCATGAAAATAAGTAAAGAAATAGTAATATTCAGCCCAATAAGAAAGTCTACAATATAAGTCGGCAAAGGTATGATTAACATAATAATAACCAAAATCATAACCGACAATACGATTAACTCTGGTCTATTTTTTATTGCCAATAGAAATCTATAAATCATAGAAATTATCCGTAAATTATTTTCTTTGTTGATACTGTTCTAGTCGAAGATAATTATCTATAAACTTCTGTATAATTATTTGGCATTCATCTCTAAAATCATCAGATAAATACAATGATTCAGGGTATTTATTAAACATTGTTTTTAGCCCTTGCAATAACTTCATTTTTATATTAACTAAATAATTAAGCCATTCATTTTCTAAAAGAGAAATTAGGTACTTTTCCATTTCATCAGGAAATGTCATACCATAAAAAATCAATTGATAAAGATCTTTTTCAGTTATTGTATTTTTTAAATCTTTTGTTTCTAATCTCTTTATATTTATTTCTATAAAGCTATATAAAATACGTAATTTATTAACTCTATTAAGAAAATAACCAAACTCCGAACTTTGAGAACAACTTGGCATAAGTGATTGCATATCACAAATTAAGCTTTGTGTTAGAAAACTTAAAATAATAGTACATTGTTTAAGGTCATAATCTTCAATCCACATTTTAAAAAAATAGATAGGCTCAAGATCAAGATTAATATAGCTACGATAAAGATTTCTTAATGTTGAAGCATCGAGAGAAAGTAATTTAGCAAATGCTTTTGCTTGCAAAGCAATATTAATGCCGGCTCTAATTTGCTTCCCATTTTCTCCCTCAAGAAGATGATTTATCTCATTCTCAATTCCTGCATCTAATTGCGCCCCTAATTTTTTTTTCCTGAGTAATTCTCGTAAAACCATAACGAGATCACTTTCATCAGGGAACATTTTACGTAAATATTGAAGCAATTCTTGCAAACTTCGTCCTGATTTTCTAAATAACATCATAACTTTATCAAGTTTTTTATCGGCGCCCTCTTCTGCAATATATAATGTACTTTGCCCTCTATTTGCTTTTTTATCTAATAGTTGACCAAAACGTTGAGAAAAAAGAGTAGCAACCATAGACATATCGTCAGATATCTCTATTAATTGATTTTGATAATTTTGATTTTCATTAACTTTAGGTTGTTTGTACTCAGTTTCTTGTTGGCTTTTTTTACCAATACTACTAGGTGTTGAATGTGTCAAAGTAGAGGTATTAATTGGTGCAATCATGATATTACCTCATAAAAGCCTGAAGTTGTTTTAATGCCTGAGATGTTTTGTTGTCCATCGGTTCAAATGGATTTTCAGTGATAGAGCCTAACAATTCAGTTTGTGTTTTTTCTAATAAACGGGGTTGTAGCATAAAAATACGTATCATCTTTTTATTATTGTCAGATTCATATTTGAATGCTCCGCCTATTAAAGGGATAGCGCTAAGAAAAGGAACTTTACTTTCTGCTTTCACATTATCTTCTCGTGTATATCCACCAATTAATAAGCTTCCTCCCTCTGATACACGAGCAACAGTGCTAATATTGGTACGATTAATCACTGGTAGTTTTTCAACATTTTCATCAGCACCGCTGTCATCTTTTTTTTCTGCACCATCTTCAAGATTAATGATCATCTCAATATCTTTATTTGAGTTACCGATACGCGGTAATACACTGATCATCGTGCCAAATGTTGTTGATTCTAATGAAGCAACTCGTTCACCTTTTATTTGAGTATAAAAAGTCGTGTTGTTATCAAAAATAGCGGGAGTATTTTCTTGTGTTAATAAGATCGGACGAGAGACCATTTGAGCTTCGCCATCTTCACTCAATGCTTTAATTTTGCCTAAAAAGTTAAAACCAGATGCAGCACTTAAACTTGCTGTATTAAAAAAGAAACTGCCTTTACCAGATCCATAACTTGCTTGCCAATTAACACCTAGACTATCTGCTTTATTTTTAGAGATATCGATTATCCATAATGACAATTCAACTTGTCTTTTAGGTTTATCTAATTGAGCAATAAGTGAACCTATTAATGCCAAACCTTCCCGACTTGTTTTCACTAAAAGGCTATTTGAACCCGGTAAAGGCACTAATTCGACGTTATATTGCCCTACTTTAGTGATAATAGGAGCATTAGTTTCTTCAATATCATTTATCTCTTCATCGTATTTCTGGCTATCGTTACTTTCTGGGGTTTCACGAGGCTCTACGGTTGTTCTTTTTATTTCTCTAGAAGACATAAATAACTGCTGTAAAA
Organism: Proteus terrae; assembly: GCF_003144325.1. GTDB lineage: Bacteria > Pseudomonadota > Gammaproteobacteria > Enterobacterales > Enterobacteriaceae > Proteus > Proteus terrae. Next base: position 110,587 of record NZ_PENS01000012.1, read on the forward strand.
CAGTAGTAATTCCTGGCAGTACCACTTTATCATCACGTAAGGTATAAGTTCTGTCTTGTACAAAAGTATTTTTTAATGGAAATATCTGTACAAATTCATCACCATAACGAGAACTTCCCACTGGTACTTGGTTATTTGTATTTTCATTAATTTGCTCTTGTACATCATTATCTAAAAATTCAGCGGCAGCTTTGACTAATTTAATATAAACAGGAGGACCAGAAATATAGAAAGTACGTTGGTCTCGCCCAGCACGTAACGGATAACGGGGATCATATAATCCCACATCTTGTAAATACTCTTTTAACTCGACTAAGCTTATATTTTTTACTTGAAAGAGTTCTTGTAAAATCTCACTACTCTCATAGATATAGATTGATTTTCCATCATTAAAATAGAGTAATGACAAACGTTTCACCATCAATTCAAATGCTTCTTCTGGTGAAGAAATATCAAAATTTCCAGTTACTCTCTCCTTTTTTACAGCACTACTCAGAATAAAAGGTTTATTTAATTTATCTGATAACACAAGAAAGAACTGTTCTACTCGAGTATCAACAGCGATAAACACATCAGGTTTTTTTACCTGATGTGTATAGATAACCTTTCCTTGCGCAGCTTGGATTTGAAAAGAAAAACCACAACAAAGTACTAGCCCAATGACACAATAAATCTTATTTTTTATTTTCATAAAGATGCTGACCAATTCGACGAAATTCTGTTGGTGTAATACCAAATAGCGTCTTGATTTCATTTGAGAAATGAGACGCTGAGCTAAATCCATTATCGACGGCAATTTGTGTTAATGATTCATCAGTTGATAGCGTGGTTAAAATGGAAGATGCCGCACGCCATGAACGTAATTGACTTTTTCCACAATTACCTAAATAGCGTTTACATAGTCGTCTAAAATGTGTACCTGATACCCCATAGCGCTCTCCAATTTGTGCAATATTACTTTTCTTCTCATCTAAATAACTAATAAGATGTAAAATAAGCCAATAACTTTCACTATGTCTTATTGTGACAAATAGAGGTTCTAATTGGCTTTCTGCTTTTATTGCTTCATTTATTAATACGTATTCTAGGGATTTATTAGTATCTTCTATATAAAAAATCTGCTGATTAATATCAAATTCTGATCCTATTGCCGTCATTTTGGAAAAATCGCGTGCATAATCAATAAATGCTAATAATCTTGCACAAATAAAAAATGATCGTTTCTCAATTTTCCATGACTGATTTTCAGATTGAAAAATAACATCTTCATTTTTTGAATTATAAATAAAAGCCTTTCCTTTTATAATTTTAGTCTTTTTTTTATCATATATCTTGACTGGATAATCATCCTTCAGAGGAATGCAAAAGAATAATGAATTCCCCAGTAATATATTTTTATCACCGCTTATTTTTATATCATTTATTAACATAAAAAATACCTCATCTTATCTTGTTAAATAATAAAAAGTTAAAGATAGTAAACTATCAACAAACTTATTCTTATGTTTTCATCTTATATAACACTACAATAATATTACTAATTATTAACTATAAAGATAAATAACAAATTTTTTCGGTTTATTATTTAAAAAAAGTACTAGTAATATATTAATACCCACTATCAAATAAAAAACATGTGCTTTTTTTTAAAAGAAATTTAATGACTATTTTACTAAACTATATTTACATTATGAATTAATAACATTTTATCATTAGGCTAAATCTATGCTGTATTACATTTATATTCTTTCTGGTCCATTAAAAGGAGCCATTGTTCCTTTACCGCCTAATCACTATTCATTTTTTTTACAAAATGAAGAAATCAATGATAAGAAAGAAGAAAATGAAAAAATGGTAATTTATATTCCTTGTGATAATAAGGTGTGTAAAAAAAAGCTCGCTATTATACTTGATGAAAATAGTAGTGAAAATAATAAATATATAATTGAGCATAGCTTCATACCAGAAGAAGTCGGTAAAGAATATTTATTACCTCTAAACACACCGGTGTATTCCAATGATATTCCTATCTTTTTAGTCAGTAATAAAAGTGATTTTCCACTTGAACCATCTCATTTTAAAAATAATAAAAAGAGATGGATTACTAGCAAAAAAATACTTATATCATTGGCATTATTGATTCCATTTTTCATGGTATTTATATTTTATATAAATAAACCAATAGCAAAGTCAACCACTCCCATCATATCAAAAAGTTTAAATTTTAAAGGTTTTCAAGGAGAAAATGGATATTATTGTATTTTTGATGATTCATACGTTACATCCAAAGTGAATAGTGACTCAGAAAATAAAGTTTTTTATATAGATAAAAGAAAAATAGAAAATTTAGCAATTGGAAATAATAATAAAAAGATACATTTAATTTTAAAAGATAAAGCTAAACCCATTATCAACTTTATTTACTATAATGATAATGAGAAATTAAAAATCATTGATGCAATAAATAGTCATTTTTCTAAAAATTGTTATCCTACAATTAAAGAAATTTCGATTCCAAACATCATTAATGATATAAACACGCTAGAGTTAACAAAAACAATAGGTTATACCATTGAAGAAAAAAACAATGGTTTAATCTTTATTTTTGATGATGTATTAGACAGAAATAACAAAGGAAAACTTGATACTTATATCAAAAAACAAACGGCCATTTTTGGAAGAAAGTTTCTCTTTTACCGTGAAAATATAAGTAATCCAATATTGAAAAATAAAGCAACCTTACAAGAAGATAATGGATATATCTTTCTTGATAATCAACATCGCTATTTCCCTCAAGGTTAATAGTGATAATTGTAAGCAATAACTTAAAATTGAAATTAGAGGAATAATATTATGCCAGCCTATCCTGTTGCCGACGATGTAAGCTCTATTGATAAGATTGATGACTATTTTCAAGAGCCAGTTAAAAACCAAAGTGATGCACTAAAAGTTGCACTAGATGCATTGAAAGCAGATACATCAAATGCTGCTGCATTGGCTGATTATCAAGCCAAGCTTGCTGAATATAATATTACACGTAATGCTCAATCCACATCGATCAAAGTTGTGAAAGATTTAGCAATGAGCATTATCGGGAATATGCGTTAATTTTTTATATAATGGAGATAATATATGGCAATTACCCCTGTTGTTCCTGTGAATTTAACAACATTAGCAAATGATAACAATAATAGTGATGATAATTTATCTTCAATGATGATAAATACGATTACAAGTAGCTTTCAGTATGAAAAACAGACCCAAGAAAAGCTAAAGATATTAAGTCAATTAAATGATGTTCAAAGTTATACCCTGCTACAAACCAAGCTTAATAACTATACAATTACAATGAATTTAGCGAGTACTTTAGCCAGAAAATCACTGAATATTGTTGAAACATTACTCAAGGCTCAATAGTAATGAAAATGCGATATTTGTTATTGGCATTATTATGTTGCCTATTTCCATTATTAAGTGGTTGTAAAGATCAATCACTACTCACTAATTTGGATCAGAGGCAAGCAACAGAAATTCAAGCTGTTTTACAGAAGCACCAAATAACCAGCACGCGTAAAGCATTAGGAAAAGGATTATTTGATGTTTCTGTTAAAAAAGAAGATATGGGAATTGCAATTCAAATTCTAGAAGAATATCAATTGCCCACACTATCTCGAATTGAAGTCACACAGCTATTTCCATCAGACGCATTAGTATCATCGCCACAAGCCGAAAAAGCACGTTTAATTTCAGCCATTGAGCAACGATTAGAACAATCATTACTCACTATTGATCATATTATTGATGCTAGAGTTCATGTGAGTTATCCCATCTCTCCTACTGAACGTATTATTCCAACACCTCATGCTTCAGCATTGGTTTTTTATGAAGAGGGTATGCTTGATAATAACCAGCTAACTGACGATGTTCGTGCTTTTATTCATAATGCCTTTAACGATATGAATGAGGATAATATTACCGTTTTGTTATACCCAAGAAACATAAATAAATTCAATATGATAAACAATCAGAATTATCAAAATAATTCTGATTCATTCTTTAATTCTTGGTTATTTCTAAGCTTAGTATTGGCTGTGATCGTCGCTATCATTACAGTTTCATTGATAATATTTCGACGCAAAAAAGCACTGAAAGAAGAGAATAATGACAAATCTGACGTCTGAACAATTCGAAATGATATCTAATGTGATGTATGACCCCCTTAGTTATCTCCATGCAGATTACAAAGTATTGGCTTCAAAAGAAGAAAGTGTAATCTGGCAGAAATTAGCTAATCGCCAGTTAATTCAGCAATATCAACTTATTAATCAGCTTGATTGTGATATCGATATCATTGTAGAAAAAATTTTTACCCATTGGGCATTACTTCCTCGTTGTGCTCTATTTTTAGGTTATTTGCACTCTAGAGAAACACTTTTGTTATCGGATGATTACTATCAACTAGAGCCACAATTAAAAGCGTTTTTATCACTCTACCCTGTTTTAAATATAGATAAAAAGATAATTACCCTACAGAAAAATATCGCACCAATAAATATCGGCTATCAATTGCTATTTGATTTTATTAATTCAATTTCAATTGCACTTTCTCAACGCTTTACACTACTTTTTGCACCACAACCCTTATCAGTTGAACTACCTCAATCGCTTTTTTTATCTCGTTCACTTTTCCTTTTGGTATTAGATTATGCTGCGCTCTCTGCCTAAAGATCTTTTAACATACACTTGTGAAGGTGTATTAATACGAGCTCGTTATGTTCGACAGCTTGATAATATTTATAAAACAGAATTAGCGGCTAAACACGCGGCAAAAAAAATAATTCGAGATTTTAATAGTAAACTAGAAGAGCGTAATAAGGAGATAGCAAACCAAGCCTATAGCAAAGGATTACGAGTATTATTAGGGGATATCTTAAATTTTGTAGTTCAATATCAAGAGAAACTGACACAATATGAGTTTCAGCAAAGAGAACAATTAATAGCAGTTGTTTCTCAACTTTTTGATTCACCTGAAATTCAAACTGAACTTACACACCGTTTAATTTCAACAATACCTTCAGAAAAAAAAATTACACTCGACATTCCTGTGACATTACGCCGTTATCTTGGGAATAAGCTCAATAAGCTTGATATTGAATTGCTCTCTCATGAAAGTAAAACAATTGCTGTTCATGCTGGTGATCAAATTACATTTTTTGATCCCAACCTATTAATTGATGATCTTAAAGCACAATTCCATCGTCCTTACACTGAATCTTATCAACCTGTTTTTACTCAAGAAATTAAAGAAAACCTAATAAAATTTATTAATACATTCGATACACTAGATAATGTCCCCCCTCAAAGTGGCACCTTCAGTGAGGATAATAATGATGAAGATTGATGCTTTAAAACCACAAGTGTTATATGGAGAACAACCCTCTTTACCTGAATCAAAACAGATCGACAATAAAGAGTCTGATCCTTTAATAGCCATATTGAATTCTTCTTTTTATCAATACTTAAAAGGATCCAGAATTAATAGTGCCAAAGATGTATTGGCGTTATTAAACCAATTTGATGTCAAAAATGAAGGCAATCAAACTCTAAAAGAAAAGCGCCAAGTTGCATTATTAATCTATGCTCGCCAAACAAGTGAACTAGAAAATAATAATAATAAAGATGCCATTAATCAGGCACTAATTTCACTTCTTTCTTATCAAGGTTTTTATCATCAATTTACACTCGACTTATTAGGTATGACCGATAACCAAGATGATTATGAAGGCTTTTTCAAACCAGATAGCGCTTCGTTTTCATTTTGATTACAGGATCTGAGGACCGGCCCCTTTTTCACCTAAAATATCATCAGGATTACGTAATGGGCAATCACTTAACGATAAACAACCACAGCCAATACAATGATCTAACCCATTACGTAGTCTCTTAAGGCGGCGAATACGTTCATCTAACCTTACTTTCCAATCCGTTGATATTTCGTGCCATTGTTCTGCGGTCAATTTACTGTTTGGTGGATATTTTCCTAGTATTTCCTGAATTTCTTTTAACGGAATACCTGTACTTTGCGCAGCTTTTATAATCGCTACGTAACGTAATACAACTGGTGGGTAACGGCGCTGATTACCTGCACTTCGATAACTTTCTATCAACCCTTTTTCTTCATAAAAATGTAACGTTGAAATTGCAACGCCACTTCTTTTTGCTACCTCACCGACGGTAAGTGCTCTATTGAAATCTATTTTTTCTTTTTTCATTTTTTACTTTTCCCTCTTGACCTCAACTTAACTTGAGGTTTTATAGTCCCCTCCTCAAATTAAGTCAAGTCAGTGGGATGCTGGTTCTTATTTTTTAAGATTATTGAGGTCAGATAAATGCCAAATTCAATTGCACGTATTCTCGAAAGCCATTCTTTATGGTTTATCGCTAGATTACTTATCCTTGTTTTATTTCTTTCTTCTGGCTTTGCCAAAGTCTTTGATTACGAGAATAGTTTGGCGGAAATGCGCGCTGCGGGATTGGAACCTGATTGGTTTTTTAATATTGCCACTGCGATCGTCTTATTTTGTGGCTCACTTTTAGTGCTTTTCGATCGCTATTTATGGCTAGGTGCTGGCGCTTTAGCTCTCTTTTTATTTTTAACTATCGTGGTTGTTCATACTTTTTGGAATATGACGGGAGACAAGGCCATGTTGTCGATGTTTTTTGCAATAGAACATCTCGCTGTTATTGGTGGATTAATCACTACGGCAATGGCTAGTCATTTCAGAGCGTTATGGAAAAAGAATAACGCATAAAACGATAAAAAATATAAAAACTTTCACTATGGGATCGGCAATAAAATGAATAAAAAACTTACTATTACGGTATGTGCCTCACTCTTTTTACTCAGTGCAGGTGCAATGGTTTATGCAACCACATCATCAGATGATGAAACACAACAATTTACCTATCCACCGACAAAGGTGGCATTGGCAACTGTACAATCATCAAAATTACCAAACAATATGCAAGGTGTTGGGGAATTAGAAGCCGCACGCCAAGTTTATTTAGCCGCTGAAACCAATGGTCGAATTGCTGTGATTAATTTTGAGTCAGGGCAAACTGTTAAAGCAGGCCAAGTTTTAGCTAAATTAAATGATGAGCCAGAACAAGCCGAGTTATTACGCTTACAAGCACAATTAACCAATGCAGAAAAACTCTATTCTCGAACAAGACAACTTTATAGTAAAAATGTCGCAGCTGCCGCGCAATTAGATAGCACCTTATCAGAGCGCGACATGATTGTGGCCTCTATTCGAGAAGTGAAAGCGCGAATTGCACAAAAAGCAATTAAAGCCCCTTTTGACGGTATCGTTGGGATAAAACTTGTTCATGAAGGCCAATATCTCAATGCTGGTGAACGTGTGGCTTCACTTGTCGATGCGAGCCATTTAAAACTCAATTTTTCACTTGATGAACAAGCCGCACCAAAAATTTCAACAAAACAGCCAATCAATATCGAAGTCGATGCTTACCCAGATATCATTTTTACTGGTTCAATAAATGCGATTGATCCTCTTATTGGCTCTTCTCGTACAGTACAAATACAGGCTGTTTTACCAAATGCTGACAATAAATTAAAAGCGGGCATGTTTGCTCGTGTTCAAGTTACTTCTCCTGATAGTCCTATGGTATTAACCGTACCGGAAACGGCAGTCACTTATACTGCCTATGGAGATACCGTGTTTGTAGCGCAATCTGACAATCAAAAAAACCTTATCGCTAAGCGTGTCTCTGTGAAAGTTGGATTGCGCTACAACGGCATGATCGAAATAAAAGAAGGTTTAACCCTTGGGGATCAAATTGTTTCCTCAGGGCAAGTTAAGTTAAGTGATGGCATCTCAATTGAACCTATTGAGCAAGATACATTAGCGTTAGCTCAATCAGCGACAATTAAGCCATAACGGGAGTTAATAATGAAATTTACCGATATTTTTGTTCGGCGCCCTGTTTTGGCATTAGTTGTTAGCACACTGATTTTTTTACTGGGCGCATTTGCGTTCAGTAAACTGCCTATTCGCCAGTACCCTATGTTGCAAAATTCAACTATTACGATTACAACAGACTATCCCGGAGCATCATCTGAACTGATGCAAGGATTTGTGACACAACCGATCACTCAAGCCGTTTCCTCTGTTGAGGGCGTTGATTATATTTCCTCTTCTTCTGTTCAAGGAAAAAGCTTAGTCACCGTCAGAATGGAATTAAACCGCGATCCAACTCAAGCCTTAACGCAGGTAATGGCGAAAGTGAATCAGGTACGTTATAAGTTACCTGAGCAAGCTTATGATCCCGTTATCGAGCTTTCATCTGGCGAATCTACTGCGGTGGCTTATGTCGGATTTTCAAGTGAACAGCTTTCTATCCCTGAACTCACTGACTACCTTTCTCGTGTTGTGGAACCTATGTTCTCATCCATCAATGGTGTTGCTAAAGTACAGGTTTTTGGTGGACAACAATTAGCAATGCGTTTGTGGTTAGATGCAGACAAACTGGCTGGTCGTAACTTAACGGCAAGCGATGTTGCAAATGCAGTACGCCGTAATAACTATCAAGCTGCCCCCGGGAAAGTCGAAGGCGAGTTTGTGATTGCCAATGTTTATGTCAATACTGATCTCACTAATGTCGAAGAATTTAAAGACATGGTTATCATTAATGATGGCAATAACCTTGTTCGTTTACGTGATGTCGGTACTGTCGAATTAGGTGCTGCGGCTACTGAAACCAGCGGTATTATGAATGGTAAAAAAGCGGTATTTTTGGGTTTATTCCCGACTCCAACAGGTAACCCACTTGTGATTGTTGATGGCATTCGCGAGCATCTTGTTGATATTCAAAAAACCTTACCGCCAAGCGTCGATGTAGAACTGGCATTTGAAACTTCACGTTTTATCAAAGCCTCTATTAATCAAGTAGTACAAACCTTAATTGAAGCGATTTTAATCGTTATCGCGGTTATTTATCTCTGTTTGGGATCGTTCCGTTCTGTTCTTATTCCTGTACTTGCCATTCCGTTATCGATGCTAGGTGCTGCCGGATTAATGCTTGCCTTTGGCTTTAGTATTAACTTGCTCACCTTGCTAGCAATGGTTTTAGCAATCGGATTAGTTGTGGATGATGCGATAGTGGTTGTTGAAAACGTACATCGCCATATTGAAGAAGGGTTATCGCCTGTTCAAGCCGCTTTAGTCGGTGCGAGAGAAGTTGCTGGTCCTGTTATTGCAATGACGATCACGTTAGCCGCCGTTTATGCTCCTATTGGTTTAATGGCTGGATTAACGGGGGCATTATTTAAAGAATTTGCCATAACATTGGCAGGTAGTGTGATTGTATCCGGTATTGTGGCATTAACCTTGTCGCCAGTGATGAGCTCGTTAATGCTAAAACCAAAAGAAAATGAAGGCAGAATGGCTAAAATAGCCGAATATATCTTTGATAAACTGGCTCATTATTATGGTTACGTACTCAATTTTTCTTTAGCTAATCGCTGGCTAACCATTGTTTTTGCCTTAGCAGTGTTTGTCAGCTTACCGTTTTTGTATAGTCAGACAAAACAAGAGCTGGCTCCTTCAGAAGATCAAGCGAGTGTATTAACCGCCGTAAAAGCACCGCAACATGCAAATCTTGCTTATGCTGAACGCTTTAATCAAAAGCTTGATGAAATTTATATGAGTCTGCCTGAAACAGACAGCACATGGATAATTAACGGTACAGATGGGCCTTCAGCCAGCTTTGGTGGTATTAACTTTGATGGTTGGGATCTCCGCGATCGCAATGCAGATCAAATTCAAGCCGACTTACAAAACCGCGTCAATAATGTTGAAGGTACTAGTATTTTTGCTTTCCAATTAGCTTCTTTACCCGGTTCGGTAGGTGGGTTACCTGTACAAATGGTTTTACGTAGCCCGTTAGGTTATCCCGTTTTATTTGAAACAATGGAAAACATTAAACAGCAAGCGAGAGAAAGTGGTTTGTTTGTCGTGGTGGATAGCGATTTAGATTACAACAATCCTGTCGTTCAAGTTGCCATAGACAGAGCTAAGGCCAATAGTTTAGGTATTCGCATGCAGGATATTGGTGAATCACTTTCATTATTAGTCGGTGAACACTATATCAATCGTTTTGGTATGGATGGTCGCTCTTATGATGTTATTCCACAAAGTGTACGTCACCAACGTTTAACGCCTGCAGCTCTTGCTGGGCACTATATTCGAACTCAAGATAACGTGTTGATCCCATTATCAACAGTTGTGAATATCACAACTCAAGTTGAACCCAATAAACTGACACAGTTTAATCAACAAAATGCAGCCATATTTCAAGCGATCCCCGCGCCTGGTGTCACGATGGGACAAGCAGTCGCGTTTCTTGAAACTGTAGCAGATTCATTACCAGCGGGCTTTAGTCATGATTGGCAATCTGATTCTCGCCAATTTACCCAAGAAGGAAATACGTTAGTCTTTGCTTTTATTGCCGCACTTATCATTATTTATTTAGTGTTAGCTGCACAGTATGAAAGTTTGGTTGATCCTTTGATTATCTTAATTACTGTACCGCTATCAATTTGTGGTGCATTAGTCCCTCTCGCTTTAGGGATGGTGACGCTAAATATCTACACTCAAATTGGTTTAGTCACACTAATAGGACTTATTAGTAAGCACGGTATTTTAATGGTGGAATTCGCTAATGAATTGCAAGTTCATAAAAATCTAAACCGTCGGGATGCCATTATTGAAGCTGCAAAAATCCGATTGCGTCCTGTATTAATGACCACAGCTGCAATGGTTATTGGGCTTATTCCACTTTTATTTGCCAGTGGTGCTGGGGCGAATAGCCGCTATGGATTAGGGCTGATTATTGTGTCAGGTATGTTAGTCGGCACACTATTTACCCTGTTTGTGTTACCAACAATGTACAGCTTCTTAGCTAGAAACCATCAAATCAGCGCTCAAACTGAGCGTCAAAAACAGTTACAGCAAGTTAGTGAGCAGTAAAACTAAAAAATAAAAAGCAGTAATGTCGTAAACCAATCCCCATTGTGAATGCAATGGGGATTTTATCTTTAAAGTTATCAAGATAAACTCAGATCCGTTTTGAAATAAAATCGTTAACTGAAATCATTGTATAAAAATATCACATCGTGATTTTTATATTTCAAAAAATAAAAACACTGAGTCTATTTCACCTAACACTCAGTGTTTCTATTAAAAATAATTAATATGCGACTACATAGTAGAGAATGTATTCATAATTATCCCACCAGAGATAATCAATGCCATAGAGAATATGGCTGGTAAATCTGGTTTTTGCTTATATAAAATCATTGCAACCAAGGTCACACCGACAATACCAAATCCACACCAGAGTGAATAAGCAACACCAACAGGAATATATCCCATTGCGCGTGTTAAAGCGAAATAACAAATACAGTAAGCAGCAATAACTAAAACAGAAGGGGCTAATTTACTAAAGCCGTTGGTCTTTTTAATCATTGATGTACCAGTGATTTCAGAACCAATAGACAGCGCCAGCCATAAGAATCCGGTAAACATAATTGTTATCCTTATTTGTTTTAATAAAATAACTATTATTAAAAATAGATTTATTAAAAAATATTTATCAAGAAATAGACTTATTTATTAACTGGCGATGCAGTTTGTTTAATATTAGAGGTTTCTGTTATTTCTTCTTCCTCTTCTTCAGAACCCATTTTAGAGAAGAGATTCATAATCACAATACCACTGGCAATAACAGCCATACCAATCATTGCAGCGGTATCAGGGTGTTGACCATAAAACAGCATACCTAAAGAAGAAACCACTAAAATACCTGTACCTGACCACGTTGCATAAGCCAGACCAACAGGAATATTTTTAACTGCTCGTGATAATGAGTAATAACAAATAACGTATAAAACAACAATTAAGCCTAACAATAATGTTTTGGTTGTTCCTTCGCTATTATCAAACATTTTTAAAGTAGAGGTTGCTGAGGTTTCTGAAATAATAACCGCCAGCATCCAAAGCCATGATTTAGCTTTTGGTGACATAATAAGACTCCTGAGTTATCAGATATAATTTAAGATTAATTTTTCAAACTTTTTAAATATTCAATAGCAGAATCCGTCAATTTATCTTGCGATAAATGATATTCTCCAGGCTTATTCATTACTTCTTTCAAAGTAATATAGCGATTATTATTCTCTTGTTTAATTTCAGGTTTATATTCAGATTTAGTTTGATGCTTAACATCATGGTTTATTAAATTATCTTCAACATCATTTATAGAGTGAAACATAATACCCATTGATTTTAATCGACTAATATTTTCCTGAATAAGCAGGTTGTACTCTTTATTTTTATTTAAACCTAAAATCTCATTTAACTCACTTTCTGGTTGGCAAAAATAAGGTAATGCAATAACAGGAATATTTTGAGCAAGTGCAGAATGAATTAGCTTTCCTTCTTCACTTATAAATAATCCGTTAATAATTTCACCCACCAGCTTTTTATCAAAATAAGGAACAAACAGTGCGTGGTAAGTCGATAACTGCTGGCAATCGAACTCGCTCGCATTATATATTTCCCCTAGATGACGCCATTTCGACAAATCATGACTGATTTGTGCCGATGTTGTAACAAAAAGAGAAAATCGAATATGAGAAAAAGTGTTGATACGCTGACAGATTTCATCTTGGTATCCCGGTGCAGGTGTAAGTGCCAACAACACTGACTTTTTCATTCTTTTTTCTATTTCAGCCACTATCCTTTCAATTAACTGATTGTCCATTACGCCACCTCATTGTCTTAGCTGACAATAAATACGCTATCGTTGTTACGAAGCCCTGCAGCATTAGCTTCATCAGTATCTATATGAAATTCCAAAGCGAATTTTTCACTAACACGAACAACAACTTCATCAAAAATCAGGCTACGCTCACCTTCTGTTTTAACGTGTACTTTTTGCCCATTGGTGACATTTAACATTCTGGCGTCAATTTCACTCATATGAATATGGCGTTGAGCACAGATCACTTGCTCTTGTAATTCAACATGACCCGCAGGCCCCATTAATACAGCTTGACCTGAACCGACTAAATCACCTGATTCACGTACTGGTGCTTTTACACCTAATACAAAACAGTCTGCTTTTGAGATTTCTAACTGACTTTGTGGACGAACCGGCCCTAAAACTCGAACTTTACTGATCGAGCCTTTTGGTCCCACAACCATCACACACTCTTTTGCTGCAAACTGACCCGGTTGTTTAAGATCTTTAAATGGGGTGAGTTGATAACCTTTACCAAATAACGCTTCAACATCTTGTTGTGAAAGATGCACATGACGATTAGAAATACCAACAGGGATAGCCATTCCTTGCGTTTCTCCCAACATCACTCCATGAACGGGCAAGCGAGAGAGAATTTTTCCCATGAGTTGTTGATTAATCATTATTTTTTACCTTTACGGCTTTCTGGTTTGATCTCTTTTTTACTGCTTTGTGCTTTATCTGTTACAGCTTTAGTTTCAGAAGCAATATTTTGAGCCTTCAAATCTGCAACTTCTTTTGTGACTTCAATGTGCTCAATTTTGTTTTTAACAGGAGCTTCAGCTCTTGTCTCAACGACTGTTTCAACGGTGGTTTCAACAACTTTTTCAATAGCCGCCTCTTGCACTTTTTCAGCAACAATAGGGGCTTTTTTCTTACCTTTAACTGTAAGCAGCTTAGTAATAACGCTTGGCTCTGGTCTTGCGATAACCAATGAACCAATCACCAGCTCTTTTTGACTCACCACATCAACGCCATGATCAATTGCTGTTCTTACTGCACTGATCTCGCCTTGAAAACAGATTGATACCAACCCAGATCCTACTTTTCGGTATCCTATAATTTCCACATTTGCCGCTTTACAAGCCGCATCTGCCGCTTGAATGGCTGCGGTTAATCCTCGTGTTTCTATCACACCTAAACTGTTCATCTTTCTCTCCTACTTAGTGACGGACAAGACGGATATCGAAATCAAATTTCTTAAAGAAGGCTTCTAAACTGTCTAACTCTTCTGGCGTATAACTTGGATCGGTTTTTATCGGGTAGATCATTTCCAATTTTTCGTATTTGTTACGCCCAAATTGGTGATAAGGAAGAATATCGATACGCTGAATATTGCCGCGTTTTGAGAGTTCCATTGCGTAGTTAATCGCCCCAGTGATCGCGTCATAAGAGTCGTTATAGCCTCGCACTAAAGGCATACGGATCACTACATTTGCACCGAGATCCATCAAACGTTCTAGGTTACGACGAACATTCTCATTACCAATACCAAACAGCGCTTTATGCTGAGTGGTATCAATGTGTTTGATATCAATCAGAAATTGATCAACCACTTCCGCTAATTTTTCATAATTCGTCACATTAGTGGTCGCTTGTGTTTCCACTGCAGTATTGATCATCATTTTTTTACATTCTCGTAAAAGCGCGATCGCAAAATCAGTTTGTAAACTCATTTCACCGCCACCGATTGTGACACCACCTCCTGAAGAGATGTAAAAGTCATAATCTTGCATGATGATTTTCATTAGCTCTGAGACTGAAACATCTTTTCCCATAATATCAAGGGCATCAGAGATACAGACTTCTTCACATTTACGACAACCAATACAATCAACAGCGCGATCAACACGATGAACTTGTTTGCCACTTTCATTGGTTGTCATGTAATGCACACCAGCAGGACAAACATCAACGCATTTACCGCAATCTACGCATTTGTCGTGGGAGTACATCACCTGAAATTCACTGCTGAGACCTTCTGGATTTGAACACCAAGGGCAGCGGATATTACAGCCTTTTAAAAAAACGAGAGTACGAATACCATCACCGTCATAAATAGAGTATTTCTGGATATTAAATATCCGCCCTCTTATTTCTGCCGCCGTCTCCATCTTTACGCCTCCAAATCTGCATCAAACATCCCTGTTCGATAAATTTAAATCTTGTCTTGTCGATTAAAAGGGATAGCCTACGCCATCCCTATGGCTGTAATTAGAACTTCTCAATCACAGTACGACTGATAATTTCATCCTGAACTTCTTTACATAATTCAACGAAGTAAGCACTGTAGCCAGCAACACGGACAATTAAGTCACGGTATTTTTCAGGCTCTAATTGCGCTTTTTTCAGTACTTCATTATCGACATAGCTAAATTGCATCTGGCCGTTACCCAGAATTGAAGCCGTTCTTAATAAAGTAATTAAACCTTGGCGTCCTTCATTGGTATCTAACAACCCTTTCAGGAATTTGAAGTTATGAACCATACCGATGTTCATAGTTTCAACATTCATCTTACTGATTGATTTGATAATCGCAGTTGGACCATGTTTATCAGCACCTTGTGTTGGGCTGATACCATCTGATAATGGTTTCCATGCTAAGCGGCCATTTGGTGTGGCTGCTGTTAACTCACCAATTGGTGTATTGTTAGAGATAGACAGCGTACCGTGACTGAATGTGGAATAGAGCATTTTGTATTTACGACATTCACGCTCAGTCCATTCCGTAATATCTAGCGCATATTGGTCAACAACATCATCATCGTTACCAAATTTCGGTGCGTTCAAGCAGTCACGTAATAACTCTTCTTGGCCTTCAAAATTCGCCAATAGACCGTCGCGAATTTGTTCTAAGGTGTATTTTTTATCTTCATAAACAAGCTTGCGAATAGCGGCCATTGAGTCCACATAAGTCGCTAAACCGGAGAAGATCAGACCTGGACCATGGTTCACCATTGCACCACCCGCGGTCACGTCTTTACCTTGTTCCATACAGCCTTCAACCAGCAGAGACATTAATGGTTTTGGTGCTACATCACGGTGAACACGTTGACTTATCACAGTACCAATTGCGGATAAACGAACGATATGTGCCACTTGTTCTTTTACGGCGCGATCGAAATCTTCATAAGTACGTAGCTCTCTTAAATCACCAGTGTCTAAACCTTGATAGCTATCGAACAACACCATACGACCACGATTTAATACAAACTCAATCGCGATAGGCCATTGGGTATAGCCTGTTGATGTCCATTGATAAATACGACCTGATTTTTGTGGTTCAACACAACCCATCAAGCAATAATCACGAGCATCTTCAAAATCGAAGCCTTTACGTAGCATCATCTTGATATGGGAGTCATCGAAGTGACATGCAGGGAAGCCCATACCGGCTTTAACTACATCAACAATTTTTTCCATATATTGCTGTGGTGATTGGTTATGAATACGACATGCTAGTGATGGTTGATACACTTTCACAAAGCGCACTGCATCCATAATCAAGTAAGTTAAGTCGTTACACGCGTCGCCACCAGAGCGTTTTTGTCCACCAATGGTTAAGTTAATAAATGGCTGATAACCTGCGAAATATTTCGCTCCTAGCTCACTCGACATCCACATTAACTCAGCACATTTGATGATAAAGGCTTGCATCATTTCCAGTGCTTGTTCACGCGTTAAACGACCTGATTTGATATCGTTTTCATACATTGGGAAGCAGTATTGGTCTAAACGACCTAAAGAAAGACCCGTTTGGTTCTCTTCAACTTCAAACAGTGACTCAACCGTCCAGATACTTTGCAGTGCTTCTTGCAGTGTTTTTGGTGGATTAGCAGGTACGTTTTCGTTAACTTGAGCAATCGTCATTAACTCTTCACGACGTTGTGGATTGCTCTCTTTTGATGCTAATTCACGTGCATGTTCTGCAATGCGATGGGCGTAAGCAATCACACCTTCACAGCTTTCAATAGACGCTTTGTAGAAGTAGATACGATCGATATCAGCAGGATTTTCCATGCTTAATTCAGCCAGTTTTGCTTGCGCATCAGCTTTAATACCGTTCATACCTTTGGTGAAAAGTAGTACGTCATAACCTGGGCAAGTATCGCCACCACCATTGATTTGGTGATAAGAAAGGTCACTGACAAAGGTTTCACCACTAAATTCCCATACCCCAGCTTCGCGATATTGTGCTTCACAGATCTCATCCAGTGAGCGTCCTTCCCAGAATGGAACAATCTCTTCACGAATAACTTTTTTGTCTTCTTCTGAAATTTGGAATGGATCTTGTGGACGTGTGCTCATGGTATCAAGTTCATCACGAACCCAACGCCATGCGATATCAGGAGAGAAAGCACCCGCACGCGGTTTTCCACAAGGGTGTCCAACAATTAGTTCTTCATCTTGAATTAAGATAGGTGCAGTTTCACATGCACGACGGAATGCTTTAGCGCGCAGTAAAATCGGTGGTAAACCTGGGTTATTACGGACAATTTCAGTAAATGCTAATGCTCTGTAGATAGAAACACTTGGGCGAGCTTCTAAATAGCGATTACGTAAGCGTTGCAAACGCGGTGTTAAACCTTCCATCACCTTGAATTCACCCGTATCAGCGCTTGGTGCAACAACGTTTGCAGAAGGTGCAGCGTATTGAGGCTGTGAATTCATACGACCATTGTATAAACGCACTTGCAGTGAACTGTGTAAAGTTGACAAGTTAGCGCGAGCTGATAGCAGCATTTCTGATAATTCGTTAATGCTGACACGTGGATCGTTGATATCAACACCTTGCGTCATGGCATCAAACATTGGATAACCATCAACTTCTTTGGTCGCTCGCACTTCTGAAAGTTCAGCTAATTTCAGCCACACACTTTCAACAATTTCATACGCTTGTGCTTGTGTTAAACGACCTTGGTCGATATCACGTTGATAGAATGGATAAAGTGCTTTATCAAATCCCATTGGATTAATGGCATAGCTACCATTTTCCAGATGTAAGACTAATTGCAATAAATAGAATACTTGAACCGCTTCTTTAAAGGTTTCTGCTGGTTTTGCAGGTACTTTACGTAATACCGCTGCGCTATCTAATAATTCCGCTTTACGATATGGGTTACCTTCCATTGCAGCTAAATTCTCTGCTT
Source organism: Proteus terrae (assembly GCF_003144325.1). Taxonomy (GTDB): domain Bacteria; phylum Pseudomonadota; class Gammaproteobacteria; order Enterobacterales; family Enterobacteriaceae; genus Proteus; species Proteus terrae. The sequence goes on from NZ_PENS01000012.1 coordinate 128,622, forward strand.
TTGCAGACAGAATTTGTGCAAAATACAGTGCTGCATCACATGCATAAATAGCTGATTTACAGTAATTAGCTTCATCCATACTGCTACGATTCACGGCACTACCAATGCTTCTAATTCTGTCTTCAAGCTGTGCTTTGATTGCTAAGAAACCTTGGTTTACCACCAGCATGTAATCAGGTGATGCAACGCTATTATTAATACTTAAGAAACGGTAGATAGAGTCACTACGTACTTCTTCTTCGGTATGGAAAATCGCACCGCGTGGTGTTGATGACTGGCTGCCGATAATCAGTTCATCTTGTGCAATATAGCTTGGAAAATGGCGGATAAACTCATAAAAACGTTGTGCAGGTTTAATGGCTTGTGGAACACCTGCAATGCTGTTGTCTAATGAATCAAAAATTGTCGCACGCTCTGTACTGATTGAGCTATTACGTGAAACTAAACGTTCTGCCAGCATTTTTACGCGTGGTGTCAAAGAATATTTGGCCATGTGAGGCTCTCCTGATGTTCTTTACTTGACCTAATCGGTATTAATTCGGTTGAGCATTAACTGTGTGATACACCGGCAAATGCCTGACGATACAATGTTTCTAATTGGTGTGTGTTCACGTCACGTGGATTTGTCGGCGTACAACTATCTCGTAAAGCCTGTCCGACCATTTCCGTTAAACGGGCATAAAAATCCGCTTCACTGACACCGGTATCGCGAATACTCTTCGGCATACCCATTTCATCTTTCAATACATTAATGGCGACGATTAAACTGGTTACCCCTTCTCTTACTGTGTTAGCTGGAAGTCCTAAGCTTTGAGCAAGATAGGCGTAACGTTTTGCTGCTTCACTATTACAATCACCATGAAGATTGGCGTTAAAGGCGACGACATGTGTCATCAATAACGCATTTGCACGACCGTGAGGTACGTGGAATACACCACCTAATGCATGGGCAAGACTGTGAGTAATACCCAACGAAGCGTTAGTAAATGCCATGCCTGCAATACAAGATGCGTTATGCATTTTTTCGCGAGCAGATAAGTTGTCACCTTGATGGTGGCAATCAATAAGATGACCAAATACTAACTTGACGGCTTTTTCTGCCATCGCATCAGAAAAATCAGATGCCGCTTTAGAAACATAAGCTTCTAGTGCATGACAAAGGACATCCATACCTGTATCTGCCGTAATTACAGGGGGTACAGATTTCACCAACTCAGGATCGAGAATGGCGACATCAGGCAACATAAATTCATCAACCAAGACCAATTTTTCACTACGTGATTTGATCACTGAAAAAGAGGTCACTTCAGAGCCCGTACCGCTAGTGGTTGGGATAGCAATAAATTGTGGTTTTGTTCTGTTGCTCTCTTTACGGGCATGCCAGAGGGAGTACATAACGGCTTTCGCGGCATCAATCACTGATCCACCACCGAGTGCGATAACCAAATCTGGATAATGCGCATCCATTATCTTCATACCACTTACGATGGCTGAAATATCCGGATCTGAAGCAACATCATCGTAAACTTGGAACTCGATACCCCGTTGCATTAACTTGTCAGTGACTTTATTTGCAAAGCCAAACTTCACCATTGCTTTATCTGTCACCACAAATGCGCGGCGGGCAGTTAACCCAGAAAGAAAATCCAGCGCATTGGTGCCAAACTGAATTTTGGGTTTTATCAGAAACTCACTCATGTCGTTATTACTCCTTACTGTCCCGATAAACCTTCTCAACAATGGCAACCACTGACATCGCTTTGTAACGTTCTTTGTTCAGTGCGAAGTATTCTTCAGCCAATACAACATCGTTGATACCTGCACCTACACTATCCACTGCAACATACGTTTTGTTCTTCAGTGGCTTAAGCTCATCATCTAAGGTCGCTATCATTAATAAATTGCTACCTTTAAGTTCTGGGCTTTTTTGTGTCGCTACTACGTGTCCGATTACCTTTGCGAGGATCATGGTTTATATCGCCTTATATCAATGAGTTATTTACTCAGACGTCCGAGAACTTCCTTGATAATGCGTTCCACGTTTTCTTCGGTAATATCACCTTGTTCAATCACTTGTTGCGCACAAGCACTGACCGTCGTTGCATAAGGAGATGTACCAAAACGATCATCACCTTGAGTTTGACGTTGTGCAGTTGCGCATTCAGCATGAACTGGAGTTAAAGAAGGTGAACGAAAACGATCATCATCAAGAATGCTGGTCTGGTGATTTGTGCTAGAAACAGCACAAGCAGAAACAGCAGGTTGAGCAGCTTCTTGTGCTAAAGGACAAGGTTGTTTCAACTCTTCAACGGTACGCACGCCATAACCTACTTTACGAATATTCAGTAGATTCATTGGGCCAACGTTGTCAGAGCTAGAACCGCCACCAACAGCACCGCAACCTAAAGTAAGTGCAGGAGTAATATTGGTTGTTGCACCGATACCGCCTAATGCCGCAGGGGTATTAATCAGAATACGGTTAACGGGTTTTTCTAAAGAGAATTGACGAATAACATCTTCATTTTTGGTGTGAATAACTAAGGTATGACCTAAACCTTCGTTAGTCAGTAATTGCACCACGCGATCGCACGCTGATTTCCAATCTTCTTCGATATACATCCCTAAGATTGGGCATAGTTTTTCACGTGAATACGGATTTTTTGGTGATACGGTGTCTTGTAATGCGATTAGTACACGCGTATTTGCGGGTACGCTAAAACCTGCACGCTGACTTAAATAAATCGCATCTTTACCCACAACCGCTGGGTTAATTGTGCCGTTAGCACGCAGTAACATTGAAGCCACTTTTGTTGCTTCTTCGTCATTCATAAAGTAAGCACCTTGCGCTAATAGCTCGCGGTGAACTTCGTTATAAATGCAACGTTCAACGATAATGGATTGCTCTGATGCACAGATAACCCCATTGTCGAATGTTTTACTGGTGATGATATCGCTAACTGCTTTTTTGATATCAGCGCTACGTTCGATAAAGGCAGGGCCATTACCTGGGCCACCACTGATTGTCGGTGTGCCTGATGCATAAGCTGCACGCACCATACCTTCACCGCCAGTCGCTAAAATTAATGACACATCTTTGCTGTGCATTAATTCTTTCGTCGCTTCCAGTGTTAGTAATGTCACACCATCAACGATCCCTGCTGGCGCACCGGCTTCTAGTGCAGCTTTTTTAACAATTTCTAACGCACGGAAACTACACTGTTTTGCATTTGGATGCGGAGAGAAAATAATCGCATTGCCCGCTTTCAGTGCAATTAGGGTTTTATAGATAATGGTTGATGTTGGGTTAGTTGAAGGAACTAACGCCGTGATAACACCTAAAGGTACGCCGACATCCATGACTTTTTTCACTTTATCGTCATTGATAATGCCAACGGTCTTCATGTCTTTCATATGTTCATACACACGCAATGACGCGAAGGTATTTTTCAGAACTTTGTCTTCCCACTTGCCAAAGCCTGTTTCTTCGTTCGCCATTTTTGCCAGCTCTTCTGCATGACGAGCAGCTTCAAATGCAATGTGTTTTACAATACTGTCGATTTTTTCCTGCGAAAACTTAGCATAAACAAGTTGTGCATTTTTCGCGTTACGAACTAGCTCACGAGCCAGTTGTCTGGATTGCAAATCTTTATCTAATGCAACCATGTCTTCCCCCATACAGGAGTTAAAAAATTTAGCTGAATAACTTATTTCTTTGCTTTACAGCACGCCTGAAAAATCAGGCTTTGTGCTGTTGTGCGATTTTCTCGATATCGTTATGCGGTCTTGCAATAACACGAGAAGTCACCACGGTGCCGATACGTTTTGCCGCTTCAACACCTGACTCAACCGCTGCATTGACTGCACCGACATCGCCTTTCACCATTGCTGTCACTAAACCTGAACCGACGTTTTCATAACCAATCAGTTCAACATTGGCTGCTTTGCACATTGCATCAGCAGCTTCAATGCAAGCGACAAGACCTTTGGTTTCAACTAGACCTAGTGCTTCTTTCATATTTATTTCCTTCGTTATTCAGTCACTTTGTACTGGGCAACGATTTTTTGAATATCGTTATGTGGACGAGCGATAACTAATGAAGTCACAACAGTACCAACACGTTGAGCAGCTTCTAAGCCAGATTCCACAGCGGCTTTAACGGCACCTACATCACCTTTCACCATTGCAGTAACTAAACCTGAACCCACATTTTCGTAGCCGATTAACTCAACATTTGCCGCTTTACACATCGCGTCAGCTGCTTCAATACAAGCAACCAGCCCTTGAGTTTCAATAAGTCCTAATGCATCACCCATACGTTCTCCTAAGGCAAAAACTATGCCTTGTGTTTGATAACAATCTTGTTGATGTCATTGTGAGGACGAGCAATCACGAGCGATGTAACAACTTCACCTACGCGCTGTGCTGACTCCACACCTGAATCTACTGCAGCTTTCACTGCGCCTACGTCGCCTTTCACCATCGCAGTCACGAGACCTGAACCTACATTTTCATAGCCAATAAGTTCAACGTTCGCGGCTTTACACATAGCGTCAGCGGCTTCAATACATGCCACCAGACCTTTGGTTTCGATCAGACCTAATGCATCACCCATTTTCATTTCCTCCGAGAAGCCGTTTAACGGTTTACGTTTGCCCATTGTGTCTGCGTGGTGATTTTTTAAACGCAGACGTTGGTTTCAAAATCACTATAACGCGTAAAAACTAAAACAAAATATAAATCCATGATATGGAAACATATAGAATTTAACTCTGTGATTTAGTGTTTTTTATGTCTATTTTTACACATCTATTCTGTTAATTTGCTTTTTTCATCGTTATAAATTTATTAATCTTCACAAAAAAAAGATGAAAAGATAGGCGAATTAACTTTGTTAGGAGGATGTTGAAAAGGTGCAAAAAGGCAGTACATATTGACGAGAAAGATGTGCGAGATATCACTGATATTTCAATGTGAGATCAATAATTGAAAAAGGCTAAATCAAGTCTATATACAAATCGTGCTATTTTTTTGTTGATAACATATTTATTAAATCTAAACCTTCACTGTGGTGTATAAAAAATAAAGGTGGGCACTCTTACGCTATAAAAAGTCATGCAGACAATCCGTTCAAATTACGCAATAAGCAAAGCGCTAAATCTAAGAGCTAAACCTAAGGCTATGTGAGAATAGAAAGTTAATTAAAAGGATGGGATGTATTGCTTGTTAGATAAACAAAAAGGCGACTATATAGAAGCCACCTTGCAAAAATAGAATCAGATAATCAGGACGATTAATCGAATTTACTGCCCGGTTTTAAGGTACAAATATAGAGCGGTGAATTGAGCGAACTTAATAGTAACGTTTTTTCATTTAGCTTCTGTGCATTAATAAATAACCCATCATGACTGTCTGACATTTCACGCATAAAATAGTCAAAAATAACGTCTGGAGATTCATCGATTGATGATGCACTAGCATCCCATTGGCTAACAAAATAGTGGCGTTCTGTCGGTGAAACACGTTTGGTCGTATAATCAAATTTCACATAGCGTTGTAAATACAACCATCCTGCTTTTGAGGTGGTATAGCCTTCAACAACAATTGATCCTTTACCATTGGCACCAAATGAAAAATGAATATTGCCATTTACATTTTCATCTTCCATATTTTCAAAACGCATAATGCCTTTGGTTGAACAAACCATGACACCTTCATTTTTAATGGTTAATAATCTTGTTGCTGCATAAGTGGCGACCAAGATAAAAATCAGGGCCGATAAAAAACATAAAAGTTTCCCTGAGATTTTCATTAATATTTCCAAGAATAGTAAAAGTAATTGTCGCAATAACTAAATGGATTATCTTCGTTCTTTGCACAGTGCGCTAAAAATACGCGCCCTAATCCATTTGTTTGTAATTTATCACCATAGAAGAAAACAAATCGCTCACCTTTCACACACTGTAAATTAAGCTTCTTTCTTACTGCGTCAAAATTGCGAACATAATTATCACTTACCGCAGAATTAATCATCGCTTCATTAGAAAGTAATTCACAATCATTATGTGTTAATGGTGTCAGTGAAATTGGCTTTGATTGATGTTGATTAAAAAAGATGATCACCGCAAGAAATACCGCACCTAATAAAAAACCAATGCTGGCTAAATACCAACAAATTTCTGGTTTCTGTTTCTGTTTTTGTTGCGGTGTTTCTTCTTGTGTAGACTCTAAAGGTGTTTGAGTTAAAGATAAAGGTGTCGTTGTTTCAACGGCTATTTTGTTTTCATCCTTAACTAAAATAGGTTCTTCTTCATTTGTTTGAGTTGAAGGTAATAACGTTGAATCATCAATAAGTTCAACTGAAATATCCGGATTGAACTCTAATCGCCCTTTCGCAATAGTGACAATGATATTTTCAATACCATAATGACGAAATGTTTTTCGTAATAAACTCAAATATTGGTTTAAATTACTGTTTGATGAAACCAGCCCATTATCATCCCAAACACGTTTTAATACTTCATCACGATTAACAACACCTGGATGCTGAATAAAATAAAACAGTAACGCATTTGCGGTAATAGAAAGATGTGTATCAACACTCTCTTTTTCTAACGATATCGCGCCATCCGTTGCGTCGTAATAAATTAAGGCATTTATTTTGTATTTCATTGTGCCCTCATTCATCCTGATTAAAATTACTGATTTGCTGTGTTTGCCATATAGTCAAATGTCATCTCAGATAATCTTTCAACTAATGCGTTACGCTCTTCTTGTGAAATCGTAGGGCCTTCTGTTAATTCAGATAACCAAAGACCATCTGCGGCATAACGAATTAATGTACCTAAATAGCTATTATCTAATTTATCGCCTTTAGCTAAATGATCTAACATCCAATCTCGCCAGCATTTACGCATAATAGGCTCGTTTGGCATTGCTAAAGACAGTATGGCTAATTGGCGACTTTCGTCTGACTGTTTTAAATCAGAAATATAAGTTAAATATGCGCGAGAAAAACGCCCCGCTTCAATAGGATCATTTTCCATAATAACTGCAATGCGACTATCCATAATACCTAATAGCCGTTTAAATACTGCCTGCACTAATTCTAATTTTCCGGGGAAATGATGAAGTAGACCACCTTTACTTACACCCGCTTCTTTTGCTACAGCATTTAAAGAGAGAGAAGCTATTCCTTCATTAGCCACAATAATACTTGCCGCTTCCAATAATTGCTCTTGAACTCGGATAGGGTCTTTTTTTCGGTGATGCGCAGTTGTATTCATGCACAGGATGATACCGACCAGTCGGTATGTTCCTTATTGATCGAAATCAATCTGATTTCGACTGAGGCTTATTATATGTAAATAATGCAGTTGACTTCACATTCCTTTATTTCCCAATCAAATTTAATTTAAAAAATTAAACTTATTTTACAAGATTGATCTAAATAATTAATTTAAAAATTAAAGGGATCTAAAATTTGATTTTTATCAAAAAACAAATATGTTTATAATCTTAATTAAAAAACCAATTTAGCAAAAATAAAGAAATCAATATTTAATTAATTTCTTTATTTTTAATTACGCTTATTTTTTCATCTGAATCATTATATCTTTATACTGCTGTTTTTTATTAAAAATAGAATCACCACCAGTTAAATGGTATTAAATTTGGTTTTATCTTTAGGTGAAGAACTCAATAATTCCATATTTTTATTTCCTGTCGGAAGAGTATTACGAATATTTCCATCAGAAAGAGGAGCCTCGTAAGGATCAGAATAAATTTCCTCACTAGGTATATTTACGCAATCAATAACAATACTATATTCATCTTCAATTGCTGGTGATTTATTTTCATTCCTTGACTCAAGGAGTTTTCCTATTAAATCTAAAATATCTTCATTTATTTCATCATATATAGGGTCTTCTTTATTATTCATTTCTTCATATATATTTCCCCCTTCATATATGTCGTTTTCTATATTATCTATTTCTCCATTTACTTGATCTTCTGTCGTATTCATTCCACATTTTTCATTTAAAAAATCCTTTAAATTACCGAGTGAAGTTTTTTTTGGATCATTATAATTAATAAGACTCAGATCTGTTGCAGCTTGTCTAAAAGAAATATTACTATTAAATAAACCCGTTATACCCGAACGAAGACTAGAAAAAAAATCGATAACACTGTTTATTGCTTTTCCTGCTCCTGTTGTCAGTTGATTCACTGTATCTCTAAATATAGAATTAATATTCATTTATATCCTTATATTAATTAAAATAAATTTAAATTGATTGCCGATAATATTGAAATTAAGATCTTAAAATATAAAAAAACCTCCTTTAAATAAAGAAGGTTTTAAATTGATAATTGATAACTGTAATTAAATGCTGGCTTTTAATGCTTGTTCTAAATCTGCAAGAATATCGTCAATATGTTCAATACCAATAGATAAACGGATCAAATCTCGTGAAACACCAGCGCGTTCTAATTCTTCATCATTTAATTGACGATGAGTGGTTGAAGCTGGATGACATGCTAATGATTTTGCATCACCAATATTCACAAGGCGAACAATGAGTTGCAGTGCATCAATAAATTTTGCTCCAGCTTCTGCGCCCCCTTTAATACCAAAAGAGAGAATACCGGCTGGTTTACCTGACATATAACGTACCGCTAAATCATGCTCAGGGTGATTGCTTAAACCTGCATATTTAACCCATGCAACTTGAGGATGGTTTTGCAAATATTCTGCTACTTTCTGTGCATTTTCAGTGTGGCGATCCATACGTAGTGCCAGCGTTTCTAACCCTTGTAGGATCAAAAATGCATTAAAAGGTGATAGAGCCGCACCAGTTCCACGCAAAGGCGCAACACGACATCTTGCTATATAAGCCGCCGCACCAAAGTGCTCGACATAATTTACCCCGTGATAAGAAACATCAGGTGTATTTAAAATCTCAAAACGATCTTTATGCTCAGCCCAAGGGAATTTACCGGAATCAACAACAATGCCTCCGATAGAATTACCATGACCGCCAATATATTTGGTTAAAGAGTGAATAATAATATCCGCACCATGTTCAAAAGGGCGACATAAATAAGGTGTGGCAACCGTATTATCAACAATTAAAGGTACGCCATGACGATGAGCGACATCGGCCAATGCTTGGATATCGACAATATTTCCACTTGGATTTGTGATGGTTTCACAAAATACCGCTTTTGTTTTATCGTCAATTAACGCTTCAAGAGCGGCAATATCATCATGAGGAGCAAAGCGTGCCTCAATACCAATACGAGGAAATGTGTGCGCCATTAAGTTATAAGTACCGCCATAAAGCTTAGCGACAGAAACAATATTATCCCCCACTTGTGCAATAGTTTGAATTGCATAAGTGATAGCAGCCATGCCCGATGCTACGGCAACTGCCGCAATTCCGCCCTCTAATGCTGCAACACGTTTTTCTAATACGTCATTGGTTGGATTCATTATGCGGGTATAAATATTACCGGGCACTTTTAAGTCAAAGAGATCCGCACCATGCTGCGTATCATCAAATGCATAAGATGTTGTTTGATAAATAGGTACAGCAACGGCTTTTGTAGTTGGATCAGGTGAATAACCCGCGTGAACAGAGAGTGTCTCAAGTTTCATAGCAATTCCTTTTTTGTTGCATTTGTTCTTATAGTATTACTTATACTCTAAATAATTCGAGATGTGGCTAGACAGCAAGTGAATAAGTCACTAATCAGTAAAGCTACAAATTGAAATATGATGAGTATAGATAAGCCGATATTCCTCTCACCGCATAGTGAAAAAATTTCAACTTGCACAAATGCTTCTTTTTTAAATAGAGCTTATTAAGCCAATGATCTCTATTTACATCAATATTTAACTTAATAACCCTCTATTTTGCATTATTTTGCCGTTTTAAGTGGTTTTATCGTTTTTTGACGAGTTGCTAACCAGCAAATTAAAGAGCCCCCTGTCACCATCATTACCCCTTGCCAAAATGAGAAAGAGAGTGCGGTAGACAACAATATTGATGAGAATGCAGTAGAAATAACGGGAGTGAAATAAGAAAGTGTGGCTAATAAGGTCACATTGCCCCTGATCATACCGATTGTCCAAGCAGCATTTGCAAGCCCAATAGCGGCACCAGTTATTAACAATAGCGTGATACTTTTTGTATTAACGATCCACTCTACTGGCGCGGAGAATAGGTATTGCCCCCACAAGGCAAGTGACGTTAATAAGAAGAAAGGCACAATACCGTTATTCCCGCCAGACATAAGGCGCGTTAAATTACTATAAAACGCCCATAAAATGGCACCTGAAAATGCCAATATATAGCTTAATGGATTACTTTGAATATTCTTCCATAAACCGTCAATTGTTAGCGGATTATCACCACTAACAACCCAGACTAATCCACTAAATGCACATAATAATCCGACAATCAGTAAAATAGAGAATCGTTGCTTATTAAGTATTACAGCAAGGGCTAACGTAAAACTAGGCCATAAATAGTTAACCATTCCTAGCTCTATGGCTTGTGTTCTGTCTGTTGCAAATCCTAAAGCCAGAGATAAGCACACTTCATAAGTAACAAATAATAGCCCACCCCAGAAGAGATAGCGTTTAGGAAAGCGTGATAACTTAGGTACTCCTAAGATCAAAATAAGAAAGAGTGTGCCTGTGGTATAAATCAGTGCAGCACCTCCTACAGCACCAAAATACTCACTAATATTACGAATTAAGCCAACAATGGTGCTCCAAAGAAGAATAGCAACAATGCCATATAACGTCCCTTTTGATGAGCTAGATATCATTTTGTGCCTTCAGATTTAAGATTTTATCATTAGAACCGATATTAAAATAAAACCAGCATAATTGCTTTAATCACTTTTATGCAAAAATAATAAAGAAAAAATTGAATGGTGAAACATTTTGTTACAATTAATATCAAGCAGAAAACACATTGATCTACTCCCATAGGTAGTGAAAAAAGTATCATCAATTTTATATTTTTAAAATATGTATTTTAATTTCAACTTAAAATGAATAAATAATATTTCTACTTTTTTTATAAAATATAAATTTAAAATTTATATTTGAATAAAGAAACAGACAATATTGTCTTTTTTGAACACAAAAAGTGTTATTTTTTGTATCATTCTATAAATAGTTTCACTATGAAATATATTTTATGAAACATCATCTTATAAGTATATTTACATCATCTTTTTAAGATGCTCTCTATTAGAGTCAAATAACAGAGTAAAAACAAAAAGTAAAAAAATGATAAATATCAACACGATACAAGAAAACATAAAAATCATTAGATAAAGTAATATATTTATCCACTTTTTAACACTAACTATTACCGATAGTTATCACGACATCAATAGATACCACCTATAAAACAAGCTAAAAACGATCGTTTAAAACGATTTCTCTATTTTTTTTAGCACATCTATAATTTTTGAAAATTTGACTTAGGTGTGAATATGACTGTTTTATCGTTTTTACGATAATTGCGGTAATCAGCGCTCTGTTAAATATATATAAATAGTCTTACGTTACACGTCTAAAAATAATTTATCCCCTTTTATTCTCTATCTAAGAATAGGAAATAAATAGAGTTAACTGTTAGCTTAATTTATTAAGTTAACGGTTAGATATATATTTAAAAAATAGGAACAATTAATGAAAAAGTTATTATTATCTGCAATTATTACTTCTGCAATGGCAGTTATTGCAGCACCTGCATTTGCAGAAGATACTGGTACTCCTGCACCAACAGAAGTAACAGTCAATGGCGGTACTGTTAACTTTGAAGGTTCTGTTGTAAATGCAGCCTGTGGTGTTGATAGTAGCTCAGCAAATCAAACTGTTCGTTTAGGTCAATTCCGCGTGGCCGAATTTACCAAAAAAGGTGACGAAACAGGTCGTATTCCTTTTAGTATTAAATTAAATAACTGCGATATTACAGTTTCAACATTAGCGGCAATTACTTTTAATGGCACTGCTTCTGATGGCGATGCAAATGCATTTGCATTACAAGGTAGTGGTGCGGCTACAAATGTAGCATTAAAAATTACTGACTCAAGCAGTAAAAATGTTATTCCAGGGCAACCATCAACGACTCAAAAGTTAATTGAGGGCGAAAACCAATTAAATTATAACGCATCTCTAGTTTCAACTGATGATACTGTTAAGGCAGGTAGCGCAAACGTTACCACAAACTTTATGGTTACTTACTCTTAATTGCTAATCATTTTTGATTGATATCTTATTGCCAAGGACGGCATATTTTTATCAAAAAATAATTGTCCTATATTCATTATCTAATGTATTTCTATTATGAAAAAAATACTTACATTCCTTATTATTTTTCTCTTTCCATTATTATCTTACTCTAATGGTGTTTCATTAGGTGCCACACGTATTATTTATAACTCGAATATTAAACAAACCAATCTTGTTATTACTAACTCAGATAAAGAAAATAGCTTTTTAATTCAATCATGGGTTTCTGATAATCAAGGAATTAAAAATAATGATTTTATAGTCACACCTCCTTTATATATTCTTGATGCCAATAAAGAAAATGCATTAAGAATTATGTATACCGGAGTACCATTACCTGAAGATAGAGAAAGTTTATTTTGGATGAATGTAAAAGTGATCCCTTCATTACAAGATGAACTTGCTAAGGAAAATACACTACAAATCGCAATACAGAGCCGAATAAAGCTTTTCTATCGTCCAGGAAATTTACCTGCATATAATGAAAAATTTGCAAATGAGATTTCTTTTTCTTACCAAAATGGTGAGCTTATTGCGAATAATCCAACACCTTATCATATAACTATGGTGAATTTAGCAGTAGTGGATAATCAACTTCCAGCAAGCATCATGATCAATCCGTTATCTCAATTAATGTTAGGAAAAATAAAGAGTAATGCGAAGCTAATTTCATTCCAAACAATCAATGATTATGGCGCACAGACAGCTGTATTAAAAAAAGAAATTTCTCATTAATGATTACATCGGCTCCAAGCTTTTTGGTCAAAAAACATGATTAATAAAAATACAGTTTATTTTTTCTTTTCTGGTGCTATTACTATATCAATGGCTTTGCCATTTTTAGCACACGGTGCAAACCGATTTAATCCTGCATTTTTGGCTGACTCTCCCGATTCTGTCGCTGATTTAAGCTATTTTGAAGCCGGAAATAGTATCAAACCAGGGGATTATCCTCTTGATATTATTTTTAATCATGAATATCTGAGAACAGAAAACATCCGTTTTATTAGCCAAGATAAAAATGTAATCCCTTGTTTAAATAAATCTTTTTATCAATCATTAGCCATTAATACTAAAATATTTTCTAAAATTGAAAATGCCTTAGATAATCAATGTATTAATATTGAAGACATTATTCCTGACTCTATTGTTAATTATGACATTGAGAAGCAAGCCTTAAAAATTCAAATTCCTCAAGCCGCTTTAGATCTTAAAGCTCGTGGTTATATTCCACCAGAGAAATGGGATAACGGTATTACTGCGGGAATATTAAATTATACCTTTAGTGGAGCCAATAGTTGGGGAAACTCCCATAATAATAGTTACTATCTAAATCTACGTAGTGGGATCAATATTGGTGCTTGGCGATTAAGAGATTATTCCACTTGGAATTCATCAAATGGAAAAAACCAGTGGAACCACATCAATACTTATCTTCAACGCAATATTGTATCGCTAAAAAGCCAATTACAAATTGGCGACAGTTATACGTCATCAACACTTTTTGACAGCATTAATTTCCGAGGAATTTCCTTAGAAAGCGATGACACCATGTTACCTGATAGTCAAAGAGGTTTTGCTCCTATTGTTAGAGGAATAGCAAATAGTAATGCCAAAGTCGTTATAAGACAAAATGGCTACATTATTTACCAAACCTTTGTCGCTCCTGGAGCATTTGAAATTAAGGATCTCTATCCAACATCAAATAGCGGAGATCTCTATGTTTCTGTTGAAGAAAATGACGGCGGAAAACATGATTATGTCGTACCGTATTCTGCGGTACCCATTTTACAGCGGGAAGGTCAAAAACAATTTGTTATTCAAGCAGGTGAAATTCGCCAAAATAACCAAAATAAAAAGCCACGCTTTTTACAAGGTCACCTAATTTATGGATTGCCTTATGACACAACAGTATATAGTGGAGCTTTAGTTACAGCAGATTATCAATCTTATGCACTTGGGGCCGGTAAAAATATGGGCACCTTGGGCGCATTATCAACGGATATCACTTTTGCTCATAGCAGACTACCTGATGATTCGATATCTGAGGGCTACTCTTTACGTTTTCTCTACGCAAAATCACTTAACCAATTTGGCACTAATTTTCAATTATTAGGCTATCGCTACTCTACTGCTGGATTTTACACATTAGAAGAGACGCTCAACACGCGTATGTCTGGTTATCTCTATGAGGATAATCAACAAACACCTTCACGTTATTTTGATCTGCGTAATCATAAAAAAGGCAGTCTCCAGATCAATTTGTCACAACAACTTGCCGATTATGGCTCTGTTTTTATGACAACACACTGGCAAAACTATTGGGGAACAAATGAGAAAAATGTATTAATACAAACGGGTTATAACGGCAATATCAAAGGACTTTCTTACAACATTATTTATAGTTATAACCGCATGATGAATAGTGGAGAACGAGATCAAACTCTCTCTCTCTTGGAATTTCTATTCCGTTACAACTTCTTATGCCTTCCGGTTATCAACCCGTCAATAGTGCCTATCTCACTTATAACTACAGCCATAATAATAACGGCTATTCTGCTCATAATGCAGGTGTTGCAGGCACTTTACTCGACGACAATACATTAAATTACAGTGTCCAACAGGGATATAGCAATCAAGGTGGCAGTTATACAGGAAGTGCATCCCTTGGATATCAAAGCCGATATGGCAATCTCAATGCTGGTTATAACTACCATCAAGATGCTCAACAACTCAATTATAGCCTTGCAGGTGGTATGTTGTTACATAGTGAAGGGATCACATTAAGTCAGCCATTAAGTTCAAATACTATTTTAGTCGATGCTGGCAAAACAGCAGATGTACCTATTGATAATGCAACGGGGATTTATACCGATTGGCGTGGATTCGCGGTCATTCCCTATGCCACAGCTTATCGCCAAAACAAAGTTGCTCTTGATACCACTGCCCTCCCTGACAATGTTGAAATTGAGCAAAATATTCAGCAAGTTATTCCTACTCAAGGTGCAGTTATTAAAGTTAGCTTTGACGCCAAAACAGGATATCGCTTATTACTGACATTAAGACAACAAGGACGACCTCTACCTTTCGGTGCAATTGCCACCGATAAGCTAAATAATCTCTCCGGTATTGTGGGCGATGATGGTTTGCTCTACCTCTCTGGTGTACCACTCTCAGGCCTATTAGATGTTCGTTGGGGCAATGGATCGTCCAAACATTGCCAAGTGCGCTATCAACTACCTCTTGAGCAACTTAATGAGCCCTTTGTAAAAATGACACAGGAGTGCCAATAATGCGCAGATTAATGCTTATTTTGGCTTTATTGATGCTTTCTATAAGTAAAGGCAATACTTATGACACTTTAGTTCAAATTAATGCTCGAGTAACTGGCAACACTTGCACGGTAGAAACCAACTCAAAAACAATTACAGTAAAACTAGGTGATATCGCGACTAAAGATTTCACTTCAACGACAATTGCTCAACAACGTACACCTATTATCCCTTTTAGTATTAAGTTGGTAGATTGCCAACCCGAAGCCAGCGGCGTAAAAGTCAGCTTTAAAGGAACACCTTCTGCATCTGATAATACATTACTTGCAGTTAATAAGGATGGTGCTCAAGGCGTTGCTATTGCACTTATGGATAAGTCAGGCACACCTATTGCCATCAATGAAAAAAGCCAACCTTACCTGTTATTGCCTAATCAAGATAATACCTTGCAATTCTACGCCCGATACATCGCAACACATTTGCCAGTCAGTTCAGGGCAAGCTAATGCGACTACAACCTTTTTACTGGAGTACCAATAATGAAATATTCCCTTTCTTTCTTATCATTACTGGTTTTTTTAGTGTTTACTCCTGAAAAGATGGCATGGGCAGTGGCAGATCCTCTTATTGTATCACCTGTACCGATGAATTTTGATGGTGCAGCAGACGGAACACCCGCTGGTACCCCCATCACGTCAACATGGATTGGAGAGACATCTGTTCATAACGGCTTTAAATGTGAGAATAAATTTCTACAAAAATGCTGGGTTGAAACGCTCTATGCTAATGCACTGGGTTCAAAAATAAGTGGGATCTATTATTACGAAGGGAGTAATCGATATCCGGTTTATTCGCTAGCTGGTGTAAAAGGTATTGGTTACGCCTTTGGTTTAAAAGATAACAATGACAATGTTTCTTATGTCCCTATTGATGTCGGCACTGGCTCTAGTGCAACTATTATTTATCCAGCTGTAGGCTCTACCGTAAATAAAGGTGTAGACCGTGTTTCATTAAAAGCAAAAGTTGTCTTTGTTGTTACTGACGAACACTTAGAAACGGGTGTTTATAATATTCCTTACACCGTAATTGCCAATACTTGGTCTGAATATGGCGGAGGGCATAAAGGAAATAACACATCACTTGTCGCAATAAATCCTGTAACAATCACCATTAAAGCTCGTGGTTGCACCGTAAATACCAAAAATCTTACTTATGAATTAGGTGATATCTCAATGAGAGATATGAGCGCTATCGGCTCAAAATCAAAAACACAAACAAAGCCTATTTCAGTGAATTGCGACACCAATGTACATTTATACGCCAGCATGACTGACCAATCTACTTATTCTAATAATACGGATATTCTTACATTAACATCAGGCTCAGATGCATCAGGTATTGGTATTCAATTTTTCTTTAATGATAACCCGACTCCAGTAACTTATGGGCCAGACATTAGTGCTACGGGGCAACCTAATCAACGTTTACTTCATATAACAACATCTAATAACGAAAACTACACATTAAACCTGTCAACCCGATATATCACGACTGGAACACTAAAACCTGGTAAAGCAAACGGGTTAGCCAGTCTGACTTTTTCTTATCAATAATGATTTGAATTTTTAAGGCTGATAAATGATAGATAACAGCAAAACCATTAATTTTCGTATAGGCCAGCGAATACGCCATTTACGAAAAAAATTAAAATGTTCGGGAACTGTATTTGCTAAAAGATTAGAGATAAGCCAGCAACAGCTTTCTCGTTATGAACGCGGAACAAATAGGATCAGTATCGAGTTAATTTATCGTATTTCTGAAAAATTTGATGTTCATATTAGTTATTTTTTACAAAGTAATCATGTTTCAAGTATTGAACAACGAAGAAAAACTCAAGAAAAAAATAATCGGTTAATTGCCGAAAGTTGTATTAAAAATGACTTTAATTGAATATAGTTTATTTTTCTCATTACAAACTCTTTTTTACTTCACTTTTATTTTTCGCTAAATAAAATGACGTTTCTTCTGTTATAAAAAAGCCACCTTAAAGGTGGCTCAGAACTATACTCAAACGCGATTAGCGCCCAGCTTTTAATTTTTGGTAATAACTTTCATATAACACGGTCGCATCACCAACATCATTTTGCCATTCACCTTTGTTGATAATCTCTTCTGTTGGATAAAGAGAATTATCTTTAGTGATCACATTTGGCAGTAATTTTTGTGCGGCTAGGTTTGGTGTCGGATAACCAATATTCTCCGCAACTTTGGCTGCTATTTCTGGGCGTAATAAGAAGTCGATAAGTTTATGAGCACCTTCGACATTCTTGGCATTGGCAGGAATAGCTAAGCTATCCATCCAGAAAATACCCCCTTCTTTTGGCCACACCATTTCAATCGGTGCGCCAGCATCACGAGCAATAAATGCAGAGCCATTCCAAATCATCCCTAAATTAACTTCCCCTTGCATATAAGGGTTAGCGGGATTATCTGAATTGAAGGCTAATACGTTTGGCATCAGCTTTTGTAGCTCTTTATAGGCTTCTTCAATCTCTTTAGGATCAGTTGTATTGCCTGAATAGCCTAATTTTAATAATGCCATCTGGAAAACTTCACGGGCATCATCAGTTAATAGCAGACTATCTTTATATTCAGGTTTCCATAAATCTGCCCATGAAGTAATGCTACTGACATCAACTTCATCACTATTAATACCAATAGCGGTCGCACCCCAAATATAAGGGATGGAATAATCATTTTCTGGGTCGAATGACTTATGTAATAAGCTAGGATCGAGATTATCAAAATGCGTTAATTTTGATTTATCGATTTTTTGTAGCATTCCTTCATGACTCATTTTAGAAATAAAATAAGTAGAAGGAACCACCAAGTCATAAGCCCCCTCTTTGTAGGTCTTTAACTTGGTATACATGCTTTCGTTGGATTCATAGGTGGAATAAATCACCTTAATCCCAGTTTCTTTCGTAAACTGTTCAAGCAAACCAGGCGGCACATACTCCGTCCAGTTGTAGAAATATAATGTCTTACCATCATCAGCCGATGCTGTGCCGATACTTAATGCCATTACGCTGGCAGCAAGTACTGAGGACCACTTTTTCATTTATGTTTCCTTCAGTGGTTGATGCGTTAATATCAAATAGGCAGCGAGCCTACCTCCAACAGATTGGTCTTCAAGACCCCAAAAAGTGCGAGAAACTCGCACTAATACATGTTTACGCTTTGCCAGTTCTGTCTTTCAAAATCAACTGACTAATTAATACTAATATTAATGATAGACCTAAAAGGATGGTTGCAAGCGCATTCACTTCCGGTGAAACCCCGACTTTTACCATTGAGTAAATTTTCAGTGGTAAAATTTCATAGCTTGGGCCCGTCACAAAAGAGGAAACTACAACGTCGTCCATAGATAACGTAAAGCTTAATAACCAACCTGAAGCTACTGCTGGCATCGCCAGAGGCATAATGATTTTACGTAAAATAGTAAATTCACCTGCCCCTAAGTCTTTCGCCGCTTCCAACATTTTCACATCAAATCCACTTAATCGTGAATACACTGTGACCACAACAAAAGGTAGGCAAAATGTAATATGTGAAAATAGAAGCGACCAAAATCCTAATGAAACACCTAGGATCATAAACAGTACAAGCAACGAAATCGCCATAACAATATCTGGCGACATCATCACAACAAACAGCATACCACCGACAAATTTTTTACCACGAAAACGGTAGCGATAAAGAGCAACTGCCGCTAATGAACCAATTAATGTCGCAAACGTTGCAGAAGTGACCGCCATTGTTAATGAATGTCCAGCTGCTTGAAGCAGACTGTCATTATTAAATAAAATGGTGTACCAATCTGTGGTAAATCCTTTCCAATTAATCCCGAAACGTGATGAGTTAAAAGAGTTAACTATCAGAATGATGATCGGGATATAAAGATACGCGTAAATAATGGACATAAATCCACCACGCAATAACCGTCCTATCATTCTATTTCTACCTTCTTATGCAGTAACTTCACAGCTCGGTAATACACAAACAGCATTAATCCCATCACTAATGTTAAGCAAATACTGGTGGCTGCACCGAAAGGCCAGTCACGAATATTTAAGAATTGGCTCTTAATTACGTTACCAATTAATAAATTTTTCGCGCCACCCATTAGATCAGCAACAAAGAATAAGCCCATAGCAGGTAGCATTACGAGTAAACAACCCGCAATAATCCCCGGCATTGTTAATGGAATAATGATACGAATAAAGGTCTGAAATTTATTAGCACCTAGATCACGCGCCGCTTCTAAACAAGGTTTGTCTAACTTTTCAATGCTGGAATATAACGGTAATACCATAAAAGGTAATAAAATATAAACCAGCCCCAGTACAACCGCTTCTGGGGTATAAATAATTCTGAGTGGTTTATCAATAAGTCCAATCCACAACAGGAATTCGTTAAAATAACCTTTGGTACTTAGGAATATCTTTAATCCATAAATACGAATAAGCGAGTTTGTCCAAAAGGGTACAATCAATAAAAACAACATCAGTGGCTGTATTTTTTTAGGCATTTTTGCAAGGAAATATGCAAAGGGATAACCTAATAATAAACAAGCTAACGTTGCGACCACCGCCATATTAATAGAATGCAGTAATACTTCTGCATACATAGGATCAAATAAGCGATAATAGTTATCGAGTGTAAAGACCATCTCGACAAGATTGGCATCATCACGCGTTAAAAAACTGGTCGCAATGATCATGATATTCGGCAAGAAGACGAACACCATCAACCAACCCACAACACCGGTAATTACGATGTTTTGAAATAGTTTACGTGTTTTCTTCATCTGCCAGCACGACCTCCCAGCTTTCAACCCAAGTTACTGCGATTTTTTGGTCTAACGAGTGATCAACATCTGGATCATCTTCATTAAAGAACTCACTGACCATCACCACCTTGCCATTTTCCATTTCAACAACGGAATCTAGCGTCATGCCTTTATAGTTACGTTCACGAACATAACCAATTAGCCCTGGAAGGTTTTCGAGATCGTGAATTTCTTCAACACGGAGATCTTCAGGTCGAAGCAATACTTTGAGTTGCTGGTTTTGTGTCACAGGTAATGTAGTATAAATATCACATTCATGACCTTCAACATCAGCACGGATACGCGTTTCATCAATACGATGGAGAACGCGAGCATCAAAAATATTAATTTCACCTATAAATTGCGCAACAAACAGATTTGTTGGCTCTTCATAAATTTCACGCGGAGTACCATCTTGCTCAATACGTCCTTCACGCATCACCACGATCCGGTCTGACATCGTCAGCGCCTCTTCTTGGTCATGAGTCACGAAAATAAAGGTGATCCCTAATTTACGTTGTAAGGCTTTTAATTCATTTTGCATCTGTTTACGTAATTTGTAATCCAGTGCAGATAATGATTCATCAAGCAATAAGACCTTTGGTTTATTCACCACAGCACGCGCAATCGCGACACGTTGTTGTTGCCCACCAGAAAGATGTGCAGGGCGACGTTGTGCGAAATCTTCAAGTTGCACCATACGCAAAGCTTCTTCAACGCGGATGTTAATCTCATCAGCAGGTGTTTTCTGCATACGAAGACCAAATGCGACGTTTTCAAAAACAGTCATATGTGGGAAAAGCGCGTAACTTTGAAAAACCGTATTTACAAAACGTTGTTCCGCTGGAATATCCGTAATATCTTGCCCATCAAGGATAATTTGCCCATCGTCAACGTCTTCTAAACCCGCAATTAAACGCAAAACCGTCGTCTTACCACAGCCCGAGGGGCCGAGGATGGTTAAAAACTCGCCATGGTTGATAGTGAGATCGAGGCGGGAAATAATTTGTTTTCCGTCGAAACCTTTACTTAAGGATTTTAATTCGACAACTGGTATCAGAGATGTTTTCTCAGTCATTTAAGGTAATACTCTATCCCGAAGAATAATGCAGATAGAACCGCCACTGGAAAAGACTGTGTGAGCTGCCGGAGCATTATGCTCCACAGAAGCCCAAAACCAGCGACGCCGTATGTATAGTACAAGCGGAAAATGATAAACGCAGTGGCGTGAAATTGAAAGCAAAAAGGCGCATAAACAATGAAAAACTATTCATATTTAAGTTTTTCATCATAAACTATGCTCTTTAGGGTTTATGCTAAAAATACAGTAAAATCAAAATGCTATTAATTTATATAAATCACAAAAATCACTTAAGTTTATGATTAAATAAATTTTCTCTCAGAAGTTATCTAATCGCCTTATTTTCCTATACAAACTTATTATCACGTTTATTTGCAACACAATTTTATGATTATTATTTACACAAAAAGTGGATTAAATTGTGCTTATTTTTAGATCCCAATCTTATTAGGATGATAAAAACTTTATATATCATATAGATGAAATTTAAATAACACCCCCTAATATTTAGGAGGTGCTAAAGGAATTAACACTATTGTACTTAATGACGTTTTATTAGTTTTTTTAAATACAGAATGGCGTTATTCACATTGGGTAAAGGTCCAATTTTGCCATTTAACAGTGGAAAAGTGCCTGTTCTAATTAATAAGTCACGCATTTGTATCGGCGTTAACACACTGTTTGTATGGTCTTTATACCAAGATTGGATCACAGCGGCAGCTCCCGCAACTAAAGCACTGGCTGACGATGTACCACTAAAATTAGCCGTATAAGTATGGTTATCATCACTTCGAAATAGATCACCATAACCCGCAGTTGCAACATCCTCTCCCCATGCTTGTACATGAATAGGTGAACCATGTGTTGAGAAAGGTAATCGATTTAATGTATAAGGTGAACCAGCACCAACACGTATTGAATTATTATCATGACGTTGTCGATAACTTTCATAAGCAGGCAAATCTAGATCTACCCCTCCATTACCTGCAGCCATAATCACTATGATCCCAGCATCGGTTAAGGCACGAGTCGCTTCCCAAATATGCATTTCATAATCCGCAGGTACGTACGCTTGATGCTCACAGATTGTCTGCATTTCATATAAAACAATATCACCAGCATGTAGTATGCGTTTACTCGCAATGATCGCATCAATACGTCCACAAGTTAATTCAGAGATGGCATAAAACATATCTAATTTATAAGCGAGTCCAGTGATCCCTTTGCCATCATTTTTCCCCATAATTAAGCCAGCTACTGCTGTTCCATGATCTGCCTGACTAGTTTTTTCATTAAAAGGTAATAATGATGTAATGTTATCCGTTGATAAATCATGATGAGAAAGATTAAAATCCCATTCAATATCAGCGACTTGTATTCCTTGCCCGCATGCTTCTTGTTTCCATGCTTCACAAATCCCTAGCCCTTTAATTTTATTAATATTCACCGTTTTTTCTGGTGTATTTAGATATTGCTGATATTGAGTAAAATCAGGCGTAATATTAGGAGGTTCAATAGGCTGTATAGGTACTGTTTGTACATATTCAATGTCAGGGTGTTGTCTTAATGCTTTAATAACTTCATCTAAAGTATAATGATTATTCTCCGGTAAATTTAAATAATAATATTTATTTAGGTCATTAAAGTTTATTGAAATAGAATCAATATAACTTTTTGGTGGTAATTGATGAACAGATGATATCACCGGAATTAAAGGTATATTATTTAAAAGGGAATGATGTATTTCATGGGAAGTAGGAAGTGACAATTTTTTATTATCACAATCAAGATTGTTTAATTTTATAAGGATCTTTCTTTTAATATTCATAATCAATGCTCCTCTTTTTATTTTTTTGCTTTATAGCGTAAAATATTGAGCAGTGACTATTTCCATTTTTAATAGAGATAATATAAATAGGTTATTTTTAAAAAAATTAATATTAAATCTATATTATAAATATAGACTTAATATTAATTGAGTGATGTTTTTAACTAAAATCGATATGTAGACGTAGTTTTCCGCAACAGCAACACTTAAATAAATAACCTTGGCAATGGCCTTCATTAGTTAAATTATTAGGTAAATCATCCATATTCATACCTATCTCACCAATATCTTCTGCCAAAGAAACAAATTCATCTAATTTATCAGCAATATTTTCCCATCCAACATAACCAACAAATGCACAAAGATCACCACAATGTGTAAGCCAATGTTCTTGTTGCCATCCTTGATATCCCGGCGTTCTACGGATCAACTCTTCAAGATTTTCTTTAGGTACACCTGACTGATAACCTGAATATTCACCGTTACTATCATAGGTTGATAATATTCCTTCAACAGAAGAGAGATCTTGAAAATCACCTTCAAATTTCTCACTGGCAGAGCCATCTGCAATACACCAAGGACAAAGCGCTTCAATATCATCAACACTAAAAAAAGGCCCTTCGTAATAAATATTGGTTTCCTTTCCACAACAATCACATATAACGGTATCATCTGTGATAAAAGCACCTGTTTTTATCGGTTCAGGATGATATTTGAAATAAGGTAATGCTCTTTTTTCTGTTGGCATTATGTTTTCCTATTTTATAGTTTATTATCACTTATCTTCAGCTTTATAAAATCATCCTAGCATCAGATCCAGCATGTGTAAGCTATCCTCTATGCTATAATGCGCGCTCATTTTATCTCCTTAACAATTTAGAGATAATCACCGCCTAAATAGACGAAAGAATGACAACATGTTAGAAAATATAGAACTTAATAAATCAACAGAAAATCATGATGTTAATAGCAATTCAAAAGAATATAGTTTGAACCGCTTCTCTGTTGCGCCGATGCTAGATGGAACCGACCGAGTTATATAATCAATCAGTTATCAATTTCGGGTGCCTTATTGGTGTCCTGATTTTCTTCCTCTTCTTTTTGTCTACGCTCCTCTTCCACCTTCTGCGCTTCTGCCATCTCTCTCATTCTCACGTTATAGATTGATTGCTCAGGCATCTGTACACGAACAGAGATAAAGCGACCATCAGGGATATCAATTGGGTCGCAATCGTTGAAGTCGTCAATATCATTACGAGCGAATTCAGGCGCATTAGGATGTGTACGATGATACGTTTTAACGAGGATAGAACCGTCCTCCATAACTTCAGAGTTAACCCAAATAAGTGGCTGTTTATTTACATCGAGTGGAATTTCAATACCGCCATCGACACCGCCCCATCCTGCATCAGCGTTAAAACCCAGCACACCCTCGATAAGATATTCGCCCTGAGATACTCGAGTAACAGTAGCGCCTTCTGATTCGTTGTTAGTGGTGAATGTGCCATCGGGATTGATGATAATGATAGGAGAGGCTTTTTTGATGAAACCTTGTGGATCTGTTGTTGTATTTATTGTTGTTATAATTTCTCCATGATCTACATTGCCATTTTGAACCTTACAAAATAATAGCTTTGTTTTATTGGCGGATAATGTACCAAAAATGTGATAACCAGCACTTTCAGAATAAGCTAGTGATATTCCATTTCCCCATTCATTGAAAAAATTCCCAGTTGTTACACCTCCTCCCTGCCTAAAAAAACCAGACTTCATTTTATTAATTAATTCATTATTTTCTGTAACTAAAGGTGAGCTCCCTCCTATTCCATAATCACCAACACCCATCAGCGCCCTGTTTCCTAATTTCGGATCTGGAAATGTATAAATACAGTTAGTAGCACCTTCCCGTTTAACATAAATATCAGGGATACCGCGCCCCAGAGACATCCATACCGCATTACTCTCATTGTTATTTACAACCCCGATGGCGCTACTTAATCGTAATTCCCCCTCAACGCGCTGAATACCGCCTTTCTTAGTATCTAACTTATTGGCAATATCACCCTGCATCTTCTTAATGCTATCGAGAGTAACAACCTCACCGTTCGGCATCTCGATTTTTGTCTGACCCGTTTGAGTCATCCATGTATTCATTGCATCAAGGAAATACTCAACATAACTATTAATAGCGACCATTGTTCTTGCCGCATCACTATTATTATCTGGCTCAGTAATATGAATTGAGAATGTTGTGTTAGTTGCTGTGGC
>NZ_PENS01000013.1 GCF_003144325.1 Proteus terrae
GAACATCTATATCGTAACGGAAAGGTGTTTTTCTTGGTATAACCCTTGAACGCCACCTGCAAAGCAGGTGGTTTTATGTTTAAGACGCTAGCGCGACTTAAACTGGCTAAAGCCATAATCAAATTAAAGATGTATTTTAAATACATCTATTTAATGCTCTCCTTTATTTATTAAAAGCTCGTTATTTTTTAATAAATAAAAATACGCTTTTTTATCTTATATAGAAGGCGCAAAATAAAAGATATATATTAAATGCATCTTTGTTGCAATTCTAATATTAAATGTTTTATTTAAAATGCATCTTTTTTTATTTATCTTTATTTTTAATTACCCATAAATAGTGTATTCAACAATAAACTAGAGACTTTATATAATCTAAAAATGAAAGGCTTTATTCGAATTTAAAAAGCAAAAAAAAGCGAAGATAATCTTCGCTTTTTATTAAGAGATATTCTTTTAAAGAAAGAATAATTAGAAACGGTAACCTACACCAAACATAAATACAAATGGGTCTAGGCGTGTGCTGATTGATTGTCTGTCTTCACCAGCTTTAAATTTAACATCAGTTTCGATATTCATCCACCAAACAGACGCATTCAGCATCCAGTTTTTATCAAGGTTATAATCTAAACCTGCTTGTGCTGCAAAGCCCCATGAATCCTTGAGATCTAAGTCAGATAAACCAGCGCCTTTACCCGCTGAATTAAATTTCTCATCAAAGAATGTAGTAAAGTTAAGACCTGCACCTAAATAAGGACGTAGTTTATCTTCACCATTACCGAAGTAATATTGTGCCATTAATGTTGGTGGCAAATGTTTAACAGTCGCAATCTCACCAAAGTTTGTTAATGATACTTTGTGCTCAAAAGGAGTAGCTGCTAATAACTCAACACCAATATTATCAGTGATCATATACCCAAAGGTTAAACCTAATTGGGTATTATTATTAGCTTCAAAGTGTCCAATACCTAATACATTATCAGAGCCTGCATTTGGACGAACAGTTGCAGTACCAGCACGGAATAAAAAATCACCCGCTTGGTGAGCGAAAGAAATAGAAGGCGCAAGAGTTGCAGCCGCTAAAATAAGCGCAGAAAGTTTTTTCATTATTTAACCCATTCCTGTAATAAGTAAAATCTCCGCTAAAAATATAACCATTTATTGATAATTATGATCTAATACCGATCACAACTTTGGAATTATTTTTGCAGAAAGTGTTATTTCTCTTTTTATTATTTATCAATGCGATTATTTATAATTGATCCACATCAAATTACCTATTAATACAATTTTTTCTTATAATTAAATTTATTCTTAGTAATACTTTTTGAATAAAAAATATCCTAAAAAGATGAATTTAAAAATAAAGTTATTCTTATGTTAATATTATGTTTGTTTTATTTTAAATGCTGAGCATATTCTGATTATTAACACCAAGAAAAAAACCAAATAAGAGAAGTAAGAGAAAATATCCCTTTTTGCTGTTGTTGAAGGTACAATAGCGCGCATTGACACAGTCTATTTTTATAGGAGCAGTTTCATGCCTACCACGGCACGCACAATCTACCGAGACAGTCTGAATTTTTATAAGAATGAACGACGTAGTATTGTTACCCTTTCCGCTATCCTTGCTGTTGTGTTAGCGATAGTTCATGTCTTAATTGGCCCTAATCCTCAAGAATACCAATTGATGATTGAATTTGTGGCTAATTTTAAAAATACACAGCTTTCTTCTACTTCTCCTGCTGAATTAGAAGCAATGTCAAACAGTGTCGTGGGTATCGCCAAAAAAGTTTTATCACTGTATGCATTTGAAACACTACAGCAGAGCATCTTGGTACTAACCTTATTGATGTTCGCTATGGCAATCTCTGCAGGCCACAACGTCACCCTTGGTCAAACATTTAACGCATGTTTACCTCGCTTACCAAAAATGTTTTTACTGATTGTTCTGTGCTCTATTTTGATTAGCGCAGGTTTTATGGTGATGATTATTCCTGGCATCATTTTGCTAATCGGTTTTGCATTAGCGCCCGTTGTCTTAGTGCGCCAACAAAATATGGGAAGTGCAATACGTTTAGGTTGGAAGATTGGGTTTAGTGAGTCTGGCTCACTTATTCCTGCTTTAGGTATTTGGATCTTATTGCAGTTTGGTATTGGTTTTGTGAGTAATCTTACAATTCAACTACCTGATCTTATCCATAACTTCTTATTCTATTTTCTGAAAAATATGGCTTCAGCGTGGATGATTATTTACCTATTTCGTTTGTTTATGTTGGTTGAGAACAAATACATAACGCAACAGACGCGCTAGTCTATTCAAAACATAGCTATCCATAAAATTTACCGATAAAAAATCCCGTGTATAAGTGAACGTCTTATCACGGGATTTTACTTTTTACTACTACTCGTAAAACTTAGCCAAAATACTTAAGGTGTTGATGTATGACTTTCTATCGGCACTTCTAATATCGCATCTTCGTTATTCTCTGTTTCTTGGCTTTCAGCTTCTTGCTTTAATGCCTCTTTTCTTGCTTCTTTCTGTTTTTCTTTGATCTGCTGTCGGCTTTGATAAAGCCGGATCACAAAATAGAGATCGGGAGCGATAATTAAGTCATCTTCATTTAGCGAAATTCTGTTACGCTCAATCCAGCGATTTAGTTCGGTTCTGCGCCCTGCTAAAACCAATTTCACGCCTTTTATTCGCAATTCCCGTATTAGTTCATCAATAGCAGCAAACACGCTGACATCGTCATAGGTAAAGCTTACAGCCGCATCTACGGCTAACCATGCTGGTCGTTGAGGCGCGCTATCAACAAGTTGAAGTACCCGTTTTTTAAAATACCCCACATTAAAATAAGTCAGTGGTGAATTAAAACGATACATCATCAAGCCATCGATAGGTTCAATACCATTATCCTTATTCATTGAGTGAACCATACCCTGTTCATCAACACCCAACAATTGATCGCTCGGACGAAAAACAATACGTAAAAACTGCAACAAACCTAATAAAACCGCAAAGCCGATACCGTTAATTAGTCCTGCCAATAACACAGCTAATAATGTAAATGATGCCAATGTGAATGCTTGTTTATTACGTTTGCGATAAGACCAAATATGACGAATACTCAACAATGACCATGAAGAGACGATCAACACAATTCCTAGCGAAGATAATGGAATATAAGCGAGAAAATCAGTCATAAATAATAGCACTAGCAAAATTACCAGTGCTGCGATAATAGAAACTAATTGTGTTTTGCCACCAACAGAATCATTGACTGCGGTACGGCTACTTGCTGCACTTACAGCAAATCCTTGAGAAAGCGCTGCCGCAATATTCGCAATACCTAATGCTTTTAATTCTTGATCCGCATCAACATCATAACCATTTTTGCTAGCAAAACTGCGGGCTGTCATCATAAAACTCACAAAGCTAATGACAGCCAAGTTTATGGATGGAACCAATAACTCTCGTAATACACCAGGATGAAATCCACTCATTGATACAACGGGTAGAAAGAGATCAACATTTCCCGCTTCTTTATTCACAATAGCAATACCATAGCTGGCTAAATCAAATTGCCAGCTAAGGTAAGTCATCACAACCATAGCAATTAATGGTGCCGGCCATCGGCTACGAAAATAGCGAATACCCAATAATAAGGCGAGTGTTATCCCAGACATCAATACCGTGGGTAAATGTGCATCCATTAATCGAAATGGGACTTCAATTAGTTTTTCGATTAAATGATCTGGGGAAGTGTCAAAACCAAATACTTTACTAATTTGTCCCACCATAATAGTGATCGCAACACCATTTAATAGCCCTTGAAGGATCGGACGAGATAGAAAATCAGTAAAAGCCCCCAATCGAAAGTGGCTGGCTAAAATACACCAAAAACCCGTCATTGCTGTCATGATAATTGCTAGTTGCCATCGTGTATTTTCATCACCAGCAGATAATGGAATAACGACCGCAGCAATAACGGCGCACGTTGCAGCATCAGGCCCTGTAATTAATTGACGAGAAGTACCAAATAATGCATAAATAATCATAGGGAAAATACAGGCATATAATCCAACAATAGCATTAATGCCTAATAATTCGGTGTAAGCAATGGCAACTGGTAGCGCGACAGCAGCAACAGAAAGCCCTGCTTTTAAGTCATAGCCAAAATATTCACGCTTATAGCTAAATAATAAGCCTAGTCCTGGCATCCATTTTATTATTCTTTTTCCGTTCATTGATTTCCTCTTATCAGAAATACTTTTTTATTTATGCATTCATCAAAAAGTGGCGCGTGATAATGATGAGTTAATGAATCATATACTAGTGTAATATTTAAATCCTCTTTCATAACTCAAGCTTGTGTTTTAATTTTACATAAATGCAATTACGTTGATTTTTCATTGAGTTATTACAGATAAAAATAGCGTTTTTTGTATAAATTAACACTCTGTCGTTAAAGATATGCAATTGTTTACCCATTTTCTGTCGCTTTGCATTAGAATAGCCAAGTTTATGAATTTAATTACCATAGGTTCCTATCTGTTATGAAAAATGGCTGGCTTAAGCAATTACTTGATTTTGCTCCACTATTAGTGTTTTTTATCTTCTATAAATGGCAAGATATTTTCTATGCTTCAGGTGCATTAATTATCGCGACGTGGGTCTCAGTCGGCTTGACATGGCTTATTTTCCATAAAGTTGAGAAAGCACCACTCATTACCGCCATTGTGGTTACTATTTTTGGCTCATTAACCATCTTCTTTCATTCTGCCGATTTTATTAAATGGAAAGTGACGGCTATTTATGCCATTTTTGCCATCGTTTTAATTGGTATGCAGTTATTTACGCCCAAAACGCTAATGGAAAGAATGTTAGGCAAAGAGCTTGCAATGCCACCTGCAAATTGGAAGAAACTCAATATTGCATGGGTAATTTTCTTTTTTGCTTGTGCTCTTGGTAATATTTATGTGGCATTTTCTTTGGCAGAAGAGACTTGGGTTAATTTTAAAGTCTTTGGCTTAACTATTTTGACCTTTGTCTTTACTATCGCCAGTGTGGTTTATATCTGGAATAACCGTTTACCAGAAGAACAAACTGAAAATGAAACCACAGAAAATAGTGAACACGAATTATCAGATGATATGACAAAACAAGTATCTAAATCGACATCACACGATGCTCATTCAAAATCTGAATAATCATTTTTATTTTATTGGGAGATGTGTGCTCTAAATAACTCAAGTGCAGCTAGGCGGCAAGCGAATGAGACGCTAGGAGCTGTGACTAGTGTGAGTGAGTGTAGCCAACAACGCTACAGCTTAAAGTATGACGAGTAGACATCTCTTTGGTTTTAACATTATTTACAGATACTTTATACCCATGACTGAACAACAATCTTTGCCTAATGGTGAGCTCGTTTTACGTACTCTAGCCATGCCTGCTGATACTAATGCCAATGGTGATATTTTCGGTGGCTGGTTAATGTCCCAAATGGACATCGGTGGTGCAATTTTAGCGAAAGAAATTGCGTTAGGTCGTGTCGTTACTGTAAGCGTAACAGGCATTACCTTTCTTAAACCTGTCGCTGTTGGCGATGTCGTTTGTTGCTATGCACGTTGCTTAAAAACAGGTAACTCTTCAATTACTGTTAATATTGAAGTCTGGGTTAAGAAAGTCGCCACAGAACCTGTCGGCCAACGCTATCGTGCAACAGAGGCTGTATTTACCTACGTTGCCGTTGATGAGAACAATTCAGCTCGTCGCTTACCTGAAGGTAAAGCACATTTCACTCTAACAAGTACAATGGAATAAAACGCCATTAAGACAATTCGATTACGACGAATAGCGTGAAAGCATTAAAAGTTGAAACTAAAAAAGGCACTTATTAAAGTGCCTTTTATTTATCTGGTATCAAATAGTGATATCGATCTGTTTAAGCGCTAGTTTTATAAAAATTAGCTTGCTGAGATCCCTGTCATTTTGAATTCAATCAGAACCACTTTTCCTTTATAAGGAATTTTTTCATAACGCCACTGTCGCATTGCTCTTTTTACTTCTCGCTCAAACACGTTTTTAGGATCAGCTGAAATAATTTCTACATTATCGACTCTTCCATCGGCATCAACATCAAAACGAACTTTGATTGTACCTTCCATACCTACTGCTCGTGCTCGTGATGGATATTCAGGTAAACCTTGGCGTACTGCATTAGGTACTTTACCTTCCCCACTACTTGCCACTGCAACCGGTTTTTCATCGCCTTTATCACTTGGCTTTGCCGTCGGATTAAGATTTTTGAGATCATTACCTTTATTAACAACTAAAGGTTGTGGTCGCTCAACAGGCGGTTTCGGTTTGTCTACTGGTTTTGGCTTAGGCTTCGGTTTTGGTTCTGGTTTTTTCTCTATTGGTTTTTCGATAATAGGTTTTACGTCAGGAATAGGTTCTGGCTCGGGTTCAGGCTCAACAACCGGCTCAGGTTCTGGAGGAGTAACTTCTTCAACCACAGGTTCTGGTTCGCCAGCAGGCTCATCTGCTGCAAATGCCAACATCTGTATAGAGATAGGCTCAGGTGTAACTGGCTTATCTTCTACAACATATAACATCGCAGCCGCAACAAGTGAGGCATGTAGACAAAGTGATATGAGTACCCAAAACTTCCAACGCATAACTGATCTTATTTCACCTAAAGAAAAAATATGCCCCTAGTTTAAATGCAAATAGCAATCATATTCAATAACGTTTAGCAAAATGATTGATATTAGCCACTAAAAAGTGAAATTATGAGTTCCATTCTATGTGTTGTACAAATAAAAGTGCTCTATGTTTTCTAGAAGTATCAAGTTTACGCAGTTTATAAATTCGGAAATTACGACGAGATTGCCCTTCTAACCATCGACGTCGTTTACGTATAGCTTGTCTCATCATTCGCCAACGAGCTACTTCAGTCCTACTGTGTCTCATACTATCAGCACCTATTTTTTTCGAATAAGTGGACTATTATAAGACGTTCATTTTGTGATCCAAGGGGGGATTTATGGTTTGCTTAAATTTCATCCATTATTTGAGCATTTCTCACAAAGATAAAATGAATAAAGAGTTGTATCTTATTGCTTATTTAATGCTTATCTCTTAAGAAAGAGATTTGACAGAGATAATAATCCTGATTTAATAACAACATTCGGCAAATAACAAAAATAATGAACTATTTTTATTAAATTGCCTTTAGCTTATCCATGCAATTCATTTTCAACGGAAAATAGCTCTACTATGACAACATTTTATACTGTATTAAGTTGGCTAACCTTTTTCTTCTATTGGCTATTAATTGCGGGGGTCACATTTCGTGTCCTAATGCACCGACGACCTGTTACATCAACAATGACATGGCTATTGATCATTTACATCCTGCCATTAGTCGGGGTTATTGCGTATTTTGCTTTTGGTGAATTACATCTAGGAAAACGACGTGTTGAACATGCTAAGCAGATGTGGCCTTCAGTTGTTGCATGGCTTGAAGACTTGAAAAAATGTAAGCATATCTTTGCTACAAGTACGAGCGATGTGGCAACGCCTCTTTTCCAATTAACCTCTAAACGCCAAGGTATTAAAGGTGTTAAAGGTAACAAAATTGAACTTTTAACCACCTGTGAAGATTCGCTCAATTCAATTACACGCGATATTAATAATGCCCGTGACAATATTGAAATGGTTTTCTATATTTGGCAATCAGGTGGTTTAGTTGATGAAGTAACCGACGCCTTAATTAGAGCAGCTAAGCGTGGTGTAAAATGCCGAGTCATGGTTGACTCTGCGGGTAGTTGGAATTTCTTCCGTACTAACGGCCCAGATGTAATGAGAGCTGCGGGTATTGAATTTGTTGAATCATTACATGTTAATTTATTCCGTTTCTTCTTACGCCGCATGGATTTGCGTCAACATCGAAAAATCGTATTGATTGATAACTATATTTCCTACACAGGAAGTATGAATATGGTTGATCCTCGTTATTTCAAGCAAGATTCTGGTGTAGGTCAATGGATTGATATCATGGTCAGAATGGAAGGCCCTGTTTCGACCACATTAGGAATGATTTATGCCTTTGACTGGGAAATGGAAACTGGTGAGCGCCATTTACCCCCTCCTCCTGATGATAATATTATGCCTTGTGAACAAGAAAGCGGCCATACAACACAAGTCATCGCCTCAGGCCCAGGTTTTCCTGATGAGCTAATTCAACAGTCACTTATTACAGCCATTTACTCTGCGAGAAAAGAATTAGTACTGACAACACCTTATTTTGTACCTAGCGATGATCTTGCCCATGCAATATCAACCGCTGCGATGCGAGGTGTTAATGTAAGTATTATCGTTCCTCGTAGCAATGACTCATTCCTTGTACGTTGGGCAAGCCGTTCATTCTTTACTGAAATGCTCGAATCTGGTGTGAAAATATTCCAATTTGAAGATGGTTTATTACATACCAAAAGCGTGATGGTTGATGGACAACTCAGTATGGTGGGTTCAGTTAACCTTGATATGCGTAGCTTGTGGTTAAATTTTGAAATTACCGTTGTCATTGATGATGAAGGTTTTGGCTGTGATTTAAGCATTGTTCAATATGATTATATTGCTCGCTCGACAGAATTAACTATGGATGAATGGGAAAAACGACCATTCTTAAATCGTGTATTAGAGCGTATCTGCTATTTCTTTAGTCCTCTGCTATAACAGAAATGTTATAATCAAGAGACTACTAAAAAAACGGGTAACAGATAACCGTGCTAAATTAGTAAAAATGCGATACAAATAACGCGATAATTATTGGAATAATAGACAGGCATTACCATGAATGAACCAACTTTAATCAGTGAAGACGACGCTTTAGAACAAGCTTATGATCTATTCTTAGCCCAAGCAGCGGATAATTTAGATGTTGCAGATCAATTATTGTTTAACCTGCAATTTGAAGAAAGAGGCGCAGCTGAAGTGGTTCCATTAGGTAATGATTGGCAATTTATTGTTGGCCTGCCTGTCACATCAGCCCGTTTTAGCGAAGTAATTATTGGTCTTGCTCCAGACGATGATTCCGATATTGATGATATTTTTGGTCGTGTCCTAATTAGCCGCGATCCATTACAACCTATGTTCCATATTATTTGGAAATCATAATCACTTTTATCTTCACCTGCTTATATTTTAGCGGGTGATTTTTTATTTCAGAGAGAAATAAAATAAGTAAAAGTAACTTTATTATTGATGCTATTTTTGCCTTAGCTTTCTTTGGTGCATTTTACTGGTATGTCTGCGTAGCTATTATTATAGTAATGCTTTACGCCACAATAAAAACACAAAAAACGTTATTTCGTATCTTATTTATACTTATTGCTTTAATTTTTGCTTATTTACCCTTTATGCAATATCTTTGGTAAAAATTAAACCTAAAAAATTAAAAGCGCTCTATCGGCGCTTTTCTCTTTTATCATTATTTAATGATATATAATTTGCATAGATAATACTCATTACTGACGCAAACTCACAGCAATACGATTAAAGGCATTCATTAACCCAATTGCCAATGTCAGATCATTCATTTCTATGTCTGTAAAATATGCTTTAACCTGCAGATAAATATTATCATCTGTATTTTTCGCTGAAATATTACTGACTGCCTCTGCCCATAATAATGCAGCTTGCTCTCTATCAGTAAAACGTTCACTCACTTGCCAACCATTTAGTGCATCTAACTTATTTTGATCAACATCATGATTACGTAATGAGTTGTTATGCATCTCCAAACAAAAAGCGCAGCCATTAATTTGAGACACTCTTAAATAGACAAGTTCAATCAACGTTATATCCAATGAACTACCTTCTAGTGCGGTTTTACATTGAATTAAACCAGCATAAGCTTGAGGGCTGAGTTTTGGGTAAGATAAGCGAAGCTTTGACATAATTTCCTCACAATTTACAATAAAGGTAAACCTACAAAAAAACTGTATATAAAAACAGTGGTAATATATTCAATTTATAGAGATGGGTTTATCAATTTTGTGGTATTTGCTTTTAGAGGCAATGATCTTCGGTATAAGTGACTTAATTTACTACTTATTCTTTGTTAGATTATTGTCACTTATTACGCGTAATAACTGTTACTCAAAGCATTTGGATGAATGAGCAATAGTTAAAAACATTGTGCCTTCTCTTGTGAGTGTGCTTTCTTTCTTTATGGGGGGGGATTTGACCATTCTATCTATTTCCGTTGAGGAAAATTTATCACTCGTTTCATTATAAAAACACAAACATTGATCTTTACTCACGTTACTATAGACATTTAATGTATCCATACAATATTCAATAACTTTATTTTCTTGTGATTCAGAGCAAGCTGGTAGTAAAAATAAAGATAAAATAACAATTAAGGTTTTGTTCATAACTATGCCACTGTTGTGTTAAATTTATTTAATTATGAAAAAATTATTTCATTAAAGCAGAGGAATTATTACGACATAAATCAAATTTAAGTGGATAATTGTTATTTATATAAGATAAAAGAGAGGTTTTTTTATTCCCCTCCCTATTTTGTATCTTTAATATTTTTTATTTAGTATTTGTACTTATTTTTATTTAGTATTTGTACTTATTTTTATTTAATTTTAAATGTAACAATGGGAAAGGATTGCCTTGTCCATCTAATTCAGAACGTCCTATTTGCTCAAACCCAATATAAAAATAAAAACCAATTGCTTGAGGATTCTGTTCATTTACATCTAATTCATCAATATGCAGTGTATTTATTGCGAAAGTTGTAAGCAATTTACCACAGCCATGCCCCCTAGAATTCGCATCGACAAAAAGCATCTCTAACTTATTTTCTGCTGTACCTAAGATCCCGTGAATAACATTATTATCGTCTATCGCAATATAGGTATTAAGCATAGGAAAATACTGTTCTACAATATCTTTTTTGAGAGACAAAATGATATCTTCAGATAGAAATGTATGTGTGGCTCTAACTGATGATTCCCAAACTGCAATCATTTCATCATAGTGCAAAGGCTCTGCTTTTATTATAGTTAACATACTTCTCTCTCCATAAAATACTGCATCTTAGAGATCCATTATTAACAGTCAAGCCACCCAAAGAAAAAACACACATATTGTGTATATTAAATAAGTTTTGATAAAACAAAATCCCCAATATAGCGATAAGTATTTACATTCATATAAAACAAAAAAGGCCACATAACGTGACCTTTTTAAAATATTATTTATCAGATTAATACTAGAAACGGTAACCAACACCTAATATCCAAGTACCAAATTTTGCATCATCTATTTTTGAATATTCATAAGATGCATCAATGGCCACGTTTGGAATTGGATTGATTTGTAAACCTAATCCATAAGCCATAGACGATTTACTTAACTTATCATTGTCATTATCATAGAAAAAATTATCTTCTTGATTAATATGACCAAGGCCAATTAAACCATACGCACTAAAATAGTCATTAAAACGGTAGCTAGGACCCGCTGTTAATGAAACATAATCAATTTCAGTTGAACCAATTTTTCCCCAGCGGCCATAATAATTATAAGTTAATTTTGTATACGTTAGTGATCCAATAACTCCCCAGTTATTATCAAATTCATGATTATATTTAAAGTTAATTCCTTTAAGATCATCATCCATTTTATCATCAACTTTAATTGAAGTCTGGGCATAACCCACAGATAAAGTATTATCTAATGCTGCTTGTGCATTAAAAGAAAGTGTAGAAATAGCTAACAGTGAAGTTGAAATAAATAAATTACGACGCATCTTTATTCTCTATATAAAAACAAAAGGATAGACAAATGGAACTAAATTATAATTTAGCTCTCTTGTTAAATTGAGTGTAACACTCAATAAAATTTATTTATGAATAATACATTAACAATAATATTTTATAAAGAAAATCTTATGATTAAAGTTATAATTAAAACACCATTTCTCTCAACAACAAACTTACCTTATTTTTCACTATTATTAAGTAAATATTAAGATCATAACATTATGAAAAAAAAGACTAATTTTAATCTTCATCAGTTTTAATTTTCTTAAAACCACTATTGTCGTTCTATTTATGCTTAATCATTAGGATAAAAAAAACTCACTAAGTCAAATTAACTTATCTTAGTCTATAAAATGTTAATTAATATTTAATATAAAATTTAAAACAGTATGGAAATAAGTTATTTTATTAATTTTAATACGTATAAAAAAACCACTTATAAAGTGGCTTTCTTTTTTATTTATTATTAGAAAGTTGCATTTTTAACCAAAAGCTTTGCTGACATAAATTAAAAAATTCTTTTCTATAAGGAGAGATAGGTTTGTTATTCGATTCGACAATTTCCCAAGTGATCCAATGTTCAGGACATTGAGCGTCATTATCATAATGTTCTGTTTCTATCTCTTCTGTACATTTCAAAATGATACCATCAGGAAATAACCAAGTATGGGTTGCCCTGGTTATTTCCGTTAACTCATCACCAAAAATACAGCGACAATGATGTTTTAACCAATATCCCCAACTGTATAAATTGTTAGGCGCCAAGACTTTGCTTAAAACACCAATATCGAAATCAATTTTGCTAACAATAGGATGTAATGTACCTAGCATTACTCTTGTTTTATCTAATTGCTGATTTTCAAATTTATCTATTTTATTTTTAAAATCAAACAAATATCCAAGTCTGATTTTTCTGCTATTGCACATCCATTAGCAAAACTCCCATAAACATAAATGCTGTGTAAATTCTCTTTTAATAATTGGGAAAGGTGCTCAGCAACATCTGTAATGACAGGTTGAAATAGTGTTTGAAAACCTGTTGTAGGTGGTAAGCTTATTTCATTTACTTGAGAAAAAACCATAATTTTCCTTTGTAAGGTTTTATTTTTCTATTTGAACCCCTATCATTTTTTTAATCGTGAACCAATTTTGGAAACAAAGGTGAAACAGTTCAGTAATCTGTTGAAGTGGTAAAGAGGTACCGTTTTAGCCAGAAAGCAGTAAGCATCAAACATTTATCTTCTGTATGAATGAAAATATGCGTTTAAATAATGTGGATTCTCTTTATATAATAGCAATTCATTAAGTAATGCAGAGAAAGTGAGATTTGGGGGGTTAACATGTGGCTTGAACAATTTGGTGTACTCAATATTTGGACATACCTTGCAGGCATGTTTTTTATTATTCTTGTTCCTGGCCCCAATACACTCTATGTGCTAAAAACAAGCGCATCAGGCGGTGTTCGTGATGGATATCGTGCTGCATTTGGTGTTTTCTTAGGTGATGCTATTTTAATTTTTCTCGCCTTTATTGGTGTTGCATCTGTAATAAAAGCCTCTCCTTTACTCTTTACTATTGTTCGCTTTTTAGGTGCTTTTTACCTTCTCTATTTGGGAATAAAAATTATTCATGCAACTTTTTTCTCCAAAAAAGTACATTCAGAACAAACAACAACTGTACAGAAACACGTTTTTAGAAAAGCACTTACATTAAGTATGACTAATCCTAAAGCGATTTTATTTTATATCTCATTTTTTGTTCAGTTTATCGATTTTAATTATGCACATACGGGATTATCTTATTTAATCCTGGCTTCCATGCTTGAAGCCTTTAGCTTTATCTATCTCTCTTTTCTGATATTTGGTGGTGTCGCCCTTGCTCGCTTCTTCGGCTCACGTAAAAATATCGCTAAACTAGGTAATGGTGTTATTGGGCTTTTCTTTATGGGATTTGCGACTAAATTAGCGACATTAACATCATAAGTTTTAATAACAGATACTAATTAGAGAAATGGCAATCGAAATAAGATTGCCATTTTTTATCTACGATCATTTACGTATATTTATAAAATTACATTCCTATTATCTTATTAAATAGTATTTATTCTCATTTGAATTTAGTTTAAATAAGTGTTTTTTATTTTATTGTTATTATTTAACCTAATTTATTCGATATAAATTTGATTAATATTACTAAAATAACTTACCTATCGATATATTATAAAGTATATAGCTCTATAAATAGGTATTGAGATGAATAGCCAAATTGTTATTGACTCTAAAAAATGTATTGGCTGTAAAACATGTGAAGTTGTTTGTTCAGTCGGTCATACATCAGAAAAAAATGGAAATGATTTTCTCAATAAAAAGAATTTTCATCCAAGGATCCGCATTATTAAATTAATGCATCAGTTTACAGCTTCTGTTTGCCATCAGTGTGAAGATGCACCTTGTGCCCAAGCTTGCCAGACAAAAGCATTAGTGCGTGGTGAAAACTTTGTCGAAACGCACCCTGAAAATTGCATTGGGTGTAGAGCTTGTCTTTTAGCTTGCCCATTTGGAGTCATTGAGCTTGAGAAAAAAGCACATTCAGCGCCTACCTCTTGTTTAGATCTTGGCCAGCAATTTCAAATTGATATCGTTAAATGTGATTTATGCAATCATAGAGAGCAGGGCCCTGCTTGTGTTGAGTTTTGTCCTCAAGACGCCTTAATCTTTGTTTCTGATAATGAATTGTCACAATTAACTGCTCAACGCAGAAAAAACTCTATTTTACATGAGTTACCAACGACGTCTTACTAAGGTTTATTCCTATAATAATCGCTACGTGGCACAAAAAATTTAATAGCCTTATTCAGTTTATATAAGGCTATTACTTCTTACTTTTTACCACCTTGAAAGCGCTTAACTGTAGTTATCTATATCGAAACCACCCTACCATCTGGTATCATTGTCGACTTATCAATTTTCTTGCCATAAATAACTTTGTTTTTCACACAACTTATCATTTGAGCCTATAAGATATTTTATTGATTTATCATGTTGTTAAGGTATCAAAACAGCGAAGAACAAAGCCTTGGTTAGCAAGTTACAGAATAATCAGCAACGATATAGA
Source organism: Proteus terrae (assembly GCF_003144325.1). Lineage (GTDB taxonomy): Bacteria > Pseudomonadota > Gammaproteobacteria > Enterobacterales > Enterobacteriaceae > Proteus > Proteus terrae. The sequence goes on from NZ_PENS01000013.1 coordinate 14,968, forward strand.
ACCGTAAAAAATGAGCATCCCAAAAGAGCAGTATAATTTCAACAAACTACAAAAACGCTTACGCCGCGATGTTGGGCAAGCTATCGCTGACTTTAATATGATTGAAGATGGCGATAAAATCATGGTCTGCCTTTCTGGTGGTAAAGATAGCTACACGCTACTTTCTATCTTAATGAATCTGCAAAAAAGTGCGCCAATTAACTTTTCACTTATTGCAGTCAATTTAGACCAAAAACAACCTGGATTCCCTGAGCATATTCTACCTGAGTATTTAAATGAGCTTGGTGTGGAATATAAAATTGTTGAAGAGAATACCTATGGGATCGTTAAAGATATTATTCCTGAAGGTAAAACAACCTGCTCTTTATGCTCACGTTTACGTCGTGGTATTTTATATCGCACAGCAACAGAAGTTGGTGCAACTAAAATTGCTTTAGGTCACCATCGTGATGATATTTTAGAAACATTATTTTTAAATATGTTCTATGGTGGCAAGCTTAAAGGTATGCCACCTAAATTAATGAGTGATGATGGCAAACAAATCGTTATTCGTCCTCTAGCTTACGCTCGTGAGAAAGATATTGAGCGTTTTGCACAAGCTAAGCAATTCCCAATTATTCCATGCAATCTTTGTGGCTCACAGCCTAACCTTCAGCGCCAAGTAATTAAAGAGATGCTAAGAGATTGGGATAAACGTTATCCTGGTCGTATTGAAACTATGTTTAGAGCAACTCAAAATATTGTCCCTTCACATTTATGTGATACTCAATTATTTGATTTTGTTAACATCAAGCATGGTGATGAAGTCATTAATGGTGGCGACTTAGCTTTTGATAAAGACGATATTCCAACCGTTCCAGTGATGTTCCAAGAAGAAGATGACGAACGTCCTGACTTTAGCCAAAACAAACTCGATATTGTTGAAGTGAAATAATGCACTATCTCCTAAGCCTTACATTCAGGGCTTAGGATTTTTATGACTAAATAATAGCCAACAATAAATTTAAGCAAAAAAAACCGATGTTAATAAACATCGGTGTAATAATGGTCAATTATTCTGTATTAAGAACTCAATATGAGAAAAACTACAATTATGGAGCACAACGTTCATCGCTCAACGTTGTATTCACCTGCGAGAGTTATAATGCCAGATGTTCTATTTTAAAAAATTGATATATCTCAAACAGGGTTAGAGAATTCTTTTTTAAATCCATTTAGTTACGATTAATTTGCTGAAAATTTACAACCATCTACTACGCTTTAACCACCAAGTAACAATCACAATCAAAACAAAGAGAGATAAACAAAAGATGGTAAAACCATAAGGAAACTCATTTCCGGGTATTCCGCCTAAATTGACACCAAATAGCCCTGTTAGAAATGTTGTTGGTAAAAATAACATCGCCATTAGCGACATCGTATAAGTACGTCTATTCATCGCATCAGCCATCATTGATGTTATTTCATCAGCAATCACCGCGGTACGAGAAATACTACTATCCAAATCCTCTAAACGTCGAGAAAGCCTTTCTGAAATTTCTAACATCGTAACTCTATCGCTATCACTCATCCACGGTAATTTTTCAATAGAAAGTCTTGAGAATACGTCTCTCTGAGGCGCCATATAGCGACGTAAAACTATTAACTGCTTTCTTAATAATGCGAGTTCACCTCTCGCGGGTATTTGTTGATCAAGGATCATATCTTCCAATTCAATTAATTGGTCATGCAAAGTCTCAACAAATTCGCCTATTTCATCAGTCACAGCATCAGCCATCGTAATTAGCCAATCGCCACTATTTTCAGGCCCATTACCTAGTTCTAAAGTATGAATAACAGAATCTACAGAATTAACTCGGCGGTGACGGCTTGAAACGATAGTTTGACTGTTAATATAAATTCTAAAAGCAACAAGCTCATCTGGTCGATCATTAGGATTATTATTAATTGTTTGCAGATTGATAACGATACCTTCACCAATGCGTTGTGCTTTTGGTCTGACGTTCTCTGCAAGCAATATATCTTTAGCAATTGGTGGAAGTAATTCTGTCTCTTGTATCCATTGAGCACTTTGTGGTTTACGGTAATCTAAGTGCACCCAGTATGGTTTTTCATTTGTTGCAACAGTCTCTGCTGTGATTTCTGTTACTCCTCCATGCCCATTAAGTTGTGCTATGTAAATAGCATCTGAATCTTGTATAACAGAGTCATTAATTGTTTTCACTTAGCTTCCTCCATAACTTTTGCTTTTTAAAGGTAATACTTAAACTCAATGCTCAATTGTCAAATATGATTGATCTACCTTCATTTTATAACGTTATGTTTTGAGTTGTTATTCTATACTTTTTTCTAGTTATCTGTATATCAACCCTATTTTTGTTTAATTCATCTAAAACTTCTATTTATCTTCATCACTTTAGGATTATTACACTAAATTAAATACTGATAGTTACGTTAGGATATTAATACTTAGAATAACAGCAGGTAACTTATTTTGTTTACAGGAAAAAAATTACCTGCTGTAATTTATAATAATTATCTGTCTGGTGTATACTAAATATTCTTTAATACATTTATTGCACCCTAAAAATAAGGTCATCAATATGAAAAAATTTATCGCTATTCCTTTATTTTTGCTTTTAGCTGGATGCAATGATGCAACTTCAACTAAAAGTGCAAATACAACACCTACTACGGGAACAACAAAAACGCTTCTAGTAGATTCACAACTGTATGATTGTGTTGGTGTCGCACCAATGAAGTGTATGAAAGTGAAAGAGTTACCTTCTGGCGAATGGTCTTTGTTCTATCAAAATATTGATGGTTTTGAATATAAAGCAGGAACTGAATACACATTAAAAGTTAATGTTACAGATATTCCTAACCCTCCAGCAGATGCACCAAGTGTGAAATATACACTGATTGAAGTTGTAGATAAGAAATAAAACACCACTCTAAAATCTAGCTCACAATAGGTATTAAAACTTATTGTGAGTATTTTCACCTATTACACTCAATTTCTGCTACCTACCATTAAAATAATAACACCTCATTATATTACCACTTAAAATTATCAATAAATTTTATATTAATTAATAATTGGCTATTTATAATAATTTTATTTTTATTGAGTTTAAAAATAAGCAAACAAACTTTTTTTAAGAGTAATTTCAATCAATTAATATTGAAATCAACATTTATTTTACTAAAAATAGCGTTCTACACATCAACATAGAAACCCTACAATGAATAAATTAGCCCTTACTTTAATTAGCTTTGCTTTATCTTATTCTTCTACATTACATGCCAATGATAAAACACATACCCTCTCTGCTGGTTATATTTACGGCAAAATAAAAGGTGACACCGCAAAAGGAGAGATAATCAGTTATCGATATGAAACAGAAAATACTTGGGGAATATTAATTTCTCTACTGCGTTTAAATACAAATCATAAAGAATATTTTATTGATCCACGCTTTACCACACCGTCAACAATAAAATACCGAACCAAAACCACAGGCCTATTAATCGGCCCAACTTATAGAATAACACCTGAAATTTCTGTTTATGCTCAAATGGGTCCTAATAAATTAAAGTATCAGGAAGACAAACATCACTCTAAAATAAATACAACAGACTCTCATATTGTAAATACAACAAGTGTAATTGGTCAAATTGGCATCGATTATAATCCTGTTAAGGATATCTCGTTTAGCTTGGGCTATCTTTACTCTGATACCACAGCAAATAAGCGACATCTTGAATTAAGTGTTTTACAATTATCTCTAGGATTCCGTTTTTAAACGACTTTCTAATAATTATTGACAATCCATAATTTAATTTAATTATAAAGAAAAATGAATGGATAATTCTACTTTTAAATTACTCAAACACCATAATAAATATATTAGGCTTTATTACAATTAAGTATTTATATCTATAAATAAAACAAAACATAATATTTAACATCAAGCACATTGCACAATTGGTCAAAACAATACCATAAAAATGTATTAACATATCACTTGCAATGTTTATTCCTTTTGAGTCTCCTTCTGTTTTTATAGCAGAGGGATTTTTTTTGTTATAATATTTTATTAATTACTGTAACAGTTAGATACAATAAAAAGCGTGCAAAGAAAGCCTTAAGAATATAATTTATATCCAGACAATAAATCACCCTGCTTTATTTTGCTACGCCCCTTTTTTTAAAGGGGTTCTTTTTTATTGACACTCTCTACTATTTTCTCATACTTCTTTAGTTTTCTTATTATTGATACATGCAAACGTATAAATCACAACTTCTTTACATTCTATTTGTACATAAAAATAAAAAAACACCCCAAAATAGATATTAATTTTGAGGCATAATTTAAACTTTTAATTTAGTTTCTATGTTAGTGCTTTAGAATATAAAGCGTATGGCTATATGCAACATCTTCTGGATTCTTAATTGGATAACCTTTTAGCCATGGCTTTATTAATCGCCCATTTGTATATTGATAAATAGGTGCTATTGGTGCATCTTCAGCAATTATTTGTTCAGCACGGTTATACAAACTATTTCGCTCATTTGTATCAATAGCCATACTAGATAATGCTAACACTTCATCATATTGCTTATTCTGATATTTAGAAATATTACCGGTGTGTTTAGAACCTAATAGGCTTAAAAAAGTAGAAGGCTCATTATAGTCACCAATCCATGATGCCCTTATAACATCAAAATCCCCCGAATTTCGGCTATCAATATATGTTTTCCATTCCTGATTACGTAATTCGACTTTCACTCCTAATTTTTTCTTCCACATAGAAGCAACTGCAATAGCAATTTTCTGATGATTCTCTGAATTATTGTATAACAATGAGAGTGTTAATGGATTATGAGGGCCATATCCAGCAGCCGCTAACAAGATCTTAGCCTGACTGTCTAATTCATCTTGATTGTATTCATCATAAATTGTAGGTTCTGGGGTAAAGCCCGCCGTTACATCAGGTGTGAAACGGTTTGCTGATTTCTCCCCTGTTCCTAATACTTTATCAGTGATAATTTTTCTATCTATCGCCATCGCTAATGCTTTACGTACACGAATATCTTTTGTTGGCCCTGATTGAGTATTAAAAGCATAATAATAAGTTCCTAACTGGTCAGGAATATAAACCTCATTAGGAATATCTTTCATTAATTTATGGTATAAATTTTTCGGGAACGACTCTGTAATATCAATATCACCAGCTAAATAACGTTTAGTCGCATGTGATTCATGATTAATAGGCACAAAAGTGACTTTAGTTAATACTGTATTTTTATGATCCCAATAATAAGGATTTGGCGTTAATACAATCTTCTCATTAACGACTCTGTCTTTTAAAACAAAAGCCCCATTTCCGACTAAATTGCCAACTTTAACCCACTCGGCACCATATTTTTCAATACTATGACGAGGTACAGGATATAACGAAAAATTAGTCGTCAAATTTGGAAAATAAGAAACTGGTCGTTCTAACGTGACTTTTAGTGTTTTTTCATCAATCGCTTCTACACCTAATGATGTTGGTTTTAATTCTCCATCAATAATTTTTTGTGCATTTTCAATCGATGCGAGTGAGGCATACCATGCAAAAGGTGAAAGATTTTTAGGATCAACCAACCTTTGCCAACTATAGACAAAATCTGTTGCTGTTACTTTTTCACCATTGGACCATTTTGCATTATCACGTAAAGTGAAGATCCACACGCGATTATCTTCTGTGCGCCAACTCTGAGCAACTCCCGGAATGGGTCGTCCATACTCATCTTCTATCGTCAACCCTTCAAACAAATCACGTTGCACTTGAGCTTCTGTTAATCCTACTGCATTAATAGGATCAAGTGATGCAGGCTCATCTTTCAAATGTCGAACCACTTCTTGCTTTTTATCGAGTATCGTTCCTACGGGGACTACTGCCGCATTTACCTGCGATGTGAGCAATCCTTGAACGACAAGTGCACATGAGATGACGAATATTTTGCGCATGTCTGTTTCGTCCTGTAATCTGTATGAGAATGAACAGCACAATTATAAGAGCCTGATAAAAAGGCACAATCACTGATTACAAATATTTTATAAATTTTTATGTTTTTAGTGATGACTATGCCAATAGTGGCAAATTTTAATAATGGTTAAGCATTAACGAGAATTATCGTTAATAATGAGTATTAATAACAGTTAGTCTGACAACTAATAAAGGAGAACAACAATGGCACATCAAGTTACTTTACAAGGAAATGCAGTGGCACTAACGGGTAATTTCCCAGCAGTAGGTCAAAAAGCTGCAGATTTCTCTCTTGTTGGTAAAGATCTTAATGATGTTTCTTTAGCGAATTTTGCAGGTAAACGTAAAGTTCTAAACATTTTCCCAAGTGTAGATACTGGTGTTTGTGCTGCAAGCGTTCGCCAATTTAATAAAGTTGCAAATGAATTAAATAACACCGTTGTTTTATGTATTTCAGCTGATTTACCTTTTGCTCAAGCACGTTTTTGTGGTGCAGAAGGCTTAGACAACGTTGTGACTTTATCTACAATGCGTGGTGCTGAATTCAAAGAAAACTACGGCGTTGCAATTGCATCAGGCCCATTAGCTGGCTTAACGAGCCGTGCAGTAATTGTTTTAGATGAAAATAACACTGTTATCTACACCCAGTTGGTTGATGAAATCACAACTGAACCAAATTATGATGATGCATTAAACGCATTAAAATAATACTGATAAAAAAATAGACGGGCATTATGCTCGTCTATTTTTATTATGCACAAAATCTTACTACTCAATTAATCTTCAGACTTCTCACCCTTTTTACTCGTAAGATTATATTCTCTTAGCTTATTCGCAATAGCAGTATGAGAAATGCCTAAGCGTTTTGCTAATTTACGTGTACTTGGATAATCACGGTATAAACGCGTTAAAATAGAAGCTTCAAAGCGTTTTGTCATTTCATCTAACGAGCCTTCTAATAAGTTCTCATCAAATAATGTTTCATCCGTATGCTCAGGTAACGTAATATCTTGAACACGTAATGTATTTCCGACTAACTGTGCCATTGCTTGGTAAACAATATTCCGTAATTGACGAATATTACCCGGCCAAGAATATTGCATTAAATAATTTGAGAAATCGGTAGAAATAGATGGTACTCCCATCTTTTGTTCTTGGCAGTACTGATTAATAAAATGAGTTGCCAACGGAATTATATCGTCCTTTCTTTCTCTTAATGGCGGTAATGTTAGTGTTAATACGTTCAATCGGTAATAGAGATCTTCTCTAAACAATCCCTTTTGTACTAATTCCCATAAGTTTTTCTGAGTAGCACAAATAATACGCACATCGACATTAACTTCTTCTTCTTCGCCCACTCTGCGGAACGTTCCGTCATTTAAAAAGCGTAGAAGTTTGATCTGCATTTGCGGTGACATTTCACCGATTTCATCAAGTAAAACAGTGCCACCATTAGCTTGCTCAAAAAAGCCCTTTTTTCCTTCAATAGCATTAGGATAAGCACCTGCTGCATAGCCAAATAACTCACTTTCAACAACATCATCAGGCATTGACGCACAATTTAAGCCAAGAAATGGATACCTTAAACGGTTACTTAGTAAATGGCAGGCTTTTGCCAATAAATCCTTTCCTGTACCTGTTTCACCCACTAATAACAATGGATCATTCATTATTGCCATTTTCTTTGCACGAATAATAAGCTGCTTCATTTTAGGTGTTACGGCAATAATTTGGTCAAACCCACTTTGATCATTAGCCACTAATTTAGGATGATCATAAATAATTTCATGATATTTCAGTAAAACAAAAGCTCCAACACAATGATTATATTGGTTATCATCCGTAAGTTTAATTGGGACTATTTCCATTTCAAAATTCTGTTTTTTCACAGTAATAGGCACCATTTGGATAAAGTGCTCTTTTTGTTCTAAAAAACGATGAATATTAAAATTTGGAATAAATTGATTAAATGTTTTCTCAGAATGGTCATCTGGAGATAAACCAAAAAGCAGTCTTGTTGCAGGATTGAGTAACTTGACCTTGCCTTTGGTATCAATAGAAAAAACAGGAACAGGGACAGACTCTAATAGTGTCCAAATTGCACGATGTTCTTGCTCTGATGGCATAAATGCAACAGTACGCACATCAATAACACCATTTATTCGACGTATTTCCGCCATCAACGGTTGAAAAATATCAAAATCAATCTGTGAAAAATTCAGGTAAATAAGACCTATTGGGAATATTTCAATTCCACGCAAATCAATATTTTTTAATACTAGCAGATCTAATAATTCACGGGTTAACCCGATGCGATCTTCACAAGTGACCTCTAAACGCATTATAAACCTTCTTAATACTGAGTGACCCTGAACTAATTCTAGATATTATACATAAATATCAACGAAATAAAGAGGCTTGTCAGCAAAGGTTGACACTACTAGCATTTATTTTTACACAACTAAATTAATCTCCTGATTTTTAACCAAGATTATTTATGCTTTAAAAAAGCCGAATAACGAAAATGAAGAGGGTTTTATTATTTTTTTTAGTTCAAAATCGATAAGATATTCGACATCCTTTACCAAAGGGCTTAATTCTCGACGGATTACCTTTTTGATAGTTTTACATCCATTATCAAAACAAAAAAGGAGATAATCTAATGCATTTATTGCCTTTTCTCTCTTATCCGACTCACTCAGATATTCAAAAAATTGGGATGTCTCTTTTATTTGAAATGACTTAGGTTGATTTTGGTATTGTCTCTTTTTAATCTCGCTAATCGTCTCACTAAGAATAGGGATTAAAATGCTGAGCTGGTTATCGATATTTGAGACATTAAATGCCGAACTCAAATAGAGTTGACGCCTTTGTTTAGAAAGTTTTTTTATTACTGACATTTGTATTTCTTTCATATTTTAACCTAGTTAGAAGGATTATTTATTAGCCACTTTTCTATTTTTTATAAATAAAAAACCTCTCTATTTATTAAATAGCAAGTCGCTTACAAATTAGACACTTGAAAATATATTGAGAAAATAGCTCTGTGGTACGTCTTTGTGGTGATATTTAACGCTATTTATCATACTAAACTCAATACTATTTTCTTTCGAAAAAGGAATATTATGATTAAAATTACAAATATTTCACTACAGGAACACACATTAACATTTAAATACAATTAGTTAAAAATCATCTTTTTTTACATAAGAACTTATTCTTCTTAAAATTCTTTATCACAATAGTTTCTTATTAAAATAATAACATCATTACCAATAAAATAATAAAAACACTTTATATTATTTAACGCCTTATTTTAAAATAATATCTTATGACTTCCTTCATTATGGTTATTTTATATAAACAATACTTTTGCTAATTTTTATACAAAAAAACCGCAGAAAGGTTTCTACGGTTTTTATTTAAAATTGCTAAAAGGTAAGAATAATAATTTATTCCTTTTTCTTGCCACCAATTGTAGTTTTTAATTTTCCTATTAGCTCTTTTCTAAAATCGCCTAACTTAGGTTTATTATCATCAATCCACGGTAAAGGACGGCATAGTTCCATTGCTTTTATTCCTAAGCGTGCCGTTAGTAAACCGGCTCCAATACCTTGAGCAGCCCTTGTTGATAATCGAGCTGCAAGATCTTGTGAAAGCCAGTCCATTCCGACTTCTCTAACCAGTTCTGTCGCACCCGCAAATGCAATATTAACCAGAACAAGGCGAAAGAGTTTTAAACGACTATAGTAGCCTAATTCGATACCGTAAATTTCCGCTATGCGATTAATTAAACGGATATTACGCCAACCAATAAAGGCCATATCAACCATCGCTAGTGGACTAACCGCGATCATTAAGGTTGATTCAGCGGCAGAACGGCTAATTTCGGCCCTTGCTTGTTTATCTAAAATAGGTTGAACAAGTTGGCTATAAAGTTCTAATACCTCTTTATCATTATGTGTGTCATGTAATGCACTTTGCCAACGAATTAATGCTGGATGTTGAGAGCCAATACCCGCTTGTTTAGCGAGCTTTTCGCAAAATGGTCGACCGTTCCCCATCGCATGGCTATAAAGTAATTCTTTTGCTTTATCTCTTTCATCTGCGCGTTGACGTAAACGATAAATACGACGCCACTCTGTTATAACTGATCCTATTCCAGCAACAACAATTAACCCGCCTGCACTGGCTGCACCCAACGCAATCCAGTCAGAATTTGTCCATGAGTCATAAATCCATTGTCCAGTTTGAGCAATAACACTAACCCCTAAAATGGTACTCGCAATCGTTAATAACCGTTTCCAGACACTTTTTTTCGGTTTTAAAATTGATTGAACATCACCTTCTAATTGCCCTTCATTCTCTTCATCTAATTGTGGATCAATAGGTAAAAATTGCTCATTTTCATTAAAGCCAACACCTTTTTTCAAGATGACTTCTTCTTGAAGTATGGGCTCTTTAAAATCAATTCGCGATTTTAATGGCTCATTCATTTTAATTTATCCCCTAACAAAAATTCCATTGCACTATCCATACGAATATGAGGAACCGCACTATCTCTTGATATTTGCTGTGGTCTAAAAGATTCGAAACTAAAACCTTGTTTTTCCCAAAATGCTTTTTCAGGTAATCGCTTAGGAACCTCACCAGGGAAATACACCAACGGTTTGTTATCGCTTAAGCGGAAACCTTTTAATGCTGGAATTTTTTCACCGTGATGATCAACGATCCCACTTTCAGTCGCTGCAATAGAAGCAAGCCCCATGCAATCAATGCTGATCCCTTCAAAAATAGCATTTTGTTTAGCATCTTGAATAAGCTGTTGGAGCAATGACACTAAATTTTCATGTTGATCAACAGTGATATGGTCAGCTTTTGTGGCTGCAAATAAAAGTTTATCGATACAAGGTGAAAATAAGCGTCTAAGTAAGGTTCTTTTTCCATAATGAAAACTGCGCATTAATTGTGTTAATGCTTGGCGCATATCATTAAAAACATCCGCTCCCTGATTTAAAGGTTGTAGGCAATCAACCAAAACAATTTGTCTATCAAATCCTTGGAAATGATCACGATAAAAGCCTTTTACCACATGCTGTCCATAATATTCATAACGCTGTTTAAGCATGCTAATATTAGTACGTTTATCTGCGTTCTTTAATTTAGCAATATCATATTTTTGTAAATCAGCCCAAGGGAAAAATTGCAAAACAGGTGCTCCCGCTAATTCACCCGGTAATACAAAGCGTCCTGGTTGAATAAAATGAAGCCCTTCTTTTTTACATGCTAATAAATAATCAGTGTAAGCAGAGGCAATATCAGCTAATAACGTTTCATCAGCTGGTGCAAAGGGATCACACTTTTTAAGAAGTAATTGCCAATTTTGTTCTGGTGATGTTCTTTGGCGATTGACCTTATTTATTTGATCTGACCATTCAAAATAGTCTTGTTCGAGCATAGGTAAATCTAATAACCATTCGCCGGGATAATCAACAATTTCTAAATAAAGTGAAGATGTCTCTTTTATAAAACGTGTTAAAGATTCATTAGAACGATAACGAAGCTGTAAACGAATTTCACTAACCCCTTTAGTAGGAACAGGCCAACTTGGAGGCGTATGATAAAGCGACTCCATACCTTCATCATAAGTAAAACGGGGAATATTTAAATTATGTTGAGGAATACGCTTTACACCTAGTAGCTGCTTATTTCGTGCTGCCGAAAATAGCGGTAAACGCGCCCCAGTGTGCACATTAATAAGTTGATTAACTAACGAGGTAATAAATGCTGTTTTACCACTTCGACTTAATCCCGTTACGGCCAAACGAAGATGTCTATCAACACCGCGATTAATAAAAGCTGTAAGTTCATTTTGTAGGCGTTTCATGTTTCTCCCAAGACACTTGACGCGATAGCTTATTTAAACCTGCCTTAATAACAGGTTCAGCTATCAATAGAACCAGCCAACGTAGCGGTTTGCTACTTACTCTTTTTAATATACCGCCTGTAATTGCTGCTGGCCCAAATAAAGTGAATAACATTAACCCAAATGTTAACCCTTTTTTGGCTAATTGGGTGAGTTTATTTGTTTTTAAAGAAACGAATACTTGATTAGAATTCACAATACGCTCCTCAATCAAAAATTTTACTCTCTCATAATATAAGCGTTGAAAAGACAAACGACTTGAAAGAAAGACGCTCCATTTTAGGAGCGTCTTATGTGATTAAATGGCAAAAATATTACAAATCTCGAAAGCGTTTATTTAACTGATAAGTAGAAGAGGTAATGTAACGTTCCATTTGTTGTAAACGTTTTTCACCTTGCATCAATTGATTATCAACTCCGCTTAAAATTTCTTTTAAGCTCTCTTGCTGATTTTCACCTTGCTGGTAATTAGCAGGAGCGGGCTCCATAAAGAAACTTAAGACAAGATAAGCAATAATAGTTAAACCGAAAAAGCCAGCAAACAGCGCAATCACCGCAATAACCCTGACAAGTAAAACAGGAATATTAAAATAATGGGCTAGGCCTGCGCATACGCCACGGATCACGCCCTCTTGTGGCAAGCGATACAATTGTTTGCTCTGCATCGTCATTATGATTGCCTCCAGTTAGGATGTTCTGCATCAAGTATTTGTTCTAATGTCTTAATGCGCTCCTGCATTTGCTGAGCCTTATCCACCAGCGCGCTCAGTCGCTGCATTTCTTGTTGGGTTAGCTGAACATTACCTCCACCTTTCTGACTGTTGTAATGCAACCACAGCCAGATAGGGAGAATAAACAAAATAAAAATGGTCAGTGGTATTCCCAGAAATATATAGCCCATTACATATCCTTTATAAGATGGTTATTACGCTTGCTGTTACTCTTTGTTGATATTGATTTTAGCTTTTAATGCCGCTAATTGCGCGCTAATTTCGTCATCAGCTTTTAATTCAGCAAACTGTTGGTCTAATGATTTCTCTTTACCTAACCCGTAACTTTGAGCTTCACCTTCCATATGATCAATGCGGCGTTCAAATTGCTCAAAACGCGCCATTGCTGCATCCATTTTGCCACTGTCTAATTGACGACGAACTTGGCGAGATGAGTTTGCTGCTTGATGACGCACAACTAAAGACTGCTGTTTTGCGCGTGTTTCAGTCAGTTTATTTTCTAACTCGCTAATTTCACCTTTTAAACGAGTTAACGTTTCATCAATAATAATGAGTTCGTGTTTCAATGTGTCATTAACTGATGCTACACGTTGTTTTTCGATTAATGCCGCACGAGCTAAATCTTCTTTTTCCTTAATAAGAGCCAACTCTGCTTTATCCTGCCAGTCTTTCATCTGTTTTTCAGCTTGTTCGATACGGCGTTCTAGTCCTTTCTTTTCAGCTAAAGTACGTGCAGAAGTTGTGCGAATTTCAACTAACATATCTTCCATTTCTTGGATCATTAAGCGGATCATTTTCTCAGGATCTTCCGCTTTATCTAATAAAGAAGCGATGTTGGCATTAATAATGTCAGCAAAACGTGAAAATATACCCATGATGTCATCCTTAATAGCTATGCTAATTAGTAACGTTGAATTATTTCAATAATGGCGCACTGTCGTAACGCCCTGCTTACTTTAATTAATACAATTTGCGTGCCAACTTTTGAAATTCACTTAAACTATTAATAATTAGCGATTTATATTATTCGCCTATTTTTCGAACACCTGATAAACTGGCAAAAAACACCTCAATATGGTGAATTTAACCAATGAATGAGAATTTAGAGACAATAATCGGCGTTGATAATCAATTTATTGATGTATTAGAACAAACTTCAGCACTTGCTCAATTAAAAAAACCTGTATTAATTATTGGTGAAAGAGGTACAGGTAAAGAGTTGATCGCTCATCGATTACACTATCTTGCTCCTTGGTGGCAAGGGCCTTTTATTTCAATCAACTGCTCTGCACTCAATGATAATTTACTTGATTCTGAACTATTTGGTCATGAAGCCGGTGCTTTTACGGGCGCTAAAAATCGTCATCAAGGCCGTTTTGAGCGTGCTGATGGCGGTTCTCTTTTTCTTGATGAACTGGCGACAGCGCCTATGCTTGTACAAGAAAAGCTCTTGCGCGTCATTGAGTATGGTCATTTAGAGCGTGTTGGAGGCAGTCAATCTCTACATGTTGATGTTAGGCTTATTTGCGCGACAAATGCAGATTTACCCGCAATGGCAGAGGAAGGTAAATTTCGAGCCGATTTACTCGATAGATTGGCGTTTGATGTGATTAGGCTCCCGCCATTAAGAGAGCGACGAGCAGATATTATGTTGCTTGCTGAAAATTTTGCTATCTCAATGTGTCAAGAGTTAGGTTTACCCTTCTTTCCTGGTTTTAGTGATAATGCGTGCCAAGTACTTTTGGATTATTCGTGGCCAGGTAATATTCGTGAGCTAAAAAATGTTGTTGAACGTTCAGTTTATCGTCATGGAACCAGTGATAATGTACTCAATAATATTATTATTGATCCCTTTGCTGGACTTCAAACACCAAAAACACCCATATTAAAAAACTCATCTAAAGAAAATTTTTCAATACCTACATTACCGTTGAATTTACGCCAATGGCAAAATGATGTAGAAAAAAAATTAGTAAATGAAGCATTAAAAGAATGTTTATATAACCAGAAAGAGGCGGCTGAAAAATTATCACTAAGCTACGATCAATTTAGAGGGTTAATTAAAAAGCATCAAATAATAACTTAATATATTGATAAATTTAGTTTTTTAAATCACTAGAGAATCTAGTAAACAGTAGACAAAAAAAAAGCCAGCACCCGAGCTGGCTAGTAAAAAAATACTGGAAGCAATGTGAGCAATGTCGTGCCCTTGACGGAAAACCTCTTACCGACAAAGGACAATACGGATGATAATCTTTATCATTAGCGTTTGTAAAGCATTTTATTGAGAATTTTTCTCACTTTGTTTTTTTTGACTATTTGGGGATAGAAAGTTTTTTAAGTTACAATAGCAAAATCGTTTCTCTAAAAGACATTATTTATGCGCCCTATTTTATTTATTGGTACTTTGCTACTCACCTTTACAAGTGCAACTTGTATCGCGGATGTAGCACCCAAAACACAAGCGCCATCTATAACGCTTGAGCCAACTCCAATTAATCAAAATGGCTTTGTTTATTGTGTTGATGGCAGTGTAAATACCTTTAATCCACAATTATCAAGTAGTGGATTAATTATTGATCCTCTAGCTGCACAGCTCTATGACCGTCTTTTAGATGTTGACCCTTACACTTATCGTTTGATCCCTGAAATCGCAGCTCGATGGGAAGCATTAGATAACGGCGCGACCTACCGCTTTTATTTACGTAAAAATGTCTCTTTTCAACAAACATCTTGGTTTACACCAACACGAAAACTTACCGCTGATGATGTTATTTTTAGTTTTGAAAGGATGATTAATCCACAAAATCCTTTCAATCAAGTTAATGGCGGTAAATATCCCTATTTTGACAGCTTAAGTTTTGCCAATAATATCAAATCGATAAAAAGACTAGGCCAATATACGGTAGAATTTAGTTTAAAAGAGCCTGACGCTTCTTTTCTATGGCATTTAGCAACACATTACGCCCCTATTCTTTCTGCTGAATACGCGCAGAATTTAGAAAAATCAGGCGATCAATCGCTGCTTGATTGGAAACCAGTAGGAACAGGTCCTTTCTTTTTAGATGAATATCAGCCGGGACAATTTGTTCGTTTGTTTAGAAATAAAGATTACTGGAAAGGCCAACCAAAGATGCAACAGATTGTTATTGATATGGGTGCAGGTGGTACAGGCCGTATATCTAAATTACTCACGGGTGAATGTGATGTTCTAGCCTATCCAGCGGCAAGCCAATTAAAAGTCTTACGTGACGACCCGCGACTAAGATTAACGTTGCGTTCTGGTATGAATATCGCTTATTTAGCCTTTAACACCAGTAAACCACCACTCAATGATCTTAAAGTTCGTCAAGCTATTGCTTATGCCATTAATAATGAACGTTTAATGGAGTCTATTTATTATGGTACGGCTGAAACGGCAGCATCAGTACTTCCTCGTGCATCTTGGGCTTATGATAACCGAGCAAAAATTACAGAGTATAATCCTGAGAAATCGAAACAAATCCTTAAAGAACTAGGCCTTGATGGGCTGAAATTAAATCTTTGGGTACCTAGCGCTTCGCAATCTTATAACCCAAGCCCATTAAAAATGGCTGAACTTATTCAAGCAGACTTAGCGCAAGTTGGTATTCAAATGAATATTCGGCCTATTGAAGGTCGATATCAAGAAACGAGTATGATGGATCGCACCCATGATATGACCCTATCTGGTTGGTCAACTGACAGTAACGATCCCGATAGTTTTTTCCGTCCTCTCTTTAGCTGTGCAGCCATTGGCTCACAAACTAACTTGAGTCATTGGTGTTTACCTAGTTTTGATGATATTTTGAAAAAAGCGCTTTATAGTCAGCAACTTGCTTCAAGAATGGATTATTATCATGAAGCTCAGGATGTTCTTGCTCAAGAGTTACCGGTATTACCTTTAGCTAATTCTTTACGTATGCAAGCATATCGTTATGATATTAAAGGATTGGTATTAAGTACCTTTGGTAATGCGTCTTTTGCTGGTGTTTATCGAGAGGCAGAAGTAAACGAACAAACTCACAAGAAAGAGGCTATAGAATAATCCATGATTATTTATTCAATACGTCGATTACTTTTATTACTTGTGACTCTGTTCTTTTTGTCGCTAGTGAGCTTTAGCCTCAGCTATTACACGCCCAATGCCCCGTTAAGTGGTGCATCACTCACCGATGCCTACTTTTTTTATGCCCATAATATGATCCACTTTGATTTTGGTATTTCCTCTATCAATGGTGAACCTATAAAAGCACAATTAGTGGAAGCACTTCCAGCAACCATGGAGCTTTGTACATTAGCCTTTCTTTTTGCCCTTATTGTAGGTATTCCTGCTGGTATTATTGCTGGGGTTTGGCGTAATAAATCCGCTGATATTATTATCAGTAACTTCGCGCTCTTAGGTTTTTCTGTCCCTGTATTTGGGCTTGCATTGCTGTTAACTCTATTCTTTTCATTAAAATTAGGTTGGCTACCTGTTTCAGGTCGTATTGATTTGCTTTATAACTTGCAACCTATTACTGGCATTGCATTAGTGGATGCATGGTTATCTGATTCACCTTATCGCCAACAAATGATCATTAATGTATTACAACATCTAATTTTACCCGTAATAACGCTGGCTATTGCACCAACCACTGAAGTTATTCGATTAATGCGAAACAGTACGGAAGAAATTATGTCAGAAAACTACGTGAAGGCAGCCGCGACTCGAGGTCTCTCACGTTTTACAATTATTCGTCGCCATATTCTTCATAATGCTTTACCCCCTATCATCCCTAAATTAGGCTTACAGTTCTCTACCATGCTTACACTCACTATGGTGACAGAAATTGTATTTAACTGGCCAGGGCTTGGTCGTTGGTTAGTCACAGCAATCCGCCAACAAGATTATTCTGCTATTTCAGCTGGTGTAATGTTGGTGGGTTCAATGGTCATTATCGTCAACGTCTTATCCGATATTGTGGGCGCAATGAGCAACCCGATGAAACACAAGGTGGGATATGCCTTTAGATAGCCAATTTTATAAAGAGAAAAAAACACCCACACCTGCAGCGGTGATTTGGCAATGTTTTTCTAAAGACGTTATCTCAATGGTAGGATTTTATGGCGTTCTTTTTCTCTTAGTGCTCAGTATTATAGGCCCTTATATTGCGCCTTATGCGCTTGATCAACAGTTTTTTGGTCATCAACTAACGCCACCGTCTTGGTATCAAAACGGCAATGTCTCCTATTTTTTTGGTACAGATGATTTAGGGCGCGATGTATTTAGCCGAATTTTAATTGGTACAAGCATGACCTTTGGTGGCGCATTTATTGTCACTTTTGCAGCAACACTAATGGGATTAATTATCGGCTGTTTTGCAGGCATGACCCATGGCTTAAAATCCGCCATTCTTAATCATATATTAGACACTTTATTATCAATTCCATCCCTGCTACTTGCTATTATTGTTGTAGCTTTTGTAGGAACAAGTCTTGGTCATGCCATGATAGCGATTTGGTTGGCGCTGTTACCTCGTTTAGTCAGAATGATTTACTCTGCTGTTAATGATGAATTAAACAAAGAGTATGTGATTGCTTCTCGACTTGATGGTGCATCAAACATTTCCATTTTATGGTACACCGTACTACCTAATATCACGCCTGTATTAGTTTCTGAATTAACACGCGCATTCTCAATTGCTATTCTTGATATTACAGCATTAGGTTTTCTCAATTTAGGTGCTCAACTTCCTTCACCCGAATGGGGAGCGATGTTAGGCGATTCCTTAGAGTTAATTTATGTTGCTCCTTGGACAGTTTTAATTCCGGGCGCCACTATTATGATAAGCGTTTTACTGGTGAACCTTTTAGGTGATGGTTTACAGCGTGCAATAAATGAGGGAGTTGAATAATGCCTTTATTGGATATACGCAATTTAACCATTGAATTTATGACTCCCGATGGCCCAGTAAAAGCGGTAGATCGTGTTTCTATTACCTTAAATGAAGGTGAAGTGAGAGGCCTTGTTGGCGAATCGGGATCAGGTAAAAGCTTAATTGCAAAAGCAATTTGTGGCGTTACGAAAGATAATATCAACGTGACAGCCGATCGTTTCCGTTTTGATGATATCGACTTACTTAAATTATCACCCAGAGCACGGCGTCGTGTCATTGGCCATAATGTATCAATGATTTTCCAAGAGCCACAATCTTGTCTTGATCCTGCCACAAAAATTGAGCAGCAGCTTATACAGGCAATTCCTGGCTGGACTTTTAAAGGACATTGGTGGCAACGATTTCATTGGCGAAAACGCCGCGCAATTGAATTATTGCACCGTGTGGGTATTAAAGATCATAAAGACATTATGCGCAGCTACCCTTATGAATTAACTGAGGGTGAATGCCAAAAAGTGATGATTGCTATTGCTATTGCAAATCAACCTCGATTACTGATTGCGGATGAACCTACTAACGCAATGGAACCCGCAACACAGACCCAAATCTTTCGTTTACTGACTCGACTCAATCAAAATAACAATATGACCATTTTGTTGATTAGCCATGATTTGCAATGGATGAGTAAATTGGCGAATAAAATTACGGTTATGTATTGTGGGCAAACTGTCGAAACAGCATCCCCTGACGAGTTGTTAATAACACCTTATCATCCTTATACTCAAGCGTTGATCCGCTCTATTCCTGACTTTACCAACTCATTGGCACATAAGAGCCGTTTAAATACATTACCCGGTGCAATCCCCTCACTTGAGCATTTACCTGTGGGTTGCCGTTTAGGGCCTCGTTGCCCTTATGCACAGCGACAATGTATTGAAGCACCTCGGTTACGTTTATTTAAAAACCATGCCGTGGCTTGTCATTTTCCATTAAATGTGGAGCCAACTGATGTTCGATAAACTGCTTGAGGTAAAAAACCTATCAAAGACATTTCGTTATCGTACTGGATTATTTCGGCGTCAACAGTTAGAAGCCGTAAAACCTATAAGTTTTACGCTAGAACCCAAGCAAACTTTAGCCATTATTGGCGCTAATGGTTCAGGAAAATCTACACTCGCGAGAATGCTATCAGGTGTGACTGAGCCTACGGGTGGTGATATCTTTATTAATGGACATCAACTAACTTTTGGTGATTACCCTTATCGTAGTCAGCGAATTAGAATGATATTTCAAGATCCCACTAACTCATTAAACCCACGCCAGCGTATCGGTCAAACATTAGAAATCCCTTTACGCCTGAATACAGACTTAAGTGCAATTGAGCGTGAGAAACGAATTTATCAAACATTACGCCAAGTGGGCCTTTTACCTGAACATGCAAACTATTATCCTCATATGTTTGCATCAGGCCAGCGCCAACGAATTGCGCTTGCACGAGCATTAATATTACAACCTCAAGTTATTATTGCCGATGAAGCTATAGCTTCGCTGGATATGTCTTTGCGCTCACAAATTATAAATTTGATGTTAGAACTGCAAGAGACTCATAATATTGCCTATATTTATGTGACACAAAACTTAGGCATGACAAAACATATTAGCGATAAAATTATTGTGATGGATAATGGTGAAGTCGTTGAACGTGGCAATACAGCAGAAGTTCTTGCATCGCCATTACATGAAGTCACACGAAGATTAGTCGCTAGTCACTTTGGTGAAGCCTTAACAGCAGAAGCTTGGCGCCAAGATTTAATTTAAGTGTAAACAATATAGGCATAATGTTGATTGCACATTATTTCACCCTTTTCCCTTAACTCCTCGGAGGTGCTAGGGAAATTAAACAAATTTACAAATGTCGTGGTAGAATCAGCCACGTTTATTAACAATAAGCGTGATAACCTAACAGATAAATAAAACTGTGAATGATGTTATTATCGCGATTTACGAAAAAACAAGGATACAGCTATGGGCTTTATGACCGGCAAACGCATTCTTATTACTGGTGTTGCTAGTAAATTATCAATTGCTTATGGTATTGCCAAAGCTATGCGTGACCAAGGTGCAGAACTTGCATTTACTTACCAAAATGAAAAACTGAAACCACGCGTTGAAGAATTTGCAGCATCATTAGACTCAAATATCGTATTAGAGTGTGATGTGTCAAAAGACGAAAGCATCGATACTATGTATGCAGAACTTGCAAAAGTTTGGCCAAAATATGATGGTTTTGTTCACTCTATCGGTTTTGCTCCTGCTGACCAATTAGATGGCGACTACGTTAATGCAGTAACTCGTGAAGGCTTTAAAATTGCTCACGACATCAGTGCATACAGCTTCGTTGCTATGGCGAAAGCAAGCCGTGAAATGCTAAATCCAAACTCAGCTCTGTTAACTCTGACTTATTTAGGTGCTGAACGTGCAATCCCTAACTATAACGTTATGGGGCTGGCGAAAGCTTCTTTAGAAGCTAACGTTCGTTATATGGCAAATGCTATGGGTCCTGAAGGTATTCGTGTTAACGGTATCTCTGCTGGCCCAATCCGTACATTAGCGGCATCTGGTATCAAAGATTTCCGTAAAATGTTAAGCCATTGCGAGTCAGTCACTCCTCTGCGTCGCACTGTAACAACCGAAGATGTAGGTAATACAGCAGCATTCTTATGCTCTGACTTATCTGGTGGTATTACAGGTGAAATCGTTCACGTAGATGGTGGTTTCAGCATCGCTGCTATGAATGAATTAGAACTGAAATAATTCTATTCTATGAATAATAAAAACCAGCCTCATTGTTAAGGCTGGTTTTTTTATGTTGTTCTACTATTTTTACTCTTCTTAACTCCATTAACTATCGAATTTTTATCTAATATCTCCCTTATCCCTTTTATTTTTAATAATGCTACGTATTAGATAGATTTCACTTTTGTTTTTTAGCTTATTCCTATAATCTTTTTGTATATTAGCGATAAGATAATAATCTATTAATAAAAGGATTTAATGTATGAAGAAATTTAAATTTCTGTTTTATATTTTTGCTCTTATTGGTGCGATTATTTTTGTTGTAGCTTTATTTGTTATTAAATCTGAATTAAATGTAGTAAGGAATGGAATAGAAACAACTGGTGTTGTTATTGACCAAAGTGTGAGTAAATCTTCTGATGGTAACTATTTTTATCACCCTATTATTCAATTCTATACTGAAGATAATAGAGAAATAACGTTTCGTTCACCAGAAGGTGGCAGTCAATCCCGCTTTTATCTTGGTGAAAAAATTAATGTTATTTATCTCCCAAGTGATCCACAAAGAGCGACTATTAACAACTTTTTAGGCTTATATGGTGCTGGGACTATATTAAGTATTTTCGGATTGGTATTTGCATCAATAGGGCTTATCCCCTTGTATTTTATCAGAAGAAGAGCTACAAGGGATCAACGATTAAAACGTGATGGAATGCCTATTAATGTGAAAATTTCTGAAATTATTATTAATAGTAATATCAGTTTTAATCACCGCTCTCCCTATCAAATTATTGCTGATTATCATGATACATTAAACAATCGATTGATTCGTTACAAGAGTGGTTATATCTTCTTTGATCCCACACCTTATATTAATAGAGAGCTTGTTACAGTCTATGTTGATAAAAAGAATCCCAAAATTTATTACCTTGATATTTCATTCTTACCTTCGTTTGAAGAGTCATAATAAAATACTCCTTATATGTTATTAATATAAGGAGTATTTATTTCGTATATTTTCATCAATTAACAGCCTTGTTCACAGATTTACAAAAGCCTTTTTTATTCGCATCATTTGAGTTTGCTAATTTCTTAGAACCTTTTATCATCTTATATTAATGAAGATATTCTGATATCTGTAAGTTAATTCACCACCTTATTGATAGGGAGCTATTCAACATGAAATTGTACTACACGCCAGGTAGTTGCTCGCTTTCCCCTCATATCGTTTTACGTGAAACAGGTTTAGATTTTTCAATAGAGCGTATCGATTTACAGGCTAAGAAGACAGAGTCGGGGAAAGACTTTCTAACCATCAATCCAAAAGGCCAAGTCCCTGTTCTTCAATTAGATAATGGTGATATTTTGACTGAAGGTGTTGCTATTGTTCAATATCTTGCAGACTTAAAACCTGATAGAAATTTAATTGCACCACCAAAATCACTAGAACGTTACCATCAAATTGAGTGGTTAAACTTTCTCGCAAGTGAAGTACATAAAGGCTATGGCCCGCTATTTTCACCAGATACACCTGAAAGCTATATACCTGTCGTTAAAACTAAATTAAAAAGTAAATTCACTTACATTAATGATGTATTGAGCAAACAAAAATGTGCATGTGGTGAGCATTTTACGGTTATTGATGCCTATTTATTCACATTAAGCCAATGGGCGCCACATGTTGGTTTAGATTTAACTGATTTAACACATCTACAAAACTACCTAAAACGTATTGCACAACGCCCTAATGTACACAGTGCACTAGTAACTGAAGGGTTAATTAAAGAGTAACTTTTGATTTAAATAGCTCAAGTTATATAAAATAATTTGAGCTATTTTTTAAGCTTGTTATAGCACTATTAATCTAATTGTGTTGCACAAAATCTATGTGTTGGATGCACCATTTGATCTTGAGCAGCAACTAGTTGCAGTTCATACTCATTCATCTCTTTTGTTTTTAGCATCACTTCATAAACTGCTGCGGCAACGTGCTCTAATGCGGTTTGTAATTCAACACCTTTGAGTAAATCCACCAGCATTAAACCACTGGTTAAATCACCAACACCCACAGGTTGACGCTCACCAAAATCGACTAATGGACGGCTAACATGCCAGCTGTGTTCCGCGGTTACTAACAGCATTTCAAAGCGATCATGACGATATCCAGCACGTGATAAGTGTTTTACTAATACAACTTTAGGGCCTTGTTTACACAATTCACGAGCAGCATTTACGCACTCATCAACATTATGAAGGACTTTGCCACCACTTAATGTTTCAAGCTCTAATAAGTTAGGTGCAATAATATCACTGATAGGTAATGCTTCTTCACACAGTACACCTGAAACAGCAGGAGGAACAATACACCCTTTTTCAGGATGTCCCATTACAGGATCACAGAAATACCATGCGTTAGGATTCGCTTGTTTCACTTTTTTCACAATATCAACAATACGCAAACCTTGTTCAGCCGATCCTAAATAACCACTTAACACTGCATCACATTGTGAGAGTTTACCGATTGCGGCAATACCATCAACAATCTCAGTAATGTGCTCTGCTGACATAACACACCCAGTCCATTTTTCTGGATATTGCGTGTGATTTGAAAATTGCACTGTATTTAGAGGCCAAACATTCACCCCCATACGACGCATTGGGAACTCAGAGGCGCTGTTACCTGCGTGACCGAAAACAACATGTGACTGAATAGAGAGTATATTTTTCATGACATAAACCGATTATTGTGAATACACACAACACCCAAGCTTTATCATCATAGGCGAGGTATATACGTTTATTTATTGTTATTAAGAAAAAGGGCAACTCACCGGCTGCCCTTTACTGTCAATTATTTCCAGATAACGAGGCAGTAATGTTTTTTACCGCGACGTAAAATGGAGTAATGACCAAATAAGAAATCTTTTTCTTCAAAGACGTATTCAGGATTGTCCTGTTTTTCGCCATTAATTGAAACTGCGTTAGAGCCAATCATTGTACGAGCCTGACCACGAGAAGGAACTAATTCTGCGTTAACCAGCGCTTGTTGCAAATCACTGCCTTTTTCTAACTCAATAGTTGGCATACCGTCTTGTGCTAATTGCTCAAGGTCAGCTTGTGTTAAGTCTGCAATTGCACCAGAGAATAAGCTTTCAGTAATACGTTTAGCGGCGATTAAACCCTCTTCACCATGAACTAAACCAGTAACCAATTCTGCTAATACACGCTGAGCACGAGGCGCTTGACCGCTATTTTTATCTTCCTCTTCAAGTGCATTAATTTCTTCAATACTCATAAATGTGAAGAATTTCAAGAAGCGATAAACGTCAGCATCCGCTGTATTGATCCAGAACTGGTAGAATTTGTATGGGCTGGTTTTCTTAGGATCTAACCAAACCGCACCGCCTTCTGTCTTACCAAATTTAGTTCCATCAGATTTAGTAATTAATGGTACGGTCATACCAAATACTTGTTTCTGATTGAAACGACGGGTTAAATCGATACCTGAAGTGATATTACCCCACTGATCAGAGCCACCGATTTGTAATTCAACACCCAAATGCGTATTTAATGACGCAAAGTCATAAGCTTGTAATAGGTTATAGGCGAATTCAGTAAAAGAGATACCCACATCGTCACGGTTTAAACGCTGTTTAACCGCTTCTTTGTTGATCATTTGGTTCACAGAGAAGTGTTTACCGATATCACGCAGGAATGTCAGCACATCCATTTGACCGAACCAGTCATAGTTGTTTGCTAATTCCGCACTGTTTTCACCACTGTTGAAATCTAAGAAAGGTGACACCTGCTTACGAATTTTTTCTACCCATTCGTGAACAGTATCTTGGGTATTCAGTTTGCGCTCGGTGGCTTTAAAACTAGGATCACCAATTAGACCCGTTGCACCACCCACCAACGCCACAGGCTTATGCCCGGCTAGTTGGAATCGTTTTAAACACAGCAAAGGAACCAAATGCCCCAAATGCAGGCTATCAGCGGTAGGATCGAAGCCACAATAGAGAGCGACAGGACCTTGCTCCAAACGCTCTACTAAAGCTGCCTCATCCGTGACCTGAGCTATTAGCCCACGCTCCTGCAATTGTGTGATTAGGTTCTTGCTAGACATCAATGACTCCATCGGTTTATTGTTTTTTGTCTATTTAAAATATAAGTGAAACATAAGTGGTATAGCATAAAGCGCCACTACATTAAGTACCAGTAGAAAAAGACTTTTTGAGGCAAATTTATTAACACACTATTAAGGTGCTAATCGCTCAATGTCCCATCCTTGTGGTGATTTTTGGTAGATAAAGCGATCGTGCAGACGATTTTCTCGACCTTGCCAAAATTCAACAGAATCAAATGTCACACGATATCCACCCCAGAAACTCGGTAACGGCACTTCTCCATTTTGGAATTTCTGTTTTAATTCCAAGAACTTACCTTCCAACACACCTCTTGCGGAAATGCGAGAAGACTGTTGAGAAGCCCAGGCCGCAATTTGGCTATCTTTAGGGCGGCTATGGAAATATTTAATCACTTCAATAGGAGAAAGTTTTTCTGCTTTCCCTAAAAAACAAACTTGTCTTTCTAAGGGATACCAAGGAAATAATAAACTAACTCGTTGATTGTGCTCTAAATGACTCGCCTTACGACTACCCAAATTGGTATAAAAAACTAAGCCATGTTCATCGAAGTGTTTTAATAACACGATACGTTGGTAAGGTTGCCCATTTTCATCAACTGTTGCGACACACATTGCAGTAGGATCACTCAAACGCGCTTCGCAAGCCTGCTTTAGCCACTTTTCAAACAAAACTAACGGCTGTTCAGTTAATTCATGACGTCGTAGTCCACCGTTCATATATTCACGGCGTAAATCTGCGACGTCAATAAAATCAAGTTCTGTCATTTTTCACTCTCTCTTTTGAGAAACTGCATTCAGCATATCACGCTTAACGAGGATTTGTAGGGTAAATCGCCCCTAAAACGGTTTCTCTTGATGCCCCTGTTACAGAAGGTAAATTCCCTGATTCATTTGCAATAGTACGCGCGGCTAACCAAGCAAATGCCAACGCTTCCATGTCATCACCACTTAAACCATATTTATCCGTTGTCGCGACTTCTGTACCCGGTAATAGTGAAGCTAAACGATGCATAATTTGCCCATTACGCGCCCCACCACCACAAACGAGTAAACGTTCACATCCACCGTTTAGTTGGATCTGTTGCACAATACTTATTGCAGTTAATTCGACTAAAGTTGCCTGTACATCTTCAGGAAAAACATTAGGTACTCTTGCTAAATGGTAATTTAACCATTGTGTATTGAAATATTCTCGCCCTGTACTTTTAGGTGCTGAACGCGAAAAGTAAGGATCCGAAAGCATATCTTTCAATAAAATTGGGTTTACAGTGCCAGTAGCAGCCCATTTACCATTATCATCATAAGGTGTTTGGTTATGGATCCAATTCCAGCTATCTAATAGCATATTTCCAGGACCTGTATCGTAGCCCTTAACTGCAACACCAGGTAATAACAATGAAATATTGGCGATACCACCGATATTTAAAATAATACGTTTTTCAACAGAATGTCCTAATACAGCAAGATGAAAAGCAGGTACTAAAGGTGCACCTTGCCCGCCGTAAGCAATATCTCTGCGACGAAAATCACCAACCGTCGTAATTCCTGTTAATGCAGCAACA
Source organism: Proteus terrae (assembly GCF_003144325.1). GTDB lineage: Bacteria > Pseudomonadota > Gammaproteobacteria > Enterobacterales > Enterobacteriaceae > Proteus > Proteus terrae. The sequence goes on from NZ_PENS01000013.1 coordinate 42,066, forward strand.
CGATTGTTGTCACCAATTTGCATAGTAAATGGCATATCACTTTCTGGCTCATGCCAAATGGTTTGTCCATGGCACCCTATCGCCGTAATATCACTCGCACTAAGTTTTACTTTTGCAAGTAACTCTATAATTGCTTGCGCATAAAGCTCGCCCAATTGGGCATCTAATAGGCCGATTTCATGTAAGGTAGTAGGTTGCCCTTGGCAAACAGCTAAAATTCGTTGGCGTAGATTCTGTGGGTAAGGCAGAAAGTGATTTTCTTGTTGTGCAACGAACTTATTATTGATTGCAGCTAATACAACATCAACACCATCTAAACTAGTGCCAGACATCACACCAATGTACCGCCCTGCTATCATGTTCTTTTCCTTATAATCAAGATGATGCAAATTTTTAACATATAATGTTATATTCTCTTTTTTCAGAAATCTCTTCTGTTTTTACTATCGGCCTTTACTATATAGTAAGCTATATATTATTAAAATCAGTGTCGACAAACGCAAAAAACGAGCTATAACTGATACTAGATAACATTGGTATAATCTGAGCAACTCGCCTCAGGTTTTCTTTAGGAGTAACTATGTTTAAGCATTTACTTATTGGTCTTTTTACAATGACTGTACTTACTGGTTGTGTGAATACAAATTCACTGTCCGGTGATACTTACACCGCAAGCCAAGCAAAACAAGCTCAAAATATTACTTATGGTACAGTGGTTTCTGTGCGTGCAGTGAATATTCAAGCGGGTAGCGATGAGAATATTTTAGGTGCGATTGGTGGTGCCGTTCTCGGTGGTATGTTAGGTAACACTGTGGGTGGTGGTACAGGCCGTAACCTTGCAACAGCCGCTGGTGCAATTGCTGGTGGTATGGCAGGACAACAAGCACAAGGCGCATTAAACACTACTAAGGGTGTTCAAATTGAAGTTCGTTTAGATAGCGGTAGAACTGTCGCTATCGTTCAAAAAGCAGATAATACTGTTTACAGCCAAGGTCAACGTGTTGCCGTTATCGGTAACGGAAATAACTTAACTGTTTCTCCTCGCTAATAATTAGCAACAAAAAACAGGCAACATTAAAGTTGCCTGTTTTATTTTATGACTTAATAATAAGTAACCGAAAGAGAGCGCGAATATATAATCTAGTTATCACAATTCAAACTATATAATGATTTACGTTATATACTCGTCATATTTCAAGTTCAGTGTTGTAGACATCGTTTACTCACACCAGTTACATATTTTATATGTCCTAGTGACTCATTCACTTGTTATCTAGCTGAGTACTGAATTATTTAGAGTATAGTTACCATCATGTAATTAATATCATTTAAATAGAATATATATTAAATTTGAAATTATTAGTCATTTAGCCTATTTATATTTTTTTCTAATTTTTTGATTGTACCTATTAACCTTTCGATTTCTTCTAGTTGGATACCACCCAATATCTCTCGTCTCGTTTTTTCTATTACTGTGTAAACCTCATTAATAAAAGGCTCAGATTCTTTTGTTAATTTTATACGTTTTGCTCTGCGATCATTTGCACATGTATGCCGACATATCAGTTTTTTTTCTTCCAGTTGATCTAAGGTTCTCACTAAAGATGGTTGCTCGATTCCTATTGCTTTTGCCAATTGGATTTGTGACTGCTCTGGAGGTAATTGGCTGATATTATACAAAGTAACCCAATGGGTTTGGGTTAATTTTAACGGTTTGAGACGATGATCAATTAAAGCACGCCATAATCGAACTAAACGCGCTAAATCAGCTCCTAATGTTGATTCCACTTATCTCTCCTTAATTAGCATTTTCAGTCAACTTATTACAAAGTTTAGATATTCATTTTTAATGCAATATTTACCTATTCTTTTTAATTAAAATATTACCTTTAATAACTAATATAGTTATAATCCTATTTATTAGATAAGTAATTATTTTCCAGATGTAATTAAATCATTTCTTTCTAGCAACGAAAGTCCATAAAGAATAACCTTGTTATAAAAACTAATCTATATTTTTTTACATAATAATAATTATTATTTTAAACTCAACACTAAAAAACAATAAAAATAGCATTATTATCAAATGGTTAAAAAAACAAACAACCAGAGTAACACTTTAAAGTTATAACTTTATATTAATAAAGAAAAAATAATAAACTACATAACTACAATAAATAAAAACAATGAATTAAAAAGATAGTTAATTATTATTTTAATATTAAAAAATAAGTGGAACATTTAAAATAAATTGAGTTGTTCATTCTCTTTTTCAATTGAAGAACCCACTCTTTTTAATGTTCTTAAATAACGTTGCTGACAAAGTCGTAATATATTTCTTTTCTCATGTTGATTCATTTTTGACCAATTAAACCGCTCTTGACGGCTACGATAACACCCCATGCAATATCCTTGTGCATTCATTTCGCAACGTCCAATACAAGGACTAGGAATATCAAAAAATTCTAATTGTTCTTGCAATTGATTTTCCCTCCCTATTGTTTGTTACAATAGAGTATAGTTAATAGAGATATTATCTGCACAACATGATTTATTGAACTGTTAAAGGCGTAGTAAAATTGAACTTTAGGGCTTTAACGCGTTATAGTACTCCGCCATCAGTTTATCTGTAGGGTTTAATCATTAGAAAAACACAAGAGGTTTATATGCGAGTACTTCATACCATGATCCGAGTGGGCGATTTGCAACGTTCTATCGACTTTTATACCAAGGTTTTAGGTATGCAACTTCTACGCACTAGCGAGAATGAGGAATATAAATACTCGTTAGCTTTTGTTGGTTATGGTGATGAAAGCACCGGTGCGGTTATCGAATTAACCTATAACTGGGGTGTAAACAGCTACGAAATGGGAACTGCTTTTGGGCATGTAGCATTAGGAGTTGATGATGTTGCTGCAACCTGCGAAACCATTCGCCAAGCTGGCGGTAATGTTACCCGTGATGCAGGCCCAGTAAAAGGCGGATCAACAATTATTGCTTTTGTTGAAGATCCTGATGGATACAAAATCGAGCTCATCGAAAACAAAAGTGCAAGTCACGCTCTAGGTAAATAATTTTTATTAAAACCAGAAAGATAACATGCTTATCTTTCTGGCCTTACTGATTATCAATTTCCGATACTCTATTTTTTGTCGGATAAGTACAATTTAATGCCTGATATAAATAATCCCAATAAGCTTTGTAACCGTTTTCGGGGTTACTACCCTGTTGTCATTGATGTTGAAACAGGTGGATTTAATGCGAAAACAGACGGTTTACTTGAAATTGCCGCTATTACATTAAAAATGGATGAACAAGGTTGGCTAAAACCAGACAACACTTTACATTTTCATGTTGAACCCTTTGAAGGGGCTAATCTTGAACCAGCAGCCTTAGAATTTACAGGTATTGATCCGACCAATCCTTTACGTGGTGCAGTCAGTGAATATGAAGCCTTTCATGCCATTTTTAAAATGGTACGTAAAGGAATGAAGGATGCAGATTGTAATCGCGCCATTATTGTGGCTCACAATGCAAATTTTGATCACAGCTTTGTAATGGCTGCCGCTGAGCGAGCTGGATTAAAACGCAATCCTTTTCATCCATTTGCCACCTTTGATACAGCAGCTTTAAGCGGATTGGTATTAGGGCAGACAATTTTAGCTAAAGCCTGCATCACTGCTGGTATTCCCTTTGATAGCAAATTAGCGCATGGCGCGTTATACGATACAAATCGCACATCATTACTTTTTTGTGAATTAGTTAACCGCTGGAAAAAGCTTGGTGGATGGCCATTACCTACACCTTAAAGTCATGGTGTCTCTGGTACATTTATGAATAACAGAAAAAAGCCAGTTCAAAGATGAACTGGCTTTTTTACTGAAGATCTCACTATTTTTATACGTTTCAATACCGAAACGATAAAAATTAATTACTGTGCTTCTTCTTCACCACGATATTTATCAGCAGTCTCTTTTAATAACTTTTGTAATTCACCGTGCTGATACATTTCTAAAATAATGTCACATCCACCGACTAATTCACCATCTACCCATAATTGTGGGAAGGTTGGCCAGTGTGCATATTTTGGTAATTCTGCACGAATATCTGGGTTTTGCAGGATATCAACATACGCAAAACGCTCACCACAAGCAGAGATAGCTTGAACTGCCTGAGCAGAAAAACCACAACTTGGTAATTTTGGTGAACCTTTCATGTATAAAATAATTGGGTTTTCGTTGATCTGGCGTTCAATTTTTTCAATAGTCGTCATTTGTAAGTCCTTACAGCCTTTTATATTCGATATGCTTTATAGGGGAAAACATGAAAGAAGAATACCACTTTATATTAGAAACCTCTATATAAGTTTAGTTATCGATATAAAACAACAAGTTGGTACTAAATTACAGTACTATTGGTGAGAAAACACACAATAAAACATAAAAAATAAATCAATACGTTACAGATGCTTATGAGTGTGTTTTATCTTATTATTTCATCTCTTACTACTGACATAATCACTGACCAAAATGTTAGGAGAAATAAAAAGCCTCAATTAAGAGGCTGAGAGCATTTCAATTAAGAAAATCGTCAATGCTCGAATCGATTGGTTCAATTGAAATGACTTATTACTGTATGGTTCCGTTCTCTAAAAGGATCAAACAGCCCAGTGTATAAGTAATATCGCTTATTTCACCTTTTATTTTTGCAGTTTGTCCTTTCTTAATTTTAAGAACATTATCTTCTTCACTTGGTTTTAAAGTATATGAAGCACTGGCTTTATTATTAAATGAAATAGCAACAACTTTAGGTGGTGTTGGTTTATAGAGGTCGTATCTGACTACTTCTTCTAAACTTGCAATAGTGGTCACTCTTCCTTCTAAAATAACCCACTTCCCTCTCCATTTTTTCTTCGCCGCAATCTCATTATCACTAAAGTCCTTACATATTCCCGCATAAGTCGCTTCAGTTACTGGAGATTCCATTGATGGAACGATTTGATTTACAGCACTATTAACTGAACGAATAGCCTCGTTTATTTTACACCCTGATAATAATGTGATTATAGATAGTAATAACACCGTCTTCTTCATACAAATTCCTTTATAAAGTCAAAAAAAGATAGATAAAATATAAATCCAATAAGATAAAAATCGATTTTAATTAAATAAAACAACGCCCTCGCCAACATTATGGATAAATGTATGACTATTTCTAAATCGCTTAATATTTTGATCTGACAGTATAGATTATAAAAAATAGCACTATAACTTTTCGTTAACTTATTTTAAATAAGAAAAATCTTGCCACCCTAGACTTCCATAAATAAATAAAAATAAGCCAGTCAAATTCCGATTGGTTTTACCTATAAAATTAATATTATTATTTTAGTTTGTAGTTTAAAAATATAATTTATTATAAAACTCAAGATTAAATATTTAACATATCTCTTTATTGGAATTATATTTAGCTATATATCCTTTAATATTAAAGAGGTAACAAGAGAAGAAATAACAATTTTCATATCAAAATAAACACATTAAATTTCATAATCTATACATTAAGATAAAACACTACCTTCTTAAAAAGATATAATGTATATAAATGGGTTTATTATAAATCCTGATGAGTATTAACTATGGACATGATTTTGCTGTTTCTTTTAGTGGGATGTATCACTGGCTTTTTTGCTGGGCTACTTGGCATAGGAGGCGGTGCAATCATTGTTCCGGTGGTTATGTATGTAGTCAGTCAACAAGCTATCCCAACAGATATGGTAATGAAAATTGCCTTATCTACCTCATTCTCTGTCATTATATTTTCCACGGCATCTTCAGCATATTCTCATAACAAACATAAAGCCATTTTATGGCAGCAATTCCCTCTATTATCTCTCGGCACCATCATTGGTATGCTTGTGGGGACATTTCTGGTACAAAAAATGTCAAACACGATATTACAAATCGTGTTCTGTATTTTCATGGTATATACCATCTATGGTTTATTAACTAAAAAGAAAGAAGCGGAACGCATTGAAAATGTGAAAGATCCTATTGTTTCAAAATCAGCGTTAACAAGTGGTGGTTCTTTAATTGGTTTTATATCCAGTTTTATCGGTATTGCTGGTGGTACTATCACCATTCCTCTTTTAAGTCACTGGGGATTTAATACACGTAAATGTATTGCAACCTCTTCAATGATTGGTGTCATCATTGCTTCTATAGGCACAATCATGGGTATTATCTATGGTTGGAATCAAACAAATATTGATGACTATTATTTCGGCTTTATCTATTTACCTGCCTTTATCGGAATAAGCATTACCAGCGTACTCTTCGCACCTGTAGGTGTAAAAGTTGCTTATCGCCTACCAATTCCTAGAGTTCGCCAAATATTTGCATTATTCCTATTCTTAGTTGTAGTGAAAATGATGTATACACTTATTACAGGATAAGAACGTGATCTGAAAGTTGTATTCCATTAAATTATTCTATACAAACAAGCAATACTAAAATCTAACATTTATAATAATTTTAGATTTTAGTAAGTTAGAGTATTTATAGATAAGATAAAATGGACGAGTCTTATTAGGCAATCTTCACTTAATTAAAATAAATATATTTAAGTATCACGGATAACTTTATTCTTTTCTCACTTTGACTTGTAAAGCAAAAACAGGATCCGTTGTACCACACATAGTACGCCCTACCGTGGCTTTTAATTTTATCCGTACATTGCCACTTTTAGGTGCTGTTCCTTGTAAACGAGCAAAAATGATAGGACGCTCTTCTTGATGCATGACATGCTTTTGCCAATCTTCATGTGTAATAAGAGAAAACCACTCCCCATCTTTATTTTTTACCATTAATGTAACAGTAACCCATTCAGGACTTTCCACAATATAATATGGAGCTAAACCAGAAAATACACCAAGTTCAATCTGTTGATCATAATTTTGATTAATAACAGCTTCTGGCATATAGATTTTTTCTTGTGATTCTGACGGTGTAAATAAAATACTGGTACTGCATGCAATACCATAGAACATGCTACAGCCATTTAGCACGCTACAAAAAATAAGCAAAAATAAACTTTGAACTAAACTTTTTATAGAAAAACACTTAAAAATAATACTTCCATGCATGCTTTATCACTCCATTGAAAAAACTTAAACCATTGTCGAAAAATTTAAATCAATCCTTATATCATCACAAATATCATTTTTATTGTTTAGCATTAAATACCGCTCCTTGCTGCCAATCAAGGACTGAAACTCCCATTTTATTTGCTAATTTAATAACTACAGGGAGAGCCTCATCTACTTTGGAGTAAACAAAACCAATAACTGGGATTTTGGTCATAAAGTTATTAATTAAAGGCCCATCACACCACACACTATCATCTATTTCATCATCAGGTAATTCGCAAAGGCACGGATATAGATGAGAAATTTCTTGATAAAAACACAACATTGATGGGCTTAATTCCTGAATATCTTCATCTTCATATTTTTCGAAGCACTCACACGCTTTTTCAAAATCATTCGGAATGGGAAAATCAAATAGTGCAATATTATAACTCATTTTAACTCCTACACTCTATTTGTATAATTTCAATATAAAATACGGTTGCTACAATAAATATACAAATTTCATTAAATCACATAAATAGAATAAAATTCATACTCCCCTTCATTTTTACATCTCTTCTTACAAATGCGCTTTTGCTACTTTACGTGCAGACAAGAGGGATATACTCTTATGAATATAATTAATCTATATGGCTTATAACTATAGATAAAAGATATTTAGCTGTTATTTCAGCAGATTTTTGTTAAAATAATTAGCAAAATAGTAACAACTTAGTGATTCATTTGCCTCATTCCATCAATTCAAATGCTTTTGATTGAATGATTTCAGGCACAAAACCCGAAATAGATAGTTTAAAGGAGTACGCAATGTCTTTCGAATTACCAAAATTACCTTATGCGTTAGATGCTCTTGAGCCACACATCTCTAAAGAAACTTTAGAATATCACTACGGCAAACACCACCAGACCTATGTAACCAATTTAAATAATCTGGTTAAAGGTACTGATTTAGAAAGCAAATCTTTAGAAGAAATCATCAAATCTACTGATGGCGGTATCTTTAATAATGCTGCTCAAGTATGGAACCACACTTTCTACTGGAACTGCTTAGCACCAAATGCAGGTGGCGCACCAACAGGTAAAATTGCTGATGCTATCAACAAAGCATTTGGCTCTTTTGAAGAGTTCAAAAAGCAATTTAATGATGCTGCTGCTAAAAACTTCGGTTCAGGTTGGACTTGGTTAGTTAAAAAAGCGGACGGTTCAGTTGCAATTGTTAACACCTCTAATGCTGCAACTCCAGTTTCAGGAGCAGACAAACCACTGTTAACAGTAGACGTATGGGAACATGCTTACTACATCGACTACCGCAATGCGCGCGTTAAATATTTAGAAGAGTTCTGGGCACTGGTTAACTGGTCATTTGTTGAAGCTAATCTTGCTTAATTGAGCTTGATAATCAAAGGTGAGTGATTGAGATTCATTTTTGGTGACAAAATAACAAAGGGCCTTGAGCCCTTTGTTATATTCAGATATTCGATAATCTACAATTTAAATTGATCGGATATTCTATAAAGCAGTGATTAGAACAACATAGTCGAAAATAAAACAATCATAACAAGCGCTGCTACTGCTGTACTCAAACCAAATTTCAGATCCGTATCCATCTATTTCTCCCTCAAAATGATTATAATACACATTTTTAACCATAACCTTGTCATGGTTAATTATTATCACATATCAAAATTTGCTAAAATAGCGACCAGTGCACAATTTATAACATTGATTAATACTTTCACTTTTGAGCTAGATCATACAAAATTCACAGCTAATCGCTAAATTATTGCCAGTGTTTGCCCTATGTATGACTATACTGGCAGTTAAACCATAAAATTAGATAAAAGAGACCAATGAAGGTCAGGAGTTTTCCACACCATGGCAACAATAAAAGACGTGGCAAAACGCGCAGGCGTATCAACCACGACTGTTTCTCATGTGATCAACAAAACACGTTTTGTTGCTGAGAACACACGGGCAGCAGTTTGGGCCGCTATAAAAGAATTAAATTATTCACCTAGTGCCGTTGCGCGTAGTTTAAAAGTCAATCACACAAAATCTATTGGCCTGTTAGCCACGTCCAGTGAAGCTCCTTACTTTGCTGAAGTGATTGAAGCTGTTGAAAATAGTTGTTATAGCAAAGGCTACACACTGATTTTATGTAATTCACATAATAACCTCGATAAACAAAAAGCCTATTTAGCGATGCTGGCACAAAAACGTGTTGATGGATTATTAGTCATGTGTTCTGAATATCCCGATCACCTTCTTACTCTTTTAGAGGGCTATCGTAATATTCCAATGGTTGTCATGGATTGGGGCAAAGCGCGTGGTGACTTTACAGATACCATTATTGATAACGCTTTCCATGGTGGTTATATTGCGGGTCGTTACCTTATTGAGCGAGGTCATCGTGATATTGGTATTATCCCAGGCCCATTAGAACGCAATACAGGTGGTGGCCGCTTACAAGGTTTCTTAAAAGCCATGGAAGAAGCCAAAATCACAGTTAAAGACGAGTGGATTGTACAAGGCGACTTTGAGCCAGAATCTGGCTATAAAGCCATGTACCAAATGCTAAACCAAAAACATCGACCGACTGCTGTCTTTTGTGGTGGTGATGTGATGGCAATGGGTGCAATTTGCGCTGCGGATGAACTTGGCCTGCGTGTTCCTTTAGATATTTCTATTGTTGGCTATGACAATATTCGTAATGCACGTTATTTTACACCTGCACTAACAACCGTCCACCAGCCAAAAGAACGTCTAGGTCAAATGGCATTATCGATGCTACTTGATCGTATCGTCAATAAACGCGAAGACGCCCAAACAATCGAAGTTCATCCACGATTAGTTGAGCGCCGTTCAGTTGCTGACGGTCCTTTTATCGACTATCGTCGCTAATTCATATTTATTTAGCTATCGGATTTCTAGCGAAGCCATTCCTCATTTAAGGTTTGGCTATCTCCAAGATAATCTAACAACCATGTCAAAGCGGGTGATTCACTTTTATCGACCCAAGTCAGGCAGCATGGGCTGTCTGGCAATGGTTGTGCCAGTTGTAAAGTTACCAACTTACCTTGTTCAATTAAAGGTTCAGCACGGTGCCAAGGCACCATTCCAACGCATAATCCCGCTAACAAGCACTCAAGCCCCATATCCCATGTCGGAACAACCATTCTACGCTGATTATTGAGTGCCCACGTGTCACGTTTTGGTAAACTGCGTGAGGTATCCTCTAAACATAAACTTGGATAAGGTCGCATTTCATCATCCGTTAATGGATGCAGTGCTTTCGCTAAAGGGTGATCAACATGGCAAACACAGCGCCAAGGCATAAATCCCATATCTCTAAAACTATAACGCTCACCGATTGGTGAGGCTCTTGTTGCACCAATGGCTAAATCAACACGACCATTAACTAAGGAGTCCCATACGCCATTAAACACTTCAGGGTAGACATACAGTTCTATATCCGGAAAATGGCGGTAGAAATCGAGAATAAGTTGTTGTGTTCTTTCAGGTTTAACAATGCCATCAACTGCTATACTAAATTGACCGCGCCATCCATTAGAAACTTGTTGACAAAGATGCCGAGTGTCATTCATTTTTTTGATAACAGATCGTGCTTCTTTGATGAAAATTTTACCTGCGTCGGTTAATTCTACATCACGATGACGGCGCTCAAACAAAGGAACGGCAAGCCATTCCTCTAATTGCCGAACAGTGTAACTAACAGCGGATGGCACTCTGTGCAATTCTTGAGCAGCCGAGCTAAAACTTCCTGTTCTTGCGACTGCATCAACAACTTCTAAAGAGTATTCTGACCACATAGAGTTTATTCCTTTGAAAATTTTTCACAGCATTAACCAAATATTCCCGTTTCACAAGTAAAATAGGTCTTAGTTACAATACATAAAATGTTCTACATCACATAGCATAGAAAATAAAATGAATTCTAAAACATCCACACAATCAAAAACACCTATGAGCTTTATGGTGTACCTAGCCGGTTTGAGTATGCTAGGTTACTTAGCTATTGATATGTACTTACCTGCATTTGGTATGATGCAACGTGAGCTCTCTATCAGCGAAGGTGCTATTAGTAATAGCTTAAGTATCTTTTTATTTGGTTTTGCTGTTGCTCAGTTACTTTGGGGACCACTTTCTGACAAAGTCGGTCGTAAACCTATTCTTCTTATTGGTTTAAGCCTTTTCTCTTTAGGCTGCCTTGGTATGCTATGGGTTGAAAGTGCAACTGGCTTACTTGCTATGCGCTTCCTACAAGCTTTCGGCGTCTGCTCTGCTGCTGTTATTTGGCAAGCTCTTGTCATCGACCGTTTTGATGAATCTCGCGCTCAGCACGTTTTTGCTTTAATTATGCCACTGGTTGCATTATCACCAGCACTTGCACCTTTAATCGGTGCATCGTTATTAAATCACGGTGGCTGGCGTATGATTTTTATGCTGTTAATGGCCGTAACGTTAGTTCTCATGTTACCGACACTAATGCTAAAAAATATTAAACAAAAATCAGTTATAGATGCAAACCAATCTTCTGCATCATTTATAACTTTACTAAAATCCCCTCTCTACACTGGTAATGTATTAGTTTATGCTTCTTGTAGTGCAGGTTTCTTTGCTTGGTTAGCAGGCTCCCCAATCATTCTTGAAAAGATGGGCTACTCTCCACAGGATATCGGTTTAAGTTATATTCCACAAACTATTGCCTTTATGGTCGGTGGTTATGGTTGTCGTATTTTACTGTCAAAAATGACAGGTAAAACACTGCTACCGCTGTTATTAATTGGTTATGCTGTCAGTATGACTGCGTTATACCTTGTAGCTAAATTTACGGAACCAACATTGACAACTATTTTAATTCCGTTCTGTATTATGGCTGCAATGAATGGTGCATCTTATCCAATAGCAGTCTCTAATGCTTTATCTGCTTATCCTGAAATTAGTGGTAAAGCAGCTGCGTTACAAAATGCACTTCAACTGGGTCTTTGTAGCTTAGCAAGTTTTATTGTATCTGCATTTATTAGCCAACAACCTCTGATTAACACCACAGCAATTATGGCGTTAACAGCAATTCCAATGGCAGTTGGCTACTTTATTCAGCGTAATAAATCTGTTACCAAACACACAGTTCAAACCGCAGAATAATCACGCCCACTCTTTTAAGAATTATCTTAAAAAGGCTATTTTATAAAAAATAGCCTTTTTCTTTTCTAGAGAAAAATATTTTACGTCTCTATACTTATCCATACGCTGTAATAGCGTTTTATCTATTTTTCTTTCGGATTTTGAGGCATTAAATAGATTATTAGCTGATTATGTCAGATTAGTTGTCTTATTAATTCTATTCGTTCAACCCATATTGAACACAATACCATTTTAATACTGTCAATCTGCACACACTCTTTCTTAGCTTATGTCTCAAAACCCGCTTAGTTTACGCCGGAGAGTATATGAGTACATCTTGTGTAGAAGAAGGCCGAAAGACCTCCAATGATCCTTATGAAAGGATTGCTACAGAACTACTAACTCACGCTGATATTCGAGTCAACGGTTCAAAACCTTATGATATTCAGGTTCATAATCAAAATTTTTATAAAAGAGTATTGCAACAAGGCTCATTAGGTCTCGGTGAAAGCTATATGGATGGTTGGTGGGATTGTGAGCGACTGGATATATTCTTTCATAAAGTTTTACGTGCTGGTCTTGAAAATAAGCTCCCACAAAATCTACGTGATATTGTTAAAATTGCGACAGCCCGCCTTTTTAATCTACAAACTCAAAAACGTGCATGGATGGTAGGTAAAGAGCATTACGATCTTGGTAATGATTTATTTACAGCCATGCTCGATCCTAATATGCAATATTCCTGTGGTTACTGGAAAAACGCAGATAATTTAACTCAAGCTCAAGAACATAAATTAGATTTAATTTGCCGAAAATTAGATTTAAAACCAGGAATGACCTTATTAGACATTGGCTGTGGTTGGGGTGGACTTGCAGGCTATGCAGCCAAACATTTTGGTGTTTCTGTCACGGGAGTCACCATTTCTGGTGAACAGCAAAAATTGGCACAAGCTCGATGCCAAGGACTTGATGTAAATATTATTTTAGAAGATTATCGTGATTTACATGAAAAGTTTGATCGTATAGTTTCAGTGGGTATGTTTGAGCACGTAGGGCCCAAAAATTATGCCACTTATTTTGATGTGGTTCGTCGTAATTTAAAGGAAGAAGGTCTGTTTTTATTGCACACCATTGGCTCTAACCGCGATAAAGTGAATGTAGATAGTTGGATAAGCAAATATATATTTCCTAATGGATGTTTACCGTCTATTCAAAAAATTGCTCATGCAATGGACTGTAAATTTGTGATGGAAGATTGGCATAATTTTGGTGCTGATTACGATAAAACATTAATGGCATGGTATCAGCGTTTTTTAGCCTGTTGGCCAGATATTGAATCTAATTACACACCGCGTTTTAAACGTATGTTTAGCTATTATCTTAATGCCTGTGCTGGTGCCTTTCGTGCTAGAGATATTCAGCTATGGCAAATCGTACTAAGCCCTAAAGGTCATATTGGCGGTTTACAGATCCCTCGCTAATTATTCTTTTTATAAAAAGAGAAAAGCCAGTTTATCAATCAAACTGGCTTTTTTTTAGTTCTGTTTTAAGAGCAACAACATTAATTATGTGAAGCTTGTTCTTCATTTTCAATTTGTTGTGCTGCTAATAAAGCTTGTTGCTGTGCTTGTTGCGCCATAACGCGCTCTACTGTATCAACAATTGCTTGGGTTTGAGGATCAAGTTCAATATTGACTTTATCACCAAGGCGTTTGCGACCTAATGTCGTTCTATCTCGCGTTTCAGGAATTAAATGTACACAAAAACGGTTATTAACCACATCGCCCACAGTTAGACTTATTCCATCAATACCAATAAAACCTTTGTGTAAAATGTACTTCATTAATGCTTTATCAAAAATGCGAAACCAAATTTGTAAATTATTTTCTGATGTAATAATTTTGGCAACTTCAGCAGTTGTTACAATATGACCAGACATAACATGGCCACCAATTTCATCACCATACTTAGCTGCACGTTCAATATTCACTTCAGAACCAACTTTTAATTCACCAAGGTTAGTTAAACGTAATGTCTCTTTCACTAAATCAAAGCTAATATGTGTATCTTCAATTTTAGTGACCGTTAAACAGCAACCATTATTTGCAACAGAAGCACCTGTTTCTAAATTGCCGACTAACTCTTTGGGTAATTCAATGATATGGGTACGAAAATCGCCTTTATCTTCGATAGCAATAACCCGCCCTTTTCCCTGAACAATACCTGTAAACATCTTACATCTCCTTGGATCGATAAATTGGTAAACTCAATTTAGGCTTATACCATTAAGGATAACATAGCTCGTATTAATACAAAGGAACAATTATCGTATTTATTCCTTATCGATGATTGCCGTTAAATATAACGTAAAAACACCTAATAAATTATCAAAATCCTGTGTTTGAAAAGCTAAACTTCTTTCGTTGCTTATTAAACTTTTATCATTAGAATAAGCGGTCTTGAGGATCTCTTTACGTCATTTTAATGATGCGACGTTTGTTCTCTTCCTTTCCTTTCGTTTTCTTATAATAAATAAAGGTGTATGCGTGCAGAAGTACATAAGAGAAGCGCGTAGCTTACTTGCTCTCGGTATCCCCGTTATCATCGCGCAATTTTCCCAGACAGCAATGGGTGTCGTTGATACTGTCATGGCGGGCGCTGTAAATGCCACAGAAATGTCGGCGGTGGCAGTAGGTACGTCTATTTGGTTACCAACGATTTTATTAGGCCAAGGCATATTAATGGCATTAACTCCAATCGTTGCTCAATTAAATGGTTCAGGACAACGAAAACATATTGCTAATCGCACACAACAAGGTTTTTGGCTCGCCACTTTCTTATCAATCATGGTAATTGCTATTCTTTATAACAGCCGTTTTATTATTGAAGCGCAACATGACATAGAACCCGAATTAGCCGAAAAAGCCATTGGATTTATTCATGCCATTATGTGGGGGGCACCAGGTTGCCTTTACTATCAGGTATTGAGAAGCCAATGTGAGGGTTTATCTAAAACGAAACCTGGCATGATAATTGGCTTTGTTGGCTTATTAATTAATATCCCTATTAACTACGCCTTTATTTACGGTAAATTTGGTGCCCCACAATTAGGAGGTATTGGTTGTGGTGTTGCAACAGCCTCCGTTTTCTGGGCAATGTTCTTAATGATGCGTTATTACGTGCGGCGAGCGCCAACACAACGTGACGTTATGCCAAAGAAACGTTTAGTAAGCCCGGATTTTCACACGATAAAGCGTATTACGTTTTTAGGATTACCTGTTGGCTTAGCCTTATTCTTTGAGGTAACTCTATTTGCCGTTGTTGCGTTATTAGTTTCACCTCTAGGCGTTACTGCGGTTGCCAGTCATCAAATAGCACTTAACTTTAGCTCACTGATGTTTATGTTCCCTCTTTCATTGGGAATAGCTGCAACCATCCGTGTCGGCCATAACTTAGGGCAACGCTCTACAGAGCAAGCGCGTATTTCAGCCATTACAGCGCTTGCTGCTGGACTAATGTTGGCAAGTTGTACCGCGATTTTCTCTATCATCTTCAGAGAAAAAATCGCGTTAATGTATAACGATAATATTGAAGTGGTGACATTAGCTTCTCATCTTATGTTATTCGCTGCGCTTTATCAGTTATCAGATTCTGTGCAAGTTATTGGCTCAGGTGTATTACGAGGTTATAAAGATACCCGCTCTATCTTCTTTATTACTTTTATTGCCTACTGGGTAATTGGGCTACCTTCTGGTTATATATTAGGGCGTACTAATTACTTTGTTGAAGCTATGGGACCCGCTGGTTTCTGGATTGGCTTTATTTTAGGTTTAACTGCCTCAGCGATTATGATGGGTTCCCGTATTTGGTGGATCCAACGTCAACCTGATGAAGTGGTGTTATTACGCTCAGAGCGGTAAACAGAAACTATTATTTAGGCAAAGGAATGACACAAATATCAACAAATAGCTTTAAATACGAGCAGTTGAATATAAATTTGTGTTTTTCCTCTTGCCAGAATCGAATCATCTCGTTAATATTCGTCCCCGTTGTCATCCAATAGATAATGCGTCCATAGCTCAGTTGGTTAGAGCACCACCTTGACATGGTGGGGGTCGGTGGTTCGAGTCCACTTGGACGCACCATTTATTTCTCGACAACGTTTCAATACAGTGCGTCCATAGCTCAGTTGGTTAGAGCACCACCTTGACATGGTGGGGGTCGGTGGTTCGAGTCCACTTGGACGCACCATTTCTCTTTCTCTATTTTCTTATTTTTACTCATCTTACCTACCCTACAAAATAATTAATTTAGCTTGCAATATTTTATTGCGCAACAAAGTGTTTAAAAAACAAGCAATCAACGCCGTATTTTGATCACATCACTTAAATTTACCTTTTTTCGATTTTCTTCATAGAAATTAACCTCTATAATACGAAACATAATTTTGTTGAAAGGTTTCAGCGTGTTGATTTACGGGCATCTTTAGAAAACAGAACAAATGAATCGTGATAGACTATAATGTAAGATGTCTGCCAACCTTTGATACAAAATAGTGACAAGATTTTTATGATGTTGCTGAACCATTAACATGTTGCGCAACTTATCCATTAGAGATGAGTTTGTACACCCTGTTTTGCACCGTTGATACTGTTAATAGAAAACAGCGACATTAATCCTTATTCATCCATTACAATACAACCATTAAATAGACTGCCATGAAAAAGACAAAAATTGTTTGCACCATCGGACCAAAAACCGAATCTGAAGAAAAACTGAATCAATTACTGGACGCAGGCATGAACGTTATGCGTCTAAACTTCTCTCACGGTGACTATGAAGAGCATGGCAACCGTATCAAAAACCTGCGTGACGTTTGCGCTAAAACAGGCAAAAAAGCCGCTATCTTATTAGATACTAAAGGCCCAGAAATTCGTACCATCAAATTAGAAGGTGGTAATGATGTCGCTTTAGTTGCTGGTCAAACTTTCACTTTCACCACAGACAAAACTGTTGTAGGTAATAAAGACCGCGTTGCTGTAACTTACGAAGGTTTTGCTAAAGACTTAACTGTTGGTAACACCGTTTTAGTTGATGATGGTCTTATCGGCATGAAAGTCACTGCTGTAACTGATAAAGAAGTTGTTTGTGAAGTTTTAAACAACGGCGACTTAGGTGAAAATAAAGGTGTTAACTTACCTGGCGTTTCTATCGGTTTACCTGCATTAGCTGAAAAAGATAAACAAGATCTTATCTTTGGTTGCGAGCAAGGCGTTGATTTCGTTGCTGCATCATTCATTCGTAAACGTTCTGACGTTGAAGAAATGCGTGCTCACTTAAATGCACACGGCGGCGAAAACATCATGATCATCTCAAAAATTGAAAACCAAGAAGGTTTAAACAATTTTGATGAGATCTTAGAAGCATCTGACGGTATCATGGTTGCTCGTGGCGACCTAGGTGTTGAGATCCCAGTTGAAGAAGTTATCTTCGCACAAAAAATGATGATCGAAAAATGTAACGCTGCACGTAAAGTGGTTATCACTGCAACGCAAATGTTAGATTCAATGATCAAAAACCCACGCCCTACTCGTGCTGAAGCGGGTGACGTTGCGAATGCTATCTTAGATGGTACTGATGCTGTTATGTTGTCAGGTGAAAGTGCAAAAGGTAAATACCCAGTAGAAGCTGTGACTATCATGGCAACTATCTGTGATCGTACAGACCGTATCATGCAATCTCGTCTTGATTACAAACAAACAGCTGCAAAATTACGCGTAACTGAAGCAGTTTGTCGCGGTGCGGTTGAAATGGCTGAAAACTTAGATGCGCCTCTGATTGTTGTAGCAACTTTCGGTGGTAAATCAGCGCGTTCTATCCGTAAATATTTCCCAACTGCACCAATCTTAGCATTAACAAACAACGAAGAAACAGCTCGTCAGTTACTGTTAGTTAAAGGTGTAACCACTCAATTAGTTAACGAAATCGCCTCTACTGATGACTTCTACCGTATTGGTAAAGAAGCTGCATTAGCAAGTGGTTTAGCGCATGCTGGTGAGCGTGTTGTTATGGTTACTGGTGCCCTGGTTGATAGCGGTACAACAAATACTTCATCTGTTCACGTGCTGTAATTAATCGCTTTACAACTGAAAACACCACTTCACTATTTGAAGTGGTGTTTTTTTAATGCATTTTAATGGCAATTCCCTTTACCTATTATTTTTTGGTTACACGTTATTCTTATCTGTCTCTTCCCTATTTTTTAATAATAAATAATGTGTTGCACGAGCACGAGGATGAATAAAAAAATGCCCTGCTGGTGCATTGTGGCTTTTGATATGAACTAAAGATATATTGTTAGCTGGTTTACCTTGTTTAGAACGACACGCATAAACAATAAATGGTAAAGCAAAGATAATAAGAAAGCCGACTATCAGCAACGTAACGTAAGTTTCATCACTTTTTGAGTTCGGTAAAGAGCTTGGTGGGAAAAAAGAAACCACAAACGCAATAATAGAGAGCAATAAACCCGCCATTGCAACAAGAAGTTTAACGTTTTTACCGCCAGGAATACGAAACGCTCGCTTTTTATCGGCTTGTTTACAAGTAAGTTGCATATAACCTAAGAAAAGCATGAAATAACTACACAGATAAATAACGACCGTTAAGGCTAAAGCAATTAAGAACGACATATTACCGCCACCACCGGTATTAGTCAGAATAATGATCGCAATACTTGTTATCAATAATTGAGAAATCACTAAAGCAACAGGTACCCCATTTTTATTCACCTTCGCTAACGACTTCGGTAAAATACCTTTTTCAGCAGCAACATACATACCTCGAGAAGGTCCTACAATCCAAGACGCTATCTCTGCTAATACCCCTAACAATAATAAAGCAGCAATAATCCTAACGGCCCAATCAAGTGTATTACTGAAGTGAGAGACTAAAACACTGAACGTTTGTACGACACCTGCTGATAAGTTAATTTCATTATTAGGTATCACCGCAGCAACAGATAACCCCCCAATAGAACTTAAACAAATCGCCACTATCATTAGTAAGAACATGGCAATTGGATAATCTCGCCCTGGGTTTTTCATCTCGTTAACATGGGTTGCTGAAGCTTCTACGCCCATATAGCTTAAAATGAACGCAACAAAAACAACTAATGTCCCTATTTGGGTAAAATCAGGGAAAAAAGTTTTTGTGCTTATTTCAATCGCTAATGGCGCTCCGCTCATCAAATAACTGACAGCTAAAACAATTAAAATTAAAGCAGGTAATAAAATGCCAGCAAAAAAACCAAGTTTGGCAATAGATGCCGTGTATTTGGTGCCGCCAAATTGGGTAAATGCTAATACCCAAAGAATAATTAAAGCTGCAACAGTTTTAATTATTGGGTCGGTATTTAATTCAGGCCAATTAAGAATATAAGAAAGTGCACCTAATACGAAGTAAAGCATCGGAATAAACCCAATAGCAATTTGCAGATAACCAAAAGAAATAGCTGCAAATCCCCAACGCTCACCCAATGTATTTGATACCCAAGCGAATACGCCCCCTTCTTGCCAGCCTTCTACTGTCGCCATTTCAGCTGCACATAATGCAACAGGAATAAACCATAATAATCCACCTAAAAGTAAGAAGAAAACAAGACTAAAACCAGAAGTTGCAAAAGTTGGATATTCATATACCGCCATCACCATCGAAGCAGTAATAGCAAAAAAACCAACTAATGTAAGTTGTTTGGGTGCTGAGTTTGTTGATGATGTAACCATACAATCCTCCTGAAATTTATTCAGAAAAAATAATTACACTGTAATTATTATCTAGAAGGAGGTTGAGAATGGATAGCGATCCTCAACCTCAAAATGAACAGAATTAACTATGGTTAAAACCACTACCATCTTCTGCTGATAAAGGATTGCTGACTGGGTGTTTATCAAAGTATTCTAGCGTACGTTTGAAATCATCAATTAATAGTGAGGCAAGATCTAGGCTGACACCATGACGAACTAAAATACGTTGGATCACTAAATCTTCACGATTAGCAGGCATGGAATAAGCAGGAACTTGCCAACCGCGACTACGTAATTTATCTGCAATATCGTATAAAGAATAAGTGACTTTAGCGTCTTTTTTTAGTTTCCATGCTAATGCTGGGATACCTTCTTTACAATCACCACTAAATATCATTTCAAAAGGACCTAACTTTTCAATTTCCCTTGCTAAATATTGTGCTGTTGAGTAGCAAGCGTTATGAATTTTTGTATAACCTTCTCGGCCTAAACGTAAGAAGTTATAGTATTGAGCAATAATTTGCCCGCCAGGGCGTGAGAAATTCAGCGCAAAAGTAGGCATGTTACCGCCTAAGTAGTTCACATTAAAGATAAGCTCTTCAGGCAGATCTTTTGCTTCACGCCAAACAACCCAACCTGCACCTAATGGCGCCAAACCAAATTTATGCCCTGAAGCATTAATAGATTTTACTCGTGGTAAACGGAAATCCCATTCAATATCGGGTGCACAAAAAGGAGCCAAAAAGCCACCACTTGCGCCATCAACGTGAATTGGTATATCTAAACCTGTTTCTTTTTGCAGTTTATCTAATGCGTCATGAACCGCTTTGACAGGCTCATAGGTACAGGTAAAAGTAACTCCTAAAGTTGGTACAACCCCAATAGTATTTTCATCCACACGTTTAATGACCTCTTCTGGACTCATCATTAAACGATCTCCCTCTAAAGGGATCTCTCTTAATTCCACATCAAAATAACGAGCGAATTTATGCCAACAAATTTGAACAGGACCACAAATCAAATTCGGTTTATCTGTTGGTTTTCCTTGTGCAATACGTTTTTTACGCCATTGCCATTTTAATGCTAGCCCACCTAACATTGCAGCTTCTGATGAACCAATAGTAGAACAACCTAGCGTATTTAATGCATCAGGCGAAGACCACAAATCAGCTAACATATGAACGCAACGATTTTCAATTTCAGCTGTTTGCGGATATTCATCTTTATCTATCATATTTTTATCAATAGAAATATCCATTAAATCGCGTATTTCATCGTCAACCCAAGTTTGGCAAAATGTCGCTAAATTTTGTCTTGAGTTGCCATCTAACATTAATTCATCACGGACAGCATTAAAAACGTTACGTGGATTATTTTCTTTCTGCGGGATTTTTGTTTTAGGTAAGGATTGAGAAAGGTTGAGAGATGCATATATATCATCTAGTTCATTATAATTTGATGATTTGTTTTTCATATTAATACCCTACTAAAATAAATATAATAAGAAATGAATAGGTGTAACGCTTATTTATTAAAGATAGTCAACAATATAAAAAGTGAGAAATGAAATTCAAATTTAATTTTAGATCTGATAATTAACGTGATACTTTGTTTCAATTTAAATCATTTTTTGGTACAATGTGTTATCATAATGAGGATTACCAACATTAAAAATCAACACAGAAACACTTCATTATCATAAAAAAAACATTTACATAATAAAAAACTCACTTTACTGAGCCAAAAAGATTCATTTTGTATTTACTTATTTTTCCTAAGATATTGATGTTTGGTTAAATATAAAAATGACAATATATTAAAAAAATATTTTATGGAAATGGCTGTAATCAATAATCTGTATTATAACTGTATTTATACATGGATCTTATTTGTATCATACATACTGATTAATTTATTAGGAATAAACTATGCCAGAAAATAACATTGATAATCGAGTATTCGCTTGTACCACGCTCGCGATTAAAGATAAGAAAAATCGCATTTATCACGGTAGAACAATGGAGTTTTCAGCAGATAAACCTGCTTCAATATTTGCATATTATCCTAAAGCTCACACATTCCAACAAAATGCCCCTGATGGTACACCAGGATTAAAATATGCCGTCAAATACCCTTTTATCGCCATTACAGCACCAATTAATTTAGAAGGAACAAAAGATGTGCTAGAGGGAGTCAATACACAAGGGCTCTCTTTTAGCTTGAATATGCTTCCTGATTCAAAGCTAGATGATATTCCTCCGCAAGATTACGCAACGTCCGTACCTATTGCGGCAATCGGTGAATGGGCTTTAGCACAATATGCAACCGTTGAAGAGTTAAGACAAGCCATTCCGAAAACGGCTTTTTGGTCACAAAAACTATTACTTTTACGCAATTTGCCCAGCCCTTTCCATTACGCTTTTTATGATAAAACGGGAGCGTGCATTGTTGTTGAGATTTCAGAAGGCACATTGCATATTTATGATAATCCAACTTATTGCATGACCAATGGTCCAATATTTCCATGGCATCTTACTAACTTAAATAATTATACTCACCTTTCTAATGTTAATATTTCCACCAACACATTGGGAAATATAAAGGTCAAACAACCAGATAGTGGGATTGCTTTAGCTTCCTTACCAAGCTCTGATACTTCTGTCGATAGATTTATTCGTGCGGTTTACTATACAACGTATTATCACCAAGTTGCTGATCCAGACACACAACTTGTTGAATTAGCTCATATCATGAACCGTTTCGATCGCCCTAAAAATTCCACAATCGATCCATTACTAGGCCATGACACGTTGAAAGCGCTTCATACCAGTGAATTTTCAGTGTGGACAACGCTCACCGATTTAGAACGAGGAATACTCTTTTTTAGAGGGTATAACAATCTCAACTTCCGAAAATTTACGCTTGAAGCATTTAAAAATGAAGCAGAGCCCGTTTTCATAAAAGTAAATTTAGAAGGTGATTTATAGCTATAAACATGAGCAAGAATAAAACAGTACAGATAAAATGTTTTTCTATCAGACTTTTATGAATAAAAATCTTTTGTGAAATAACACGCATTTTTTGTACTGAATATTTGCCTTTTAGGTGTTATTTTTTCTATTGTTCAGTTAATGAGTAAGTAGAGTATGGTAAATAAATCCAGCATTTTCTTATATCTGTGCCATACTTATTAATGGCTTCATATAAATGCTACTTGTTCCTTTACACAAATTAATAATAGAGGTTGTAACTATGAAAGCGAAACTTGTACTAGGTGCAGTAATTCTGGCTTCAGGCTTACTAGCAGGTTGTTCTTCTAGTAATAATGCACAGTTAGATCAAATCTCTTCTGATGTAAGTAGCCTGAATTCTCAAGTTCAACAACTAAGTAGTGATGTACAATCTGCTCGTGCTGAAGCGAAGTCAGCTTACGACGAAGCAGCTCGTGCAAATCAGCGTTTAGATAACCAAGTCACTACTTATAAAAAGTAATTTGACCCACCAATAAGCTGAAACAGCTTTAGGTAAGCATTAATCACAAAGCCCTAACAATGTTAGGGCTTTGTTTTTTTATAAGGTTATTGCTTATTGGTAAATTAATCGGTATTAAGGGCTTTTTATATGAGCAATTAAATTATAATTCGTTGCTAGGTTTGAGCCAATGTTGATATTTTTATTGGCTTGAGTTAATAATTCATTAAATGTTTCTCTAATTTTATTAACATATTTTTTTTGAGCTAATGTCAGCACAGTATAATCCATACCACTTATTTTTTTGAGTTCATTCTCTAGAATATTAAACAGCTCTGTCACTGATTTTGAAGATTTTGTGTAGGATATTCTAGAACTAGCCATATCCAGCAAAGCCTCTATTTCAATTAACTCATATTCCCTAGTTCCCTCTTTGGGAATGAATCGTTGAAGGATCTCATCGCACATTGATTGAATATTTTCACTTTTTAGCTTTTCATTTCCAATTAAAAACGTTTTACAGCTATTTTTCACCTGAGATAAATTATTAAATAGTCCACTAAAACTATCTCTCATGCTAGAAGTGATATTACGATTTTCTTTTATTATGTGTTCATTATTAACTGAAACTTTCATTAAACTCCCTTATTATCAATAGAAAACATTTTGATGGTAAGGTATTTTTAGCACTATTGATTTTATAAAGAAGTCTTTTTTATTTTTTTGAAACCTAAAACAAAACAGCCGCCTAAAGCACCTGTTTTGTTTTTAATAGTATCATCCTCACTGACTAGTAAGCAGTAACCTCTACTGGAATACCCGAGCGTCGAATAAGTTCTGCATCAGCTTTATCTTTATTAACCTTGCCACTCTCATACCAAGCATTAAATTGCTTTGTGAATGTAAGAGGCATGGTTTGCGGATCGTCATCTTCATTACGTGATAGTGGCTGATGAACTTCAATAAACTGTCTGCCGTCTGCGGTTTCAGTAAATTTAATCGGTTTATTGATAACCTGGACTCGACTCCCTTTAGGTACCACGTTAAATAAGGTCTCAATATCACTTGGGCGTAAACGGATACAACCTGAACTCACTCTTAAACCAATACCAAAATCAGCATTAGTACCATGTATAAGGTATTCACCTCGACTATGTGCCAATCTTAAAGCATATGCCCCCATTGGATTTTCAGGGCCAGCAGGAACGACAGCCGGTAGCGTAATCCCTTTAGCTGCATAATTTTTGCGAATATTCGCCGTTGGTGTCCAAGTGGGATCTTTAATTAATTGAGAAATCGATGTCACCATCTCAGGTGTTTCTCGCCCTAATTGGCCAATTCCAATCGGGTAAACATCAACAGTTCCACCCTCTTTTGGATAATAATAAAGGCGCAGTTCAGCAAGATTGATAACAATGCCTTTATGTATGGTATCAGGCAAAATCATCTGCAATGGGATTGTTAAGGTTTTACCTGCATCAGGCAAAAGAGGATCAATACCAGGATTCGCTTCCATCATATTGAGCAATCCCACTTGGTATTCGGACGCAATAGCCTCTAATGAGCGTTTATCATCGGGAACTATATATGAAAAATTTTCACCAATAATACGCTGGCCATCAGCAGGTAGTAGATATTCTGTCGCATAAGATAAGTGACTACTCATCCCTAATAGCGATACCCCTAAAAGAGTTAACCATTTTTTCATCGTTTATCCCGTGTGTTAGAAATAAAATAAACTGACTATTATGATGATAACATTATCATTGTTATGCTTTCATATAATAAGTCAGTTTAGAACATTAATGCGGGATCAGGTAACATTTATGCTACAGCGTATTCTGAAAAACGTGTAATAAGCGTTGTAACCATCGCATGCAAACCTTGCGTGCGAGATGGTGTTAAGTGGCTTTCTAGTGCTAATGATGAGAAGTAATGTTTGATATCCGTTTCTAATGCTTGTTCGATAGTTTTACCTTGAAATAAGATAATCACTAAAGCAACAAGGCCTTTCACAATGCCCGCATCACTATCACCAGCCAGCACTAGCTGTTTATTCTCATTAAGAGAAACCGCTATCCAAACTTGACTTTGACAACCTTCAATAAAATTAGCTGAAATACGTTGTTCATCTGTTAAAGGAGGAAGGCGCTCACCTAGCTCCATCATATAAAGATAACGTTGTTCCCAATCCTGACAACGAGAAAAATTGCGTAATAGCTTTGCTTCATCTGGCAAATTAGCAACTGCCATGAATAACCTCTTTTTTAATTTTTAACCTAATAACATCTCAACACGTAATAGCGCATTAACCAACGCATCGATATCATTTTTATTGGTATATAAACCAAGAGATGCGCGACACATCGCAGGAACTTGGTAATAATCCATAATTGGCATCGCACAATGATGCCCTGTACGAATAGCAACGCCATAATTATCAAGGAATGTCCCAACATCATAAGCGTGATGTTTGCCTAAATTAAACGCTATCACACCTTGTCGAGAATCATTGCCATAAAGCGTTAAGGATTTTACTTTTTGCAACTGCTCTTGGGCATACTTCATTATATGACTTTCATACTCAGCAATATTATTCATGCCTATTTGTGAAAGATAATCTAATGCCGCACCTAAACCAATCATTCCCATTATGTTAGGTGTTCCTGCTTCAAAGCGCCAAGGCGCATCTGCGTAGGTAATATCGCCATTAATATGAACATGCTTTATCATTGCGCCACCGCCTTCCCACGGCGGTAATTCATCCAGTATCGCTTTCTTGCCGTATAACAAACCAATACCTGTAGGCCCATAAAGTTTATGACCGCTACAAACAAAAAAGTCGCAATCAAGTTGTGAAACATTAATTGTTTGATGCATTGCACTTTGAGCACCATCAAGCAATATATGTAATTCACCACCTTGTTCAATTGCATATTGACGAGCATCACGAATAATTTGAGCGACTGGATTCACTGTGCCCAATACATTTGATTGATGAGTGAGGCTGAGTAATTTAGTTCGCTCATCAATTAAGTGAGGCAATTGAGCAAAATCGAGCGTGCCGTCTTGCAACAACGGTAACACACGAACATTAAAGCCATACTGTTTTGCTAACATATACCACGGAACAATATTTGCGTGATGTTCCATTTCTGTGATGATGATATTATCACCATCATTCAAAAATCGTTGACTATAAACGTTCGCAATTAGGTTGATCCCTTCCGTTGTGCCTTTAACAAAGACTATCTCTTCTTCACTATTGGCACCTAAAAAATCACAGGCTTTTTTACGGACATTTTCAACTAACGTTGTCGCATTTGCACTTAATGTGTGAATGCCACGGTGAACCGCGGCATATTGTGTTAAGGCAAATTGTTTTTCATGTTCAATGACGCAAGCCGGTTTCTGAGCACTTGCGGCACTATCGAGATAAACCAAAGGTTTTCCTTTCACTTGTTGTGAAATAATTGGAAAATCATCTCGCGCTTTTTCAATGGAATGCGTCATAATGCCTTATTTTATACCTCTAATAAGCGCTGATTAACTCTTTCTAATACCAGTGCTTTAATCACACTATTTTCTAGTGATTCAGTTAATTCAGCTGCAAATGCATGAATGATCATTTTACGGGCATCACTTAAGGAAATACCTCGTGAACGCAGATAAAATAGCTGCTCATCATCAATTCGTCCCACAGTAGCACCATGACTACACTTCACATCATCAGCATAAATCTCAAGCTGTGGTTTAGTATCGATTTGCGCTTTTTCACCCAGCAACAGATTGTTATTAGTCATTTGACCATCTGTTTTTAATGCTTGAGGTGTCACCGTGATCATACCGTTAAATACAGCTTTCCCTGCATCCATCGCAATACTTTTATGTAGTTGACGACTCTGGCAATTTTTCTCACCATGAACCAACCATGTGCGAGTATCTGCAATCTCTCCAGCTTTAGGTAATACAACGCTATTCATCGAAAGCTCTGTATTTTCACCTTTTAATGCAGAACTTGTGTGATGACGACTAAGTTTAGCGCCTAATAAGAAAGCGTAACTGTTAACACGAGCATCACGGCCTATCGACAGATCGTTATGGGCAAAATGCTGACTTACGCCATTCTCAAAACTTAATTTGATATGGTTAAAAGAGGCATTATCGCCGATCGTTGCAGTTAACCTTGCTCCTGTAAAATGACGGTTTTCACTATCACTGCTAATATAGTGCTCTACCACTTGCATCTGGGTATTTGCACCAACATCAAGATGAAAACGATAATTTGCACTATTTACCTCAGCACTTTGATCCCCCTGAGTAATATTGAGGATATAAAGCGGTTTATCCGCAATAACACCGTTTTTCAGGGTAATAAGCAAAGGATGTGGCGCTAAACTTTCAACTAAATGCAGGAAGATTTCACTATTTACCGCTTTAGGTAATTCACTTTGGTTATCAAGTAAAGTGACTTGATAAGGACCAAAATCTTTACTGCTTTCTATTGGTGAAAATGTACCATTCACCATAACAATACGGTAGCAATCAAAAGATAATGCGTGTTTAGCTATTAAACTTTGTACATCAAAAGGTGGCAACTGTTGATAGCGTTGACTTAGTGTTTCTTCTAAAGGCGTATAATGCCAATCTTCATGGCGATAAGCAGGGAAACCTATTTTCTCAACTTGCAACCAATGATTACGAGCGTTGAGATTATCGTCACCTTTACGTTGATGATATAAAGCCGAAAACATTTTTAATGCTTGTTGATTACGCTGTTCAACTTGACGCTGTTTTTCACGCTTTTCATTGAGGGTCAATAAGCCAGCCATAACCTTGTTCCTCCAATTTTTGCGCCAATGAAAAATCACCTGATTTAATGATTTTTCCCTGATAAAGCACATGCACAAAATCAGGTTTAATATAATCTAGAATACGTTGGTAGTGTGTTACAACGATGAAAGCACGTTTACCATCACGTAAGCTATTAACACCATTAGAAACAATTTTTAATGCGTCTATATCAAGACCTGAGTCTGTTTCATCTAAAATACATAGCTCAGGCTCTAACGCAGCCATTTGCAAAATATCATTACGTTTTTTCTCACCACCAGAAAATCCCACGTTAACAGAGCGTGTTAGCAAATCTTGTGGCATATCCAGTAATTTGATTTTATCTTCAATAAAATCTTCAAAGTCAAAGCGATCTAACGGCTCTTGACCACGATATTCTCTCACTGCATTTACAGAAGATTGTAAGAAAAACTGATTACTGACACCGGGTATTTCAACAGGATATTGAAATGCCATAAAGATGCCTTCACCTGCGCGATCTTCCGGTTCTAATTCCAATAAATCTTTATTTTTAAAAGTAATTGAACCGTCATCAACTTCATATTCATCACGACCAGCAAGCGTTGCAGATAGCGTACTTTTACCCGAGCCATTTGGTCCCATAATCGCGTGAACTTCACCTGCACGTACCTGCAAATCTAATCCTTTAAGGATCTCATTGCCTTCAACACTGACATGTAAATTTTTAATATCTAACATAATATATGCCTTCGGTATCTTTATACTCAGAATCTGGTTAATAATTAACCGACACTATGCTCTAAGCTGATTGCTAATAATTTTTGTGCTTCTACAGCAAATTCCAGCGGTAATTCTGAGAACACATCTTTACAAAATCCGTTTACAATCATTGAGATTGCATCATCTTCGCTTAATCCACGCTGACGACAATAGAACAACTGATCTTCACCAATACGTGACGTTGTTGCTTCGTGTTCAAGCTGTGCTGAATTGTTCATTACTTCAACATAAGGGAAAGTATGCGCACCACACTGTGTGCCAATTAACATGGAGTCACACTGGGTGAAGTTACGAGCATTTTGCGCACCAGGAAGTACTTTTACGAGCCCACGGTAACTGTTTTGACTTTTACCCGCAGAAATACCTTTAGAGATAATGGTTGATTTGGTATTTTTGCCGATATGGATCATCTTAGTCCCCGTATCTGCTTGTTGATTGCCATTGGTTAAAGCAACCGAGAAGAATTCAGCGGTGGAATTATCCCCTTTTAAAATCACACTTGGGTATTTCCATGTGATTGCAGAACCTGTTTCTGATTGCGTCCATGACATTTTGGCA
Source organism: Proteus terrae (assembly GCF_003144325.1). Classification (GTDB taxonomy): domain Bacteria; phylum Pseudomonadota; class Gammaproteobacteria; order Enterobacterales; family Enterobacteriaceae; genus Proteus; species Proteus terrae. The sequence goes on from NZ_PENS01000013.1 coordinate 71,790, forward strand.
TTTTCGCCTTCACAGATAGCACGTTTAGTCACAAAGTTAAGGATACCGCCTTCACTATCACCACCAGAGAACCAGTTTTGTACAGTAGAGTATTTTACTTCGGCATCTTTATGGATAATGACTTCAACCACAGCAGCATGAAGCTGATAGCTATCTCGAACAGGTGCTGAACAACCTTCGATATAACTGACATAACTGCCTTCATCAGCAACCAGAATAGTTCGTTCAAATTGGCCTGTTTGAGCGGCATTAATACGGAAATAAGTCGATAACTCCATTGGGCAACGAACCCCTTTTGGAATATAGACAAAAGTACCATCAGATGCGACCGCAGCATTCAGTGCAGCAAAGTAGTTATCATGGCTTGAGACAACAGTGCCTAAATATTGGCGCACTAGATCAGGATATTCTTGAATAGCCTCGCTAAATGAACAAAAAATAATGCCATGTTCAGCAAGCTCTTCACGATAGGTTGTTGAAACAGAAACCGAGTCAAAAATAGCATCAACAGCAACGGCTTGCCCTTCTCTTACAGGCACTCCGAGTTGGTTAAAAGCATCTTCAACTTCTTTGGTTAAATAATCCTGCGCAGCTTGTTTATCGCTCGTAACAGCTTCATTTGTGCCACCAGCACAACTGCCGTTAGCACAACATGAACTACAAGATGGTGCTGAGTAATAGCTATAATCTTGATAATTAAGCGATGGATAATCTGCTTTTAGCCAATGTGGCTCTTCCATTTCTAACCAATGGCGATAAGCATCTAAACGAAATTCCAGCATCCACTCTGGTTCGTTTCTTTTTGCCGATATTGCACGTACAACCGCTTCATTTAATCCTTTTTCTAAGGTGTCGGTTGAGATATCGGTATAAAAACCTTCTTTATAGTGGTGATCGCTTAGCCATCCCTGAACTTCATCACCAATTTCAACATTGCTCTGAGACATAATCTGACTTCACTATGTTATACCCCAAAGCTCTCACCACATCCGCAGACGTTTTGAGCTTTAGGATTATTAAATTTAAACATTTGATTAAGTCCTTCACGAACATAATCAACAACCAACCCATCAATAAATGGCATTGCTTTTAATGAAACAAAGAGTTTTGCGCCATTATGTTCATAAACAAGATCATCATCATTTGGGGCAGTAGCGAGTTCAATAACATAACCATACCCTGTACAACCAGAGGGTTTGATACTTAAGGAAAGCCCTTGTTTTTCAGGGTTTTTCTCGACTAAATGGCAGATATGCTTTGCCGCATTATCCGTTAATACAATGCCTTGCCAAGCTGTGTCATTAAGAGAAAAAGTTTCAACGTTGTTTGTCATTTCTGACCTCATTTCGAAAGGAGATTGATATCTTTCCTGACACTAATGGTAATGATAACCCTTATCACTTCAACCATGTCTTTTGAAAGGATATTCTGTAAATGTGTATTTTTTGTTCTATTTTTGCACTTATTTTGTTAACAACTCATGTTAACGCAATGTAATATAACACTTTTATATTTTTTCATTCTAAAAAATAAAACTTTTAATTTTTCTTATATTTCGCACAATACGCATATAAGTTGCAAAATAAATACACTTTATATGTTATCACTGAAATTTAGAGAAAAAAGCATAAAAATGTGTTTTTACAACTAGCTTATTGAGCCTACTCACATTCATTTTTATGCTTTGATGAGGGATAAGATAGCACCACTTATGTGATGACCTCTTATTGGTTTGTGTGCTCTTCGATGTTATTTATTAATAGTGATGGTTTGAATATATTTGTCTGTACATTCAAGAATTTGACTATTTTTTTGTTTGTTCGATTGGCTATTGAAATTACTAATTAATTGCAGTTGCCATACTCGATTCGTTTTAAGATCTGCCGCTAAAATACCTTCATAGCTCACGTTCTCTTTTGCATATTTCCCTTCAAAAAAGACATGTCGACTTTCCACATTTGGGATAGTTAATGGTTTTATCAATGTAGATATTTCATTCATGCCATCTATGATAGCAATATTATCTACAATACCTTGTGCTCCCGCATCCACATCGTAACTCATTGCATCGATCATTTTAAAATAAACCAGACGAACCTCTGTCAAGTCACAAATAGGTTCTGATTTATAAACTATCATTTCCGTTGTGACATCCTGAATATTATCAGGTAATGATTTAAAATAATTTTCAGTATCTTCTCTGCTCATTGAAAACGAAGTGGGATAAGCCATATTAAAACCAGAAATAGTTTGTACCGGAATATTACTTATATTATTACTCGTTTCAGAGGTAGAATTATTATCGCACCCGCTGATTAATAAACCTGCAATTAATAATACTGTTGTGTTGAATTTAGAAATAGTAAACATTATTGATCGTCTTATCTTTTATTATGAAGATAATGATTATCATTAAAAATAAAATCTAAATAAAGAAGTAATTCTATTTTCTCTCTCTATTTTTATTTTTTTGACATTATCTATAAACACAAAAAACGCACAAAGCGAGTATTTCACTTTGTGCGTTTGTCTTTTTTATTCTTTAAGAAATAACCGATGTCGTTAATCTAGAAATACACACTTGACGATCTTCATCATCAAAGATTTCTATTGACCAGACTTGGTGTGAACGTCCTAAATGAATCGGTTTACATACGCCTCTTACCTTGCCTTCTCTCGCTGAACGAATATGATTCGCATTGATTTCTAGTCCAACAATTTTTTGTTCGCCTTCAGTACAAAGATAACCCGCAACAGAGCCCAATGTTTCAGCTAATACAACAGAAGCACCACCATGTAAAAGCCCTAAAGGTTGCTTAGTACGATGATCAACAGGCATTGTTCCTTCAAGATAATCATCACCAAGACATGTTAACTCAATGCCCAAATGGCTCATCATATTGTTTTGTCCAATATGATTAAGATACTCAATTGTCGTTTCACGTTTCCATATCATGGCATAATCTCCAAAAGTGCCTGTAGTGGGTGTTTTAGCTCAATATTATCAATACGTTTCACTTGACTACGACAAGAGTAACCGGTGCTTAAACAACGCATTGTTGGTAATGTTTTTAATGCATTACCCCATGAGAGTTGATAAATGCCCAACGAGTTTTCATAATTATTTAGTTCATGTCCATAAGTACCTGCCATTCCACAACATCCAGTACTCACAAATTCGAGTTGCTGCCCATAACGTTGGAAAATAGCCTGCCACTGTTTCATACTTTGTGGTAGCGCCGTCACTTCTGTACAGTGCCCGAAAAGATACCATTTTTCAGCATCATCGCGAACTGCTATTGGATCAGATACCAATTTACTTAGCCATTCATGAACAAGTTGAACATTAAAATCCCCACGCTTATCACCCAATATTTCACGATATTCATCGCGATAACAAAGCACTAATGCGGGATCAACCCCTACCATAGGAATACCTAATTTTGCGACACGATTAAGCATGATTGAGGTTTTTTGTGCCGTTTTGCTAAATTGCTGTAAAAAACCTTTAATATGTTGCGCTTTCCCATTAGGTGAAAATGGCAGTAAAACAGGTTTAAATCCAATTTTTTCAATCAGTTTGATAAAATCGGCAACCACTTTTGCATCGTAATAACTGGTAAAGGGATCTTGTACCACCAGCACATAATGACTTCGTTGCTTTTCAGATAAACGCTCTAAGTCTTCTAGCGTCATATCTAACGCTTTGTGCCCAGCCAATTGCTGTCTTAATGTAGGCGATGACAGCAAAGGTAAATCGACCATTCCTATCGTATGTTTACTTAATGACTGCACCAACGGTTGCTTCATAAAAAAGTTAAAAAATCCGGGAGCTTTCGCCATCATCGGCGTTGTTAATTCAACATTCGCGACAATATAGTCTTTTAACGGGCGTAAATAACGCTGGTGATAAAGTTCAGTAAACTTAGAACGAAACGATGGCACATCAATTTTAATCGGACATTGCGTTGAACAGGCTTTACAAGCCAAGCAACCGTTCATAGCCGCTTTCACTTCATGAGAAAAGTCATATTCGCCACGTTTGGCTTTCCATGTATTACGTGTTTTCTCAATCAAACCTCTTAAACTAGGTTTATTATTTTCAAGGCTAGATTCAAGTTGTTTTGGGCTAACGCCTTGCTCTGTCAATAAGCGTAACCACTCTCTTACAAGTGCAGCGCGTCCTTTAGGTGAATGAATGCGTTGCCCGCTGATTTTCATTGAAGGGCACATTGGGCTTTTGGCATCAAAGTTAAAGCAAAGTCCATTACCATTACAATCTAGTGCACCTTTGAACTCTTGACGCACAGATAAAAGGATTGTGCGATCAAAGGTACCTCGTTTGATGGTATCTACTTGCTTCATGGGTTCATCGACCTCTAATGGAGGGCATATCTTCCCAGGATTCAGTCTATTTCGAGGATCGAATACCGTTTTGATTTGACGCAGTTCATGATAAAGCGTTTCACCGAAAAATTCGGGGCTGTATTGCGCTCTAAAGCCTTTTCCATGTTCACCCCAGAGTAACCCACCATATTTGGCTGTTAACGTGACAATGTCGTCTGAGATAGATTTCATCAATAATTCTTGTTGTGGATCGCACATATCAAGAGCCGGTCTTACGTGCAATACCCCTGCATCAACATGTCCAAACATGCCATAATTGAGCTGATGATTGTCAAGTAACGCTCTAAATTCGGTAATATAATCAGCAAGGTGTTCTGGTGGCACACAGGTATCTTCTACGAAAGGAATTGGCTTTGCTTGTCCTTTGGCGTTACCTAATAAACCAACCGCTTTTTTACGCATGGCATAAATACGGTTAATATCCGCCAAATCTTCACAGACTTGATAACCAATAACACCGCCCTGGCCCTCTTTCATTAATGAATCTAAGCGTTGGCATAATGATGCGACTTGTGATGCGATAAGGTTTTCATCATCGCCCGCAAATTCAACAATATTCAGTCCTTGCATATCTTTATCAGGTATATCTGTGATCAACTCTTTTACAGAGTGCCACACGATATCTTCACGGGCGAGATTTAATACTTTTGAATCAACCGTTTCAACAGAAAGTGCATTCGCTTTAACTAAAAAAGGGGCGTTGCGTAATGCTGAGTCAAACGAATCGTATTTTACATTGACTAAACTGCGCTGTTTGGGAATTGGCGTAATATTCAGTGTCGCTTCAGTAATAAAAGCTAGCGTTCCTTCAGAGCCTGTTAAAATTCTCGTTAAATCAAATCGTTTCATGTCATCACTAAAGACATGACGCAAATCATACCCTGTTAAAAAGCGATTTAATTTAGGGAATTTTTCAAGAATGAGCTTTCGTTGCTCTTTACAACGAGATAAAACAGTACGGTAAACTTTACCCATTGCGGAGCTTTCTTGGGCAATGTTTTCAGCTAGTGCCGTATCCATAGCTCGTGTTTCAAGCAGCTCACCGCCTAACAAAACCGCCCTAACACCAAGTACATGATCAGAGGTTTTACCATAAACCATTGAACCTTGCCCTGATGCATCAGTATTAATCATTCCACCTAATGTAGCGCGATTACTGGTAGATAGTTCTGGTGCGAAAAAAAAGCCATAAGGTTTTAAAAAGAGGTTTAACTCATCTTTTATCACCCCTGCTTCCACTTTTACCCAACGCTCTTGCGGGTTTATCTCGATAATACGCTTCATATAGCGAGATAAATCAACCACAATACCATCCGTTAACGCTTGCCCATTAGTGCCTGTACCGCCCCCTCTAGGAGTCAGAGAGAGTGAATGATATCGAGGTTCATCAACTAAGCGAGCAATAATAGTTACATCAGCGGTTGAGCGAGGAAAAACAACAGCCTGTGGCAATAACTGGTAAATACTATTATCTGTTGCCATAGTGAGTCTATCAGCGTAACTGCTGGAGATATCACCGGTGAAACCGTTTTTTCGAAGAGTATCAAGAAATTCTGTTGTGAGTTCACTGACTTGCGGTGCTTGCGATATACGTGGGATCATTTGTTATAGCTCTTTAATCTAATAGTCCACATTGCTTAATTTTAGATGTTGAAATGTATGCTAAGAGGTACTTTGTCTCATTTTGCACTTTCAGACCGATACCTGTTCACCTTATCATACAATTCTGGCAAATTGCGTAGTGATATAAACAACGTGATATTTGCAATGTTTATTCATCTGCTTCTAGCATTTTTATTCGTGTAGGGATTTAAAACCATGGAAAAACCGCAGATCCATACAGATATACCCAAAGTTTTATTCACTGTTCTTTTTATTTCTTTTTTTATTATCGCCAGTTTTTGGATCCTAAATCCCTTTATTGTGGGTTTTATTTGGGCTGGAATGATTGTTGTTGCAACGTGGCCTTTACTTCTTATTATTGAAAAACGGGTAAAATACCGTTGGTTATCAACCATGATAATGATGATTTTGATATTACTGATCTTCGTTATCCCTATTATCTTATTAATTAGTAGTGTCATTGATAATAGTGCGCCTTTAATAGAATTAGCAAAATCACCTTCGAATATTCAGCCGCCTCAATTATTATGGCTTAACGAAATCCCAATGATAGGGAGCAAGCTTTATGATACATGGCACTCTATCCTTGTCTCTGGTGGTAATGCGTTAATCTCAAAAATCCAGCCTTATGTCGGACAAGCTGCAAACTGGTTTTTTGCTCAAGCCTTAAATATTGGTCGATTTGCCCTACATTTGGGTGTGATGTTGTTATTTTCTGGCTTACTGTTTTTACAAGGCGAAAATGTCGTATCTTGGTTACGTCATTTTGCCATTCGTTTAGCCGGTCAGCGTGGTGATGCTGCAATCTTACTTGCATCCATGTCTATTCGTGCTGTCGCATTAGGCGTGGTTTTAACCGCATTAATTCAAGCGATTGTTGGTGGTATCGGTCTCGCTGTGTCTGGCGTACCTTATGCGACTGTATTAACGGTCATTATGTTTATTTGCTGCCTTGCTCAAATAGGCCCTTTATTAGTACTGATCCCTTCCATTTTATGGCTATTTTGGACAGGTGATACCACTTGGGGCATTGTTATGGTGATTTGGGGGGGCGCCGTTGCAACAATGGATGGTGTATTACGACCTTATTTAATCAAAATGGGTGCTGATTTGCCTATGGTATTAATTCTTACGGGTGTTATTGGGGGGATTTTAACATTAGGTATGATTGGATTATTTATTGGCCCTGTTGTTCTTGCTGTTGCACATAGCTTATTAAATGCATGGATTAATGAAGTACCAAAACCTAATCCTGATTTAACTGAAACAGTAGAATTTATGAATAAAAACTTTATCGAAAAAGAATAAATAATAATGGAGCATGTAAGTGTAGCTACTTACATGCTCTAAAAATAACAGAGTAAAGTTTAATAAAGATTATCAATTTAGGAATAAACTATTATATTTTTATATTGAAACTTACAATTTGAAACAAATTACATTTTTTTAAACCTGTTTGTTACCAGCAAGTTATATTCACTTTCAAATAAGCTTATATTCTTTTTATTGAGATAATTCTTAGAGCATAATTAACGCATTTCTCTTAATATAAATATCAACGAAACAAATATTTCATCAAATTAATAATTTTGCCTTTCATATTAATAGATTAATTGGCGAGATTAAAGAATATAAAATATTGCTGTGTGTAGTCTTTGCCTGTCAGCCCATGATAGGCTTTTTTTTTGCCTATTATTTAATAATTGTATAAAAAAAGCTCACATTATATTGTGAGCTTTTTATTTATAGCAATGATATTAATTCTATTGTGCTAATTTTACCCAAGTTTTAATTACGGTATCTGGGTTTAAAGATAAACTATCAATTCCCTCTTCCATTAGCCATTGTGCAAAATCTTCATGGTCAGAAGGTCCTTGACCACAAATACCCACATATTTTCCATTACGTTTAGCGGCTTGGATTGCCATTGATAATAATGCTTTCACTGCATCATTGCGTTCATCAAACAGTGCAGAGACCACACCTGAATCTCGATCAAGACCTAATGTTAATTGGGTCATATCGTTAGAGCCGATAGAGAAACCATCAAAGTGTTCTAAGAATTTATCTGCTAATAAGGCATTTGATGGAATTTCACACATCATAATGACTTTTAAGCCATTCTCACCACGTTTCAAACCATTTGCCGCTAATTCATCAATAACTTCTTCAGCTTGGCGTACAGTACGAACAAATGGGATCATGACCTCAACATTCTCTAAGCCCATATCATTACGAACACGTTTTACCGCTTCACATTCAAGCGAGAAACAGCGACGGAAATCGTCAGAAACATAACGGCCCGCACCACGGAATCCTAACATTGGGTTCTCTTCATCTGGTTCATAACGATCGCCACCCACTAAGTTGGCATATTCGTTAGATTTAAAGTCAGATAAACGAACGATAACGCGTTTAGGCCAGAATGCTGCTGCTAATGTTGCAATCCCTTCCGTTAATTTACTAATGTAATACTCAACTGGAGATTCATAGCCTGCCATCATTTCATTGATTTCAGCTTTCAGTGCTTCAGTTTGGTCGTCATACTCTAGTAATGCGCGGGGATGCACACCAATCATACGGTTAATAATAAATTCTAAACGCGCAAGACCGACACCATCATTTGGTAAGCCTGCAAAATCAAATGCACGATCAGGATTACCGACGTTCATCATGATTTTGAGCCCTAATTCAGGCATATTATCGATTTCAGAGCTCTGAATAGAAAAATCCAGTTTGCCATCGTAAACAAACCCTGTGTCACCTTCAGCACAAGAAACAGTTACAACTTGTCCTTCAGCAATACATTCTGTTGCATCACCACAACCCACAACCGCTGGAATACCCAATTCACGAGCAATAATTGCAGCGTGACATGTTCTACCACCACGATTAGTCACAATCGCAGAGGCTTTCTTCATGATAGGTTCCCAATCTGGATCTGTCATGTCAGTAACCAACACATCACCCGCTTCAATTCTATCCATCTCACTTAAGTTATGGATAACTTTAACGGCACCCGTACCAATACGATGACCAATAGCACGGCCTTCGATAATAACAGAGCCACTTTCATTTAATTGATAGCGTTCCATCACTTGTTGGTTAGAACGAACAGTTTCTGGGCGAGCCTGAACAATGTATAAACGACCATTATGTCCATCTTTAGCCCATTCGATATCCATTGGACGACCATAGTGGCGTTCAATCAATACAGCTTGTTTAGCTAGCTCCTGAACTTCATGATCAGTCAAAGAGAAACGATTGCGCAGTGGCTCTGGCGTATCTTCGATACGGACTTGTTTACCATGTTCAACGCTGTCTGCGTAAACCATTTGGATCTTTTTAGAGCCAAGATTACGACGAACAATAGAAGGTAGACCTTTTGCTAAAGTTGGCTTGTGTACATAAAACTCATCCGGGTTAACAGCACCCTGTACAACCATTTCACCTAAACCATAAGCTGATGTAATAAAGACAACTTGATCAAATCCAGATTCAGTATCGATGGTAAACATCACACCTGAAGAAGCGAGATCAGAACGCACCATACGTTGAACGCCAGCAGATAATGCAACACCACGGTGATCATAACCTTGGTGAACACGATAAGAGATTGCGCGATCGTTAAATAACGAGGCAAATACGTGTTTGATTGCAACGAGTATGGCATCAATACCTTGAACGTTTAAAAACGTCTCTTGTTGACCGGCAAAAGAAGCATCAGGCATATCTTCTGCAGTCGCAGATGAACGAACGGCAAATGAAGCTTCAGATTCACCTTCACTTAATGTGAGATAAGCATCGCGAATGTCTTTTTCAAACTGAGGCGTAAAAGGTGTATCAATTACCCACTGGCGAATTTGATTACCTGCTTGAGCCAGTTGATTAACATCATCAACATCAACGCTATCAAGTAATTCATAAATACGCTGATTGATACCGCTCTGTTCCAGAAAATCATTAAACGCTTGCGCTGTGGTAGCAAACCCATTAGGAACAGAAACACCCAGTTCCGCTAGGTTTGTGATCATTTCACCGAGGGAAGCATTTTTCCCACCAACACGATCAACGTCATTCATACCTAATTGGTTATACCAAAGCACATTGCACGGGGTGAGGCTATTGCTGGACATTGAGAACAATCCTTTTTTAAACAATTATGAGAGAGAGAAAAAAAGAAAAACCCGCTGTCAAAATGACAACGTAAATAAGCGTATCACAATGTGATGCTGAATATAGAAAGGTGAATCGATCAACCAGAAAACTTTATTTTTTTATCCTTTATAATCACTAAAAATGCTTTAGATAATATTGTTTGATTTGCTAATTCAGCTAAAAAAAGGTGAGCGTTATGATATTAAGCTTGAATTCTATTAATTGTGATAATAATGAACCCATTGATAGGACAGTCTTTTTTATCTCTGATGGTACAGCAATTACGGCAGAAGTATTAGGCCATGCGGTACTTTCTCAATTTCCATTAAAAATGAAAAGTTATACATTACCTTTTGTTTCTACTGTAGAAAGAGCTGAAGAAATAAAACAGAAAATCTCTGAAATTTATAAAAAGAGTGGTGCTAAGCCTCTTGTTTTTTATTCTATTATCAGCCCTGAAGTTAAACAGATAATAAATAGTAGTGAAGGTTTTTGTCAGGATATTGTGCAATCTCTCGTAATACCACTCGAAAAAGAAATGGGGATCCAGGCATCACCAAAATTAAACAAAACCCACGGATTAACTGAAAAAAACCTTAGCAAATATGATGCTCGTATTGCTGCAATCGAATACACCCTTTCCCATGATGATGGTATATCATTACGGAATCTCGACCAAGCTCAAGTGATATTAATTGGTGTTTCTCGTTGTGGAAAAACGCCCACCAGCCTCTATTTAGCTATGCAATTTGGTATTCAAGCTGCTAACTATCCATTTACTGCAGATGATATGGATTTCTTAAAACTACCAGCGGAACTAAAAGAATATCAGCATAAATTATTTGGCTTAACCATTGCACCAGAACGTCTTGCTGCTATCCGAAGTGAACGTCGTGAAAATAGCCGTTATGCATCAATTCGCCAATGTAGAATCGAATTAGCTGAAGTGGAAGCCCTTTTTAGAAAAAACAATATTCCTTATCTCAACACCACTAATTATTCTGTTGAAGAAATTTCAACCAAGGTAATTGATTCTATGGGATTAGCGAGAAGAATGTTTTAACTCTTTCTGGCGACTTTTTTATTCGTTTTTCTCTGTGAACGCTGTTGAAATTAGCTGAATTTCGTTTATTGTGATCTTAATCACTGGGTAGACTTACCCTGTATATTTATTGAGATGAATTATGTTAAAGACTGACGAACTACGGACTAAGGTGCTAGACAGTCTGGTAACACCAGAAACCTTAGCAAAAGAGTTCCCCATTTCTGATGAGATAACCCAAAATATCACATCAGCACGTAAACGAATTGAAGCGATCCTTACCGGCGAAGACAAACGACTATTAGTAATTGTAGGGCCTTGTTCTATTCATGATCCTAAAGCCGCCAAAGAGTACGCCACTAAGCTTAATCAGCTAAAAGAGCATTATCATGAGCGCTTAGAAATCGTCATGAGAACCTACTTTGAAAAACCACGTACAGTCATTGGCTGGAAAGGCTTAATCTCCGATCCTTACCTTGATAATTCTTGCAATGTCAACGAAGGTATTCGCCTTGCGAGAAAGCTATTAATTGAAATAAATGCATTAGGTTTACCCACTGCAACTGAATTTCTCGATATGGTTACAGGCCAATATATTGCAGATTTAATTAGTTGGGGCGCCATTGGTGCAAGAACAACTGAAAGCCAAGTTCATCGTGAAATGGCTTCTGCACTCTCTTGCCCTGTGGGGTTCAAAAATGGCACCGATGGTAATACCCGTATTGCTATTGATGCTATTCGCGCTTCTCGTATAAGTCATACTTTCTTATCACCTGATAAAAATGGCCGTATGACGATTTACCAAACCAGTGGTAATCCTTATGGTCATATTATTATGCGTGGAGGTAAAAAGCCGAATTATCACGCAAGTGATATCGCTGATGCGGTTGATGCACTAAAACAAGTAGATTTACCAGAGCATCTTATTATCGATTTTAGTCATGGCAACTGTGAAAAAATTCATCGTCGCCAATTAGAAGTAGCCAGAAATGTTGGTCAGCAAATTAAAGATGGCTCACAAGCGATTGTAGGTGTGATGGCTGAGAGCTTTTTACAAGAAGGCTCACAAAAAGTCGTACAAAATAAACCGCTTAATTATGGGCAATCGATCACTGATCCTTGTTTAAGTTGGAATGACACAGAACAACTTCTTGAATTATTAGCACAAGCCGTTGAGAGTCGATTTCGATAAACTTATTTATTAAGGGGTAACCTTTACCCCTTTTATTTTGTCTTCTGTTTTCATCTAAATTCCCCCCCTTTATTGACGTTATATTTTGAGAAAAATATAAGTCCCTTTTATTCCATTGTTTTAATTTTCATCGCATAGCGTTTAGTTATTCACAATATGACTTAAATTTACCAGTTTACGTTAAAAAAAGCTTGTCTAAACACTTTTGTTAACGATAATGATTATCATAATGATAACGCTTATTACTCTTAGTGTATTATGAATAAAAAAGCTAATAATTTGGATAGTTCTTTAACTAAACAGAATTCTCATTCTTCAATAATTCAATCAATCAATAGCATTGAGTTATTGGGTAAAGATGGCGTGGTTTACATTCAACATAACGGAGAGTTGTATCAACTGCGTCAAACAAAGGCGGGAAAATTAATCCTGACTAAATAATCATTTTGACAATAACGTGCAAGCCACCTACTCCCTCAGCTAGGCAGCCAGCTAAATAACTCCATATACAAGGACTTTTTATGGACATTTATGGTATGTGTATGCTGAAAAAACATTTCAAATATTCAGGTATAGCGACAGCACTTTGCTTGTTGTACTCCCCTATTGCCTCTGCACAATCAGATAATACAGAGATGGACTCTCTAACGGTTGTCGGTCATTCCATTGATAAAACAACTCACGACTTTCATTCCATTATTGATAGTTCGACACCTCAAGCACAAACTGCATCAACCACTGGTGAAATGCTAAATAAAGTGGCTGGTGCAACCCTATCAGGAACAGGTGTTACAAATGGCGCAAACATCCTTATGCGTGGCTATGATCAAAAAGGCGTTAAGATCTTAGTCGATGGTATCGAGCAACCTTTAGAAAATACTATCAATAACTTAGGTGGTATTTTTCTCGATCCTTCATTAGTGAAACGTATTGATATAAAACATGGTTCATCCCCTGTATTACACGGTAATGGGGCAATGGGCGGTGTTGTTTCATTTCAAACGCTTGAGCCTCGTAACTTATTAAAAATAGATGAGAAACTCAGTACTAAATTATTTACCTCGCTTTCATCTGCTGATAGGCACTTCACTTATGGAGGGATTATTGCGGGACGACACGATATTGCTGAAGGTTTGTTCGCATATAGCCAACGCCAACGAGGTCCTATTCACTTAGCAAGTGGTGACAAACTCGAAAATCACGAACATATTAATAATTTTTTTGCTAAAGCCTATCTCTATCCAACAGAAAATCAGACCCTTATTTTTTCAGCAAGACACTATGAGAATAAAGGTACTCAGCGAGAAGTTTTGCATCGCATGGGTGGGTTTGGTAAGAATGAAAGTAACCAAGTAGAACGACAATCTAAACAGAAAAATTATTCTGTCACTTATCATTATGAGCCTGAAATACAAAGTTGGATTAATTTAACCAGTCATTTGTATTACTCACAATTCAATATTAATCAAATATTTTTAACCGATACTTCCCTTTCTGATTATCAACGTAGAAAAAACCAACAAGGGAAAATAGGTAGAAATGAAGATCGGACACAATTAACTTATGGGCTAAAAATTGAGAATAACTCTCAATTTTCCTATTCAGATAAATTAAATCAAAAAATCATTTTAGGCACAGAAGCTTATCAACAAAAAATGGTTTCTAACCAAGCGGCAAAAAACTTCCCTCTTGCAAAAATGGTTTATGTTGCTGGTTGGGTAGAAAGTCAGCTCTCGACACCACATTTACCTTTAGCATTAACAACTGGTTTGCGTTATCACTATTATAAAAATAAACCTCAAAGTGAGCTAAATTCGCTTTTAGAGGATTTTAAACAACATAAACCCGATTTTCATCAAACAAGTGAAAACAATATTAGTAAAAATATTGCCCTAACCTTTACACCAACACAATGGTTACAACTCTATACCTCATATTCAACCAATATGAGAGTACCAACGCTAAATGAAATGTTTAACGACTCTCTTCATTTTGAAATACCGGCTATTTTTGGTCGTACAGCAAAAGGATTTTGGATCCCTAATCCTAATCTTAGCCCTGAAAAAAACCGTACTTGGGAATATGGTGGAAAACTGACTTTTTCGCACTTATTAGCATCTGATGATGAATTTTCTCTGAATGTAGCTTATTTTGATACGAAAGCGATAGACTATATTACATATGACATTTGGGATGCTCGTGTATTAACGAAAAAACTTCATCTGCAAGCCATTAATATTCCTCAGGCACTTATCGACGGTGTTGATCTCGGATTACGCTATTCACATCCATTAATTTCTATTGGGCTTGGTTATAATCGTACTCGAACCCTTGAATTAACTACGCATGAAACCATTTCGCCTGTTCGCCCTGAAGTACTTACAACCTTTATTCAACTTCCTATTGCTAAAACCCCCTTCTCATTAGGGTGGTCAGGAAAATTTGCCAGTGCAACAGAAAATAAAGGCACACATAAAGGAAGAGCGCCTCACGTAAAAGGTAAAACAACAAATCGAATGCAAGAGCTGATTACTCAATATCCCGGCTATGGTATTCATGATTTTTTAATCAGTTATCAATCTCAAAACAATAAAGATATTCAAGCTGCATTGGTACTTTCTAATGCCTTTAATCGAGAATATTTCTCGGCATTAGGTGTGCCACAAGAAGGTAGAAATATCAAAATGTCCGTCAGTTATCGCTGGTAGATGAGGAGCAATGATTTATATAACAAAGGGCTGTTTAACAGCCCATTCAATAACGGAGATCCATCTGCATGTCTCAGTCATCTTTATTGATAAAATTTAGTTTGCTGGCTGTTGCTGTCTCTTCTGCTTGTGTGTCTGCACAAGAGAAAACACAAACTAATGAGGGAAGAAAATCAGAGGTACTTACTGTTTATGCAACAGGTAATGAACGCGACAGCTTTACATTGCCCATGATGTCAACGGTTATAAAAAATAACAATGCGTTGTCAGAAACTGCAGGAAGTGCTTCTGAATTACTTCGTCATGTACCTGGAATTTCTATTTCAGGGGCAGGTCGTACTAATGGTGAAACCATCAGTATGCGTGGATACAGTAAAAATGGAATACTGACACTTGTAGATGGCGTGCGCCAAGGAACAGATACTGGTCATATCGACAGTATTTTTGTCGATCCTTTGCTTATAAAACAAGTTGAAGTTATTCGTGGCCCTTCTGCTCTTTTATATGGTAGTGGAGCTCTTGGCGGTGTTATCGCTTACGATACTGTTGATGCAAGCGATCTGCTTTCAAAAAACGAACAAGGGGGCGTACGTGTTACTGGTCTTGGTAATACCGCTCAACATAGCCAAGGTTTAGGTGTCACTGCTTTTGGTAGACACGATAACCTTGATGGACTTATTGCATTATCAGCTCGCGACAAAGGCGATACCCGCTATGGTGGCGGTTATCGTGCTCAAAATGACGAAACCATTATTAATCTTCTTTCTAAAGGGCGTTGGTTAATTGATGATAGCAACACGTTAAGTGGACAATTCCGCTATTATCATAACAATACAAATCAACCCAAAAACCCTCAAGTTCCCTCAAACCCTACACTTACAAATGTAGAAACTGATCGCACCACGACACAAAAAGATGTTCAGCTAACCTATCAATTTGATCCTTCAGATTCACAATGGATTAATTTGAAAACACAGGCTTACTACAGTCAAGTTGATATCAATGCCAAAACGATACAAAAAGGATTTGAAGGTCGAGAACAAAAAACCTATGGCGTAAAACTCGAAAACCGCTCACAAGTAGGTACATACAGCTTTGCATCACATGGATTGACTTATGGTGGCGAAGTTTATAAACAAAAACAATCACCAAGCCAAAATGCAGAAAGCTTCCCACAAGCCGATATCCGCTTTATGTCAGGTTGGGTACAAGATGAAGTCACTTTACGTGATTTACCTGTCTCCTTAATTTTAGGAACGCGTTTTGACAAATATAAAAGCCAAAACGATCGTTATGATGATATTACTGCGGATAAATGGTCATCAAAAGGAGCAATCAGTATTACACCCACTGATTGGTCGATGCTTTATACCTCTTACTCACAGGCATTTAGAGCACCAACTTTAGGTGAGATGTATAACGATGCAAAACATTTTGATGCACCTTTCCCCGGCGCACCAACAAACTATTGGCGTCCAAATCCTAATTTAAAGCCTGAAACCAATTCAACAACTGAATACGGATTCGGTTTTCAATTCGACGACTTATTATCTAATAATGATAATCTGAAAATTAAAGCTGCCCATTTCAATACTCGTGCAAAAGATTATATTGATGCAGATGTTGCTATTTTTCAGGGATATACACAATCAACAAATATTCCAAGAGCAACTATTTGGGGGTGGGATGTTTCTATGAGCTACCAATCAAAATTCTTTAATTGGGATTTAGCTTACAACCATACCAAAGGGAAAGATAATGCGACTAATGCCTCAATTACCTCAATTGAGCCAGATACATTAACCAGTCGCTTTGATGTTCCTGTACCAAGTACTGATTTTTCTGTGGGTTGGGTTGGTCAATTTACTAAGAAAACGGACTTTACCAAACATGACCGTTTTAATCGTCCAAGCAATCGCCAACAGGCAGGTTATGGCGTTAATGATTTTTACCTTCGTTATGAGGGTGATGCCTCATTTAAGGGGCTAACAACCTCATTTGTACTGAGTAACGCATTTGATAAAACTTATTATTCTTCTGCAGGTATTCCTCAAGAAGGCCGAAATGCAAAAGTACTTGTGAGTTATCAATGGTAATTAACAATAAAATCAACGATACAATAGGAGTTTCTGTGAATAAATCTCTTTATGAGAGCTACCTGCAAGCTAAAACGGACAAAAAAGCACCGTATGCGCGTGATCTCGCTTCTTACTTAAATGTCAGTGAAGCTGAACTCACTCACGCCCGTGTAGGGCATGATGCAAAACGTCTACGCAATGATGTACAAGAATTATTAAAAGCCTTAAGTAAAGTGGGTGAAGTCAAAGCCATTACTCGTAACGATATCGCCGTTCACGAACATCTTGGTGAATACACAAATGCCCGTTTTAGCGATCATGCTGGCTTAATTTTAAACCCGCGAGCAATGGATTTACGCTTTTTCTTCGCTTATTGGTCAAGCATTTTTGCACTTACCGAAGAGACATCAAAAGGAACGCGTTATAGTATTCAGTTCTTTGATATGCATGGTGATGCATTACATAAAGTCTATACGACAGATAACACAAATATGGATGAATGGGATGCACTTATTCAATCATTCTTATTGGAAGAAAACCCGGCTCTCGATATCACACCTGTTGAACCCTACTCAAACACACCCGTTAGTAATGAATTAGCGGAACAACTTGAACAACAGTGGCGTTCAATGACTGATGTTCACCAATTCTTCAAATTACTAAAAGAAAATAACTTAAGTCGTCAACAAGCATTCAAAGCTGTTCCTGATGATCTTGCTTATCAAGTCGAAAACAACGCCCTGAAAACCTTGTTAGAACTCGCCAAAGAAGAACAAAACGAGATCATGATATTTGTCGGTAGCCGTGGCTGTGTACAAATTTTCACAGGTCAAATTGACCGCCTAGTCCCTCATCAATTTGAAAATAGCGAACAAGTTTGGATCAATGTTTTCAATCCTGCTTTTACTCTTCATTTAATTGAAAGTGAAATTGCAGAAAGTTGGGTAACACGCAAACCAACTCAAGATGGGTTTGTTACTAGCCTTGAGATCTTTGATAGCAAGGGGCAACAAATTGCTCAACTCTATGGACAACGTACTGAAGGCACTGCCGAGCAACAACAATGGCGTGAACAAGTGAATACTCTCACTAAAACCGCCTAATCGGAGAATGATTTAATGAAAAAATGGCTTCTTTTGATCCTGTGTAGCGTAATGTCGTTCATCACTTCAGCTAATGAACGTATCGTTACTATTGGTGGTGATATTACAGAAATTGTTTTCGCATTAGGTGCAGGCGAGCAAATTATTGCAAGAGACAGCACCAGCTTAGTTCCTGAACAAGTGAAAACGCTTCCTGATGTAGGTTATATGCGAATGCTAAACCCTGAAGGGATCTTATCTGTCAAACCAACCTTGATCATTACCAGCGAATTAGCTCGCCCTTCTTTGGCATTACGCCGCATTAAAGAAGCCGGAGTCGCTGTAAAAACCATTACAGGTACACATTCATTAGAAGCCATTAATGAAAAAATAGACACTATTGCGACTGCTTTAAATAGAGAACAAGAAGGCAATCAACTAAAAGAGAAACTCGCCCTCTCTATCAAACAAATTTCAACCACTCCTATCGATAAGAAAGTCATTTATATCATGAGTCATGGTGGCGTTATTCCAATGGCTGCGGGTCAAGATACTGCCGCAGATACCATTATTTCACTGGTTGGTGGTAAAAATGCCATGCAAGGATTTACAAGCTATCGTCCACTTTCTCAAGAAGGTGTTATTGCAAGCCAACCTGATATTTTGCTTGTAACCAAAGAAGGTATTAAAGGCATTGGCGGAATTGAGAAACTATGGGAATTACCCGGCATAAAATACACACCTGCGGGTAAAAATAAGCATTATGTTGTTGTTGATGACATGGGGTTATTAGGCTTTACCCTTTCAACACCAGAAGTCATGCATCAAATTCGTCAAGCGTTGGAGCAATAATGTCTCGTTTTCGTTCACCGTGGGTGAGTATTCTACTCTTACTCTTTTTGCTCACTACCGTTACATTAATTTCTGTGAATAGCGGAGCATTAGCCCTTTCGTTTCATACATTATGGAATAGCTCTTTTGATGACATGGAATGGCAAATTTGGCTAGATATCCGTTTACCTCGCGTATTATTAGCCATTCTTGTTGGAGGTGCTTTAGCAATATCCGGCGCTATAATGCAGGGATTATTTAGAAATTCGTTAGCTGATCCCGGTTTATTGGGTATTAGTAGCGGTGCAGCACTAATGGTTGCCATCGTTATTATTCTACCGTTCTCTTTTTCGCCAGCCTTTGCATTCTACAGTCATATTGTCGCCGCCTTTGTTGGCGGCTTAATTGTAGCAATGATTATCTTCTCATTACATCAATTGAGTGATGGTAATTTAGCGCGGTTATTGCTTGCCGGTATTGCTATCAATGCGCTTTGTATGTCCTTTATTGGTGTATTAAGTTACATCAGCACTGACCAACAATTACGTCAATTCTCTCTTTGGATGATGGGTTCATTAAGCCAGATTGACTGGAAAACCTTATCTATTGCTACTCTTGTGATCATTCCCGTCAGTATTTTGGCATGTTGGCAAAGCCATAAATTAAACCTATTACAACTGGGTGATGAAGAGGCACATTACTTAGGACTAAATGTAAGAAGAACCAAGTTTATTTTGTTACTTCTTAGCGCCATCCTAATTGGTTGTGCTGTTGCACTGAGTGGTGTTATTGGATTTATTGGACTTGTGGTTCCACACCTTATTCGCATGCGTATTGGTAGTAATCATGTATGGTTATTACCTGCCACCATTTTGGGTGGTGCAACACTGTTACTCGCCGCTGACACATTATCACGAACACTAGTATCTCCAGCTGAAATCCCTGTTGGACTCATTACTGGATTAATTGGTGGCCCTTATTTCCTTTGGCTTATCTTACGACAACCCGCAGGAAGAATGTCATGATTGAAAAACAAAACACGCCATTGCTCTATGGAAATAATTTAACTTATCAAATTGGCAATAAGACCATTATTGATGATGTGTCTCTTTCACTTAATGCAGGGGAATTGGTTACCATTATTGGTCCTAATGGTGCAGGAAAATCGTCGCTATTACGCTTATTAACAGGCTATACAACACCAACGCAAGGTCAGTGTTATTTTAAACAAAAAACCTATTCACAATGGAATAGCCAACAATTAGCGCAAAACCGCGCTGTTATGCGACAAAACAGTCAGCTTTCATTTTCATTTTCAGTAGAAGAAGTGGTTGCTATGGGAAGAACGCCTCATGGACAACAACATAAGAAAATTGCAATTGAGACTGCGCTGCTACAAACGGATTGTTTAAAATTTAAGGATAGAGACTATCGCCAATTATCGGGCGGTGAGCAACAACGTGTACAGCTTGCTAGAGTGTTAGCGCAATTATGGCACCCTATGCCACAAGAAGCTGTCTTATTCCTTGATGAGCCAACCTCCGCACTTGATCTTTACCACCAGCAACATAGCTTACGTTTATTAAAACAATTAGCAAAAACACAAAATCTTATGGTGTGTTGTGTTTTGCATGATCTTAATTTAGCGTCTCTTTATGCTGATAGAATTTTATTACTGCATCAAGGAAAGCTAGTTTGTGAAGGCACACCACACAGTGTACTCACAACCGAGAATATTCAAAAATGGTATGGTGCAGATGTGAGTGTTAATACTCATCCAGAACATTTTTATCCTCAAGTATTTCTACGTCCTTAAAAGAATTTTAGCCATGGTTATTTTTACTAAGTCACCTCTTAGCTTTATTTTTTTAAGGGGTGGCTTAGTTAATTTATTCTCAATAAACTGATCAATTGAAAATAAAAAAGTAAAGGTAATACCACACCAATTGATTAATAAATCTTATTTCATTTTTTCAATATTTAGTCAAATAAACTGACTCTAAAATACATCTTAATCAATGATTAGCTTTTATTTCGCACAAAAAAACATAACAAAACTAAAAATAAAAGATATAACAGAGCTATTATGCTAAAAAATAAATCAATAAATTCAACAAAGTAAAAGTCATACAAAATAACATTTTTAATCATAAAGATTCAATAAACTGAACCTTACTTGAGCTATATAAGCCACACCTATCGTTGTGATAATGATTATCAATCACGAAAAGCACTTTTTGCCTACCTGTTATTTCCCCCATGCTTAAAATAGATTATAAATAACATACGTTACTATTCTATTTACTTGGGCACTGTGTCCCCACCATTTTTGTGGGAGGTTTTATGGCTGAAAATGTCGTTAATGATATTCTGAAATGGTTAGAAACCCAGTTACAACGTAACGAAGGTATAAAAATCGATACGATTGCAAATAAAAGCGGCTACTCGAAGTGGCACTTGCAACGCATTTTTAAAGATTTTAAAGGTTGTACATTAGGCGAATATGTTCGTAAACGTCGCTTATTAGAAGCGGCTAAATCATTACAAGAAAAAGATATGTCTATTTTAGATATCGCTTTAATGTATGGCTTTAGCTCCCAAGCAACATTTACACGTATCTTTAAAAAGCATTTCAATACTACACCCGCTAAATTTAGAGAAAATGGCAAAATGCCAGACACTCATTGCTTTATGTCATGTGAAAATCACTAATCAGTTTCACATCACATTATTCTTCATGAAAAAACCAGCTCTTTTAGCTGGTTTTTTATTATTTTCTAACATTAATAATAATCACGCTATCGCTGCAACAAGCCATTCTTGAAGCTCATTAAGCTCTATTTTATTATTAGGATAACGCACAATGAGTTGCTCAATAAGCCCTTTTAAAGACTCAGGTGTATAACGTTCCCCTACCAGCATATCAGATAATGTTTCTAATGGTGCGGGATCTAAACTGTCTGTATATATTTGGCTTCTGATAACATTGCCACGCTCAATATCAAAATGTAGCTCAACACCTCCCCATTTAAAACGGTGATCTAAAAGATGTGAAAATGCAGGAGCTTGCCCAAAATTCCATTCCCAACTACTTTGCTTAGCAAACGTTTCTTCAAAACCGGGTAAATCAGGTAATTTTTGTGGTGATATAATCTCTGCTTCTACTCTCTCACCATAGTATTCAAAAAAGCTTTCAGTGATAGTTTCACAGAGTTTTTTGTGGGTAATATCTGGTTTGAGCTCAACTAAATTAGCCACTCGGGAGCGTACAGAAGTAATCCCTTTAGCTTGAAGCTTTTTCGGATCTGGATTGAGGTAATTAGCTAATCTAGATAAGTTAGCATTTATTAATAATGTGCCATGATGAAAACCGCGATCTTTTGTCTCTTTATAAGCTGAGCCTGAAACCTTTCTTTCACCATCATCTTGAGGAACCACTAAATCATTACGTCCTGATGCCGTAGCATTAATGCCCGCTTTTAATAATCCATCAAGAATAATTTGAGTTGAAATCGTTTTATTATACTCAGGCTTTCCCGCCATAAAGGTAAAACAGGTATTACCAAGATCATGGAAAACGGCACCACCACCACTTGAGCGACGAGCTAACTTCACACCATCTTCATCCATTTTACGGGTATTACACTCTTTCCATGGATTCTGTGCTCGACCAATAACTACCGTATTATCGTTACGCCAAAGGAAAAGCACTCGTTGATCAGCGGGCATTTGTCTAAAAATACACTCTTCAACAGCAAGGTTAAACCAAGGATCATAAGACTCGGAAATTAACAGACGCAATTTGCCTGACATAAGGAATACCTATATGAAGAAAATAAGGTATAAGATACCATAACTCTCAATATATTAGGCTGTTAAATGGCACGAAACTACAATCGGCGAGCTTGCCAGAATGTTTTTTTCCAATAGACGTTATCAAGCGACGAACGAGTTACCCCTTTGCTAGTTGATGCGTGAATAAATGTATTATCAGTATCATAAATACCAACATGGAGCCCATTCTCACCCCCTCCCGTTTTGAAGAAAACCAAATCACCTGGCATTAAATCACTTTTGCTGATTTGTGTACCATATTTGGTTTGATCAATGGTCATTCGTGGAAGTTTTATATCAAAGCGATCACTGTAAGTTTTATACACAAAACCTGAGCAATCAATACCAGAAGGAGTCATTCCACCGTAGCTATATGGCGTACCATACCATTGCTCAAGTTGTGACTTCAATTGCACTATCACCATGATAGGATCGGAAAGTTGTGTTTTTAAGGGAGGTGCTGGTGGAATACGCTTCGACGGACCAGATGAACACCCAGCCAGCAGAATAATACAGAGTAAGAAAGGATAGAAAACGGACTTTCTCATTGCATCCACCATTATTGTTACCATAGATTTTAAAATCTATCTGCTTTTTTAAGCAAAAACAAGCTATTGAAGATGAATGAATGATGATTGGTAGAATAAATCGCACAATTAACAACAAGGATCAGAAAATAAATTCTATAATCATTAAGTTAGTGTGATTGTGTCTCTTTCGTTTTTTGACTTATCAGCCACACTCCAATCATGATAAATGCTACGCCCGCTGTTTTTGTCCATGATGGTGTTTCTTGAAACCACGGTAATATCACTGCAAGAATATAAACAAACACATAACTCAAACTGATCAGCGGATAGGCTTTATTTAAAGGAATGGTACGTAAAGTGAATAGCCAGCAAACCATAGAAAGGACATAACCGATAAGACCAACAAACACGATAGCAATTGGCGCTATATTCGCCCATAGCCATGTGAAATCAAACCACTGTTTTTCTAGCTGTAGTTCTGGTAGTTCAGACATACCAAACTTTAACAACAATTGAGCTGCTGTCACTAATAGCGCGCTTCCAATCGCCCATAAATAGCCTTTCATGCTTGTATACTCATTAATACAATGCCGACCATAATTGATGTGATGCCAATCCAATGTTTCACATTAACAGACTCTTTATAAACAAACTGGCCAATTAATGTCACTACAATAAAATTAATGCTTAACATAGGATAAGCGATACTTAGTGGGAGAATTTGTAATAGTCGTAACCAAAAAAGCATACCCAAGCCAAGCATTGTAATGGCAACAAAAAGCCAGAAAATCGTTTTTCTGGCTTTTGTTAATGAATCACTTTGCCAGCTAACCACCGCTTGTTTTTGACACACCTGTCCTATGCAGGTCAAAAAGCTCACGATTAGCAATAAAACAAATGACATTAATTACGCTTCTCATAAGTTAAAATAGCAACTCGATGGTTTGTCACCAGCTCTTCAGGTCTTGGCAATTGTGCTAATTTCTTAGGATCTTTAAACGTAATAACGACTGACACATTACCTTCTTTTCTTGCTTGCTCTAACCACAGAGCAAAATTATCAGGTTTAATTAACTTATGCTGAGAATCAGGATATTCTTCAATACCATAAGTTAATTCGCCAGTTCTTTCATAAAGATAAATATCACTACGCTGTAATTCCCATGCCAATCCAGCACCAATCCCCACGCTATTACTCACAATATATTTACTGGTATTTAATGTATCAATATTTTGACGAATAAATTCTTGAGGTAGTTTTCCATCAACGCTGCTGTTAGGGATCGCTTGTCCAATGCATAAGCTCACACCTAATGAGCAAGATGCAGCCCACAACCAATGCTTACCATTAAGTGTGGAGCAAAGATAACCGATGATCCCCCATAAAGAGAATGCAACAATAGCTAAGACCCATTTAGACCATTCATAAGGCATATAAATAGGTTTTGAGGAAACAAGCTGAATGATTAAGATAGCAATAACCGCAGCAACACCAATAAAAATATTGATATAGCCATTAATACGCAATGCTTTCATTCTAAACTTGCGTGCGCAATCTACGCCATATTTTGCCATTAGCATCGCAAGTGGCGCCATAAATGGCAACATATATGTTGGTAACTTACCTTTCGCAATACTAAAAAATAAGAATGGAACAACAAACCAACATAATAAGAAAAATAATTCAGGGCGTTTACGTCTTTTTTTCCAAGCGCTTATTAAAGAGCCCGGCAGTAAACCAAGCCAAGGGATCACACCTAATAAAACAATTGGAATATAGTACCAAAATGGAGCACTATGCTGAGCATCTTCACCTGAAAAACGCTGAATATGTTCAATCCAGAAAAAGTAGTGCCAATAGTCAGGCTCTGCTTTTGCAATAGTTAACGCCCACGGCAAACTAATTAATGCGGCACTCAACACCGCAAGTAAGCCATAGAGTAACATTTGCGTAAATTGTTTTTGATACAACGTGATAGGTATCATGACAATAACCGGAATAGCTAACGCTAAAAATCCTTTTGTCATAAAGGCCATACCACAGGCAAGCCCTAATGTTATCCATGCTAATATTCGCGTTTTTACCGTCGTCGCTTTCAGAGCCCAAAAACAGCAAACCATACTCGCAGTAACCCAAAGCGCTAACATAGGATCTAATACACTGTAAGTGCCTACGCTAAACACTAGAAACATGGACATGTAGATTAAACTAGAAACAAAAGCAACTTGGCGATTACGCCACATCATTCTTGCCAATAAATAAACAAGTAATGTGCTTAAGAGAATAGAAATAACAGAGCCAAAACGCACGGCAAAATTAGTATGCCCAAAAATTAATTGGCTAACATTATTAATCCAATAACCTGCAACGGGTTTCTCAAAATAACGAATATCGAGCATATGAGGAACAATCCAGTTCCCGCTCACCACCATTTCACGGCTAATTTCCGCATAACGTGTTTCGTCTGGTTGCCATAATAACCGGCTGTTCAATGGAAATAAGTAGGTAAGAACAAAAAAAAGAGCCAAGAGGATGGCCCCGATTTTACTTGCCCGGTTATTCAACATAGTTTCGTTAGACCTCTTGTTGGCACCCTAACCAGCCTTCTCGACCTGGAAAGTCAGACCGAACAACTTTACCTATCGGAAGCGTTTCTTTATTTTGTGGTAATAAATCGCTTAACGGACAGAATTCGATGCCTTCATTTGCAATCATTGCCAGTAACTGCTCAAACTGAGCGGCTTTTGACATTCCTTCAACTTCAGTGTGGATAGTATAAACAGGTATTCCACTGTCTTTTTTGATTTCATCAATAATAAATTGATTAAAATCTTCATCCTTTACCTTTATACCAACGACTTCATCATAAGTTGGTAATGTTACTGGAATTTGCACCGTACCGATAGAACCATTTTCTAAAATAGGCCTAAAAGGATGCGTTCCTCGACAATCGCTATTGTAATCGAATTGAAAAGTTTCTTTAACTGTTAATACGCGTTCATCTGCTCGCCATCCAGCAACTGCCGAACATTTTACAGGGTTTTCAAGTGCTTTTTCCAGTGCTTCAACACCTAAACGAACTTGTTGCATTAATTCTTCTGTTGACCAGCGTCCGACTTTTGCTTGCCAACCTTGATGATCCCATGAATGCAAGCCAACTTCATGTCCCGCATCTTGGGCTTCTTTCATCAAATAACCTAAATTTTTAGCAATTTTTTTTCCTGGCCATGCTGTCCCAGCTAATAAAATATCTAAACCATATAGTGATGCAGCATTTGATCGCAGCATTTTCCATAAAAATTTGGGCTTTAAAAGGCGCCATAAATGGCGCCCCATATTATCTGGCCCGACACTAAAGAAGAAACTGGCATGAATGTTATGTCTGGCAAATACATCCAACAGTTGTGGAATACCTTGTTTCGTTCCTTGATAAGTATCCACATCAACCCTCAAACCAACTTTCTTCATTATTTATTCCTATTTAGTGCCTAATTCTTCAACTGCACCACGTAAGAAGAAATCTAATGTTTCTTCTACTGTTTGGCGAGTTTCGATACTTGGTTTCCAATCCAATAAACGTTCTGCGTTTTTAATGCTTGGCTTACGGTGCTCAACATCTTGGTAACCTTTACCATAGTAACTGCTACTTTCAATCTTCTTAAAGCCTGCAAATGGAGGGAAATGGCCACGTAACTCATGTTTTTCGAAGCAATCTAACAGCATTTCTGCTAATTCGCGAATACTTGCTTCGTTAGTTGGGTTACCGATATTGATAATTTGACCATCACATTTGTTATCACGGTTTTCAATAATACGGAATAAAGCTTCAATGCCGTCATTGATATCAGTGAAACAACGTTTTTGCTCACCACCATCAACCAATTTAATTGGTGAACCTTCAACTAAGTTCAGAATTAATTGTGTGATTGCACGAGAGCTACCGATACGCGCTGAATTTAAGTTATCTAAACGAGGCCCCATCCAGTTAAATGGACGGAACAACGTAAATTTCAGACCTTCTTTGGCACCATAAGCCCAAATAACTCGGTCTAATAACTGTTTAGATACAGAATAAATCCAACGTTGTTTATTGATTGGACCAACAATCAGACGTGAATTATCTTCGTCAAATTCTTTATCATCACACATACCATAAACTTCTGATGTGGATGGGAAAATAATACGTTTATTATATTTAACACAATAACGTACAATTTTTAAGTTTTCTTCAAAGTCTAATTCAAATACACGTAATGGATTACGGGTATATTCAATTGGTGTTGCAATAGCAACTAATGGCAGAATAACGTCACATTTTTTAATATGGTATTCAATCCATTCTGTATGAATGCTCACGTCACCTTCAATAAAGTGGAAACGTGGATTTCCAATAAAACGCTCAATTGCAGAAGAACCGATATCCATACCATAGATATCATAATTATCATCTTTTAATAGACGCTCTGTTAGATGGTTACCAATAAAGCCATTCACACCTAAAATCAGAACACGTTTGCGACGTTTAACTTGTGCAGTTGCTTTTGGTCCAACGCGAACATCAGTCACAATACCCATTTCAGCCGCTAAACGACTACCCTGAACATAAAGACCATTTTCACTTTGACCAGTAACAACTTCAATTGCACCTTTAGCGCATGCAATCACTAAAGGCTCTGTTGAAATAACAGTACCTGGACGTTTGCCTTGATTATCAGCAAGGGTGCGTGAACGCCAGATAATCATTTTACGTTCACCTAAGAACGTGAATGCACCTGGGTATGGTTCAGTAACAGCTCGTACTAAATTGTGGACTGTTTTTGCATCTGCATTCCAATCGATTAAACCATCATCAGCACAACGACGACCAAAGTAAGTAGCTTGGCTTTCATCCTGTGCAGTTGTTGAATAATCACCTGATGCAATATGAGGTAATGCACTAGAGAGTAATTTATTCGCTGCTTCTTTTACTTTTTCATGTAAAATCAAAGAAGTATCATTGTCAGCAATGGTCACTTTTTCTTGAGCAACAATATCACCTGCATCAGCTTTCGCTGTCATTTTATGCAGAGTAACGCCCGTTTCTGTTTCACCATTCACGATCGCCCAGTTAATTGGTGCACGACCACGATATTTTGGTAATAAAGAGCCATGTAAATTAAATGCACCTTTAGGTGCCAAATTCAGGATCTCATCACTTAACATGTGACGATAATAGAAAGAAAAAATGACATCAGGCTTCATTTCACGAATACGTTCAATCCACAATGGGTGATTGACATTTTCAGGTGCAAATACTGTCAATCCCATTTCTGCACTCACGCGAGCAACAGATGAGAAAAAATGATTTTCATTAGGATCGTCAGTGTGGGTAAATACAGCCTGAATCTCATAACCTGCTTTTTCAAGTGCTTTTAAACCAACACAGCCAATATCGTGATAGGCAAATACTATTGCTTTCATTAGTCTTTTTCCTGATCTTCGTTGGGTTTATTAACGCCAACCACTTTTTGGATAAAATACCGAGGACGCGCTCTTACATCATTATAAATCCGGCCTATATACTCACCTAATAAGCCCATTGCAACGAACTGCGCTCCGATAAACATAAATAAGATTGCAAAAAGTGTGAATACACCTTCAGCGGCCCACATCGCACCGAAAATAATACGTAAAATAATCAACAATAAAGCTAGAACAAAGCCAGATACAGCGATAACACTGCCGACAATGCTTAATAAACGTAATGGTGCCGTGGTAAGACAAGTTAATAGGTCGTACATTAAATTAATAAGCTTTAAAAAGCTGTATTTTGAATCGCCATATTCACGCTCTGCGTGAGCAACATCGATTTCAATAGTACGACGAGCGAATGTGTTCGCAAGGATAGGAATAAACGTACTTCTTTCGTGACACTGTAACATCGCTTCAACAATGTGGCGACGATAAGCACGTAACATGCAACCGTAGTCTCCCATAGAGCGACCAGTTGCTTTAGTGATCATTGAGTTGATCATTTTTGAAGCGGTTTTACGAAACCATGAATCTTGACGATTACGGCGACGAGTTCCAACAACGTCATACCCTTCTTCAGCTGTCGCGACAAGCCTTGGGATCTCTTCAGGTGGATTTTGTAAATCAGCATCTAATGTGATCACTAAATCACCTTCAGCCTGATTGAAACCTGCCATAATTGCAGAGTGTTGGCCGTAATTACGGTTTAAAATAATTGCAATAACGTGATTTTCTTCAATTGCAGCCGCTTCTTCTAACATCTTAGCTGAATGGTCACTGCTACCATCATCAACAAGGATCAGTTCATACTCTTGTTTTAACTGTTTACAGCTCTTAATTGTACGTTCTAAAAGCTGAGGAAGGCTTTCTTCCTCGTTATAAACGGGGATCACAACCGATACTTTCTTGATTTCATCAAATGTTGACACTTAAATATGCTCCGAAAGAATTTCATTGATCGCATCTACAACGCGAATAACATCTTCATTACTCATATCAGGAAACAGCGGCAGCGAGCATAACGTTGCAGAGTTCCATTCTGATTGAGGAAGGGATAAGGCAGGATAGCGTTCGCGATAATATTTTTGTGTATGCGCCGCACGGAAATGAAGCCCTGTACCAATATCTTTTTGCTTCAATTCTTCCATAAAGGCATCGCGATCGATACCACACATATTTTTATCGACTCTCACCATAAACAAGTGATTAGCATGTAAATGTGAATATTCAGGGATACTCAACATCTCTAATGGTGAGTCTTTGAGTTTTTCACGATACAGTGCAACTAACTCAGCACGTTTAGCATTCATTTCATCTAAACGCCCTAATTGCACTACAGCAATGGCTGCATGAATATCAGATAAGTTGTATTTATAACCTGGCTCAACAACTTCTGCTTGGGGTTTACGTCCTTGAACTTGTCTATCAAAGGCGTCAACACCTAAACCATGGAATTTTAAGCAACGTACTCTATTCGCTAATTCGTCATTATCAGTAACAACCAATCCGCCCTCTGCACAAGTAACGTTCTTAATTGCATGGAAAGAGAAAATAGAGGTTCCTTTTTCACCAATCCATTCATTTTTATAGCGAGTACCAATAGCATGCGCAGCATCTTCAATTAGAGGAATTCCTGCATCTTGTGCAACTTTTCGTAAGGCATCAAGATCGCAAGGTGCACCAGCATAATGAACTGGAATAATTGCTTTCGTTCTAGGTGTAATTGCTTTTTTGACATCTTCAGCACTCACCATCAAGGTATCGCGGTCAACATCAATCATTACAGGTTCTGCACCAAGTAACGTAATGATGTTCATTGTTGAAACCCAAGTTTGTGATGGTGTGATAACTTCATCACCAGCGCCAATTCCCATCGCCATTAAAACAACATGCATACCCGCAGTGGCAGAGCAAATTGCGATAGCGTGTTTGCTACCAAATTTTTCACAAAAATCTTGCTCTAATTGATGATTTTGAGGGCCTGTTGTAATCCAACCTGAACGCAGTACATCCTCAACGGCTTTGATTTCTTCATCGCCAATCGCAGGGCGAGAGAAAGGAAGGAAGTGACTCATAAAAATGTAGCCTAATTAATGAATGAATAAAAAACAATTATATACAAACTATTGTTCGCCGACATCCGTCTTATTAAGAAAACATTAAAAAAATCTTAATAATTACTTTGGGACAAGCTTAACAATAGCCATATTATTGCAAAACCTGCCAATCAATATGATCAACATCATTGATGCACTTGATATTTGTATTAAATGTAGTTGATAATAATCTTTCGTCCAATAAGAGTGCAGATGCGCCAGAATTAACCAAATATCCATTTTTTATGAGCCAAACTCTGTCTGCTTTTTGATAGGAATGATTCAAATTATGTGTACTCATAATAACGGCGCCACCTTGTTGGCAAAACTTATCAACCCACTTGTCCAAAATTGCCAACTGTACGACATCTAAATTATTAGTTGGTTCATCAAGTAACATTAATTTCCCTTTTAAATCATAACTTGACCATAATTGGATAAATGCGCCAACAATTCTGACTCTCTGCCATTCCCCTCCCGATAAATGATGAATATTTTTTGATAATAATTTGTTAATTCTAAAATCATTTAACAGCATATTTAATTGCTGAACATCCATTTTCGACAATTTATGATATAGCGAGAGGTAATGAAAAACAGGCATAAATGACAAAGCTTCCAATTGTTGTATAACAATGCTCTGCATTCTAGAAAGATCATCATATTTATAATGTCTTATTGAAGTTTCGTTTAGAATAATTTTGCCACTAAACGAAAACTCTCCTGCGATCGCCATTAAAAGCGTGCTTTTTCCTGCGCCATTAGCACCAATTAAGTGGATACGCTCGCCATAACTTACTTGCTCTGTAAATGCGTTAAGCCGAACATCAACACTTACATTATTAAGTTTAAGTAACGCCATATTATAAACGCCCCATCTCTTTGGTTGCCAATAACCAGATAAATAAAGGTGCACCAAGCGTTGCTGTAATCACACCTATCGGAACTTCTGCACCATTTAAAATCAAGCGAGATAGCAAATCAGCAAGTAATAACAATCCACCACCAGAAAGCGCACACGCGGGTAATAATGTTTTATAATGAGTTAGCCCACATAATCTTAATAAATGCGGTACAACAAGCCCTACAAAGCTTATAGCGCCCGCTAAAGCGACACTCAGCCCTATCAATAGTCCAACGGCTAAAATAAACCAATTTCGCCATTGACTAACGGATATGCCTAATTGTTTTGCTCTAAATGAACCTAGTGATAAATAATTAAGAACATCAGCTTGTAGAATAAGGATCAAGAGGATAGGCATAAGAGCCCAAAATAAGACTTGATGGCGCCAATCAATACCGCTAAAGCTCCCCATCAGCCAATACATTAATTGCCTTAAATCCAAAGCTGAACTGAAATAAACCAACCAAGTCATTATCGCACTTGCCATAACACCCA
Source organism: Proteus terrae (assembly GCF_003144325.1). GTDB lineage: Bacteria > Pseudomonadota > Gammaproteobacteria > Enterobacterales > Enterobacteriaceae > Proteus > Proteus terrae. The sequence continues at coordinate 104,282 of NZ_PENS01000013.1, forward strand.
ATGCCACACCAATTAATAATAACTGAGCATTGGAGAGTTTTCTTATTCGAGTAAAAAACATTAATAAAAGAGTGATCCCTAATGCGCCAAATATTGCCGCACTACTTATTAGCCAAGGGCTTAAACCAATTTGTAAAACAATAAGTAATACAACACACACTCCCGCACCACTACTTACTCCTAATAATCCGGGCTCTGCGAGTGGATTTTGGAATAGAGCCTGCATAATAGCACCGGCAATTGCCAAACTTGCACCAACAGTTACGACGGCAAGTATTCTTGGTAAACGAATTTGCCAAACAAATAAATTGGCTTCATCTGTTAACCATTGATGTGGAAATAACACAATCTCACCAACAGAGAGGGAAAAAATAAATAAGAAACATAATACTAATGCCATTAGAAACAGCTTTTTTCTGTCGCCAATGCGTTGTCTTTTAGTAAATTTAATCAGAGGATTAACTTCTTTATTCATTTCGTTCCCTATCCACGCAACAACGGCTCTTACTGTTTTTATTTATAAAGTCATTTTTTAGCAACATAACATGTTCGCATTCAATGATGAAAAACTAAATTGAGAACATACAAGCCTGTCACTAATAATGAAGAAAAAACTAGGATTAACTATCACAGTATTGATATAAATAAGAGATAAAAAAGAGTCAAAATAAGAAGTGAGAATAAAAAGGAAAGATAATTAGAAAATAAAATATGCCATCCAAATAGAAATATCCATTCAGACTATATCGATAAATATAAACACCCCAATATGGCTATCATCAAAATTAGATACAGATAAAGATGATAAAAAAACGGCTTTCAAAGAAAGCCGTTTTGGATGTTTTTTAAATCTTATTCTTTTGGTGTTGCACTTTCAACCCGGCTTTTTAACTTTTGTCCTGGGCGGAAAGTAACAACACGGCGAGCTGTAATAGGAATGTCTTCCCCAGTTTTCGGATTACGACCTGGGCGCTGATTTTTATCACGTAGGTCAAAGTTTCCGAATCCAGACAGCTTCACCTGTTCCCCATTTTCAAGAGAACGACGCACTTCCTCAAAAAAGGATTCTACAAGGTCTTTTGCATCGCGTTTGCTAACACCAAGTTTTTCAAACAGATTTTCTGCCATTTCAGCTTTTGTAAGCGCCATAGGTCTAGTCCCTCAAGGATGCTTGGAATCGCTGTTTCAATGCTGCTACACAGTTACTCACTGTTGCAGCAATCTCATCTTCTTCCAGTGTATGCTCGATATCCTGCAAGATTATGCTAATAGCGAGGCTTTTATAGCCCTCTGCTACTCCCTTACCACAATACACGTCAAATAAGTTTATGCCAACTATTTGATTTCCGCCAACTTTCTTACATTCGGCTAAAATATCTTCTGCAGCAACATCATTCGGAACAACTACAGCGATATCTCTACGATTCGAAGGGTAACGAGAAACTGCTTTTGCTTGTGGTAAACTGCGATTTGCAATTGCATTCCAACGTATTTCGAATACTACCGTACGACCGTTTAAGTCAAGTTTACGTTCAAGCTCTGGATGAACAACGCCAATACAGCCAATATATTCATTTCTCAGATAAATCCCAGCACTTTGTCCCGGATGAAGTGCTGAATGACTAGCTGGTTTAAATGTAATTTCATCTAGCTGGCCTGTCAATTCCAGAATTGATTCAATATTACCTTTCAAATCAAAGAAATCAACAGTTTGCTTATCTAAATTCCAATGTTCTTCATAACGGTTGCCCGCGATCACACCAGCTAACATAAGTTCCTGACGTATTCCATATTCTGCTTGATTATCAGGAACAAAACGCAGACCTGCTTCAAATAACCTAACTCTAGATTGTTGACGATTCTGATTATATACAGTTGTAGTCAATAATCCGGTTAATAGAGACAGTCTCATTGCTGACATATCCGCTGAAATTGGATTAGGCAGAATTAATGCTTCTTCATTTGGATGTAATAAAGATTGGATCTTAGGATCAACAAAGCTATAAGTAATTGCTTCTTGGAAGCCATTGTCTACTAGCATTGTTTTAACGCGTTTTAATGATAAGTTCGCTTCGCGATGATTTGTCATCACCAAGTCAGCGCGTAATGGCACATCTGGAATATTGTTGTAGCCATAAATACGAGCAACTTCTTCAATTAGATCTTCTTCGATTTGAACATCGAAACGCCATGAAGGAACTGTTGCTAACCAGCCGTCATTTTCAACAGACACGTTGAAACCTAAGCGAGTTAATGAGTCCAGAACTTGTGCATCATCAATCACGTGACCTAATAAACGGTCTAATTTTTTACGTGTTAATTTGACTGGCGCAATATTTGGTAAATGTGCTTTATTGGTTACATCAATCACTTCACCAACTTCACCACCGCAAATCTCTAGCAATAATTTCGTTGCACGCTCAATTGCGTTGTATTGCAGCTCAGAATCAACGCCACGCTCAAAACGATGAGAGGCATCAGTATGCAAGCCATAACGACGTGCACGGCCTGTGATGGATAATGGAGAGAAGAATGCACACTCTAAGAAGACATTTTTCGTTTCTTCATTAACACCTGATGATTCACCACCGAAAATACCGGCCATACCCAATGCTTGTTTTTCGTCAGCAATAACTAATACATCATCTTTTAATGTAATTTCATTGCCATCAAGTAAAGTCAGTTTTTCACCATCTTTAGCCAGACGAACAACTACAGCACCTTCAACGCGATCAAGATCGAACGCATGTAGCGGTTGGCCCATTTCAAGTAAAATTAAGTTGGTAATATCAACAATTGGGTCAATAGAACGAATGCCACCACGACGTAACTTTTCTTGCATCCATAAAGGTGTTTTTGCTTTCACATTCACATCGGTGAAAACACGACCTAAATAACGTGGACACGCCTCTGGTGCTTCAACACGTACAGGGAATGTTGCTGATGATGTTGCCGCAACAGGCGACATATCAGGTACTTGGCATTCCATTTTGTTGATCACAGCTATATCACGAGCAACACCTAAAATACCTAAGCAATCAGCACGGTTTGGTGTAATGCTAATTTCAATCGCATTATCATTTAATTTTAAATATTCACGAATATCCATGCCAATAGGCGCATCAGCAGGTAATTCAATAATACCTTCATGATTTTCTGAAATTGCTAATTCAGAAAATGAGCACAGCATACCTTCAGATGGTTCGCCACGCAGTTTTGCTGCTTTAATTTTGAAATCGCCTGGTAATACAGCACCAACTGTTGCGACCGCAACTTTTAGGCCTTGGCGGCAGTTAGGTGCACCACAAACGATATCGAGTAATCTATCACCGCCTACATTAACTTTCGTTACACGTAATTTATCGGCATTAGGATGTTGTCCACATTCAACAACTTCACCTACAAACACACCGTGAAAATCACCAGCAACAGCTTCAACGCCGTCAACTTCAAGGCCTGCCATTGTCAGTTGTTCGGAAAGCGCTTCGCTACTAATCGCTGGGTTTACCCACTCACGTAACCAAAGTTCACTGAATTTCATGAGATAATCCCACCTTATTTAAACTGTTTGAGGAAACGAAGATCGTTTTCGAAGAATGAACGCAAGTCAGTGACACCGTAACGTAACATGGTCAGACGTTCCATACCCATACCGAATGCAAAACCTGAATAAACTTCAGGATCAATACCTACATTACGTAATACATTTGGGTGAACCATACCGCAACCCAACACTTCTAACCATTTACCATTCTTACCCATTACATCGACTTCTGCAGAAGGCTCTGTGAATGGAAAATAAGAAGGGCGGAAACGAATTTCCATATCTTCTTCAAAAAAGTTTTTCAGAAAATCGTGTAGTGTTCCTTTTAAATTGGTAAAGCTAATGTCTTTATCAACAATTAAACCTTCAATTTGGTGGAACATTGGTGTGTGAGTCTGATCATAGTCATTACGATATACGCGACCTGGTGCGATGATGCGAATAGGTGGCTGTTTATCTTGCATGGTGCGAATTTGTACACCTGATGTTTGTGTACGTAGTAAACGTTTTGCATCAAACCAGAAAGTATCGTGGTCAGCTCTTGCTGGGTGATGAGCAGGAATATTCAACGCATCAAAGTTATGATAATCATCTTCAATTTCAGGGCCAGATTCTACAGAAAACCCTAATTCGCCAAAGAAAGTTTCAATACGTTCAATTGTACGAGTTACTGGGTGTAGACCACCGTTTTCAATACGGCGACCAGGCAAAGACACATCGATTTTCTCAGCAGATAAACGTTCGTTTAATAATGCAGATTCAAGATAATCTTTACGAGTATTCAGCGCTTGCTGAACCTCTTGTTTAGCCTGATTAATGACAGCCCCTGCAGCTGGACGATCTTCCGCGGGTAAGTCGCGCAGCGTGGACATCTGAAGCGTTAAATGACCTTTTTTCCCCAAGTATTCAACACGAACCGAATCCAGCGCAGCAACATCCTGTGCCTCTTCGATAGCTGCTTTAGCTTGAGCAACGAGTTCAGCGAGATGTGGCATCGTTTCCTCTTCCTTTGACCTGATGAGGTCTATTAGTTGTTATCAATGATGACGAATAAAATTGCCCTTTTTGGTTTCTAACCCAGTATTGGGATCTGAAAACAAAAAAGCCTCCATATTGGAGGCTCAGGCGCTACTTTTCGTTTCTTTTCTTACGCGCAAAAGCCCCCTTGAATTAGGCGCTAAAGTAAAAAAAGAAACGAAAAAAAGCGATATTTAACATTGATAATGTCTCTTAAAATATTAACTTATTGAATTTATATCATTAAGCCACAAATCTAGACAAAATAAAAGAGGGAGAAAACTCCCTCTTCCATTGCTTAATAAATATTAAGCCAGAGCACCTTTCGCTTTTTCAACTAAAGCAGCGAATGCTACTTTGTCGAATACAGCGATGTCAGCCAGAATCTTACGGTCGATTTCAATAGATGCTTTTTTCAGACCATTGATGAAACGGCTATAAGACATACCGTTCTGACGAGCTGCTGCGTTGATACGCGCGATCCACAGCTGACGGAACTGACGTTTTTTCTGACGACGGTCACGGTACGCATATTGACCAGCTTTGATTACAGCCTGGAAAGCTACACGATATACACGTGAACGTGCACCGTAATAACCTTTAGCTTGCTTTAAAATTTTCTTGTGACGAGCACGGGCGATAACACCACGTTTAGCACGAGCCATATTAAACTCCTAAATGTCTATATTCTGTTAAAAAAGTGATACTTATGCGTATGGTAAGCAAGCTACGACCAGACCTAAATCTCCTTTAGAGACCATGCCTTTTGGACGTAAATGACGTTTACGCTTAGTTGATTTTTTAGTCAGAATGTGACGGAGGTTAGCATGCTTGCGCTTGAAGCCACCACCAGCAGTTTTTTTAAAGCGCTTAGCTGCGCCGCGTACTGTTTTAATCTTTGGCATTTCTATAATCCACTTCGCATTGTTAATAACATAAAATAATAAGGCGAATAGCAATCAGCCTTTAAAGACTGACGCTATTACTTGAATTGCCCGACTATTTCTTCTTCGGCGCTAACACCATGATCATCTGACGCCCTTCAATCTTATTAGGGAAAGATTCAACAGCAGCCAGTTCATCCAAATCTTGACGGATACGGTTAAGCATTTCCATACCGATTTGTTGGTGCGCCATTTCACGACCACGGAAACGCAGTGTGACTTTGGCTTTATCGCCATCTTCAAGAAAACGAATCAGGTTGCGTAGTTTGACCTGATAGTCGCCTTCATCTGTACCAGGACGGAATTTAACTTCCTTAACCTGAATAACTTTTTGTTTCTTTTTCTGTTCTTTGAGAGTCTTACTTTTCTCATAGAGGAATTTGCCGTAGTCCATAATACGACAAACCGGCGGCTCGGCATTAGGACTAATTTCAACTAAATCAGCACCTGCTTCCTCGGCTTTCTCAAGAGCCTCTTTCAGACTAACAACTCCAATCTGTTCGCCATCTAAACCTGTTAAACGAACTTCATGAGCGCGAATCTCACCATTGATGCGATTCTGACGCGTTGATTGAATTCTTTTTCCGCCTTTAATACCTTATTCCTCCAACTGATGAAGACTTCTGCTTCTAATTTCTTGCAGAAGCTTTTCTTTAAATTCGTTAACGTCGATACTGCCAAGATCTTTTCCTCGACGAGTACGAACCGCCACTTTGCCTGATTCAACTTCTTTATCGCCACAGACAAGCATGTACGGAACACGACGTAAAGTATGTTCACGAATTTTAAAGCCAATCTTCTCATTTCTCAAGTCTGCTTTTGCACGAATTCCGGCATCTTGCAATTCTTTGACGAGTTTTTGTACATAATCAGCCTGTCCATCCGTGATATTCATCACGACAACCTGCTGTGGTGCTAACCAAGTTGGGAAGAATCCTGCGTATTCTTCTGTCAGAATACCAATAAAACGTTCTAAGGATCCTAGCACTGCTCGGTGTAACATAACAGGTACTTTACGCTCGTTGTTTTCGGCAACATAAGATGCGCCTAAACGACCTGGTAGTGAGAAGTCTAATTGTACTGTACCACACTGCCATGCACGATCTAAACAATCGTAAAGTGTAAATTCAATTTTAGGGCCGTAAAACGCCCCTTCACCTGGCTGATATTCAAATTCAATATTGTTATCAGTTAAGGCTTTTGCTAAGTCTGCTTCAGCAACATCCCATAATGCATCTTCACCGATACGTTTTTCTGGGCGAGTAGACAACTTAACAACGATTTTTTCAAATCCGAAAGTAGAATATACATCATAAATCAATTTGATGCAGTCATTTACTTCACTTAAAATTTGTTCTTCAGTACAGAAAATATGCGCATCGTCTTGTGTAAAGCCACGAACACGCATTAAACCATGTAATGCACCTGATGGTTCATTACGATGGCAACTACCGAATTCAGCCATACGTAATGGCAAATCACGGTAAGAACGTAAACCTTGTTTGAAGATTTGTACGTGACCAGGGCAGTTCATTGGTTTAATACAATATTCACGGTTCTCTGAAGATGTTGTGAACATATTTTCTTTGTAGTTTTCCCAGTGACCTGTTTTTTCCCAAAGAACACGATCCATCATAAATGGACCTTTTACTTCTTGGTAATCATATTCTTTTAATTTACAACGTACAAATGTTTCTAACTCACGGAAAATAGTCCAGCCATCATTATGCCAGAAAGCCATACCTGGTGCTTCTTCTTGCATATGATATAAATCAAGCTGTTTACCAATTTTACGGTGGTCACGTTTAGCTGCTTCTTCTAAGCGATCTAAGTAAGCTTTTAACTGTTTCTTATCAGCCCAAGCTGTACCATAAATGCGTTGTAGCATTTTATTGTCGCTGTTACCACGCCAATATGCACCTGCGATTTTCTGCAATTTGAAGTTATGACAGAAACGCATGTTTGGAACGTGTGGTCCACGGCACATATCAACGTATTCTTGGTGATGATAAAGACCTGGTTGAGAATCTTGGCTAATATTTTCGTCAAGAATAGCAACTTTATAGTCTTCACCACGAGAAACAAATGTTTCACGAGCTTCAGCCCAGCTTACGCGTTTTTTAATAACGTCATAATCTGTTTTCGCCAACTCTAGCATGCGTTTTTCTAGAGCGTCTAAATCTTCCTGTGTTAGAGAATGGTCTAAATCCACATCGTAGTAGAATCCATTTTCAATAACAGGACCAATCGCCATTTTGGTGTGTGGCCATAATTGTTTAATTGCATGTCCCAATAAGTGGGCACAAGAGTGACGAATAATCTCAAGACCTTCATCATCTTTTGCGGTGATAATCGCCAGATTTGAATCCTGCTCGATTAATTCACAAGCATCCACCAGCTCACCATTAACACGGCCTGCAATGCATGCTTTCGCAAGTCCAGGACCGATATCTGCAGCGACATCCATGACAGAAACTGCATTTTCAAATTGACGTTGGCTTCCGTCAGGAAGAGTAATAATTGGCATTTAAAATCCTTATTTACAGTGGTGACCCATACGCAAGATCACATGCAAACATCATTTTTCTTTAAAATTTAATACGTTAGTAGCATCTACTTGCTTCACTCTGCAAGTTATGTACACCATTGTGTACACATTTAGCAAAAGCACCTCAAAATGTGTTGGTGTACTGCTCTAACTCGGACGCGATAGTATCATAGTGAAAAAAAATTATATATCGTTAGTTGCATCAACATCTTAATTCTACGCCCTGTTATACTCTCCAAAAAACCACCATTCGGATCCGTTATGAATCTCGCAAACTTAAACTAAGTAAAGAAAAAAGATAATGGAATTATTCAAACCTGATAATCCTGAATGGGTAACTTGTGAAATTGACGCACACCTTTTGATGTTTCAGGCGTAGCTTACATGCTTAAAGGGATGGGATCTCTTAACAAGAAAAATATTCTTGAATCTATCCGCAGAACATTGGATCGCATGGTTAAAGATGGCTTGTTAGAAAAGGTATTCAGTTATGAGAGACGGCAAAATAAACACCAGGGCTCAAGCAATTCTCCTGATGTTCGCTGTGTCGTTAGTCGGTATGGTCTGCCTGGGAAGTGCCATATTGTGAAATGCGAAAATGACGCAGAGGACTTTATTGAAGGTGAGTGTGTTAAGATTGATTAACTTACTATTTTTTCTAGGAATTGACTCGATACTCTTTTCTCTGTCTCTTTTTTATCTCCCATCATTTTTTGTGGGAAGTAATATAAATTATAAGCTAAAAATGACAATATGAAGGCTATCCAATAGCCTACTATTTTAGGGTTTCTTTTTCTGACGATATGAAGATATATAAATGGGAGACAGAAAAATAATAGACCTAAGAAAATAAATTTAGGATCATTGCACTTAATAAGAGCAAGCTCTCCCTTTGAAACTAAAGTGGCATTAAAATAGAAAATTAAATTAATTATTATTAAAACCAGTGAGGATAAGATGGATTTCTTTAGTGGAGACTGGATATATTTAAATGCTGATATAACAACAAAAAAAATAATAAACGGGGGCTAAATATAAAATAGCCATTGCAATAAAAACGACAGTCATTATAAAAACAGCTATTTCACCACTCATAATTATCCTTATTTTATATTATGTAAATACACTTATTTAATATATTTACTATTTTCCTCTCATTTGCATAATCATATTATAGTGTGAATTTTTCGTTATTCTGTGTTCCTCTTCGTATTTTCCATTATAGGTAATACTTGTTATTTAAATCATAAACATAGATGCATTAATCATCAAAAATATACTTATCACTTTGCAATTTATAACTAGTTTCATTACCATCAGTACCCATCAAGCGGAAACCGTGGCTTTAAAAATAACATTCTCTGGGGCGGGCCAGAACTTTCATTGTTAACATAAAGGTGTATAACGTGTTTTATTTAAAGCCCCGCCCTCGTAAATTGGTCTATGCTATTACCTTTGAGATTCTCGCGATTTTATTAAGCACTGTTTTACTAGCAATATTAAGCCAAAGCCAATCACATAATTCACTGCCCGTTGCAATAGCTGTTTCTGTTATTGCTCTGATTTGGAATTATATTTTTAATTCTTTCTTTGAATTAATTGAGTCGAAATTAAGGATCAAAAAACGTACAGTCATGGTACGACTTACCCATGCAATAAGTTTTGAATTAGGTCTGTTCTTCTTTACCATTCCACTTTATATGTGGTGGTATAATGTAAGCTTTATCAAAGCGATAAGTATGGAAGTCACTATATTAGTGTTCTTCTTTATCTATACCTATTTATTCACACTCATTTTCGATAAATTATGTCCTCGTGTTTATTCGACAGAAAACAAAGTGGTGTAATCGCTTAATCCTGTCGATACTCAGTAGGACTTTTATTAAAGTATTGGCGAAATGCCTGACTAAATGCAGAGTGTGAATCATATCCTACTGCTAGTGCAATATTTTCAATATTTACGGATGTGTATTTTAATAATTCAGCGGCTTTGCTAAGTCGCTGTTGAGTGACATATTGCATCACAGACACACCCACCTCTGCTTTCATTTTTCGCTGTAACGTACTCGCTGATGTATTAAAAGCAGAAGCAATATCATGTGTTGTTAATGGTGTATGTAATTTATTCACTAGCCAAGCATTCAAACTATCGCGCCAACCTTTTTGTATTTCCATTTGAGCGAGTAATAAGCGCGTGATCGTTGAATATTGATCAGGGGGTTGAGGATATTGATGTAGCCATTCCAATAACCCAATTGCTGCCGGTGATAGTGCAAATTGCCCACCTTTCTCACTTAATTGCCATTGCGAGGTCGCTGGAAGTTCGAGAATAAAATTTTTATTATCGATATTGCCTGAAAAGGCATGATGAATAGTTGGAGGGATAATCAAGCAGTTTTGATTAGAAATCAGAAAGTCTTCTCGATTAAAATTGACTTCCATCGAACCCGAAAGCCCAAAAATAATCTGCCATAAATTATCATGCTGATGAGATACCGTCTCTTGTGTATAACATCGCAAATGCAATTGAGGTAATAACAAAAGACACTCCTTTATATCCATCCTACTATTGAATAATAATTACTATATCAAAACTCAGCAGAACATCACTATTTAAGAGTGTCTTATCAAGATACTTATTTAAGCCAAACGAGAGCCATTTGGTAAAGGTAAGTTAAACTCAGCCAATACAATTGCCCCCATTTCGTCAGGTGCCCCTGTAATTAAAACTTCAGATTTTATACCTGCAATGCGTTTAACTGGGAAATTACATACACATAAAATACGACGACCAACAAGCTCTTCGGGTGTGTAGTTTACCGTAATTTGAGCACTTGAACGCTTTATGCCTAATTCGCCCAAATCGACTTCCATAACATAAGCCGGTTTATTAGCTTTCTTATTTATTTCTGCGCTAATAATAGTCCCTACTCGCATATCTACACGTAGAAAATCATCCCATTCAATTAAATCTGTCATCTTTTTACCAATCTATTATGTTTACGGTTATATCTCTATTACTGGATTATAGATTAACACGCATTATGCTGGCTCACCTGTGGTGAGGCAGTCATTCTCTGTTTAGAAAGAATCACTGTCACTCTTTTTTCTCTATTTTCATCATTCTGAATTTTGCTTATTTTCTAATAGCCTTTTAAATAACCATATCAATTCATAAATTTGTTATGTATAAAAAGTATTCTTAAGAAATGCAGTGTTATTAACAACCCCAGAGAATATTTATTATGAAAAAGATAACAGAGTGGACAACACTGGAAGGAAAACTTGTACGTTTAGTGCCTCTTAGCATAGAACACTATTCAGAACTCCATGAGCTAATTGAAAAAGATAGACCCGATGAGCTTTGGTATACCACTGTTCCTTCAGTAACAGAGTTACAACGCGATATTGAACATAAACTTCAATTGCAACAAAAAGGGTTAATGCTGCCTTTTACCATAGTTTCTAAAGCTAATAACTGTCTGGTTGGCATAACAACCTTTATGAATATTGATAGTCAAACGCCAAGATTAGAAATTGGTTCAACATGGTATGCCAAAGAAGTACAAAGAACAGGAATAAACACAGAAGCTAAATACCTCTTACTTAAATATGCCTTAGAAGACTTACAGTGTATTGCTGTTGAATTTCGTACTCATATATTAAATCAAACTAGCCGTAGAGCGATTGAACGACTTGGCGCAAAACTGGATGGTATTTTGCGTAATCATAGATTAACAACTGGTGGTCAAAAAAGAGATACTTGCGTTTATAGCATTACTGATTACGACTGGGAAGCGGTAAAAGTGCACTTAGAATGGCTTATGAAAAAATACTAATACATATTAAGAATATTACGAGGAAAATAACTTTTATCTCGTTTAATTTGTTATCATAATTACTCCTTAATTACCTGTTATTGGGAGCTTTTATATTCCATGCACTCTGTTTACCAGTTTTTTCAAGCTATCGGTCTTGGTCTTATTTTGCTTTTACCTTTAACTAATCCATTAACGACTGTCGCTCTTTGGCTTGGCCTTTCAGGCAATATGACAAAGGAACAACGTAATCAACAATCGTTAATGGCGTGTGTATATATTTTCCTCATTATGACCATCGCGTTCTATGCGGGACGGATCATAATGACAACTTTTGGTATTTCTATCCCCGGTCTTCGTATTGCAGGCGGAATGATAGTTGCCTTTATTGGCTTTAGTATGTTGTTTCCAAACACACCTAATGTCGATGATCCTATTTCAGACGATAATAATCCACATCGTAATCCTAAAGAGCCTAATATTGCCTTTGTTCCTTTAGCAATGCCAAGTACAGCAGGCCCCGGAACGATTGCAATGATAATTAGTACAGCAGCTTCAATCCCATCACGTACTGATATTGCACAATGGGTATTGTATATTGCCCCTGTGACAAGCTTCTTTTTAATTAGCGTTATCGTTTGGGTGTCACTTCGTGGCTCCACCAGCATTATGAAGTTTTTAGGCCACAGTGGTATTGACGCTATTTCTCGTGTAATGGGATTTTTATTAATCTGTATGGGCGTTCAGTTTATGATCAATGGCGTTCTTGAAATTATTGCTGATTTGCCTGCTTTGTTAAAACAGGCTCAAGCAGCCGCTAATTTGCCAGACTAATTATCACCTGCATGGTAAGCCGCTCTCACTTTTGCTAAATAGCGTGGCGCTTGAGAAGCCGGATGATTTTTTTCAACATAACGATAAAAATCATCCGCGCTCATTGAATTAATTTTAGCGATAGCATTACCTCTATCTTTATCAAATGTTCTTAATAAAGCGCCGGCGCCATTCACATAAGCAAGGATAGTGGCGTAATAAAGCGTTTCAGGATCGGCAATACCAACAAGATGGCGCTCTCTTAATAATTGAATATAGGCTGTACCTAGATCGATATTAATAGCGGGATCTTTTAATTGGGCTGTTGTTGGTTGCCCTGCCTTACCTCTATTTTGGTAAACATCTCTTCCCGCAGTTGATGCTTTAATTTGCATTAATCCAACTGCATTTGATTTGCTAATAACTTCAGGTCTAAAGTTTGATTCAACTTGGATAATCGCCTTAATTAATGTTTCATCAACATCGTAACGACTTGATGCTTGCTGTATATGGTTATCAAAAGGTGTTGATTTCCATTGTGCCGTTGAGATTGAAGCATTATTAACGCGGTTCTCTACTGTTTTTTGGCTTAAAAATCGTGATGTTTCTTTTTGAATTGGTTGACGAGCATGATCCGCACAACCAGCAAGAAGCAAAATTACCAAAGAAAAGATGATTTTTACTTTCACGTTTTATCCTTTTGCATAACGTGTTGTACAAGATATATTTATATATCAAAGGTTTGTTGATATATTATTCTATTTTTACATAAAAATGCATGCTAAAATATGGCAAAGCGCAAGAAATAAATCAATCTATTACTACTTCTAGTGTGTGCGTTTTATCTCAAATCTATCCTATTTCCTGTTTTCTTCACGAAATCTCTCAATCAGAATATCTGTAATAAAAACAATTCGCTGAGGGATAGCTATAATCATAAAAATAATCTCTCGCACAAATAGTTACGAACTATTGTTAATTTTTGTGACAAAAATCGACAATCTACTTAACATTTATTGGAATACATGTTGTTATCTTATTTCCAGTCGTTATCAAATGAAGCTTTTTACACAGAGATAACTTGACTTTCTTGAAATGATATTGATAATCATTATCAATTAAGAAAATAACTCTGCAACTATAAGGCAATAATAATATGGATATATTTCGCTCTGTAAACAAACTTTCACTTACGGCTTTATGCCTTATGGCATCCGTATTTTTAACAGCACCTACACAAGCAAAAGATAAACTAAAAGTTGTCACCACATTTACTATTATTCAAGATATCGCTCAAAATGTGGCTGGAGATGCAGCGATTGTTGAATCAATCACAAAACCCGGTGCTGAAATTCACGATTATCAACCCACTCCTAAAGATATTGTAAAAGCTCAAAAAGCAGATCTTATCTTATGGAATGGCTTAAATCTTGAACGTTGGTTTGAACGCTTTTTTAATGAATTACGTAACGTACCCGCAGTTGTTGTCACTGAAGGTATTACACCAATGGCAATCAGTGAAGGTGCTTACAAAAACAATCCTAATCCACACGCATGGATGTCACCGAATAATGCATTAATCTATATTGAAAATATTCGTAAAGCGCTTGTTGAACATGATCCAGATAATGCAGCTATTTATAATCAAAATGCAGCAAATTACGCAGAAAAAATTAAACAACTTGATGCACCATTAAGAGAAAGATTATCTCGTATTCCACAAGAAGAGCGTTGGTTAGTAACGAGTGAAGGTGCATTCAGCTATTTAACCAATGACTATGGCTTTAAAGAAGTTTATTTATGGCCAATCAATGCAGAAGAACAAGGCACACCACAACAAGTTAAATATGTGATTGATACTGTTAGAGAACACAAGATCCCTGTTGTCTTTAGCGAAAGTACAATCTCAGATAAACCCGCTAAACAAGTCAGCAAAGAAACTGGCGCAAAATATGGTGGTGTTCTTTATGTTGACTCACTTTCCGCTGAAGGTGGCGAAGTTCCAACTTATATTGATTTAATTACTATTACAGTAGATACAATTGCGAAAGGATTTGGGCAATGAGTAATATAAAAGCTAATCCTACTTTGACTGTTGATAATGCCACTGTTACTTACAACAATGGTCATACGGCTATTTTTGATGCAAGCTTCTCTATCACTGGCGGCACTATTTGTGCCCTAGTGGGTATCAATGGCAGTGGTAAATCCACACTATTTAAAACCATTATGGGGCTGGTAAAGCCCTCTAAAGGTAAAGTGACATTAAACGATAGCCCGATCCAACAGGCATTAAAACAAAATATGATCGCCTATGTTCCGCAAACAGAAGAAGTTGACTGGAATTTCCCTGTCCTCGTTTCTGATGTTGTGATGATGGGGCGTTATGGAAAAATGGGCTTTTTTCGTATTCCTTCAAAACGCGACCATGAGGTTGTTGAAGCATCATTAGAACGCGTTGGCTTGTCAGGTTTGGGACATCGCCAAATTGGTGAACTTTCAGGTGGCCAGAAAAAACGTGTTTTCTTAGCACGAGCAATGGCTCAAGAAGGTACTGTTTTATTACTTGATGAACCATTTACTGGTGTTGATGTTAAAACAGAGAATGCCATTATTGAGCTATTACGTAATTTGCGTGAAGAAGGTCACTTAGTTTTAGTTTCAACGCATAACTTGGGAAGTGTTCCTGAATTTTGTGACCACGTTATTTTGATCAATAGAACAGTATTAGACAGTGGTCCAACTGAAACAACTTTTACGCAGAAAAACTTAGAACACGCATTTGGTGGTGTATTACGCCACATTAGCCTATCAGGTTCTGATCTTCATGATGATGACGATCCTCGCTCGCTCACTGTCATTACCGATGATGAACGTGCTGCCGTCTTCTATGGTCATCAAGAAGAACACACTCCAGCGCACCAAAGCCAGCGCAAACAAGGAGATTAGCCATGCTAGATTTACTCCTGCAACCTTTTGAATATAACTATATGGTGAAAGCGATTTGGGTAAGTGCCTTAGTTGGTGCCGTCTGCGCTTTTCTTTCATCCTATCTTATTTTGAAAGGTTGGTCGTTAATGGGAGATGCCCTTTCCCACTCAGTTGTTCCCGGTGTTGCAGGGGCTTATATATTAGGTTTGCCTTACGCAGTCGGTGCTTTTTTTACGGGTTTGCTCGCCGCATTATCAATGACATTTATTCGTCATATCACACGACTTCGTGAAGATGCCGTTATCGGTTTTATCTTCTCCACTTTTTTTGCCTTTGGTCTGTTGCTGGTTTCTCTTAAACCGACAGCCGTCAACGTTCAGACCATCATTCTCGGAAATATTTTAGGCATTGCTGATGAAGATGTATGGCAAGTTGTGATTATTACAGGCGTCTCTTTCTTAGTCTTATTTTGCATCTGGAAAGACTTACTGGTAGTTTTCTTTGATGAAGTTCATGCAAAATCAATCGGTTTATCGCCACTAAAATTAAAAATTATCTTTTTTACTCTTTTGAGCGCATGTACTGTTGCAGCGCTTCAAACTGTTGGCGCCATTCTTGTCATTGCTATGGTAGTGACGCCCGGTGCAACGGCTTATTTACTCACAGACCAATTTAAACGACTTGCAATTATTGCTATCTGTATTGGTACAATCACAAGTGCAGTAGGCGCTTATCTTAGCTACTTCTTTAATGGTGCAACAGGTGGCGTAATTGTTACAATGCAAACATCACTCTTTTTGTTGGCTTTCTTATTTGCGCCTAAACACGGTATGTTGGCAGCTCGCCGCCGTGCTCGTCAGAGTTCACAACAGTTGATCACACAATCCCATCAACATAAAGGATCAACAAAATCAGAAGAGGTGAAACTATGAATGAGTTGATGGAGTTTTTCATTGAGCCTTTTCAATATCCGTTTATGCAACGCGCTATTATTGCAGCTATTATTATAGGTATCGCCTGCGCCATTTTATCATGTTATATGGTATTAAAAGGCTGGTCTTTAATGGGGGATGCAATTTCTCACGCCGTTTTGCCCGGAGTCGTTCTTGCTTACGTCACCGCAATCCCATTAACCGTAGGCGCCTTTCTTTCTGGACTCTTTTGTTCTTTTGCCACGGGTTATTTAAAAGATCACAGTCGCATTAAAGAAGACACCGTGATGGGAATTGTATTTTCAGGCATGTTTGCAGTGGGGTTGGTCATTTTTGCCAGTGTCGATACAGACCAACATTTAATGCATATTTTATTTGGTAATATTCTAGGCATTACGCCGGATGTATTAACTCAAATTAGTATTATCTGTGTAATCACCATCACTATTATGCTTATTAAGCAAAAAGATTTTATGCTTTATTGCTTCGATCCTAACCAAGCAAGAATTGTTGGTTTACCTGTCACATTATTACACTATGGATTACTGTCTATTTTGGCATTAACCATCGTTGCCTCAATGCAAGCTGTTGGGATTATTTTGGTTGTCGCTATGCTTATTTCACCAGGGATCACCGCGTATTTATTAACACGCAGTTTTTCACGCATGATTATGTTAGCAATTGTATTTTCTGTCGCATCTAGCGTTATAGGAACATTTATTAGTTTCCATATTGATGGAGCAACAGGCCCATGTATTGTGCTAACGCAAGCTGTATTCTTTATTATTGCGCTACTCTGTAATCAGATTAAATTAGCAAAAATAAAGCGACAAACAAAACCCGCTAGCGCCTGATAATATTCTTTATCTTAGCAAAAACGGGACAATCATCCCGTTTTTTAGCTTTATACTTTATTGATTTAATTAAAGTGTTATTGTCATAGTATAAACATCGCTCGTTATTATTTTATTTGGGTCTACTAAGTAAACAACTTTGCGAGGTGTAAGTATGTGGCAGAATATAGGTCGTTTACTGGAATCAAACTTAGGATTTTCAGCAAAGATAAACGAAAAAATTCACCTTTCTAGTGGCGATATTCATCATACATGGAAAATTTATTATGGTGATACGCCTGTTTTTGTGAAATCCAACTTGCGTGAATTTCTGCCTAATTTTAAAAATGAGGCAGAACAACTCGAAATGTTAGCAAAAAGCCAAACAATTCGAACTCCTCGGGTTCTTGGTATCGGTAATAGTAAAGATGCCAGCTTCCTACTTCTTGAGTTTTTGCCTGTTCAACCATTTACACCTCATAGCGCCTACTGCTTCGGACAACAGCTAGCAAGGCTACATCAGTGGGAAGATCAACCTAGTTATGGCTTTGATTTCGATACCCAAATCGATACCACTCCTCAACTCAATAGCTGGGAAAAACGCTGGAATCACTTTTATTCTGAAAAACGTATTGGCTTTCAGCTACAACTGGCTTCCGAGAAAGGCATGGTTTTTGGGGATATCGACGAGATCACTAAAATCATCAATCATCGCCTTGCTGATCATACCCCTCAACCCTCCCTGCTTCACGGTAACTTATGGCCTAAAAACTGTGCTGCAATTGGTCAATCAGAAGGTACGGTGTTTGATCCCGCTTGTTATTGGGGGGATCGAGAGTGTGATATCGCGATGTTACCGCTTTGCACAGCAGTACCTGCAAATATTTTCGATGGCTATCAAAGTGTTTGGCCACTATCAGATAAGTTTTTATCACGTCAGCCTATTTACCAACTCTATTTCTTCCTTAACCGTTGTAACTTATTTGGGGGAGAAGAAAATTATTTAGAAGTTAGAAAAATAATTGACGACCTATTAGCAACACCTTAATACGAAACGAGTGAAGTAGTGATGAGATAAGATACATAAACTAAAAATATAACCTCGCCAGATTCAGTTGTGCGAGGTTTATTTTTCCCTTTAGTTAATATAAATGAACCGTCCTCGTTCACTTTACTTTACTTTAAAGCAGTATTACCATCCTAAGAATTTTATCAAGAAATAGCCTATTGCAATGACAACTAGAGGTGAAAGATAAAGCACCATAATTTGCGTAAATATAGTATGTCGAGGCAATTTGATATTTTGTTGCAATTCCTCAGCCGTCACACCACTTTTCATTGCGCGTTCTATAATCAGCTGATCTTGTATATTTTCCTTCAAATATTTTACTTGGCGATAAATTCGTAATCCTGATGCACTAAATGCTAAACCAATAAACATAAAAAGAAAGATAACAAAAAAAGTAATATTTTCTTGGCTAAATCCCATTTGTGTATTAGGGATAGGTGAATTTCGCCAGAAAAAACCTAAGAAAGGTGTATTAAATTGCACCATTTCCGCTAATACACGAAAAAAGTCATTAATTACGGCATTTACACCATCACCACTTGGGCGTTGTATTGCAGCCAATCCTGTCAATGATACGGCTGTCGAAATAAAGGCAGGAATAAAAATAAGCCACCCAAGTACACGCTTTAAAATGGCATACAATCCTGCATATTGATAACTCATCACATCCTCACTAAGTAGAATTCGTCAATATTTATCTGTTTATCGTAGTCTAATTAACGGCTAATACGACAATAAATTAATAGTAGCTATTCTCTCTATTTATTTTACACAATAAATAAGAAACTGATTAAAAAGATTTTCCTTGTAACTCTTGCTACAATCGCCACTCGACAACATAGACCTTATTTATGGAGAGTAACATGTCTTTTAAATTCCCTATTGAAGCTGCAATATTTGATATGGATGGTTTATTAATCGACTCTGAACCATTTTGGCAGCAAGCAGAACATGAGGTCTTTGCTGAATTAGGCGTCGATTTATCCCTCTCATCTGCAATGCCCGATATGGTTGGGTTAAGAATAAACGAAGTCATTGATTTATGGTATAGAGCATCACCTTGGCAAGGCATTTCAAAACAAGAAGCAAAACAAAAAATGGTTTCTCGTGTTGTCAAATTGGTTGAAGAAACAAAGCCACTATTACCGGGTGTTGAGCATGCTTTAGAGCTTTGCAAATCATCAGGGTTAAAAATTGCACTGGCATCCGCATCTCCTGACTTTATGCTTGAGCGTGTACTTGAGTTGTTTAATATTCGCCATTACTTCTCTGCCGTCGTATCTGCCGATGAATTGCCACACAGCAAACCTCACCCAGAAGTTTATCTAAACGCAGCTAAAGCTCTTAATCTAGACCCTATCCACTGTGTTTCATTAGAAGATTCTCGCAATGGTATGATTGCTTGTAAAGGAGCAAGAATGCGCTCTATTGTTGTACCAGCAACAGAACAATTTAATGATAAACAATGGGGCTTAGCTGATGTAAAAATTGCATCACTCAATGAACTAACGCAACTGCATTTATTAGGCTAGTTTCCATAAATAAAAAGGATATCCTGCCTTGTAAGATATCCTTTTTATTCTATTTTCAATGTTCACAACTCTCCTCACTCTTTTTTGTCTTTAAGGCTTCCACTTGTGCATTTCGTTTAATGCCCACTTACCTTTATCTGACTTTTTAGTTTTTTATCCTAAATTCGATCACTTTTAAACCAATCGAATAAAACATTCCTGTTATTCCTTAATATTTAAGACAATTTTTGTCTTTTTTGACTGTTAGTTATCGTCAAAACCTTTTATACTTTATTACTGTATAAATGAACAGCAAACAAACAGACATGGAATGACAGCAGAAGGACATCTACTTTTTTCTGTAGCAACACTAGTGTTAGCGCAGAAGCTTGAAATAACGCCAGCTCTTGCTCATGGTGATTGGTTTCACATGATCCCTGCTGTCTTATTGGGCTCGCTTCTACCTGACTTAGATCACCCTAGTTCTGTTCTTGGGCGATTATTCCGTATTATCTCTCTACCTCTATCAAAACTCTGTGGTCACCGAGGTTTTACACATAGCTTGCTTGCATTTTGTGGGTTGGCTATTTTATGGGAAACCCAAGTTTCACCACGTTGGGATATTTCTGCTGATATCTTCCATGCTCTTTTATTGGGCTATCTTAGCCATCTCATTGCCGATATGTTAACTCCAGCTGGTGTTCCTTTCTTATGGCCTTTAAAAATGCGTTTTGCATTACCTATTTTAGGTAAAAAGAATAATAAAAAAGGAGAGAGATTTATCTCTGTTTTGATCCTTGTTGGTGCACTTTTTTTACCACCTCACCTTACTGTTACCCTGCCTTCGCAAGTCAACAACTGGTTACAGATGTACCACGATAAGCGCACTAATTTTTAACACCCCCAGACAAAACCCTACGTTTCTCTATCTATTTATAAATTCTTACATCTTTTTATGCCTAATTTCCTTGTCTTTATAACCAAACGATTATATAAAATAATAATTAATTATAAAAAGTTATTAACAATCCTGTTACCATATAACGAATTGGTGCTGTTATATCCTTTCTTATTACCTAAGAACTCATATCGCATACAATCGTCGAAATTATATAAATAAAGATCTCGTTGGAGAGTTAAGATGAATTTTCCGTTAATCATTAACGTACTCGTCTTTGTTGTGCTATTACTCATCTTGGCTAAATTAAGTCAACGTCAGTGGAGCCTTTCAAAGAAAGTTCTTGTTGGTTTAGTTTTTGGTGTTGTTTTTGGACTAGCACTACACGCATTCTATGACTCACACGATCCTATTATTAAAGAATCTATTCTTTGGTTTAATATCGTGGGTAATGGCTATGTACAGCTGTTACAAATGATCATTATGCCATTAGTCTTTGCCTCTATTCTTAGTGCCGTAGCTCGATTGCATCAAGCATCATCACTAGGAAAAATTAGTGGCCTCACTATTGGTACACTATTATTCACTACTGCTATTTCTGCCTTAATCGGTATTGTTATTGCTAATTTATTTGGCTTAACAGCAGAAGGCTTAGTGCAAGGTGAACAAGAAGCACAGCGCCTAATTGCGCTTGAACAAAATTATATGGGCAAAGTTTCTGACTTAACGATGCCACAGCTTATTTTGTCATTTATTCCTAAAAATCCATTTGCTGATTTAACAGGTGCAAGCTCAACATCGATTATTAGCGTTGTTATCTTTGCTACTTTCTTAGGTATGGCTGCACTGAAATTACTCAAAGAAGATCAGCCTCGTGGTGAGAAAGTTTTAGTCGCGATTGATTGCTTACAATCATGGATCATGAAGCTAGTTCGTATTGTTATGATGTTAACACCTTACGGTGTAATGGCTCTGATGACCAAGGTTGTTGCAAGCTCAAATATGCACGACATCATTCAATTAGGAAGCTTTGTTGTTGCCTCTTACGTTGCTATTGGCTTAATGTTTGTTGTTCATGGTTTACTGGTGAGCTTTACAGGTTTAAACCCGATTAAATTCTTCAAAAAAGCGGGGCCTTTATTAGCATTTGCATTTACAAGCCGTTCAAGTGCTGCAAGTATTCCGCTAAATATTGAAACACAAATTAAGCGTGTTGGTGTGCCAGAATCTATCGCAAGTTTTTCATCATCTTTTGGTACAACGATTGGTCAAAATGGTTGTGCGGGTATTTACCCTGCGATGTTAGCAGTGATGGTTGCACCTACTGTGGGCATTAACCCATTAGATCCAATGTGGATCGCAACTTTAGTTGCTATTGTCACTGTTAGCTCTGCGGGTGTTGCTGGTGTAGGGGGCGGTGCAACATTTGCGGCTCTTATCGTTTTACCTGCAATGGGCTTACCTGTAACATTAGTTGCTCTGCTAATCTCTGTAGAGCCGTTAATCGATATGGGACGTACAGCATTAAACGTTAGTGGCTCAATGACAGCGGGTACAATAACCAGCCAGATTATGGGACAAACGGACAAAGCTGTCTTCAACCAAGATGAAGAAACTGAACTTACAGTAAAATAAACTTTATCTGCATCTATTGATAAAGCCAGTTCATTTGAACTGGCTTTTTTTTGTATCTATATTAATTTATATATCTTTTATTTATGTCATTCACCAATATCAATAAAAAACTATAACAAGGTAAAGATCGTGCAAAAAATTATGCGAGTTTTACGTAAACTCTATAAATATGAAAACAGTCAATATGATCCTGAACGCCAAGTCTCACTGTATCAGCTTGATATTCTTTCAGACAAAGAACGAACCTTGTTATCTGAGGCCAATTGGCAACCTAATATCATAGAAAGATTTGCTGATCACACTGATGTTATTTCAAAATTAAATAGCTTAAAGAACAATCCATCACTCACCCAAAAACGTTGCTTAGATGCTTTTGTTGCTGGTGTCGGAGGCAGTTATCTTAGAGGTCGCTCTGTTCTAGGTGCTTTTCATAAGTTACAAAATTTACCATTACATGATTATGAAGAGAAGCCTCAATATGCCTGCTGTTGGGTTTGTAGTGATGGTGATCAGCAAAAACATATTAATGACAGCTATTTTCAATATTGCCTCTATTACGGTAATTCTTATACAGGCAATCCCTCTTACGCTTACTTGAATTTAAAACATCTCCTCACCGTCGCGCCTGTTAGCCCAACACAAACAGATAAAGAAATCTTCAAACAATTACTCCAGTTATTACGCCATGCACCTGAAGATGAAACACCGGGTAAATTTGAAAAGCGGTTAAATGAAGCCAAATTAATTTCTGGTGATAAATATACCAAACGAGGTATTTTGCACTCACTTGCCTTAATTGGTGTTATTCCTAATACCTATATTCCTTTATCTTTGGATCATTGGGCTAATTTCGGCGATATTACCATTGCAGAAAATCAACTTAATAACACCAAAGGTCGCTCTGATATGGAAATGCCGTGGGCGGGCTGGAAAGGTAATCTGAAAATTAATGAAGAAAAAGTGGCGATATACTTTGGCGAATATTTAGATTAAAGATCCTGTTCTTTATAAATAGAAAGCGCCCAATACTTTCATATCGAGCGCTTTCATTTGAGAGTTCGCGATTAAACTTTCAACTTTATTTCAAATACTCACCGTTACGTAGTGCTTCAATACGCTTATCTAATGGTGGGTGAGATAAAAATAGCTCGCTGAATGACTTATTACGGCCATTAATACAGAAAGCCATCATGCTGCTTTCTTCTTGTGGCTCGTAACTTGTTTTCAAACGTTGCAATGCAGCTATCATTTTCTCACGACCAACAAGCTTTGCAGAGCCTGCATCTGCATGGAATTCACGATAACGTGAGAACCACATTGTAATAATACTGGCAAGAATACCGAATACGATTTCCAGAACCATTGAAACACCCATATATACCCACGGGTTTCCATTGCTACTTTCGCTCTCTTCATCATTAGAGATAAAGTTAGCAACGAATTGGGCAATGATACGAGAAATAAAGATAACGAAAGTATTCACAACACCTTGTAGCAAGGTCATGGTTATCATATCACCATTAGCAACATGGCTAATTTCGTGAGCAATAACAGCTTCTGCTTCATCACGGCTCATACTGGCTAACAAACCGGTACTCACTGCCACCAGCGATGCATCACGACGAGCACCTGTCGCAAACGCATTAATATCAGGCGCATCATAAATAGCCACTTGTGGCATTTTAATACCGACTTGTTCAGATTGGCGTCTTACTGTATCTAATAACCAGCGCTCTACTTCTGAAGTTGGGCTTTCGATGACTTGACCACCCACTGAACGTAATGCCATCCATTTTGACATTAATAGTGAAATAAATGCACCACCAAAGCCAAATAAGCCCGCCATGATCATCAAGCCTTGAACACTACGACCTTGTATACCTGTTAAAGATAAGATGATCCCAAAAACAAACATAACGGCTAAGTTTGTTAACAGGAATAATGCAATTCTCATCATATTGATACTGTTCCTATTTTATCTAATTATCACATTGCAAAATCTGTCTTATAAATAAGGCTTTTTTAGATTTTATCAAGCCCTTTAACTTATTTAATATTAAAAACGATATAACTTTACATTTTGATAAAAAAAATAGCCAGTGAACCCCCAATATTAGGCATCATTAAAAATTTAAGTATAAAGTGAGATTGATAATAGATGATGTGATTTTTCTGTGTTGTCGAACGGAAGGATTAACTTAGGAACGGTTTGTATCGTTTAATATAGTGCCAATGGTTTATGTTTATCATAAAAACCATAACTCACGCGACACAAACAACGGTAGAACAACTGCCTCTGTATTTTTATGCACGACTTACAAAGTATGCAAGCCGTGCATCTGATATAAACAATAAGCTCAATTAACGCTATAAATTACATTTTGAAACGATATGTAGTTGTCATAGAGCCTGATAATGAGTGAGCTCGTTGTGAGTGACCATCATAAAGTTTTGGTGTGGTATAGTCGTTTTCTTGCTGGTGGTGCCAGCCAATACCACCGCTTAAGGAAACAGAAAGATTTTTTGTTGGTTTCCAATAACTAAATAAACCAAACTGTCCTTGTTTTAATCTTTCACCTGAATAGCTGAACTCACTATAGTTAGTACGCGCACCAACAGATAATTCCTCGTTAACTTTATATGCTGCTTCTAATGCCCCCATTACTTCACCATCACGCACATAGTCAATATCTGCGTAAGCAGGTGAGTTAAAGCGCCCGCGGGTATTACCAATTGGATTACGTGCAAATTGGCCAACCCCATTCGCTTTGCTCGCATCGGTATAAGTCACACCTGTACGAATTGTCCATGGAGACTCAGGAATACGCCACTCCATAGTTCCAGCAAAGTGCCATGCATCGTTATCAAAGTTACGTTTACCTTTATTGGGATCACTTAATGTACGTTTACCATCACTGCCGTAATCGTGATAATAAACAACACCACCAATAGTCACATCTGAGGTTAATTTATATTTTGCTTCTAAACCGTGTTGACGGAATACATCATCCGCCTGGCCATAGAAATAAAATACTTTTAATGGTTTAGAGTTGTAGTTAATACCACCAGTAAGAACGTGGTCGATATTATGTTTATTACCATTACCATCATTGAAATACATTCTGTCGATATTTGGGCTATCACGACGCATTATTTTACCGTCAAGAAACAGTAAATCTAAGCTCCAATCACCCATTGCTGTATTGGTAGCATATCCATTATAGCTGTTTAATGATAAACGCTGTGAGTTAGTAAAAATACCTGTATTTTTCAGGGTAAACCAACCTGCTTTACCATTAATTAAAACAGGATCTAAATCAAATTTAACTTTTGCAAAACGCTGACCAATTTTGTTATAGCCTTTTGCTTCACCATCATCATTAAATAAAATTGCACGAGAGGCGAAGTCTTTACTTGCGCCTAATTTGATACCACCATAATAAGAGACATCAAATCCGAGAATGCCGCCAAAATAACCTGATCTGAAATCAGCTTGGAAGTTTTGCCCCCAAGCATTAGCAACTTGCTTTCTGTAACGTTGCTCGTTTTTATCAAAACGGTTTTCAGTTTTTAAGTATTTCCACATATTAATAGTAGAAAGCTCAAGTTCTGAATCTGAAATAAATGCGCTTTCTTTAATTGAGTTTTCCCAATTCG
The DNA here is from genome assembly GCF_003144325.1 of Proteus terrae. Classification (GTDB taxonomy): domain Bacteria; phylum Pseudomonadota; class Gammaproteobacteria; order Enterobacterales; family Enterobacteriaceae; genus Proteus; species Proteus terrae. The sequence goes on from NZ_PENS01000013.1 coordinate 130,432, forward strand.
CAGCATTCGCAGCGCTCACCGCGAAAAAACAAGGAGACAGCATAAACAATACTAATTTTTTTACTTTCATCTTAATGCAACCTGGTTAATAAATATTTGAATTAAGTTATGCTGACTTATATTCAGCAAGTTTAATAAAACACCATTTCTTTATTTATTTAGCTAAAAAACAACCTTTGATTAAATTTATAGTTGCACTAATTTCAAGCAATAGAGTCATTTTTTGGCATAAAAAATCCAATATGGATATCTCACCATATTTATATTTACTTATTTTTTTCGTAATAAAATTCCATAAGCAAATAGTAGATTATTTGCCTTTAGTCATTATCCTTTACGTAGAGAACCTTACTCTGAAAATATATATTTCAGTTATGACATGTTGCTCTAAAAATACATTTTGAACTCATAGAATAAAGATAACTCATCATTTAGGTAAGATTTTAGCTAACGCGTCAATATCCCAAAATGACGCAAATATTTCATAATCTGTATACTATAGTAATTTTATGTCAATTTAAGAGATCATTGTCACAACATGTTACATTTATTGCAATGGACATGCCATCAAATGAGATCTTAATCACAATAAATAATCGCTTTATCTTCTTATTCCACTTATAAGAAAAGAAACTCATTTCTTATCTAAAAATCAACCTGGTATTCTCTCTTATAGCTTACAAAGTTATTCAAGATATATTTCGAATTAAAAATTAAGTTACATAAAGTTAGATTTAAATATCCATTTATTAATAATTATTTATATTACTGGTAACTTAATATAGTGAATAACTAAAAACATGAATGCTCTCACCTTAAAATATATTATGGCTCTCTTAAAAATGTTTTTGATGGAATGCCTGATAAACATTGATTAGCAATGATAATTTTATATCTCGATTAATATAAATATAAAAACCCCCCCAACAACTGGTTATCCAACTATTGGGGGGTTGCTTTAAGTATCTGTTGTTATAACTGATAACTTAATTTAATAATTTCTTAGGCTTAAGCACTTTTGAGAGATCAACTGCAATTTTAGCAGTTTCGTCTAAATAAGGATCTGGACCCTCATAATCCTTAGGCAAATCATCAAGTGATTTCAACGCAGGCTTACCCTCTAATTTAAAACGCTCATTTATGCGGTTTAATTTAATGGCTTCTAGCTCTTTGTTTTCTTTCTCTCTTTCAGCAAAGTTTAAGATAACAAATTTATCTTCACCTTTTGCTTTAGCATCGTTATAACGCTGAATATCAGCAAAGATGTATGAAAACTCTCGGTCATTTGCAATGCGTTTAGTATGTTGTTCAGTTAATGGTGCGAACGCCGCTTTTAGCTTGTCTGAATACTCAGATAGCTGATAGCTTGCTGGAGAGATACTATCCCAAGGCAATGCATTATCTTCAAAGCTTTCACCCATTTCAGCACTATCAAAGCTTGGTAACAATAAATCAGGTGTTACCCCTTTGAGTTGAGTACTACCACCATTAATTCGATAGAATTTTTGAATGGTGTATTGCACTGAACCTAAACCAGGCCAATCAGGGCTTAGCATTTGATCGTAAACACGGGTTAATGGGCGATATTGCTGAACAGTTCCTTTACCGAACGTTTGTTCCCCCACAATTAATGCTCGCCCATAGTCTTGCATTGCAGCAGCAAAAATTTCAGAGGCTGAAGCACTAAAGCGATTTACGATAACAACTAGTGGCCCTTTATAATAAACCACATCATCTTTATCGAAATCTTGTCGTACACGACCATTGTTATCTCTGACTTGCACAACAGGACCACTTGGAATAAATAATCCTGACAGTGAAATCGCTTCTGTTAACGCTCCACCGCCGTTACCACGCAAATCAATAACCAAAGATGAAACATTATCTTTCGCCACTTTTTGCAACTGTGTTTTCACATCATTGGTTAAACCAACATAGAAGCTTGGAATATCCAAAATTGCAACTTTATCACCATTAATGACTTTTTCAGTTAGCTTAACAGCTCTGTCTTCTAAACGGATTTGCTCTCTGACTAAAGTGATTGTTCTTGGCTTAGCGCCTTTCTCATCAGAGATAACCTCTAATTTTACTTGGCTCCCTTTCGGCCCTTTAATCAAAGCAACAATATCATCAAGTCGCCAGCCAACAACATCGACCATTGGCTTGTTTTGTTGCCCTACTGCAATAATTTTATCGCCAACTTTCAACTCTTTGCTTTTTGCAGCCGGACCACCAGTTACCATAGAGTTGATCATTGGATAATCATCATCCATCTGTAATACAGCGCCAATACCTTCTAAAGAAAGACTCATTTCAGAGTCAAAGGCTTCTGTATTTCTTGGTGATAGATAACTTGTATGAGGGTCAATTTCGCGGGCGAATGCCGACATAATGACTTGGAAAACATCTTCGCTTTGGCTTTGTGTTTGACGACGTAACGCAGCTTTATAACGCTTAGTTAGTGTCTCTTTAACTTCGCTATCTGTTTTTTCAGATAGTTTCAGTGTTAACCAATCATATTTTACTTTTTCATCCCAAAGTTTATCTAGCTCAGCTTGCGTTTGTGGCCATGGCGCTTTTGTTCTATCTAACTCAAACTTATCTTGGCCAGTTAAATCCATGGGTTTATCTAGGCGGTTTAAAGCATATTGAAAACGTTCAAAACGTCTTTTTTGCGCTAAATTAAAAAGATCATAAAGGGGCTGAAGCTCGCCCTTCTTCAGATATTCACCTACTTTGGTTTTTTCTTTATCAAATTGGGCAATATCTGATGCTAGCAACACATTGTGGCTATAATCTAATAAATTAAGATAGCGATTAAAAATCTTTTCAGAAAAGCTCGCATCTAGCGAGAACTGGCGATAATGAGAACGTTCAAAACGAGAGGTTACTCGCTCGCTCACTGTAGAATGTTGTGGCTCTTGCTTTAATTCGGGTAACTGATCAATAGTTACCATTGCTGGAGTGGCTGGTTTCTCAGCCATCACAACAGAAGTGCCTGTTAACGTTAATCCGATAGCAAAAGCCACATTTAAAAGTTTGTTCATGCTCTGGTTGGCCTCCGTATCAGAACTTTAAATGTTCCGTGCGTACATTCATTGCCAAACCGTTAGGCAATTGTACACGTACACCCTCTTTCGCTATCTCTAGCACCGTCGCGTCCATCACGCTGCTACCAACGTTAACTTTCAGCGATTGACCAACAGTAAGAACTGAGGTGTCTTTCACTGGAATTAGCTTTTCGGTATTTTGGCGTGGTGGTGCTTTACGAGGTGCTTGAGTCGCTTTTTGAGGACGAGGCTGTCGTTTTTCACCCTCTTTAGGTGGCTGACGACGCGTATTGTTTGGCTTTTTCGCTGCCGGACGTTTGCTGGTCTCCTTATCACCTTCAGCTTCACGCTTCTTAGCACGTTGTTCTGCTCTCTGAGCTTGAACGCGCGCTTTAGCTTCTGCTAATTGTGTACGAGCATGTTCAATATGCTCAGCTTCCAGTTCGCCGCAGTCATTACCATTCAAATCGACACGTTTAGCTCCTTCTTTAACTCCATAAAGGTAGCGCCAACTTGAGGTATATAAGCGTAATGCCGAACGTAACTGTGTTTTACTCAGTTGAGTTTCATCTTTTAGATCTTCAACAAGATCTTGAAAAATGCCAATTTTCAAAGGACGAGCTTCGCCCTCAGCGATAAAACACTTGGGGAAACGTTCAGCTAAAAAAGCGATGATTTCTTTACTACTATTCAACTTAGGTTGATTTTCCATGAAATTTCCTGATTACAACGGTTTTGCCAACCAGCGCAGGCATGAACAAGCGACATTATAATAGTGTTGCCAACAATTTCTATGGCAAACGCCTGTTAACTTACACAAAATTCACAATATTTTGCTGTATGACAAGTTTTCAAATGCTCGCAGAGCACGTCACACAACGCTTTAAGCCCATTTTCATCTTTTTTATCAAAACGATCAAAAATGGGACTATCAATATCGAGAACGCCGATAATTTGTCCATTTACTTCTAAAGGTAGAACAATTTCAGACTGACTTGCACTGTCACAAGCAATATGACCACTAAATTGGTGAACGTCACTTACTCTTAAAATTTTATTTTCAGAGTATGCAGTTCCACAAACTCCTTTCCCAAAACCAATTCTGACACAAGCAATTTTGCCTTGAAATGGGCCAAGGACTAATGAATCACCATCATTAAGATAAAACCCAACCCAATTTATCGTATCTAACCTCTCGTAAAGAAGAGCGCTGGTATTAGCAAGTGATGCGATAAGATCATTTTCACCAGACAACAAGGCTGACAAATTATCAGTGAGTTCCTGATAAAAAAGCGATTTTGGCATCATTAAACCCTATTTGCGTAACTAAAATAGATAACATACTCGTAATTTAGCCTATTTTATCTTGAGGTTGAATACTCCATTTTCAAGAATTGGGTAAAAAAACGATAATACTCCCTTAACACCCACAAAAAAAATCAGACACTTAGTATTGTAAAATGAAAGGCATAAATATAATAAAAATGATAACTTGTGAACCATTGAGTATAGGTGCTTTTTTTTAGCTTAATCAAACGATAACTCTTAAGAAAACCAACTTAGGCGAATTAACGAGCGACATAGTGAACAATATCGCAACAAAGGAAAAGAAATCAATACGCTGTCAGGAGTGTGATCACCTCGTGACACTCCCTCTCACATTAAAACGTGGAGAGGATGCTTATTGCCCTAATTGCCAAGCAAAACTTGCATCTTATCGATATTGGTCATTAACTCGTTTACTTATTCTCTCTATTACAATGCTTATTTTGGCATCAATAGCATTTACTCAGCCACTGATTAAAATCCATCTATTAGGCACAATGATAACGGCGAATGTACTTGACGGTATTCGCATGATGTCAGAGCAAGGTTCTCCTCTTACGGCAACGATGGTAGCCTTTTGTGCTATTGCAGCACCGCTTAGCCTCCCCATCGCTATTTTATATCTCCATTTAGGATCTCGCTTACGCCTTAATCTTCGCCCAGTCTTATTGATGTTAGGGAAATTGAAAGAGTGGGTAATGTTAGATGTCTATTTAATTGGACTTGGTGTTGCAACAATAAAATTAGGCGATTATGCAACTGTCTATATTGGCAATGGCTTAATTGCTTTTGTTTCTTTAATGATACTCAGCTTATTAATGCTAATTAACATTAATATGGACCAACTTTGGCAACGCTTTTACCCACAAAAAGAGATAGAAAAAAGCCCTGCAACTTGCCATGCTTGTCACTATCATTTTAAAAAAACGCCATCCACGCGCTGCCCCCGTTGTAAATCTTGTTATACCCCAAGACAGCCAATGAGTTTACAAAAAACATGGGCGGCATTAATTTCAGCAATAATTTTACTAATACCTGCAAATTTATTGCCTATCTCTATCTTCTATTTAAATGGCCAACGCAGTGAAGACACTATTTTTTCTGGTGTACTTTCCTTAGTGAATTCAGGCAATACACCAATTGCGATTATTGTTTTTATTGCCAGTATTTTTGTACCTTTTTTCAAAATTATTATTATGTTGGGCTTATTATTAAGCATTCATTTTAATTCTCGTATTGATCCTCTACTACGAATGAAACTATACCGTTTTGTCTCTTGGATAGGACGATGGTCAATGCTTGATCTCTTTGTGATTGGACTGATGATGTCATTGATTAATCGAGATCAACTGATGACTTTCACAATGGGGCCAGCGGCTTTTTATTTTGGTACTGCGGTTATTCTTACTATCCTTGCCGTTGAATGGTTGGATAGTCGTTTACTATGGGATACTTATGCAACAAGAAGAAAACGACGTTCAGGACACACAAGCCCAAATACGCCGCAAGCGTAAAATTTCGACATTTTGGCTACTCCCTGTTATCGCCATTTTTATTGCTAGTTGGTTGCTTTTCCAACATTGGCAAGATAAAGGCGTACAAATCACGATTGATTTTCAATCAGCATCAGGAATTGTCTCTGGCAGAACACCTATTCGCTATCAAGGTGTTGATGTGGGTCTTGTTAAAGATGTCACTTTAAGCGATGATTTACGTCGAGTTATTGTTACAGCTGATATCCGTAAAGATCTCTCGACCGCATTACGCAAAAACACACAGTTTTGGTTAGTTACACCTAAAGCCAGCCTTTCTGGTGTATCTGGGCTAGATGCTTTAGTTGGTGGTAACTATATCAGTATGTTGCCGGGTGACGGTGAAAAGCAGTTTAAATTTATTGCTCAAGAAGTTCGTCCTCAAGCTAATATCGATAAAAATCAGCAATTAATCACTTTGACAGCAGATAAACTGGGATCACTCAATGTTGACTCTCAAGTTTATTATCGCCAAGTTCCTGTTGGTAAAGTGTATAGCTATGCAATTCGCCCTGATAATCAGGGTATTTTTATTGAACTTAGTATCGATAAACAATATGCCCACTTAATACGTCAAGATAGCCATTTCTGGAACGTCTCTGGCTTTCAAGGTAATTTCAATTTAAAAAGTGGCGTATCTGTAAAAATGGAAAGCGTTTCTGCTTTAATCAATGGCGCAATTGCTTTTGATTCACCGGAAAACAGCCCTCCAGCACAAGAAAATCAGCAATTCGTTTTACAATCAGCTACCTCTGTAGATGCAGGCAAAGCAATATATGGTGAAGATGGATTAATTATTTCTCTAACCAGTGAAGAAAGCTGGGGAGTCGATGCTGGGCAACCTATTCTTTTCAGAGGAATTTCTATTGGTCAAATCATTCAACGTAATATGAGTGATGACGGGGTTATTTTTGATGCAATTATTGCCCCTGAATATAAGCATTATATTTATGAAAATAGTAAATTTGTCGCCAATAGTCGAATCAACGTCAATATGGGTCTAAATGGTATTGAAGTTCAAGGTGCAACACCTCAAGAATGGCTTGAGGGAGGTATTCACCTGATTCAAGGTACTAAGGGGGCACCTAAAGAACAGTATCGCCTTTATCGTAACGACTTCTTTGCAAAAGCCAGTGTTAATGGTAATGAATTACCCGTGACACTCACTTTAAAAGCATCAAGCCTTCCGGGGATCCAAAAAGGTTCAGTGGTTCTTTATCATCAATTCCAAGTCGGTGAAATTACTGATGTTCGGCCTTTAATGGATGAATTTGATATTGATGTTTATATTTCCAAACAATATCGCCATCTACTCACGGAAAAGAGTGTCTTCTGGACTGAAGGGGCTGCTAAAGTATCCGTTAATGGCTCAGGGTTAACTGTTGAAGCAACACCATTAAATCGTGCATTAAAAGGCGCGATTAGTTTTGATAACTTCGAAAATATCAATAATAACGTTTCACGTTACAAACTCTATCCATCAGAAACTAGTGCACGAGCTATCGGTGCACAAATTACGCTAAAAACATACGATGCAAGTAAACTCTCTGAAGGGATGCCTATTCGTTATTTAGGAATTGATATTGGCCAAGTCGAATCATTAATCCTTTCATCAGATAGAAAAGCGGTAATTGTATCAGCAGTTCTCTACCCTGATTATGTCAAAACCTTCGCGAGATCTGGCAGTCGTTTTGCTGTAGTTACTCCTGAATTAACAGCATCAGGATTAGATAACTTAGATTCACTTATTCAACCTTATATTAAAGCAGAGCCCGGTAATGGTGGCGTATATCGTCAATTTGAATTGCAAACATCCAACATTACAGACTCACGCTATCTCGATGGATTAAATCTTGTATTAAATGCCACAGAGGCTGGTTCAGTACAAATTGGTACGCCAATTTACTATCGTGGTCTTGAGGTTGGTGCCGTGACAGGTCTTGAACTCGGAAACATGTCTGACAGAGTATTAATTCACATCCGTATTAGTAAAAAATACCAATACCTTGTTCGAAATAATACAGAGTTTTGGCTTTCATCAGGATATAACTTCTCGTTTGGTTTAACTGGCGGTGTTATTCGTAGTGGTACATTCAAGCAATTTATACGTGGAGGGATCACTTTTGCAACACCACCTTCAACACCATTACAAGTGAAAGCAAAACAGGAACAGAATTTCATTTTAAATGATAAAGAACCCAAAGATTGGGATGAATGGGGAACGGCAATACCTAAACCTTAAAAATTAGATAATTCTGCCCTATTTCAGATAATTTATTTAAAGCGGATCACAAAAAATGATCCGTTTTTTTTATTTCTAAAAAATATTTTGGAAATAGATTCCATTTATACTATGCTTAATTTTGTTTGGTCAAAAAGCATTCTTTAAAATAAATGCCACCAATAAAACACAACGGGACACAACACGACATCGCTTAAACTGGAGCTTTATTATGAAAAAAACAACGTTAAAAATTGCTTGCTATGAAATTGAAGATATTACTTTGAAACACTCTTCTGATAACCAATTAACTTATATTCATATTCCATGTGATTATGACAAAGAGTTTTGCATGCAATTAGATGGATGGGATGAAAACACAAGTATTCCAGCCCAATTGAAAGATAAAAATATTCTGCTTTATCGCCATGCTTATGATAAGGATAGCCACCACTGGATCTTAAAAGTGGCGTAACGAGATGCTAAAGCGAAATAAAAAAAGCCAGATAAATCATTTATCTGGCTTAGGGAAATGGCTCATTGTGAGCCGTGCGCTAAAAACTAATTGCTGATTACTACATAAACAAAAATCGAGGACTAACTCAGACTTTTTTATCTCACAACCTACTGTTAAATATTAGCTAACAATATGTAAAGATCCAGTAAACAGCCCAGTAGCACACTATTTTCTATTCAAAAAATTATCACTCTTAATTTTTATTATTTAAATCAATGCGATAAAAATAAAAAACTCTTAACCATATTATTAATCACTTGATTAATTATTCTTACAGAGCGACTTAATCGCATTTTGTATCACTTCTACTGATTTTTTCTTTTCAGGTGTATTCGGATCCGGTAGTAAAATAACATCAATTAACTGTGCTTTTACTTTTCCACTTTCCATTTGTTCCATTGCAATTTCATTAAGTGGATATTGCATCAGTGTTGCTGGATTAATCACAAACCAAGCACCATCAGCACGACAATTGAGCATCACCTCTTCTCGTGTAAATGGCCAGTCGTCACCAAATTGAAGCTTACTGACCGTTGAAATAGGTGCTGCCGAGAATGCTTGAAAAGAAAACAGCATTAACATTCCCGCAAATAAAAAACGTTTCATGTGGATATCTCATTTAAGAAATTAGGTTTTTTCGATTATATAACAATCTATACAGGTGAGTTAATCGCAAAGATGGCGACAGTAAAAATAACCATTGTTCCAAGTAACAGCTCAAACCAACTATTCACTAGTAACCATTGAAAATTATTTTTCTTACGGATATGAGGAACTAAAACATAACGGTTGATTACGGCTAAACCAAGCATTAACAGCACTAAACTAATTTTAAGCCATAACATACTTTGATATTCAGATGACAATGGTACTGCCGGCCATCCTGGAATTAACATTACGGCACTGATAATACCAGTAATTGTAACCAATAAAACGGCAATATGACCCAAAAGTGAAAACCGCTTCATGGTACCAATAATCGGTTTGATCATTCCATCTGCAAGCTCGTCTTTATTCCGCAAAAACTGTAAACAAGCAACAAATGGCCATAAACCACCAAACCAATACGCAGCACTAATAAGATGAATACTTTGATTAAGCTTATAAAATATCGCTTCTGAACCTGTAAACATTGCACCATGACCTATAGATGCATGTAAGATCAACATAATCGAAGCAACAATTAATAGAGAAAAGTTACGAACATAACGTTGGTGTATAAATAAAACAGCTAACGCAATGATTGCCAAAACTAATTGCCATTGCCAAACTTGACCAAATGAAGTACCTAATACCGCTTTCCATATTTCAAATGACCAAGCATCCTCCCATCCATCGCCCATAATACCGGATTGTACAGCCATCCATAGATAAGTCGTAATAAAGACAGTGACAGTACTAATGGCTAATGCAGGACGCAAACGAACTTGAATAAGAGGAATGAACTTATCTTTTGCAAGAATGGCAGCCGAGAAGCTCAGTCCGAACATAAACATGACTGCCACGAAATGGAAAAAACGGCATAAAATATAAACGTCTTCAGGTGTCATTATTTTACACTAAATTGATAAGAACCTTTTGTCTTGTGCCCATCAACAGAAACAACGTTCCAATTAACTAAATAGTTACCTTCAGCTAAATCACTTTCTAAAGGCAATAACAATTTAGTATTGTTAACAGGGTCTAAACTCAATTTTCCTACGGTAATTTCTTTACCATCGCTATTAGTAACTTTGATTTTGCTAAAGGCTAATTCAATACCTTCAGAGAAGTCTAGCGTAATAACTTTAGGCGCTTGCGCTTGTTCAATAGCAGCACCTTCAGCAGGTAACTGTGATTTTAAGTGTGCGTGTGCTAATGCTTGTTGGTATGACATACCAAGGAATAAAACAGCAATAGCCGATAATTTACCCCAAGATGTCTTAAGTGTATTTAATGACATAATAACCTCTTAAATTACAGGTGATTTTTTTATTTATGGAAATATTTTATAGCAAATTTACGTCAAGATCTTCGCTTCTTGATATTAGAAATAAAAGGTTGTGAACTAGCACTCAAAATATATGTTATTTAGACCAGTTTCTGTTTCAAATATCACCCATTTTTACACTTCGAAAAAATATAATACCCATATTGACAGTCTAAACAGTTCAATACATAACCGAATACAACTAAAAGTAAAATAAACACCTTGTATAAATAACAATCAAAAAAAATTTTAGGATAAAAAATACGCAAACGAAAGTGAGGAAGAGATAAAAAATAGGAATAAGAATAGAGCTAATGCAGAAGAATAAAAAAGCGCCCTGCTATTCATTCATAGCAGAGCGCAATAATTCATTTATTAACTTAAGCTATCTAAAACTTTATTAATAATTAAACATGTGCAGATGTTGATAATGTGTTCAGATCTTTATCTAACAAGAATAAAGCCTTACCACTGTCACCCACCATTGCTAATTTATCTAGGATTGATTTGAATAGTTTCTCTTCTTCATGCTGTTCTGCAACATACCATTGTAAGAAATTAAATGTTGAATAATCCTGAGTCGTCATTGCAACATGCGCTAATTTATTAATCTCAGATGTAATATGTTTTTCATGTTCGTAAGTTTTATCGAACAATTCAGATAATGATGAGAACTCAGCTGGTGGAGCTTCAATCGCACCAAGTAAAGGCATTGCGCCTGTATCACTTAAGTAATCAAATAAACGGTGCATATGTTCCATTTCTTCACGAGAATGAGCTTTTAAAAATTTAGCAGCACCATCAAATCCTTTGTCATCGCACCAAGCACTCATTTGCAAATAAAGATTTGCTGAATAAAATTCTAAATTTAGCTGTTCATTCAATTTATTGATCATATCTTGATGTAACATATTTTACGTCCTTTGCGATGAAAATTAACATTATGGATATTATGCACACTTAAAAATAAAAATATAGCTATTTACATATAGTTTTTGTTTATTTTTTTAATCAATTATCTGTAATAAAAATAAAAACCAATCTCATTTGTAATATGCTCTCTCTATATTTTAATGTTAAATAGTACTTATTATCATTAAGAGTAAACATGCATTTAATTATCATCATAAAACAAACATAACACATTGAAAAATAACAATATAACTCTCACTCTTTAATTTTATCTTTAGCTTTTATATTTATTGTTTTTTCTTTAGGATTCAAATTTTCTGTATTAAAATAAAATATAAATTATATTTTAGCCATTAAATGATATTCAAGAATAAGCTTTATCACATATCAAAAAATATATGCAAAGTGATATCTATAATAATTATTATTAAAAAAATAAAATATTCGGTCTATTACTTTTTAATACTTCCCTTTTTCTATAATTTCTATTTGATATTTCTACACATTTATTGGTTCAGATCGCAGTTTTTTTTCACTTTTTTTCATATAAAAAAATACATAACTCTCAAAAAATAAAAATAATTTCAATTTTTGTGCAGTTTTTCATTTTGACTGATAAGATTAGTAGGTAACTCATATTTGTATGCACAAAAAATTAATATTAAAGCCCTAATCATAATAAAAGGTTAATTAGGAGCCACTATGACAAAAACAGTGTTAGTACCCGTTGATTTTACAGAGCTTGGTTTATTGGACAAGGTTGTGTCTCATCTAAAAGCATTGTCTGTCGCTGACAAATTGAATATTCATTTTTTATCAGTTATTCCAAGTTATGAGTCGTTTGTCGGATTTGCATTCGCAGGCCAAGATAGACTAGCTAGTGACAAACAACGTATTGAAATTGCATTATCCACACTAAAAGAAAATTTATCGCATATTGATATTCCCAATAGTACAACTCAATTTTATGTGTCTATAGGTAATCCACGCGATAAAATTTTAGAAACCGCAAAAAAAATTCAAGCAGAGCTGATTGTCATTGGTTCTCGTAATCCTGGGATGAAAACTTATCTTCTAGGTTCTACCGCATCTTCCGTGGTCAGTTACGCAGAATCATCTGTACTAGTCGTGCGTTAATCACCCACTCCCTACTTTTATAAGAAATCTGGTATTCGTCATAAGCCAGATTTCTTATTCTTTTCACCATAAAATCCATTCAAAATAATATTTTATTTTATTGCCATTATTTTTAAGAGTAGTAATTAAAAATATATTCTAAAGCAATAAGATAATTATTAAAAAAATAAAATCACATTCTCTTTAATACCTTTATATAAATGACTATATTAATAATCTCTTAATAAATTTATATTGTTCACGATGTTAAATTATGTAAAAATACTTTTCCATCAAGACCAAATTTAATCAACAGAGTAAAAGGAATTAAAATGAATAAAGAAATTTCCGAAAAATGGCAAGAGCGTTTTTCATTTTTTGATCAATATGGCTCACCTAAAACATCAGAATATAAAGCTGCTTATAAAGCACTTCCCTTTGGTAAACGTATTCTTATCGGAATGAATATCTGGGCATTTTTCTTTGGTTTTATTTATTTTCTTATTTTAGGTTTATGGCGTAAAGCATTAACATTATTTGCTATTAATATTGCTATTTTTACTATTATTGGCTTCTTACCTGTAAATAACGGTGTTATCAATGCTGTAGGTATAGCAATTAACGTTTTATGGGCTATAACAGCCAACTATGCGTATTACTTGAAAGAAACCAAAAATGATCAAAGCTGGAACCCGTTTGAAGGTGTTCTGTAAAAATAAAAGGGGCAATGCCCCTTTTATTTTCTCTTATTCATTCCTTTATTAATAACATCATTCCTCCTTCTTCTTATTTCATAGTCATTCTATCCATTACTCTATTTAAATATTTTTATATAACTCTCTATAATGATTGTTTAAAATAGAAAATAATGAAATAACACTAAAAGTTCGTTTTTATCTCAGAAGGATACTTTGCTAATGCTATAATGCATTAACACTAAATTAGGGAAAACGTATGTCTAATCACTTTCAAGGTAAATTTGAAGCCGAACTAAAATACCACCTTCAAAATCCAAAAGAATTTATTAACGAATTAAAAAAGTCAGGAGCCACATTATTTACGCCTGAGAATCAAGAAACAGATTGGTACATGGAGCATGATAATACTGAATTTTCAGCTCCTACTATCAGTTTATGTGTAAGAAAAATGCTCCCTGCAGGAATAAACCTTCTTATCGTTAAAGGCCCTGATTTATCACAATGTGAAGCTGTTCGTATTGAAGATGCAGAAAAAACAGTCTCTATGTTCACGACGCTTGGTTATCATTGTATTCTTAATTATACAAAATCAAGAGAAATCTATTTTCTAGATGAGTTTCATATCACTATCGATAAACTAGATAAACTAGGATCATTTGCTGAGTTTGCTATCATGACGGACGACCAAAACAAACTCTCGTTCTATGCTGACCAACTAAAGCACTTAGCCACAAAATTTGGCTTTACAGAAAAAGATCTTGAGAAAAATAACTATAAAACACTAATGTTAAATAACCTCAAGTCATAAACAATTTTACTAAGTAAATATCCTCATAGAAATTATCAAAATTCTCTAATCAGAGCACCGATATTCTATCAATAGATATTGGTGCTTTGTCATTTCTAGCATTGTTTTATCTTATCTACTAAAAAGTAAAAAATAACGAGTCGAATAGAAAATTTATTTGAGTGCCATATTTATTATATTTATCTGAGAATGTCATTCTCCCTACCTCAAATAAAGCATCTTCTTAGTCAAAAAATGTCATTCAGATCTAATTTTAAAGATATTTTTGTAATACCACTTATATTAAGGTACTGTTTTTACTAGAATTAGTAAAAAAATATATTAATAGGAGGGTTTATGCTTGAAAATTACCTTAATATCTTTATTAAGGCGACTTTTGTTGAGAATATGGCATTAAGTTTCTTTTTAGGAATGTGTACTTTTCTTGCTGTCTCTAAAGAAGTAAAAACCTCATTAAAACTGGGTCTTACTGTTACTGCATTATTGATTATTGCCACACCTATCAATAACTTAATCTATCATTTCATTCTAAAGAAAGATGCGGTAGTCGAAGGTATTGATCTTAGTTTTCTTAGATATATCACTTTTATTGGCGTTTTAGCGGCATTAGTTCAAATTTTAGAAATGTTTTTAGATAAATTTATCCCTTCGCTTTATCATTCATTAGGGATCTTTTTGCCTTTATTGACTATTCATTGCGCTATCTTTGGTGCCACCATTTTTATGGTTGAACGTGACTACACATTTACTGAATCAGTGATATATGGTGCTGGGTGTGGCATAGGTTGGCTACTTGCGATTATCGCGCTCTCTGGTTTACGTGAAAAAATGAAATATTCAGATATTCCCAAAGCATTGAGAGGACTAGGGATCACATTTATCACGGTAGGATTAATGTCTCTTGGTTTTATGTCGTTCTCAGGGATTTCGCTTTAAAAGTTTATTTTTCATCCAATTTTCATACATCATTAATGTAAGCTTTATTTATAAACGGGAGGGTAATATACCTTCCGTTTATAGTGATTTCGTCTGTTTTCTTATTTTTTATCTACTGTGATCTTTTTATCTCTCTCCCATTTTAACGTTAGACTCTCTTATTTATTCTTTAAAATCAATAAAAAATAATTTAATTTATTGCTGTTTTAATCATTATTACTTTTTTATTTTATAAATAGAAACACTTAGACTATTTAAATCTAATTGTTTAAAAAAAACCAACCAGTCACATAAAATTAATAATAAATCAACAGGTTAAAACTTATTTATTGAGATAATATCTTTTATCTCATTTTTACCATTTATCGTTAACTTTTAATATTTAAGATAAATTAATTAAAAATCAAAGTGTTGCAAGATAAATTAATACATTTAATAAATTTATTAATTAGAGTAATAAATAAGCATAAAGAATATTTATAAAATGCCGATACTATTTTTTAGTATTTGAAAAAATCAAAAGGATATATGGCATTAAACCAAAGAATGATCTAAAAAATATTTATATTTTTTCTTAATTCTTTGTATATACCAGTTACAGGAAGTAAAAATAAAACTTAAAAATCAATAAACTACACAGTTATATTTTTATGAAAAAGGAAATAACATTACATGTTTAAGAACTTCAAACAACGTTATTTGCCAAACGTCTCTTTTACTATGTCGAGTTTAAAAACAACCACTTTAGTTTGGCTTATTACAGGCTCTTTAATCTTACTTCTTGGTCTAGCTTGTGTTTTATTCCTCTCTTCAGTCAATGATTACAAGAGAAACTTAAACACACTAAATAATATCTACCATGAACAATCACTATTGAATAACACTTGGGAAAATCTCTTACAAACGCGTAATACCCTAAATAGAGCCAGTTCCCGCCACTTATTAATTATTAATAAAATGGCTACTGCAAATACGGATATCTCTTCATTATTACAACAAGCTAAAGAAAAACTTCAACTCGTTGAAAACGGGTGGGAAAGTTTCAAGAGTTTTCCTCATAATGTTGAAAATCAAACTTATATACAACAACTAGAGCAGAAATATACTGAGCTTAATGCAGCATTAATTGAATTTTTAGCCTTTCTAGAACAAGGTAAAACATACGAATACTTAAATCAACCAACACAAACCTATCAAGACAATTTTGAACAAGCTTATACTACCTATCATCAACAACTAGAAAATTATTATACGGCTTCATTAGATGAAGGCGAGTTACTGTACGATAAAATTATTTATAGCTTAATTGTCATTTCAATATTAATTGTTATTTTTTCTTTCTTAGTTCAGATTGTACTGCGAAAAAACTTTATTTCACCTTTAAACGCGATAATGAAAAATATCGAAGATATTAGTAATGGAGAATTAGCGACTGATGTCACGACAAAAGGTCTATTTGAAATAAATATTCTCACTACTAATATTCAAAAAATGCGAGACCAGATAAAACGGATCGTAAATAACATCAATCACAGCTCCGGTCTTATTAATTCCGAACTAAGTGATATTGCTGTTATGAACAATAATCTTGCCATTCGTGTTGAACAACAATCAGCAGCTGTACTCGAAACCTCAGCAGGAATACGACAATTAAGTGTGACATCAAAACAACATGCAGAAAATACACAAACATCATGTGAGCTAGTAACAAAAGCAGATACGATGATCCATCAAAGTAATGAAATGCTCGCTAACGTTGTTGAAAATATGCATGAGGTTGTCACGTTCTCTGAACAAATTAACGATATTACCTCTACGATTGACAATATCGCCTTCCAAACAAACTTGTTGGCTTTAAATGCTGCCGTAGAAGCGGCAAGAGTGGGTGAACACGGAAAAGGTTTTGCTGTTGTTGCTAAAGAAGTAAGAGAATTATCCATTAGCTGTAACTTAGCATCAAAAGAGATAAAAATACTTGTCGCTAATTCAAGTAAAAAAATAAATCAGTGTTTTCAGTTAGCTGCTGACGCAAACGATAATATGATAGATATTTCTAAACATACTGAAAATATTAATGAAATGATCCACGATATTTCTATTTCTACAAATGAACAAAGTAATGGTATTGCCCAAATTGAAGATGCGATAAATCAATTAGATCAAACAACACAAGCTAACTCAACAATGACACGGGAATTAGTCAGTTCATTAGATTCTTTGCAAACACAATCAGATAGATTAAAACAAGAATTGACTGTTTTTCATCAGTAAGTATTAAATCTACCTACAGCATAAAAGCTATCTTAATCTTAGGATAGCTTTCTTATTACTGATTTAGGCTAATATTAAAAATGGCTAAATTCAGGGATCTCTTTTTTACCATGTGATTTTAGAAAATCTAACACTCTTCTTGGAGTTACATTCAGTATACGCTCATGTGGAAAGTCTATTTGGGCTAATACTTCTAATACTCGATCAAAATTTCCTAGTGAAGAAGCTATATGTGAGTCAGAACCCAATGCAATTAATCCTCCTGCATCACGCACTGCTTTCGCTATTTCTATACAGTTTTTCTCACTTCCTACTCTAGAATGAATAAATGATGAGTTATTCATTTCTAAAGCAACGTTGTAAGTGGCAGCTACTTTTGCAACCTCAGCAATATCTATTGGATATTTTGGATTGCCCGGATGCGTTACCATTTGAATACAGCCACTTGCTATTGTTGCAATTAACGCTTTTGTATTATCAACAAGGCCTAATGAACTCATTACCGGATCATGAAAGCCAGCAAGTACAATATCTAATTTCTTACTCATTTTCTCACTGCAATCTGTTTCACCTTTAATATTTTTAATATTCGCTTCTATACCATAAAGAATACCAACACCATCAATAATACGAGGGATCACAGGTAAGTTAGAAAAATGCCATTCATGAGGTGCATCATCCATATCTGGGCCATGGTCAGTAATTGCAAATAATTGAATTCCCTGCTTTTTAGCTTGTTGAAAATATTCACTAACTGTACTGTAAGCATGTGTACTAGCAATAGTATGAGCATGTAAATCAACGGGATACATAAACAACTCCTTCCTAAAAACACCTAACAACTAACAAACGATATATTATCCACTTCACTTTTTCTCACATTAGCAAGAAATGAAGATAATTTTTGATAAATATGCTTTAATCTTTAACATACTATTTAATATCAAATAGATAAATAAAGTTTCACTTTAGTACTATACACAAGAATTTTGAAAACACATTATATTGTGTAATTTCATTTTAAATATGGCTTTCAACTTTATAAAAGGTTATTTATGTTCAGCTATCCAGCAGTCGCTCATTTTGATGAAGAAAGTGAAACTTACGAAATTACCTACCGTGATTTTGATAATATACACGCTGTTGCTTATACAGAAGATGATATTGAACTAGAAGCCTCTGATATTTTGCATGTAGGTCTTGAAGAGTTTGTTGCGAGTAAACTGCCCATTCCTACACCATCCAAAGCACAAACTGGTGATTTTATTGTCTACTTACCTCTTATTAGCTGTTTAAAAATTGCGTTACATAATGCGATGTTAGAAACAAAGACAAAAAAATCTGATCTTGCAAGAAAGATGAATTTAACGAGCGCTCAAATAGAGCGTCTACTTGAAATTAATCAGACCTCAAAAGTAGATAGTCTAGAGCAAGCACTTTATTTATTAGGCTATGCCATTTCTGTCAGCGTTAATAAAAATATCAATCAATAATAGTTAAAATCATAACCACCCGTAAAACGGGTGGTTTGCTCTTGCCCTATAAGGGCTTATTACCGACTGCGCCTAAATGACGCTGCTTTCTCTTCGTTCAAGCTAAGTGTCTTTGCTACTTTG
>NZ_PENS01000014.1 GCF_003144325.1 Proteus terrae
TTAACCTCAGTACGTATTTCAGTAAAGCGCTGACCGATAGCCTCATCAAGATTGGTAATTGACGTTTGAGTCTCTTTAATTGCAGACGTGTTATCACCAACAGCGGAGTAAATTTCTTTAACTTCCTGTGCCCATGCTTCCTCTTGAGTTGCGTTAGCTTGCCATAACTCATTAATACCAGCCTGAGATTCAGCATGTTTTATTAGCAACTGCCTGAAGTTACGATAGCTCGTGTTACTTAAAATAATTGCTGTCTCAGCATTCCAATCAAGCTTTTTATCCAGCTCCTTAAACGCGTCCGTTTCTCTAACTGTGTTATCTAAATCATCAAAAATATCTGAGGGTAATGAGACAGGAACACCCGAAGCTTCCACAAAAGGTGATTTACCATAACTATTAATTGTTCGAACATAAAAATAATACGTGTGCCCAGCTTTTAAATTCTCTTGCGTCCAGAAGTTTCCTTGACCAACTTTGTTTGTTTTGGTGATCACTTCATTTTCAGAGAGATTAGCGAGTTTTTTGTCACTAAACCAAAACTCAAACGTATAACCAAAGACAGCACTATCGCCTTGCTTGGGTGATGCCGTCAGGCTAAACATACCCGGCGTTATTTCAACACCGATTGGTGCTGGCGGTGCTTGAATAGCAAAGTCACTAATAGCAGGAGCAGACATAGCACCAGCGACATTAATTGCTCTCACTTCGACACGATAAGTGCCTCGAGTTAAACCATTAATATCAACACGCTCACCCGGTACTTGAATAGACTGAATGACTTTGCCGTTTTGGAGAATATTAACCGTGTTATAGCGAACATCAGATGCCACGTTCTGCCACGAGATATATCCTTGAACGATATCTGTGACCGAGAGAGGAACAAAAGCCAGATTAATAGGCGCGGCAACGCCACCAGTGGGTAGTTTAGTGAATGGGGGTCTAACAAAAGGTTTCCCAATGACATCTTCATATAAATAAGCACCGTCTTCTTCAAGTGTTAAAGATACACCATCTAAAGCATGAAATGTCCATTCTGCAATACGAAATTCAAGACCTCTAATATTTAAAGAAGGTAAATCTAATAAAACAACTTCACCGGGGCGATACGCATAGCCATCTAAATTCATCGTCAATTGGACGCGCCTACCGGCTTTCTTTTTACGGAGATATTGTCGAGCTAATCGTTGTGCTTGATAAGGACTAGTAACAAATCGGTAATCAACGTTTTCCCTGATTTCTAAACCATCCTCTTCTATCCATTCATTGACAATGACAGGCGTAAAGTCTGTCTTGGTATAGAGTTGCTCGGCGTCAATAAAAGTACCATACACCGCATTAGTAGCATCTTTCAGCCCCGTTTCAGGGGTGCAAGTTACAGTATCAATGAGTTGTGATTCTGTAATAGTTTTCAATGCTGGGCCGTAATATGCACCAACTTGAATACCGTGTTTTCCTGCTGTAAATGTAGGCTCCGCATTAATACATTTATGCATTGCTTCCAACACACCGGATGGGCTTTCATTTAGATCATAAGCACCATTTAACGTGTATCGATGCTCTGAACCATTTTCAGCATTACTTACGCTTTCATCACATAAATCTGCGGATTGTTTAAAGCTCTCAAAATCAATATCGCTATCAGGAACCTTTAAATAATCTCTATAATAATCAAGAATAGCTAACGCACCATTATTCGACCATTCTGTTTTCCCTGTACGTGGATCAAAGAGTTTTTTACCCCAAATTTCACATTTCACATTGGGTAAACCATAAGGGAATTTTTCTTGGTCAAATGTGAGCGTCACGCGTAACCAAGCCATACCGCGCCCTATCATATCCTCTTTCCATGACGGGCAGTTTTTTAGCATAAAGGGATCAGCGTCTTTCCTATCGTTATGTAATTCCCATGAAGCCTTGTCACCAAAAGTCTCAATGAGATCATCACCAAGCCAAATTTTCCCCACCCTATCTATAGGATGCCCAGCTAAAGCAAGCGCAAGTGTGATTTTTTCATTTTCGTCCTGCTCACCTTCCTCTTCTTCTGCAAAAAACAGCAAGCCTGATGCAATAGTTTTACCAATAATGACGGTTTCTGAAGCTGAGGGAGAGCGTAACATTTGCTTACGTTCGCTAGTGTCACGATAATCCATTGACGGAATTTTGGGTTTGAATATTAAAGATCCGGCAACTTGAACAGCAACACCTGCCGACATTAATGCGATACCTAGTGCGGTAGTTGTTCCTCCAGTGAACAATCCCGCAACCATCAAACCAGCACCAACTACTTTTGTAATTAATCCACCACTACCGCCCATTATTCCACTCTCCACGCTTTGATAGGGTTAATTTGCACCGGCCTAACACCAATAGAAGTAACTCCCCAATAATTACCCGCCCATACTACGGCCATGCTGTCACCATCATCACCTTTGAACATGACAAGATCCCCACGCTGTACAGAATCAATAGAAATAGATTTAAAGTGGCGGGAAACTGCTCTATCAAGTGAGCCAAATTTAGATTTGATAAGGTTGAAGGCTTCGGCTTTGGTTTTATATTTTCCAAGAAAGGGTTTTATTGGCGAGAAACCACATTGTGCGTAAATACATTCAGAGGCAAAAATACAACAGTCAAATTCACCCCATGAAAAAGGGCGACTCATGGCCGCCCTTATGGTTTCTGGTAGCTGGAGTGTCCAGCTTGGTTGTTTCATTAAGACCTCTTAGAAAACAAAAAACCCACCGAAGTGGGTTTGTAAGAAAAATAAAATACTATTAAAAATTTATATTTTGCTTAAATAATTCGTTAGCTATCTTCTTGTTTTTAGGTGGTAATAATGAGAATTTCTCATTTTTCAACATGGTAAATAAATCAATAGCCTCACTAATGTCATCACCTTGTGATTTTTGTCTTTCAATATATTTATTACCATATCTAGCAAATTTAATAATCATTGATTCATTTAACTTACCATCACTTGAAAGAATATTATCTCCAATAACTTGTGCTTCGCGAAAGTAATCAATGACCAATTTTTCTTTTTCTTCATTACTAAGTGTAATTGAAGATGACTCTAATAACGACGTTAGTAACTCAACTTGCCTGCGGTTTTTTTTATCAATAGCTTCTAATAATTCCACTACTCTATCGGCTCTAACACTGGCTCTATTTAAGAAAAACCAAAACACAATAGAGATTATTAAAAGAATGATGTACACAATAAAGAATGGATCCATGTCTTGTCCTAATTAATAAAATAAATGTTACTTATAAATGAATGCAGGTGCGTCTTTCTTGCTTCCCCAGTAAATAGCACGCTCAGCCATTTGAGCAACATACCGAAAGATGCGATCACCCTGCCTTCTTGATGACCATGACTCATCAGTAAATCTATCAGGTAAACCAATTGACCATCGTTCAAATCGATTAGAAACATTAACACAAACAGCGTTCTCTTCACCAGAAACAACACTAATTGATGAGATCTGCCCAACAAACAAAATTTCCGCTAATAGTGGCTTACCATCTTCTCCAATCGCTACCATCATTAATCGTACCTCTCTCCCTCGGCTTTGTTCATTCATCACCATACCGACAAGGGACTTGTCAAAACCAGCTAGTTTAAGCTGTAATTGAGGCGGGCTTGTTGTCTTGTTTTCATTAAGTTGGCTAATTTCACCGAGACTTCCAACGCCTAAATAAGTCTCTCCAGCAATAACAAGTTGACCAACACCAGTATGCGCACAAGTGACTCCTGATTTTAGGTTTAGTCGAGCTGCAAGTACGATATAAGCACCCTCATTGATTGCTTTTACCATACCGTCAGAAAATGGATGATATTGCATTAATACAGCACCTCCTCAAATGAAAGGGTAACATTAGAGTATCCCAACCGACGATGTTGAAACTTCCCTTGCTCATTGTCTGATAATCGAAAAACACCAAAAGGGGCTTTGATGATCACCTCTTCGTTCAATGCAGGTGGAGTTCTGAGCATGGGAGAAATTGAAATGACAGCTCGCCCTTCGTTATCGCTAACAACATCGGCTACTACCATTTTCAACTCATTCCCAATCGTGAGGCGGTCACCCTGCTGTAAAACGCGCATATTTCGCTTCCAGCCTGATGTTTGTAAAGAGACACCAGACTGACTGGCTAAAGCAACTTTAGGAGTTCCGTACCCTTCTTTCCCTTTTCTGATCCAGCTCGATATTCTTACTCTTCCTGACATACCATCAAGTGCAGCAACAAGAGCCTCAAGTTTACGTGATTTTTCTTCACTTAAATTACTAAACGTTAACTCACAGCGCCAACGGCTTCCCGGAAAACGAACTGTTTGACTACTACCATTAAACGGAGAAGTGAACGTTTTACTATTACTGAGTAATTGCCAATCTTCATTAATAGGGCATACATCTTCTGGCCATGCTAAAATATTCATCTACACTCCTAACGTTCTACGTGCAGTTCCATTACTTTGAAAATCTTGCAATATAATCGCCCTTGCTTTTTGTGCACCAGCTTCGGTGCCTTGCTCTGCCGCTTCTTTCATTGCTTGAGCAAGAACAGCATCACCATTACCTGTCACTGTAATTTGATTAACGACCGTCATTTGTACACCACCCGCACGGGCTAACGTTGGTTGTGGTGTAACGGGTATTCGCCCTGCGACCGCTCCCACAAAGCCCCCCGAAGCATAACCTTGCGCCGCATGCATTAAGCGATAGAGATTGCCGACACCCAATTTAGCCGTCGCTTCTTTGGTAAAAACAAACTCACCACCATGCACAATCCCTTTAGGCTCAAATTTCCCGCCATGCCCCGTATAACCACCGTAAGCATGCCCTTTGCTCATCCATCCCATATCAAAGCCCATTGCCTGCCCGCCTGCTTCAATGGCTTTGAAAATCAGCATTTTCATTACCATTCGAGTGATATCGGAAATCACCGCATTGGCAAAATCTTTAAAGCTTCCTTTGCCCGTTAAAGCAAAATCGGCTAATGCATCAGACATATTATTAAGGGCATTGGTGGTGACGTTTCTGACGTTTTCCATCACATTGGTAGCGGAATCACTAAAATCCGAAAGCCCCTGATTTAAACCTTCAACAGGATCTAATTTCATTAATTCCCGTTTTTGTAATTCGGCATCAATTTTTTGCTTTGTAAGTTCGACATTGCGCTGTAAGTTTGCAAGCTCCTTGTCTCCTAAATCCACACTGGCCTGCTTATACAGTAAATCAACTTCCCTCAAAGCATTTAATCTTTCCTGTTCCGCCCTTGATTTTCCTATTAATGAAGTCTCAAACTGCATTTGCTCAACTTCTTTACCGCGATCATAAGCAAATTGCGCAACAGAATTAGCGCGAGCCATATCATCAATGGCTTTTGCTTTCTCTTTAATAGTTTCGATTGCTTTTGGATCTATCTTTAATATTTCGTCGAATTTTTCTTTATTCTTTTTGATATCAGCAAGTGCAGAATTATATTCATTAAATGAAGATGTAGTGCCATACAGCTGAATACTCTGTCCATCTGCAATTAATGAGGCTTGTTTTTCTTGTAAATCAGAAAGAAGTTTTGTGTATTGCTTGGCATAATCAATGCTTGATTTTGGCGTTTTGGGTGGTTTGATTTTTTTAGATTGTAAGGCAAGCTGTGCGTCAATTTCAGCCTGTAACGCTTTATCATAGCCTTGCATATCAGGCGTTACTTTTCTGCTAGCGAGGACATCTTCTGCATTAAGCTTAGCCAACGCTTCGCCAGTAGCTTTGGCTTTCTCAATAGCTCGAAGAGAGGCATCTATTGATTTTTGAGCGTCAGCAGATACTATAATTAAAGAATTAGCTGAAAACTGTTGTTGTTCTTGAGTGGCTGAGCGAATAGATTGCGCTAAATTATCAAAAGCAGAACCTTGTAGATGGAGCTTACCAACCAATTCATCAGATTTTACTGAAGCATCATAAATACGACTTGCGTAAAGTGCATAAGCATTAGAAACCATGCCGTTTTTTTGGACTTCCGCGTCCATCAATGTCGCCATCTTTCCTCGTTCTATACCTAATTTTCTTTTTTCAGCCTCAAGATCAGCTGTAACTTGAATTTCCTCTTTTTGCGCTTTAAACATTCCTGAAGAGTAAGAATCAAAATCATTAGTATAGTAAAATTGTAATCCTTTATCGGCTAGATCTACCTTAGAAAGCTCAATTAACTCTTTTTGCTTCTGCGTAAGTTCGTCAATCTTTGTGACTCTTGCATCTAAACCTTCTGCAAGCTTTACCATTGACGCCTGACGCTCAGCATCACTAAGTTTATTTAATGACTCTGTTGCAACATCTAATGATTCGGCATACTCAAGAGCCTTTTGTCTTGATTGCTCTGCTTGTTGTTGCCATTCATAATAAGCCATTGCACCTGCAGTCAATAAGCCCGTCGCGATCCCTAATGGCCCACCAAGAAAAGCAAGCGCACCTCCAAATCCACGTCCTAATGTTGAACTGGCTCTTTGTGCTGCATTCAATCGTTGTATCGCTAATGTTTCTGCATTTGTGGCCGATACAATAATTGAAGACTGTGCTTTCATTCGCATTCTAATACTACTGCGCTGAGCTTCTGTCTGAGCCAGTTGAAGTTGTGCTTGTAAAGAACGCATCTCAACACGAGCCAATTCTAACTCGGCTGTCATTTTTGCTTGCGTTGCCTTGGCAGCAATAAGATCTTGTTGAACTTTTAATTTTGTTGCTGTTGTTTGTGCATAAGTGGCTTGAGTCCATTTTGTTATTTTTACCACAATAGCTGTAACTGCTAATGCCTCTGCCACTTTCATTACTTCAGAAAAGTTATTAGATAACGCAGATAAACCAGTGGTTAATAGCTGAGTTGCACCAGTGCTTTGATTAGCTTCACCAACAAACTTTGTCATTGCTGATTGTAAATTAGTAAAACCTTGGCTAACAGTTGTCACACTGGTAGCAAATTTTTGATCAACAGAATCTTTGACTTTTTCCAATGCCTGAATGATTTTATCAATCGCCATTTCACCGTCTTGGGCTTTCTTTTTTAAATCCCCCATGGAGATCCCCATGCCTTCTGCAATGGCTTGTGCTAAACCGGGGATTTGTTCGATAACAGAGTTTAAATCTTGCCCACGCAACTGGCCTGCCGCTAATGCTTGGCCAAACTGTGTTAACCCCATCGCAGCAGAGGCAGCACTGGTTCCTGAAAGAGAGACCGCTTTAGATACCGTTTCTGTCAGTTCGGCTACTTTTTGCTGATTAATACCTAGGCGTTCTGCATTATCTGAAAAACGCTGATAAACCTGTGCAGTTGCATCGAGTGACTGGTAGGTTTTTTGGGCAATGGTATAGACATCATTGGTCGCTCTGTTTAGGGCTTGAGTGCTATCTGTGACTAATTTCAGTCGGTTTTGTAGGTCAGTCCAACCGTCAGCATAGTTAATCACTTGCTTCACCGACAATGCGCCGGTAACAACTTTGGCAAAATTAGCAAATGATGAAGCTGATTTTGCCGTCTGTGACGCCATACGCTCTTGCTGAACAGTAATAGATTGCAAACTCACACGAACATTTTGATTAAATCGTTCTGTTTGATGCTGACTACGGTTGATCGCATTGGTGAAACTAGCCGTGTTCAGCGTTAAATCAATATTTAATGTTCCCAATGCGCCAGCCATAGAAACTCCTTAAAAACAATAAAATAAAAGCCCCAGCAAGGGGCTAACGATGAGCTAAAACATTCTGAGTAACGCTATCCCACTCTTCAGTTTCTGATGTTTTTTTCTGCCACATTGGCATAAAGTCAGTTAATTTAGGTGGGGTAGATTTCGGATCGCAATTCGCTATTGCTAAAAGATGAGCCACTTGCGCCATACGGTAATCCTCTCGCCATAAACCAAAGGGTTGTTTGCGATAAAAGGCTTCATATTCACACAAGTGACTTTCGGGCATTTGCTCTATTTCTACGAGGGTTTTTCCCAGTGCCAACGACAATATTATTTGGAATTGTCGCCGGTCTGTGAGTTTTTTTCGTTACCGCCCTCCGCATTAAAAACAGCATTAGAGAACCCTTGCCCTAAGCGATTAAGACCTTTTAGATCATCTTTATTTTCAGCATCAAAAAGGAGTTCCCCTTTTTCATCACAGAGTTTAAAGGCGAGCATACGTGCCACATCAAACTCGTCATAAACTCGATTCATTGCTTCATTGAATTGATCAGCATCTTCTTCGTCTAAATAAATATCTTGCTCTTCTGCAAGCTTCATTTTTATTTGACGTAATTTTCGCTGAATGTAATTCATTGTGCCAACATCCAGCTCTTTGACATAAAAGGTGTTATCTAAATAGGTAAAAGGAGTGATTTTAAGCGCTTGATTTAACACTAACTCACGTAATAATGTATTCGACATGGTAGCCCTTAATTTGTTTTGCTAAAGTTAGTTTTTATACGGAGGCTAAAGGAACATTTAAATAGTCGCGACCAGACAATTTAATCGACACACCTGAGTCCATCATCTGCCCAACACTCCCCTCAATATTCATCCCCGTTTCGATCGAGCCGAAATAGAACATGGCACCTTCATCACGAGTGAGCACCATTTTTACAGCAAATTTTTCTTTGCTATTCTCATACTTACGTAATAATCGCTGAACAGCACTAGAGCTATACTGCAAGAAAAACGTTAATTTAATTGAGCCGTATTCCGTATCACCGGATTCATATTCTTTGCCGTCACTGCAAATAGTGGTAACGTCGATTTGTTCGGTCGTCGAGCCGTCTTTACTGAAGCTTTTCACGGCACAAAAGTTATTAGACCATTGAATACGTTGTGCTTTTGCTTCTGCAAAATCCGTAGGTAGCGTTTTATCACTCCAATCCACTTCGTCACACAGGGTCACCTTATCGCCTTCAACACTGGCGACAGGAAAGCGCCCATTGAGTTCTCCTAAACCTGATAACACAATCATGTCATCAGCTTTTAATTTACTCCCTTCGATGGTGAGCGTAGCGGGAGAAAGTGTCACTGCAGTAATGCTCACCTCCTCACCTAATCCTGTTTGAACAAACAGTTTTGTGCCAAGGAAGGGGGTTGCTTTATGATTTTTTGGCTTTGCCATATCAATATCCTATTTATCTGATGAGATAGTAAATTCCAGAATGAGCCGATGTAATTTGACATCGGGTTCATATTCGAAAAACGTGTTAATACGCTGAGAAAAAGGAATGCTTTCGACCATAATTGAGTTTATTTTCTTACGCATTGTTGTTAGGTTTTTGGGGTTAGAGTCGTACACATCGAGCTGGACGCGATAATCATCAAGATCCATCTCCACCAGCGCGTTATTCGGTGTGATACTGGAAAATTGGATCACAATAGCGGGGTAAACCAATTTACCTTCAGGCAATACCTGAAAAAAAACCCTTTCATCGACTAGCGCTGAAAGGGCTTCCTTTAATTGATAAATCATATTGTTACCTTGTTTTCTCAATTTCCTCTTTTAACGTTTGAACAATCACTTTTGCGGTGGCCTCTTTTTTAGCTTCAAAACCCGGTCTCATAAAAGGTTGAGCTGGCATCTTTGAAGTACCAAACTCGACGAACCACCAATAAAAAGGATCATTCGGGTTTAATGCGGCACTTTTTCCTGTCGCTTGTTTGAATGCAGTAATTTTTTTACCCGGTAAAGACTTTACCCAGATACGTGTTTTTGTTTGCCCGTTACGCTGTACTTTTGTTTTAGAGCGAATGTTACGTTTAATCGTCCCTTTGCGTCGATGTGGAACATCTTCTTTCAAAATGGGTACGCGGTTCTTAATTTCCTTTTTTAATGTCGATGCCCCTGCATTCATTGCTTTGCGTGCGCTACGGTTTCTAACCTTGCGTGCAACTTCTTGCATTTTTCGTTGTATTTCAGACAATCCGCTGATTTTAATCTCACCCATCATTAACTCCTTCCTTGCACATCAGTTGTAGCTCTCTGTGCTGTTCTTTCGGATCAATAATTGAGATGATATCGAACACTCTTTCACCATAAACGACACGCATTGACGTGTTTATTCCTGGCACGTAGCGAATAAGAATACGTGTGCTGGCTTCACTTTGGACTTGCTGTGCCTGAAAGTATTCACGCCCCTGATAAGGTGCAATAGATGCGCGTACTTTTGGTAAGAAATCTTCCCAAATTACTTCATTACCGCTAATGGCATCGGGCGCTAATGTCGGTTTTTGTATTTTAATGACATGCCGTAATTTTCCAGCTTGCATACAACCTCCTACACACCGTAAATTCGATAAGGTTGCAATAACGCTTCCATCGCAAAGGGTTGAGTTGAAAACGAGCGTCCTGAGATCACACCTTCGCGATTTTCATACCACTGCCCAATCAGTAATAACATGGCAGCAGAAACATCATCTGTCAGTAATAGATGATCGGCATCTTCTTGGTATCCTTCCGATACTTCCTTTTCATAAAGCGTCCTGCGAGTGTAGTTCTCGACAAACTTCACTGCAGAGTTGGTATAAAGAGCGAGCAATTTATCATCATCCGTAAAATCAGGATCAATATTGCAATGTTGTTTTACTAATTCCAGAGAAAGCATTATTTCTCCTTTTTAGCCTTGGTGTTTTTTTTAGGCTCAGGCTCAGGCTCAGGCTCAGGATGTACAACTTCCTTTTCTTTTGCATAGCCTTTTTGAATTAACTCACGCCCATGTTGTTCTAAGGTTTCAATCTCTTTTCCCTCAGTAACAACGACACTGCCAAAGTAAATGGCACGTAATACGATTAACTTCATATTGCCCCCCAAAGAAAAGGCGGTCATAAAGACCGCCCCATTCTCCCTATTGGTTATTCCCCTGATGTAGGTACGGTGAAGTCACCGTAAACAAAGGCTTCAGGACGTTTTACTGCTAACGCTAAACGCTCCTCGCAACGAATTGAGATCATGTTTTTCTCAAAATCGTCGGTGTTTTCAGTAGAAATCACTACATTGGTTTCTTCACGATCGAATAACTGCGCACCCGCGTTAAATGCCCCTGTTAAGAATTTACCTTTAAACGCTGTTGATTCAGTAGCAACAACAGGCAGACCCCATAAAGTTGGACCAATTAATGCAGATGGGTTGGCCAGAATGTAACGCCCTAATGAGTCTTTGGTTAATTCAATTTTCGCCCAATCAATAAAATGCAAAACATGCCCTGTGGCAGGTAGTCGAGCTAATTGAGCTTGTAGCATTGCCAGGCGTAAATCATCAATGCCGCTTTGCTTTTCGACACTAAATTCAGGTTTGTATTTAGAGGCTTGAGGAATGATGCCATGTAAATGAGCGCCAGAACCGTCACCAAACAAGATTTCTTGCTCTTCAACAAACTTCAAGCCATAACGCATTTCAGCATCGACTAAAGACTGCAGCTGTGCAAAATCATCTAGGATTTGTTTAGATGCCTTGAACATATGAGCAATAGTGGTTACAGGTGTGATTTTGGTTGCAAACTCAATGTCACTGTAAGGCTTAGTGGTATTTTCTGGTACCACAGAAGCTTTATTCGTAAAGCCCGTCTGCTGAACCCAGAAAATAGCTGGTGAAGTAGTTTTGCCTGGTGCAATCAGATCACGGATAAATAAACGCTGTTTTGGCGCAACATCAATACCAGGTAAGCGCTGAGGTTCAACAACACCTTCAGCCACACCGGTTGAAGTTAATGCGGCTTGCACTGGAATAGAAATGCGTTTACTTGATTGAATACTAGAGTTAATTTCTTTCAGTACATCTGCAGAAATGACTTGCTGGCCAATTGTTTTGGCTGCCTGAACCGCATTATTCAATGGCATTTGTGCGACATGTTGCTCTAATTCACCTAATGAAGCTTTGAGTGTTTTTTCAGATTCACGCAATGCATTCAGTTCGGTTGCCATCTTATCTACTGCAGCTTTAGTTTCAGTGCTTAAACTACCAACCTTTTGCGCTTCTTTTAAGGCTTCTTCGGCTTTAGCATTAAATTTGCCATTGGCTTCTTCAATTTTTGCCGATAGATTTTTTAATAATTCATTTGTATCAGACATAATGTCTCCAATTAGTTAGCTGTGGCAAAGGCATTTACCGCCTTTTCCAATTCAGAAAGAGTTTCAGGATTAATTTCAGAGGTAGCGCTTGGCGTACCATGAGGGTTGGAAGTAGCGCTCGGCATACTTCGTGTTAAAGCACTAATAAGTTTTCTACGCTCAGAGCGAGAGGTGTTCGCCTTAGCAAGTAACGCATCTAATTTACGAATGGCGGCTTGTGGGCTTTCATCACCATCATCAACGATATCTGCAGTAAGCAAATTATCAGCAAACCCTTTTTCAATCGCTTCGCTCGCACCAATATAGGTCTCGTCGTCCATCATCTGACTCACGACTTCATTAGATTGCCCACTACGTGCCACATAGATATCTGCCATCGACGTATCAAAAGGGGCGAGATCATTAGCTAATTTTGCAAAGTCATGCCGATTACCCACACCGACAGCCCAACAGTTATGGATCATCAAAAAGGCACCTCGGCCCATTTGAACTACATCGCCAGCCATTGCAATAATGGACGCGGCTGAAGCAGCAATACCTAAAATATTGACGGTCACTTTTCCACTGTGAGAGCGAAGTAGGTTATAAATGGCTAACCCTTCAAACATATCGCCACCGGGGCTATTAATATTGACAACTACATCATTATTTCCAATGGCGCGAAGTGCGGCAGAAATACGTTTTGCAGTAACACCCTCTCCCCAATAATCCTCACCAATCACATCTAATATCGAGATGGTGTTATCTGTACTTGATGCACGAATACTGCTATTCCATTTATCCAGTGCTTTGGATTTTAGCTCGTAACTAATCGATGCGCAGGGGCGATCCTCCAGCGCAACTGGCAAATGACTTTTTTTCATAAATTTACTCCTCAGAGTGAGGTTGATTGGCTTGAGAGTGTGGGGCTACGGGATTGCCTTCAGGGAATAACCAGTTGGTGATCTGCGCTTTAAGTTTTTCAGCTTCATTGCTAGAAGCTTCTTGTCCAAGCTGATCAAGTGGCGTTAAATTAAGCTGAACAGTGTAAATATCACCACCCTCAATCGGCGGTAAATTCTCTAACCGTCGAACATCATTTCGACTCATCCAGCCATTTTGTAATGCCGTTGTATAGTAAGCAGAACGCCCTGCACTGTCAGCCCGTAATAGACCTTCAACAGAGAATTCAGCATAATAATCGTCGTCATTATCAAGCAGGCATCGGTTGATTTCTTGTTCAATATTAACCAATAGAGGTCTAAGTGTGTTAGTGAGGAATTGCATATTCATCCCCTCTACACTCGATGCCCAACTACTTTGCTTATCAGCATGTCCAACCATAAAGGGAGGAACTCGAAACCAACGGCAAATCTCCTCAATGCTGTATCCTCGACTTTGTAAAAGCTGAGCTGTTTCAGGATTCATTGTTACATTTTGAAAAGATAAATCTGCCTCAAGTATCATTACCTTCCCAGCATTTTTTGAGCCAGAAAAAGTCGTCAAATGTTTTCTTAAACGCTCTCTCTGTTCTGGCTTTAATGCTGCTTTTGACGTAAGCAACCCACTGGTTTGTAACCCATTTTCGAAAACCTTTCCAGCAGCTTCATCCGTTGATAGTGCCGTGCCAATAACATCTCTCCCTACTTGAATGGGGATCATTCCACAAATACCATCCATACCAAACCCTCTGATATGCATTATATTTTTATCAGGAATAACTCTCTTGACTGATTTTGAATCAGTGTAAGTATATTCTAATCGTCCATTATCTAAGCGCTTTACTATCATATTTTGCGGTAGTAATGGATTAAGGGAGACTAATTTAGAACCAATATATAACTTCTCAATAAAGGCGTTTCCTCTTAAGCATAAGCTGGCAACGACCATTAACATAAATCGAGAAGGTGTCATTTCTGAATTTGGTCTTCGGCACAACACGGTGTAGGCAGGATGTTGTTTTGCTAGTTCACGAGAGCCATCTATATTTGTTTTATAGATTTTAAGCGGTAACGTTGAAATGGATTCACTAAGCAACCGAACACAAGACCAAACAGCTGACAGCTGTAAGGCATTATCAGCCGTCACGGTCTTACCACTACTGCTCTTTCCTGACCACTCCCCCCAAAAAGTACCGTCCGCTAAACTAATAGGGATACCCATCCAATTGAGGATGGCGGACTTCACTCTCCCTGGTTTTTTTAATGTACCCATCTAAATCCCCACTATAATTGGATCATCAAAGAACCCTTCAATATCTCCATCATCATCAACTCCACCTTCAGCAGTACCAATCGCCATTGCAGAGGCCACTACTCCATCAATTCGACCGGTACTTTTCTTTTTAGCAAAAATACGATTTTCTTTTTGATCTGCCTCTAAAACGGCAGAAGCTGCATTCCACCTCAAGCAAGGATTAGCATGAATAACGATATTTTCATCATCTATGAGTTCTTCAAATAATTCGATTGAGTGAGGCATCCATAACCCTGAATCCTTAGCTTTGTAATACCCCTGCCCATGAGGAATGAGAGGCACTGTTACTGAAGCCTCATCTAATTCAGGCTCGAGATATTTAATGCGATATTGGTCAAATCCAATTGCAAGTAAATTAACATGATGAGTTATTTCAGATAGACGCTCTGCAACAAATTCATATTTGACTGCTTTACCCGGTGTAGTATGAATAAACCCTTGCCTAACCCAAGCATCATAAGGAACCCTGTCAGTTTTAGCTCTTTCCAATAAAGTGTCTTTGGGTGTCCAAAATTCAACATATAGGTGTTTGATGCGAGGAAAATAAAGCGCGAGTGCAGTTAAATCTCGTGTTCCTGATAAGTCTAATCCGCCATAGCATTCTTCACCTTGTAGATCTTCCAAAGTAAAGAGTTTCTCTCGATTCATCCAAGTGTCACCATTGATCCACGGATTATCTGCATCTACCCATTGGCAGAAGTTAAGACGACGAACAATGCTTTCTTTTGCTGGCATTCCTTGGGCTTGTGTGACTTGTTCACGTAAATAGCGATCCGTGAAGGTATAACCTAGAGAAGGATTTGCTTTTCCCCAACACGATTCATCTTTAAACGGGTCGTCTCCTTCATCAAGAGAACAGATATAAGAAAAGAAACTGTCATCTTCAATGGTGCTTTCAGCAACTTTTCGTCCGTATTCATGGTAGTCATAACACACGCTGGTTTTATCATGGCCACTGTTTGTGATCATGAATATCAGTGCTTGTCGCCTACCTTTTGTACCAGCACGCATCATTTCAACAGCAGTGTTATTTCGATGCTCATGAATTTCGTCGATAAGGGCGCAGTGTGGTCGAGGGCCTGATTGCCCATCATCAGAACTAATTGGCCTAAAGAATGAGCCTGTCTTTAAAAAAGCCAAATTCCACTCTTTGCCAGCACCGCCTGATTTAGTGATACGCTGACTAAGCGCAGGTGACTGATCAACCATTGCCACTGCATCACGAAACAAGATCATGGCTTGGTCTTTCTTTGTTGCTGCTGCATAAACTTCAGCACGAGGCTCACCATCAGCGACTAAGCAATAAAGACCAACACCACCAGCTAATGGAGACTTGCCTGAGCCTTTTCCTGACTCAACATACGCCATGCGAAATCGACGTGTACCATCTTCCATTTTCCACCCAAAGATGGAGCCGATGACAAAACATTGCCAAGGCAATAGGATAAATGGCTTCCCTTCATGCTCACCACCATTAAGCTTTAACACCTTTGCAAAGAATCCAATGGCTCGCTGTACAGCATCAACATCCCAGACTAAACCGCGCTTTTTAGCTTCATTTAGATCTTTGAGATGCCTTGCGCAAGAATTTCTGATATCAGGGCCAGCCAGTATCTTTCCACTATTAACGTCTTGAGCGTATTGAGTTGCAGGATCAACCGAAGTATTGGTTGAGTGGGTCTTCCTCTTCTTCTCCACCATCTACTTTCACCTTTGAGCGAGATGCTGGTGTTAAACCAAACTCGACTAAATAACTTTTAAAACGTCGATCCGCATCAGCCAGCATGGCCACTGCAGGATTCGCTTTAATTAAAAAATCCCCTAATTGGGTTTTTGTTGTATATGTCCGACCTTCAATAGCAATGGTGTCTCGCAACTGAAGAATATCGGCATAAATATCACACAACCTTTCTAGCGCAAATACGTCAGCAATGGTCAGAACGCCCATTCCATCCAACAATAGCGTTAACTTTACCCATGCCATTTTCCCCCAGTCCGTCAAATGTTCAGGTGGGCTTGGAATTTCACGTTTAGGTTGTGGTTCTTGATCGTTAAGTTTTCGTTTTCCCGGATTACCGGTGACCACCTTCAAGTGGGTCGGTTTCGGGCGTCTTCCTGCCATCGGAACCTCCCAGAAAAAAACTTTTCATTTCGCGGTTGTGCACACAAATGACGGGGCTAGGTAATCAGAGCAAAAATGTTTGAACTTTTACCCCACCCCCACCGTTATAATTACAATTGGTATTACTTTACTTATTCCAGATGAACGTCAGGCGCATCACTGAACATGGACGGTTTGCATTTAAATGTAACTGTTACTGAATTATTAACATCTAATGGTGTTGAATTAATAAATAGCTTTTCTTGATGCGCTAACAATTCCCCGTCAACACTGAGTCCATAACCAATATGAACGCCATTCTTTATTAACTTAGATAATTTAACTTGCTTACTCATTATCATATTTTCCTCTATGCTTGATAAGCTGGGCTTAAACTACAAAATTCTCATACTCTGAGGCTCGGGCTTCATTGATTCGCTTTCGCCTTCAGCAAGCCATGTTTCTGTTCGTTTAATCCCACCAAAATACATTCTTGATGGATTCAAGAAGTTAGATACCATATCAACCGCGATACGAATGCGTTGCGAGGTATTTAATGCGAACCCTCTAGGATCGTAATCACGTCCCCAATGATGAAGCTGATCTATACGGAACAAGATATTATCGGTATCAACATATAACATTCTCAAGAACCACTCAGGCGCTTGTTCTTTTTGCGCCTTGATGAGAGCACACTTAAGTCGTCTTAGCTGAGGACATGCCTTAATGTTATCTGCGTAAGCTTTTGCAAATAGTGTTGCCTGGTCTTTATTTTGAGCTTCAGGTAAGTCAAGTAATGTCACTGTAATCTCTCCTTAGTGTTGTTATGAATTACTCAGTGATTGCTGTGTTACTTATTCCAGTGAGAGTTAGGATCAAGAGGAATGCCATCCGCATTACAACCAACAACCTTGCCACTCTTTTCCATTCGCTGTTTTGTTGAGTTATGATGCAGTTCGCATAAGCTTTGGAAGTTATTTTTATCCCAGAATAAGGCTTGTGCTTTTGTGATAAGGCTCTTATCGCCAGATTGAATTGCATCTCTAAGTCGATGCGGAATAATGTGGTCAACAACAGTAGCTGCAGTAATACGGCCTTGCTCTTGGCACATAACACAGAGCGGGTTCTCATTAAGAAAAGCTAACCTCACCTTTGCCCATCGACCACCATAGACATTGCGTTTTTTCATTTTTTATCTCTGACTGCACCATGTTCGATTAATAGCATCAGACCATGCCTGTTGATCTGCCTGTCATTAATCTAATGAGTTCAGCTATATCATTATCTTGTCGATCCGCTCGCATACGTAAATCTGCTAGTTGAGCATTAACGCTCTGCTCTGACTTATTACTGACAAGTAAACCTTTGAACTCAGCCGAATTAATAAAGGCATCTTTAATAAAAAACTCTCCTGCGGATTGAATGAAGAAAGGTGGAGTTGATTTAGGTTTCACTCCTACATCTTGCATCAGTTGTTTAATGCGAGTGAGTTGTTCTTCTAACTTATCTAACTCACTTGTATCTACTGAGACTTTTAATTGAATAGTATTATCTGACATATCTATCTCCAATAAAAAAGCCATCAGTGATTAACTAATGGCTATCTATGTTCTTTTCCTTATCTTGTTAACACTGTCATAAAATTTGAATTAATTACTTAAAAATCAATTAGTTTAATGACCCTCACTATTAAGTACCAGTATAGAAGTAATTAATCGTTCTGACATTTAAAACAACATAAGGAGATATTTATGGTTCGTACATTTGAAATATTATTGAAAACCATTTTAGCAACAATCGCATATTTACTATTACGTAAAAGTTCGCCAGAGCACGCCATAGCTTTCGCTGTCGCTATCCTTAATTCTTAATTTTCTTACCTAATCTTATAACCCATTCCTCATATGGCGTTAGTGAGCTAATCACCTCAGCTAAATCTAATAACCAATCAGGCCACCAATTACGAACTGCAACCCTGCATTCTCCGTAAGCATCACCAACATAAATTGGCACTATTCCCATAAATAATGCGTAATGATCGTAATCTCGCGTTATTTGCTCTTTAGTGAGTCGTTTGAATACTGCCATTAATTTACACACTCCTGCCTTACATAATCCTGCAACCCTTTAATTATTTGCTCTGACTGTGCAATTCGCTCTCTGAGTAACCAATAATTTCTGATAGCGGTGTCAGTAGGTCGGGCGGTGGTTGCATCATCCATGCTGGTGGTGGAATTATTGGAGCTCTTTGGACACTCGGCTTTGATGTACACCCGCTCAGGATTACGCTCACTAATATCACGCAAGCGACTAATTTCATTCTTTGCATTAACAAGCTCCTGTGTGTGCCTTGTATCAAGTTGATTTAGTCGCTCTATGCGCTCTTTATAATCGCTATTAATATTAATTTGCTCTGATAAATTCTTGCCGAGTAATTCATTTTCGC
Organism: Proteus terrae; assembly: GCF_003144325.1. Lineage (GTDB taxonomy): Bacteria > Pseudomonadota > Gammaproteobacteria > Enterobacterales > Enterobacteriaceae > Proteus > Proteus terrae. Next base: position 18,862 of record NZ_PENS01000014.1, read on the forward strand.
TACTCAGCTTTTTTATTTTTGCATTTGATAAACTTAATGCCATTAATAGAGCACTTAAAAGTAGGAGAAAAAACCATAGGATATATTTACTCATAACAACAACCAAGCATCTTCAAAGACTTTATCTGTGTAAGGTTGATAGCCCAACTCAACACCTACGATTGCTTTTGCTAAAGAGATAGCAACCGACTTTGATTGAGTATCTATCTTGTCATTAATACCAACACCAATCTCTTTTGATGCACGGCTAATATAACCACTCGTGTTGTTCTCAACTGGCGGTGCATACTTATTAATGATTGATGATACTGAGTTCAAACCATATTTACGTTGATAGGTTTGGGTTAATTTATAAATTGCTCGGATGCCGTATTCTGGTGACTCAAAGACACAGAATCGAGGATTAGGCACTCCTGTTTCAATACCGACCAAACCTTTCCATTTATTAAGTGGGTTATAATCAATATTACCCGGATTGTTATTACGCTCACCGCGAGCTATCTTTGCCATGTCTGACACCTCTGAATATTTGCATTATGTTTCCACGACTCAATAAGATGAGTACGCATAGTGATAAATTAATGCCGACTTCAAATGGATCAGCATGAGAATAGTCATCTGTTAATATCCGCAGTGGTACCGAACCCAATAAGATAATTAATACCCACGCAATAAATGACGCTCCGAATTTATATTGAGCGCCATTACGACGGTAATTAATTAAGCGGATCACTGCGAGTAAACAAGAAAAGAAATTGATGTAAATCCAAAATATTGAGATGTTCATCTGCCACCTCCTCTGAATTTATCTATCAGATTATTAATAAATTTATTTATTCCGTCAGTCATTGCACCCGGCTTTGATATTGAGACTAAAACACCCACCAGCCCTGCTGACGAAAACATTGCCCCTACTGATTTATCAACATCACGGCCACCGGTTATATCGCTAAGAATACCCGACATAAAATCAGCGCCATAAATACCAATAAGGAAAGCAACTGCAAAATAAGTCCAACGCTTTAATAGACGAATATCATGAGCAGACAATACAAATATCACCGCCCCTGCGAACGCGCCGATAACAACGCCTGCGTCCATACCTGAATAGAGACCTACAATAGAGACACCCGCTAACGAGGCGGTTGCTGTGCCTGTTAACGGCTCTTGCATATATGTAGTCCTGATTAGTTAATAGGAGCCGACTCACAGCCCTTGCGTGAACGTGAGGTGTTGTGATTGATTCTGTGGTCGGCATATACGAAAAAAGACCGCTTACTCGATCTTCAAAATAGGTTGTTCGGAATAACCGAATATGTGAACCATCCGGAAATTCCGGAGAGTTAGAATAGCATTACCGGAATTCTGACATGGAAAAATATCAATATGTTAGATAAAGAAACGCACATAAATCCTCCCGAAAAACGGACTCACTGAAAGAATCCCTCTCACGTGGCGTTTTTGAGAATTTATTTATACCTTTTTCTGGTTTTAATTGGTTAACACGATAAATTAATCAATTACGCCCTTAGTTACTGCAAAATTATCGTTATGACAGCGGCTTGTTCTGTCGGTGCCATATCACTGCAGATACCAATATCACTGGTTTGTACGACCTCATCTGGCTCAATGAAAATGGATCGAGATCCGGTGTTAAGCTTGTATTCACCATGAACCAAAACCCAGTTTTCTTTTTTTAATGGGTACATGGATTTTTGGGCGGCTATTTTGTTCAAATTGACATTGATCGCATTCAATAATGTATTGTCATTGCCACCGCCGTTAATGTAGCTTTCCATATCTCGATTTATACGACTCAGAATATCAAATCTTTCAGCGCCCACAACAACGTAGGCGTTAGATTCAAAACCTTCACCAGGATCGTCAGAGCGCGTACGTGGCCCAATAAAAATATTCCCCGGAAGCCAGGTATAAAAATCTTGAAATGAGTCAAATGATTCCGGACGTACTTGTCCTCCTGTTCTTGCCAGCCCCAAAGCTTGTGCTTGGGCTAAATTTCCAGTGTTAAGTAAATCATTTTGCAAAGACTGACAGTTCACACCATTACTATTAGCATAGAAGCGCACGTTATTCGCATACGTGTTTAAAAAACCACTTAGATTTCTCAATCGGTTATTCTGTGATACGAGGTTATAAAAGGCAATTAACCGGTTCATTGGAATAATATGGTGTCTTGACATTTGAACCGTATAGTCTGGGCCGCTGCCACTTTGTGTTAGTGCTGTATTGTAATTAGGAAGAGCCGGATAGGGTGTATCAGTTCTTCCATCAATATTGAGATTAAATTGCCCGGCAAAGAACTCACCCGGCTGCGCCATGCATGTTCCGGAAAATAAGAACACCACCATACATATAATTAACTTTATATTCATATAATCACCTGTAGTTTAAAATTAATGCTAAAAAAACAATCCATACCTATCTCATCAATTGTTATCACTGGCCTTTGATTTCAGCCAGTGATTGAGATAAAAATTACTGTTAATTAGTGTTGGAAGCTACAACCGTTGTGATTATACTGCAACCATTTATGCCTACATCTACAGGGGTCTGGAGTAAATAGGCCATATAAAGCAGTTTATTTACATTGTCATCAGCTGACACTATCCAACTGTCGCCACACCCAGAGTTAGAGAATTGGTATAAATACTTTGATTCATTTCCGGAGTCAGCTAAATAATCGGCTTTAATTTGTGTTATTGTTTGGTTGAATGCAGTAGGTTCCGCAGCAAACGCCGAGGCAGTAAAAATTGAAGATAGTAATAACGCTGATAATATTTTTTTCATGTGACTTCTCGCTGTTAATGGATAAAAAAATACTTAATGAAACCATCAGAATGTTCATAGACCCATGAGCATTCTGATAGTTCCTGGTGAATTTTAGACATAAAAAAACCCCGCCGAAGCGAGGTCTTGATAAAATTTAGTGTGGTAAGTAATAAATCGCCCACTATTTAAAGATGATAAGGCAATCTTATTCAAAAAGCAAGCCTACTGTTTGTATAACCAGCTATTTTGTAATTTTATTAAATACTACCTCAGCACTATTTTCTTCAATAAAACACTTACTAATTAACTTCTCATAAAACGGCTTCCAGTTACGTGACCATGTAGGTTGTGTTAGCTCAGGCACTATATGTTTTATCGCTTGATATGCGACTGAAGAAGGCATTCTCTTATAACCACGCCCAGAACAACGGGGGCAATCTTTAAACGCAGGAATACCACCCTGTAATTCCGTTTGTTCTTCATCTAATACTTTACCTCGACCTTTACAACGACAGCGGTAATTTAATTTCCCCTTTCCATTGCACGTTTTGCACAGCTCACCGACATTTTCTTTTTCAGTCCAAGGTTCAATGACGACAGTTCCATCAATGCTTGCTTTCCCTTGGTACTTAACGACATCCTTGCAACTGTAAATTAGTCCTTTGCCTCCACACGCAGAACACTCACACACAGAACCCGCTGAACGAGCGTAATCTTCAAACGCCATCTTAGCGAGGATCACTAAACAGTAACCCAACTTATTTCCCGCCGATTTCGCCACCAGCTTGGGTGTTACTCTAAGTGCGTATTGCGTTAACTGCTCTACGGTGCTGAACTTGTCCTCTTCACTCACGTCATTCTTAGCAAAAAACGCAGACATGCCAAACTTAGCACGTTGTTCTGTCATACCTAGTGCCCCAGCGCTATCCATCCCTTTTAGTCTGTCAGGTGAAGTAGAGCATGAGCTGTCACTGAATGTGGGTGACTTTGGATAAAATTGTTTTAATGCTGACTCTAATTTCATTACGCCACTTCCTTATGTTGTCTTGAAAATACTAACTCTCTTACTTCACAGGCTTCTGTTAGCATGTCATTAAAGTCACCTATATCGGGCCATCTCACACTGACCGTCTCTACATCATTATTAGAAAGTAGATTTTTATGTGCACATTCCATCGCGGCTGCATGACCTGCCGCACTCCAATCCATATCTGTAAAGATAACAAGATGGGTAACACCTTTTGGTGCTTTGAATTTTTTCATGAAGTTAGTATTGATGACCGACCAAGTATTCACACCATAGAGTTGCTTACAAGAAAGTGCTGTCTCGATACCTTCAGCGATGCCAAGTGTGGTATCCACTGGAAACATTCTTATCGCGACAGATTCCGCAGACTTTAAATAGTTAACATCCTGCACTGCTGTCATTTTCTTCACGATATCAAGCGGTGCTTTTTTATTCCCTTGTAAATACGTTCTATGCAAGTAACAAAGCTGTCCTTTTGCATCAGTAGCTAGTGACCAAATAGCTTGAAATTTGTCAGAACTATTACGAACAGGTTGATGTTCACAATAACGGACGTTATCAAGTGGTAACTCAAAAACACCTCGATTCTGCAAATACTGCATGGCAGGTGTATTTTTCAGTATGGGTAATTTTGAATAACAGGCGGTGATACGCTGAAATAAATTCCCTTTTGGTTTCTCTTTTGTTGTTGGTATTTCTTTTTCTCGGTGATTGCCAATCAATACATCAATTTCATCTGCTAATGTTTTAAAGTCTTTACCTTGTGTTCTTTCCAGTAATTGAAAGCCATTTCCCGAACCACACGTACAAATGTAAGTTCCTCGCCCGTCTTTATCGTCAATACGAAACTTTCCTTTTTGCCCGCAGATAGGGCACTTTCCTTTAAAGTGCTTACGCCCCGTTATAGGAGGTAATCCATAATGTGCAAATATTTTTGCCCATAGCCCTTTTACGGCATCAATTGTATTCACAGTAAACCTCCTTGCTGTGGCTGGTGGCTAATTTGAGTACGTAAATTTTGAATATTGACTTGTGCCTTCTTGCGAGACTTAGCAAAGGCGATTTGTTTGTATTTAATAAAGTTGCTCACTTCAGGCGTGATTTCTTGTGGTGTGTTATGAAAACCTTGTGGCCATACACCAAATTTATCTTTGAAAGTATTAGAAACCCAACCATCGCTGATCGGCTTACCCTGTGTCGCACGTTGATTCTGGTAGTATTTCAATTGGGACCACCAGCTTTGCTTGTCTTCTCGGGTGTAAATGCGCTCTTTTTTATTCAGTTTTTTGATGTTTCGGCTAGTATCAACATCGATATCTTCACCAACTAAAGGTTTAAACCCACATTTAGGGCAAACATAAACACCCGCAGGCTTCATGTAGTGGCAAGAAGAACATTCTTTGGGTTTCTTCTCTCGTTTTTCTTGCTCTCGGATAGATGAAGATTCACTCATACCATCATTTTTAGTAGGCAGTTCGTCATATTCAATATCATCGGGATAACCTAAACGGTGAACAGAACCAGAGTGATCGAAAATAAGGCAAGTCTCTTTTCCTGGTGCGGTACGTAATCCCCTTCCAATCGCCTGACACCAGCGAATTTCTGATTTAGTTGGGCGAGCGTAAATAATGCAACGAACATCGCTATCAAAACCGGCAATCAATGTTCCAACACTTACAAGTACCTTCGTCGCACCTTGTTCAAACCGATGGATAATAATTTGACGCTCATCATGTGGCGTATCTGCAGTGATCACCTCGGCATTCACACCTGCACGATTAAATTCGACAGTGACAAAATTGGCATGACTGACTGTGACACAAAAGCAAATCGTAGGGAGATTTCGCCCATTCACAAGCCAGTTATCAACAATATCCCCCACCAAATCAGCACCACTCATAATTTCAGCAATCTCAGCTTCTTTGTAATCACTACCGAACTCAGCGTTGCTGGACGATTTTACTTTTGATAAATCGGGTTTAGTCGGCGCATAGAACTCGTATGAGCTTAAATCACCACGTTTAATTAATTCTTTCATTGTGGTGGGTTTGATCAATGTTTCGTAGTAATGACCAAGGAATGGCGCAAAAGGCGTACCAGATAAGCCTATTACCTTGAATTCGCTTTCTCTGATCACTTCTAATATTTTCTTACGGCGTAAATGTGCTTCATCGATTATTAATAAATCGATGTTGTCTGGAAATTCTCTACGGATAATTGTGTCTGCTGATGCGATTTGAATTAAACGAGTTGGATCATAATTAGGATGATCACGCCATACATAACCAATCTCTTCTGCTGGCAAACCATACTCAATAAAGCGACTGGCTGTTTGATCAATCAAAATGGTGTAAGGAACAAGAAACATTACTCTCATTTCATGCTGAACATGTCCATCAGTAATAAACGCCGCTAACGCCGTTTTTCCGCTTCCTGTTGGGCTATAAATCATGAATGTTCTATTTTGCTTCCATGCCTGACGTAACATCGTCAATCCGCGTTCCTGTGCAAAATTTGGTGTGATTGTTAACATCGGTTTCCTCATCTGAAAATTAGCACTGCCAAAGGAAGGGATTTATTTTTATTTCTTTGGACGTCTAAACGGCTGTTGGCTTTTTAACTCCTATAGAGATCTATATTTAAGATCTACTCACTCCCTTGGCTGTGCCTTCCCTAACACCCCTTTCAAAGATCACCCCCCTTTCCCCCCTAGAAAGTTTTCCCCTCTTCCCCAGAAAACAATCTAGACGGCTAAACGTCTTAACTTCCAATGCCTCCTAAATTTAATTACTGCTAAATCGATAACGGCTTTGCTGTGTACCCTTGCATTGCTCTCTGATAACGCTTTATGAATTCTCTCAATCTGACGTTAGCCTCATGACGAGCTTTGTTGTCTTTACGGTAGGGAACTTGTTCTCGTTCCCATTCCGTTTGATACACTTCTGAATATTTAACTAATGCCTTTTGCCTCATACTTGGGCTTAACTTCGTAAGTTGTTCCTGAATCCACTTAGCATCATCAGGGAAGTAATGCTCAGGCATCGGCATGTTGATTTGGTGCATGAGAGTTATCCATCGAGTAAATGTCAGGTCTTAAATCACTTTTCCGAATTTGGCCTTTTGAATTTATTTCAATAAGTTTGCACATCTTGTACCCAGGTTTTTTATGTCCAGAAAAAACCAATCTCAAATAACCGACTGACGATTCACACTTGGAAGCGAAGTTTAGTTTTTCTTCATTTGATAATTTTTTCCAAAAGTCGTACATTAATTTGTACCTCCTAGGTACATTATGCACATTAAAAATGTACCTGCAAGAAACTTGTAACTTGAAGGTACATAAGATTAAATCATGAACATGAAAACTATCGATCAGATCAGGGCAGAGAATGCCAGAAAACTAAGGGACTCCGTGGGTGGAAATGCAGCGTTTGCAACGCACATTGATCGCGAGCCAACTCAAGTCAGTCGTTTAATTGGAATAAACCCAACTAAAAAAATTGGCAACATAATGGCTCGCCATATTGAAAAGTGTTTTGGTTTACCTAAAGCCTGGTTAGATCAGGAGCATGGAGATAACAAAACCAACCCACCGGAAATAAAGTCCCCTGTAAAAGAATCTAAAATCAGATTAGTCCCTTTACTAACATGGGTGCAGGCTGGAGCTTGGACTGAATGTGAACCAATTGATATCGATGAGGATTTTATAAAGAAATATCCGTGCCCCGTACCATGTAGCGAAAGGACATTTGCCCTAAGCGTTGTAGGTGAATCTATGTACCCAGAATACATGCCTGGTGAAATTATTTTTGTTGATCCAGAGGTTCCCGCACTTACTGGCGATGACGTTGTAGCAATGCTTGTAGATACAGGACAAACAACATTTAAGCGTCTTATTGATGATGGGTATTCAAAGATGCTAAAGGCACTTAACCCAAACTGGCCAAATCAATACATTCCTATCAATGGGAACTGTAATTTAATGGGTACCGTCATTTTCTCTGGACGAGCAAGGAAAAAATAAACTTTTAAATATCATTTAATTAACCCTTTTTTTAATAAAAGGGTTTTTTTATACTTGACTATGTACCTAAATGGTACATAATAAAAATCAAATTAACCAACCGGGTACATAAAATGGATATTAATAGCTTGTTGTTAAAATCTAAACAACTAACATCTCAAATGACTGGAGTTTATGAGCTTTCCATGTCTGGTTTTTCTCATGCAGATCTAACTGAAATGGTTGGAGTGGCACTAAATCTTTGCTCATCTCTGCATAATGATATTCAAAACAACATTGACGAGCTGAAAAACACAGGTAAGCCAACAGTAAACAATTACTATCAACAAGCCTGCATTGAGTTTGCAGAACGCCTAAAGGTGGCTTTGTATCAATCAGGGGTGACTCAGGCTGAGTTAGCAGGGTGCATAGGGGTATCTCAAGGTGTTGTAAGTAACATCATCAATGCGAAAGGTAAAAAGCCAACTAAATATGCATTTCAAATAGCCCAAGCACTTGGCGTTAACTATCAATGGTTACGTTACGGTGCAGGCGAAATGACAGATTTTTGCACCTCAAAAACAGAGGAGTTATAAGATGACCATCCTACATTCTACTGCAATCCCTAATTTACCGAAACCTGACGTACATACAGGCGTAATATTACCTATGTTCTTGTTTCGTTTCTGGACTAAAACTGAGAATCCAGAGAAAAAAGAAGTTATGGCTACCAGTGCAGAACAAGCTAAAGAGTTACTCGGTAGCAATGTTGTTTTCTCTGCTCAATTTCCTTGCGAGGCTTAATTATGGCTCACGAACTCAACTTAGAATCTGTTGCAAAAAAAAGCTCTCAATTAAATGCACTGTTATTTCAACTAAATAATCTTCGAATTCCTGAAAGCCCTGATGTTGAAACTTTAATAGAACTAGCGCATGAATTATCTGGTGATGTTGTTAACTGGATTCTTGAAGAAAATGCTCAGAGAGATAATGATCATGGCAAAAGAAATAATTAATGTAGATAGCGGAAAAATGCCAGATACATTACATCGAGTAAAAGCATTCTTAATTTTAGCTCAGTTTCTTTCTCGTAATAGCGAAGAGCGAGCAATTCAACTTAGCTTATTATCTCAAGCAGAAGATGAAATCGATGAGGTTTTAAATGATGAATAACACTAAGTTAAAAGAATCCGCTTGTGATGAATTACTTTATGCAACTTCTATTTTAAATCTCATTATCAATGATAACGTAACACCTAGCGATAATATGTTTAATGCGATTGAATCAGCAGTAGCCAATATAGAAAGAGCTAAAGAAAGTGTATCGAATATTAATACTGATAAATCACCAAAGCCTATCGGTGAAATTAAAATCAGTGATAACGATACAATTGAAACGGCTGTCGGGTGTATTTTAAACACATTAGAAACTGCAATTAATTTAAAAGTAGCTGAAGAAAGTGGTCACATTAAAAATTACGACATTCAAATTACAAATTTAATCCAATCAGCAAAATTAAATTTAGAAACCGTTTATGAAAAAGTAAGTTTCACGGAGGCGCAATGAATATCGATGAATTAATTGTTCTTCCTGATTTAAACAAATTATCGGAAGGCGAGTTGGGAAAATTAAGAGCAAACTTAGACTTATCTATTGATTCACTCATTACAGGAATGAAGGTATTCGGCGATTTTATGTTTTGGGCTGGTGCTAATGAAAATTATCCCAATGGTAAAGATCATCTTGGTGATGTGGGATTATTTTTAAGCCAAGTGTCATTATTGATATCAATATTAAATGACAAACTTGGTGGAATTGAATACGAAATATCAAATCGAAAAATAAAAGGAACACGGGAATGAATAACCAACACGAAGCTATTGAGAAAGCAACTGATAATCAAATTACTATTGCTATGCGCCCTGTTTATATTATTTCAGGTGCTAATCGTGCTTACTTAAGTGAGCGTTCAGCATTAAATAAGCTAGCAAATATTCTCACCGAGCGTGAACTTCATAAGGAAGGCATTGAGACTAACTATGAAGGTGAACAATGCGAACTTGAAAATGGCACAATCGCTTTTAAGCGTGGCGAACCTACCGAACACTTTATGGATCGCAAGGAAGCTAAACTAACCGAACTCCAAGAGCGATTAAAGCAAGAGCGTAATATTGAACGATTACAAAAAGAATATGCTAAAGCTGTCGCTAAATATGATGATGCAGAAAAAGAAGCTGATAGACTATATTACGAATTAAATAATGCTTTAACCAATAAATAAATCATCCACTAAATAAAAATTAATTATAGCGTTCATGCTAGGGATTGCTGCGCTCTAAATCAGGAGTAAGCAACATGGACAAAATTAATTTACTTGAAATAAGAAGAAAGCGTTTTATCAACTCAGTGCTTATTTATATTAAACAAAATGGAAAGAAAGCTGAGTTTAAATCAAAGTTAAATAATAAAACTGTTATTACAGAAATTAGCTTTGAAAATTTAAATAATTTCTTCCGTGATGTCTATGAAGAAAAAGATTGCCGTCAACGTTGTAAGTGGAGTGATAAAGATATCTATAACACCTATGAGCGTTTATATAAATCTAACGGCTCTATTTCTGAAATGGGTAAATTCATGATTGATTATATTGTTGAGTATTTACCTCCTTACTTAAATGGAGAGGAATATAAATATCATGACGTATTCTGAATTCATGAAAAAAGGTAAGCAATTAGAGGGGAAAGGATTTTATAGACGCGCACTAGAGCAATATAACCAAGCTTTTATTATCGCAGATCCACCAGCTAAAGGCGCAATGAGTTATCAACAAAAAATAAGTAATCAATCATCTAAGCGTTGTTTAGATAAAGCAAAAATTAAAGTGACGGAGAGTTATTTATGAATACTAAAAAAATGACACCAGATGAAATCATCGAATATTTAAAAGAAAAAGGTTTCCCAGCCTCTTTATTAGATAAAGAAGCCATTAAGTCAAATCGTAAATTAACACCAGAAGAACAAGAGATATTTGTTAAGTACATTGTTGATAATTTAAGAACACTTGAAGCAAATAAATATTTAATCTCCTGCGCAATGCGATTCGGCCCTGGTCTTAATGAGCAATTTTCGTTTAGACACAAAAACATTGTTGTCGATTTAGATTTAAAAATTGTCGAGAAGCTACTCATTGTAAAAGTTGAGTCAGTCATTCTCGATCAATCAGATGATGGCGTATTCGCTCTGTTCCGTTTTTACGAAGGCAATAAAGCAAAAGGCGAAGAAGGTGATAAGTGGATGCAAGACATGCTTGATCAACTACTCATCAATAGCGCCACTTTGCTTATCTCACAAGGTAAAAGTCAGTTAATACACTAAGGGTAGTTAATATGAATAATTTAATTAGCACCAATGCGTCAATGACCTCGAAAGAGATCGCTGAGTTAGTTGGTAGCCGTGAAGATAATGTAAAAAGAACTATTGAAAGACTAGCTAATAGCGGTGTTATTTCCCAACCTCCGACGGAGGATGGGATTAAATCAGCCAATGGCGTAATACCAAAACATTATGTTTTTTCAGGTGAGAAAGGAAAACGAGATAGCATCATTGTAGTGGCCCAACTCTACCCTGAATTTACAGCTCGGTTAGTTGATCGCTGGAAAGAACTTGAAGATGAACGAGTCAAGCCAAAATCACAGGCAGAAATTATTGCTGCTATGGCGCTGGCTAACTTAGAAAGCGAACGCCGTATATCTCATGTAGAGCAAAAAGTTGAACAAGTGAATGAAGTCGTTGAGCAAATAAAACAAGGAACCATCCCTGCTGGCTGGATTGGGTACTCTCTAGCGAGAACTAAATCAGGTATGACGATTGATAAATGCAAGACGCTTGCCAAGCAATACAGCGTCCGAAAAGACCAAATAACCATTCTTACGCCCGAAGGTATGCCTAGACCTATGGCCATTATTCATGAGGCTGACTTCATGGTGGCAATGAAACTCATGATGGGTGAAGCAGAAAAACGCGGCACTCGTTGGTATCACCCGAAAATGGGATTGTTTCAGGCAATTGGCTGGGAGGATAAATAATGAAAGTAAAATTACCACTCACTGATGCTGACTTAATCCGCGCTGCTTTAGCCTTAATATCCGCGAATGATGATCCGCGCATAGTCACAAAGGTTGTTCACATTAATAACCTATACATAGAAGCAACTAACGGGCATGCATTAATTAAAATGAAACATAATGCAGAGTTCAACCAGGATATTGCTGTTCAGTTTGTATATTCAGTACCTGATGAGGCTGAGTTTCTTGATATCAATAGCCATGATGATGGAAGCCACACTGTTACCTATTACCGTTATGATCAAGATAAGGAATTTAGGCCATTTGAGAAGTCAGAATTAATTCTCATGCGAGGGAGTTACCCCAATTTTGGCGACTTGCTGGACCGAAAATATAAAAAAGGAAAAACACCTTATATAGCATCAGTCTATTTAGCTCTTCCTTATTTAATGTTTGGCAGAGGTAGCGTGGATATTTTGCCTAGCGAAGACGAGCTATCCGTGATGTTTGCCATGGATGCCTTAACATCGGAAATGTATGGAGAGCCTATCCTAATCGCCATGTCCATGAAAAAAGATGTCCACAAATTATCTCAATCCTTACGAGACCAAATCATAGGGAATGACTAATGAAAATTGAATACATCCCCAGTGAAGCGGGAAGCGTGGCAAAAGTGGTTATTTTTTCCTTCATCACTGAACGCAGAAGACTAAATCGGTTAGTTGATCTGGCATTACTTTTTACCCCTGTTCACGAGAGCACTACCGGGTTCTTTTTTCGCACCACCACTATTTATGGAAAATCGAACCACGTTCTACGTGCATATAAGCTCATCTGCAAGGAGGCAAACCAGTGATTGAGAGGAACAATACTGATTATGAGATTAATGAATATGACGATCCGCTTATTAAAGCCATTCACCATTTTGATGATGGTTGCTGTTACGTCGAACCTTATCTTCATGACTTAAATTTTAGGCGGTTTATCCATGACGGGGTATATAAGCCCCGCCCTAACCCTAAACAAATTACTAAGCCAAAGTTAACACCGACCATTAAAAAGAAAAAACGTAAATCGAAAGGAGCTCGCCATGCTGAAATTTGATAAAGATAACCGCTTAATTTTAGATGAACTAAAAATACTTGAAGACTATCTGAGAGCTTTGGCTTATTGCAATTCTTCTATTATGCGTATTGATGCCAGTTTAGATAGACACCAAGAAAGTGACTCAGATTGGGCGATACGTGCAAGAACAGCTCGTAAATATTTGAACTGGCAACGTAGAGCGATTTGCGATCAGCTGGCTATCTTAAAACGCCAACGTAAAGAGGTCGATTATTCACGCCGAATACTCAGAAATGAAATTTTAGTTGCTGAACTTAAAAAGCTCATTACTCACGAAGAGTTTATGCAACTTGTTAATAAGGCCGAAACAGAAGCTAGCGCGCAATTAGTCTCTGTCTTGGAGGTAGATCATGACTACGACTGATCCTGTTTTAATTAAATTAATTTCAGACAACATTGCTGATCCTGGTGACATAACAGATGCAATTTGGAAAGCCGGTTATCGTAAAACAGATTTTACCACTGAGCAGATCATTGATATTACGGTGAGCATGACCGGTGATTCTATTTATTTAAAATTACCTCATGACAATTTGCCTAAGACATTGGATGACATTAGCAAATATCATTTAAACGATATCATTTTTGATGCTCATTGGGATAACCCGCCAGCAATTATCGCACAGGCTATTATGGAGAGCGGGTATAGGAAGGGAGGTAATGATGCTATATGAATGTTTACCCATTTCGGCATATTGCAATTTATATGGAGAAACACCTGAAGCCATTAACAAACGCTTACAAAGACAATTTTGGATTGAAGGTGTGCATGTCTTAAAAGTGGAAGGCTCAAAAGAACGATGGATCGATATTGCAGAGGTGAACAAATGGGCTCGCAAAAACAAGCAGAATACTCATTACCAAGAGGAGTAACTGTTCGTAATAATAAAACCAAACAAACTATTGTCATCACGTTTACCTATAAAGGGGTTCTCTGTAGAGAGCCCTTGTCTAGACTAACTGTTGATAATAAGAATATAAAATATGCTGAAAGATTACTGGCTGAAATCCAAAATAATATTGAACGATCAACTTTTAGCTATGCGAAGTATTTCCCTGAATCTAAAAAACTCCCATTATTTGGGGTTAATAATAAAATAAAAACCATTATTGATTATTTAGATGAGTATCTCGTTATATGTGAGACAAGAAATTTATCGCCATCAACTATTGGTGGGTATAAAAAATGCAAGAGCGCCTTATCTGACCTACATAAATTACAAGTAACATCATTAACACCTGCGATCGTGAAAAATTGGATACAAAAACAATCTACATCATTAAAAACGATACGGAATCAGCTTTCATTTTTACGAAGTGCAATAGATGAAGCAATTACTGATGGGGCAATATCTATTAACCCTGTTAGTTTAGTTTCAGCTTCTCGGTATCAATCAAAAGGTGGCACCACAGAAAGTAGTTATATTGTTGATCCACTATCACCAAAAGAAGTGTCTGCACTACTTCTTGCCGCTAAATATGAGCAATGGAAAAACTTATTTAGGTTCGCGATTAATACGGGATTACGAAGCTCTGAACTATGTGCCTTAAAGTGGAGTGATATAGATTTCATTGAGCGCACAGCCCACGTTCAATCAGCAAGTGTTGTAGGCGTTATCAAAGAAACAAAAACTAAAGCTGGAACAAGGAAGGTTGAGCTAAACGATGAGGCCATGAAAGCACTTAATGAACAAAAACAATTTACGTTTATGAAAGATGTTGTCATTTTTGAAGATCCTAAAACTAATCAAGCTTGGGCTAGTGCTGATGCAATTAGAAAAAAAGCATGGGTTCCAACATTAAAGAAAGCTGGCGTAAGGTATAGAAACCCCTATCAAACAAGACATACGTTCGCCACCCGAAATATTAGCCAAGGAGTTAATCTGTTTTGGCTCGCAGGGCAAATGGGGCATAAGGGTCCTGAAATGCTGTTTAGGCATTATGGATCTTATCTAAAAGAATATGACGGCAATACAACAAAACAAGGGAAAGTAATTAACTCTAAGTAGTCTACACATAGACAGTACAGTGACTACGAAATGCACGCGGAATGCACGCCATACAAATGGTGTATAAATAGTCATTAAAAATCAAACAACTAGAACTATTCAGATGCGGGTTCAACTCCCGCCAGCTCCACCACTATCTAACGACCTGATTCTTAACAAGTTTCAGGTCGTTTTTCTTTCTATCATGTCGAAATTGTGCCGCAGGAATGTACCGCATGACGACATTAAAACTCCCCCACTACCTTTACCAACGTGCTAATACGTGGTGGTTTCGTAAAACCATCCCGACTGTAAACGCTCGCCATGACATCCGGCTGAGCCTCAAAACAAAGCAACTGCATGCAGCCCGATCATTAGCCTTAATCCTCAATAGTCAATATAATCACTG
This sequence comes from Proteus terrae, assembly GCF_003144325.1. Lineage (GTDB taxonomy): Bacteria > Pseudomonadota > Gammaproteobacteria > Enterobacterales > Enterobacteriaceae > Proteus > Proteus terrae. The sequence goes on from NZ_PENS01000014.1 coordinate 34,269, forward strand.
GAAAGCCCAATATTCAGGAAGCCCGAAAATGACCAAGGAACACATTGCCTTTTTTCAGCAGCAACTCAAGTTATTAGTCAACAGATGGTGGCAGCGTGAAATGGATGATTTTCATGGCAACCTTGATAAGGGAATTGATGAGCTCAATGATTTACAGCACGTCGCAACGGGGCTTATTGAGTTTCATCACAAGCGTATTATTAAAAAAGAGTATCGAGATAATGCCAAAAACCAGAGAATAGCTGCCACGTTATTAGATGAAATCCAAGAGCAACAATCGGATATCACCTCTAACTTAACCGAACAAGACTATCAGCAACTGGCTCTTATGGTTGACCAAGCGTCTTTGCAGCACTATCAACGACTCAATACGTATTTATCAAACCCAACACCAGACTGGTTAAACGCACCCACAACCTTTGAGGTTGAATCAATCATTGATGATAAACCACGTTACCCCCTATCTAAACTGATTAGCGAATATCAAGAAGAAAGCCAGCAAAAAGGACACAGTCAAAAGACCCAAAATAAGTATGCTCAATGCCTCGCCTTAGCAATTAGCTACTTTGGTGATGTGCTTGTTGATACGATCACACCCGAGCAAGGCAGACATTTTCGAGAGTGCTTAAAGACATTTCCTCTTGGGATTAAAACAAAAGAGATGCTGGCACAGCCACTGAGTGAAATCATAAAAAAACACCCACACGCTCAAACCATATCGGTAGAAACAGCGAATTCACACCTGCAAAAAGTGTCCCAGTTTTTTGATTGGATAGTGTCCTTAGGGTATTTAACCCACAATCCTATCCCTCAAGAGCCGCTTCCGGCTCCACGGGTTAACCATAAAGACGATAGAGCCGTCATCACTGACGAGGAAGCTATACAAGTTTTTCAGCATCCCCTGTTTACGATGCATCAAGGCGTCAAAACCAAAAAGATACAGCAGCCTTACCATTTTTGGTTACCGCTATTGTGTTTATTTACGGGTATGCGCCCCGGTGAAGCTTGCCAGTTATTCACTAATGACATTGAAAAGGTGAATGACATTTGGTGTATTCGTGTGGATAACCGATATGAAAAACAGCGGTTGAAAACACCAAATGCCAAACGCTACATCCCAATCCATCAACAACTTATTGATTTAGGCTTCTTAGTATTTGTGAAAGATAAGGCAGGCACACACCGTGAAGATACACGCCTGTTCCCTGAAATTATGCTCATTCAAGACTCTTTTGCTACCAAGCCGGGTGAATGGTTCAACCGTAATTTACGAGACCGACAATCGCTTCCTGAGCACGTCACGCTCTATAGCTTTCGGCATTACTTTAGAGATAAGCTACTCGCCCTACATCCGTCTGATGAATATTTGAATAAGATTATGGGGCACCAAACCAGTTCTTACGGTAAAGCCTTACCAAAGGAACAACAAGCCATGCATGAACTCGTGAACAAAGTCGATTTTTCTACCATTATTGTTCAGGTAAAGCCTTATGAAACGTTGGATATCTTCCACTAATAGTGGATAATAAGCCGATAGACTGCTTTGCTTTTCTTACAAACTTCAGCCTTAAGATGCTCTTGATTGTTTAAATGAAATATTTCAATCGCATGACATAGTGAAACTGACAAAAAAATAACAACAATATTATATTAATCAATGAATTATATAGATTTAGACATATTCAGTAAATAGTTAGGGATGAACAATGAAAAACGAGTACACATTTGATAACGTTCAATTGATAAAAGCATCCAATGAGATCCGCGTACTGGCTCTAAACTCTACCACAAAAATAGAATATCTCTTATCAGTTAATGATATTTTAGAGTTGTCAGAAAATAGCACTAGCTGCATTTTTACAATTAATAGTAGGGGCGCATATCTGCAATACAAAGGAGATCAACCAAAAGTAATGTATGAAAAAACATCAAAACTACTATTAGAAATGAACTGGAGAAACAACAGCATTTATAGCCCTGAAAGTATTTATAACAGGGTATGAAGCCATTATTATTTATCCCTCTAGTAACGTTACAACATAAAATGCCGTAACAACAGATCCCCATGATATCAACGTGTATCGCTGTTACGCCTGTTACGTTATAGAAATACCTATCTGAACGAAAATTAGAACTGTTTCAAAGATAGTTTAAGTATCATTTCTATTATTACGTAGTTAGTTGCGTTACACGCGTAACAACGATACAAGCTAACATTGAAGTACTTTTTGTTACATCTCGCTGGTGGTGTAACGTAACAAGGAGAGGTAACCCTCTCCTTGTTAACTTTCATGACTAAACTGTATAGTTTTCCAGTACCTCACTCTCTTCATCGCTTTGCCCTAAGCGTGTCCCTGATACAACATAGGATTGTTGTTCTGCCTGCTCAACATCAAGTATTCGTCCCGATATGGGATACACACGTCGAACACCACTACTTATCAACCGTTTACTTACCGATGAAGCTTTGGGTAAAAAGCCAAGTTTAACTAATATGTTGGCGACATTTTTATGGTCTAATCCTTCACAAATATCGTTTCGAAATGATTCAGGGTAGACCCAATAATCGTTACCGTCTTTGCAGCCCCAAACAGGTCCATTCGTATTTTGTCCGAATCTAGAGTCTCCCCATTTGAGTAATCGGCCTCTAACAACTTCAAGTGCTTGATTAGATTCGTGTGAGCCTTCCCCTCTTTCTAAGAGCCATGCATCAAAACAGGTTTTCACACCACGAAAAGCCTCACCTTTTTCCCAGCCAGTAATGTTTGCTGCCAACTCTCCCGCAGCCGCAACGAGGGCAAACCGATTTGCAGCACGTTTTATCTGTCCATCCACATTATCGGGCACATATTGTAAAAACTCTGTCATCAGCTCCCTCAGCTTTATTGAGTACTCAGTCTTATTGCCTGCTAACTCCGTCAAAAATGCTCGAGCCGCAACACCATAGTATTGCTTGCTATTGCTATTTAACATTTCAGCAAAACTTGCTGCATCAGAAAAACTATGAAGATCTTCAAAGATGCCTAAACCTTTTCCAGCATCTGCAGGAATGTCGATAAAACGAACTTCTTGTCCCGCCTTGACCATTTTTCCTGCTTGGCTCATTAAATTAGATAAGGAAACTTCACCTGCTGAAACAAAAATGAGCCTCCATGTTTTCAACGATGCCGCCCCACCGGAACGGTTTGCCCGTTGCTTGCTTGCCCCATTAGCCACCATATACACTGTCTGAGCTGCTTCACTGGGATTTTCATCTGCCATCTGACCTAATTCATCAATGACAAGCGTTGCATCATTATGAGCATAGGCGACACTCTCAAGCCCATTGGACGTCGCACGCCATGTCACCAATTTATCCGCTGGCCCCCATACTGATTTACACAGACGTAATGCCGTTGTTTTTCCTCGGCTACTTTCACTTCGAATATGAAAGCCACCCGATTCTAATGCATGGTCTAAATCCAATAATGGTCCCGCAAAAGCAGCAGCTACCATCAAAATTAATCGGCTGTTACCTTGGCAATAAGCTGCTACATTACGCTGCCATTCTTCTAGCGTCCCCAATTGTTCATAGCCTGCCGGAGCGCCATACATAGACTGATAAACAACGCGTTCAGAGCTCGCCCCAATAGCTTCATTCGGTAAAACAAATACTTCACCATACCAGCCCGTTTGAGATACATTGCGGGCACGTTCTACTGGTTGAACAGTTGAAATAAAACTTAGTAACGCTTTGTATTCACTCGGGTTGAAATGCAAGCCTCTAGACGCTAAAGGCTCCAGTATTATTGATGGGTCTTTAACAAGAGCAGCCCGTGGCAAAGCAAACATATGCTCATGACTGTCTAAATCGGCAAACTTGAAAACGATCCCCCACTCTTCGTTCGATTTATCACGTGACAACGCTTGCGGATACAATGCAGAACAAATTTGTGCGTCATACGTTCCTTTATCCGTAGTTCGTTTTTGATACAACCACCCATTATTGAAAAAATAATCAGCTGGTATCCCCATTCGAGCCAGAGAAATAACAGGGTACAACTGACGTTTAAGCTCATCAATCCCTTCTAAAACAGCTAAATCATTGGCATCTGTCGGTTGTGTTGATTCATCTTGAAACTGAGGTATAAAACACGAACAATCATGTGACTTTGCCGCTTTTTCCGCAGCTTCAACCCCAGCATTTCGCTCTTTATACTTATCATTATCAGCAATAATCACAATCGGTACATTTGTTTTACTTCGCACAGCTTTGACTACTTCAGGCAAATTACCGCAATCAATCGCCATAATGCAGGTATACCCTGTCGCCTCATAACAGGATGCCGCTGTCGCAAACCCTTCGGTTATCAATATGGTGCTGCTATCACCTTCAATCACATAGCAAGCCCCTTTTTTGCCACAATCTTTATAAAAGCGTTTAGTACCATCAGGCCAAATACGTTGAGCCGTAATGAAACTACCTTGATACTCACTCAATGGAATAACCAATTGATTACCATTGACTAATATACCGTGCGCCTCCACTTTTTTTCGCAACAAATAAGGATGATTATTTGAAGCTAAAGGGAACCTTTGAATATGTTCGCTTAATTCTGCTCTGTTTTCTTCAAATTGAGTTTGTCGAGCCGTTTCCTTGGCTTCTTTCAACTGGGTATATTCACCAATTTTTATATTTTGCTGTTCTACTGATACTGAACTTAGCCCATCACTACGCCAGATAATTTCACTTAATTCCTTATGATAGCTTTTTGCCATTAACCAATGAATCTTACCGTCTTCATCGGCTAATGTTTTTATATACCCACTAGTTTCTCCTTCTTTGTCATGTGTATCTTTAAAACGAGGATAGTCGACCTTAATATCTTTTATTTCTGCATCTTCAGCAGCAAGTTGACGTTCTTTAGCTAACTGTAATAACGAATCAAATGCATATTGATTGTGTTCATCAATAGTCATATTTAACTCCAATGAGTATTTAAGATAAAAATTTGATGAGCCTCACCCGGTTGAGTGAGGCACTAGTTGATTAATTTTGTTTTATAGAAAACTCTTCAATGTTTCCACATTCATCAAACGTTAGCTTAAAGAAGTAATTATTATCACCATTAATGTATCTGTAGCAGTCAAGATCTTCATCGTAAACAACAGGAAGATCCTGCACTGGCAGAATATCTTCAACCAACTGACGCATATAGTTCAGCTTATCATCTTGAGTCATAAGGCCACGAAATACAGCGATTCTTGTATAGAGATTTAAATTTCTTAATTGATAATTCATAATATTTCCTATTAATTAGATGGTTTGTCTGCTTTGTTCGCGAGAACCAATCTATAATAGAAAATTTTCATAGGGGCGAATAACATAGTACTTACGCAACACCCCCCTATTTGATTTTATTTTTTATTTATGCTAAGGGTTTTCATTGAGAGCCAAGTCTTAAATGATTTATCTCGCGGTAATTCATCTTTTTTTAAATTTAAATATTCCTCAATTAAGTCCAACTCTTTGAGGCGATTCCTAGCATCCTTATTACCTAATGGAGGGCTATCATATACTGGTTTTATTCTCTCTTCTAAATAAAGCCTATATTGTTCAACTAGTTTCTTATCAAAATTATTACCAATAGGCATAACATCAAAATTACGAAATTTTAATGCATACCGAACACCCGATGTTGTTATGATTTTTTTTATTCTATTTTCTTTTAGTGAAACCAATGATTTAGAACTGGCGCTATCATCAAGGTAACAATCTGATTTATATATAAAGTTTAGCTCATCAGATATTTCTTGAAAAAATCTTGAGCCTTTTTTATTTTTCGAATTTATAATTTTATCCCACGTTATACCTAAAGTGTACAAAATAGATACTCTCATAGAGATATAGCTTCGTATATAATAATAATGTTTGGCATATTCTTCATCCACATTCTCTTTATTTACTTTAAATTTGAATGTTTTTTTTAATTCATAACCATCTTTCATAATTGAATGAATAATAATACAAAGATAGTCAATTATTACTTTCGGTAATTTTATTTCATTTTTTATCATATATGAAATATGGCATAACAATTCTATTACCGATTCTTTCGGCGCTTCAATAACTGAATCACACACCACTTCCGAATCTTCTGGTGTTTCAATCCGTGGAACCCAGTTTATTGTTGGCATTTCAGGTAATTCATTCTCGTTATTATTTTTCATTAAATGATGAAATCGGTCCTCTGGATCAATCCAAAGTTGATTTTTGTTAATTGATACCAATAAATCGAATAAAAATTCATATTGATCAACCGCTTTCATGCTAAGCGAATTATTTTTTATCATTTAACAGTCCTTTTAGAATTAAGTTACTGGTAATTACATTCTGTTTTTTGTTCTTATAAGTTGTTCGCATTCAATTATTACCCTCCAAATGGGTATAAGGTAATTAAGTTCAACAAAATAGGTTCTATCCATGCAAGCAAAAATTAACGAGGTTCGAGAATACTTATCCAACCGTCTTTACCTGACTGACCAACTCACCTCCCCCCAAGACACCTATGACTTCCTCGCTGTTCAACTCGGTGATAAAGAGCAAGAAGTGTTTTCAGTAATCTATCTGAACGCCCAAAATCAAGTCATACAGTACGTTGAGATGTTTAACGGCACCATTAATCACACAAACGTCTATCCCCGTGAAATTGCGAAGTTAGCCTTAAAACTCAACGCCGCCAATATTATCTGTGCCCATAACCACCCTTCTGGTACGGTAACTCCATCAAAAAGCGATATTAAAGTTACCGATAAGCTGAAAACAGTCATGCAGTTGTTCGATATAACGCTGCTTGATCACATTATTGTGGCTGGTGGAGAAACAATGTCATTTGCAGAAAAAGGTCTGCTATGAAAGCAATCCTCCTCACTGCATTAATAAAAGGGCTTATCACATTTGCCTTTCATCTACTAAAAGTTGTATCGGCGGCATACAACTAAACCTAACTTAAATTTCATTATCACCCCTACCAATAAGCATGCTTCGATATCATACCACCAGCTCAATAGCTCAATAAGTTATCCCACCATAGCAAAAGTGGCTATTTGAGCTTTGGTATAGAAATCCATCATACCATGCCCTATTGCTAGGGGTAAGGAGGCCATTGTGGCAATGATTGGTTACGCACGAGTATCAACACGAGGACAGAGCTTAGAGACTCAACTTAACTCGCTGCAAGATTGTGACAAAATATTTAAAGAAGTCATCAGTGGAGCAAAAAACAACCGCCCAGAGTTAGAAGCCCTACTTGATTATGTTCGAGAAGGCGATACCGTCAAAGTCACGAAACTTGATCGCCTCGCCCGTAATACAAAACACCTCCTCGAAATATCCGATTACCTTGAATCTAAGCAGGTCAGACTGCTCATCATGAATATCGGTATTGATACCGCAACCCCAACAGGCAAATTAATGATAAGCATCATCGCTGCCATTGCGACATTCGAAAGAGAAATCATGTTAGAAAGGCAAGCAGAAGGTATTGCACTTGCTCGATTAAAAGGTCGTTATACAGGGCGAAAAGCCACTGCCAGAGCGAAAACAGCAGAAGTTTTGGATTTACTCGCTCAAGGGGCAACCAAACCGACAATATCAAAGCAGCTAAATATTAGTATCACTAGCATTTATCGCATTGTTAACAATCATAAAAGACTTTCATTATAAGGAAATTATCATGGCGTTTTATACAATGACAAACTTTGCAGACCGTATCTCTTTCATGAAAGATGGTCAGTATGTCGGTTCAGCAATGCCAAACGTATTCGGTGGTTATAACCTCTCTGGAGCAACTGGAGAGTCTCTAGGCCACACTAGCACCTTAGGTGACACTGGAATGTTTCACGGTGATATGGGGCAGCTAGAGGGCTTTGCGAGACCTAACATCTTTGGTGGCGTTGACTACTTGAGTTCGACGGGTTCATTTCAAGCCATGTCTATACCCGATTTTCAAGGGATGACATTGCATGATGTTGTCGATGGTTCATCTGAACATATCGCAATGATTGGTGATAACCTCACTGACGAACACGTTGATGGATTATCCAGTTTCTTTCATAAATTTCTAGGGTAGTTAACATGGACGATATTCAACGCATTGAAGCCACCGCATTAACCATCATGATAATGCAAGCTACCGAATTCATTGAAAAAGAAGAGGATACCGCTTGTCTTGTGGATATCCCCTACACACTGTGCAAATCACTTTGCGAAGCGAACAATTCGGAGCTTTATACTCACTTAAAGCTAACTGATGAGCAAAGAGCGAAAAGCATCAATGCAGTTACAGCTATGCTAACGGATAACGATAATTGGCTAAGTCAAGCTGCTCATCTCTATAATCTATTTTCAAACCCACTGGGTAAAACTATACGAGATACCATCACTAAACAATATGATGAGAATCCACTGGTTAGAAAGATCACTCGTTTATATCGTGGATTCGGTCTTGATTTAGTGCTTGGTGTCTGTGATGAACTCATTAACCAAGGTGTACCACCTAACAAGTTATTAGCCGACTTTTCCGATTATCAGCTTGCCAATCTTCCCTGTGAAAACTTTGATGAAGTCGTACAAGTTAACGTCGATATTGGTGTTGTATCAGGTCAAATTGACAGCAAGGAAGCGAAGTATGGCGAATTGGCGGGTAACGTAGGTGGATTTGTTGCAGGAGCCAAGGCAGGTGCGATCATCGGTTCATTCTTTCTCCCCGGTGTTGGCACAATCGTCGGGGGTGGAATTGGAGCTGCTGCAGGTAAGGTATTTGGTAAACGCATGGGTAATCTTGCTGGTCAAGGCTTTACTGAGACAAAAGGATCGAAATCTAAATAACAACCTTCAAATATATGGCGGTTAGCAAAATAATCATAGGCACACGAACCGCCCCTATTCACAATCAAAATCAATAAACTCTTTAATGAAGAGGTCAATATGTACGCATCATTATATCTGTCATTTATGCTAGGCTCCGTTGCGATGGGAACAAACCCTGTAGGCACATACAATGACATGGAAACATGCAAACAAGCACAAAGCCAACTAACCGTTGCAGGCACGAAAGGCATGTCTATAAAATCCACATGCAGAGAAACACCGATGTACTACCCTTCAGGACCTTACCTCAACGGTGTCCTTGCTGGTGGAAAAGGCACCCAAGCAGGTAAAACCCCCCCTTATTCAGAACTTCACATCTTTGAAGACGATGAATATGAAACATGTGTAGGTGCTATAAAAGAAATGGCTAAAAATATGGAAAATGAACCTGCGATGCATGCTGTGTTTTTCTGCGTGCCAATCCAAAAAAAAGTGTGATTAATTTCCAATTAAAACAGCAAGTCCAAAACATAATGGACTTGCTATAACACTAGAAGCTTAAGCTTGTACTACCAGACACACTGTTTTGGACTGATTTGTAAGGCGATAAACTATGACTAAGCTTCATTCGATTTCCCAAGTCCCTTCATCAATAAATCAAACATCAAGCCAGCAAACCCTTTAGCTATCGCTTCATTAGATAAAAGTTTCATTGCCATTTCGTTATGAACATCCATACTCTCAATAATGGCATTGTTGATTGATTCAGGGAATTGACCAAGCATCGCTTGCTCTTTGGTATTACTGCGAAGCTGATCCATCACTCGTTCATTTTCTGAGATTTTGCCTGCAATAGTATTGGCATAATTCAGCATATCATTTTCAGACAAACCATCTTCAATAAACAAGTCGTTCATTCGCTGGATAATTTCATTAAGCAGTTCAGTTTTAGGGTCTTTTGGCACAGCACCCGCACCTTCTTTAGCGGCGGGTAGATAAGGTTTTGGTTCCTCACCAATTTTAACGCCCAGCTGTAAATTGGCTTCACGTTGCTCATGAAGTCGGTAGTGTGTCATAACCACATCAGATAAATCAATTTCGTCCTCAACGACATCGAGACGAAGCAACGGGTGGAGGTATTTGGCAAAAATACCCAGCTTCTCGAGTTCGTAATCTTCAAAATTGACAATTTGAGACGTAAATTCATAGTATCGATAGAAAGAAATTAAATCTTTCTTAAACACCTCAAGAATATCACGGGCTTCCTTGGCATGTTTTACGCTGTTTTCAGCATACTGAATTTTCTTATCGTTCTTTTCATTTTTTGCTTTCGACAGTTCCGCTTGTGCAGTTCGAAGAACTTGAGATGCTTCTTTATAGCGGACAGAAAAACGGTCAACAGCAGGTTTACACAAGTTGGCTAATTTAGCTTGATTAACTTGCTTACTGTTATAAGCCTCAACAAATGCTTCAACCTCTCCCCACTGATAAATTCCAACTTTATCGAGCTTTTTCATTAGCTCATAGACAATGTTTGGATCAGATACGTCAGCCAATTCAGCCGTTTGGAAATATACTTTAAACTCAGCTAAAACATCTTCAGGGTCATTCACAAAATCAAGCACAAAGGTTTGTTCCTTACCTTTGTAGATACGGTTTAGCCTTGAAAGGGTTTGAATGCACTCAACACCTTTTAAAGGCTTATCAACATACATTGCCACCAATTTCGGTTGGTCAAACCCTGTCTGGAACTTATTCGCTACCAACATAACCTGATAATCTGTGGTATCAAATGCTTCTCGCATATCACGCCCACGGAGATTCGGGTTCATGTTGTTTTCAGTAAAAGCATGGTCAGGGAAATTAGGATCATTCACTTCCCCCGAAAACGCCACCATCGCATTCACATTAGTATAGCCTTTCTCTTGCACATATTTTTCAAACGCCAGTTTGTAACGTACCGCTTCTAACCGACTACTGGTGACAACCATCGCTTTGGCTTCACCGCCAAGCAAATGCTTAATCTTATCATTGAAATGCTCAATGATGGTTTCCACTTTTTGAGCTATGTTGTAAGGGTGGAAGCGAACCCATTTTGCCATTTTCGATGCTGCTTTTTTACTGTCTACCTCATGGTCTAAATCTGGATTTTTATGTGCTAATTGATAAGCCACGCGGTAGCTGGTGTAGTTTTGCAAAACATCAAGGATAAACTCTTCTTCAATCGCTTGACGCATGGAGTACACATGGAAAGGCTGGGGTTTATTGGTGTCACTTGCAGGTTCGTCAGGGTTAGGTCGACGACCAAACAATTCTAATGTTTTCGCCTTTGGTGTCGCCGTAAAAGCAAAGTAGCTGAGTTTATTCGAACCTTTACGAGCTTCAAGTGATAAACGCAACATATCTTCACTGTCTAGCTCTTCATCATCGTCTAACTGCTCAGCCATGAGAACCTCACGCAGTTTGCGAGCCGTTGTTCCTGTCTGGCTTGAGTGTGCTTCATCAGCAATAACAGCATAACTTCGGCCTGCTAGGGTTGAATCTTGGCGTATCGCTTCTAATACATGAGGAAAGGTTTGAATAGTCACAATAATAATAGAGGTGCAGGCCTTCAACTCTCCCGCTAATTGGCTGGATTTAGAGCCGTGAGCCTCTTCTCGATTAACGCGAGCAATCATTCCTTCACTATGTTCAAACTGGTAAATCGTTTCTTGTAACTGGCTATCTAATACGGTTCTATCAGTGATCACAATAACAGAATCAAACACCTTATCCCCTGCCTGTTTATTAAGCTCAGGGTGATTGATGTCATAATGTTTTGACGCTAATTGATGAGACAACCATGCAATCGAGTTGGATTTCCCCGAGCCAGCACTGTGCTGGATCAGATATTTATGTCCTGTCCCTTCGCAGTCGACCGTTTTGAGTAACTTAGAGACCACAGCCCATTGATGATAACGAGGGAAAATCAGGGTTTCTTTTTGGCTAATTGAGCCATCGATATTTTGAATATCTTTCACTTCAAGGTGAATATATCGCCCAAGGATAAGCATCAAATTATCTTTTTGAAAAATCTCATTCCAAAGATAAGAGGTCGCATAACTGCCATCCTTTGGGATATCATTACCTTTACCCCCATCGCTTGTCCCTCGGTCAAAGGGTAAGAAAAACGTATTAGTGCCATTTAAACACGTTGTCATCGCAACATTATATTGACTGACTGCAAAGTGAACTAATGCACCACGTTTAAAGGACAACAATGGCTCTGCTTTACGTGTTACGGGATCTTTCGGCTGTCTATCCTTCATATACTGGACTTTAGCATTATCAATCGACTGCTTGAACTCAGATTTAAGCTCACAAGTGGCCACAGGAATGCCATTAACAAATAAGGTTAAATCTAAACGCCCCTCATAGCCATTGGGTGAGTAAACTAGTTCAGGAACAACTCGCAAAATGTTTTGCTGATAGTGAATCGCTGCCATTGGGTTCAAGTCGTGATCTGGCTTAAAACAACAGAGGTTGAACTTAGCTCCTCGATTATTAACCTTATTCCGCAAAACCCAGAGAGTGCCCTCACTTTTAAGCTCTTGTTCTAATGATTTGAGTAGCGCATTAGCGGTCGCATTTGGGTTACGCTCAGTATCAGGAAAGTGCTGTGCGAGTTTATCCCATTGCTCTGGCTGCGTGCCTTTCACAAACGTAATCACATCATCAGGATAAAGTGCCAACTCTTTGTTGTACTTGCTCGATTCGCCTAATAACCAACCATGAGACTGCATTTGGCCAAGGATGTCATTTTGAAATATCTTTTCTTGTACCACATCAGACATTAGCATCCTCCTTGCCAGTTACGCACATCAATTTTGCCTGTTACTGCGGCTGAAATTAGCGCCTCTTTACGTTCTTTCATTAAATGAATCATTTTGTTTTGCTTAGAAATAAGGCAATCTATTTTTTTTATTTGTGAATCTAGGTATTGCGCTATTCCCTTTTGTTCTTCTAATGTAGGAACTGGAACTACATAACTACGTATCTTTTCTTGTGACATCGTTGGAACAGTCCCACCTGAATTGCTGTTATCTACATACGCTTGTACAAGTGCACTACTTAGTAAATAATATAACCACTTATTACAGCACAGCGTATCTTTAAATACCGCCAATTGAGGGTTAAGTGTCGTAGGGCTGATTAACTCATCTATATAACCTACTTTTCCAAGAGTTGAGCCAGTTTTCACGATTACCACGTCACCTTTCTTTAATTGTATTTCTGGAGATTCATGATATTTATCCCAACTAAGATAAGTAACTTTTTCGAAAGAAACCATACCATTATAGATATTGCTAGGACTCATCGTTATAGCCCCTTCGCCTTCATCAACAATATCAGCTGTCGTATATCCTCTAAAACCTATGCGTCCATAGATACTAGTTATGTGTTTTAATGCTTTAATAACCCAATGCTCAGGTACTGTACCCAACCATTCCACACCAGAATTTTTCATTGGTACATCTTGGTTAAGTCCTTTAGTAACTGCGTGAGAAATCACCGCTTGACGTTTTTCTTGTAGTAATTCAATCAATTTTTCTTGCTTGGTGATTAAGGTGTCAATCTTAGCGGTTTCGTGATCAAGAAACCTGATGATTTTCTTTTGTTCTTCCTTTTCAGGTAGTAACAATTCAATTCTTTGGAACTCTTCAGGATCGAGATCCCATTGATTAACACGGATACCTTTAGAGCGACTCATATACTGATTGATATAAATAGGGTGTCTCAACAAGTAATGTACATATTTAGAGAACACAAGAGAATTCGCTTTCTTCATCGGTTCATAAACGAAGTAGGCGGGACTAACAATTCCTCTGAACTCAGAGATAGCAATAGAACCTTGCCAAGCTTTCATCTTATTTAGGACTAGATCATTTTCGCAGACTAGCTGATATGGTGAAAGGTCATCCGAAGGTTTATTATTGTTATCATCTCTACTTGATTTGGGAACTACACCATAATCGCGATAAACAGACAAAAGCTCTTCAGTTTCAAATCCAGCTCGCTTAACTCTGCGGTAACAACGACCTATTTGAATAGTTTTCCAATCTAGCGGAATATCGTGTAGCCAATCAATACCTGAATCTTTATATTCAGAATATACTTTATAACTCCCTGACATTATGAATGTACCTCATTAAGCAATTGCATAATCTCAGCCGATATCGCATCCAAATCAGCATCAATCTCTTCTAATGCTCTCGGAGACTCATAGACATAGAAATGGCGATTAAATGGGATTTCATAGCCGACAAGCCCCACTTCACCATCTTTCGGGTCTAGTTTGCTTTCATCAATCCAAGCATCCGATACGTGTGGCAGGACTTCACGAGCAAAGTAATCAGCGATATTTTCAGTGAGTGGTACGTTTTCGTTATCACGCAAATCAGAGTTAGCTTCAATCTGGCCTTTGGATTTGCAAACTTCAGCCTCATCATCGTGCTCACCAAGGTGTTTCACTATTAGTTTTAGCTGTGCTGCACTTAATTTAACGTCTACCAGCTTAGTTTTTAACTGTTTGAGGAATTTATCACGAGACAAATATTTTTCTGAGTCAAATGAAGCGAGAGCACCAAGAATAGCTTGTTGAGTGGCACCATCTATTTTCTGCCAAACACTATCCATTTGCAGAGCTTCAAGGCGCGAGGCATCTTTCGGGTAAACTGCTAATTTCAGTGGACGTTCAACGGTGATTCGGCGATAACCAAACTCTTTGTAATCAAAAATTTTGCTAAAATCATTTTCTACAAACTGACCATATGTTTGGACGATTGTTTCAATGGCATCAGGTGTCAGTTCTTTTCGTTTACTACCCAATGATTTACGCATGGCAGCATAAAACACATTCTCATCATCACCTTCAACTTCACCGCCCCCACTGCGTCCACGCCCACCTGTTTTCGCCCGCTCTTTGGACGCATTAATCAGTTGAATCTTACCTTTACGGCTAGTTGGCTTATGGTTAGATAGCACCCACACATAAGTGGCAATTCCTGTGTTGTAGAACATATCGGTAGGTAGCGCCACAATCGCTTCCAGTAAGTCACTTTCCAGAATATAGCGTCTAATTTCACTCTCACCACTACCTGCACCACCTGTAAACAGTGGAGAGCCATTCAAAATGATACCAATACGTGAGCCACCTTCATGTTGAGGGCGCATTTTACTAACCAGATGCATCAAAAACAGCAATGAACCATCAGACACACGTGGTAAACCCGCACCAAAGCGGCCTTCAAAACCTTTTTGGATATGTTCATCAGTAATGTATTTTTGGATTTTCTTCCAATCGACACCAAACGGCGGATTAGACAGCATATAGTCAAATTTGTCATTACGGAGTTGGTCATTCGATAAGGTGTTCCCCAACTTGATATTATCGACTTTCTGCCCCTTAATCAGCATGTCTGCTTTGCAAATTGCGTATGACTCAGGGTTCAGCTCTTGACCGAATGCAGATAGAGAAGCTTTATCGTTGAGTTTGTGGACATACTCCATACCTGACGATAAGAAGCCACCTGTACCTGCTGTGGGATCGTAGATTGAACGCACCAAACCCGAACTGGTTAACTCTTTTTCATTAGTGAAAAGTAATGACGTTGTTAGCTCAACAATATCCCTTGGTGTAAAGTGTTCCCCTGCAGTTTCATTTGAGCTTTCAGCAAAGCGTCGGATCAGCTCTTCAAACACTAAACCCATACCGTAGTTACTGATGGTATCAGGGTGAAGATCTGTGGTCGCAAAGCGTTTTGCAACTTTGTAAAGCAGGTCAGCTTCTTCGAGCTTGTCAATCGTATTAAAAAAATCAAAGTGCTCAAAAATTTCACGTGCATTTGGGCTAAACGATTGAATGTAATTCTCTAAGTTGCGAGCAACACCAGTTTCACCAAGACGGTTTAAATCCATTTTAGAAGTGTTATAAAAGCTTAACTGTGCCGCATGCGTGAGTAATTTGTCTTGTGCCTCAATCGGCATTGATTTTACTGTTTCATACTTGGCCAGCACATCTGGCTTTGTGGCAGCAAGGACACACTCTAAACGCCTTAATAGCGTAAAGGGAAGAATAATACGTCCATATTGGGATTGTTTGAAATCACCACGTAACAGGTCAGCTACTGACCATAAAAATGCAGCCGTTGAAGAGAAATTGTTATTAGTCATTGTAATCAGCACATTGAAAATTAAAAAGTTAACTGATTGTACCTTTATAGCAAGTCTAGTGGTAGCGACATAAGACACAAAAGCAGATCTTATAATATCACTCAGATTTCTAACGACAATGAAGACTATACCTATAGAGCCTGTCACCACATTGAACTTATTATTAGATACAACGAATATGGCGATATCATTCTATTTTTCATGGTGTTGTTTAATGAAACTCAAGAAGTATGACTATTATTTTTTAATCAATAAGGACTTAATATTTTTAGGTGACACTTATGGATAATACAAAAAACTTTATTCTAGACGGATTGTGCCGTTTTTCATTGAACAACTTAAAGGGGAGGCCTTATGATTCAGCATTTGAGCTACTTGCTGCGCCTCCAAGTAGAAAAAAGTTGGTCATTATGGGGTTTAATGGCTCTTCAGCAGATCAAACGAAGACAAACACGGAGTCAGTTCTAGATGATTATGAAAAACCAGATATTTCAAATATTAAATTAGGAACGTTAGGAAATTGGGGGATCACACGTTTAGCTAAACGACTGCAAAATATTCCAAGCAAATTTAATTACAAATGGGAAGATGTCATATACACAAACGCTTTATTAATGTGCTCTAAAGATATGTCATCTTTGAAAAAGGAAACATTTGATGCGGGTATTCCCATCGAAAATTTAATCCGTAATTCGATGCATTTTTTTAATGAAGTAACCTTCTCTCTGTGTGAACCGGAGATGATAATCGCTTATGGCAATAGCTTAAATGGGCTTTCAACAGCTAGTTTACTGCTTAAGCATTTTGGGGATATCAATTCCCTTAGATATTCACAAAATACAGGTTACTACACAACGTTCTCCTTCATGGCAACATTTAACAATATAAAAATACCGATTGTTTGTGTTAGGCATATGTCAAGATTTGCACCTAATGACTCGCTAATGAAAGATGCATTATCATTAATCTGTCAGCCAAATTACGTCAGTTAAACACTGATACAATATGAGGGCTAAACCTTGCAATTTGATAACAATGAAAGACTCAAAATTATTCTTGAAGAAGCCAAAAATATTGCTCTGGAATACTATAAAATTACTAATAAGCCACTCGGCATAACAGGCGAAATTTCAGAATACGAGGCTGCAAGAATTCTTGGATTGCAGCTATGTGAAGCTCGTCAAGCTGGTTATGATGCAATTAGGAATAGAGATGGGCTGACAGATAAAATACAAATTAAAGGCCGTTATATGCCTAATCCCAAAAAAGTATCAGGAAGATTGGGATCTATTGATGTATCCAAGCAATTTGATTTCGTTATTTTTGTTCAGCTTGATGAAAATTACGATGCATTTGCTATATATGAAGCCACAAGAAATACAGTTATGGCTGCGCTGGAAGCCCCGGGCTCAAATTTACGAAATATAAAAAGGCAATTAGGGATAGCAAAATTTAAGGCTATCAGCAAACTTATTTGGAGCAAAGAAAAAGAATTCAGTTCCCCCAAAGGGAGTTGAACTCACTACAATCCTCAATACCCCATGCTTGCAGTCACAAACCGACTGTGCCACACTATTGTGCCATTAACTTCATCGACATAGATAGAAGAATCAAACAGTTATATTAGGGAGGAGCTTCAAGCCAGCTCCACCAAATAAAACAAGGGGTTACGTGAAAACGTAGCCCCTTAATTTTTGGAATGTCCACATTACGTCCACACGGAAAATTTTTACGTCGATATCGGTTACTGTTTAATTTCGGTTTCAAATGATATTGTTTAATTCTTCTTAACATAAAATTATTCCCTTCTATTTCAGCTTCAAAAATCTATAACCCACTGAAAAATATATATTCCCTAAAATACTCTCGCGTAAAATGTGGATCATTAATCCCACGTAAAGTGTGAAATCGCCTTTGCTATCAATGTGTTAATTTTTCATCGCGATCCTTTTTCTATCTCTCAAACTGAAATAACCTGAAATTTTTTACAATCATTTTAGTTTGACGCCTACACAAAGAACCCAATCACAGCGCGACCTCGCAATATGTTTTGTAAAAAATTCAAACCGAAATAATTTTTAGATCCAAATTGTGCAGGTGGATGCGAAGTAGTGCGTTTTACGTCATGAATGATTTTATTTCGTGAGAATTACGTGTGCCGTTATCATAGACAGTGTGATGGATATAATTTTTAAACCCTAAATATCGCGATAGCCTCATGCTTTGGGCGTGCCAACAGTATTCGTCGTGACCGCCCAATTACAATTGAAAAACTATTTTGTACTGTACCTAGTGTCTTCTCTGAAGAAAAACATGAATCACGTAGTGACCGTTATACCTATATCCCCACCATTACCTTGCTTGATAGCCTACAAAAAGAAGGGTTTTATCCGTTCTTTGCTTGTCAAACACGAGTGAGAGACAGCAGTCGAAAGATGCACACCAAACACATGCTTCGCCTGAGACGATATGACCAAATTACAGGTAGTCAAGTACCTGAAATTATTCTCTTAAATAGTCACGATGGCTCAAGCAGTTATCAAATGTTACCGGGCTTATTTAGAACAGTATACCAAAATAGTTTGGTTTGCAGTGATACCTTTGGTGAAGTGCGAGTGCCGCACAAAGGTGATGTTGTTGGCAAGGTAATTGAGGGAGCATATGAAGTACTAGAAACGTTTGATGCAGTAGCTGAAAAGCGTGAACAAATGCAATCTCTTCTATTACCCTCATCAGCACAGCAAGCCTTGGCACAAGCAGCTTTAACGTATTGCTTTGGTGAGGAACATCAACCAATTACTGAAGAACAAGTATTACAGCCTCGTCGTTGGGAAGATAAGAAAGATGATCTTTGGACGATATATCAACGTCTACAGGAGAATTTAATTAAAGGTGGGCTATCAGGCAGAAATGCAAAAGGTAAGCGAGCACATACTCGTTCAGTTAATGGCATTGATGGTGATATTAAATTGAATAAGGCGCTGTGGGTAATGACAGAAAAGATGCATGAGCATTTCTCTGGAAGAGAAAGAATATAGATAATAGTAGCACATTGTTTTTTCATAAAATAATGTGCTTGCCATTTATTTGTTAGTCGCTTTATTTTTTGTTAAACCAATCGATTCCTATCATAAAAATAACAAAAACCACTAACTATACTGCACTATTAAAAATATTGTGCTATTCCAGTAAAACACATCCAAAGTCAAGGAAGATACCACTCAACCTTCTGTAAAATCTTTTCATCACTTAAATAAATAGCTGGATCTAGCTCAATAGTTTCCTCAGAGATCTGATTAACATATGGAGCTATTTCGGCAACATCTTCAGGTAAAATCCCATAACGCATTAGCAATATATTCTCATTGTTTATAGTCCCATATTTTAGAAAATCAATAAACACGTTAGCTCTTCCATCATTAGTATCAGTAAGATATAACTTTAAAGTACCTATGAAAACATCTGTTAAAGAGAATGAAATAACGGTGTCTAGATAATCATATGTATCAAAGACAACTGTATCATAACTGACTTCACTTGACTTGATTGAACCAAATAACGGATATGTTTTAACCAACTTACTATCAGGCAATTTATTGGCAGGTTGAGAAAATCTAGACATACCATCACTTTTACTATCTCGACCAGAAATATAACTATATCTGATCCCAACTATCTCTTTAAAGCTACGACCTGCTATAACGTGAAATATAATTTCAATAGCAGAATTGAAAACTTTCAATTCACCATCAAATAATTTCCGTCCCAAAGAAACCTCGTATATATATAAAAATCTTAATTTAACACTTTCTCTCAACTCTTTATTTTCAGCCCCTGATAATTTCTCCCCAAACTCGCCATTAAAAACAACATTAAAAATAAACTTGATACTTTCATATATATCGTCTTTTTTTAATCTATCAATTTTAGAAGCTGGAAGATTTAAGTCTTCATTAAAATCCCCATTTATGATGGAATTTATTAACTCTTTGTTATCATTATCAGTGGAAATTGGAGACTCTAAAATTGACTTTTCTTCTAATTTAAATGGTGTTCGTAATCGATTAGATAAAAGCTCTGCGCTATGTGTATAAACATAGCCATAATCAAATTTCTTTTCTTTTGATAAGCGGCCACTACGTCCAATTAAATTTTTAAATGCTAAGCATCTTTCTTGCTCAGAATCACCATTCATTCTCATATTAGCAAGCCAAACAATATCAAAGGGCATATTAATCCCTTGTGCTAAGGTACTAGTCGCAAAACAAATTCGAGCATATCCACCTTTAATAAATTTTTCGATTAGATACCTTACTTCCAATGGAACAGAACCATGATGGATAACTACACCAATTTTCAATAATGCTACTAGTTTAGATTTATGCTCTTTATTATCTGCGCCTAATATATTTTCAACGCTATGAATAATTTCTAAGGCGCTTTCATCTTCTATTTTGCTAAAGTTATTCGTGTATTTTTCAAATTTTTTAATAAATCGTCCATCATAAACGGATTTCTTTGACACATAAACAAGAACTGACATGTCACCAGAGAAGGCAAAATCCTCAAAATCACCATCATATTTTATTGATTTAGATAGCAGATATCCTTTAGCCAAGTATGGGGAGAAATAGTAGTCATTACCATTTTTATGTTTATGTATAAAAATTTTTCCTACTGAATTATGAGCATAACTTCGAGAATAGCTTTTTAAAGTATCAATATTATGTTTTTTAAACTGAGCTTCAGGATTATCAACAAACGGATGAGCAAAAATTAATTTGGCATTAGGAAATAGTCGTTGAACACGCCTTACCATAACATCAAAAATCACCCCTCTATCTTGCTCTTCTGAAACTTGTGCTTCATCAAAAAAGAATAACTCTACATTCAGTCTATGGCTAAAATTTGATAAATCTTTTGTTCGTTCAGGAGTGAGTACAAAAATTCGTCTCAATTTCCGAGCAGTAAAAACATAATCGACAAATGAGCTAATCATTACATTTTTATCATCTCTAAAATATTCTTTTAAGCTTTCTATATATTCTGCAATTAATGCTCTTGATGGTACAATGATTACAGAATCGCCAGTTTGAATATTAATGTAATCTTTTATTGAAAAAGATTTCCCTGCGCTAGTTGGTGCTGAAATTGAAATAAATTTACTATTCTCTACTGCATTTCTAATACTTGCCTGAACAGGTGTTAAATATTCACCATACCTTAATTTGTACTCTTTTCCTATAGCTCCGAGAATGAATGAATAAAGATTTGAAGGTTCTGTGTTTTTATAAAATAATCCAAGAACTGAAATTATTTTTTCTTCATATTCTGCAAAACATTCTGCATGAAATTCTTTATAATAAGTAAGCCATTCTAATAATTTATTATTAACTGGCCCATTTTTATGTAATTCTTCTATAAGTTTCCCTATAGTTTCCTTTGGTGCTGGATCAACTTGTATCGTATTAATACTTAACATTTAACCCCCACCAAGTAAATATGCTTAACCCGTTTCAAAAGTTTCATCTCTTTAACAGTTTTAATTGCATTATCCATGATCTTTTCACAATCATTTGAATTAATAGAGAAAGCAGCTATTAAGCCAAATTCATCTTTATCTAAATTACTTATTGAACGAGAAGAACATAGATTAACTAAGTGAACACGATCCCTAAAATGTTTATCTTTATTAATAAAATCATTAGCTTGATTTATAGCATTCCCATGAGGATTTATTGATGAGGAAAATTTAGCCTCACCAAAATTTATAAATTCATTCAGGCAAACTGTATGAAAATCAAATCCCTCATTCTGTTTTATTTGGGGTTTCCATAACTCAGCAATAGGTAGTGAAATATGCTTAAATACTTGGTTCAATGCACGAGAAGATCCTATAGAGACCAAAAGTTCACCAAACTCATCTCCTATAGATTTATTTTCAGCGGCCTGTTTAAAAATTTTAACTAGAACTTCTACCGTTTCTTTAACTGTATAGCTATAGGAACGCTGAGTGCCACTATCAAGAGAAGCGATCCATGAAGTATCCAAAACTGATTTAGCAAGTTCAGATGCTATAATACCAACTTCAGTTACATGGACAATACAAGCAGCTATAGCCAGCTCTCTATCTTCATAGATATATTCGGAATGACTACACCCCCAATCGGGGTCATTGATTAAAGTATTCTTCCGCTCAACGGGCATTTTTTATTCCACTAAGTGTTCAATGCATTTATATTTCTTATAGTACTTATATCAAATACATTAGAAATTTTAAACATTAAACAAAATAAGTGCGATCCAAGTACTAAAATAAGCAACTAGTATTACAAAAAATTGAAATAATTATCATTAAATGACTATTTCAGCGAATTAGAATTTATACAAATACAGTATCAATTGTATTTGATATCATTTCCCTTATACTAAAGAGTCATTACACTTAACTTGCAATAAGTAACCAATTACATGCCTAAGAATCAATCAAAATATTTTTAGGCACCTTATTAGGCACTTTTTAAAAGTTGAATTGAACATTAGCACTATCGTGAAAAAACAAGCTAAAGCAAGGTGTTAGCAACGTTTAACTATTTTTACCTTATTAAAAATGTCAATGTATAGAATATTGTTTTTATTGCAATTTTTAAAGAATAAAAAATAAAAGGGTTAAGCATTGAATATTTATATTAAAACTAAAGTACAACAATCAGCTTTCTTTTTTCTTTCTGATTCAACCTATAGCAAGAAAATATGCTGATATTACTCAATTGCAAATTCAATTTGTTATAGGTCGATACAAGCTCCAGCTACAACAATGGTTAATCAACTACCTTCTATGCCCTACAAAAAGAAACTGCAAAGGTAATGTCACGATATCTAACGCTAATGTTACTGGCAGTAAGACTCGAGCAGATCTTGGACCAAAAAAGTCCTGCTTATATTGGTAAAACTCAACTTTGAATGGATGATAGAATTGCATTAAATAGGTTATATCTTGCTCTTTATTTTTTTTATGTATAGTACCGACTAAATTTTGTATCAATGCTGAACACATCTTTGTATTATCATTACATGAAAAGCCGTATTTTATGATTGCCATTTTATCCTTTTCTTCAGTCCAACGATAATTAAGTTCCATTCTTCCTGAAAACTCTTTTCTTTTTGGATCAATAACAAATTGAGCTTGTTGTTCAACGATAATTTTGTCTCGGAATATAACCGGATCTTTCAACATACTTACGATATTATCACCGCCACTACTCAGTAAGTAGTCAAAATTTTCCCCAACAAATACCCACCCAGTATTTCCATTAATATCATTCGCTAACGAAAGAGCGATAATAGTATCTGAACCCCAATTAGATTTATGATAATCAGGATCACGGCCAGTAGTATATAATAAACCAAATGATAAACAACCAGATAGCATAGAACAAACAAGTGAAATACTTATTAATCTAATCATAGTTAATTTGATATTATATCTTTTAAACATAGAGAAAATCCTTTTATTCAAAGCAAAAAATTATTAATCTTATAAGTGAATACCCATCTATAACATACTAGCCATTTAATCTGAGTACGCCATATAACTAAATCCTAAAAATAAACAACGCTTAGTAAATACTATAAACTACGTAATTTTAATTTCTGCCATCTACATTATCGAAAATATTTTAACGAAGAGATAAGTTAAAAATTTAGTCATCATTTATAATTTATTAACCTTCATTCTATTGCCACCTTTCTTTAAAATGACAACGTAATAATAAAAAATCAACTAACCAATCACTGCACATAAATACTTTAAGATAGGGAAATACACCACCAATGATCATACCGAAGCCAACAGAACCCAGATAAGTAGCTGTGGAGAAAATAATATCCGCACACGCTTGGGATTAAGGGCGTACCTATATGGTCATAATGCTATTGATAAAGATCGTAACTTCGAGCCTTTTGTGGAAACAAACTGGATTTATAACAGTAAACAATATGGCGTGAAAATGGATGGTAAACAGTTTAATGTCACCGGAAACCGCAATGTCGGGGAAGTGAAAATTGGTATTGAAGGTCAGATCAATAAAAATCTAAATTTATGGGGAAACGTATCTCAACAGATCGGGGATCCTGGCTATAGCGATGCACAGGAAGTATTTGGTATTAAATATATGTATTAATTTTTTATCGTATCCTTATCTATAATTAAGCGGTTTGTATCCGTATCGATACAAACCGCTTTAATTTATATGGACTGATTTTTATTCAATTTATAGAAAATAGGTAATCATTAATATAAACATGGAAAAGATACTATAAACCAACACCTATTTTTATTAACAAAAAACATTTAACTAATAACTATGTGAATAATTTTTGTATCTGTATCCTTGAGATTTCATACACTCAGCTATTAGCTCTGGCTTTTCATTTGAACTTACTTTGGCAATACCAATATCATACTTACATTTTGCTAATATATTTTGAGAATTTTCATAACTTATACCTTCCTTATACCAACCAGGGCCAACAACACATCCATTTAATATAAACATAGATATAAATAAAAAGTATTTAGTGTTTATTTTCATAATTTTTAAAAAACATATGATAGGCCGATTATATTTACTAATCCATATTTTTGTTTTGTAATTGGACTATCTGCCATATCACCAAACAAATAATAACCACCTGATTTTAGATTAACAAAGAGTCTTTCGCTTATTTTATAATTCACTCCAATTAAAACACCGGCATCTTTAATTCCAGAGTTTGGTGTATAAATAGAGTAATCAGAATTAAGTGACTGCTTTTCCGTGACACCAAAATAAGCCTGACTGTAATTTTTGTTTATATATCTTGTAGATATATTAGAGTCAATAGACCAATTTTTATTTATCTCAAAATGTGAATTAATTCCAAGTTCAAACCGAGTAGCATTATCAATATTTTTTCCACCATAATCTCGATGGCCAAGTGCGGTCAGTGAATTTATATAAAAAGAATGCCCTACAATACTATAACTCAGTTCAACACCTGCACCTGCGGCTCCTTTAAGATCTCCCATTCCTTTTAAGTCTTCGTTTTTATCACTAGAGAAGCCGATTTCTTCCTTACGCCCCTGCATATACGTTCCAAGTAGTGCAATATGAATATTATCAAAAAGATTAAATTGCCACCTCGCGCCACTAGTACCTATACTGAATAGACCAAAACTATTTGTTTCTGTTGTATATTGCAACATAGCATCTGGAATTAAAATATACTTATCCGATCCTTCGTATGGCGAAGACATGCCAATACCTGCACCTATTTTTAACTCACCAGCATAAGAATTCGAGCACAGAAAAACACCAAAAATGGGGATTAAATATTTAAATGACATATATATTCCATTCTTTATTAAAAAATTATTTATTTAATTGACTTATTAAGGACACTCTTGATTTTTCGACATATAACTTAAGACCGTTAGCGTCATAAAACGCTTTTTCGTCCCCATTATTTAAATTTTTTATTTTATCCAATAAATTAAATCGGTCTCCTTTACTAGCAATAAATATATCCACTTCTTGATTATTTAATATTTGGTAGCTGTAATGAAGATCACTAACAATATCTGGATAATTAAGGTTATTAACCAAGTAATATCCCGGTGTTGCTAAACTATCCGCATAAATAAGTATGTCATTATTATTTAATTTAACTTTCCAGGAAGTACTTCCTGGCAAATGCCCAGGCGTTAGTAAAGCAGTAAAAACAACCCCAGAAAGCTCAAAAGATTCATTATCATTTAATATTAGATCCAC
The DNA here is from genome assembly GCF_003144325.1 of Proteus terrae. Lineage (GTDB taxonomy): Bacteria > Pseudomonadota > Gammaproteobacteria > Enterobacterales > Enterobacteriaceae > Proteus > Proteus terrae. Next base: position 60,144 of record NZ_PENS01000014.1, read on the forward strand.
CTTCACTGGAGGAAATAATAATGCATTACCTAAAGCAAAGTCATTAGCACCACCTAACGCTAATTGTTCTGCATTTATTGTATTCGAAATAACACTGGCACCACTTATTTCCTTTAGCTTTCTTATACCACCAGCCTGATCTAATCTTGCATGGCTATTAAGAATATATTTAACATCCTTAATATTAAAACCTAATTTTTCAATATTACTTTGGATTAATTCTGCGCTTTCACTTAAACCAGCATCAATAAGAACATGACCTTCCTCTGTGGTGATCAATATCGAAGTTAAGTTTTTTGTTCCCACATACCAAACTTGAGGCGCTATTTTAAAAGGTGCTATAGGTTTAGCCCATTGTTTAAATATACTTTTGGGTGGTGCTGTTGATAAAGGTTGTTCAGGATGCAGCGATGCATGGACTGCGATTGGCGTAACCAATCCTTGCATATAAAGCAATGCAATTAATGTTAGCTTTTTCATATATACCATCATTTGTTTGTCATTAAGCCGAGATAATAGTATAAATAAATAGAATCCTGCTCATTTATAAAGAGACAAAATGAATCTAGCTCAATTTGATTTTAATCTCCTCAAAGTGCTCTATGCATTGCTTTTGACAGGAAGTACGAAAGAAGCGGCTCATAAACTAGGAGTTTCACCATCAGCGGTAAGTCATGCATTAAGTAGACTACGCTTAACACTGGGTGATCCTTTATTTAAACGAGAAAATAATATTCAAGTCCCCACACCATTTGCTTTAACGCTAAAAGCAAAATTGGTTCCTCTTTTTATTTCTCTAAATGATGATCTATTTACCGATACATTTGATGGCTCAAGAAATTTTAAGGTGGTTTGCCCCCCAGCTTTAATGGATATTATTACCCCAACACTATCTAAACTCTCTTTTGAGTTGGACTTTTATGCTGAGTGTATTCCATATCAACGCCGCTCTTGGCGAGAAGAAGTGCTTGATGGTACTGTAGATTTAGTCTTTGCTGTTGGCGGAGATCAAAACCCAGTATCGTCTTTAAAATTTGAAACTATAGGAACAAGTAGGCTCATAATTATTTATGGAGAACCATTAAGATCCTCTTTAAAAGATATTGACGATTTTAGTTTTGAACAATTGGTTTCTTATAAACATGTCTATTGTTTACCTTGGTCTCAAGATGATAATGAACTTGATAGGCAATTGCGTAGAAGAGGATTATTTAGAACAATCGGATTTAAATGTCCTGAATACGCACAAGTTATACCCGCTATTAATAGTTGCCCATATATAGCTGTTGTGCCTGAACCGTGGCTAGAAAATCAACCGTTCAAACATACTGTTTATAAAATTAAACTTGTTGATAGTCTTGCTATAGGCAATTTATTTATGATGAATAGAAAATCAATGCTACCGTGGAAGAAAAAAATTATATCATCAATTAAATCAAAAATTGCTATGTACTATAAACCTACTAACCAATAACGGCGTGTAGACATTTTTACAAAAGAAATATCTATATACGAGTGGATAAAATTTATTAGGTAAGGGCCCTAGCTTTGATACTAGAGCCTATTAGGAATAACTTGATATAAAATACCGCAAGTAATTTAAAGAGTAATAATTTTCGAACCTATCATTGTCGCTTTTCCGCCCACTCTCACTCGACTGATCGTATTTTCCGTTGAATCAATAATAACCTGAATAAGAGAGGAACATTGCATTGCACGCCCTTGCTCTAATAGAAAATGGGTTTTATGAGGGAAAACATACTTAACAAGATAACAGCCTAAAGCGCCACTAGAACTCCCTGTTGCAGACTCTTCATTGATACCATATAAAGGTGCAAAGTTGCGACAATGTGCAGCAGTTTCTTTATCTTGGCTAAGCTCGAAAACATGAAAACCGATAGTATTAAATTCACGACTTAGATTTGCTATTGTATCAAAATTAGGCTTTAGCATATCTAATTGCCCAAATTGCACGGGGATCAAAATATCGGATAATCCCGTTGAAAATATTTCAATGGGCAAACCGGTTTCTAAGATAACTTCGCGATTTATTCCCAACGCAGCAGCCACAGCGTCAACACTTGGAGCTTGTCGTGAAATGGGTAGTGTTTGCTCCATAACGACATTTTCAGTATCAATCGCTACGCTTAAAATACCTGCTTTCGTTTTTTGTGTGTAATGACCAGAAGCCAATAAGTTGAGTGAAGATAAAGTGAAAAAGACGGCTAATGTAGCATGACCACAGAAATCAACTTCTCCTTCTGGAGTGAAAAAATCAACCTTAAAATCAGTCTCTTCGCCTTGATAAACAAAGGCCGTTTCAGAAAAGCCGACTTCTTTAGCAATAGCCATTTTCTGTTCATTGCTTAATTGAGGGGGATTAAGTACTACGCCAGCAGGATTGCCACCTTTATTATTTTTAGTAAATGAGTTTACAAGGTGTACTTTGATCTCGTGCTCTACTGAGCGTATAACTTCATTTTGCATATATTTCTCGCATTGCTTCAAATAGCATTAAGTCTGTGTGTAAAAAAGTGTTCTAACTCTATCTGGTCTAACTCTATTTAAATATCTTGTTTTTTAGTATTAGATAAGATGCTCACTAATTAGGGTAAACTTCCGATACACTATCTAACCCTTGCGGTCTTTGTTCAAATATGACGCTTTTCTTACCATCCTCTCGGATAATCTTTAAGATATAGATACTATCAAAATCACTATTTTTCCATTTAGGGATTAATTTAGGATCTCCACCCTCTTGTTTCATGATATCTCGTGCAACTTTAACTAAATTATCGTGCTCCCATGCAATAAAAATAACTGAATTTTCATATTGCTGACTAAGCAGATCTTCGCGTAATTCTTTTATCTCTTTAGCATGATATTGAAGATGGATAGGCAATGAGGTTTTAATGGCGAGAGGAGTAATTGTTTGAAGTGAACGTAATGAATTACCTAATTTACTTTGTTTAGGCGCAGCAGCGAATAATGCATCAGGTTTGCCAAATTGATTTATAAGCACATCAGGTAGCGCCAATGCTCTATTTAATCCTTTACAGGTCAGTTGCCCACTATCATTATCAGGTTTTTCACCATGTCTTATAAAGACAAGTGTTTGATCGGAATACGCCATATGACTAAATCCTAAAATAAATATGCTCAAAAATATAAATACACTGCGCATACAGCGTTACCTTTAAGTCGATTGAGTATAAGAAATATGGAGTGTTAAAACACATCTAACAGTAACCATAAACTCACCTGTTTTAAGTCATCCAGTCTATCATAACCAAAAGCATTTCAGAGGTGAGCGAGTCTTAGATAGCGTACATTTAGCCACTATTATAATCTCTTTTACCTTTATTCTACCTTCTAAACCCCTCAAGATTAATTAACAAATATTAAAATCGATCAAACAATTGTTAACGGAAAATAAAGGATCTCTTTAATTTTTAATTACTTTTTGTTTAGTTTTATAAAGTTGAATGAAACTTAAGTACTAAGCACATTTAGATAAAAAAAGGGAGGAGATCTCTTTTTCACAATAAAAATAGTGTGTTAAAAATCAATGCAAGCCTTTTTATCTCCCTTTATTTGGTTTAATGACTAAAGTTCTGTCACTGCTTACCGATACTGTTTGTTCTTTAATAAGTTACCAATACTTATTAATTATTATTTATCCAGGGTTAAGCATGTTCTTTAAAAACTTTAAAATTCGTACAAAGTTAACTATCGCATTTACAACTTTTGTGATGTTAATTATGTTGGGTTCCGGTTTCGCATTAATGGGTTTAAACAGTGCGAATCAAGATATTCATAATGTCGTTGATGATATCTATCCAGCCACAGTCAAAGCCAATTTACTGATTAATAATTTCAATGAATTTATTATATTCCAGCAACTCACTATGCTTGATGAGCAAGGAAGTTTAGCGGCTGAGCAAGAGAGCAAAAAAGCAGAGATCACCGCTAAAGTTGCACAATTGCTGAAAGAATTAGATGAAACCACACACGATGCTGAGTCAAAAAAAATCTTAGCTGAGGTTTATGATATTCGTCAGCAATATATAACCTCTCAAAACTTTGTTGTGAAGGCATTTAATGAAAATAACAGACACGCCGCAGTCAATGAACTGATCACGAAAACTTCCGCTATTCAGTTAAGGTATCGCGATAAAATATTAGAGTTTATCGAATTACAAAATAAAAAGATGGAAGAAGCAGGCAACGCAGTTGAAAGTGACTTTATTGAAAAAAGAATATTTTTAGTATTATTAACTCTTGTCAGTATTGTTGTGGGCAGTATTTTAGGCTGGTTTATTACTAAAGGTATTACTCTCCCATTAGAGAAGGCAATCAACTTTGCAAAAGCCATTGCAAATGGCGATTTAACACAAGAAGTGAAGACTGATTATCATGATGAAGCAGGGATATTATTACGAGCCCTTGCAGAAATGAAAATGCACCTATTAGATGTTGTGCAAAATGTACAAAACGGCGCTGAAAATATTTCGTCAGCAGCAGAGCAAATTACTGCTGGTAGCCAAAACTTAGCGGCAAGAACAGAAGAACAAGCAACCTCCGTAGAAGAAACCGCAAGCTCAATGGAGCAAATGACATCAACGGTTAAAAATACTGCAGAGCATACTCTTGATGCAATTAATGTCGCTGAAAAAACTGAAATCGCTGTGCACCATAATGGCGAAATGATGCTCCAGCTGACAGAAAAAATGAGAGCAATTAATAGCTCATCATCTCAAATGACAGATATTATTAACTTAATTGATGCCATTGCATTCCAAACGAATATTCTTGCACTAAATGCTGCTGTTGAAGCCGCTAGAGCAGGTGAACACGGTAAAGGTTTTGCCGTTGTTGCTGGTGAAGTCAGATTGCTGGCACAAAAAAGTGCAGACTCCGCTAATGATATACGCACTCTTATCGATAATTCATCAACTCAAACACAAGAAGGCATGGAATTAGTTGAGCAAGCTGGCTCACAAATCCAAAAAATGATCACCGATGTTGAAGAGATCAGCGCATTATTACGAGAAATTGGGCAAGCAAGTAATGAGCAAAGCGATGGTATATCACAAATCAATAATGCTATCAGTCAGCTTGATTCAACAACGCAACAAAATGCGGGATTAGTAGAAGAATCCGTGGCTGCTGCAAGTTCACTTAATGAACAAGCACTTAATCTGAATAAATTAGTGAATTATTTCCAGATCCGTCGCGCCTAGTGCACTCTTTAATTCATTTATATATCAAGGCCACTCGATAAGATAAAAGAGTGGCCTTAAAAATAAGGCCGCTGGTTAACGATGTGACTATAATACAGTCAGACAAATTGCAAGTATTATCCTAGCTACAATTTTAAAGTACCAGATAGACAATCCGCAAAACTATCAATAAATACTCGAATGCGTTGACTTACCACTCTATCATTATAATAAACTGTACTAAATGCCAAAGATACTGGGTGTAATTTCTCGCGGAATAATTCGCCCCTCCATCCCTATTGAAGATCCTCTGTCAGTATAAAATCGGATAAACAAGCAATACCTTCACCATTAATACATAAGCGTCTTAGTGTCTCACCACTATTTGATGATACCCCTTCAGGAATATCAAACAATGCTCCAGGTTTAATCTCATCAGTGAATATTGGTGCATTTAATTTAGGCAATGCTATTGGGGCCGTTATTGCTGAATTGCTTTAAAGTACAGTTATAACATTGTCAATTTAAGCGCGACCTTAGTTGGAATTATTGGTTTATTACTGGTTTTTTCTCAATTTAAAGTCAAAAGAGAGTCACAAAAAAGCTTGGCTTACTCTTTACCCCCCTATTCGTACACACTAAAAAAAGGAACCTAGCTCACACTTTGGTTCTTTTTTTTATCTGTAACAACCTCGGTAATAAAATGTAAACAATTTTACCAATATCAGACAAACTGTTTGTATTTGCCAACTTATTTCAGAGGTAATGGCAAGCGTCAAATGTTAAATCCTAAAACATCGCTAACATAATCGCTGATTTCCGTTATCAAAACAGGGCTATTTAATGATGATAATAATCTTTTCACTATTAATGTTCCCATAATAATCTGGGGATAATGCCACTTATTGTGAGGCAAGATTATAGAGTTAAAAAGAGACAGCAATACATCCACACACTAAAGAAAACATTTCGCTAGAGATTATTACGTAGTTAAAACAAAAATAATTATCTACCAATTCACTTTTTAATCACTTTTTTTTCTCCTATATTTGTATGACAATTTTTAAAGTGAAATTAATATCTCATCGAAAAATGAGACTGTAACTTCAAAAATATTTCACAACCTATCTTTGTTCTATAACAATCAACTTAAACACTTTAAAAAAGGTAACAAATATCATTAAATAAATATTTTTCTATCATTAGAAATAATTTATTTCACACTTTCTGAAGTATAAAAAAGAACAAAAATAAACTTTTCATTTTTATCGATACGATCAAGATCACTTTACCTATACCTTTAGTCGCATAAAATTAGAAAGAAGCATTCTCATTTACTATTTATCTCACTCATTATATTTTCATTATCTACCTGATTTGTATTACAATTAACATTAGCGACAAACCTAGCAATTTCACGACTCTAGAGCTCAAAAGAAGTCAATCATTGATGATAAATTTATATTGTTATTTATTTAAACATTTAATATAAAAATATTAATTTTGTATAATTAAAATTACCAAATTAAGGAATAAAAAAAGAAACCAATAATAATTAATTATAATTTATATAATAGGTAAAAATATTTACACATTAGAACGAAAAATAAAATTATATTTTATCGATAAAAAACAAGAAAAAAACAAGAAAAAAAAACAAGAAAAAATAAGTTAACTTTCAATATAAAAACGAAAAATAAAATCAAATAACAGTATATTAAAGATAAAACAAAATAAAACATAAAAAAAGGGAGCAAATATTATAAAAGTAAAATAATAAAAAATTAAAATAATTTAAAAGATTAACTTTAGAATAATTAAATATTAAAATAAAAAACTTTTAGTTTATTTGTTAATTAAATAGCCGCCCAAATAAATCATTAATTTAATTTATGTATATTCTGGGTGTTGATAGCCATTTTCATCATCAAAAATGGCGTTTTAGACTTAAGTTCATCTTTTTATTACATAGCTAAAACTACCAATATCGCTCTTTTTTTCATCTAAAACCAATTTGATAACAACATTAGCAATCTAATTACATTGACAAACATCAAAAAACACGACAATTAACAAGCAAATAATGAGAAAAAAGGAATTTTTTTATATTTGTCACACAATTGATTTTATTCTATTACATATCAATAAATATTCCCTACAATAGCCAACTAATCTAACCTGACAATTTCCTAAGTAATGATACCTTTCATTGTTTAGGTTAGTAACTATCTTTTTTTATTTATGATTTATCGTTTCAGCAAAGTAGAGCTTTAATAAAACCTAGTACCCTACACAATTATATAATGAGCAACTTATAGGTTTGCTAACGCAGTTATAAACGATAAAAATTGCAAACTTAAGGATAAAAATAATCATGTCAGACTACTTATCATTCTTATTAGGCATTGTGCCTTTAGCGGTTTTGATTTTTATGATCTTAAAAATGAAATCAGCCGTTCACCATGCTGTGCTTGTATCTTTAGTGATAACTGTTGCACTTGCTATTTTCCATTGGAACAACACCATTCAATTTGCTTCAGTCTCTGTCCTTTATGGTGCAGTTAAAGGATTGTGGCCGATAATCATTGTGATTCTTGCTGCTATTTATAGTTATAACTTAATGCTAAAAACAGGCGGCATGGATGTACTTAAAGATGTACTCGCTGGAATAAGTGATGATAAGCGAGTACAAGTTCTGCTTATCTCATGGTGTTTTGGTGGCTTTCTTGAAGCAGTTGCGGGTTACGGTACTGCTGTTGCCATCCCTATCGGTATTTTAATTGCACTCGGATTTGATCCTTTTAAAGCCGCCGTTGCCTCTTTAGTTGCTAATACTGTTCCTACTGCGTTTGGTGCAGTCGGTATTCCAGTCTCTATTTTGGCGCAAAATACAGGGCTTGATGTATTAGTACTGAGTAAAACCATTATTATTCAGTTGGGATTATTCAATATCTTGTTACCTTTCGTTATTGTTGCCATTGCGGGTGGCGGAATTAAAGCGATTAAAGGTGTCGGATTTATTACCTTAATGTGTGGTATTAGTACACTAATCCCTCAATATATCGTTGCTGCTAATTTAGGTGCTGAATTACCGGCGTTTGCAGGCAGCTTAGTCAGCTTAATTGTGGTTATTTTCCTTGCTAAACGCATGAAAAACAGTGGTGACAAACAAAAAAATGTCAAAAAGCACACTGGGAAAGAGTTGTTAGTAGCAAGTTCTATTTATCTGTTTACCTTTATCTTTATCTTAGCGTGCTCACCTTTATTTCCTGCGCTCCAAAGCATGGCGGGCGCAATTTCCACAAAGATCCCATTTGTATTAAGTGAAACACAAACGGAATATCAAACTATTGCTTGGTTAAGTACTCCGGGTGTATTGATTATTCTTGCAAGCTTTGTGGGTGGCACCATTCAAGGTGCAAGTATTTCAACACTTATCTCTGTTCTGGTTAAAACCACTATCCAACTGAAAAATTCCATTATTGCTATCACGGCAATCGTAGCGATGGCAACTGTTATGGATTTCAGTGGCATGATTGGCAGTATTGCTGAAACCTTAGTCGATTTCACAGGTGCAGGCTTTATCTTTATTGCTCCAGTGATCGGTGCATTAGGAACCTTTGTAACAGGTAGTGACACCAACTCTAACGTGCTGTTCGGTAAGTTACAAACCAGCGCAGCAGCTAAACTTAATATTGATCCATTCATTCTGGCCGCAGCCAATACCTCTGGTGCAACGGGCGGTAAAATGATTTCACCGCAAAGTATCGCCATTGCTGTTTCAGCGACAAAAATGGATGGTCAAAGCAGTGCCATTATGCGTGAAACCTTAAAATATTGTATTGCTTATATAATTATTCTTGGCGCAAAAATTGGCATTATTTATCACCTAATGAACTAATTAATAAGGAAAAGGGAGCGTGTTTACTCCACTCCCTTCTCCTCTTATAACGAAGCAATAAAAGAATTTTATCTTTAGTAAAAATGACAACATCTGAGCGATGTTTTGGAGTTCGATTAATGAAAGTTAATTTTTATGCGACCTGTCTTGGTGATGTTCTGAAAGCAGATTCAGCCCGAGACACGGTCTTGTTACTTGAAAAATTAGGCTGTGAAGTCTTATTTCAAGAACGCCAAGGTTGCTGTGGTCAGCCAGCGCTTAATAGCGGTTATGTAAATAACGCGAAACCTGCCATGAAATCGTTAATTGAAACATTGGAAGTGAACGACTATCCCATTATTTCACCCGCTGGCTCTTGTACTTATGCCATTAAAGGTTATCCAACTTATCTTGCTGATGAACCTCAATGGGCATTACGGGCACAAGGTGTCGCCGATCGCCTTATTGATTTAACCAGCTTTATTGTTAACACACTTGGTGTTGTCGATGTAGGTGCTCGCCTTCCGGGTAAAGCTGTTTATCACCCATCATGCAGTTTAACCAGAAAGTTAGGTGTTGTAAGTGAGCCTTTAACGCTATTAAAACATGTTGAAGGTCTTGAAATGTTGCCTTTTGCAAATTCAGAAACCTGCTGTGGCTTTGGGGGTACCTTCTCCGTGAAGATGTCTGAAATTTCGGGTGAAATGGTGACTGAAAAAGTAAAACATATTATGGATGTGAGCCCTGATTATGTCATTGGTGCTGACACAAGCTGCTTAATCAACATTCAAGGTCGTTTAAGTCGTGAAAAGCGCCCTGTAAAAGTGTTGCATATTGCACAAGTTTTAATGAGCCAATAAGGGAGCCTGCTTATGTCTATCAAAACCAGTGATATAGATTTCAGACCTCGTCTAGAACATGAAATGAAAGACACAATCATGCGTAATGCGGTTGTTATGGCGCAAGAACGTATTGGGGCTAACCGTCAAATCATGGTGAAGGAGCTAGGTAATTGGGAAGAATGGCGTGATCGCGCTGAACAAATCCGTAACCATGTTCTTGAAAACTTAGATGCTTATCTCTATCAATTGTCTGAAAAAGTGACTGAAAATGGAGGTCATGTTTATTTTGCAAAAACAGCAGAAGATGCCTCTCGTTATATTTGTGAAGTTGCCAAGAAGAAAAACGCGAAGAAGATTGTAAAATCTAAATCCATGGTCACCGAAGAAATTGGGATGAATAAAGCCTTACAAAATGAAGGCATTGAGATCATCGAAACTGACCTAGGTGAATATATTCTTCAATTGGATAACGATCCACCGTCGCATATCGTGGTTCCTGCGATCCACAAAGACCGTTATCAAATTCGTAAAGTATTAAATGAAAAACTCAATTACGAAGGTAGTGAAACACCGGAAGATATGACGCTTTTCATTAGACAACGTATTAGACAAGATTTCCTTTCTGCTGATATTGGTGTCACAGGCTGTAACTTTGCTGTGGCGGAAACAGGTACTGTCTGTTTAGTCACCAATGAAGGTAATGCAAGGATGACCACAACATTGCCTAAAACCCATATAGCAGTTATGGGTATGGAACGTGTAGCCCCCACTTTTGAAGAAGTCGATCCACTGATAACCATGTTATGTCGTAGCGCTGTTGGCTCACGTTTAACCAGTTATAACACTTGGGTGACAGGTCCTCGTGAAGCAGGCAATGTTGATGGTCCTGAAGAGTTCCATTTAGTGATTGTGGATAATGGTCGTTCTGAAATTTTAGGCTCACAATTTAAAGATATTTTACGTTGTATTCGTTGTGGTGCTTGCCTTAATACGTGTCCTGCATATCGTAATATTGGTGGTCATGCTTATGGCTCAATTTATCCGGGCCCAATTGGTGCTGTAATTTCACCACTATTAGGAGGTTATAAAGATTTCCACGATCTCCCTTATGCATGCTCATTATGTAATGCTTGTAATGTGGTTTGCCCAGTCAAAATTCCTTTAGCTCAGTTGATTTTAAAACATCGTCGAGTAATGGCTGAAACAGGTTTAACACCGAAAGCAGAGCGTCGAGTCACTGGTATGTTTAACTACCTCAACTCACACCCAGCTCTTTGGAAAGTGGGTATGAATGTTGGTGCGAAAATGGCGGGATTAATGATCAAAAATGGTTCTACACCAATCAAAATCAGTGTTTTGAATGATTGGATGGAATCGCGTGATCTTCCTAAACCAGATGGTTATAGCTTCCGTAGTTGGTTTAAACGCCATAAAGCAGAAGGAAAAAAATAATATGTTAAACGAACAAAACCGTAATGAATTTCTGCAAACTATTGCTGAAAAATTAGGGCGTCCTATTGCGCATAAGCCACAGCCACAGCCTACGCCGATTAATGATTTAGCGAAAACTCGCTTAACTAATTTAACTCAAGATGAACTATGCAAAGAATTTACTGACTTTGCACAGACTCAAATGGTGAAATGTGTTGTTAGCAAACCTGATGAAGTCATTAATAGCCTAATTGAACTCTGTGAAAGTTATGATTGTAAAGGCTCGGTGGTAATAAGTGGTGATGAGCGTTTAGATGCACTAGGAGTCACAAAAGCGGTTAGCGAAAAGTACGAAACCTATATTTGGGATCCAGCCCTTGGGCGCGAAAACATTGTTTATGCTGAACGATCGCAAATCGGGATTGTTTATGCTGAAGCGGGCTTAACGGAGTCTGGTGGGATTGTTTTATTTTCATCTCCAGAAAAAGGGCGTGCCGTTAGTTTATTACCTGAAACCTCAATTGTTATCCTACGTAAAAGCGATATTTTGCCCCGCGTGGCACAAATTGCTGAACGTCTACATAAGATGGCGCAAGAAGGCGTGAGAATGCCGTCTTGTATCAATTTAATTGGTGGTGCAAGTTCTACGGCAGACATTGAATTGATTAAAGTATGGGGGGTTCATGGCCCTGTTCATGCGGCTTATCTTATTATTGAAGATTGCTAATTCAAAATAAAATAACATTAAAACGATAACAAAATAACTAACAGTCAGAGTCAATCATTGACTCCTAAATCAAACCCAAAAGATAAGTTAATCGCTTTTGGGTTTTTCTCTATTATTCGCCAATTAATTATTCAATAAAACTTTTGCTCTCCATTGATTTAATTTTATTTCGCATGCTAACAAAACATCTCCAGCCCCTGATCCCCCCATTAATAATGCGGATTGTCGTTGACATTCAGCACTTCGAAATTGAATAAAATGCTGCTGAGAACTGGCTAATGCATCAATGGCACTTTTTGCAGCAACAGAGTCAGTATCTTCAAGATCACTCTTACTTTTGTCATAAATGACACTCATTTGCTGCTCTGTCAGTTTTAATTCATCCAGTAAACAAGCCTGCACCGCTGTTCTCGGCTCGTTTGCTGTCACTTCATAACATTTTGCTAAAGGATCGTATTTGCCTTGTGCCGAAGAGAAAAAACTAACTGTAAGTAAGCTACAAGAGATCAGAAATAAACTTATCTTCACGCGAACTCCTTATAGGAATTTATAATAAAATTTATATTCAACATAATGTATTAAATAACTAATATCACATCTATTAGTGCGAACAGCATCATTTTAGGATATATCGTATCTTACTCGATAAATTTAAATTTCAATCAAGTAATAATAAGAAAACATTATTAATGCCTTTTGGGTTTGAACCTATTTTGCTTATTTTTTATTGAAAAAATGTTATTTAACACAATATCAATAGATTAAAACTCAGCCAATAGTTTAAAAATAGATATTTATTACTTCAACTTTGTTTTTTCTTGATAAAATCACAAACTTTCTTATAGGGAAAGAAAGACCAACCTTTTAATTTTTGGCTGTTTTTTTCTTATCATCACAATAGAAAATCCACTTTTTTTGCAGTAATCTCATACCTTTCTTATTGGCAATAATTTTGCCTAAAAACGACCCGTGGTATCACCAATATGCTCTACAAATTTACGCCTATTATTCTTCTAATTATTTCCAACGTTTTTATGACGTTCGCTTGGTATGGTCATCTAAAATATGGCAATAAACCTCTTATTGTTGTCATTATTTTAAGCTGGTTGATTGCGTTTGTTGAATATTGTTTTGCTGTACCCGCAAATCGTATTGGTCATAATTACTACAGTGCAGCAGAATTAAAAACCATACAAGAAGTGATCACATTAACTATTTTCGCTATTTTTTCGGTCACTTACTTGGGAGAAAACTTCACCTTAAATCATTTTATTGGTTTTCTTTTAATTGGTGCTGGTGCCTTATTTATTTTTAAAGGTCCCTTTTAGAAAAGCCTATTAGTAGATATCGTTAACTCGTTTTTTCAGCGTCTCATCTACGCTTCTTTTATTATCGCCTTATCAAAATTGATAAGGCTTTTCTTTATCTAAAACCTGATATTTTGATTATTTTTAATACTATATATACTGTGGTTTTTACAGAGGATTAAATAGCATTACTGCTTACCATTAAGTCACATAGTCTATCTATATATATTTTTCAAAATAATAGTCTGTTTTGTAATAAATATATTCTATATGCAGAAATATTTCTCTTGAAAAATTTTTTTCATTCGGCGCATAATGATTACTCTAAGAGAAGCATCGTTTCTCTGTCTTTTTTTGCTTCTCTTAAGCTACAGCACTCTTAAAACGTGCGTTTTATCCCTTTAACGTCAGATAAAATGGTATCTGGTATGAGCAAACATTCTAACGATTTTATTTATATGCAGGATAATCCCTGTATGCATTGTGGTGCTTGTTGCGCCTATTTTAGAGTTTCGTTCTATTGGGCAGAAATGGTAAGTGGTGGAGGTGTGGTTCCTGATGAATTAACAGAACCGTTAACGCCTTTTCTCTCTTGCATGAAAGGAACCAACTCTAAAAAACCACGTTGTGACAAACTGATTGGTGAAGTTGGAGAGTGTGTAAGCTGTTCTATCTACGAACAACGCCCTTCTCCTTGTCGTGAGTTTCAACAATCTTGGGTAAATGGCATTCCTAATGAAGCTTGTGATCGTGCAAGAGCAGCTTATGGTTTACCTCCATTAACTCATACCATCTTGCCTCACACCGCGTAAGACATCAGAGGGGTTAAGCCCCTCCTGATCATTTAATACCATCCAATATATTTATTTTTATAAAAAATAAAATTAAAAAACAAAAAACCATTATTAAATAATACGTTAGTTTGACTTTATTTTTAAATAACCTAGTATATAAGGTAATGAATTAATAACGTGTATTTAGTGAGGTTTTTATTTAAAAATAGCTATAAATTTGGAGGGCATTATGATCAGTAGCTCTTTTTTTATCCTTTTCCTTTCTTTTATCTGTTCTACTGCTGTCGTTAGTATGTTACTCGGTGGCTTAGAGGAATAATTATGAATATTTCTAATGAAAATATTCTCCCCCAGAGATAATGCCCATACTTTAGACAAAATCGGTATGGGCATTATTTTACTTATTGTTTAAATTTCAGATTTATTTTACTGCTGTTACTTCTATTTTCCACAAAAGACTAAACGCTTCAATTTTTCCTCATTCACCTATTTAGTAGGTAAAATGACCAGTTATTTTCCATGAAAATAAAACGTCTTCAGCAACTTGACCAAACCCGATATTATGCATAACTAGGTAGCGTTGGTTATCCCCGCTTTTCTTATCTACGACAATCCCAATATGAGGCCGTCCATTATCTAAACGCCAGCTAACAATATCGCCTGGTACATAATCTTCTGCATTTTTTGTAATCGGTTTTACTTTTCCTTTTCGTGTAAAAAAAACTTCTAAATTAGGAACTCTACGGTGATCTATATTCGTATCAGGTTTATTTAATCCCCACATCCGTTTACTTGGGTAAGCTGAAAAATTTGCTTTAATATCTTCATGCAATAATTTTTGTAAATCGATATCAATGCCACGATAGCTACGAATGATCACATCACTACATACCCCTTTATAGGCTGGTACATCTCCCATTGGGTAATCTATTTTACGATAATCCGCGTCGTAAAATACGGCTCTTGGTAAATCAGCGGCGTACTCCACCAGCTTTTTATTTTGTTCTGAGTTTATCGCTTGGGCACTTGAAAAAGACATAGTGAGTAAGAGTAAAACGCTAATTTTCATTATATTCACCGTGTTCTCCATGAAAAAGTTAAATCCATTATTTACGAAAAGAATGACATTATCTGTTTATACTGATAAAGCACAGCATAAAAATATAAGGGAAGTCTTAATTCGTTTTTAGAGTAGATATAAAAAAACCGAGCCACCTTTACGGTAAGCTCGGCTGATAAATAAGAGAAAGAGAACAAGTAAGAAAAAATGGTTTAATTCAACACAATATGGCTTTTACGACGTAAACTTGCAAAGAGCATGTAAATTGCCGTCACTAATAACACCACAAAGAAGAAGTTCATAATGCCGTTATTGGCTTGTGCCATAAACATACCCGCCCCTAAAGGTCCAATTGCAGAACCAATGCTATAACTTAATAGCATTACTTGTGTAATAGCGACAATATAGCTCGCATTCACATGATCACACGCTAATGTAATAGCGATAGGATAAAGAGCAAAAGAAGACATTCCCAATAGCGCCAGTGCAATAATAAGCACTATATAATCGCTAGAAAGATATGTCAGTCCCATAGCAAACACACCCACTAAACACATCATCGCTAATAACAGTGTTTTGCTTATCATCACAGACAATTTGCTAATAATAGGCTGAACCACCATGCCGCCTAAAATAATCGCTGCCATCAACACACCTATTTGGTCTGTTGTAAATTGCCCTTGATTTAAAGCCAATGGCATCATGCCATAAATACTGCCCATCACAACGCCAGACACCATACAGCCTACTAAAGCCGCTTTATTTAATCGGCTCATCTGCTTAAGTGACAAACTTTTATGATCGTGCCCTTGTGGTTGCCCTTGTTTAAAAAACAGAGGTGGTAATACGGCGATTAATAATAAACCTAATACCGCCATAAATGGGATAGCACCTTGTGCACCAATTGCACCAATCGCCAATTGCCCTAATGTTGTTCCCCCATAAAGCGAGGTCATATAAAAACCTAGACGTTTAGCTCGCTCTTTAGGGTTATCGCCAATTAATAGCCATGATTCGACAACAACAAATATACCTGCAACTGCCATGCCACCAATAAAACGCAATACCATCCACGCAGATAAATAAGGCATTAAAGGCAACACACCGACAGTCACTGCCAGTAATAATAAAAATACAATGAAAGAAAGACGATGCCCTATTCTTGCAATAATAGGTTCTATCATGACTGAACCTATTAATAATCCAATAAAATAAATACTTGCTAACCAGCTAGCATAGAGTGTGTCCATTCCAAAACTGCTCATAGACAGTGGAATTAAACTCATTAAATAGCCTGACGCGATAGCAAATACCGTTAACCCAGCCACAGGTACTAATGTACTGTCGCCTTGGCGTACCAAAGTAGTGTTCTGTTTCACTACCCTCGTCTCCACAATCAAAACGGTTGATAATGCGCTGTTTTCTCGATGCCTGATAGAGGCTGTTCTTTTATCTAGGAAAGATAAAAGAAACAAAGGTGAAAACAGTGGATGGCGTCCCTAAATTCAGGAGACGCGAATATAGCGTTTAAATGACGATAAATAAAATTATAAAATCTAATGCCAGAAAACAATTTTATTTATATCAATCATGATTATCGCCTTTTTCCACCAAAAAGAAATAGCTCTAATCTGATATTTATTTTTATTAAAAGATAAGTATTTTTTATTAAGAAAATTACGAATAAATACGTATCAAATAAAACCACAATAATAAATATTCATTACTATCCTATCATTACTCGATAGGATAGCTAAAAATAAAGAAATGCTTTTGTTTATTCTATGCTTTTTTCTAAAGCAATATTAATCGCATCCGGAATTGAACCCCCATGGCCTTTCCCCTCAAACAGATAAAACTCACACTGTTTTCCCGCTTCTGATAGATATTGGCATAACTGACGTTGTGTTAACCAACTACTACGCTCTTGATAATTTTTTTGTTGTTCTTCACTTAATCGACTTAAATCAGGACTTTCTTCTTTTTCACCCAAGGCTATTGTAATAGAAATATCATTAGAAATAGCCTGCCATTGCTCTTTTTTCACCCATTCGCCTTTCCCCCACCATAATGACGGACTTGCTGCGATATAACGTTGAAATGTTTCAGGATGATTGAATAAAACATAGAGGGTAAATACACCACCAAAAGAGTGACCAAACAGAGATTGCTGAGTAATAGAGACTTGTTCTTTGGCGAGTTCCTCTAACGCATAAGGCCTTACTTGCGTTAAGAAAAATTGATAAAAATTCTCTGCGTTTCCGCCTCGGCTAAATGCTTCACCTTTTACACTTGGTGTATAGTCATGCGTTCTCTCTGTAATAAAGTAAGCTTTATCACCCACATATCCCACACTGATAATGGCAGGCAATGGTTTATTTTTCTGCTTTATGGCTTCGTTTATCATCAACGGAAACTGGGCATTACCATCAACACTATAAATTAACGCTGTCTTAGTCGTGTTTTTAGGAATAGCAAGAAAAAGGCGATATTGTTTTCCTTCATATTCCACTTCTTTATTTGTAATTTGATAATAAGAGTGAGCCTGAGACTCAATTTCAGGAACTTCTTGGTTAGGCCTAGCTTGAGCAACCGCAGATAACATAATCATTCCACATAACATTAGTATTCGCATAAATCAGATACTCTGTCGGTAATTTTAAAAATGAACCATTAAGGTGAAAATAATAGAGAGACATAAAAAAATAAACCCCATATTTAATACGGGGTTTATGTTAATTTAGGCTCAATTAGAAGCTATATTTAATATTCGCCCAATAACGACGGCCTTCATCGACAACCCAGTTACCGCCTTTATCGTTTACAGCAGGGCCTGTTTCATCTGTAATATTTAATACCGCAAAGTTAAACATGGTATTTTTATTAAAGTTGTAGGTCATTCCTAAATCAAAAGTTGTGTAGCCACTACGATAACGCGCCCCTGAATGACTATTTCGTTGTGCTGCCCAAATTTGTTTTCCGGTATAAGCGGTATTGGCATAAAAACTGGTCGCTTCATCAAACTGCCAATCCACACGCGCATTCGCGCTGTGCTTTGGTGTCATATCAAGCGGGTAGCCTTTTAATGACTCACCAGAAGCTAACTTTTCATCATCACTTTTACGTTCTGAATCAATATAAGTGTAGTTAGCATTGACATGCCAGCTTTCCGTAATTGGAAAACCAACCGCCGTTTCAATCCCTTTAATATTTGCTTTACCCACATTATCGAATTGATACAGTTTTAAACCTGTAATTGGATCTATTTCGCCAGTGTCATAGTTCGTTAATTTATCTTTAAAATCAGTATGAAAGAAAGTCACACTCGCAGTAATGCCATCTCCATTATCATAACCAATACCAATTTCTTGGCTAACTGATGTTTCAGGTTTTAAATCACGATTACCGTACATAATTGCACGGCCTTTTTCAGTTGAAGTGCCGTACTCAGGACTAATTTCACGTAAACTTGGTGCTTTAAAGGCTTTCGCCACGCCCCCTTTTAAAGTGAATTCATCCGTTAAATGATAAACGGCATAGGCTCTTGGGCTCCAGTGATTACCGTAATATTCGTGATCATCAAGACGCACACCGCCAGTTAACGCGAGGTTGTCTGTTACGCTATATTCATCTTCAATAAATAAAGCTTTTTGATCAGCCGTAATTGTTGATTGTTTTATTTCTTTTCCACCAAGAGACGATTCATCTTTTAAACGTGAATATTGATATTGCCCCCCAAAAGTCATCACATTTGAAGGTAAAAAAGCGGTAAATTTTGCATCAAAAACAGTATTGGTAATTTCAGGGCGACGTGCTTCGTAATATTTATAGCTATTCCCAGTTGCCTTATCAACCGCTTCTGTTTTTTGAATACGCTTAGTCTGTTCTTGGTAGACACTTAATTCAGAATGCAGAATATCAAATTGATTTTTATAAGTTAATGCCCAATGATTACGGTCATTATTAGTTTCTAGCATTTTATTTTTATCAAGGCGCCCCCCACGATTGGTAAATTCACTCATGGATTTACCCGGAGTCGTTGTACGCTGTAACGTATTGCGACCCGCTTCTAATAAAATGGTTTGATTATCAGTTGGTGTGAATGCCAATTTCGCCGTAATGTTTTTATTGTCATTACGACCTTGACCATAAGTGATTTTATCTTCCGCACGTAAGTAACTACTACCGTAAAGCTGTAAGCCTAATTTATCTTCAATTAAAGGTCCTGAAAGATAAAAATCACCATTAATAGAGTCACCTGCATCACGGTTGTGTTGCAGTGTACCGCCAAGTGCAACAGAACCATGCCACTCTTTTGTTACTGGTTTTGTGATGATATTGATAACACCACCCATAGCGTCTGAACCATACAGAGATGACATTGGTCCACGAATAACTTCTATACGTTCAATCGCATCTGCTGGTGGAATAAAACCACCTTCATAACCTCCACTCCCGTTCGGACGTGACTCACGGCTATTTTGGCGACGCCCATCAACAAGAATAAGAGTGTATTCGCCTGGTAAACCACGCATCGTGATTTCTTGTTTATTGGCATTACCATTAATGCTAACGCCTTCAACACCTTTTACAGCATCCGCTAAATCATGAATCGGTTTCTTCGCCAGTTGTTCTTTACTGATCACGGTGATACTTGCTGGTGCATCTGTAATTTGTTGAGCAAACCCTGATGCTGACACAACAAGTTTTTCTTCTTTGTTTTCTTGTGCATACAGCGGGTAAGAGGCAGATAAAATACAGGCTGTTAATACGCCCATTTTAAAGTTCATAAAGATCCCCTGAATTTATAACGTTTATAATAATGAGAATGATTAATATTATCTTAATCAAATAATCATGAGAATGATTTTCTTTTCGTATTTGATGTTTTTTTTTAATCTGCATCAAAGAAAATTGACGTCATTCCTATTAAGCATTGAAATAGTGGATCTCGAACACAAAAAAAGCAGATGGCATAACCATCTGCTTTATATCGTTTTGTAGAGTATTTTTAGATTTAGAAAATTAACCAATCACAATCTTGTTATTACCAGAATACTGCATAAAGCACACATAAGATGACCATAATGGCGTAGGAAGCAATATTGAATCCGCTTTGTGTTTTAAAGGTTTTATCTGTTAATGTAATCGCGCCTTCACTATCATCTGTTTTCGTTGAAGTTAAACTAACTAACGCAATTACGACTGTTGTAAACATAAAGGTGTACATCATTTGATCAAGGAATGGCATACCTAATGGCATTAATTTTAGGAACAATGCGAACGGTATAGATAAGACCACACCAATAATTGCACCTTTTGCGTTTGTTTTTTTCCAGAACAAACCTAATAGGAATACCGCTAAAATACCAGGGCTCACTAAACCTGTATATTCCTGAATATATTGGAATGCCTGATCGATACCACCCAATAATGGTGCAATAAAGCAAGCAATAATTAAAGCAACTACTGCACTAATACGACCCACATTCACTAACCGTGTTTCAGAAGCTTTTGGTCCAATATATTCTTTATAGATATCCATCGTGAAAATCGTCGCGATAGAGTTAAGCATAGATGCCAAAGATGAAACAATTGCAGCGGCAAGTGCAGCAAAAACAATACCTTTTGCACCTACTGGCAAGAACTGAGTTAACCAAGGATAGGCTTTATCTGCTTGTGATAACGTTGGAATATGTTCTTGTGCCATTGTCCCTAAACCGGCCATTAATTCAGGGTTAGTGGTAATAACAAATGCAGCAATACCAGGCACAACCACAAGGACAGGAACAATCAGTTTTAAGAATGCAGCAAACACTAGCCCTTTTTGAGCTTCATTGATAGATTTCGCCGCTAAAGCACGTTGAATGATATATTGGTTAAAGCCCCAATAATAAAGGTTAGCAACCCATAAACCCCCAATCAGCACTGCGATACCCGGTAAGTTCATAAATTGCGGGTTATCTTTCTCTAAAATCATTTTAAAGTGATCTGGCGCAGCTTGTGTCATTTTGCTCAAACCTTCCATGATCCCACCATCTCCGCCGATATAGCTGACGGCTAATACTGTGGTAAATAGGCCACCAAGGATAAGGAAGAATACTTGCACCACGTCTGTCCACGCAACAGCAGAGAGTCCGCCATAAAGTGAATAGATAACCGCAAATAATGCTAAACCTATAATGGCATACATCATTGGTACACCAAGGATGGTTTCTAATGCCAATGAACCTAAATAAAGTACCGATGTTAAGTTAACAAAGATAAACAACGCTAACCAGAACACCGCAAGAATGGTTTTTAAGTTACGACTTTTAAAACGATTCTCAACAAATTCAGGAATGGTATAAATACCTTTTTCGATAAAGACAGGTAAAAAGTATTTTGCAACAATAATTAATGTCAGTGCTGCCATCCATTCATAAGATGCGATAGCAAGACCAATGGAGAAACCAGAACCAGACATACCAATGAATTGTTCTGCTGAAATATTAGCTGCAATAAGCGAAGAACCAATTGCCCACCAAGGAAGGGTTTTACCTGCAAGAAAATAATCCTTTGTTCCTTTTTTCTCACCATCCTTAGAACGAGAAACCCATAATCCTAGACTAATAATGATCACGACATAGAGGGCAAAAATTGCATAGTCTATTGTGCTTAACCCAACACCTTCTGTATGCATAATATTTTCCTTTCAGACCCATAGAGAGAATAGGATTTTAATGTAAACGTTTTCACAGTCTTTTTCCGTTACTCTGTTCACAATTTTATCGCTTATATTACGTGAATAGATCATAAAATAGAAAAACAAACGATTACTATGACGAGTAATGCAGGATTTAAGCTTAAAACATGGCAGTAGTCCTAAACAGCTAATATCCACCATTTTAAAAACTGTCGAAAAAGCACGAACAAATGATAACGATTACACAAATTAGGCAAAAATAAATAACCTCTTAATCTGATAAAGCCATTAAGAGGGTTAACTAGACTAAAAAATACATGGGGTCATTAAGATTAAGAAAGGTGGCTAAGATTAAAAACAGAATTACGTTGAACTAATGTTGGTGAAAAAATACGTTGTTTTTGTTCGAGCATTTCACCCTTAGAAAGCCTGATAGCAAGTGTTGCGGCTTGTTCTGCCATCATTTGTACCGGATAACGCACTGTGGTTAAACGAGGGTGAATATAACGTGCAATTAATACGTCATCAAAGCCAATAACGGAAATTTTTTCGGGAACAGGGATTTCATTTTCATCAAGAACAGATAAAGCCCCCGCAGCCATAAAATCGTTGTAAGTCACTACAGCCGTAAAATCGATTGATTTAGTTAGCAGATGCATCATTGCCTTTTCGCCCCCTTCACCTTCCGGCTCACCATACTCAATGTAGCTTTCAGGTAACTTGATGTTATTGGCTTCTAATGCAGCTTTATAACCTGCAAGACGCTGAGTTGTATCTTCAATATGATGAGTAGATGAAATATAAGCAATTTTGGTATGACCTTGACGGATCAGATGCTCTGTTGCCATCCATGCCCCTTTATAATTATCTAAAGCGACACAACGTTCAGCAATTTCAGGAATAAAGCGGTTAATCAACACCATGCTTTTAACTTCATGAGCATAAGCTAGCAATTCTTCATCAGAGAGTGCTTTTGAGTGGATCACCAGGCCATCACAACGACTATTAATCAATAGCTCGATAGATTGGCGTTCATCTTGAGCATCATGATAACCATTACAAACCAAGATGTGTTTTCCTGATTGTCTTGCAACATTATCAACAGCTTTCACTAGTGTGCCAAAAAAGGGATCAGAAACATCGTGTACTAAAACACCCAGGGTTTGCGTACTTTGGCTAACCAAAGCCCTTGCTGCCGCATTAGGTCGATAACCTAATTTTTGCATCGCTGCATTAACGGTTTCGATAGATGTTTGACTTGCTTTCGGCGAGTTATTAATGACCCTAGACACAGTAGCAACAGAAACACCCGCTTCTTTTGCTACATCTTTGATAGTCGCCATATCCACCCCTTATGGATCACCTTTATTCATGGTTAAGAAATAACGAGCCGTTAATCTACAAACAAAGAAAAAAGGGAGTTATAGAATTTAAGTGGCATGATTATCAGCGAAGAAGTAAAATTTAAAAAGCAAAAAGATCAAATAAATAGTGAAAAGGAAAGCGTTTACACTTTCCTTTTATTGTTACGAGTAAAACTTATAGATTGTTTGGCTATTCCACGATGTATTTGCAGGTAAAATACCTTGGTTTTCATTCCATTCTGGATGATTAGGGCCATCTGGAAAATATTGTGTTTCTAATGCCAATCCTGAGTAATTGCCGTAATCACGACTCTTTCCTCTTGTTCCTACCAAAAAGTTGCCCGTATAGAATTGGACAGAAGGCATGGTTGTAAAGACATCCATTTTGAGCTCACCCTCAGGTGCAATAACGGTTGCAACAGGGGTTTTATCTTCAATCACTTTTTTATCTAAAATAAACGCATGATCATAGCCATTTGCGGCTTTTTGGCACTCATCTACCATAAAATCAAGGCCAATACGTTTTAATTTTCGAAAATCAAACCCTGTTCCTATTACGCTTGCAAACTCACCCGTAGGAATATTGCCTTCACTATTTTTCAAATAATGAGTCGCACAAATTCTTAAATCATGTTCGAGTGCTGTGCGCTCAGTATGTTCACCCGCAAGATTGAAATAAGCATGGTTAGTTAAGCTTAATGGTGTAGTTTTATCACTCATCGCCTGATAATCAATGCATACTTCATTATTATTTGTCAGTGTATAGGTCACACTTACTTTCACAGTACCGGGAAAACCTTGATCACCATCATTAGAAATCAGTGAGAAAGTAACAGATTGAGAAGATTGCGCAGTGATCCCCCAGCGTAGATGGCTAAAGTTTTGCTTACCACCATGTAAGGTATTTTTGCCTTCATTCGCACTAATTTTATATTCTTGACCTTCTACTACAAACTTAGCCCCTGCAATGCGATTAGCAAAACGCCCAACCGTTGCACCTAAGTACGCGGTTTGTTGTTTATGTGCATTCATATCCGCAGAGCCTAACAACACATCTCGACGGTATCCATTAACTGGTACAATACAAGTTAACCACGTTGCACCAATATCCATTAAAGAGATAGACATACCAAAACGATTTTTAAGCACCACTACTTGTGCAGGCTTTCCATCTAATGCAGATTGTGCTGTCATTTGTTCAGGTTCAAGAAAACGAAGCTCATTAGTCGCCATTATTTTGCCTCCGAATAGCCCGCTCCTTGGCTTGCAGAGCAGACATAAATAGTTTCTTTTAATCCTGTTTTAGCTTCGTATTGCGCCTTAACAGAGTCAACGACTTTATCAACTAAATCTGGTGTCACTAATGCTACGACACAACCA
Source organism: Proteus terrae (assembly GCF_003144325.1). Classification (GTDB taxonomy): domain Bacteria; phylum Pseudomonadota; class Gammaproteobacteria; order Enterobacterales; family Enterobacteriaceae; genus Proteus; species Proteus terrae. Next base: position 84,836 of record NZ_PENS01000014.1, read on the forward strand.
CCAAATCCACCACCAGTCATTCTTACTCCACCACGATCACCAATCACCGATTTCACGATTTCAACCAATGAATCAACCTCTTTGACTGTGATTTCAAAATCATCACGCATTGAGAGATGTGATTGCATCATTAGCTGACTCAATGTGGTTAAATCACCACGGCGTAAGGCTTCTGCGGCGTCTAATGTACGGCTGTTTTCAGTAATAACATGGCGTGCCCGACGATAAACCACATCACTCATTAATGCTTTTTTAGCGACTAGATCCTCTAATGAGGCATCTCTTAATGCAGTCACATTTAAAATATGAGCGGCCTCTTCACACTGTTGGCGACGGGTATTGTACTCACTATCAACTAAGCCACGCTTTTTATTGGTATTGATAATCATCACAACCATATTTTCAGGCATCGTTACGGCTGAAGTTTCTAATGAGCGACAATCGATTAATAATGCATGATTTTCTTCACCACAAGCCGAAATAAGCTGATCCATAATGCCACAGTTACAACCAACAAATTGGTTTTCTGCTTTTTGACCATTTAATGCGATCTCTTTTTGGCTAATAGGTAATTGATAAAGTGTTTTAAGCGTTTGACCAATAGCAACTTCTAACGCAGCAGAAGAACTTAACCCTGCACCCTGAGGAACATTTCCAGATATCGCGATATCCATACCATGAAAAGAGTAGTTATCTTTTTGTAGAAAATGAATAACACCACGAACATAGTTAGCCCACATTTTATTAGGTAAAAACTCAATACTATTATCGAGGTTAAATTCATCAACTTCATTTTGGTAATCAACCGCAATGACACGAATAATGTTATCTTCTCGTTTTGCTGCGGCAACGACCATTTGATAATTAATGGCACAAGGTAAAACAAACCCATCATTATAATCAGTGTGTTCACCAATAAGATTTACCCTACCAGGCGCTTGAATAAAATGTGTAGGTGCGTAACCAAAAATAGATGAAAATGAACGAGTCACATTATTAATAAGTGCCTGCATAATAAATCCTTAGCTTAAAATTAAGTAATAAAAATCCCACCACAACATTATGTAAATAATGATATGTTTGATTTAATTTATTTCGTGCGCAAAAAGCAGATTAATTAAAATACCTTGCCATATTGCAGGTCATTAACGTTGCTCTTTATAATGAATGTCACTTAATTGACGTAAATTATTCGCAGCTTGTTCTGGTGTTAGATCTCTTTGCGATTCCGCCAACATTTCATATCCCACCATAAATTTGCGTACAGTGGCTGAGCGTAATAATGGCGGGTAATAAAGTGCATGCAATTGCCAGTGATCGATATTTCTATTGTCTTTAAAAGAAGGCGCAAAATGCCATCCCATAGAATAAGGGAAAGAACAATGGAATAAATTATCATAACGACTAGTTAATTTTTTCATTGCAATAGCAAGATCATCTCGCTGAGCACTATTTAATTCACTCATTCTGCGAATATGTACTTTAGGTAATAACATCGTTTCATAAGGCCAAGAAGCCCAATAAGGTACTACCGCCAGCCAATGCTCTGTTTCAACTACAGTGCGACTTGTATCTTTACATTCAGCATCAACATAATCGATTAATAGATTGCGCCCGTATTTTTCAAAATAAGCTTTTAATTGCGTATCTTTTCGCGCTAATTCATTAGGTAAGAAATCACTCGCCCAAATTTGTCCATGAGGATGAGGTTGAGAGCACCCCATCGTTTCACCTTTATTCTCAAACACTTGAACCCAAAGATATTCTTTGCTGAGCTCTTCTATTTGATTATCCCAAGTATCAACGATTTTACGTAAGCTACTAACGGGTAATTCAGGAATAGTTTTTCCATGATCAGGAGAGAAACAGACGACTCGACTAATTCCTCTTACTGCTTGAGTTTGAAATAAAGGATTTGATGAAGGCTCAACATAATATTCGTCTTGTAACAACGCAGAGTGGTCATTATTAAAGACATACGTTCCGGTGTAATCTGGATTTTTATCACCAGAGACCCGGGTGTTATTCGGACACAAATAGCAGTGAGGATCATAAGAGGGAAGTGTCGCAATCTGAGGCTTTTCATCTTTACCATTCCAAGGTCGTTTCGCTCTATGTGGCGAAACTAAAATCCACTGGCCAGTTAGCGGATTATAACGACGATGAGGATGTTCAACAGGATCAAAAATCAGTTTCGACATAACCTTCTCTCTTATTTATTCAAGATTATCTGAATACTTAAAATCTTATTTCAGATAACCATTTGGATTTTGTAACTGCCAACGCCACGCATCTGCGGCCATATCATCAATTGAACGAATAGCTTTCCAATGTAAATCTTTCTCTGCTTTTGCAGGGCTTGACCAACATTCTGCAATATCACCAGGACGACGAGCTTGTAATTGATAGGGGATAGGTTTACCACTAGCTTTACGAAATGCTTCAATCATTTCAATCACACTAGTACCGTTACCTGTTCCCAGATTATAAATATGTAAGCCCGCTTTTTTACCTAACGCATTTAATGCTGCTATATGACCATCAGCCAGATCCATAACGTGGATATAATCACGAACACCTGTACCGTCTTTTGTTGGGTAATCATCTCCAAAAACAGCCACTTGTTCACGACGACCAATTGCCACTTGAGAAATATAAGGGGTTAAATTATTTGGAATACCTTTAGGATCTTCCCCCATCGTACCTGATGGATGCGCCCCTACAGGGTTAAAGTAACGTAGCAAACTAATAGACCAACTTTCATCCGCAACAAATAAGTCAGATAAAATGCGCTCAACCATATATTTACTGGTACCATAAGGGTTAGTTGTGCCCCCTACTGGCGAATCTTCAGTAATAGGAACAACTTGAGGATCACCATAAACTGTTGCAGATGAGCTAAAAATAATGCTTTTTACGCCCGCATCACGCATACAACGCACTAGTACCAATGTGCCATTAACATTGTTGTCATAATATTCAATTGGCTTCTGAACAGATTCACCAACCGCTTTCAATCCCGCAAAATGAATAACAGACTGAATAGAATGCTTAGCAAAGATTGATGCTAATAACTGATCATCACGAATATCACCGTTATAAAACAGAGGGCGTTTACCTGTTAGGGCTTCAATACGATTAAGTACTTCTTCATTCGCATTGCTAAGGTTATCTAAAATAATTGGTGTCATGCCTGCTTCAATCATTTGTACGCAAGTATGACTACCGATATATCCCATACCACCTGTCACTAATATTTCCACATTCACCTCTTTTGATTCAATTCAAAGGAAAAGCGCAAGACGGTTTCTGTTCACTGACACAGAGTTTAGCAAGATCAATCGAATCATTTCGTGATCAAACCGACATTTAATGTAAACGTTTACACGCTTTTCGCATACACTTAAATTTTATAAAAATCTTAGTTTAGAACTGTATTACAGTAAGTTAATAAAATACGTAATACCCCCCGCCTCTTCATCACTCAAAATAACACCCATTAAAAGTAAACGATTACATTCCAATCAATTACTTAATTACATGATAAAACTGACATTCAATACGTTTTATCATACCTTATTAACTTCCCCGCTAATATGTTTAAGCGGAGTAAGAACACTCTCAATAAATACTTGCAGTTTAATAAGTGTTTTATTGCATAGATACTCTAAATAATTCAAGTCACAGCTAGGCAGCAACAAGTGAATGAGTCGCTAGGAGCATAGACTAGTGCGCCAACAACGCTGTAGCTTGAAATATGGCAAGTATCGAAGTATGACGAGTATCGAATGGAGAACATAATGAAACCGATTGTCTTGCTCTACCAAGATCTTCCTGAAAAACTGTACAGAAAACTATCTGATTTTGCTGATATCAAACAATTTAAAACTCTCTCTTTAGAATCTGATGATTTTCGTTCCGCACTTGCCAATGCTTCTGGACTACTAGGTGCTGGTGGCAATATTGATGAAAACTTTATTAACCTAGCACCTCATTTAAAAGCCGTTTCAACGGTTTCTGTTGGTTATGATAATGTTGATGTTAATGCACTCACCAAACGTAATATCAAACTAATGCATACTCCAACCGTGTTAACAGATACCGTTGCAGATACCATGATGGCATTAGTACTTGCCGTAGCAAGACGTGTTCCTGAACTTGCTAATAATGTTAAACAAGGTTTATGGGTTAAAGGTATCACTCCTGATTGGTACGGTACTGATGTTCATCATAAAACCATGGGCATTATTGGTATGGGTCGAATAGGAAAAGCTTTGGCACAACGTGCACACTTTGGCTTTAATATGAATATTCTTTATCATTCACGTACAGAATATACAGAAGTGAACGATAAATTTTCTGCAAAGCATTGCTCTTTAGAAGACTTATTACAGCAATCTGATTTCGTATGTATCACGTTACCATTAACACCAGAAACGCATCATTTAATGGGTGAAAAACAATTTTCGATGATGAAACCTGATGCTTATTTAATTAATGCAGGGCGCGGAGCTGTGGTGGACGAATTGGCACTCATCAGTGCATTAGAACAAAAAGAGATCGCTGGTGCTGGGCTGGATGTTTTTGAAAAAGAGCCTCTATCTTCATCTTCACCTTTATTAACGATGAAGAATGTCGTTGCTGTTCCGCATATTGGCTCTGCAACAAAAGAGACTCGCTATGCGATGGCTGAATGTGCAGTCGATAATCTGATTGCGGCACTGAGTAATAATATAAAAGAAAACTGCGTCAATTTCTAAAGTGGTAATAAGTGCTTTTTGAGATACAAAAAAAGGTAATGAAAATCTATCATTACCTTTTTTATTAGGTACTCAAATAAGTTTAAGCGGGATCAACGTGCGCCATCACACTCAGGATCTCTTTATTTTGCAAGACCTTATTACGTGCATTTACAACAATCTCATGACTTTCACTGACAGTGAGGTCACCTTGGATTTCAAGATGAACATCTACAAGTAAATAATCACCTGAACGACGAGTCTTTAAATCATGAACGCCTTGCACGCCCGGTGTTGAAACCAGCATCTGTTTAATCTCTTCTAGCGTTTCTTCATCTGCCCCTCTGTCCATTAAATCTTGCAGAGCTTGATAAGTAAAACGCCATCCCATACGACCGACAAATAGTCCGACAATTAATGCTGCTAATGGGTCAAAAAATTTAAATCCCGCCAAACTTCCGATAATACCAATTGCAACAACTAATGAAGAAGCTGCGTCAGAACGCGCATGCCAAGCATTTGCAACTAACATATTTGAGTCCACTTTTTTTGCAACCACAAGCATATAGCGGAATAATCCTTCTTTAGCCGCTAATGCAAGTAAAGCCACATATAAAGCAACACTATGAACTTCAGGAATAGTAGATGGATCTAAAATTTTATGAATAGCAGAAAATACCATTCCTAAACCAACAATTAATAAAATAGTCCCAAGAATAAGTGATGCCACATTTTCATAGCGAAAATGCCCATAAGGATGATCCGCATCTGGTTTTTTCTGACTACCTTTATTGGCAATTAAAACAACAAAGTCAGCAATAAGATCAGAAAGCGAGTGAATACCATCAGCAATTAAACCTTGAGAGTGTGAGAAAAAGCCCACTGTAATTTGCCAAATGGATAAAACGATATTGACAAAAACACTCACTAACGTGCTTTTTTTAGCTGCCTTAAATTTTTCAGACTGTTTATTATCAGCCCGATCTAACTCAATATCATCAATGTGATTATGTGTCATAATAATAATCTTATTTGGTTTTAAATAGCCTACTCTATTACCATAGATAAATAGAGTTCCATAGGTTATTTCAGGTTCCATAACTCATTGGTGAGGATAAAGGACGACTCTGAATAACAATCCAGTTTAGGGACTAAGATTGCTGTCCAGACATCATATTGAGATGCCATTGCCTATTAATATGCCATATTTAAATCTTTCTGTCTCTTGTTTTTATCAATAAAATCTTATAGATACAGAACAATAATATAATTGATAATCATTCTTTTATGCATTTTCTATTTTTAATGAAAAAAAGAGAAGTTTATTTTTAATGCGACATTATTAATGTGCTTTTCTGTCAACAAGTTAAGGTATATAACTTATTTTTCATTATATTGTTAATATTATTTCAGTCTGTTTTTAATTTTTAATGCTTAATAATCTAAAGCAGTAAATAATCATTCTCACTCTTATTTAAAACACAGATCACAGCTATTTTTTACTATTAAGCGATAATGGTAAATATTTTAAACTAACGCTAAGTGAGGTTTGTAATGTATAAGAAAATCCTAGTTCCCATTGATATTTTAGAAGATGAACTTTCTCAGGAACTGATCGCTCACATTGAACAAATAGCAAAGGTGGGTAAACCTGAGATCCACTTCCTCACCGTTATTCCTAATGCTGAACTTTTCTTTGGTATCGAGTTTGCTGCAATTCCTGAAAAATTCAAAGATTCTTCAGAACGTACTCGTCTTGCTTTTGTTGCACTACAAGAAATGATTAAAGATGCAAAAATTCCTGATGAGCAAATTGTATGTAATGTTGGCGTTGGTAACGCAAAAGATGAAATTTTAGAATATGCCCGCCACATTGATGCTGATTTAATTGCGATTGCATCACATAGACCTAATGTTTCCTCTTATTTATTAGGCTCAACAGCGTCATCAATTGTACGCCATGCCAAAATGTCAGTTTTAGTTATTCGCTAATATCTAGCTAAAATAACAACGAAGCCCTTTGTCTCAACAACAAAGGGCTTTTTAATAAACTGTGATCTATTCTAAATAAAGTTGGTCGTTATTTTTTAACTGAATCTTGAGTCGTCTCAGCTGCTGACCAAATACGATACTTCACATCAACATCTTTTGGTGCATAAACAACAATAGGTAATTTACTGTTATAACGAATAAAGGCATCTGATCCCATATTTGCCTGTACAAAGGCATCTTTTTTCGTATTGTCAGCACATCCCATCATTGTTGACATTGGGCCATTTAAATCGCCAACAACATAATAGCTATAACCCCAACCTTCTAAATTCTTTTCATCTAAATCCGCACCAAACCACTGATGATTGCAATCTACTTTCAGTTCTTTACCAATAATTAATTCAACTTGGTAATTGCTTTCATTATCTTTTTTCTCTAACTCGATAACATGACGAACTTGATTTTCTTGAGCCTTAGGATAAGGTGCAACTTTATCTAAACTGTCGGTAGCTTGTGCACACGCAGATAAAGACATTGCTGCTACTAAAGATAATATTACTTTGTTCATCACTCTCTCCATATTTACAGCGAACACTTCGCCGTTAACAAAATTATTCAGATGTTTTTATTACTCGTTATCCGAATACTAATATTTTTAGTGTTTGAATGCTAACATCTTAGTAAATAATACTATGAGTGGATAATTCTGAATGTTTTAAAAAGAAAAATCACGTTTTTTCATGAAATGTAAATTTGTGATGCTCTACCATGCAGCTAACCAATCTATGATTATACTGAAATAGAGACCCAATTTCTTTTCATAGGAGGTTATATGTTCTCAGATCAACAATCCCTTGTTTCTCAATTAAGAAATAGTGATCCCCGCTTTGAAGCTCTCTACGATAAACATCATCGACTCGATCAAGAAATTGCTAAACTAGAAGGTCCAAACGGAGCTGGCTATAACGACGAAGTTGCCAAACTAAAAAAAGAAAAGCTTCACCTTAAAGATGAAATGCAAAAAATACTTCAGCGAAGTGAAAAATAAGGCTCTTTTTAAGCGATGATATAATGTCATCGCTTTTTATGATTAAAAACAAAGATACCCTCTCATAAAGATGCATAATTAATATATCTTTTATTTTTTAGGGTACTCAATATGTCATCAATACATGGTCATGAAGTTTTACAAATGATCCTTTCTTCAGAGACTGCATTTACTAAAACATCGCTAATTGATGCTATCCATAAACAATTCGGCAATGACTCACGTTTTCATACGTGCTCAGCTGAAAATATGACAGCGACTGAATTAGTTGATTTCTTAGAAAGGAAAGGTAAATTTATTCCAGCAGAGGGTGGATTTACAACGAGTGAAAATAAGATTTGTCATCATTGATAGATATACAGTTTTAAAGCCCGATTGCCAGTGATTTCCTTTTCTATGTCATTGGCTTTTTATATAAACAAGTAAAAAGCCAATTCATTCTGACAATCGTAATTACTTTATTTACTAAATTTTTACTGCACTTTATTCATCGTCTGTTTGCAACCAACCATCATCTTCCCAAACGCTTTGAATAAGTTCCATTATGTGTTCATGCTTAGTTTCATCTTTTATGCCAGTGACTTGAATCGAGTTCATGCTACTAAAGGCAATACGAAACTGCATATCTGGATATTCTGGAATGATCTTTTTTCTCAGTTCGTGTTCTAAGAGCGGAAATAATGAGTCGGTTATCTTAGATTGTTTATTAAATAAAATTTCCACACGCATTGGTTTCACCATTTAAAGGTAAATAAACTGTATATAAATACAGTATTATATTCTAAGAAAAAAGAAAAGTCTTTTTGACATAATTTTTATGATTACGCATTAAATAATATTTTAGCGTCTCTATCGGCTTAATGATAAGATGCATAATAAATGCAACATATTACTAAGAGAGGAAGATATGTCAGGAAAAAGAATAAATCGTGAGAAAAAAACCATTCAAAAAATGGTGCACCTCTATGCTCATTCGCATCCTGAAGCTGACTCAGATTATTATCAACAATTAATCAATTATTCCTATAACCGATTAGATAAATGTCGCTATGGTGAAGATAAACCTGCCTGTAAACAATGCCCTATTCATTGCTATCAACCAGCCAAACGAGAAGTGATGAAACAGATCATGCGATGGGCTGGTCCAAGAATGTTGATTTATCATCCAATCTTAGCAATACGCCATCTTATTGATGATAAAAAACCCGTTCCTCCTCTTCCTGAAAAAAAACGGACTATTCGTTCGACTGAAAAGTAAAATCAGACTTCTTCAAGCGATATAAAACATGCTCAGCGAGAGGATGTGCTTTATCTAATGCTGGATGAAAGAAATTATCAGATTGATGCATACCTAGTTTTTGCATTACACCTTGAGATGGAAGGTTTGAAACCGCGGTAAAAGCAACAACCTCTTCTAATCCCAACGTTTCAAACGCATATTTAAATACAGCTAAAGCCGCTTCATAGGTATAGCCTTTTCGCCAAAATTTTTGCGCAATCCGCCAACCAATTTCTACGCAGGGATTAAATGGCAAAGGCGCTGCTGGAATATTTAACCCCACAAAGCCAATAAATTCTTGAGTTTCTTTTAATTCAACAGCCCACATTCCCCATCCATTTTGCTGAATAAATTTTTTGCGGATAGTCTCAACCATATTATCACTTTCTAATTGAGATAAAGTGCAAGGAAAATAGCGCATCACTTCAGGTGAAGAGTTAATTTCAGAAAAAAATGGCGCTTTATCACTCTCACGCCATTCTCTTAGGTGTAGTCTGGGAGTATCTAAATTCATCGTTATTCTCTATTTATATAAAATTAAGACAATAGCGATAAAATAGGATAAGCAACGAACAATGAAAAGAAAAATGGTACTTTATTTTTTATTTTCTTTTAGTTGGTTTTCTACTGGAGTAGCAACTTTATCTTTATTTGCATTAGAGCTTTCTTTTATTGAAACAACACGTTGTTGAGCAACTGATTTAGCTTGATGTTCAACTTGCTCTGATTGCCCAGTAAAAATACCACCACGCTTAATAGACATACTGCCACAACGACTAGTACCACGTAATTCACCGTGTTCTAAGATATCTAAATTATTTGCAGCACAGATGCCTTTTACAAAACCATCAATAATAATATCAGGTGCTGTTAATTCACCTTCAACTTGTCCCGCATGCATAACACGAATAACGCCATCTTTGACATTAATATTGCCGGCTACTTTACCCCAAATTTGGATATCGCCTTCAACATTAATATCGCCTTGGAATACCGTTCCTTTTGCAATAATCGTGTATAGTTTTTGCTCTGGCATCGGTTTTTTCTCTTCTGTTATTACTGGTGCAACAGGCTCTGCTGCTTTTGGTGTTTCAGTTTTACGACTAAACATAGCGGCTTTTTTTAACCTCAACGTCATAGAATAAATAATAATACTAAAAATTAGGATTAGAATAATCAAAAACTCGCCTGCCATCTGATAACGCCAAAAGGCAATTAATGCAAGAGTCCAAATGATCCATATCCCGCTGAATATAATATTTCGCAGTGTTCGCTTATTCTCCATAATTAGCTATATCCTTACCTCCCTGACAATAAATACACTTATGCATTCACCATTCTAATAAATAGATGGCAAGCATAATGCCAGCAATAAGGCTATTATTACCTTTTAGTTTTTTGATTTGTTCCTTGACCGAAATAAGATTTAATTAAATTAAGTGATAAAATCACTATTTTAATAATTTACGTTTGATGTGAATAAATAGTGATGATTACCAGTCTATTTAGATAAATATTTTTTATTAAAAATTAACATTTTACATTCTATCCCGTATTTTCATGAAAAATCATTCAAAAAAATTCAATATTTAAAATATCATCCAATCTAAATTTTGATAAAAAAAACGATAACATCATCACAATATCAATAAAAATAAAATTTAAAATAACAAATAAATAGTGATTTTTTTTGTATTTTATTTTTTGTTTATAATTTATTGCCTACTCCATATAAAGAAAAAACATCGTTATGATAACTCACGTTAAAATCACATTAGAAATCAATTTATCATTCAATTTTAATCTTCTTTTTATTTATATTTTACACTCTATTTTTTAATTTCTTTATAACAATTATTTTTCATAATAATTACACAAAACACTTTACAATAAAATTAACATTTAAAATGCACTTATTATTTTTTTACACTGTAAAGTGAAGAAACGATAACAACCCTTTGTTATATAATAACTTTATTCAAATAAATATAAAATGTAAATTATTAATTACATTCTAACATGTACTATTAGCTATCACCTTGAAAAAGAATTTATTCGTATTTAATTTCTTTTTGCAATTTATAAGGAATGTCTTTAAATTAACAAAATAACTTATCTTAAATTAGTAAAACAAAATGTAATGCCTAATATCTAAAAAAAAACCACATCAAATTGAAGAAAATAGTCTCTTTTTTATTTTTAATAGCACTCAATAATAAAGAGGTATTCTTATAAATATTCTTCTATTTATTTTTATAAAAATACAGTGATACTTATATAATAATTTTGGGCGAACCATGAATACAATACAATATGAAAAAAACGATCAATATGATTGTGCTATTCAGAAAAAATCTTATTTTTATCCACAATACCAAATACTAGAAAATGAACAAAAAGCGCTTTTTCTTATCAGAAAAAATGCACTTATATTGCAAAATTGCACTGATACAGTGACGGTGAGTGATAATCAAGTTCTTTTTCTACAACAAGGTAACTATACGATAAAAACACAAGGTACAGAGCCTACCGATATTATTTGTATCCCACTCTCTGATGATTTTTTAAGAGATTTCATGTCTAAGTACAATGAGATCTTGTGCCAAATAGAAAGAGACGAAGAATTTTCAAGTGCCTTTATTTGTTTTCAAAATTCACCTCTTATTCAATTTTGTAGTAATGGCTTTGAATATCTTACTATTCAATCTTGCCCTGAAGCCTTCATACAATTGCGCATTGAAGAGCTTTTAATTCTATTACTTTCAACTGATCAAGGTTCTGACTTAATGGCGTTATTGCGCCAACTTAGCCATCGTCAAGTTGATCGCTTAAAGATTTTTATGGAAAAAAATCATTTAAAAAATTGGAAGCTTAAACAATTTGCTCGTGAATTTGGAATGGGATTAACTACGTTTAAAGAGCTTTTTAATCATGTTTATGGTACTTCGCCAAGAACATGGATTTGTGAAAGACGAATTATTTATGCACACCAACTACTATTAACCACTGAAATGAGTATTGTTGATATTTCAATGGAATCTGGCTTTTCAAGTCAGTCTTACTTTACACAAAGCTATCATCGTCGTTTTAATATGACACCTAGTAAAGCGAGAAATCTCAGATCAAAATTATAAAAAATCCGACTGAATATCATAATATCTAAAAGTCATTCATAGTTAGAATACTTAAAATTTGTTCTTATGAGTGAGTTGTATATCGTGATAAAAGAAAATACATATAGCACCAAAGCCCATTATTATGACTATTTAGCCTTACTGAAAAAAATAATGGCACCCAACAATGAAGAAACTGTAGATAACTTATTTAATCTACAGTTTTCTTTTCATTCTAATGAAAATATCGTTACTGCATATGATGTTAATGAGCAACAAATAAAAATACTATCCCGTGTTTTGTGCCGTGAAAGCTTAGACAGTTTATTACAGTCCACTTGGTTTTTACGAAAAAAATATTGTTTTGTTGTTATATCTAAAGAAGAAGTACGTGATGTTATTAATTTTGCACATTCATTTCATGCAGAACAGCCACATTCAACAATAACACCAGCAGATTGGGATAAATCATTAAGAGCAACAGTCAATATCAATGAACATATGCGCTTAATTCAAGCCGTAATAAAACCGCTTTTTATTTGGTGGGCTCAACACATTACTCCCCAGCTTTTTACACTTTATGAAACTAAAAGAGAGCTCGAACTTCAAATTAAACAGTGTGAAAATATTAAGTCATTTGAAGAAAAACAACTATCAAATAAAAGTGATCCTTTTTTATCTTTAGATGATATCAATATTAAGCTTAATGCGGATACAGTCAGACTAATTGTTATCAATGACTTATTACAAAAAGATATCCAATTACTCCTCGATAATTGGAAAAATGAGCCTATCTTTAATGTTGAAATTAATAACACTTTAGATTATATCCAAAAAATAATGCCAAATTCTGAATTAATAAAACCATTATGGATGATTTTAAATAGGATTCCAGAATATCCTGAAAACTGCCAGAAATTAAAAGATTGGCTACTAGAAAGAGAACTTTGTCTAAAGAACGATGAATTTTTATGGCGATAATAAAATATCAGCTCTTCTCTGAATAAAAGAGAAGAGCTGATGTTACCTAATAATTATTAATTATTCTATTTAATATCTAAGATCTCAATTGTCACTATGGACATGGATTCTGGTGGCACTTGTCCTGGCACACCATTCTTCCCATAACCGCCACCTGGTTTTATATAAATTTTGGCTTTACCATTGATACCTGCTTTTGCAATAAAGGTATTCAGTGGTAACGGCAATTGTCGGTAAGGTAAAATAAGTGGCTTAGCTTTATCATAATTAAGAGTTACAGTGCCATCAGTTAACTCTTCATGCATTGTAAATACAACGGTTTTACCTGCTATTGAAACCACAGGCTTACCCTGTTTTAATATTTTAAAGTAGGTGTTATCGTCATATTGTACGTAATTCTGTTTTTGGATCTCAGATAAAATGGATTTATTACGCTGGGCATTATCTTTTCCAATAATTGAATAAGCATAAGCAAGTTGCCCGGCAATCATTTGCCCTTCACCTGCCATTTTCTCAAGCTGCTCTTTTAGCGTTTTATTCTCTTTTAAAATCTTACTAGTATCTGTGTTAACTTTTGCTAATTCAGCATCTTTTGCTTTAATTTGCTCATTTAATTTAGCAATAGATTCTGTTTGTTGTTGCTTTAACATACTAACTTGCTGTGCATTTTCTGTATTTTGTTTTTCTAATTGTACTTTTGCTTCAGCTAATTGAGCACTCAATTTATCCGTTGTATTTTGCTTTTCAGTGAGTTGTTTTTCTAACAATGCTAAAGTTTTCTCACTCTCTGTTTTGCTCGTGGTGACTTGAGCTAGTGCAATATTATTCTCTTTAAATTGTGCATCTAATGTTTGATATTTATTCGATAGCTCACTTTGCGCTTTCTCTAATTTAGCTATCAGATTATTTTTATCAGTAATTAAATTATCAACGGCTTTTTCGCCAGCAGATAAACTCTTCTTCAAGTCAGCAAGTTCCGTAACCTTGTTATCTAACTGTGCTTTTAATTCTGGGATCTCTTTTAGTTTTTCATCTACTTGCTCTTTTTGCTGTTGAACAGCTAAAAGCGATTTATTAAGTTGAGTTTGTTCCTGATTACTTTTTTCAACTTGTGTTTTTAGTTGTGCTATTTCTTTGCGTTGTTCTTCAACAAGTTTGCTATTTGTATCTTGTTGCTTTTCTGCTTCTGCGACTTTTAATGCAAGCTCTTTAGATAAATCTTCACGTTCTGATGTGATCTTCAATAATGTACTTTGTAATTTATCTATCTCTTTTTTCGCAGAGTCATCTTTTAACAATAGTTGAGCCTGTGCAAACTGAGTCTGCACATCTTCTTTCTCTTTCTTTATCGTTGCTAATTGATTTTGTACATCTGAAAGTTGTTTGGTTAATTTTTCTTGCTCGGCCGTTATTGTTAATAACGACTTTTCTAGCACTGTTATTTCTTGATTTTTTGCTGCTTCTAATTTATCTAACTCTTGTTCTTTTTGCTTATTATTATCATTTAGCAATTGCTGAGATTCGACATACTGAGCTTGTATGGCTTCTTTTTCTTGTTCAATTTTAGCAAGCAATATCTGTTTTTCATTCAACTGACTTATTAGCTTTTCTTGCTCTACTTTTATGCTTTCAAGTGAATTCTGTAATTTATCAATCTCTTTTTTGGCACTATCATCTTTTAACAGAGCTTGAGCCTGTTGATACTGAGATTGTAATTGCTCTTTTTCTTGTTCAAGCTGAGTATATTTCGCCTCTAAGGTTTTAAGTATCCCCGCTTGTTGCTCAAAATCTTGTTGCTGTTTTGCTAACTCTGTATTTTTTACTGTTGTTGCCTGTAATACATTCTCTTTTTCGGCTAGTTGCTTAACTAATAAGTCACGTTCTTTTTTTATTGTATCTAAATCACTCTGTAGCTTGGCTACAGCCTGTTTTAACGTGTCATCGGTAAGCAAGTTGTTCGCCGTCGCTAATTCTGCTTCTGTTTCAGCCAGCGTTAATTCAAGTTGTTTAATTTGGCTATTCGCATTTTGAAGTTTTTCTAAATGCTCTTTTGTTATAGCTACCTGCTCAGTGTATTTTTGATATAGCGTTTGGTATTTATTTCTCGTATCTGCTAAACGATTTAATAGCTCTTTATTAAAAAGAGGTTGTTTATGATCGAGTACAGAGCGATTGAAATGATATGCAAAGTGGAAAGGAATGGCCGTAACAGAATAAAATGTTCCTGGAATAATATCTAACAAGAAATTGTCATTACGTTGAGGCCTTGCATAACTCTCTTTCGAATACAGAGCTAATGGGTTATAAACCGTTGCATTATTTCTGTAGCTATAACGATTAAGATCCTCTGGTGTAAATTGCGGTTTAATCGGAATAAATGAAAGCAACGGAGTTAAATAACGAGTATAGTCACTCTTTAATTTTGAATAATCAGCAGGTAACACAGGGCAATTTTCTGCCAGCGTGATATCAGGAGTCTTAACAAGTTCGACTGCCTGATTATCTGTTTTAGCTGGCGTAGAAGGTTTAACTCGTTGCTCTGGTTTTGTTTGTTGAGTCGCTGTGGTGCGGTTTACTCCACGATTAGCCTGACCGGTTCTCGTTGACGATGAAATTGTAGCAGATGTTTTAGGCTCAATTTTAATTGGCTTTTGTGTTTCAAAATAACGGTCAAAATCTTCAATAACAGAATTAAACTCATTATTGGCAAACGACAGTGTTGGAAACAGCATAAAAGCGAGACAAACACTCTGCTTTAATTTCATAGTAATTATTCACCTAATTTTTTTAATGTCGAATTAACTGACATAATCGACAAATAGCGAACTTTTGCACATAAAACTTCTGTTTTTGATTCAATACTCATTTTTAATAAATCTAAACTATCTTTACTTGCTGTACCTTGAACACTACGGTACATCGCATTGATTTCGCTAATTTCTTTAAATGAGCTCATCATCGATTGATAATCAGATGGAGAAAAAGTTTTCAAAGAATCAAGTTGTTTGATACAAGCACTTTGCGGTGCCAGTCCCAATTTTCTTGCATCTACGCCACTATCAGCAGGCTCTGCAGCTGGTGCCATAGAAAGCGGTTGTGCAACAGCCGCTGGTTGAGCAGTTGCTACAGGCTGTGTGGTTTGTGCTGGCGCTGGCGTTTCAATTGGACGAGAGTGATCAGTCCACGCACACCCTGATAGGGCGAGGACGCTGGTTGCCATAAATACAGCGAGGACATTCTTTTTATTTTGTAATAAGGACATCATTTTTCCTTAATTCCGATCAGTCTTAAATAAGAGCATATGAGTTGTCGCATTTTAAGCCATTTTATTATAATTTTCTATTACCTACTGCATACTAAATAAATAAGCTAACACCCTTGGTTGCAATGAGTGTGCCTATCATTTCATTTATTTTTTCTTAAAATACTACTTACATCACACTAAATGCATCAAATCTTGAATATCGGATTTATTTAGTAAAAATGTTGTCATATAAACTGATCGTTTTTTATATTGATGGAATAATACCAGATAATAATAAAAATAATAATAAAAATTTTATCATTTATTTACGCAATTTACGTGTGAAAAATACTCTTATATTTTGTTGCTGTTTTTTAATACCGAGATAAAATCAAAAAATGAATATCTAATATAAGCTTTGGTATTCATTTTATCCTTAAAAATAGGAGAACTAAGATGAGTCATTTTAAAATTGGTATCGTTGTCGGTAGTTTAAGAAAAGATTCGTTTAATAAACAAACAGCACATGCCTTAATTAAGTTATTTCCTCAAGAATTTACCTATCAGTTTATCGATATTAGTACTCTCCCTCTCTATAACCAAGACGATGACAGTCATACCCCTTCTTCTGTTGTCGATTTCAAACAACAAATAAAAGCATGTCAAGGCATCATCTTTATCACCCCTGAATATAACCGTTCAATACCTGGTGTGCTTAAAAATGCTATTGACCAAGCTTCTCGCCCTTATGGGACAAATGCTTGGGATAAAATTCCAGCAGGTATTATTGGGGTTTCAACTGGTAATATTAGTACAGCAATAGCTCAACAGCATTTACGTAATTCGTTAGCCTTCTTGAATATGCCAACTCTAAATCAACCAGAATGTTATCTAAAATGGTATGATGGCATGGTTGAAAATGGACAGTTTTCAGAGAAAACAGCAACTTTTATGCAAAACTGGATTGATGCCTACGTTGCTTTTGTGAAGCAAAATAATCAATAATCCAACAAGCTAAAAAGAGCTTCATGTAAAAAACATAAGCTCTTTTTCTTTTTTATCATCAAAGTTAATGTAATTTATTTGGTTATAATATCTCTACTGGTAAATAAAAATTTTAGTATTTCATAGGTAAAGAGTAACAATATCCTTGTTTACTTCACTATTAAATAACACAAGACAAAAATAGATTATCATTAAAAGATATTTTTTATTATAACCATTAAGAATTGTTTATTATATAAACAAAAATAAATAAATTTAAATAGAACTAGATCCGAGATCAATTTCAATCATTTATCTTATTAGCCCTAAAGCCAGAAAATATCAATAAGACTTCAACTTACTACCACATATAAAATTTACAATTTGATAATTATTTTTAATAATTTATATTAGGCTAGAACATTAGCCATCATAATGTGCGATACATATCTAAATATGTGCGATACACATCTAAATAATATGCATCTACAATTGTGATAAACAAAAAAATTACCTATATTACTCATCCATTAAATACTGGCAGGTAAATCATGGATAAAAATTTAAAAGAAATTGAATGCGAAATTGCTGCTCTAAAAATTGTTATCAAATCTTTACTTTCCACACTAAGTGATAAACAACGAAGGGATATGTTGGGCAATATATCTATAGTGCTTGAGGACACATCAAACAAATACCCTCAGCTCAATGAAGTTATTAACTTAACTGAGCAATATGTGAAGAAACTTACCCAAGCCTAATGAAAACGATTATTTGCTATTGCTATTAAGTTTACACCCTAATTTTATAGGGTGCTAATAGCATCCTATTGATTATTTTATATAGGATACACTGTGATTTTTCTTTCATTAATACAACACTAAGTTAAATTTACTGAATGTCTATTTTCCACATCTAAAATATCCTCATATTTACTGTTTTAATAAAAAATTGATAAAATTGCATATTCTTTTATCAATTTAATTTTTTCTTGGATTTAATTAAACAATTAATTAATATGAAAAATAATCTATCACACAGCAATAAATTGTCGTTCTTTTGAGGATCTTATGGAAAAAAAAGTTGTCAATATAGAGTATGAAATTGCGGCAGTAAAAGTAATTTTGAAAGCCTTGTTATTGACTTTGACAGATAAACAAAAAGAAATAGTGATCCAGGATGTACATAAGACCATCAATGATGCTTATATCGATCACCCTCAATACCAAGATGTTATAAGTAAGACAGAACAATATATAAAAAAAATGCTCTAAGCATTGAGACACTATTCTTCATCACCCTCTCTTTATTATTATTTATATTAGAGAGGATTTATATCTACATCTTTAAAAAATTAATCGCTTCAAGCTTTAACATAATCACTGATTGATTATGAAAATTAAAATGGAAAGTACTTTTTAATTTATTGAATATAAATAAAATAACATTGCTATTTATAGAACGTTTAATTTGGATAATAATTTTCTTTTTCACATGATGAAAATAATAAAACATAACCACTTTAACACTCAATCAATGAGCAAGTTAAGCTTATTTATACTGTTAAATAAAAACAAGAATAATAAAAATTTAACCTTTAGATTTATTATATTTTTGTGTCTAACGAGTAAAAACTTACCACATTAGACACATACTTTATCAATTTTTTCTATATCAACGATTAGCTAGATTGAATTTTTGTACCGATAGCTGTAATTCTTCGGTTTGTCTTTCTAATGAAATGGCTGCTGCTGAAACTTGTTCAACTAAAGAGGCATTCTGTTGTGTTACGCTATCCATTTGAGTAATAGCCACACTCACTTGACCAATACCTTTACTTTGCTCTTCAGACGCACTAGTGATTTCTTTCATTATTGACGTTACCTGTTTAACTCCCGTCAAAATGTCTTCCATCGTTTTTTCCATATCACTGACTAAGCTTGCACCTTTTCTTACTCGCGTAGTGGAGTCAGCAATAAGCACTTCAATCTCTTTAGCGGCTTTGGCACTATCTCCTGCTAAATTACGCACTTCATTGGCGACAACCATAAATCCTCGCCCATGATTTCCTGCCCTTGCCGCTTCTACTGACGCATTTAAAGCAAGTATATTTGTTTGAAACGCAATATTATTAATAACGTCGATGATATCTGCAATTTTACTTGAACTATCAGAGATCCCATCCATTGTTGTTACAACAGATTCAGCTAATTCATTGCCTTTTTCAACAGTCACTGATGCAACTTCAGCCAATTCTCTCGCCTGGTAAGCATGTTCCATGTTCTGGTTAACGGCAGCTGTTATCTCTTCCATACTCGCGGCTGTTTGCTCTAATGCCGTTGCTTGCTCTTCTGTACGAGAAGCCAAATCGTTATTCCCTTTGGCAATTTCAGATGCACCACGATAGATGCTTTCACTTCCCATTCGGATCGTACTTACCGCTTCATGCAAACTATTTTGCATATCATTTAATAACGGTATTAATCGCCCAGCACAGTTATTACCAAAAGGCTCAAGGGACTGACTCAGATCGCCTTCTGTAATTTTCACAAAATGTTGGCGAATGCTTTCAAGTGGTTTTTGTAACATTGCCAGTAAATAACGGTCAGTGAGGATCAGAATAACTCCCCCTAAAATGGCGCTAATAATAATAACAATTTGTGTCACTTCAATAAGCTCATCCACTTCTTCAATGGTGCTATCAATTTTTATATTTGCAGTATTATTAAAGTTCTCACTCACATTACCTAATTCGCGACTCAACGCAGGTGTTACATTTTTTGCATGATATTCATATTGCTCAATGGTGCCATTGAGCGCTAATTCCATCTGCTTTTTTACTCCTTGCTCAAAAAGAGCTTGCCATACATCCATTAGCTCTTTTGATACTTTTGCATCCATCGGCCCTGGAGAAACAGACTTCATATATATAATCTGCTTTTCCATATTTTCCATCGCCAGTTGTGCTTGTGTAAAATCGACTTTTTTGCCTTCTGCTTTCTCCTTAACGAGACGATTTAATCGAGAAGTGAATCGAAAGTACTGATCATTTCCCTGACTGAGTGCAGCCATTTGTTTTATTATTTGATTATCAGATTGATTGCCTTTAGATATTTGTGATAGTGACCATGCGCTATAAAGACTGACACTGCCAAATAACACACATAATATCCCCAGAATGATTATCATCATCAGACGAATAGTAATATTACGAAGTTTCTGCATCGAATTTCTCAACTAACAAGATAAAGTAATCCCAATTGGGCGTAATGTACTCTTATCGACACTTTTTCAATTTATTTTAATTTTTTACTAATTTTTTTTATAAATTTATTTTTAATTTTCTATACATAAAAATAGTTAGAGGGGAGAAGCAAAAGTGTTACTTATATATCATTTTTTATAACTTGATGAAGAAAATATAAAATCATTTAAAATCATATCATTAAAATAAAGTGGTGATAAAAATGAATAATAATAGTTAAAGAAATAAAATAATAACTATATTGTTTATATAGTTACTTTCTTTAATAATTTATTTAAAGAATAAAAATTCTTCCAATAATAAATCTTATTATCACTTAACTAGCATTTGAGCTTTATACTATTTATTTGATTATCACAGTGGCTACTCTCGAGTTATTTTAAGTAAGTAGGTGCGATTATAGATATTAGGAGGAAGGCGTTTACATGAGGTGATACAACCTGACTCACCTATTTAATATAAATAAAATTAAATAATTCTATTTTTATCTAAAAATAATCTGAAGCGCGGAAACAAATATCGTCGAAACAAACTTCACCATCTGGTTTAAATCCATAACGAAAGAGAGTTTTTGTTACCTTCCTTGAGTGAGGAAGCAAAGCTGGGCTTCTTTGGTTCAGGGCGACGCCGTTGGCATGACGAGAATCGATGTCACCAATGGTCAACATCAACATCTATTCCATCTGGCTGATAAAACGTGGGAATACTTCATCCAACTTCAAAAATTCTGCGTTACTGAATTCACCGATAATGCTGGCTCGGTCAGCCAGATAGTGCAGTCGGTTTCCTTCCAGTACCAGACAAGCGCCAAAACAAGGTGATTCTTTATTGCCTGTTTGGGATCACATTTATCACTCCGCCCTTTTCACTTATAACAAACAGGTGATATCATTCACCACGTAAATACCTTTCAACTCAACCCGAGGCTTCGATGCTGGAGAATGTCATCATCTGATAATCAGTTTCCCCGACCTTTACAGGCCGGACTGATTATCAATGCGCTAAAATCGAATGCGGACACCGCTGTATGTTTGCATGTTTTACACATGATGATGAAACAGGTTTTCCAGTATGAATTTATCCCGTCAGGAACAACGTACCTTACACGTTCTCGCCAAAGGTGGACGTATTGCACACGTCCGCGATGCTTCAGGTCGCGTCACCGCCGTTGAATGCTACAGTCGCGAAGGGCTGCTACTTGTCGACTGCACGCTCACCGTCTTCAAAAAACTCAAAGCCAAAAAGCTGATCAAATCCGTCAACGGTCAGCCTTATCGCATTAACACTACCGGACTGAATAACGTCCGCGCCCAGCTCGATAACCGTTAAGGAGAGGATCATGGATATCCCACGTATTTTTACTATTAGCGAAAGCGAACACCGCATTCATAACCCTTTTACGCCCGAAAAGTACAACACACTGGGTCGAATATTACGCATGAAGCCGAATACTCGCATCCTTGATCTTGGCAGTGGCTCGGGGGAAATGCTCTGTACCTGGGCCCGTGATCACGCCATTACTGGTGTCGGTATCGATATGAGTCAGTTGTTCAGCGAGCAAGCCAGACGGCGTGCGGAAGAACTCGGCGTAAGCAACCGTGTTCATTTCATTCATAACGATGCCGCCGGGTATGTGGCAGAAGAAAAATGCGATGTAGCCGCTTGCGTCGGCGCGACATGGATTGCCGGTGGATTTGTTGGAATGGTTGAGTTGCTGGCGCGGAGCCTTAAACCAGGTGGGATCCTGCTCATCGGTGAACCCTACTGGCGTCAGTTCCCAGCATCAGACGAAATAGCCCAAGCCTGTGGCGTCAGCTCGACGAGCGATTTCCTGACGCTGTCAGGACTTGTCAGCGAGTTCGACGGCCTCGGCTATGACGTGGTGGAAATGGTACTGGCAGATCAGGAAGGCTGGGACCGGTATGAGGCAGCGAAATGGCTGACCATGCGTCGCTGGCTGGACGCCAATCCTGATGATGACTTTGCAGCAGAAGTCAGAGCCGAGCTAAACATCTCGCCAAAACGTCACGTAACGTACACGAGAGAATACTTTGGCTGGGGCGTGTTCGCGCTCATCGCCAGGTAAAATAAGTCCCCGGTATTTCTGGCTGGAGATACTGGGAGCTTCACCTTTTCTTTGATCTGATGCATCACCCGCACAAAACATATTTAATATGTTTATTAATCAGGATATCACCATAAGGACATCATATGTCAAAACACGAAAAGTATTGTTAGGCCTGAGGAATGCGATGTCGGAACCCGATGCACACTATGCCAGTGATCAATATTGTACATACTGCAGCGATGGCAATCTGAAATTCTAGGAAGAGACCATTTCCGGTCTGGCGGGTTTCCTTGATTCCTAGCAAAATAAGCAATTGCATTGCTATTTTAGCAAGCACCCTACTGGCATAGGTGTTCAGAATACAAAGAAACTCTGGCAATTCATCTTGGGTTAAAAAAGCATAGCAGGGGGCAATTATCCCCCCGAGTTCAATAGAGTAATAAAATGCTATAACTGCTGATTTATCAAGGAAAAATTAAGTTTGGTAGACTTCGGGAGAGACTTGAGTTTGGAGCGGGCGAAGGGAATCGAACCCTCGTATAGAGCTTGGGAAGCTCTCGTTCTACCATTGAACTACGCCCGCAATTGATTTTCTTGATTATACGCTTCCCTAATTGAACGACAATCCCCTTCTTATTTAAATGATTACTTAATCATCGCAAAAAAGACAACTCACTGTTTTTAAAAACAAAAAAGCCACCTTTCGGTGGCCTTGTAACTATATTGTTCTTCGTTAATGCTATTGTTAAATTAAGGATTTATTTAAAATAACAATTATTTATTAGGGCGCATTGCCGGGAATAGAATAACATCACGAATGGTATGGCTGTCAGTAAATAACATCACCATACGGTCAATACCAATACCTAAACCAGCTGTTGGAGGTAAACCGTGTTCTAATGCCGTAATGTAGTCATGGTCAAAGAACATCGCTTCTGCATCACCCGCTTCTTTTTGGCGAACTTGATCTTCAAAACGCTCTGCTTGGTCTTGAGCATCATTAAGTTCTGAGAAGCCATTACCAATTTCACGACCACCAATAAAGAATTCAAAGCGATCAGTGATAAATGGATTATCATCGTTACGACGAGCCAGTGGAGAAACTTCAGCTGGGTATTCAATGATGAACGTTGGTTGAATTAAGTGGCTTTCAGCAACTTCTTCAAAAATTTCACATTGAACACGACCTAAGCCCCAGCTTTTCTCAATCTTAATACCGATAGACTGAGCAATAGCAACCGCTTTATCCATATCATCAAGATCAGCCATTGCAGTTTCTGGACGATATTTGCAGATAGCTTCTTTCATGGTTAATTTGGCAAATGGTTTACCAAAATCAAACTCTTGATCACCATATTTCACTAACGAAGAACCCAGTACATTTTCAGTTAATGTACGGAATAACTCCTCAGTTAATTCAATCAGGTCACGATAATCTGCATACGCCATATAGAGTTCCATCATGGTGAACTCAGGGTTATGACGTGGTGATACACCTTCGTTACGGAAGTTACGGTTGATTTCGAATACGCGATCAAAACCACCGACAACTAAACGTTTTAAATATAACTCAGGCGCAATACGCAGATACATATCGATATCTAACGCATTATGGTGAGTAATAAACGGACGCGCACTTGCTCCACCAGGGATAGTTTGCATCATCGGCGTTTCAACTTCCATAAAGCCTTTGTTCACCATAAATTGACGGATACCCGCCATAACTTGTGAACGAATTTGGAAAGTTTTGCGCGATTCTTCGTTAGATATCAGATCTAGATAACGCTGACGATAACGCATTTCTTGGTCAGCTAAACCGTGGAATTTATCCGGTAACGGGCGCAGTGCTTTAGTTAATAAACGCACTTCTGTACAGTGAACACTTAATTCACCTGTTTTCGTTTTGAAAACACGACCGCGAGCACCTAAGATATCGCCCAGATCCCATTTTTTAAATTGCTCGTTATAAATACCTTCTGGTAAATCATCACGAGAAACATAAAGCTGAATACGGCCACCCATGTCTTGCAATGTAGCGAAAGATGCCTTGCCCATAATACGGCGAGTCATCATACGACCTGCAATAGAAACTTCCACATTCGCTGCTTCTAACTCTTCTGCACTCATTGCATCATACTTTTGATGTAATTCGTCAGACAGAGCGTCTCTGCGGAAATCATTTGGGAATGCGTTACCATTATCGCGTAAAGCGGATAATTTTTCGCGGCGTGTTTGCAGTTCGTTATTTAAATCAGGTGCCTGCTCCGCACCTTGTTGCTGTTGCGACATGTTTTTCCTCACAGGCCCGCTTTTAAGCTAGCTTCAATAAATTTATCAAGATCACCGTCTAATACTGCTTGCGTATTACGTGTTTCCACACCAGTACGTAAATCTTTAATGCGTGAATCATCAAGAACATAAGAACGAATTTGACTACCCCAGCCAATATCGGACTTGTTATCTTCCATTACTTGCTTGTCTGCATTTTTCTTCTGCATTTCCAGCTCGTATAATTTCGCTTTCATCTGCTTCATTGCCTGATCTTTGTTCTTATGCTGAGAGCGATCGTTTTGGCATTGAGTGACAAGACCTGTTGGAACGTGGGTAATACGCACCGCAGATTCTGTTTTGTTAACGTGCTGTCCACCCGCACCTGAAGCACGATAAACGTCAATACGTAAATCAGCTGGGTTGATTTCAATATCAATATTGTCATCAACTTCAGGGTAAATAAAGGCAGAGCTAAATGAGGTATGGCGACGGCCACCTGAGTCAAATGGACTTTTACGAACTAAGCGATGAACACCTGTTTCTGTACGTAACCAACCATAAGCGTACTCACCAATAATTTTGATAGTCGCTGATTTTAATCCTGCAACATCACCGTCAGATTCTTCAATAATTTCTGTTTTAAAGCCTCTTGATTCAGCCCAACGTAAGTACATACGCATCAGCATACTTGCCCAATCCTGCGCTTCTGTACCACCAGAGCCTGCTTGTAAATCAAGGTAGCAATCCGCACTATCATATTCACCAGAGAACATGCGACGGAATTCTAATTGCTCAAGCTTTTTATTTAAACCATCTAATTCAGCAATAGCTTCGTTAAATGTTTCTTCATCATCAGCTTCAACCGCTAAATCAAGTAAACCAGAAACATCTTCTAATCCTTGATCTAACTGATCGATTGTTTCTACGATGGCCTCAAGAGATGAACGCTCTTTGCCCAATGCTTGTGCCCTTTCTGGCTCATTCCATACATCAGGTTGCTCTAATTCAGCGTTAACTTCTTCTAAACGCTCTTTCTTGGCATCATAGTCAAAGATACCCCCTGAGAACATTTGTTCTTTCAGAGACTTCTTCTATTTGGTGTTTTACGGGGTTGATTTCAAACATACTTTTTCGTCTTTATGTTGTTTTCAAAAAACAGTTGGAATAAATTTTGAACCGCATATTGTAACGGATATATCAGCGGGTTTATAGCATTTATATACAATTGTCTACCAGATAGTTATTACCATAACAACGTTACCCTTTATATCACGATAAATTACTTACTTATTTGTGTTAACAAGGCCAAATGTGCTCAACAAGCAGTTGTGCATTACGTTGTCCTCTAAACTCATTTACATCTAGTCGATAGGCTAACTCTACCGTTTTAATGCTGTTATCCGGCCACATATTGATATCAACATTGAATGCAATCGCATCAATCATTAAATGACTATTCACTGGCTGAAGCATCATTTTTAAATGCTTACTACCTACAATACGTTGTTGTAACAACGTAAATTTACCGTCAAATAGAGGTTCAGGAAAAGCCTGTCCCCAAGGCCCTGCTTCTCTTAGCATTTCGGCGATAGGTAATGAAAGTTGATTATCGGTTAGTTCACCATCCGATAAAATTACGCCTTGTAACTGTTCATCGGAAACCAACTCTGCCATCAAAGACGAAAAATGACGCTGAAACAGTGGGAATTTCTCTTCTTCAAGTGAAAGCCCAGCAGCCATTGCGTGCCCACCGAATTTCACCATCAACCCCGGATTTAACGTATTTAATCGTTCTAATGCATCTCGAAGATGTACACCACTTATTGAACGACCAGAGCCTTTCAACAAACCATCACCGCTAGGTGCAAAAGCAATAACAGGGCGATGCAATTTTTCTTTAATACGAGAAGCTAAAATACCTACAACACCTTGATGCCACTCAGGATGATAGATCGCTAAACCATTTGGTAAATCATGTTGTGTTCCCATAAATTGACGGAAAATGGTTGAAGCTTCTTCTTGCATACCCGCTTCAATTTCACGCCGAGTTTGATTTAATCCATCAAGTTCATTAGCAATTTCACGCGCAGAACCAATATTGTCGGTTAAAAGTAAAGCAACACCCACAGACATATCATCAAGACGCCCAGCAGCGTTTAAGCGTGGCCCTAAAGAGAAACCCAAATCGCTACTGACTAGTTGAGCGAGTTCTTTTCGAGAGACTTCCGTTAGCGCTTTTATTCCTACACAACAACGACCAGCTCTAATTCGGCGTAATCCTTCATAAACAAAAATACGATTATTTTCATCGAGAGGAACAACGTCTGCCACTGTGCCTAATGCAACTAAATCAAGAAAATCCGCCATATTGGGGCGAACTAAGTTTTGTTGCTCAAACCAACCTTGTTTTTCTAATTCAGCTCTTAATGCCGTCATTAAATAAAAAGTAACGCCAACACCAGCTAATGATTTAGATAAAAAAGAACAATCTGTCAGGTTAGGATTAATAATCGCATCAGCCGCGGGTAAGGTTTGTCCGGGTAAATGGTGATCAGTAACGAGGACACGAATGCCATATTCATGAGCGGTATCCACACCTTCAAAAGAGGAAATTCCATTATCAACGGTGATAATAAGATCAACTCCCTTTTTAGCAACGTCATGAACAACTTGAGGGCTTAAACCATAGCCATCATCAAAGCGATTAGGAATATGATAGCTAACTTGCTTAAATCCCATTTGCCGTAATGCTTTAATCGCAAGTGCGGTACTTGTTGCGCCATCAGCATCAAAATCGCCGACAATTACAATACGAGATTGTTGCTGTAACGCCTCAATCAGTAATGAAATTGCCGTTTCTATTCCTGTTAATGCTTGATAATGAAGTAAGCCTTTTAACGATCGTTCTAGTTGAACTTCAGATGTTATTCCGCGATTAGCATAAATTTGTCGTAATAAGGGATCTAAGTTATCCGGTAATTGAGTTGCCTTTGCAATTCGACGACGCAGTGTCGGTTCAATAGTGACCATAAAACGTAATTACTTCTCTTTTTTATCTAATAATTCAACAAGGTTTTGAGCAGAAATATACCCACCGTAAATACTGGCATTAGGTAATACAATAGCAGGAGTGCCTTGAATACCCATCATGGTGCCTAATTTAAAATGTTCATTGATATTGATTTTTGCACATTCATCAATGGGGATAATTTTGTCACCTTTAAATGCACTGTCTAATGATTTATTAGGAAAACCACTACACCACACAGCATTCATTTCTTTACTCACGATATTATTGCCAACACCGTTACGAGGAAATGCCAAATAACGCACTGTTACACCCTGTTTATTCAGTTCAGGCACTTCTTGGTGAAGTTTTTGGCAATAAGGGCAACTGATATCAGTAAAAATGGTGATCATATGGCGCTCATTACGCGCTTTATAAACAATCATTTCATTTTTAAGTGAGTCTATTTTTTTCATAATAACTTGATTAGCAATACTAACTGGCTCACCACTACTAATATTATAAATAGGCCCTGCAGTCAGATATTTACCATCATCTGTAATATAAAAAATGCCTTTATCTGATAATACTGCATTTAATCCAACAATCGGCGTTGGTTGAATACTCTCTGCTTTAATCTGCATTTTAGCCAATTGCGCTTCAATAGAAGTATTGTCAGCAAGCACTGGCATTGACACCATACTTAATAAGATTGGCAACCAGAATAATTTCTTTTTCATTTGAATTCCTATTTAACGCCAGCTATTTAGCGGCTATCCCCTTGGGTGATGTTGCTGATGAAGCGCCTTCAAGCGCTCTGTTGCAACATGGGTATAAATCTGTGTTGTAGAGAGGTCACTGTGCCCCAATAACATCTGTACAACACGCAAGTCTGCTCCATGATTTAAGAGATGTGTCGCAAATGCATGACGCAACACATGGGGTGATAGTTTTTCAGTATCAATCCCTGCTATCACGGCATAATGTTTTATCCGATGCCAGAATGTTTGTCGTGTCATTTTTTGCCCTCTTAAGCTAGGAAAAACAATATCGTCCGTTTTCCCTTGCATTAAAGTGGGTCTTCCATATTGCAGATATTGCTCTAGCCAGTAAATAGCTTCTTCACCTAAAGGAACTAATCGTTCTTTATCACCTTTACCAATAACACGTAGCACGCCTTGTCGTAAGCTGATATCAGAAAGGGATAATCCCACTAATTCAGAAACACGAAGTCCACACGCATAAAGGACTTCAAGCATTGCTTTATCGCGCAATTCAAGTGGCTCATCAATACAGGGGGCATTGAGTAGGTCATCAACTTGTCGCTCACTTAAATCTTTTGGTAAACGTTTTGGGAGCTTAGGCGTTGAAAGTAATGCACTAGGATCATCTAAACGTAATTTTTCACGATATAAATATTGGAATAATCGACGCATTGTACTAAGCAATCGAGCGGCGCTGCTGGCTTTATAGCCTTCATCTAAACGTGTCGCGAGAAAAGATTGTAAATCCAAAGTAGTGGCTGATAACCAATCTAATTGCTGGTGTGCAAGCCATTGGCCTAGTGCTTGTAAATCTAAGCGATAAGAGCTGAGTGTATTAGCGGATAAGCCTTGCTCTAACCAAATATTGTCGAGAAATTGTTCAATGATAATATCAGTATCTTCATTGGTATGAGTTGTCTTTTTTGTCGATAATTTAGTTTGTGACACGGTCTTGCGCTCCCTCTCTTTAGCTTATCGCCTTTACATTATGCCTTATAAAAAAAATTTTCTGGTACAATAGTGACCTTTATTGGCAAAAATATCCTAAAAACCTTTATGAAAATTGGTCTATTTTACGGTTCTAGCACCTGTTACACCGAAATGGCAGCAGAAAAAATTCGTGATATTCTCGGTGAAGAGTTTGTTGATCTTCATAATGTTCAAGAGTGTGATCTCACGCTTATGGAACAATATGACATCCTTATTTTAGGTATTCCAACTTGGGATTTTGGTGAGATCCAAGAAGATTGGCTCAATATTTGGGATACATTGCCGACATTAAATTTAAAAAATAAGCTTATTGCAATGTATGGAATGGGCGATCAAGTTGATTACAGCGAATGGTTTCTTGATGCGCTGGGTATGCTCTACCATCATTTATTACCAAGTGGTGTTAAGTTTATTGGATTCTGGCCTGTTGATGGGTATGAATTTATCAGCCCAAAACCTTTATCGGATGATGGTAAGCATTTTGTTGGTCTTGCATTAGATGACGTTAACCAGTTTGAAGAAACTGATGAACGTTTATCACAATGGTGTATGCAAATTCTACGTGAAGTAGAAGAAAATTTATAAATTTAATATCCAGGTATTAAATATCTGGATATTGCATTAATAACTGAGAGAAGTTACGCCACTCATTTTCAGTCATACTATCAAAAGCGACCCATAACGTGATTTGCTTTTTATTTAGAATAGAAGTCAACGTTATTCGAGTACCAAAACGGCTGATCCAAGGGCTTTTTGTTATTTGCCATTCATGCAGTTTCCATTGAATTCGATTACCATTTAGTAAAACAAAATCCCCTTTGATACGACTAATATTCTTTTGTGTGAAATACCAACTGCCGATCAGGAAAAGTAACAATGGCACCCAAACATAAATAAAATCAGGAGGCCACGGATACAACAGTAAGCCTATCACAAAGGCAACATAAGCAACCGTTGAGAAAAGTTGAGTGAACCATGATACTGTGAGGTGCGATTTCCATAAAATCACGAGTTATATTAACTCCTGCTGTAATTCTATACGGATATAAATAAGTTAAAGATAATAAAGACCAACCTATTTATAATGTAACTTCTTTCTTAACCTTGCAAATAATTTATCTTACATGTTAGCTCAATTATTTATGGCTATCCTTTCTATTTAATATGTGTTCAAAAAATATAACTTAATAATAAATACGTAATTTATATTCTTTTTTAATCGTTGTTTTAATAAATTCAGCATACCTGATTTATTCAGTATAAAACGAAAAACATCGAAAAAAAGGCGATTTAAGCCATCATTTTTAGAGATGGTGCGCAAACTTAGCGTAACTACATTTGTTATTTCAGTAAATTTTAGAGTGTTATTAATATTATTAAATTTTTATAAAAAATAAAAACGCCTTTATTTGATGAGAAAATAAAAGCGTCATTTTTAATCAATCTTAATTACTATTTGATCTATCGCTGATTTGATAATCTATTTTATTAATATTTATCAACGATCTCCGCCATTCTCGCTTTATTACGCTCTTGGATTAATTTCACCATATAATAGAGCGCATCATCATCAGGGCGTCCATGATTCATTAACCAGTTAAATAAATCAGGATCTGCACACTCTAGTAAACGAACAAAAAGCGCTTTATCGTTATCAGATAGCGTATCGTACTCATTCTCGAAAAAAGGCATGATAGAAATATCCAGTTCACGCATTCCGCGACGACATGCCCAATTAATTCGTGCTTTATTCTCTATATCGATAGTCATACTCTGCTCTTTACATTGTTCAAATCAAGAAATACCACTATTTCTTCCTAGCCCTGATGATAGTCTTATCGTAAAATTTTTAACATCAAAATGATCACAGTTTGTAGGTTTAGTCTCATAGACAACCTATTGAACACGCTTTCATTTGTTATTTATCAGGTTCATTTTCTGTGCGTTAAAAATAATAATGACTTGCATTGTCTTGTCACTCTTTTACCATAACTGATGTATCTGATTAATTTAATAGCTGGTGACATCATGACTCAAAATTCTACTCAGGCTAAACGCCCTCATGCAGCAATCAATTTACCATTAACACTGGTTTCTTTAGATGAATGGTCACTGATAACAGCAACAGGTGCTGACAGTGAAAAATATCTACAAGGTCAATTAACTACGGATATTGCAGCTCTTCCAACAACGACACATACATTGTCTGCACACTGTGAAGCAAAAGGTAAAATGTGGAGTACGCTTCGCTTATTCCACCAGCAAGAAGGTTTTGCTTATATTCTGCGTAAAAATGTTGCGCAAAAACAACTTACTGAATTAAAAAAATATGCCGTATTTTCAAAAGTAACCTTAGCTGAGAATACAGATAGCGTTTTATTAGGATTAGCCGGACAAGGTGCTGCTCTTGCATTGGCCAATTACTTTCCAAATATCCCTCGTAAAGCAAATGAAGTTGTTAATCACCATAATACTTATATTCTTCAGCTACCTTTACCTACTGAACGTTTTTTAATCGTAACAGATGAAGAAACAGCAAAAAATCTTGCAATAACATTAAAAGCAGAAACCAGTAATAGCGAGCAATGGTTGGCCTTAGATATCGAGGCTGGATATCCTATTATTGATACTCCAAATATTGAACAATTCTTACCTCAAGCAACAAATCTGCAAGCATTACCGCTGAGCATCTGCTTTAAAAAAGGCTGTTATACCGGACAAGAAATGGTATCTCGCGCAAAATTCAGAGGTGCCAATAAACGTGCAATGTACCTATTATCAGGTGGTGGTACTGAATTACCTGAAATTGGCGGTAGCGTTGAATGGCAATTAGGCGAAGATAAATGGCGTAAAACAGGAACGGTATTGAGTGCTGTACGTATGGCTGATAATACTATTTTGGCTGAAGTTGTTATGAATAACGATATGAAGCTCGATAGTGTATTTAGAGTTCAAGGCGATAACATCAGCCGTCTATCCATCAAACCATTGCCTTATTCTTTAGAAGAAGAGTAATTTTTATTTATCATACCAATACGGGTTTTTATGACACAATTACCTAAAGGGGCATTTGGCCCCTTCTCTGATACGATTAACTTTATTATGGAGTTAGATAAACTAAAACGTGTTTATCGTAAAAATAATGTATTAGACAATAGTCGTTCTGAAAATACTGCAGAACATAGCTGGCACTTTGCCGTTGCGGCAATGAGTTTTCAGCCCTATGCGGGTGATATTGATATGGGGCGTGCTATTCAGTTAGCGCTTGTTCACGATATCGTTGAAATAGATGCTGGCGATGTGATGGTTTATGATGTTGCTGCTCGTGAAGCGATTAAAGAGCACGAGCAAAAAGCCGCAAAACGTATTTTCGCTTTATTACCTTCTCCACAAAGTGAATATTTTCTCAATTTATGGTTGGAATATGATGCAGCTGAAACACCAGAATCTCAGTTTGCCAATATTCTTGATCGTACCATGCCAATGCTTATGAATTTACATAATGAAGGCCAAAGTTGGGTTGAAAATAATATCCGCTTAGAGCAAGTATTGGCGCGTAATCTGTTTATTGAAAAACAGTGGCCGGAATTTTGGCAATATCTCTACCCTCAATTATTAGAGGCGCAGAAAAAAGGCTGGCTGAAGTAATATATTCAATACTGAATATATTAAATAAAAAATACCGATGGCTAACTTAACCATCGGTATTTTATTTAGGAATATTGCTAGATTAAAGCTTACTCATAATCACTAATTGGTGCGCATGAACAATGTAAATGACGGTCGCCATACACATCATCAAGACGTTTAACCGCTGGCCAATATTTGTTTTGTTTCGTTGCTTCACTTGGGAACACCGCACATTCACGGCTATAACTATGTGGCCACTCTTGCACTAATTCATATTGAGTATGAGGCGCATTAACTAATGGGTTATCGTCAATTGGCCATACGCCTTTATCTACCAGTGCAATTTCAGCACGAATAGAAAGCAGAGCCTCAATAAAGCGATCAATTTCAACTTTACTTTCGGATTCTGTTGGCTCAATCATTAATGTACCCGCAACAGGGAATGACATGGTTGGAGCGTGGAATCCATAGTCAATTAAACGCTTAGCTACATCCATTTCACTGATACCATAATTCGCTTTTAATGGACGAATATCGATAATACATTCATGTGCGACATAACCATCAGCGCCAGCATAAAGAATGTCATAGTCATTTTTTAGGCGTTGCGCGATATAGTTCGCATTTAAGATCGCAACTTGGCTGGCTTGTTTAAGCCCTTGTGCGCCCATCATACGAATATACATCCAGCTAATTGGTAGTATTGAAGCGCTACCAAATTGAGCCGCAGAAACCGCACCTTGTGTAGTAACATTCTCCATTTCAACAACAGAATGCCCTGGTACAAACGGTGCTAAGTGTGATTTCACACCAATAGGTCCCATGCCTGGGCCACCACCGCCATGAGGAATACAGAAGGTTTTATGTAAGTTTAAGTGAGAAACATCAGAGCCAATAAAGCCTGGTGTAGTGATCCCCACTTGCGCATTCATATTGGCACCATCAAGATAAACTTGTCCGCCATATTGATGAATGATTTCACAAACTTCACGAATACCTTCTTCATAAACACCATGTGTTGATGGATATGTCACCATCACACAAGAAAGTTCAGCTTGGTGCTTTTCTGCTTTGGCTTTTAAGTCCGCAATATCGATATTACCG
Source organism: Proteus terrae (assembly GCF_003144325.1). Classification (GTDB taxonomy): domain Bacteria; phylum Pseudomonadota; class Gammaproteobacteria; order Enterobacterales; family Enterobacteriaceae; genus Proteus; species Proteus terrae. The sequence goes on from NZ_PENS01000014.1 coordinate 119,315, forward strand.
TTATCATCACAACCGACAACAACCACTGTCATTCCTGCCATATGGGCGGACGCTGGGTTAGTACCGTGTGCTGAACTTGGGATCAAACAGATATGTCGCGCACCTTCTCCACGACTTTGGTGATAACGACGAATAGCTAATAAACCGGCATATTCACCTTGGGCACCTGAGTTTGGTTGCATACACATCGCATCATAACCCGTTAATGCAGCAAGCCAACTGGAGAGTTGTCCAATCATCACTTGATAGCCTTTCGCTTGATAAGCTGGGCAGAATGGATGTAACTCTGTAAACTCAGGCCATGTAATCGGGATCATTTCAGCGGCAGCATTAAGTTTCATTGTACATGAGCCTAATGGGATCATCGCTTGATTCAATGCTAAGTCTTTGTTTTCTAAACGATGCATATAGCGCATCATTTCTGTTTCGCTGTGATAACGATGGAAGTTTTCATGCGTCAGCACTGTGTCTTTACGTTGCATAGAAGCAGGGATTGATGCTGATGCAGATGCCTCTTGTTTATCAAGTACATCAATATCACCGGCAAATGCTTTACCACTGATAATTTCAACAAGCTTTAATACATCTTCACGTGTTGTAATTTCGCTTAGTGTTACACCCACGGCACCCACAATATCAGTACGTAAGTTAATTTCAGCATCTTTAGCGCGTTGTAATACAGCAGCTTTATCTACGGTATCAATCGTTAAAGTATCAAACCAAGTTTTATGGCGTAATGCCATACCGTTTTGTTGTAAACCCGCGGCTAAAATATCTGTTAAACGATGAATACGTTGAGCGATGGTTTTTAATCCTTCTGGCCCATGATAAACCGCATACATCGCCGCAATATTGGCAAGTAAGACTTGGGATGTACAAATATTGGAGTTCGCTTTTTCACGGCGAATATGTTGCTCACGCGTTTGCATCGCCATACGTAATGCACGATTACCCGCAGCATCACGAGAAACACCAATAATACGTCCCGGCATCGCACGTTTATATTCATCACGACAAGCAAAGAATGCCGCATGTGGTCCACCGTAGCCCATTGGAACACCAAAACGTTGCGCTGAGCCTAATACGATATCAGCACCTTGATGACCAGGTGCAGTGAGTACCACCAGCGCCATTAAATCAGCGGCAACACTGGTAATAATTTTGCGTTCTTTTAGTGCTGCTAATAACTTACTGTGATCATGAACTTCACCCGTTGTGCCGACTTGTTGTAATAGCACGCCAAAGACACCTTCAAGCTCTAATACTTTTTCAGCCTTATCAACAACTACTTCAAAACCAAAGGTATCAGCACGAGTTCTGACAACATCTAAAGTTTGAGGGTGAATATCATCAGCAACAAAGAAACGCTCCGCATTTTTTAATTTGCTTACACGTTTTGCCATTGCCATTGCTTCTGCAGCTGCTGTTGCTTCATCTAGCAACGATGCAGAGGCGAGATCCATTCCTGTGTAATCAATTGTAACCTGTTGGAAATTCAGTAGTGATTCTAGACGACCTTGAGAAACTTCTGGCTGATACGGTGTATAAGCGGTATACCAACCCGGATTTTCTAATAAATTACGCAAAATCACAGGGGGTAATACAGAAGGTGCGTAACCCATTCCAATGTAAGAAGCAAAACGTTTATTTTGGCTAGCGATCGCTTTTAGTTCAGCCAAGGCTTCTTGCTCTGTTGCTCCTGCACCCACATTCGGTGGTGTCTCTAATTGAATATTATCTGGAACAATTTTTTGAGTTAATTCATTTAATGAGGAGACGCCAACAGCACTGAGCATCTCTTTAATCTGTTCTGGTGATGAACCAATATGGCGACGAATAAATTCATCGCGATACTCTAACTGATTTAAAGTCTGTGTCATTGCAAGTAATTTCCTGAATTCACTATGAATGGATAGGTAAATAGCACACGGCTTAAAGCGCGTTGAAATAGCATTACGACAACAAGCTAACAAATAAAAACGCCCCGGCATTGATTTGACGGGGCGCTTCGTTTTACTCTTCGCTATCTACCAGTTCTTGATAACCTGCGGCATCAAGTAAGTCGTCTAATTCGCTTTCATTATTTGCTTTAATGCGAAATAACCAACCTTCTCCGTAAGGTGCACTGTTGACAAGCTCTGGAGAGTCATTTAACTCTTCATTTACTGCGATAATTTCACCCGACAATGGTGCGTAAATATCTGATGCGGCTTTTACTGATTCCGCTACGGCACAATCATCACCGATTGCGACTTCTCTACCTACTTCTGGTAGATCAACAAACACCATATCACCTAATAATTCCTGTGCATGTTCAGTAATACCGATAGTGTATTCACCATTGCCTTCTGAACGGATCCACTCATGAGATTGTGCGTATTTTAATTCACTAGGTATTTGACTCATTGACCTTACTCTCCATTTAAAATAATAGTGCGTGCTATACCAATGCTTTACCTGAACGAACAAAACCAGGTTTTACCACTTCTACTGGCATCTCACGATTACGCATTAATACAATTGCGCTATCTTTTATACCTGCGGGAACTCTTGCTAATGCAATACTAAAGCCTAATGTAGGCGAAAAAGTACCACTTGTGATAATACCTTCTCTTAATTCACCTAAATCATCAGTAAAGTGTACGGCAGTACCTGCACGCAACACACCTTTCTCTCGCATTACAAGACCAACAAGTTTATCTGTGCCTGTTGCGCGTAATTTTTCTAATGCTTCTCGACCAATAAATTGACGATCTTCCGGTGTCCATGCAATCGTCCATCCCATATTCGCTTCAAGTGGATTAACAGTTTCATCCATCTCTTGGCTATAGAGGTTCATTCCGGCTTCTAAACGTAATGTATCTCTCGCACCTAATCCTGCAGGTTTAACACCCACAGCTAATAATTTTTTCCAAAAATCGACTGCTTGCTCTTTTGGCATTGCAATTTCATAACCTGCTTCACCGGTATAGCCTGTTGTTGCAACAAATAAGTCTCCAAGTTCTACACCATAGAAAGGCTTCATAGCACAAACAACTTGGCGTTGCGCTTCAGTTAATAAGCTTTGTACTTTCTCTTGTGCATGAGGACCTTGAACAGCGATTAATGCCAAATCGTCACGAACTGAGATATCCACAACATAATCTGAAGCATGTTGTTCAATCCATGCCAGATCTTTCTCACGAGTAGCGGAGTTCACAACAAGGCGATAGAAAGAGTCATCAAAGTAATAGACGATAAGATCATCAATTACACCACCTGATGCGTTTAGCATACCGGTATAAAGCGCCTTACCTTTTTCGGTGAGCTTAGCGATATCATTCGCTAATAAATAACGTAGAAAATCTTTAACTTGTGAGCCATGTAAGTCAACAATGGTCATATGAGAAACATCAAACATACCAGCATCACGACGTACAATATGATGTTCATCTATTTGGGAGCCATAGTGCAAAGGCATCATCCAACCATGAAAATCGACCATACGAGCACCGCAGGCTACATGCTCATCATACAACGGAGTCTGTTTTGCCATTCTTCCCTCTTTCTACTTTTACTTTAGATTATTCAGAGAACGCATTTGTTAAATATAAAATTAAACTTGATTTAAAATCATAGTGTTAATCTCAAGTTTAAGTTTATTTTTAAACATAGATTTAACAAATACGAGCAATTAATGTACAACGCAAACGATACCATCCCCTTGAACTTAGCATTGTGAGAAAAAATAAACCATAAGTTAAAATAGGGTATAGCGTCTCTTAATCATAATGTAGACATATGGGTATGCAGAACTAATGATTGCAATTATGCGTATCAGCGCTCATTTTTAGCGAGGAATTACTGAAAAAAAGGAATTAGTGCAAAGAATAGACTGAAAAAATAGATTTTTTTAGTTCTATTTCTTCAGTCAGATATAAATAAAAGTAATGTGAAATAAGCGAGGAATTAGATTTTTTCAACTGAAGTGAAATTTTTATCACTTAACCATTCAGGTAAATCAGAAAGCCCCATTGCTTGCTCAAGTAACTTAGGTTTTACCCCCGGTAAACTATCTGCTAACGAAAGGCCGATATCCCGAACCAGTTTTTTAACTGGGTTGTTGCCAGCAAAAAGTTCACGGAATCCTTGCATACTTGCCAGCATTACGGCTGCTGCATGTTTGCGACGACGCTCGAATCGTCTCAAATAGAGATATTCACCAAAATCTTTACCTTCTGCTTTTAAGCGACGGATCTCACCAATTAACTCTGCAACATCCATAAAACCGAGGTTAACGCCTTGTCCAGCTAAAGGATGGATTGTATGTGCTGCATCACCTAATAGTGCTAAACGAGGAGCGGCAAATTGGCGAGCATAACGACCTGTTAATGGTATGGTCATACGATCGCTCATCAATTCACATTGACCTAAACGCATATCAAAGGTCACACCTAATGTACGCTCAAATAAGTTTTTTTCTGCGTTTTTATAACTTTCAGCGAGGTTACTTGGTAAAGACCAAACAATAGAACAAGTATGAGGATCAGAAAGAGGTAGAAATGCCAAAATACCTTCACCATGAAATACTTGACGCGCAACATTATCATGAGGCAGTTCAGTACGAATAGTAGCAACTAAGGCATGATGTTCATAATCCCAAAAAGTCAGGGGAATATCTGCATGTTTACGTAACCACGAATTAGCGCCATCAGCTCCGACAACTAATCTTGCCGTTAACATCTCACCATCATTCAGAGTTATAAATGCATCATTCTCCCCCCACACCACACGCTCAATCTGCGTTGATGAATAGAAGGTAATATCACTGTGGCTTTCACATTTTTGCCAAAGAACTTCACGAATAAGGTTATTTTCGATAATAGAGCCTAAGTGGCTGAACCCTTCTTTTTGTGCTGAAAACTCAATACGACCAAAACTATCTTGATCCCAAACGTCCATACCTTGATATGGCGCGGTTCGTAATGCCTGTAAGTTTTCCCAAACACCTAATTTTTTCAGCAACATTTCACTGGCTGTATTAATAGCAGATACCCGTAATGAAAAATCATCCTGTGGGTGAAAAAGCTTCGTTACTGGGTGATTTTCTATTATCGCTATACGTAATCCACACCCGTGTAATCCGCTGGCTAATGCAAGCCCAACCATTCCACCACCAGCAATAACAACATCAAATGATTTCATAATAAAAGTATCCTAAAAAGCGATTATTTTAGAGCGCACTGTTCTTTCTGCTTGTCTAGTCTGTCCAGCCCAATGTTTGATGCGCCAATTTATCTCTCATCATTGGGAGCAATTCCATCGTCATTAACCCTAAGTTGCGAGAAACAATCAGCGGTACACAACGATTTGCAAACACTTTCACCAATCCATCAGTAATAGAGATTGTTTTTTCTCTATCTTGTTGGCGAAGTTGTTGATATTGAGAGAGTACTCGATAACTACCTATATCGGTATTGGCATTAATCGCTTGGGTGATCGTATTAGCGAGCGCCATAACATCACGTAAACCGAGGTTAAAACCTTGCCCTGCAATAGGATGAAGTGTTTGAGAGGCATTTCCAACTAACGCTAAACGATGACCAATAATTTGATTGGCTTTTTGTAGTGCTAAAGGGTAACAATTTCGCTTACCAATATGCTCTATCTTTCCTAAACGCCAGCCAAAATCACGTTGTAAATGTGCAATAGTTGTTTCATCATCCCACTGTGAAACTTCATCCAGCTTTTCAATAGGATGACACCACACTAATGAGCTACGCCCTTCACTCATCGGTAACATTGCTAATGGACCAAATTCTGTAAAGCGCTCAAAAGCTTTACCTTGAGGATCGATTTGCGTTTTAACATTAGCGATCACAGCCACTTGGTTATAAGGCTCTCGTTGCCATTGAATATTGCACTGGTGACCGATAGGTGAATTCGTACCATCAGCAGCAATCAGTAAGTTACCCGATAATTGCGTACCATCATCAAGTGTTACCTCAACAGAATCGATATTACGCTGAACTTGTTCAACTTTAGCAGGGCAATGAAGCGTGATATTAGATTGTTTTTTCAACTTGGCAAAAAGCTGGCGTCCAGCATCATGCAATTCAATAACATAACCCAGTGCTGAGATATCATAGTCTTGTGCATGAATATTAACAAAACCACAATGCCCTCTATCAGAGACATGAACATGATTAATGGGAGTAACAAAAGGTTTTAATGTTGACCAAAGCCCGATTTGCTCTAACCGTCTCGCTGTTCCATGTGCTAATGCAATCGCTCTTGCATCAAATCCTGGATGTCCATTATCTGGCTCTCTTGCTTCAATTAGCGAAATTGAAATCTTACCTTTATTTAATGCAGAAAGTGCAAGTGCTAATGTCGCACCAGCCATCCCACCACCCACAATAATCACATTCATGCTGATTTTAGCCTTAAATTTTTCCAGCCATCAGAGCTTCAATTTCATCAGGATCTTTAACGACAGATGCCGTTAAATTCTCATTGCCTGTTTCCGTGATAACAATGTCATCCTCAATACGAATACCGATACCACGATACTCTTGTGGCACATCTGCATCTGGTGCAATGTAAAGTCCCGGTTCAATGGTCAGTACCATACCTGGTTCTAAAATACGGTCACGCTCAGTGCCATAATGTCCAACATCATGAACATCAAGACCTAACCAGTGGCTTAAGCTATGCATAAAGAAACGCTGATAGGCTTTTGTCTCAATAAGATGATCGATTTCACCGTGCATAATGCCCAGTTTAACCAGCCCTTCGACCATGATATACACGACATGCTCAGTGACTTCTTTGATACTTGTACCAGGTTTGTACAATTCCAAAGAAACATTGATGGATTTTAAGACGATGTCATAAATTTCGCGTTGTTGACGGCTAAATTTGCCATTAACAGGAAAAGTACGGGTGATATCGCCCGCATAGCCTTCATATTCACAGCCTGCATCAATGAGAACTAAATCTCCATCGCGCATTTTAGTTTCATTTTCGGTGTAATGAAGAATACAACCATTTTCACCACTGCCGACAATACTGTTATAAGAAGGGAAACGCGCACCATGAGAAACAAACTCATGTTCAATCTCACCTTGAAGTTGATATTCGTACATACCCGGCTGACATTTTTGCATCGCACGCGTATGTGCCAATGCAGTAATTTTTCCGGCTTTACGCAGTAATTCAAGTTCAAAATCAGATTTAAACAGACGTTGTTCATGAACCATTGGACGCCAATCAATAATAGTTTGTGGCGCTTTTAAGTTACGACGAGATCCTTTTCTTAAAGTTTCTAATGCACTAAAGACTATCTCATCAGCAAACGCATATTCACCTTGAGCATGATAAACAACATCTAACCCGTTTAATAATTGGTAAAGTTGTTCGCCCACATCTTCATAAGGTAGGGCCTTATCAACACCCAGTTTTTCAGGTGCAGCTTCTTGTCCAAGGCGACGACCAAACCAAATTTCAGCGGTTAAATCTCTAACGCGATTAAAAAGTACACTATGATTATGTGTTTCATCACTTTTAATCAGCACAAGAATAGATTCAGGCTCGCTGAAACCAGTTAGATAAAGGAAATCACTATGTTGGCGATAAGGATACTCACTATCGGCATTACGTTGTGCTGGTGGTGCGGCAAAAAAGATAGCTGCACTCGCAGGCTTCATTTGTGCTAATAATGCCTGACGACGGGATAAAAATTCTTGCTTATTCATACCCACTCCTGTCTTTCATTTATCTTTATGGTTATCTAATTAATGATGCAATTAATGTAGTATACGTTGCTCATTTTGTTCGTCATTTCCTTTGTCTTTTGGTGCGACAAAAGTGATATAACAAAGTTGAACGGATACTTTTACATATTCACTGACTTCTTCAAGCGCATCTTCAAGTTCTTCTTGGTTTTCGTCTTCTTCGTAACCTAGCGCACCAATATTACGTAAATCAGTAATCACTTCAGTCAATTCTTTATGATCAGACAACTTAGGTTGGGCAACCCCCAGACCTAAAAGAAAATGATTAACCCAACCTGCAAGGGCATCGGCTCTTGGAAAAACAGATTCAGATTCGTCAGGTAATAACATCGAGAAATTGAACACACTGTCATCGAGTTGTTCGAAGGTAATGTGATAAAGCTCTTCAAGTGGCTCTGATAGCGTTTTAGAAAAAGCTAAGCCTTCATTGGTCAAATCGTGTAATAAGGTTTTCCAACTGCTATCACACACGGCACCGCAAATAAATCCCGTGATCAAACCATGCATTTCAGCCGCGGTTAAAGGTACTGTATGTTGCTGTAATAATGCATCAATAGTTTGATAATTCGGTAATGTGTTCTGTTTTGACATAAGAATAAACGTCGCATTTAGGGGAATAGTTCAAGATATGCTACCATCAATAGAAGTCGCTGTACCAGTTAAGCCATGTTAATCATTGGAATTTTTGCAGTAATAGCGTTTAATACAGCGTTATAACCGTATACACTACTAAACACGTAGCACAGATTTTATGTCAGGAAGGAATCATGTCCGCACAACCCGTTGATCTTCAAATTTTTGGGCGCTCATTACGTGTCAATTGCCCACCAGAACAAAAAGATGCTTTACTGGCTTCTGCTGCTGAACTGGAACAACGATTACAAGATCTCAAAGAACGCAGTGGTGTTTCCAATACAGAGCACTTAATTTTTATCGTGGCATTAAATATGAGTCATGAGTTGGCAGAAGAAAAGTTAAAAACCAGAGACTATGCCTACAACATGGAAGAGAAAATAAAAATGCTACAACAATCCATTGAACAAGCTTTACACGATCAAGGCAAGCACCATGATCGCACTTTTTCAACTTCGAAGTAGATTTGTTCAGAAAGCATGCGTACACCACGAAATTCACAGATAATAGGTTGCTTTCTACAATTAAAATAATACAATAGTTCATAGATAAGGTGCTTAGCGCACCCACCAAATTTCTCTGAGATGTTTGCCAGCGGGCCAGTCCCCTGAGCCGATATTCGAAACACATAGAACGTGGTGATCTGTTGCTTGTGAGCATACCCGATTCGTTCAGGCAGCCTAATGGTAGCAACACTATGTTCACCTTGGACCATGGGTTCAAGGGTTACAGCTTGCGGCGGCATCTTGGAGACCTCCTACTAAAGTTCTAAACACTAAGTATTTATAACTACTTAATGTTTAGAACTTTTTTTATGCCTTCATTCTCATATCTTCAACTTCTTCACTTTCTTACCTCTAAAGTGTGATAAATTGATTAAAATGATGGTTCTACTTAATACCAACCGCTTACTGATGGATTGATGAATGACACACACTTCACTTTTTCAACAAAGAGATGAGATCCGCAAAGCTATTCGCCAAAAACGTCGTTTACTCACATTAGAAGAGCAACAACAAGCAGCTGATAAATTATGTGAACAAGTTCTTAGTCATCCTAAAATCAAACAAGCACAAACTATTGCACTATTTCTTTCTTTTGACGGTGAAATTGATACATCACCGTTGATCTCCCAATTATGGACATTAAATAAACAAGTTTGTTTACCTGTATTACACCCATTTCATCGCCATCACCTCCTTTTCTTACGTTACACATCTTCTACAGTGTTAGTAAAAAATCGTTTTAATATTTCTGAACCTCCTTTAAATGTGAATATGGTTATTCCCATCTCTGATATTGATATTATTTTTACACCCTTAGTGGCCTTTGATGCACAAGGCCAACGATTAGGTATGGGAGGCGGTTTTTACGATAGAACGTTAGAAAACTGGCAACAAAAATCATTTTACCCAATGGGTCTTGCTCATACTTGCCAACAAGTTGATTATCTCCCTACCGCTAATTGGGATGTTCCATTACCTGAAATTATTACTCCTGAAAAAAAGTGGCATTTTTAAACTATTCTATTTTTTAGCATCAATAATTATCTGCGTTTTTTTATATTTTTTATAAAAAAACATTCTTAAATACCTTTTATACTTCCCTACTCAAAAGGTATTTATCCTAATGAATGACAAAGATATTCATTTAATTAAATGCATTAACATTATTATCAGCCTAATTAAAAATAAAGAAATAAAAACAGAATACAATCACACAGTAAATTCATTAGAAAAAGAGCACAATTTTAAATTAAAGAAAATAAAAGCATACACTTTATTAAACAAACAAATTAATCATAAATTAATTCTTATAGATAACAATGACAACTTATTTGTTTTACTAAAAAATAATAACAACAACATTCTTATTTACAACACTCAAAAAGATAAAACAGAAACTACCAGTAAAGATAAATTATTTACAATAAAATCAGCCTATTATCTTGATTTTAAATCAAATAATAATTTCAGTATTACTTGGTTTTTTCCTGCATTTAAAAAATATAAAAATACTTTTTATAGCATCTTATTTTATTCATTAATTTTGCAATTATTACTATTGGCAACCCCTTTAGTTACACAGATTATTATGGATAAAGTTATTATTCATCAAGCACAATTAACACTTGATGTATTAGTTATTACTTTGGCTTTTATTGCTATTTATGAAGGGGTACTAAAAGGAATTAGAGAGTATATCTATCACCACACAGCAAATAAAATTGATATCACCTTAAGCTTAAAACTTACTGAACATTTATTTAGATTACCAATTAGTTATTTTAAATCTCGGCAAACTGGTGCCATTGTCACTCGAGTAAAATAATTAGATATTATTAGAGAATTTATTACTAATACGTTATTGATGTTAATTGTCGTTTTTTCTTTTATCTTTATATTTATCTTTGCAATGGCAATGTTTTCTTTAAAGCTAACTTTATTTTTTGTTACCACAATCCCTTTTTATCTTATTTTAGCTAAATTTCTCGCACCTAAAATAGAGCTTGCTGTTCAACAGCTTTATCAAAAAGCGGCAATTAATACTGGATTCCTTACCGAAAGTTTAGGGGGGATTGAAACAATTAAAAGCCTTTCTCTTGAACCTCGATTCACACAACAGTGGTATACACAAATTCATCAGGTCACATCTAAAAGCTTAGCACTTCAAAACATTGATAATTTCTCACGCTTTATTGTGTTATTTCTTAATAAAACAACAATAGCATTACTATTATGGCGAGGTGCCTATGAAGTCATTTCTCTCTCGATGACAATAGGTCAACTTGTTGCATTCATGATGCTCCTTAGATTCTGTTTACAACCCTTTGCGACGGCAATCGATGTTTGGGGTAAATATATCAGAACAAAAACGGCTATATATAACTTACAAGATATTCTTAATCTGCCTAAAGAGCAAAATACTGCAACACGGCAGTCCAATATCAAAGGTGAAATTACCTTTAATAAGGTGAGTTTTTATTATCAAAGCAATACTCCTGCTATTTTAAATAATATTTCATTACATATTAAAAAACATGAAGTTATTGGTATTGTTGGTACTACAGGATCGGGTAAAAGCACCTTAGTGAGAATGATTTCAGGCCTTTATATTCCACAATCAGGCTGTATAAAAATTGACAACATTCCACTTACACAATTTCATTTAACTAACCTACGCCAGCAAATCGGTTTTGTGTTACAAGAGAATTTTTTATTTCATTTAAGTGTCTTTGATAATATTCGATTAACTCATCAACATGCTTCTTTAGAGGAAGTTATTCACGTTGCAAAAATGGCGGGTGCTCATGAGTTTATTTTAAAACTTCCCTTAGGATATGACACACTTATAACAGAAGGAGGAACATCATTATCAGGAGGTCAACGACAACGTATTGCGATTGCCAGAGCCTTATTACCCTCACCCAAAATTTTAATTTTCGATGAAGCCACCAGTGCTTTAGATGATAACTCCCAAGCCATAATTCAAAACAACCTCCCTCTTATTGCTAAAGATAAAACCGTTATTATCATTGCTCATCGCCTTTCAACTATTCGAAATTGTTCTCGTATTATTGTGTTAAATAAAGGACAAATTATTGAAGATGGAAACCATGAAGAATTAATTGCAAACAGTGGCTACTACAAAAAACTTTGGCAACTTCAACAAGGATGTTGAGAATGAAACTAAATATCCCCTCTATTTTACTCACTCTTTTTCAGCGTAAAAATAAAGCAAATAATTATGATTTTCACCCTAACCACATTGCTCTTATCGAAAAACCCATTACACCTTATAGTCGTTATATTGCGATACTTATTTCATTAAATGTTATTGCCTTTCTTCTATGGGCTTATTTCGGTAAATTAAATATACAATCCCCTGCAACAGGTAAACTTATTGCTATTGGGCATTCTCAACTTGTTCAAATATATGAACATAGTCGATTAGCAACACTTCATGTAAAAGAAGGACAAAAAGTCAGTCAAGGCGATATATTATTAACACTTGATATATTAGGTATTGATGAAGAAATAATCGGAATAAAAAAGAAGATAGACAATATCTTACAGCTTAAAATACGCTATCAAGCATTAAGCCAAGATATATCTCCTCAAAATCTTTACCATTTTAATACATTAGATAAAAAAGCAAAAAGAAACATTTTAACTAGCTATAAAAAAGAAAAGGAAGAATTTGATAGTAATATAAAATTAATCGAGACAGAAATTGAAGTAAATAATAAAAATCAATTGATGACTTACAATGATTTATTATCATTAAAAACATTAAAAGAAAACATTGAACAACGATTCACATTAAAACAAACACTGTATATGAAAAAAATTATTAGTAAGATAGAGTATCTAGAAAATAAAAAAGAGTTACTAGAAATAAACAGACTGATAGAAATGAAAGATTCAGAATATAATCTACTAAAAAGCCAAGAAGAACAGAAAAAGCAAAATCTAAATCACTTAGAGAAACAAAAAAATCTAGAATGGCATGATAAATATAAGCAGCATGAAAGCGAATTGATTATTTACCATCAAAACCTTAATCATCTTCAAAAAAAACAGAAACTAAAAAAAGTACGTTCTCCAATAACAGGTATAGTTCAACAAATTTCAACACATACACTAGGCAGTGTATTACAACCATCACAAAATGTGATGGTAATAGTACCTGATAATCAAGATAACATTGCTGAAGTTAATTTGCTCAATAAAGATATTGGTTTTGTTCATTTAGGGCAAAAAGCAATGATAAAAATAGATGCTTTTCCTTATACACTCTATGGCACCATAGAAGGCGAAATTATTAATATTGCTAAAGATGCGGTTCAGCACGATCAATTAGGCTCAATTTATCCAATAACTCTTAAATTAAACAGGCAAACAATTAAAAATAACCAAAGAGAATATCGTCTTATCCCTGGGATGTCTTTAACTGCCGAAATAATCACTGAACAACGTCGTGTCATTGATTATATTTTAAGTCCAATAGAAGCTTATCGCCATAATGCACTTACTGAAAAATAAGCCCCTTCATATTATGGAAAATATAACTAACATGGAAGAAAACCAATATCATCACTCTATTATTGATGGATTACTTTATTTTTCTAAAAAAGCTAGAGGAAATATAAAAAAAGAACAGATCATTCATTTTCTTGGTTGTGATAATCATCTTAATAAATGGAATATTTTTGAAACTGCTCAGTTACTAAATTTAAAATGTCAATTTGATACCTTTGATTATGATAAAGAGAAAAAAAACATAATTAATACCCTTATTGAAATAGATAAGTATTGGTATGTTTTAAAAGATATAAAAAAGGAAAAGCTTACTATCTTAGAACCTAGAAATAATATTAAAAGTGAGTTTATTATTGATAAAAAAAAGAAACTTAATACACTATTACTTATTACTAAAGAACCTTCACCACTATCAGCTCAATTTGATTTTCGCTGGTTTATTCCTTCCCTGTTAAGACAAAAAAACGCATTACTTTTTATCTTTATTTTGGCTTGTTGCTGTCAACTGTTTGCATTAGTCAGTCCTTTAATTTTCGAAATTATGATTGATAAAGTATTAACAGGAAGAAATTTATCTAACCTACATCTTTTTGGTTATTTATTGATACTGATTGCTGTCACAGAACCACTCTATCTTTATTTGCGCGATAAGTTATATATTTTTATTTCTTGTCAGTTAGGTGCTGAATTTTCAGGAAAGGTATTCCAACATCTTATCTGCTTACCTAGCCATTTTTTTAATCAACGCCAATCAGGGCAGATTATTACCCGTATTCAAGAGCTTTCACATATTCGGCAATTTATTACTAGCTCTGCTTTTATGCGAATACTAGATCTAGTTTTTATCATCGTATTTATCTCTGTCATGTTCATGTATTCGTCACTTTTAACGTGGATAACCTTAGGTGCATTAACACTCTACTTTCTACTTTGGCTTATTTGTGGTCCTTTTATTCGCTATTGGGTTGAGCAGGAATATCAGGCCAATGCGGATAATACCAGTCTACTAACAGAAGCAATAAACGGTATCGAAACCATAAAAATAACAGCAACAGAAAATAAATTTATAGAAAGCTGGCAATACAAACTTACAGATCATATTAGCAAACGCTTTTCTGGTGCTAAAAAAGCGTTATTTGCACAACAACTTATCTCTATCATTCATAAAATCGCGACAGCCATTATTTTATGGCAAGGTGTTAATTTAATTATCAATGCACAAATGAGTGTGGGTGAGCTTATTGCTTTTAATCTTTTTGCTGCGCATATTACACAACCGATTTTACGCTTAGCACAATGCTGGCAAGATTTTCAGCAAGCAACCATTTCTTTGCGTCGTGTTGGCGATATTTTAAACACCCCAACTGAACATCATCCTCATGGAACAGCAACCGTTCCTAAAATCACAGGAAGCATTGTTTTTTCAAATGTCTATTTCCGTTACGCCAATAACACACCTGATATCATTGAAGCACTCTCTTTATCTATTCCTGCCGGTAAGTTTATCGGTATTACAGGGCGTTCTGGTTCAGGAAAAAGCACTCTTACACGTTTGATCCAGCGTCTTTATATGCCTCAACAAGGGCAAATTTATATTGATGGAATGGATCTCGCTATCGCCGATCCGCTCTCTTTACGCCAAAGTATTAGTCTTGTTTTACAAGAGAGTTTTTTATTTAGTGGCTCGATCCTTGAAAATATTCGTTTATCAAAACCCAATGCGAGTGAAAGAGAGATAATAGAAGCTTCCCAACTTGCAGGAGCTTTAGATTTTATTGAGCAACTTCCTTTAGGTTTTAACACCCAAGTTGGAGAAAGAGGCCGCAATTTATCTGGAGGGCAACGTCAACGTATTGCGCTTGCTAGAGCTTTATTAACTGATCCGCGTATTCTTATTTTAGATGAAGCAACATCAGCATTAGATTACAGATCAGAAGCACAAATTTTAGCGAACTTACCTCAAATTTGTAAAAACAGAACCGTAATTAGTATTGCACACCGTCTAAATACGTTAGTGCATTCAGATTATATCTATGTAATAGATAAAGGTAGGGTATTAGAAGAAGGAACACATGCTCATTTAATAAAAAATCGAGCACTTTATTACCAATTATGGAAGCAACAAATTCAATAATTAAAAATTGATAAATACAAAAAAGGCTCGATATTTCGAGCCTTCAATATATTACCGATAATGTATCAATAATTAGTAAAGCATACGAGCACGGATTGTTCCCGGTAATGCTTTGATTTTTTGTAATACTAATTCAGCTTGAGCTTTCGTTTGTGTTGTAATATCAATCACAACATAACCTACGTTACCTGATGTACGTAAATACTGTGCGGCTACGTTGATGTTTTCTTCAGTAAACACTTTGTTGATGCTGTTCATCATACCTGGACGGTTTTCATGAATATGCAGTAAACGGTTTACATCATCACCGTGGCTTGGCAGTGATACTTCAGGGAAGTTAACAGCAGATAATGTAGAGCCGTTATCTGAATATTTCGCTAACTTGCCCGCAACTTCATAACCGATGTTTTCTTGCGCTTCTTGGGTTGAACCACCGATATGTGGTGTTAATATCACATTGTCAAACTTGATAAGTTCAGAAACAAACGGATCGTTAGGATCGTTATTCGCACCCGGCTCTGATGGGAATACGTCAACAGCGGCACCGGATAAATGCTTAGATTCTAGTGCTTGTGATAACGCAGGAATATCAACCACAGTACCACGAGAAGCATTGATAAGAATTGAGCCTGGTTTCATGCGCTTAATTTCTTCATGCCCAATCATATTCTTGGTTGATGGTGTTTCTGGCACATGTAAGCTGACAATGTCACACATATTCAACAGTTCAGAAAGATGACGAATTTGTGTTGCATTACCTAATGGCAGTTTGTTTTCAATATCGTAAAAATAGACATCTAAACCCACGCTTTCTGCCAAAATACCTAACTGTGTACCAATGTGACCATAACCAATAATACCCAGTTTTTTACCACGCGCTTCAAAACAGCCTTTAGCTTGTTTATCCCAAATCCCACGATGCGCTTTCGCATTTGCTTCAGGAATACGACGCAGTAATAATAGTAATTCACCAAGCACCATCTCTGCCACGGAACGAGTGTTTGAGAAAGGAGCGTTAAATACAGGAATACCGCGACGAGCAGCGGCATCTAAATCAACCTGATTAGTGCCGATACAGAAGCATCCCACAGCAACTAATTTTTCAGCGGCTGCAAAAATCTCTTCTGTTAAGTGAGTGCGGGAACGTAGACCAATAAAACGTGCATCACGGATAGCTTCTTTTAATTCTTCGTCCGATAATGCGCCTTTGTGATATTCAATATTGGTATAACCCGCAGCTCTTAAATTTTCTACTGCACTTTGGTGCACACCTTCAAGGAGTAGAAACTTTATCTTTTCTTTTTCCAAAGATACTTTGACCATTTACCCTGCCCTATCGTTATTACATTTAATGAAAAACAAAATCCTGTCTCATCAACATAACAAAAATAGATTTTGTCGCAATACAACCGATTGCAATGATGACAGAATAAGCGGTAAATAAAGTGATTTTCTACCGAGTAAAATGATTTTGACTTTGAAAATGGCAGGATTTTAAAGAGAGATATAACTATCGTGTGATATATATCACTGAATTTGCAGTTTCTAAAATAATTTAAAAAATAGGTAGCCATAGCTACCTATCTTAAAAAGAATTATTTAATGGTTTTCACACCTTCAGAGGTGCCCATTAAAACAACATTCGCGCCACGGTTAGCAAATAATCCTACAGTTACAACACCCGGAATACTGTTAATTTTGTTTTCCAGTTCAATTGGATTAAGAATTGTTAAATTATGAACGTCTAAAATAACGTTACCGTTATCAGTTACCACGTTTTCACGATATTCTGGTAATCCCCCCAGTTTAACGAGTTCACGCGCAACATAAGAACGCGCCATTGGAATAACTTCTACTGGTAGCGGGAATTTACCTAACACATCGACTTGTTTAGATTCATCAACGATACAGATAAATGTTTTCGCTACACCTGCAATAATTTTTTCACGCGTTAACGCAGCACCACCACCTTTGATCATTTGCATTTGATGGTTAATTTCATCAGCACCATCAACGTAGATATCTAAAGAATCAACTTCGTTACAGTCGAAAACAGGAATACCGTAACTCTTTAATTTTGCAGTGGATGCTTCTGAACTTGAAACTGTGCCTTCGATTTGACCTTTCATTGTTGCTAATGCATCAATAAAGTGAGAAGCCGTAGAGCCAGTACCGACACCAACAATCGTGCCTGGTTTTACATATTCAAGCGCTGCCCAACCTACTGCTTTTTTCAATTCATCCTGAGTCATTTAAAAAAACCTTATTTATCACGTTAATGGACTAAGAATAGCATATTGCATTCAAAACTAGCACGAGACACATCAAAAACTGAGAAGCAACATTTTAACTCATTACAACGAAAAATATGGCATAGTAAGTAATAGAATATAAAATCGAAGAGAGTCTGTTAATGAAACGCCCTGATTATCGAGCATTACAAGCCCTTGATGCCGTCATTCGAGAACGTGGCTTTGAACGAGCTGCGCAAAAGTTATGTATTACACAATCTGCCGTTTCTCAGCGTATCAAACAGTTAGAAAATTTATTTGGACAACCGCTATTAGTCAGAACTGTTCCGCCTCAACCTACAGAGCAAGGGCAAAAATTATTAGCACTATTGCATCAAGTAGAATTACTTGAAGAACAATGGTTGGGTGATGAAAACAGTGGTTCCACCCCCCTTTTACTCTCTTTGGCGGTGAATGCGGACAGTTTAGCTACATGGCTATTGCCCGCATTACATCCTGTATTAACGCAACTGCCTATTCGTCTCAATATTCAAGTTGAAGATGAAACTCGTACTCAAGAACGATTAAGACGAGGTGAAGTCGTTGGTGCAATCAGTATTCAACCACAAGCACTACCAAGTTGCCTTGTCGATCAATTAGGTGCTCTCGATTATCTATTTGTTGCTTCTCCTGATTTTGCTCAACGCTACTTTGCAAACGGCGTAACAAAATCTTCATTATTAAAAGCGCCGGCAGTGGCATTCGACCATCTTGATGATATGCATCAGGCATTTTTACAACAAAACTTCGGTTTATCTCCGGGCAGTGTACCGTGCCATATCGTGAACTCCTCTGAAGCCTTTGTGCAATTAGCTAAACAAGGTTCAACCTGTTGTATGATCCCTCATCTGCAAATTGCTAATGAACTAAAAAGTGGAGAATTGGTTGATTTGACACCGGGACTTTGCCAACGACGTATGCTTTATTGGCACCGATTTGCGCCAGAAAGTAGAACCATGAGAAAAGTGACAGACGCACTCATTGATTTTGGTCGTAAAGTTTTAAAGCAGGATGAAGAGTAATATGCTCTTTCATCTTATTAACTCAAAAAAATAGGCTTCATATTGAAGCCTATTTTATTTTCATCATAGCATGATTATTTAGTGCGTTTTAATTCAAAAACCACATCAACATAATCTTTAAACTCGATACTTTGCTGTTCATAGGTTTCTTGCACTGCAGCAGGTGCTTGCGCTTTTAATGCCATTGAATCCATACGAACTTGCCCAATAGTATAAGGTGTGGCTTCTGGAGCGCGATAGCTCACACTATAAACAGCACCTAAATCAGCACCAAAACCTTTTGCGACTGACGTTGCTTGATCAATGGCATTTTTAATCGCAACATCTCGTGCTTTTGATTTGTATTGTTCAGGATTATTTACGCCAAACTCAACGTTATTAATTTCATTTAAACCAGCCGCCAATGCACCATCAAGTAGTGTATTAAGCTGCTCTAGTTTCTTAATTTTGACATTCACAGTACGTGTTGCAGTATAACCATTAATTACTGAACGCTCTGCTTTTTTATCATACTCATAGTTTGGTTGGGTACGGATATTAGCAGCATCAATATCTTCTTTCACAACACCATTTTCTTTTAAGAAAGCAAAATATTTTGCGACTCGTTCATCGGCTTGCTTCTTAGCAAGAGCGGCATCTTTCGCTCTTTCACTAACCTGAATATATAATGTCGCCATATCAGGAGCGGCTTTAATTGTCGCATTACCCGATGTTGTGATATGTGGTCCTTCTGGCTCAGAAGCTGCTAATACAAATGAAGGTAATCCCAGCGTAAACACGGATGCTAATACAATTGCTTTTAATTTCACAAAAACCCCCGACATAATAAATTTTAAGACCATCTTTTTATGGCTAAGAAGAACCTTAGCATATCTGATGTAAAGTTCTTTAAGATTAAAAGAGAGTTTTCCATCCTTGTGCTGCTAATTGAACAGCAATAAACCACATTACACATCCTACAAATAGATTAATAATACGTTGAGAGTGCCCTTTGCTTAATATTGGAGAAAACCAGGCCGCAAGTAGTGATAACGCAAAAAACCAGCTTATAGAGGCAAATACCGCACCAAATGTAAACCAAGGACGTAGCTCTGATGTTAATTGCCCGCCAATGCTACCTATCACAACAAAAGTATCTAAATAAACATGAGGATTAAGCCAAGTCACGGCAACTAATGTCACGATCACGCGCCAACGGCTTTTTACCTGATTTTCACTTTGTGATAATTCAATGTCTTTTGAAAACGCAGTTTTAAATGCATTCCAGCCATACCATAGTAAGAACGCCACACCTCCCCAAGTGATCAATAATAAAAGTATTTCTGATTGACTGAGAAGAGCACTTCCACCAAAGACACCCGCCGTAATTAAAACAACATCACTTAAAGCGCATAAAAATGCACTCATTAAGTGAAACTGTTTTTTACTTCCTTGCTGCAAAACAAACGCATTCTGAGCACCAATCGGTAGGATCATTGCTGCACTTAATAAAAAACCCTGAAAAAAAATTGAGAACATGCAAAATACCTTAATAATTATTCATTTAATCTTAGATGAATAATAGAGGGATTTTGATATTAGAGGAAATGAATCATTCTTATTAATAATAAGAAAAACTAATGGCGATAAAATAGGAAAAAATAAAGTGCTAGTAGGATTAATAGGATGAAATAGCCATACTCACCAATAGCATAAAAATAAAATTAGACCAAATTGTGACATGAGGTGTTACCACAATTAGTGCAGTAATAAATAAGATAATACGTACTCGTTTTTTCTCTGCTTTATTGGAATACCGCAATAATAAGAGCGCCAAAGCAAACACAATATAACTATCAACGTAATGAAAAATGAAAAAGAAGCTCTTTAAGATTATCTCCATCTTTAGTATCCAATCCCTTTTACCATCTGTGTTATCTTATTATTTCTCCTGTCTTATCATACAAAAAAAGCCACGTTATTAACGTGGCTCTATGTCATTTATTCTTGTGAGACTATTCTGCTTTCGCTGTCGCACTTTGTGTTTGATGCATATAAACATCCATTTGTGGGAATGGAATACCGATATTATTCGCGTCTAATGCACGTTTAAAATCTTCCATTAGATCCCAATAAACAGGCCATGCATCACCATTGGTTGTCCAAACACGTACCACAAAGTTTAATGAAGATGGAGCCATTTCATGTAAACGGATAGTCACTCCTTGATCATGTTGAATACGTTTGTCTTTAGCAACAACGTCACCCAACACTTGTTTCACTTTATCAATATCAGCATCATAAGCCACACCAACAATAATTTGTGTACGACGATTTGGCTCACGACTTAAGTTGATAACTTCACTACTGATAATTTTGCTATTTGGAATAACAATAATTCTGTCATCGGCTGAGCGTAATGTGGTTGAAAAAATCTGCACATCTTTCACTGTACCTTCAACAGAACCGATCATCACATACTCATCAGTACGGATCGGACGGAAAATAACAATCAGTACACCAGCTGCAAAGTTAGACAGCGAACCTTGTAATGCTAAACCAACAGCTAAACCAGCAGCACCTAATACAGCAATAACTGATGCTGTTTGAACCCCTAATCGCCCTAATACCGCAATTAAGGTAAAAGCAACAACAGTGTAACGAACTAAAACAGATAAAAATGTCACAACAGTAGCATCAATATGGCGCAATGTAAGAACTCTTGCGACACCTTTACTGATCATTTTTGCGACAAAAAGACCAATAAACAGGATCAAAAATGCAGCTACAATATTCACAGCATATTGAATAAAGAGATCTTGATTTGCGACAAACCAGCCTGTTGCTTCATCTAAACTAGCGGGTAATTCATTCATTAGACCACCTTTTAAACTTAAAAACGTAATGAAAAGAATAGTAATTCAATAGTATATTCTGGCAGATTTATTCAAAAAATACATAGGGATTGTTAATTCCCTCTATTTTCCAGAATAAATAACCGATATTTTTGTAACATGGTAGCAAAATCATCTAAACCACAAAAAGAGATGCTTTCGTTATCGTAATAGCTCATCCCCTCTTCCATTTCATCTGTTTCAAAATGCAAAGTATTAGCTCTTACCATCACTTCTTCGTCATCAATAGAAAGACTGTATTCTTTACCGATAAGTTCCCACTGTCTTTCACTACCTTTAATACCTTCCATTTCTTCAAGAATTTGATCGATAAGACTAATGTCGCCCTGAATTTCATCATTCAACCAATAGCCTATTGCTTCATGATCCATCGAAAAACGGGCTAGTATACCGCCAGTGAGATCTCGCTGAAATTCATAATCCATGGTGTACGCCCCTTATAAAGCTCTTGCTTTTTTAATAAAAAAATATCTTATTCTTATTATGACAAAAATAACAAAAAACGGGAGGCATTTGCCTCCCGCTTGTTCATATTAAATACTTTAAAGCAATAAATTAACTATTATACCGTTGTTTGAAAAATAACTTGGTCTGCTTTATCGGTATATTGCTCTAGTTGGTCAAAGTTTAAATAACGATACGTATCTTCTGCAGTTTCATCCACTTTATTCATGAAATCCAAATACTCTTGCGGCTCTGGTAAACGACCTAGTAATGAAGCGACTGCCGCAAGTTCCGCAGAAGCAAGATACACATTAGCACCGGTACCTAAGCGGTTAGGGAAGTTACGTGTCGAGGTTGAAACGACAGTTGCACCATCAGCAACACGTGCTTGGTTACCCATACATAGTGAACAACCCGGCACTTCGATACGTGCTCCGCTCTTACCAAAGACGCTATAATAGCCCTCTTCCGTTAATTGCGCTGCATCCATTTTTGTTGGTGGAGCAACCCATAAGCGTGTTGGTAATTGACCTTTATGTTGATCAAGCAGTTTACCTGCAGCACGGAAGTGACCAATATTGGTCATACAAGAACCAATGAACACTTCATCAATTTTGCTATTTGCCACTTCGGATAATAAGCGAGCATCATCTGGATCGTTAGGCGCACATAGAATTGGCTCTTTGATCTCATTTAAATCAATTTCGATCACTGCTGCATATTCTGCATCTGCATCAGCTTCAAGTAATTGCGGATCTTTCAACCAATTTTCCATTGAAGTGATACGACGTTCAATCGTACGACGATCGCCATAACCTTCAGCAATCATCCATTTCAGCAAGATGATATTAGATTGCAGGTACTCAATAATTGGCGCTTTATCCAGTTTAATAGTACAACCCGCCGCTGAGCGTTCTGCTGATGCATCAGCAAGCTCAAATGCTTGTTCTACTTTCAGTTCTGGTAAGCCTTCAATTTCAAGAATACGACCAGAGAAAATATTCTTCTTACCTTTTTTCTCAACTGTCAGTAAACCATCTTGAATTGCGTAATAAGGAATAGCATGAACTAAATCACGCAGTGTCACACCCGGTTGCATTTCGCCTTTAAAACGTACCAGAACAGATTCCGGCATATCTAATGGCATAACCCCAGTTGCCGCAGCGAAAGCTACTAGGCCAGAACCGGCTGGGAAGGAGATACCAATAGGGAAGCGAGTATGCGAGTCACCGCCTGTACCGACAGTATCAGGTAGTAACATACGGTTTAACCATGAGTGGATAATGCCATCGCCCGGGCGCAGTGAAACACCACCACGGTTCATAATAAAGTCTGGCAAAGTGTGGTGCGTTGTAACGTCTACCGGTTTTGGATAAGCCGCGGTATGACAAAATGATTGCATTACTAAATCAGCAGAGAAACCAAGGCAAGCCAAGTCTTTTAGCTCATCACGAGTCATTGGACCTGTTGTATCTTGTGAACCTACTGAGGTCATTTTTGGCTCGCAATATTCGCCTGGGCGAATACCTGTACGGCCACAAGCACGGCCTACCATTTTCTGAGCTAGCGAGAAGCCACGGTTGCTTTCTGCAACTGATTTAGCGTGACGGAACAGAGTGCTAACAGGTAAACCTAATGATTCACGCGCTTTAGACGTTAATCCACGACCAATAATCAATGGAATACGACCACCAGCACGAACTTCATCAATTAATACTTCGGTTTTCAGTTCAAAGGTTTCCAGTAACTCATTCGTTTCATGGTTACGAATTTCACCTTTGTATGGGTAAATATCAATGACATCACCCATATTTAATTTAGAAACATCAACTTCGATAGGGAGTGCACCTGCATCTTCCATAGTATTAAAGAAGATAGGCGCGATTTTGCCACCAAGAACAACACCACCACCGCGTTTATTAGGAACGAAAGGAATATCGTCTCCCATAAACCAAAGCACAGAGTTAGTTGCTGATTTACGTGATGAGCCAGTACCTACAACGTCGCCAACATAAGCCAAAGGGAAGCCTTTTTTATTTAACGCTTCGATTTGTTTGATAGGGCCTACACTACCTGGTTGATCTGGTTCAATGCCTTCACGCGCATTTTTCAGCATTGCTAAAGCATGTAATGGAATATCAGGACGAGACCAAGCATCAGGTGCTGGAGATAAGTCATCAGTATTGGTTTCACCAGTGACTTTAAATACGGTAACAGTAATTTTTTCTGCTAATTCAGGGCGCTCAGTAAACCACTGTGCCTCAGCCCAAGATTGCATGATTTGCTTAGCATAGACGTTACCTGCTTTCGCTTTTTCTTCAACATCATAGAAGTTATCAAACATCAGTAATGTATGAGAAAGTGCTTTAGCTGCTATTGGCGCTAATTTATCGTTATCCAAAGCGTCAATTAACGCATGGATATTATAGCCACCTTGCATGGTGCCTAATAATTCAACTGCTTTTTCTGAAGAGATAAGAGGTGATGTGGTTTCGCCTTTCGCGAGGGCAGTTAAAAAACCCGCCTTAACATAAGCAGCTTCATCAACTCCAGGTGGAACGCGGTTAACAATTAAATCAAGAAGAAATTCTTCTTCACCTTTAGGGGGATTTTTTAATAGCTCAACAAGTGCGGCTGTTTGTGTGGCATCGAGAGGTTTTGGAACGACACCTTCAGCTGCACGCTCTGCTACGTGCTTACGGTAATCTTCTAGCACGACTGTCTCCTCGCTTCTTTGTCATTTTGTATAACCCGGCTGTCTGCACCCTGTCTATAGGGTTCCAGGTCAGAGGATCTTTTGCTCGCATAAAACATAAGTGGTTGTGAGATTATGCCCAGCTAAGGGTATCAGCATAGCAAATCTTCAACACGATGTTAATTCGTTCACATAAAAGTAACATTAATCAAATTCAAATATCTACTTATTCAGATTAAAACACTTAAACAAAATATATAAGAAACATTTTTACCCAGTTTTTTAGATAAAATACTATAAAGAATCTATAGATATGAATAGAAATATACTATTTAAGAGAAAGCTTACTAAGCGCTGATAAGAATTTGAATAATATTGATTTGTTATAAAATGAACCTTTTCTACAGGCAGAAGCTACCTACTTAAAAAGTGTTATTTTATTTAAAATAATATATTAGCTCTATTTAGCTCAAACAATGAAAGATAAAATATCTAATTAATCAAATACATGATTGATCACAGCTGCAATTATAGATGTTCCAATCGCAACTAAAACCAAATCATTTCCTACTATTTTCCATTCATACCCTTGATAATAAGGTAATTGATTTAACATATTATTTGGGATGTTTTTTTTCATGATCCCAGGAGGGAGTGGTTTCCCTCTGACTAAATTTTTAGCTATACCCGGTGGCAGAGATTGATAACCAACAATATTATTTTTTATGGCTAAGATCCTTGCATCTTTATAAGTTAAAGAAACAGACACTAGCCCATTACTATTAATCATTATTTCAGATGATAGCCCATCGTTTTTATTGGAGTTTATATGGTTATTATTCTGATAATGTCGTGCATTCCCATTCCCATGTCCATGGGGAGGATTAGCTAAAGAGCCTAAAGAAAAGCTCACCATAAACAACAATAGAAAAAAACGAAAAGAAGTGTGTTTGCTCATCATATATACCATCCAAAAATCAGATCATAATAAAAAAATAGAGTAATAAACGCTTAAGTACAATTTCTCATATTCTGATAATATTACGACTAAGCATATATAACTAAAAAACACCTTTTTTGAATAAAAATCATAACCACCCGTAAAACGGGTGGTTTGCTCTTGCCCTATAAGGGCTTATTACCGACTGCGCCTAAATGACGCTGCTTTCTCTTCGTTCAAGCTAAGTGTCTTTGCTACTTT
>NZ_PENS01000015.1 GCF_003144325.1 Proteus terrae
AGCCAAAGTAGCAAAGACACTTAGCTTGAACGAAGAGAAAGCAGCGTCATTTAGGCGCAGTCGGTAATAAGCCCTTATAGGGCAAGAGCAAACCACCCGTTTTACGGGTGGTTATGATTATAGCTTTTATTTTAGTTAATGATTATCGTTGTTTAATAAGCTCAGTAATATCTATTTAGAATTATATTAATGAATCATTCTCCTTATCCTGTCATATTAGATGCATGTGTTTTATATCCATCATTATTACGAGGTTTATTAATACGTTTAGGGATAGCAGAACTCTATCAACCACAATAGACTGAAACTATTCATAATGAATGGCAACGTAATCTTTTAATAATAGACCTGACTTAACATCAAAACAAATAGAACATATTGCTACGCTAATGGATAAAGCAATACCAAGTGCAATGATAAATGGTTATGAAGAGCTTATTGATGGATTAGTTTTACCCAAAGAAAAAATATGAAAAAGCCAACAATGAATATACAGTAATATTTTGAATCTCTATTACGACAAAGTTTACCTATGACAGTCAAATCATTGGAAAAGTATACGGCGATTATTTAATAAAAAGAGAGTGCTTAAATACTCTCTTTTTATTTGTTTTTTATTGCGAAATATAAAAACTATTGTTCAGATGCTTTTATATAATGTGTTTTTTCATTTATTTTATCTGATGTAAAATCACTATCTAAGTGAGCCTCTTTGGATATATTCCCACTAAAAACATCATTCATTCTCTCTTTATCTAAGGCATTTTCCCAACGAGCAACAACAATACAGGCGCAAGCATTACCGACAAGATTGGTTAATGCACGACATTCTGACATAAAACGGTCGATACCAAGGATTAGCGCCATACCTGCAACGGGAACGCTAGGCACAACCGATAAGGTCGCCGCTAAAGTAATAAAACCAGCACCAGTCACACCTGCCGCGCCTTTTGAGCTAATCATGGCAACAAAGAGTAATGTAATTTGTTCAGTTAATGACAAATCCACGCCCGTTGCTTGCGCAATAAACAGGGCTGCCATAGTCATATAAATATTAGTACCATCTAAATTAAAGGAATAACCAGTAGGAATAACTAAGCCGACGACTGATTTTTTACAGCCAAGTTGCTCCATTTTACTCATTAATGTGGGTAATGCTGCTTCAGATGAAGAAGTACCTAATACAAGCCAGAGCTCATCTTTTATGTACTTAATTAAAGAGAGGATAGAAAAGCCATTATATTTAGCAACCGCACCCAAAACCACTAACACAAAAAGTAATGCTGTTAAATAAAAAGTAATTACCAACAACATTAAATTGCCAATGGAAGAAATACCATATTTGCCTATTGTAAAAGCCATTGCGCCAAAGGCACCAATTGGTGCTAATTTCATTAGCATACCAACCATCTTAAAGACGGGGTCACAAAGGTGCTGTAAGAATTTTAATACAGGTTCGCCTCGTGAGCCTATTGACGCCAACGCCAAACCAAAAACCACAGAAACAAACAGCACTTGTAAGATATTACCGTTTACTAGTGGGCTAACGATGGTATCAGGGATGATATTCATGAAAAAATCAATAAGAGAAGAGTTATGTGCCTGTGTGACATACATTTCTACTCGGCTACTATCTAATGATTCAGGTGAGATATTTAAACCATCACCAGGACGAATAACATTGGCAGTGATTAATCCAATGATGAGCGCAATCGTAGAAAATGTGAGAAAGTAAATCATCGATTTACCCGCTACTTTTCCAACGGCTTTCATATTGCTCATACCAGCAATGCCTGTCACTACGGTTAGAAAGATAACAGGTGCGATGATCATTTTTACTATTTTGATAAATCCATCACCCAAAGGTTTGAATGACTCACCAATATCAGGGTAAAAATGTCCTAATAGAATACCGAAAATGATAGCAATAATAACTTGGATATATAACACACGATAAAAGGGGAGCTTGCGGGATGAAGTCTGCATAAAAATTCCCTGTAACTGAAAGATATTGACTAAATAAAAAAGAAATTATGATGTAAATTATTATTTACATTTATTTTGTTGTGATAGGTAACTTAAAGGTATGCGTAAATCAGGTCAATAAAATAAAGTTGATTTTATCAAATATTGTGCTCTTCATCTAAAAAATTAGATTTAATTTCAATTTATCGTTATTTGTGAAATTTATTTTTCTTAAATCAATAGGTTAATGAAATTATGATTTGTTTTAATTCATTATATTTCTTTAAAATTATGTGTTTTTAGCTTTGTTTTTTGGTGAATAAAATGATTTAAATGTAAAAAAATATGGATAAGAAGAGGTCGGGAGAGGGGGGTTACAATTACTTGTTTTTATTACATTTGTTGTTACGGGAAAAATGAACCACTGATAAACTCCTCAATATAAACAAACTCTAGCCAACAAACAAATAAGCATTCAGAAAGAACAATAATAAAGGTGAGTATCGAGGGAAATTCTGAAGTATCTCTCACTAAGATAAAAACGAAGTACCATAATCGCAGAAAACAGAATTTTTATTGTTAAAGCAAATGCAACAAAATAAATAGCGATATATAAAGAAAGTACTTCGATTTGAATAAGTGGCACAACAACAAGATAAAAAAGAACAATACTACTAACAATTATTATGATAGAACTCACGAACTAATATTTAAAAAAAGAAAAGTTTTAGAGAATATTGGTTTGTTATTAGCTCTTTTAATTTATTCAAAACCTTATTTCTCATCTATGAATTCGATAAATTATAGGAGTAAGCAGAGGAGAATCAATAAGAAAAAAACATAATAATAACTGCCATGATAACAATTACCCTTAGTTAAATTTATGGTCAGGGTAATTGTGAATAATAAATGAGCTCTTTTATTACTCGTTTTCTTCATCTCGGATAAAAGAGATTAATTCAGGTTGTGCAATACGTTTGTAATCTTGCGTATTAAGAATAATTGAGCGCTCTAATGTACCCGCATTAAAAGCAAGTTCATCAAAACGTTCAAAAAGTAGAGGGTCAGCCACAAGTTTTAATGAAGGGTGGAAACTAAAAGGAGGGATGGCACCAAATACGCATTGAGTAAGATCATCCACTTCTTTAGGGCTTGCTAGAGATGCCCTTGTTCCACCAATTTGGTGAGCAAGTTTTGATAGATCGGCTTGTTTATCGGCGGGTAATATTGCAAGAACATGTTGTTTAATACCGTTACCTTTTATATGGCAAACAAGTCCTTTTGCTCCCTGTCCTAATTGTGTTCCTCTGATTTTTGCAACTTCCTCAGAACGACCTGCGGTAGGGTGTTCCATTACACGATAAGTAGCGTGGTTGTTATCTAATAAAGTAGTAAGTTGCTCAAAAATAGTCAAAGACATCAATGACTCCTGATTTAATAAGTTATTTATTTAGGGTCATTATACGACTTTAAAAAAAATATTCTGCTGTGATGTTCACGGCTGGTTTTGATTATTTTGATAAGCTTTTCAAATTATTTTGTTACAAATGATAATATGTTAATAGTATTATCCTATTGAATTAATAGGGTAATTGGACTTCTTTATTTAATTACCTGTACTAACATGATAAACAAATTGATATTTATTCATTATTTTGATGATGATCAATTTAAGAACAAAAAGAATAGAACATATTAAAACGTAGATTTAATTACTAAAAAGGAAGTCAATAATGGCAGTTTCAACATTCTATATCCCTTCTGTAAATAAAATTGGTGCTGGTTGCCTTGCTGATGCTGTAAGTTCAATGAAAGACTTCGGTTTTCATAAAGCGTTGATCGTCACTGATAGCATTTTAAATCAACTGGGTGTTGTTGATAAAGTCAGTAAGTTACTGACAGAAGCTGGTATTTCTAGCGTAACTTATGACGGAACTGCACCAAACCCTACTGTTGAAAACGTAGAAGCGGGTTTAGCTCTGCTGAAAGAAAATCAATGTGATTGTGTAATTTCTTTAGGTGGTGGTTCTCCACATGACTGCGCAAAGGGCATTGCGTTAGTCGCTTCTAACGGTGGAAAAATTGCGGATTATGAAGGTGTTGACCGCTCTGAAAAACCTCAATTACCACTTATTTCTATTAATACCACAGCAGGTACAGCATCAGAAATGACACGTTTTTGTATCATCACAGATACTGCGCGTCATATCAAAATGGCTATCGTTGATAAAAACGTTACACCACTCTTATCTGTAAATGATTCAGAATTAATGATTGGTATGCCAAAAGGTTTAACCGCTGCAACAGGTATGGATGCATTAACTCATGCGGTTGAAGCGTATGTTTCAATTGCTGCAAACCCAATTACTGATGCGTGTGCATTAAAAGCAGTCACTATGATCAGCGAATCTTTACGTAAAGTTGTTGATAATGGCGGTGATGCACAAGCTCGTGAAAACATGGCTTACGCTCAGTTCTTAGCAGGTATGGCATTTAATAATGCTTCTTTAGGTTATGTGCATGCTATGGCTCACCAATTAGGTGGTTTCTATAACTTACCTCATGGTGTGTGTAATGCGGTTTTATTACCTCATGTTCAAGCTTATAACATTCAAGCAGCCGCAGGTCGTTTAAAAGATATCGCACAAGCAATGGGTGTTGATGTTTCTGCAATGAGCGATGAGCAAGGTGCTAAAGCGTGTATCGAAGAAATTCGCAAAATGGCTAAAGATGTCGGTATTCCTGCAGGCCTGAAAGAATTAGGCGTGAAAGAAGATGACTTCAAAACATTAGCTGAAAATGCGTTGAAAGATGCTTGTGCAATCACTAACCCAGTTCAGGGTTCTGAAAGTGATGTTATAGAGTTATTCCGCCAAGCAATGTAATGCTTAAGAAATAAATAATAACAGATACTTGTTATTTTATGTCTTACTGCGTAATAAAAGCACCTCCGAATTTCTCATGAGGTGCTTTTTTTTTATGTATCGCTTTTTCGTCTGGTAGCTCTAGAGGATGTTGATTAACTGGAAATTATTCGGCTTTTTTATGGCGCTCTTGCAGGCAACCTATTACATCAGAGAGTGATAGTGATTGATCTTGTAATAGCACCATTAAGTGATAGAGCAAATCTGAGGCTTCATTCTTTAGCTCTTCTCGGTCATTAACAGTGGCAGCTAACGCGGTTTCTACACCTTCTTCTCCCACTTTTTGGGCTATACGTTTTGTACCACTGGCATAAAGGCGGGCAGTATAAGAGCTATCTGGTGAGGCATTTTTGCGGTCACGTAATAAATTCTCAAGTTCATAGAGAAATCCCCATTGGCTTTGTGCTGGGGCAAAACAACTTTCAGTGCCGTTATGGCAAGTAGGGCCGATAGGATTAGCTAAAATAAGTAAAGTATCGTTATCACAGTCAGGATAAATATTGACTAACTTTAGGAAGTTGCCTGAGGTTTCACCTTTTGTCCATAAACGCTGTTTAGTACGTGAATAGAAGGTAACATTTCCACTTTCTAGGGTGACATTTAATGCTTCTTTATTCATATAACCTAGCATTAATACATCGCCTGAAATGGCATTTTGGATAACCACAGGCATGAGGTTATCGACTTTTTCCCAATCTAATTGCGCTAATGTTTCATTATTCATTATATTCTTACCTTAACGTCATTCTTTGCAAGATACTGTTTTAATTCGTTGATATTAATTATTTGTTTATGAAAAACAGAGGCTGCAAGAGCGCCATCAACATTGGCTAGTTTAAATGCATCAAGAAAGTGTGACATTTCGCCAGCTCCCCCTGATGCGATAATAGGAACATCTGCAACTTGGCGTACTAGAGCAAGTTGTTTTAGGTCATAACCTTGTCTCACGCCGTCTTGGTTCATCATATTTAAAACAATTTCACCCGCGCCTAGCTTCTGAACTTCACGTACCCAATCGAGGGTTTTCCAGTGCGTTTGTTGTGTTCGTTTTTCATCGCCAGTGAATTGATAAACTAAATATTCACCGGTTTTTTCATCAAACCAAGTGTCAATACCCACAACAACACACTGCACACCGTAGCGATCTGCTAAACGAGATATCAGTGAAGGATCGGAAAGTGCAGGGGAGTTAATTGAAATTTTATCTGCACCAAATGAGAGAATTTTCCCTGCATCTTCAACAGAGCGAATACCACCAGCAACACAAAAAGGAATATCAATCACTTCAGCGACACGCGATACCCAGCTTTTATCAACAACACGACCATCAGAAGATGCTGTAATATCATAAAATACCAGTTCATCCGCACCTTCTTTAGCATAGCGTTCAGCGAGAGGAACAATATCACCAATGATTTCATGATTACGAAATTGAACACCTTTAACAACTTGTCCATCTCGGACATCAAGACAAGGAATTATGCGTTTTGCCAACATGATATCGCCTCTTTTAATGTAAATTTACCTTCTAATAATGCTCTACCAACAATAATACCAGCAACACCTGATGCTGGAAGAGCTGCGATATCTTGTAAATCACCAATACCGCCCGATGCTTGGAATAAAATATCGGGAAAACGTTGGCTAATTTCTTTATACAGTTCGACATTAGAACCGGCTAATGTGCCATCACGAGAGATATCGGTACACAACACATGTTTTAATCCGACACTTTGATAAAGTTCGATGATCTCTTCAAGAGTATAGGGGGAGTTCTCTTGCCAGCCACTCACGGCTACCCATTTTTTACCTTGTTTATCAATACGAACATCGAGGGCTAACACAATGGCATCTGCACCATAACGCTTAAACCATGTTTTTACCATTTCAGGTTGGCTGACTGCGGTTGAGCCAATAACAACTCGACTTGCCCCAGCATCGAGTAGTGATTTCACATCATCTTCTGTGCGAATGCCACCACCCACTTGTACTGGAACAGTGACACAAGCAACAAGCTCTTTTAACAACGGAATTTGGCGAGCTGAAGGATCTTTTGCACCTGTTAAATCCACTAAGTGAAGTAATTTTGCGCCATCTTTCTCATATTGTTGGTAGCGAGTCAGTGGATTATCATCATAATCACGCTGTTTTGCATAATCACCCTGATGTAAACGAACTACTTTTCCATCAATTAAATCTAATGCTGGAATAATCATAACGGGTTACATCTCCAAAAAGTTCTTGATAAGTTGAGCACCAGCTTTTCCTGAACGCTCTGGGTGAAATTGCACTCCATAAAAATTATCTTTTTGAATTGCACTACTAAAACGCGAGCCGTATTCAGTTTCAGCAATCGTTGATTCATTGAGTGCTAAAGCGTAGCTATGAACAAAATAGAACCAAGCATCATCACCCAGATCACGAAAAAGAGGATGTCCTGGTTTTGCTAACACTTGGTTCCAACCCATATGAGGTAATGGTAATCCTGCCGTATCAAGCTTATCTATGGTGCCATCAACTAAACCTAATAAAGGAATACCTTTTCCTTCTTCACTTAGTGAGGCTAAAATTTGCATACCCAAACAGATCCCTAAAACAGGTTGAGTTAACGCTTTAATTAAAGGAATTAGCTCGCGTGCTTTGAGTTGTTCCATCGCGGCTTTAGCTGTTCCTACACCGGGTAAAAAGAGTTTATCCGCAGATAACACAATATTTTTTTCATAGGAAATAATTGGATCATAGCCAAGTCGCTTAACGGCGTAAGCGACAGAGGCTAAATTGGCACAACCCGTATCAAGAATAACCACTTTCATCACAGAACACCTTTTGAACTTGGTAATGTATTGCCTTCGACACGAATGGCTTGGCGTAATGTACGGCCAAAGACTTTAAATAAGCTTTCAGCTTTATGGTGATCGTTTTTGCCTTTCGATTTCAGGTGTAATGTGCATCCCATGGTGTAAGAGAGTGAACGGAAAAAGTGTTCAATCATCTCTGTACTTAAATCACCGACACGTTGATATTTAAATTCGGCTTTGTATTCAAGATGTGGACGACCAGAAATATCTAACGCACAACTTGCAAGACATTCATCCATTGGTAATGTAAAACCGAAACGAGCAATACCTCGTTTATCACCTAATGCTTCACGTAATGCTTCACCCAAAGCAAGGCCAGTGTCTTCCACCGTATGGTGATCATCAATAACTAAGTCACCTTTA
Source organism: Proteus terrae (assembly GCF_003144325.1). GTDB lineage: Bacteria > Pseudomonadota > Gammaproteobacteria > Enterobacterales > Enterobacteriaceae > Proteus > Proteus terrae. Next base: position 8,111 of record NZ_PENS01000015.1, read on the forward strand.
ACGTTGATGTTCATACGAAAGCCACCGTGTGTGGCAATTTGATCAAGCATGTGATCAAAGAAACCGACACCAGTGCTGATCTGGCTATCACCTTCACGATCAAGCCAAACATCGATCGCAATTTGTGTTTCTTTAGTTTTTCGCTCAACTTTGGCATAGCGATCTTTTTTCGTTAGCTGCTCTGTGATAACAGCCCAGTTAAGCTCATTGGCATTATAAAGCAGGCCTTTGATACCTATATTTTCAGCTAACTGAATATCAGTTTGTCTATCGCCAATGACATAGCTATTATTTTTATCTAGTGCGCCATCAACTAAATACTGGGTGACAAGCCCTGTTTCTGGTTTGCGACAAGGGCAGTTGTCTTCAGGTTTATGAGGACAAATTAAAACATCATCAAATGAGATCCCTTGAGATGAAAAAATTTGCATCATTAAATTATGAGGCGGATCGAAATCTGCTTGAGGAAAACTTTCTGTGCCTAATCCGTCCTGATTTGTGATCATAATGAGTTTATAACCCGCTTTTTGCAGAGCAGTAAGTGCGGGGATCACGCCATTTTCAAAGGCGAGTTTATCAAGTCTATCAACTTGGTAATCTGTTGGTGGCTCAGTGATTAAAGTACCATCACGGTCAATAAAAAGAATTTTTTGGCTCATGGTTGAGATCCCTCAGTTGCGATTTTTTGTTGTTATCGTTTTTAATGTTTTATACGTTTGCAGTTTGAATATCTTTTATGGCATTAATCACGCTATCACATTCTTCTGCGGTACCGATAGAAATACGCAAACAGCCATTAAGCCCATATTGACGCTGTTGATCGCGTAAAATAATCCCTCGTTCCCATAAAGTACGGAAAACTAGAGCCGCATCAGTGAATTTCACTAAAATATAGTTGGTTTCACTGTTATAAACCTGTTCAACATTAGGCAGTTTTTTTAACGAATCAGATAAAATAGCTCTGTTGCGTGAAATTTCTGCCACTCGTTTTTTCATTATCTCAATACCTGCATCTGTAAGCGCTTGCGCAGCAATATCTGCAACAGGTGTTGAAAGTGGGTATGGTGCGATCACTTTTAGTAATAATTCAATGACAGGTGGGTTGGCAAGCGTAAAACCACAACGAAGCCCTGCTAAAGCAAAAGCTTTCGATAAGGTTCGCAAAATAACTAAATTCGGATAATCTTCAAGCCATGAAACAATTGATGCTTGTGGGCAAAATTCAATATAGGCTTCATCTACTGCAACAATGGCTTTGTCTTTAGCCAACGCTAATACATCACGAATAAGCGAAGGATCAACAAGATTTCCTGTCGGGTTGTTAGGGCTGCACAGATAGATAAGTTTTACATTATCAAGCTGTGATGCGATGGCTTTGACATCTGGACTCCAATTAGCAAGTGTAGGGACAACACGCTGTTCTATACCGAAGGTTTCAGCACTAACGCTATACATTCCATATGTCGGTGGGCAATAAAGCACGGCGTCTTTACCCGGTTCACAAAACGCACGAATAAGGAGCTCAATCGCCTCATCTGCGCCACGGCTCACTAAGACTTGATTACTCTCTACACCTGCATATTTTGCGTAACGATTTATGACGTTAACAGGCTGACATTCAGGGTAACGGTTTAAGTTTTTTTCATTAAAAGTAAAGTCAGGTGCAAGAGGGTATTCATTTGCATTTAACCAAACAGAACCATTTCCTCCTAAGCGTCGAGCAGACTGATAAGGTGTTAATTCACGTACATTTTTTCTTGCAAGTGTATTGATATCAAATTCAGTTTTCATCACTCTTTTTCCCCTGAGCTAAAGCGTTAACACGAAGTGTGACTGCATTTTTGTGTGCGGTGAGTTGTTCTGCTTGCGCTAATATTTCAATTGTCTGTGCCAAATCAGATAATCCCTGTGCGGTTAGTTTCTGTACTGTCATGCGTTTCATAAAATCAGCTAAGCCCAAGCTTGAGTAGGTTGCTGTATAACCATAAGTCGGCAGAACGTGATTAGTACCAGAAGCATAATCTCCTGCTGATTCAGGCGACCAAGCACCAAGGAAAACAGAGCCAGCACTGGTAATGCTATCAACACGAGCATCAGCATCATTGGTTTGAATAATTAAGTGTTCTGGGCCATAACTGTTACTGATTTCAATACACTGGTCGAGATCACAAGTAATAATGACACGGCTTTCTGCAAGTGCTTGTTTCGCTATTTCAGCACGGCTTAATAGTGCCAGTTGTGTTTCAGTTTCAGCTATAACGGCTTTGGCGAGTGTTTCATCCGGTGTTAATAATACAACCTGTGAATCAGGGCCATGTTCAGCTTGTGAAAGTAAGTCAGCAGCAATAAATGCAGGATTTGCGTCTGCATCAGCAATCACTAGCACTTCAGATGGCCCCGCTGGCATATCGATTGCTGCACCTTGTAGCGATTGACTTACTTGGCGCTTTGCTTCAGTTACATAAGCATTACCGGGGCCAAAAATTTTATCAACTTTAGGAATAGATTCCGTACCAAATGCCATGGCTGCAATCGCCTGCGCGCCACCGACTTGGAAGATTTCATCAATACCAATTTGTTGAGCAATATATAAAATTTCATCAGCAATAGGGGGCGGTGAGCAAAGAATAACTTTACGACAACCAGCAATACGGGCTGGAATACCTAACATCATTACCGTTGACAATAATGGCGCTGAACCTCCGGGAATATAAAGCCCTACTGCATCAATGGGCCTGCTGACTTGCTGACAAAATACACCGGGCTGCGTTTCCACGTTAATAGTGTTAGGAATTTGCGCCTCATGAAAGCGACGAATATTATTCATCGCTTGTGCTATTGCCTGTTTTATTTTGCTATCAAGTCTTGATGAGGCTTCATCGATTTGCGATTTTGACACCAAAACACTTTCCGGCGCTGCCTTATCGAATTTTTGGCTAAGTGTTTTAAGCGCTTTATCCCCATCATTGCGTACCTGTGAAATGATGCTAGCAACTTGTTCTGTAATTGAACCTGATGCAGAAATAGCAGGGCGAGTTAATAGCACTTGTTGCTGTTCTTTAGTGCATTTATTCCAGTAAGTTAATGTATTAAAACCCGTTTTCATCATTTCACCTTATTCCATCATTTTTTCAATTGGTAAAACAAGAATTGAACTTGCACCTAATGCTTTTAGCTTTTCCATTGTTTCCCAGAATAGGGTTTCGCTACTTACCATGTGCATTGCAACACGATTTTGGTCACCCGCCAGAGGTAAAATAGTCGGCCTTTCAGCTCCCGGAAGTAATGCAATCACATCATCAAGGCAATCACTTGGTGCGTGTAACATTATGTATTTTGATTCTCGAGCTTGAATAACACCTTGGATACGTGTCAGTAATCGGTCGATAAGTGCTTGTTTATCAGCTTCCATTTCACCATCGCGTTGGATTAAGCATGCTTTTGAGCGATAAATCACTTCAACTTCTTTTAATCCATTCGCTTCTAATGTTGCGCCAGTAGAAACTAAGTCGCAGATAGAGTCAGCAAGGCCTGCACGAGGTGCGACTTCAACAGAGCCATTTAATAAACACGATTTAAACTTGATGCCTTTTTGATCTAAATAACGTTTGAGCAGATTTGGATAGGAGGTTGCTATACGAGTATTATTTAAACATTCCGCACTTTGATAATCGAAATCGACAGGGGTTGCCAGAGATAAACGGCAGCCACCGAAATCAAGACGGCGTAGCGTCAGGTAACTTGGGTTTTCACCTTGAGAACGACGTTTTAATAATTCTTCTTCTAAAACGTTTTCACCGATGATCCCTAAATCAACAACACCATCCATTACCAATCCCGGAATATCGTCATCTCTAACACGTAAAATATCGATTGGCATATTTTCAGCGTAAGCAATCAGACGCTGTTGATTTAAGTTAATTTTGATGCCACAACGCGCTAAAAGAGCACGGGAATCATCGCTTAAACGTCCTGATTTTTGCATTGCGATTCTTAATCTTGCTTTATCTAACATAATATTACCCTATCATTGTCCGTATTTTTGTGATGAAAATTAGCTATAAAAAAACCCCGGAAGTTGCCTTCCGGGGTTTTAGTTGTTATCTGCATTCAGACCACCGGAAGCGTTTCTTAAACGTCTTCCAGCACTCATCGCCTGAAAGACTAGTCAGGGTGATGGTGATGATGGTGGCTTAGTTGAATGCTATACATAATTATTTTCCTAGCTAATAACACTATTTGTTATTTAATAATGCCCGTTACTGTTAATCTGTATTTAGTAACCTGCATTTAGAATTTGTCTGCCTTTCAACCTACATGATTTACAAAGCAGAAAGCAACCTATTTTTTAATAATAATTTAATTATTTTGTAACCTTTTGTTTTTAATGTAATTTTAATATTTCTCTTATTTACTTAATGGAACAAGTAGGCGAGTATATAGGGAGATGCTAAACGTTTACGAAATATAAGTAGTATTTATAAGTAATGGCGAAACGAAAATTTTATATCATACTTTGACTAAGCCATTTAAGTAGGGGAGCAAAATGAAACGAATAACCATCGTAGGATTAGGTTGGTTAGGTTTACCACTTGCCGTTGCGTTGCGTGATGCAGGCTATCAAGTTAAAGGGACTAAAACCACCGAAGATGGCGTAGAAGCAGCAAGAATGAGTGGCGTTGACTGCTGTTTAGTGAATTTAACACCCGCAATTGAATGTGATAGAGATGATTTTGATTACTTAATGGAAACGGACGTCCTGATTATCACGTTACCGCCAAGTGCAGCTGGTGGTGGTTATGATTATGTTGAAGCCATTCAAACGCTGGTGGATAGCGCAATGTCTCGCCATGTTACTAGAGTTATTTACATTAGCTCTACTTCTGTATATGGCAATCAAACAGGTAATATCACGGAAGAAATGGATATTCGACCAGAAACACAATCAGCCAAAATGTTAGCAGAAGTTGAGAATTGGCTACATCGTTTACCGTTGACCACAGTTGATATTCTTCGATTAGCTGGATTAGTCGGGCCGGGGCGTCATGCAGGACGTTTTTTATCAGGTAAAAAACAGGTCAAAGGCGCTCATCAATGCGTTAATTTAGTCCACTTGGATGATGTAATTTTTGCTGTTGAACAACTTCTTGCGCAGAATGAAGGTGGCCATTTATATAATTTATGCGCCCCAATTCACCCTAAAAAGAAAGATTTTTACTCAAGAGCATCAAATCAACTCGAACTTATTCCGCCAGAATTTGTTGAGGAAGAGAAACCTTTAATACGAGAGATTGATGGTCAGGAGATTTGTCGAGATCTTGGATTTCATTACCATTATCCAGATCCCGACAAAATGCCAATGAATTAACTTAATTTACAGGCAGTAGCACGATATCACGGAAAATAGGTCTTTCACTTAATTGTGCAAACCAACGCTCAATGTGAGGGAAGTGTGGTCTATCTTTGCAAACTTCTAACCATGGATAGACCAATGGTGCGATCGCCATATCAGCAAGAGAGAATGAATCTCCTGCAAAGTGAGTGGTTTTTGCAAGTTGGTCGTCAGCAATTTTAATTAATTTATTAAGCTTCTCTTTCAATGCGTTAACAATCTCAGGGTTTTGTTGCTCTTTAGGTGTACGAACAATCATGATCATCATTTGTTGAATGGGAGAAAATAGGCTGCCATTTGACCAATCCATCCATTTTTCTACATTTGCTCGTTGTTTAGGATCAATGGGATAGAGTGTGTTATTTTCATATTTTGCACATAAATAACGAATAATGGTGTTAGACTCCCATAAAGCAAAGTCATCATCTTGTAAGGTTGGAATTGAAGCGTTGGGATTCATAGCTAAATAATTTGCTTCATTGAGTCCACCAAAAGGGCCTCCAACATCGATTTGTTCGTAAGGAACATTTAGTTCCTTTAAACACCAAAGAACTTTTTTAACGTTAGATGAGTTTTTTCTACCCCAGACTTTTAACATAAAGGTCTCCTAAACCACGATAAGTAATAAAATTTCCCTCTATAGGGCGCTAAATATGAATATAAGATAAATCTCTGTATATCAATGTTGGCGTCTTATTCCAGAAAGCCATATAGTAGGAAAGCTTTAACAAATTGATATAAAAGGGTGATCGGTAATGAAAAAAAATATTCCATCTGTTCTGGGTAAGGTTACCGCGGGAATGGGTTTACTGCTAATTATTTCTAGTCCTTCATTTGCGGTAAATAATCCAGTGCCTCCTCAAATAGAGGCAAAATCTTATGTATTAATGGATTACAACAGCGGAAAAATTCTGGCATCAGAAAAACCTGATGAGCGTTTAGATCCTGCCAGTCTTACAAAAATTATGAGTAGCTATGTTGTTGGACAAGCTATCAAAGAAGGCCGTATGTCACCTGACGATACGGTGATTGTAGGGCGCAATGCATGGGCAACAGGAAATCCGGTATTAAAGGGATCGTCATTGATGTTCTTAAAACCGGGTGATCAGGTCAAAGTAATTGATTTAAACCGAGGCATGGTTATTCAATCAGGCAATGATGCCAGCATTGCTTTAGCAGAACATGTTGCAGGTAGTCAGGAAACCTTTGTTGATTTAATGAATTCCTACGCTAACAATCTCGGTTTAAAAAACACACACTTTAAAACCGTTCATGGGTTAGATTCTGAGGGACAATATACTACTGCGCAGGATATGGCATTACTCACGGTAGCCATGATCCGCGATGTACCTTCAGAGTATGAAATTCATAAAGAAAAAGAATTTACATTCAACAATATTCGTCAGCCAAATCGTAACCGTTTATTGTGGAATAAGAATATGAATGTCGATGGCGTGAAAACAGGTCACACCAATGGAGCAGGATACAATCTTGTTTCTTCGGCAACGGAAGGTGACATGCGCTTAATTGCTGTTGTTTTAGGAACACCATCAGATAAAGTGCGTTTTGCTGAAAGTGAAAAATTATTAGGTTGGGGCTTCCGTTTTTTTGAAACGGTAACACCAGTAAAGGCAGATACACCACTGACAACGCAAAAAGTATGGTACGGCAATAAAGGCGAAGTGGCGTTAGGGGTTGCTAATGATGCCTCAATTACTATTCCTAAAGGTGAATTGAAAAACCTGAAAGCCTCTTTTACTTTAACCAATCCTGTATTAGAAGCGCCGTTAACTCAAAATCAGGTTGTTGGTACAGTTAACTTTTTATTAAATGATGAAGTGATTGAACAGCGCCCATTGGTTGTAAAAGAAGCGGTTGAAGAAGGTGGGATCTTTAGTCGTATCTGGGATTTTGTAGTTAAAACAGTATCCGGTTGGTTTAATGCTATTTTTGGCTAATTCCCAATAATGGTTCTATCAAAGCGTTACTGAGTTTTTCACCCAAAAAGAAAGACTAGTTGTTATTTTTATAGAAAAAATCCGTAATTATTTAATGATTACGGATTTTTTTATATTCAATAAAGTCAGGGAATATCTCTAGTTTAGAACTTAAATAAGCCCATCGATTTTACCTTGATTATCAACATTTACAGTAATAGCTGCAGGAGTTTTCGGTAATCCTGGCATTGTTGTGATAGAACCTGTTAAAGCGACAACAAAACCAGCACCAGCAGAAACATATACTTCACGAACGTTGATTGTAAAATCAGTTGGGCGACCCAATAAGGTGGGGTTATCTGAAAGTGAATATTGAGTTTTTGCCATACAAACAGGAAAATGAGAAAAGCCCATACTTTCTATTTTTTCCAACATTTTGCTAGCATGTTGGCTATAGGTCACACTATTTGCCCCATAAATTTCTTTGGCAACGATATCGATTTTTTGGCTAAGTGAGATATCATTAGGATAAATTAATTGAAATTGGCTCTGTTCATTTTCAAGTGTATCAATCACTTGCTTAGCTAATTCAATACCACCTTCGCCTCCTTTTTCCCACACTTTGGTAATTGCAAATCGGCAACCTCTATCTTGGCAAAATTGTTCGATAAACTTGTGCTCTGCAATACTATCAGTGACATAAGCGTTAAGAGAGACAATCACCGGTAAGCCATATTTTTTAAGGTTTTCAATGTGCTTTTCAAGATTCACAATCCCTTTTTCAAGGGCAATTAGATCTTCATTATTCCATTCGCCTTTACCTAAACCACCGTTATATTTTAGCGCTTTAGTGGTTACAACAATGACGGCACAATCAGGGCGTAATCCACTGATCCTACATTTTATATCAAAGAATTTTTCAGCACCTAAGTCGGCACCAAAACCGGCTTCTGTTACGGTAATATCTGCAAGTTGAAGTGCCAATTTTGTTGCTCTTACGCTATTGCATCCATGAGCAATATTAGCGAAAGGGCCTCCATGAATAATGGCTGGCGTATTTTCAAGTGTTTGTACTAAATTAGGATTAATTGCATCTTTTAATAAACTTGCCATTGCTCCAACAGCTTGCAGATCGTTTGCTGTAACAGGATCACCATTATAAGAATAGGCAACAATGATGCGAGAAAGTCTCTGTTTTAAATCATCAATATCCATCGCCAAACATAGGATAGACATAATTTCAGAAGCAACAGTAATAACAAAATTATCTTCTCTTGTTATACCGTCTTTTTCGCCACCTAATCCCACAACAATATTACGTAAAGCGCGATCGTTCATATCCATACAACGTTTAAACACGATTTTTTTAGGATCGATATTTAAAGGGTTGCCTTGATAAATTGAATTATCAAGCATGGCTGCAAGTAAGTTATTGGCAGAGGTTATAGCATGAAAATCGCCAGTAAAATGAAGATTGAGATCTTCCATTGGAACAACTTGCGAATAACCACCTCCCGTTGCACCACCTTTAATACCAAAGCAAGGACCTAAAGAGGGTTCACGAAGTGCAATAATGGCATTCTTTCCAAGATGATTAAGTGCTTGCCCTAATCCAACAGTGACCGTTGTTTTACCTTCACCAGCAGGTGTTGGGTTAATGGCTGTAACTAAAACTAACTTTCCGGGCTTTTTTGTTGTAACTTTTGACCAAATACTGTGGCTAAATTTGGCTTTGTGTTTGCCATAAAACTCGATATCGTCTTGATCAATATTTAAATTTTTAGCAATGTCCTGAATAGGTAAGAGGTGTGCTTCTTGGGAGATTTGAATATCTGATTTCATTTTAGTTCTCTTTTTATCCCGCTTATTAATGTCTCTAGTGATCTTTACTTATCAACTTTAGACAATAATCTAAATATGGCCAATAGATTGATTAATCTGTAGTTATTTACTTTAGATAGCGCGTTCATCGTCATGCCATTTAAATAATTTTTGTTGTTAGCTCCTACTTTTTCTTTAAATTATCACTATTGAGTGATGCTTTGCTTTTTTGAAAAAACATAGTTTAACTAAGGATGACAATTTAATCTCATACAAAAAAGATGATATTAATAAAGAAGGGTATTGAGATTGATATTAATAAACAAAAAAGGCGCTGATATCAGCGCCTTATCTATCATAAATATCTGTATTGAGACTCTCAGGTTTAGTCACAAGAAATTTTAATAGCTAATCCGCCTTGAGAGGTTTCACGATATTTAGCGTTAATGTCTTTACCTGTTTCGTACATTGTTTCAATGACTTTATCTAAACAAATACGAGGATCACTGACACGACGTAAAGCCATACGAGATGAGTTTACGGCTTGTACGGCTGCGATAGCATTACGTTCAATACAAGGAACTTGTACTTGTCCTGCCACTGGGTCGCAGGTAAGTCCTAAGTTATGCTCCATCGCAATTTCTGCCGCAATACAAACTTGTTCTGGGCTACCGCCTAAAAGTTCAGTTAATGCGCCTGCAGCCATTGAGCAAGCAACACCGACTTCGCCTTGACAACCCACTTCCGCACCTGAGATAGATGCATTCATTTTGTAAAGTGAACCAATAACACCAGCAACTAAGAAAAAGCGGGTGTAAGAGTTTTCATTCACAGGGCGAATAAATTTATCATAGTAAGATAAGACTGCTGGAATAATGCCACAAGCACCGTTTGTTGGTGCTGTTACAACACGTCCACCAGCTGCATTTTCTTCATTCACAGCAAGGGCAAACATGTTAATCCAATCAACAACTGTCATTGGATCGGTTGTGGTTTTATCTTCGGTTACTAACATACGGCGTAATGCAGAAGCACGACGAGGTACGCGTAAAGGCCCCGGTAATAAGCCTTCAGTATTTACACCGCGCTCAATACCTGACTTCATTACTTCCCAAACAGCCGCGAAATGAGCCGAAATCTCTTCTTTACTACGTAATGCTAATTCGTTTTGCATCACTAATGCAGATAAAGAAAGCCCTGTTTCTTTGCAATGGCGACGTAAATCAGCCGCATATTGATAAGGATAAGGAACTTGAACCACATTTTCTTCAGGTTGACCAAAATGCTCTTCATCAACAATAAAACCGCCACCAATTGAATAGTAGGTTTTCTTCAATAAAACCTGTTCACCGTTATAAGCGGTAATGGTCATGCCATTTTCATGGAGGGGTAGATTGGTTTTATGAAAATTCATACCGCCTTCAACCGGAAAATCGACTTCTTTTATGCCATTTGCCAGCATTAAGCGACCGGTTGTTTCTACTTGTTTGATAAACGGGGCGATAGAATCAATATCGACAGTATCAGGTAAATTTCCTGCGAGTCCCATAATAATAGCAATATCAGTTGCGTGACCTTTACCTGTTAAAGATAAAGAGCCATAAACATCAACGATAACGCGGGAAACAGAAGTGAGGAGATTTTTTTCAGCAAGTAAATCAACGAATTCCTTACCTGCTTTCATTGGACCTACAGTGTGAGAGCTTGAAGGACCGATACCAATTTTAAAAATATCAAAGACGCTAACCATAATATTCGCCTCCCTAATTAATTTAAAGGCGCAACTGTGTGATTATTAGAGTGTTAAGTGTCAGTTTTGAAACCTAAAGCTGTAATGGCTACTTCCGATTAAGGAAGTAGCCATTAGATGTCTTATTTAGCTCATGAAAGAGTTAACTAAGCTATAGAAAACAGCTGAGATTGCGATAAGACCCATAATTACAACAAATACGTTGCTGATGTGGCCTTCATATTTCTTCATCGCTGGTACTTTACGGATTGCATACATTGGCATCAGGAACAGTAACATTGCGATAATTGGGCCACCTAAGGTTTCAATCATACCTAAAATGCTTGGGTTTAATGTTGCAACAATCCAAGTTGTAATCAGCATAAACAGTGCAGTGATTTTGTTTAAACGATCTTTCTCGATTGTTTTACCTTTTTCACGCAGTGATTTGATGATTAAACCGTTGAAGCCTTCACGAGCACCTAAGTAGTGACCTAAGAAAGATTTAGTAATCGCAACGAAAGCAATAAATGGAGCGATATATGCAATAACTGGCGCTTCAAAATGGTTAGCAAGGTAAGACAGGATACTGATATTTTGTGCTTTTGCTTCTGCTAAGTTTTCTGGTGTTAAGCTAAATACACAGCTAAACACGAAGAACATTACAGTGATAACCATCATGATGTGCGCATAAGCTAAAATGCGTGAACATTTTTTCTCAGCGTTTTCGCCGTATTCTTCACGTTTCGCCACAGCAAACGCAGAAATGATTGGAGAGTGGTTAAAAGAGAACACCATTACAGGGATAGCTAACCATAAGGTTACTAATAGACCTTGACCCATACCTGATGTTGTTGCGTGATCAAAAGAGAGAGTCTCAAGAATCGCACCATTCCACTCAGGGATCAGATACAGTGCTAAGACCATTAGAACTGCAACAAATGGGAATACTAATACGCTCATTGCTTTAACGATAGCTTGTTCACCAAAGCGAATAATCGACATGATACCAACAATAAGTACCAGTGATAAAATTGCGCGAGGTGGTGCAGCCATGTGCATTTGGTTCACAATAAAGCTTTCTACTGTATTGGTGATAGCAACACTATAAACCAATAGAATAGGATAAATTGCGAAGAAATAGAGCAGAGTGATTAATTTACCTGCTGTTTTACCAAAGTGTTCTTCAACAACTTCAGTGATATCTTCACCTGGGTTTTTACCTGATAATACAAAGCGGCACATACCACGGTGTGCAAAGAAGGTCATTGGGAATGCAAGTACTAACATAATCAACAGAGGAATTAAACCCCCAATCCCTGCGTTGATAGGTAAAAATAGAACGCCAGCACCGATAGCCGTACCGTATAAACCTAACATCCATACTGTATCTGACTTACGCCATGCTTTGTAATCACCTTGGGTGTTACCCGACGCGATAGAACCAACTTTGGTTGTATCCATAATACTCTCCGAAATAACGCGGTAAAAAAATAATGAATAAAAAATAAGGGCGCGATTGTATTTCTTTTTAGAAACAATCACGGCATAAATTTAATTATGAATAAATGAGTGCATTGAGTACCTGGTGTTATCTCAATATCTTCAATTACCACAGATAAAAATCTTTAAATTTCAAAAGAATTAAGCTCTTTCAAAATTTGAAAAAATATTCAATAAGTTTATATCCAGACTTAAGAGGTGCAGAATATAGTGTTTTTCAGGATAAACTACCGTGATCACCATCTCAAATGCTAAATATAACTGAAAAACCTGAAAATGTAACATTTTTTATATTTTGTGTTTTTAGAGGGGGTTTTAAAATATTTTGAAATAATTTTCCAATTTTAAAGTAAGTGTAAAATAAAGCTAAATAATTAAATGTTCATATGTTAATGATTGTTTTTAGGTATTTTTATTATCTGGAAAATAAATGATTAAAATCAATTTGGTTATTTTTATTTACAATTAAAACATTATATTAACCTTGTATCCGATTGAAATAAAACAATAAATAATTTTCTTTAATTAATGTTTAAAAGTAGACAAAAGAATATAGAAACGATGTGATATGATTATTTATTAATGAATTTCTTTTATTTTATGAAATGAATATAGTTATATTTCGTTTATAAGTAGAATATTGTTTATAAATACGACAGTGAATTTGTTAATAAATGAGTTTGGTAGGTCGTTATATAACGAATATAAAAGTTTCATTTTGATTAAAATAACAACACATTTATTTTCTAGACAAATAATATAATAATAGAGAATATTTTTATTTATATATTAATATATTGAAGGGCAATGTTATTTAAGCTAAATATAAAAAAGACCACAATAAATGTGGTCTTTTTCGGTATTAGAAAGGTTAGGCCTTTGTCCAACCTTTACGAATAGGATAGGCAAAACAGAGTTGATAGAGCCTTTGTACCCATTTTTGGAGTATATCGCCACCTTTAGACCAGAAGATCTGGCAAAGGCCACAAGAAAGTAGAGCAACGATAAAAGCACCAATCATATCGATTGGCCAATGCACGCCAAGATAGATACGCGCCCAAGCAATCGCAAGTCCTAAGCCGAGCATAATATAGCCAATACGTTTGCTGTTATGCCAAAAGAGATAAGCTAAAGCAATGGTGAAAACAAACGTACCATGGTTACTTGGGAATGAAGGTGTTGCATCATGGTCGAGAAAGTTGTAACCAATATTAGCCGCAAAAGGGCGCTCATGAGGCGCAATTGCACCAATCATCCAAGAGATAGAAAGTGCAATACCTAAAGAGACGGCAGCTTTGCACACTAATGTTCTTTGCTGACTAAGATGTTTTTCATTACCCCATAACCAATAGAACACTAAAGATAACGGAAAAAGATAGACAAGGTACTTAGCAATAACTATCGCCGCACCGATTTCTAAAGGAGATGCCGTAGGTGTTGCATTCATCATTGAAAATACGGCTAAATTGAATTGTTCCAGCAAATTAGGCTCCATACATGTCGTACTGATAAGCGATGTTTATGATACATAATACGCAAGTTTTTAAGGGTAAATGAGGGAGTAATAGGGGTAAAGTGTTTTTTTCTTATTTAATTGTGCTTTTTTTAAAAGATTTGTCAGTTTTATATCAAACTGAGCTAAAGCATTCTTAAAAAGAGTATTGCGCTTATGTTATTGCTCTCACATCATTCTTTTTCTTATCTTCAACGAGGTATAACTTTATGTGGTTCCAGAAAAATATTGTCCTTAATTCAAGGCCAAGAGGATTTCACTTAATTACACAAGCATTGATTCAAGAATTACCAGAGCTAAGACAATACAAAATCGGAATTGCTCATTTTTTTATTCAACATACATCGGCTTCATTAACGATTAATGAAAATGCGGATCCAACAGTGCGAAGTGACTTTGAAAGCTTCTTTAATCAAAGCGTAAAAGAGGACGAAGATTACTATCTTCACACCTATGAAGGCAGTGATGATATGCCAGCGCATATTAAAAGTAGCTTACTTGGACAAAGTGTTACGGTTCCTATTAGTCAAGGTGAGTTGAATTTAGGAACTTGGCAGGGGATTTATCTTGGTGAACATCGAAATCACGGCGGTAGTCGTCGTATTATCGTAACCTTGCAAGGTGAGTGTTACTAAATTTCAGACAATAAAAAACCCGACAGTTATTTCACCAAAAGGGTTGAAACTATCGGGCTCCTCAATATTTGGGGACATCAAAGAAAAGCAGTGGCACTAATTCAGACTCCGGGTTAGAAAGAAAGTTCGCTAACTAATGAAAAAAAATAGAATTTTTTTTTAGAAAGAGAGAAAAGATGAGAGATAAAAAAGAGAAAGCGCTAAAACATATTGATAAATAAACTGTTTTAGCGCTTTTGAATTAGTTGTGGATGCCTAAATTTTCTTTAACATAAGCTTCAAAATCTGTGCAACCACCAATGTGTTTTTCATCAATAAAAATTTGTGGCACAGTTTCAACTTCTTTTCCGACAGTTTTAGATAAATCAGCTTTTGTAATTCCTTCAGCATGAATATCTACATAGCGGAAATCGAAATCATCAAGTTGTTCAGATAGTTTTTCAGCCAGTTGTTTAGCACGTACACAATATGGGCAACCTGGACGACCAAAAATAACAACAAACATACGACACTCCTTATTGAAGAAATAAAATTCAGGCATAATAGTTTCTATTGGTTGTTACTATGCCCTTTTATTAGGCTAAACAAAAACAGTTATTGCCTTTTAGTGTGATAAATTATACCAATTTGCCGAATAATGAGATAGGACTGCGATACAGCATTTAGCGGAGAAACAATGGAAAAGCCTTCAAATCGAGATATGAAATCACTGTCAGATATGCCAAAACCCATTATCATCATTGAGATAATCGGTATTATTTTATTAGTGGTTGCTTATCTTTATATCAACCAATATATGACTTCTCCGCAGTGGTTAGGAACGTATACAGGACAATTAACGTTAGTTGTTTTGGGCGTTATCTGCATGATCCCGCCTGCTATCCATATTGTATGGCGTGCTATTTATCGATTAACTTTTTTAGGGATTGATCATAAATCCACAAAGAGTAAGAAAAAAGAGAATAACGAAGAATAGTTAACTGTTTTTTCTCAAAAATGCATTAGAAACTAAGAAAATCCAATATGTAAATTGGCTTAATTTTCTTAGTTTTTCTATTTATTAGTGCCTTCAAGATAGAAAAAGTGGCAAAATAGCATCAATGCCAACAGGCACTCTTTTTTTTGCGCGTAAAGGTTATTTGAATGAACGCTGTTGTGACTACCGATCTGGATCAGCTAAAGTCTTGGCTTGATGAACTACAGATTGCTTACTATGAATGTGACTCTTGTCAGGCGTTACATTTACCACATCTTCAATATATCAGTGGTATTTTTGATGCCAAAATTGATATTCTTGAAGATGTACTTGTATTTACCGCTATCGCTGAGCTAAAGCCGTCAGCAATAGTGCCATTAATGGCAAATCTAAGCCAAATTAATGCAAGCTCTTTATTTATTAAAACATTTCTAGAAATTAGTGATGAGAACTTACCAAAATTAGTTTTTTGCCAATCATTTCCGGTTGCTGCAGGTATCTCACTGAATCAATTCGATCTGTTCTTACAAAAAGCAGAAGAGCAATCTGCTGAAGTCGTTAGCGAAATTTTTAATAACGGTTTCTTGTATGGTGAAAAACAAGAAAGTGAAAATGAAGAAGATGATGAAGACGAAGATGTTGAGATAAATAGCGCATCAACTGACTCCTCCTATACTGTACATTAATATTAATCTCCATAACGGTCACAAATCTTATGCAATGCGCACGATTTAGTGCGGGTGAATGTCATTCTTGTGAATGGCTTTCTCTTGCTTATCCTGAACAAATCAAGAAAAAACAGCACAACCTATTAGCATTACTGCCAGAAGATTATGCTTTTGATAAATTAGCGCCTATTGAAAGCCAACAAGCGCAGTTTCGTAATAAAGCAAAGATGGTCGTCAGCGGGAGTGTTGAAAGACCCGTTTTGGGCTTAAAAACTAAAGAAGGTGTCGCTGTCGATTTATGCGAATGTCCACTGTATCCAGTTTCTTTTGCACCCGTGTTTTCTATTTTGAAAACATTTATTGCAAAAGCAGGGCTAGTACCTTACGACATTGAACGCCGCCGTGGTGAACTCAAGTTTATTTTATTAACTGAGAGTCGAAGTAATAACACCATGATGTTGCGCTTTGTTTTGCGTTCAGAAAAAAAACTAGAACAACTTCGTAAAACACTTCCTTGGTTACAAGAGCAATTGCCTCAATTAGCGGTTATCTCTGTTAATATTCAACCTGTGCATATGGCTATTTTGGAAGGTGAACAAGAAATTATTCTGACAGAAAAAACATTCATGGATGAATCATTTAACCAAATTCCATTGCATATTCGGCCTAGAGGTTTTTTTCAAACTAATCCAGCGGTGGCTTCATCACTGTATGCCACAGCTGGTCGTTGGGTAAGAGAATTAAATATCACGCATTTATGGGATATGTTTTGTGGCTCAGGGGGCTTTGGGTTGCATTGTGTAGACAAATCAACCCAATTAACAGGTATTGAAATTAGCCCTGAAGCTATTGAATGTGCACGTTTATCAGCTCAGGAATTAGGGTTAGAGTATGTCGAGTTTCAAGCATTAGATTCAACAGGTTATGCATTAGCTAAAGAGTCTGTTCCTGAGTTAGTGCTTGTTAATCCACCAAGGCGAGGTATTGGTGAGGCATTGTGCGGTTATCTCAATAAAATGAAACCTCGCTTTATCCTTTACTCAAGTTGTAATGCTCAAACGATGGCAAAAGATATTCAGCAACTTTCTCACTATCGAATAGATAGAGTGCAGTTGTTTGATATGTTTCCTCATACTTCTCACTATGAAGTTCTTACGTTATTGGTATTACAAGACAGCTAAGATATTTATTACAAAATAGAGATTGAGTGTTAGTATAAATCAGCATTTAACGCTCGATGGATAACATCGGGCGTTTTCTTTTTTATTAGATGGGCATTCTATTTTATGCAGAATTTAAAAGCGTTGTTATTAGTGATGGTGTTATTGGGGCCTTTGGGGATCGATCTCTATTTACCGACAATACCTGCGATTGCTCAAGATTTAGGGAGTAGCGTATCCCTTATTCAATCTACTATTGCTTTATTTATTTTAGTCTTAGGTGTAGGGCAACTTATATCGGGGCCTTTGGTGGATAAGTTCGGTCGTAAACCAATCGCTATCGCTGGGATCCTTATCTATATTGTGGGTTCTATCATTGCAACGATTTCGACAGATTCAACGCTTTTTATTATTTCACGATTATTACAAGCTTCAGCGGTGTGCTGTACTTCCGTTGTGGCCTTTACCTGCGTTCGTGACTGTTTTAATGGTAATGAAGCCGCTCGCGTTTTCGGTTTTTTAAATGGCACGTTAAATATTATCCCTGCATTGGCGCCGCTATTAGGTGGATTATTGGCTGAATATTGGGGATGGCGTGCACCTTTCGGGTTCTTAATTTTCTATTCAGTGCTTGTATTAATCTTGATCACTCGTTTTTTACCAGAAACAAAACCTGAAAATACAGCTCAATCAAAACAAAAATTAGGTAAAACATACCTTGAGATTTTATGCAGTAAACGCTTTTTAACTTTTGCTTTAGTGAATGCAGGTACTATGGGAATGGCATTAACTTATGTGTCATTTGCCCCAATTGTATTAATGAATGATGCAAAATTATCAGCACTGATTTTTTCTATTGTTTTCGGTGTAAATGGTTTTTGGATAATGTTTGTCAGTTTTTATGCAAACCGGGTTATTCACCGTGTTGGTAGACCTATTTGTTTGATCTTAGGGGGCGGGTTAATGGGATTGGGCTGTGTGAGCTTGTTAGGTAGCTTGATATTTATTCCTGCTGAATTACAAAATCATTGGTTGATTTATATGCTGCCTGTGGCAAGTGCTTGCGCTGGTCTTGCTTTTATTATGGGGCCTGCGACAAGTTATGCTCTTGAGCCTTATTCACAAACAGCAGGTATTGCCTCTGCATTAGTGGGCTTTATTCAAATGGCAGGAGGGGCTGCTTTTGGTTTAACAGCACTGGCTTCAGCAGTGCAACCTAAATTAGCGTTAGCAATTGTGATGTTATTGGGCAGTTTATTAGCATTGAATGCTTATCGAGTAAGCCACAAAGAAGCGCTAATAGAAAAACAGGCTACGCAAGAATAGAACATGTATTTGTTGTTTATTCAAACATAAAAAAACACCCCGGAGTAAAAACTGCTGGGGTGTTTTTACATTGACAGTTTGGCTTGCTCGTTTTTAATTACGATGCTCAAACTCTAAGGCTTTCTTCTCTATTAATCGCATTAAGAGTGTCAGTATTCCGTTGATACACAGATAAATAATACCTGCGGCAACAAAAACCATCACATCATAGCTTTGACCAAAGACTTGTCGGCTATAACCTGTTAATTCAAGTAAGGTGATAGTACTGGCAAGTGAGGTACTTTTGAATATCAAAACTACTTCGTTTGAATATGATGAAAGCGCACGCTTAAATGCGTAAGGTAATATCACTCTTGCTGTTTGTACTGGTGACATTCCTAACGCTTGGCAAGATTGCCATTGTCCAGAAGGAATAGCTCTTACAGCACCATAAAAAAGCAAGGTTGAATAAGCTGCACTATTTAATGCTAATGTGACCATCGCACAGAACCACGGCGTTGATAATAACTCCCACATCGTTGGAAAGTTTTTCAACACAGGAAATTGCCCTGGGCCATAATAGATTAAGAAGAACTGCACCAATAAAGGCGTACCCGTAAATAAGGTAATATAGGCTTTGACTATTTGGCTAATGACAGGTGTTTTGAGTGCCAAAACAAAAGTCATTAAAACTGAAAGTGTAAATGCAACCAATAGAGCCACGGCTGTTAAAGACAGGCTTGTTGGTAATCCAGGTAAAATATCAACAATATAATCCCACATTATGAGGCACTCCGTTCAAATCGAGTCGTTCTCATTTCTAGCCATTTCAGGATATATTGACTGACCAAAGTAATTGCCAAATAAATCAATGCAACAATGCTATACCAAGTAAAAGGCTCTTGAGTACGGTTAGCGATACTTTGTGTTTGTAACATTAAATCATTAACACTGATTAATGAGACTAAAGCGGTATCTTTTAATAAAACTAACCACTGATTACCTAAACCTGGTAAAGCGTGACGCCACATTTGAGGCATGATAAAGCGGAAGAAAATAGTAATACGGCCCATACCTAATGCTTGGCCGGCTTCCCATTGTCCTGTTGGTACTGCTTTTAATGCACCACGTAAAGTTTGCGATGCATAAGAAGCATAAAGAAGTGAAAGGGCGATAACACCGCAATAGAAAGGTAATGATTCAGTATCACCAAAATCAACTTGTAAGGTGAAAGCACCGAGATCAATTCCATCCATTAGCATCATGACACCTTGTAGGGTGCCATAATAGACAAAAAGAACCACCAGCATTTCTGGTAGTCCTCTAATTAGTGTTACCCAACATGTTCCTAAGAAAGCAAAGGCTTTCCATCTCGCGGATTCCCAAGCTGTAAAGAGCATGGCTAGAATTAATCCGAGGATAAGAGCAGAAATAGCAAGTGAGACCGTTGTGACGGCCGCACCTGCTAGAGTTGTTATTTCATTCATTTATTAAGCTATTATTGTTATTCAAACCATTTTTTATAAATGACATCATAGGTGCCATCAGCTTTTACTTCAGCTAATGCTTTGTTTAATTTATCTTGTAAATCAGCATTACCTTTTCTTACTGCGATCGCAAGGCCTGTACCAAAGTAGTTAGGATCTGCAACTTTGTCGCCTACAATACCTAATTCAGGATTTTTTTTCAGCCATTCATTAACAACCGCAGTGTCACCAAAGATAGCTTCGATACGACCATTTTTAAGATCTAATACCGCATTTTGATAACTGTCATAAGGAACAGTTTTCATCTCTTTGTGTTGTTCATTGATGAATTTCTGATGGGTTGTCCCATTTTGAACACCAATTTGTTTGCCTTTTAGGCTCGCTACATCAGAGATTTTACCGGTTACTGTGATAAATACTGCTGAGTTATCATAGTAAGAATCGGTGAAATCAACTTGTTTTTGACGCTCTGGCGTAATATCAATACCCGCCATTAACGCTTCAAAGCGACGGAATTTCAGACTAGGAATTAAACTATCAAATGACTGATTGGTAAAGGTACAATCAGCATTAATTTTTGCACACATTGCATTTGCTAAATCAACATCAAATCCCACAATTTGATTATTCGCATCAATCATTTCAAATGGAGGATATGTTGCTTCAGTTGCAAAACGAATTGTCTCTTTCTCAGCCGCAGTTGCAGAAAGTGTAATACTGGTCAGAAGTGCTGCAAATAATATTTTTTTCATTGTCTGATCCTGATTTAGTGTGACAAGTAATTAGCAAAAGCTTCCGTTTGTGGAGCAGTGAAATGATAGTTATCACCTTGCTCTATAATACGGCCGTTTTCCATATATACAACTTTGCTCGCGGCTTTGCGTGCAATTTCAACTTCATGGGTCACAATGACTTGTGTAATACCCGTTTCAGATAGCTCTTTAATAATATCAACAACTTGAGCTGTAATTTCAGGATCTAATGCTGCCGTAGGTTCATCAAATAAGAGAACTTGAGGCTCCATCATTAATGCTCTTGCAATAGCAACACGTTGTTGTTGTCCTCCAGATAAATGCAGAGGAAAACGTCCTGCGTAATCACTCAAACGTAAACGCTCAAGCAATTTCATCGCTTTTTCTTTGGCTTGCGGTTTTGATAAACCTAATACACGGCAAGGTGCTTCAATTAAATTATCAAGAACCGTTAAATGTGGCCATAAATTGTATTGTTGAAATACCATGCCCACATTTTGGCGTAATGAACGAATTGCCTTTGCGTTAGGCTGTTGGCTAAAGTCAAAATGTAGACCCGCAATTTCTAATTCGCCTGAACGTGGCATTTCTAATAAATTAAGAACTCTCATTAGTGAGCTCTTACCTGCACCACTTGGTCCTAATAGAACCATTGTTTCACCAGCAGAGCATTCCAGATTAATATCATAGAGTGCTTGGTGCGAACCGTAGAAACAATTTATGTTTTTTAATTGAATACTCATGCGTTTTTTCTGAATAGTCATTAACTGGTTCAAATAATAAAACGGTAAGAATAATTATGCAACTAAAACTGCATAATAAAGTGGTTTTTTTACGTAAAAATGGGTAATTCGGCTATTTTTTTTCACTGTCAGGTGAATTTTTATCCAGTTTGTAAGCGTTAGTACTTATTGTTTTAGCCATACCTTTGAAAATAAATAAGTGCGCAGGCATCATGGCAAACCAATAAAGCAATCCACTAAATCCTGCTGGGTGCCACCAAGCGCGAACATCTATTGAGCGAAGATTACCACTGTCGTGGATCGTGAAAGAGAGTCTACCTAAACCGGGAGCTTTCATTCCAAATAATAGTGTGAGCTGTTTTTCAGGCTCTAGTTTGATTACTCGCCAACCATCAATCATATCGCCAAGTTCTAACGTTTCTCTAGAAGGGCGTCCGTAAGTGACTTTATTTCCAGCAATATC
Organism: Proteus terrae; assembly: GCF_003144325.1. GTDB lineage: Bacteria > Pseudomonadota > Gammaproteobacteria > Enterobacterales > Enterobacteriaceae > Proteus > Proteus terrae. The sequence goes on from NZ_PENS01000015.1 coordinate 30,195, forward strand.
GTCCATAATGGCGCGAGTTTTCCATAGCGCATTACCATAAAAATATCCTTGTTCTCCACCGATTTGTTGCACTGTATGCCAAAGAGATGCCGCGCTTGCGGGTGTAGATACTGTACAACCTGCATTTTTGGGGTAATAACCATAACCGGGTTTCCAGCGACTACGAACAGCCGGAGAGTAACCCCAGTCTTGGTTGTCTAAAGCGGCTTCTTCATCTGCGAGTGTTTCTTTTACTGCCTCATCAAATTTAATGAGAGTTTGAGGAATAAGTTTACGTAATGGCTCATCGTTGGCAGGGAGGTCGTATTTAAGCCCTTGAATAAGCTCTTTAGCAATAGAGGTTGGTACAGAGGTTATCATACTGATAAAGCCCGCAGAAATAAGACTACCCGGCATAGGTAACGGGATCAGCACTCGCTTTTTACCTGAGATTTTAATAAAGCGTTCAAAAAGAGTTTGATAGCTAATGTATTCAGGACCACCAGCATCAAAAATACGATGTTGATGAGTGGGATGATGAATAATTTCAGTTAAATAGTGAATTAAATTTTTGAGAGCAATAGGGGAGGATTTAGAACGAACCCAACGTGGTGGTGTAAGAATGGGAAGGTTATAAACCATATCACGCATAATCTCAAAGGCAGCAGAGCCGGGCCCTACAATCATTGAGGTACGGATCTCAGTCACAGGAACAGTGCTGGTTCTTAACACTTCACCCGTAAGTTTTCGGGCAATAAGATGAGGTGAATATTGTTGATCTTCATGCTGTAAGGCACTTAAAAAGATAATTTGTTTAACGTCAGTACCTTCTAACGCTTCTACAACGTTAATTGCCGCTTTACGCTCTTGTTCAACTAAATTACGTGCATCACCCATGCTATGAACAAGGTAATAAACGATATCAGTATCATGCATTACTTTGTTTAAGGTTTCTGGATCATGCAAATCGACAAAGATACAGCGTGTATTTTCCCAACCTTGAGACATCATCCAGTCAACTCTACGGGCACCTGCGGTGACCTGATGACCTTGTTTTATCAGAGCTGGAATAAGATTTTGACCAATATGTCCACTTGCACCAAGTACTAATACACGCTGTTGATTCATTGTTAATCCATAGTAAAAAGAGAACGTTATCGTTCTATTGTTACTGATTTTTCTATGAAGTAAAGAACGCCATCAAGATTGGTGTGATTAAACTTAAAACGAATCCATGCACAATAGCGGCAGGAACGATGGATACACCACCACTTCTTTGTAAAACAGGCAAGGTAAAGTCCATAGATGTTGAACCACAAATCCCTAATGCTGTATTTCTATAACGATTAACAATAATAGGAATAAGCATAATTGCTGCTAACTCACGCATTAAGTCATTGAAAAATGCAGTACTACCAATAACGGGGCCAAATGCATCGGTAAGCACAATACCTGATAATGAATACCAACCATAACCGGATGCAATGGCTAATCCCATTTTCATCGGTAATCCTAGTAAGTAAGCCGCTAAAGCTCCTCCAGCCAGTGCGCTAACCCCCATAACGACGGCAACAGTTGTTCCACGACGGTTGATAAGAATTTGCTTTGGGCTCATTCCGCTATTGCGTAATTGTAAACCGACCAACCAAAGTAAGAAGATAAGCGCGCCTTGGCTGGCATGAGAGGCATAATGAAAAATTGACCAGCCTGTTAAACCGACAAAGAAACCTACAACAACGACACCGCATAACTGTAGTGATTCAAGTACCATTTTTATGCGAGAAGGAGGCTTGGACTGTTTATGGGCAGGGACATGCCAAGGATCTTTTTTATCCAGTAGCCATAAAAATAGTAAATTGGCGCCAAAGGTACATAAAAAGAAAACACTGGCATAAGAAAGAATTGAGACTAAGTTTTCACCGATATTATCTAGCATGGCTAAACTTACGCCCATTAGAAATAGGATAACGTAAACCATCGCGCTAAGCAGGCGGTTTGCCAAATGAAGTAATGGGCGATTGTTTAACTTAATCAAATACCCTACAAAAAGCGGAAGTAGGATAATCAATAACCCTGATAGCATTTCTATTCCTTACTGAGTGTGCTCAAATTATAAAATAAACTAATAACGTGATTAAGATTATAACATTTACTTATGATGTTGTGGATACAGAAATTAAGATAAGTCTAAAATATTTATTAAAGGTAACGAGCCTACCACGTTTAGGTGTAAGAGGCTTTAATTGATTGAAAAGCGAACAAAATGGGTATATATCGAATAGTTGAGTAAATTTTATTACGGCTATCTTGAACTGTGATTTAATGAAAATAGCCATTAAGTGAAATTATTAGCTGATTAAGCAGAAAATGAAGATAGGAAGAATAAAATAAAACCATAGCTTAGTCGTAACTAACGAGGGAATTTATGTATTTAGAAAGAGTGGAAATAGTTGGATTCCGTGGACTTAATCGTCTTTCATTACCTCTTGATATGAATACAGTCTTAGTGGGTGAAAATGCGTGGGGTAAAAGCTCATTACTTGATGCGTTAACACTCAGTTTGGGTATTGAAACCTATCAATATGCATTTACACCTGATGATTTCCATCGTTTGCCGAATGAGCCGGAAGAAAATGGTAAAAAAAGCCTACAAATTATTTTAACGTTTACCGAATCTCGCCCCGGACGTCATCGATCTTACCGTTTCCATAAAATAGCGCCTGTGTGGGTCGAAAATGGAGATGATCTTAAACATATCTATTACCGGATAAGTGCTGAATTAGATGAGCAGAAGAATGTAAAAACATTTCGCTATTTCCTTGATAAAGAAGGAAAGCAAATTCGCTTACCTAATGGACAAACTCAAGAAATTATTGCAGAGATTGTTAGGCTTTATCCTGTGCTTCGCTTACAAGATGCGCGTTTTGTTCGTGATCTTACCTCTGATGTTATCGATTCTCATAATAATCCTCATCGAGAAGCGTTTAATAATAAAATGAGCGAGTTAACCAAAGCGTTAGTCAAAAATCCTGATGAGTTATCAGATGATGATTTACGTGAAGGTCTTGATGCAATGCAACAACTGTTAGGGCACTATTTTGCAGATCACGGTTCGTTACTGTTTAAATCTCGCTCTCGTCATCGAAAAGTCAATGAGCCTCATGTTCGTGGCTGGCATGCTTTAGAAAATATTAATAAAGTGTTGGCAAAACCCAATCAGAGAAGTATTCGATTAATTATCTTGGGAATGTTTTCTTCTATCTTGCAGTCTCGTGGTAGTGTCGCACTTGATCCTTATGCAAGACCTATCGTGATTGTTGAAAACCCAGAAACGCGTTTGCATCCTATTATGCTTTCGGTGGCTTGGGGATTACTCAATCTTTTCTCATTACAACGGATCACAACCACAAACTCAGGTGAGTTGCTGTCACTCGCTCCATTAGAGAGCGTTTGCCGTTTAGTACGTGATACCGATAAAGTCGCTGCTTACCGCGTAGGGGATCAGCAACTGCATTCTGATGAGGAGCGACGTATTTCTTTTCATATTCGTTATAACCGACCGTCTGCGTTATTTGCGCGTTGTTGGTTATTGGTTGAAGGTGAAACAGAGATTTGGTTAATGAACGAATTGGCAAGGCAATGTAATTATTTCTTTGAAGCGGAAGGAATAAAAGTCATTGAGTTTGCTCAATGTGGACTTAAGCCATTATTAAAGTACGCAACCTATATGGGCATAGAATGGCATACCTTAGTGGATGGTGATGAAGCAGGTAAGAAATATGCCGCTACCGTTAAGGATTTTGCGTTAAAAAGCAATGACACAGAACGTGATAGATTAACGAAGCTTCCTGCATTAGATATGGAACACTTTTTATATAAAGAAGGCTTTCGTAATGTATATCATGATGTTGCAGGTGTACCAGATAATGAAAAATGGCCAACTCGACGCGTGATCATTAAAGCTATTCAACGTTCATCCAAGCCTGATCTAGCACTAACGGTGGCTAACAATGCAGCTCAACGTGGAGTAGAGTCCATCCCTTCCATACTAAAAAGTATGTTTTCTCGTGTGGCATGGCTTGCAAGAGGTAAGGCGAATTAATTCGCAACACTTGTATAAGCAAGATAAATTCACGAGACCTACATTTATTTTATTTAGCTATGAGAATAAAGCCTCATAGCTAATGCTTTATATGATTTATTGCATCTTTATGTTTAAGAAGGAAATTTTATGGCTTTTTTATCTTTAAAAAAGCGAGGGAGAATGCTCACCCTTATTTTAGTTGTTGTCGTAATTGCTACGTATTTTGTTTGGCCAAAAGAGAAGGCTCCAATATATCAAACACAGCAGATCACAAGAGGTGATCTGTCGAAAGAAGTCACCGCAACGGGTAAGCTTGATGCTGTGCGTAAAGTTGATGTGGGTGCGCAGGTCAGTGGCCAGTTACAATCGTTACTTGTCAAAGAGGGGGATGTGGTTAAAAAAGGGGATTTGCTCGCCATTATCGATCCGAAAAAAGCACAAAATGACGTGACTGAATCTCAAGAAACAAATAATGAGCTTAAAGCCAATCTTCAACAAGCACAGGCAGAATTGCGTTTAGCTCAATTAACTTATCAACGCCAATTAAAGCTTATTGGTACTCATGCGATTGCACAAGATGAACTTGATCGTACTAAAACGGATGTTGAAGTAAAAAAAGCACGCATCATTACTTATCAAGCACAAATTAAAAAGAACCAAGCTACACTAGATACGGCGAGAACCAACCTGCAATATACACGGATAACCGCGCCTATGGATGGGGTTGTCACTTTTATTAAAACCCTTGAAGGCCAGACGGTAATTGCAGCGCAAGAAGCACCGACTATTTTAACATTAGCTGACTTAGACACGATGCTGGTAAAAGCAGAAGTATCAGAAGCTGATGTTATTTATTTAAAGCCTGAGCTTAGCGCTTCTTTTACGGTTTTAGGTGCGCCTGATAAAGCTTTCAGCGGTAAGTTGAAAGATATCCTACCTACACCCGAAAAAATTAATGACGCTATTTTTTACTATGCCCGTTTTGAAGTACCTAATGAACAGCATTTATTACGTTTACAAATGACAGCGCAAGTTAAAATTCTTATCGAAAATAAGAAAGATGTGCTTCTTGTTCCGCTTTCTGTATTAGGTGATGATGCAGGTATTAATGAATATTATGTTGATGTATTAGTTAATGGTCAGCCAGAAAAACGCACAGTGAAAATAGGCATGCGTACTGATGTTTATGCAGAAGTTCTCAGCGGATTAAAAGAAAATGATGAGGTTATTCTGGGTGAAACGTCAGGAGAAGCATGATGCCTGCATTATTAGAGCTCAATGAGGTTAGTCGTTTATATACCAATGGTGAAGAGGAAACCATTGTTCTCAATAAAGTCTCACTAACGATTAATGCAGGGGAAATGGTGGCGATTATTGGGGCTTCTGGCTCTGGTAAATCGACGTTGATGAATATTCTAGGCTGCTTAGATAAACCAAGTAGTGGTGAATATAAAGTTGCAGGTCAAAGTGTTGCGAAAATGGAAGGCGACCAACTTGCTGCATTACGCCGTGAGCATTTTGGTTTTATCTTCCAGCGCTACCATTTAATGACACATTTAACTGCAGAGCAGAATGTCGAAATTCCTGCGATTTACGCAGATAAAAATGCTACCCAAAGAAAAGAAAGGGCTCGCGAATTATTAACGCGCTTAGGATTAGGTGATCGCGTTGATTATCGTCCTAATCAACTTTCTGGTGGCCAGCAACAGCGTGTAAGTATTGCGAGAGCGTTGATGAATGGTGGCGAGGTCATTCTTGCTGATGAGCCAACAGGTGCATTGGATAGCCATTCTGGTAAAGAAGTTATGTCTATTCTTAAGCAACTCAATGAGCAAGGGCATACGGTGATTATCGTAACCCATGATCCTTTAATTGCGGCACAGGCTAAGCGCATTATAGAGATAAAAGATGGTAAAATTATTAATGATAATTGCCATCAAACAATGGCAAGTAAAGTTAAAAAAGAGACAACACCTGTTTTAACTTCTTCTTATTTGGAGCAAATATTTGGGCGTTTTACACAAGCATTAGATATGGCTTGGCGTGCAATGGTGGTGAACAAAGTACGCACTCTGCTAACGATGCTTGGCATTATTATTGGTATTGCTTCTGTCGTCACGATTATTGTGATCGGTGATGCAGCTAAAAGTATGGTGCTGGCAGATATAAAAGCGATTGGCTCTAATACTATTGATATCTATCCCGGGAAAGATTTTGGGAGTGATTCACCGGAAGATAGACAATCGTTAACACTGCAAGATGTCTTCGCTTTAAAGCAACAATCTTATGTACAAGCTGTTACACCACAAGTTCAATTTAGTACTCGGTTACGCCGTGGAAACCAAGATTCACCGGCATCTGTTGCGGGCGTTAGTGACGACTATTTCACTGTGTATGCCATGAAGTTTTCGCAAGGCCGCTCGTTTACACCTGATATGATCCAGCGACAAGCTCAAGTTGTTGTTATTGATGAAAATACGCGTCAGCGGTTCTTTCCTACCAAAAAAGAGGTTATTGGTGAACAAATCATTATTCGCAATATTCCCTCTACGATTGTTGGAGTCATTGCTGAGAAAAAATCGGCTTTTGGTAATGGTCAATCCCTCAAAGTATGGGTGCCTTACAGCACATTAAATAGCCGTATTTTAAATCGAAGCTATCTTGATAGTATTACAGTAAGAGCAACTGAAGGTTATGACGCCAGTGTTGCAGAACAACAAATTATTCGTTTATTAACGATTAGGCACGGTAAAAAAGATATTTTTACTTATAACCTTGATAGCTTTATTAAGGCAGCTGAAAGTACCACTCAAACAATGCAACTGTTTCTCACTTTAGTGGCCGTTATTTCATTAGTGGTAGGTGGGATTGGCGTAATGAATATTATGCTGGTTTCAGTAACAGAAAGAACGCGAGAAATTGGTATTAGAATGGCGGTTGGTGCTAGAGCGAGTGATGTGATGCAACAATTCCTTATAGAGTCTGTATTAGTTTGTTTAGTCGGCGGATTACTGGGAATTGGTCTTTCATTTGGTATCGCTATGGTGGCAAGTATTATGTTGCCTGATTGGCATTTTGTATTCCAGCCTATTGCATTAGTGAGTGCTTTTATCTGTTCAACGGCCATTGGGGTTATTTTTGGATTTTTACCGGCAAGAAGTGCGGCAAAAATGAATCCAATAGATGCCCTAGCGAGAGAATAATCCAAACTGTAAGATAAAAGCCCTTAAAATATAAAGGGCTTTTATTTGAATGAATTAGGCATTCTATTTAACTAAAAATACCCAACTATTGAGAGTAATTGGTATTTTTATCGGGTTTATCTATACTGTAAATTATCTTCTATTCAATAATAGGAATGATAAGGTCAGCGTGATCACCTTTAGGCCCTTTTATCGTACTATAATTGACTTTCTGCCCCGCCTTAAGTGTACGGTAACCTTCCATTCTGATTGTTGAATAGTGGGCAAAAATATCATCGCCACCTTTTGCTGGGGTAATAAAACCAAAGCCCTTAGCATTATTGAACCACTTTACTGTACCTGTCTCCATACTTAGCTTCTCTCATATACTTGTATTTATTTGTTTAACATCACTTTCAGTATATTTACTGAGCTGTTCATAAAACATACTCTATTTTATTGTTTCAATCGTCAAGAGGTGAAGGGGATAGAAAGTGTTTCGAGTAGGTGAAATTTTGATGTAGCTAACGCTTTGTAATTTTTTGAATGTAAAAAGAAGGAATAAAAAAGCGTTGATAGGCAGACTTTCCTGTGAGATGGTAAACTAAATGTCATAATTGAAAGTGACGTTTAACAAAACTATGAGTAATGCAAAACAATGGGTCAGTTTGATTTTTTAACAGAAACCACGTTAAGGGAAGATGTTCATCAGAAAAATGAGCCACCAGCAATGTATAAGGTGATCTTGAATAATGATGATTACACCCCCATGGATTTTGTTGTAGAAGTGCTTACGATGTATTTTTTCCTTAGCGAGGAAAAAGCAACGCAAATTATGTTGGACGTTCATCATAAAGGAAAAGGAGTTTGTGGGGTTTATAGTGCGGATATTGCCGAAACAAAAGTGGCTCAAGTTAATCTGTATGCGAGAGAAAACGAATACCCACTTTTGTGTACTCTTGAACAGGCATAATCCGGTTAGTCTTTTAAGGAGGAGGTGCTTATGCTTAATCACGAATTAGAGCTGAGTCTTAATGTTGCATTCGCGAAAGCCCGTGATAACAGACACGAATTTATGACTGTAGAGCACCTGTTGTTGGCGCTATTAAGTAATAAATCGGCACGCGAAGCATTGGAAGCTTGTAAAGTCGATCTGGCAGTCTTACGCGAAGAACTTGAAGTCTTTATTCGTAAAACAACCCCAATTTTGCCTGAAAATGTGGACAGAGAAACACAGCCAACGCTGAGTTTTCAGCGTGTATTACAGCGCGCTGTTTTTCACGTTCAATCATCAGGCAAAAATGAAGTCTCTGGCGCTAATGTGCTGGTGGCTATTTTTAGTGAACAAGAATCTCACGCAGCTTACTTATTACGTAAACATGACGTTAGCCGCCTTGATGTCGTTAACTTTATTTCTCATGGCATTTCGAAAGAAGATCAAAAAAACGAAGATCTTTCTGACATGAATGATATGAATGCGCAATCTCAACAAGAGATGCCACAAGGCGACGATCATATGGATAATTTTACCACTAACCTTAATCAGTTAGCGCGCCAAGGTAAAATTGATCCCCTAATTGGGCGTCAAGCTGAATTAGAAAGAACAATCCAAGTGTTATGCCGTCGTCGCAAAAATAATCCATTATTAGTGGGCGAATCAGGTGTCGGTAAAACAGCTATCGCAGAAGGGCTTGCATGGCGTATTGAGCAAGACGACGTTCCTGATGTGATGAAAAGCTACACTATTTATTCACTCGATATTGGTTCGCTCTTAGCGGGAACTAAATACCGCGGTGATTTCGAAAAACGTTTTAAAGCGTTACTGAAAACCCTAGAAAAAGATGAAAAAAGCATCTTATTTATTGATGAGATCCACACCATTATCGGCGCAGGAGCTGCATCAGGTGGGCAAGTTGATGCGGCAAACTTAATTAAACCATTGTTATCTGGTGGTCGAATTCGCGTTATAGGCTCTACGACTTATCAAGAATTTAGCAATATCTTTGAAAAAGACAGAGCGCTTGCGCGTCGCTTCCAAAAAATTGATGTAACTGAACCATCCCCAGATGAGACAGTCTTGATCATCAAAGGATTGCGCCAAAAATACGAAGCACACCATGATGTACGTTATACGAATAAAGCCATCCAGGCAGCGGTGGACTTATCGGTTAAATACATCACAGATAGACACCTACCTGATAAAGCTATTGATGTTATTGATGAAGCAGGTGCAAAAACACGTTTAGTTGCACCAAGTAAACGTAAAAAAACCATTAATGTCTCAGATATTGAATCAGTCGTAGCTAAAATTGCACGTATTCCTGAAAAAACAGTTTCTAGCAGTGATAAATCAATGCTAAAAAATCTCGATAACCAATTAAAAATGTTGGTATTCGGTCAGGATCAAGCGATCCACGCCTTGTCTGAATCGATTAAGATGAGTCGAGCAGGATTAAGCCAAGATAATAAACCAGTGGGTTCATTCTTATTTGCGGGCCCTACTGGGGTAGGTAAAACGGAAGTTACAGTACAGCTAGCGAAAGCGTTGAATGTGAAGTTGCTACGCTTTGATATGTCTGAATATATGGAAAGACATACGGTCAGCCGTCTAATTGGTGCTCCTCCTGGTTATGTTGGTTTTGATCAAGGTGGATTATTAACAGATGCTGTCATTAAAAATCCATATTCCGTAGTGTTACTTGATGAAATTGAGAAAGCACATCCGGATGTGTTCAATATCCTGTTACAGGTAATGGATAACGGTACATTAACGGATAACAACGGTCGTAAAGCAGATTTTCGTAATGTCATTTTAGTGATGACAACCAATGCGGGTGTGCGTGAAACGCAACGTAAATCAATTGGGTTTACAGAGCAAGATAACAGCACTGATGCGATGGTTGAAATCAAAAAAGCCTTCTCACCTGAATTCCGTAACCGTTTAGATAGTATTATTTGGTTTAATGCATTATCGCCAGAAATTATCTCTATGGTCGTGGATAAATTTATTGTCGAACTACAAGTGCAGTTAGATGATAAAGGGGTATCGCTAGAAGTAAGCCAAGAAGCACGCCAATGGTTGTGTGATAAAGGCTATGATAAAGCGATGGGCGCAAGACCAATGGCGCGTGTTATTCAAGAAAACTTGAAAAAACCATTAGCTAACGAGATTTTATTCGGTTCTCTTGTTAATGGTGGCTCGGTTTCTGTGACACTAGATAAACAGGCAGGCAAATTGAATTATGAGTTTGTTAGCCAAGAAAAACTGGCCAAGAATGAAGATGCCGTTATCTAAGGATAGCGGTTAATTTCACTAAGCTATAAAAGCATACACCACAGGTGAGCATCAATACATGCCTTGCCTGTGGTGTTTTTTTTCACCTGTTATATGACAATAACGGGAGAGAACAGATTGGGATCAACGGCTACGGAAGATGATACGGCCTTTGCTCAGGTCATATGGGGTCAGCTCAACGGTAACCTTGTCGCCTGTCAGGATACGAATATAGTTTTTACGCATTTTTCCTGAGATATGAGCGGTAACGACGTGTCCGTTTTCTAATTCTACGCGGAACATCGTGTTTGGCAGAGTATCCAGTACTGTGCCTTGCATTTCAATGTTGTCTTCTTTGGCCATCTAATCCTCTAAGTTTTAATAACCATATTTTTTAAACGGCAAGATAATGCCGAAAATATTGTCCTATGTAAAGGAATGTTATTGGATAGCAATGGTGTTCACCTTGCTACTGCACTTAACATCCTTACCGCAACTTGCGTTTTACTTTGCTAAAGTAAAAGTAATAACAGAAGTCGTAATTCTTTATTTTGTGGTATTTGTAGCAATAAAATAACAGCACCCTAACCACATAATGGGTGTGTAAGATAAAATTTTTGTATAAACCTTTTTGCATAAATAACAGAATGACACTCTTAATTCTGTCTTAAATAAGAAGGGCTTTACAAAAACAAGCAGTGATTATAATTCCAACGATTGCTGATACCAACACTTTTTATCAATAATCACTTTTTTCCAACGAGATAACTCAACTAAATAATGTTCACGTGAAATCTCAGAGGCGCCTAACGAGGCAGTATGAGAGTTTAGCACCTGACAATCAAATAGTTGACCCCCATAACGAAGAAAATGGTTATAAAAAGCAATAAAGGCACATTTAGAGGCGTTATCTCTACGGCTAAACATAGATTCGCCACAGAAAACAGCACCTATATTTACTCCATATAACCCTCCAACGAGTTCATCACCTTCCCAAACCTCAACAGAGTGAGCCTCACCTTGTTGATGGAGGGATTCATAACCTGCTTTTATATCAGGGCCTATCCATGTTCCTTCTTCACGTACAGAACACGCTTCAATCACCGAAGCAAAGGCATAATTAAGTGTAATTTTATAAGGCTGATGACGAATAAATTTACGTAAACTACGCCCAATATGCAAATCACCAGTGGGTAAAACGGCTCTTGGATCGGGAGACCACCATAATGGTTCTTCATTAGGGAAGTACCAAGGAAAAATACCCGATTGATACGCAACACGTAATCGCGAAAGGGAGATTTCTCCCCCTATCGCTAATAAGCCGTTGGGCTCTTTTAAAGCTAAATGAGGCTCTGGAAAATCCAAATCACAATCATCTAATTGAAACAACGGCATATTATGCCTCGTGAGCTGGTGTTAATAGAGCCTGTCTTTGATGAAATTTAGCATAATGCCCCTGTTGTTGTAACAACGAAGCATGAGTGCCTGTTTCAACGATTTTTCCGCCATCCATAACGCAGATTTTATCCATTTTATCTAAACCGTGAAGTCTGTGAGTGATCATTAATACAGCTTTACCTTGGCAATGCTGATGCAAGAGTGCGAGGATCTGCTGTTCTGTATCAGCATCAAGGCCTTCTGTTGGCTCATCAAGCAATACAAGAGGCGCATTGTGGAGTAGGGCTCTTGCAAGTCCTAAACGTCGCTGTTCGCCACCAGAGAGCTGTCTACCACCATCGCCCATCCATGCATTTAAGCCTTCATCATTTTCAAGTAATTGCCCAAGACCGACTTGCTGAAGAACATGTTTAAGCTCTTCATCTGTTGCCTGTTCTTTTGCCATCAATAAATTTTCTCTTAATGTATGGCTAAAGACATGAACGCGTTGAGGAACAACGGACATCATCGAGCGTAATGTTGCTTCATCATAATCAGCAATAGGTAAATTATTTAAGCTGATAGTGCCGTGAGTCGGATCAAAAGCGCGATTGATCAACTGCAATAGTGTCGATTTACCACAACCTGTTTTCCCTAATAGGGCAATGTGTTGACCTGCTTCAATCGTTAAATCTACGTGATTGATGACTTGCATTGGTTGCTTTGGATAAGTAAAGCAAATATTGTGCATTGTAAGTGTGGCGCTATTATTTTTTTCTCCCCCATTTTCAGGAAAAGTGACATCAGGTTTTTGCTCAATTAAATGAGAAATACGTGTTGCTGATGTCATCACTTGTCCTAAATGCTGGAAAGCAACAGTAACAGGGGCTAATGACTCAAATGCTGCCAATGCACAAAATGTAAATAAGGCAATTAACGCTTCAGGCATAAAGCTATTGTCTATACCGCCAGCTGCTAGCCACAAAATTAATGTCGCTGTTAGCCCTGATGCGAGGATCATCAATGATTGCGATAAACCGGTTAAGTTTGCCTGTTGTGCTTGTCTGCGTAGCCATTTAGCTTCAAGTTGCGCTAAATTTTGTCTAAAACGAGGTAATGCGCCAAAAACAGTTAGCTCAGCTTGTCCTTGCAACATGCTGGTTAACACTGTGCGATATTGACCACGTAAATCAGTAAGATCACGGCCAATAGGTTTACCTGCATAATAGAATACGAAAGGTAAAACAATCAGCAAGGTAAGCATAATGCCACCTAGCGTATTGGCTAAACGTGCATCAATTAAACCAAGGCCAAACATAATTGCCATAATGACAACAAAAGCGGCAATGATAGGGGAGATAACGCGAATATAGAGGTGATCTAGTGTTTCAACATCAGCAACTAAGCGGTTAAGTAACTCACCTTGACGAAAACGAGCTATTCCCCCCGGTGAAAGAGGGAGGATCTTTTTAAAGGTGAATACGCGCAAGTGTGATAATACGCGAAACGTGGCGTCATGACTGACAAGCCTTTCAAAATAACGACCCGCAGTACGAAAAATTGCCGCACCTCGAACACCCGCTGCAGGTAGCATATAGTTAAAGCTATAAATACCAGCAAAACCAGCAAGAGATGTACCCGCTAAAAACCAGCCTGATAGTGTTAAAAGACCAATACTCGCCAGTAAAGTCAGAATAGCAAGAATAATCCCCAGCAATAACATAAACCAGTGACGACGATAGAGTGCAAGAAAAGGAAGCAATACTCTCATGATTAAAGTTCCTCTTTACGATGAGCAAGAAGGCGAGCAAAAGTGCCATTCTGTTGGCTTAACGATGCATAAGTACCAGTTTCAATAATTTGGCCTTTTTCCATCACCCAAATTTGGTCATAACCTAAAGTTTCTTCAAGTAGATGAGTAATAAGCAAGGTCGTTTGATTTAATGAGGCATTATTAAGCGCATGCATCACACGTTGTTCACTATGAGAATCAAGGCTTGCTGCAGGTTCATCTAATAACAAAAATTGACAAGGTGACAATAAAGCACGAGCAACAGCAATACGCTGAGCTTGACCAACAGAAAGGCGTGCAGCACTATCGCCAATAATCGTATTTAAGCCGTCAGGTAATTCATTGATAAAATCGCTGACATAGGCTTTTTCCATGGCAAGATTGATTTGTTCATTGCTGGCATTAGGATTGCTTAAGCGAATATTATCCAACAAGGTTTGTTCTGGTAAATTAGGATTTTGACCAACCCAACTTAAACATTGACGCCAAGCTTCAGGAGAGAGCTGTGTTAATTCAATACCATTAACTTTTAATGAGCCACGATAAGGTAAAAAACCGAGTAGCGCATTTAACAACGAGCTTTTGCCTGCACCACTAAGACCCACAATCGCAATTCGCTGATTAGGATTAATGGTAAAGTTTAATGGGCCCGCCAGTTTGACACCTTGATGAGATAGAATTTCTAGCTCATGAGCTATTATCTCAATACTGTCTGTTGTATTGATACGCTCATTGCCTGTGAATTGTGGTTTTTCACCTTCAGTTTCTAAAAATTCAACCAAAGATTCAGCCGCACCAATCGCTTGTGCTTTTGCATGATAGTATGTTCCTAAATCACGCAATGGTTGGAAAAATTCAGGGGCTAAGATCAACGCCAAAAATCCTGAGAAAAGGGTAACACCAAAACCATAACTACCGAAATTAAGTTCACCTAAGTAAGAAAAACCAAAGTAAACCGCCACAACTGCGATAGAAACAGCGGTAAAGAATTCCAATACGCCTGATGAAAGGAATGCCATTCTTAGCACTTCCATTGTCCGTTTACGGAAATCTTCTGTTGCTTCAGTTATCTGTTTAACTTCTGCATTACCACGGTTAAATAACCGTAATGTATCTAATCCTCTTAATCTATCGAGGAAGTTACCACTTAAACGACTTAATGCGAGGAAGTTTCTACGGTTAGCATCTGCTGCTCCTAATCCAACTAATGCCATAAACAACGGGATCAGTGGGGCGGTGAAAAATAGGATCAAGCCAGCAGCCCAGTTAACAGGGAAGATGGTGATAAGGATAAGAATAGGCACAATAGTAGAAAGATACATTTGCGGAATATAACGCGCATAGTAATCTTGCATATCTTCTATTTGTTCTAGAATAATTGTTGCCCAACTTCCCGCAGGTTTACCTTTAACCCAAACAGGGCCTAGCTCTTCAAGTCTATCAAGAACAATTTTACGAATTTGTTGCCTGACCGCCATACCACAGCGATAACCTACACGCTCTCGTATTGCCATCACCACAGCTCGTAAGATAAAAATACCAATAAGGGTGAGAAAGGTAGGTATATGCGTATCACGACTTAGACTGTCCATGATAAATGCTTGAAGTAAAACAGCTAATAACCATGCTTGCGCAATAATTAATAAACCGCTTACAACACCTAGGATCATTGATAGCCGTAGCCATCTACGGGCTGGAGCACTTTGCTGTTTCAGCCATCGAACCAATTCACTTTGTTTAGTTTTATCCATAAGAAAAGATTCAAATCTGCAGGTGAGATACAAAGTATCAGAAAGGCCAAGGGTAAGTAGTTATACGCTTTGGCAACCAGGCTAGTATGTTACATGGTAAAGGGCGCTACTGAAATAGCGCCTTGAAAGGAAGTGATGATTTTAGTTGGATTTTAGTGCGTCTAAGTAACGTTCTGCATCTAAAGCAGCCATACAGCCTGTGCCAGCAGAGGTAATTGCTTGACGATAAATGTGATCCATTACGTCACCAGCTGCAAAAACACCCTCGACAGAGGTTTGTGTTGCATTACCTTGAGTACCTGATTGTACTTTGATGTAACCGTTGTCTAATTCTAATTGACCGTCAAAAATAGCGGTGTTAGGGCTATGTCCAATTGCAATAAAGACACCCATAACATCTAATTCTTCGGTTTTATCACTCTTAGTGTCTTTTAAGCGAACCTTCGTTACACCCATATCGTCGCCAAGAACTTCGTCTAAGGTACGATCAGTATGCAAAATAATATTGCCACTGTTTACTTTATCCATTAAACGGTTAATTAAGATCTTTTCAGAACGGAAAGAATCACGACGGTGGATCAGATGAACTTCTGATGCAATATTAGCTAAATAAAGAGCTTCTTCTACCGCTGTATTTCCGCCACCGACAACAGCGACTTTTTGGTTACGATAGAAAAATCCATCACAGGTTGCACAAGCAGAAACGCCTCGGCCTTTAAAAGATTCTTCTGAAGGTAAACCGATATAGCGTGCAGAAGCACCTGTTGCAATAATTAATGCGTCACAAGTGTATTCTTGTTCATCACCAAATAGGCGGAATGGACGGTTTTTCAGATCGACTTTATTAATATGGTCAGAGATAATCTCTGTATTAAATTTCTCAGCGTGCTGAAACATGCGGTCCATTAAGCCAGGACCTGTTAGCCCCTCAGGGTCTCCGGGCCAGTTTTCGACTTCTGTTGTTGTTGTCAGCTGACCGCCTTTTTCAACACCCGTAATCAGTACTGGTTCTAAGTTTGCTCTTGCAGCATAAACGGCGGCGGTATAACCCGCAGGGCCTGAACCTAAAATAATAAGTTTGCTATGTTTGATGGTGCTCATGTATACCTCATCTCTGATTAGGCGTGATGCGAATTGAGGGATTGTAGGAGAAATAAGACGTTAAAAAAAGCCAATGACGAGAAATAGACATAATATTTTAGCTATTTTAGCAATAGTTAATACTAATATAGTTTAATAATTATAGAGTTATATTGGGCTAACATCATCGAATTAACCTGAAACATTTTGCTTTACAATTGATGTTTATCTTGCGTATATAGAGAATAACATAGCGCCTTGTTCTGATTTTTACTCATTTGCTTTGACAATCCGCTGTACATTTGCGAAAACATAATTGTTAAAGATAATTATCCTCGGATGTTATACGCAATATTTTTAGACAGACAGGGTATAGGATAGTTACTTTACGATATTTGCTAATGAGTATTTGGATAAAATAGAACTTTTATCCGGCATTAAAAGAAAATAGATTGGTAGTTTGCTCTGACCGTTTGATACCGAAGTTTCGACAGTGATGCTGATGGTGTACAGGTATGGGTATAGGAAAATAAAGTAAGAGAAAAAGAGAAAGAGAGTATAGAGATGATTGATAATAAAAAACGTCCGGGTAAAGATCTTGATAGAATAGACCGGAATATTCTAAATGAGCTTCAAAAAGATGGTCGTATTTCAAACGTTGAGCTATCTAAACGTGTAGGTTTATCACCAACACCTTGTTTAGAGCGTGTACGTCGTTTAGAGCGCCAAGGATTTATTTCTGGTTATACAGCACTGTTAAACCCACATTACTTAGATGCATCATTATTAGTATTTGTGGAAATCACACTAAACCGTGGGGCACCAGATGTTTTTGAACAATTCAATATGGCTGTTCAGAAACTTGAAGAAATCCAAGAATGTCATTTAGTTTCTGGTGATTTTGACTATCTGTTGAAAACTCGTGTACCTGATATGTCCGCTTACCGTAAATTACTAGGTGAAACACTGTTACGTCTTCCGGGTGTTAATGACACACGTACATACGTGGTTATGGAAGAAGTTAAACAAAGCAACCGCCTTGTAATTAAAACTCGCTAAGCCAACTTAATAGGTTGGTGCAAAGCAGGAAAAAGTTAGGTACACTCCTGTTTATGCATACAGTTTCAACGCTGGGACATCTCAGCGTTGTTCCGTTTTAATTCACCCTAAGTTAAACCTGGAGAGCCCTCTTTGAGCCAGGAATATACAGAAGATAAAAATATTCGTTTAACAAAGATAAGCAACCGTCGCCGTATTTGGGAGGCTATTCTCATCCTTATCGGTATTGGCGCTGTCTTTTTAATGGTTTCTTTATTTAGCTTTCATCCCTCTGATCCTAGCTGGTCACAAACCACTTGGAATGAGCCTATCCAGAATTTAGGCGGTAGTATCGGAGCATGGTTAGCTGATATTCTATTTTCTGCATTTGGTTTACTTGCCTATGCAATTCCTGTTGTCGTGGTTTTTGGGTGCTGGAATTCTCTGCGTTACCAACAAAACCGTGAATACACCGACTTCTTCTCTCTTGCACTTCGCACGATTGGTGCCTTAGCTCTGATCTTTACCTCTTGTGCATTAGCTGATCTTAATTTTGATGATATCTATAATTTCAGCTCTGGTGGTGTAATTGGAAGCTTGTTTAGCAAAGCTCTATTACCATGGTTTAATGTTTTAGGCGCTACTCTTGCCCTGTTATCTGTTTGGGCTATTGGTTTTACTCTGTTTACCGGTTGGTCTTGGTTAACAATCACAGAAAAAATTGGTGCCGTTATTTTGGGAAGTGTTGGTTTTATTACCAATAGAGGCCAAAATGAAGCTGATTACGCAGAAGAAGAGGAAGATGACACTCAAGACGTTGTTACAGAACTAGCTGAAAATTCAAATCAAAAAGAAAATCAGCAATCTGAATTAGCAACAGAAGAGAGTGATGATATTTTATTTTCTGCACCTTCAGCACTTGAACTAGCTCGTCAGCAAGAGATAGACACGTTGCAATCTAAAGCAGAACAAGAAGATGATTTGCCATCTTTCTCTGCAACAAATGATATAGCGGATGAACATGCACAAACATTGACACAACCAGCTCCTCTTGTGTCAGCCCCAGCTTCGCAACCAACTGATACGAAAGAACCAGAACATTATCGTTTTGATATTCCAGAAGCATTCTTGAAAAAAGAAGCTCAATCGGAAATCAATGCTCCTCAACGTCCTGCTTATTCCTCAATACCAGAAGAAAGTACACCTTCTGTAATGCCGTTTGTTGAAAATGAACCTATGGCACAGCCATCATCTGTATCAACAGATAGTTTTATGCCTGCTGGCAGAGGAGCTGAACCTACATTCTCGCTAGCGCCTGATACAGATTCTTTAACGCAAGCAGCTACGGTGGGAGCTGGTGTAGCGACTAGTGCTCTTGTTAGCCATGGTTCTCAAGTTAAACAAGGGTTAGGCCCTGAATTACCTCGCCCAAATCCAGTGCGGTTGCCTACACGTCGTGAGCTTTATGGCATTCATATTCCTTCACAACGCGAAGCTGAATTACGTCGTCGTGAAGAGGCTATTCAGTCTGAACCTGAAGATGACTTAGCTGATATTCAAGAACAAGCTAATTTCGAACAAGAGTTGCGCCAGCAATTCCTCGAACAGCAACGTGAACGTTATGGTGAAAACGATAGTACTGATCCTGAAGATATTATTGAGCCTCATCAGCCAAGTATTACAACACCAATATCTTCATTTAGTCATCAACAAGATGATTATCGTGATGAGCCAACAGTTACCGCGAATACATTCTCTTCTACAGAAGAAAATAACAACGATATTGATGAAGATGAGCAATATCAGCAACAGTTGGCAGCACAATTTAAGCAACAATTGCAGGATCGTTATGGCGATAATATTTCGTTAGATGATGACGAAGATGAGGTTTTACCTCAAATATCAACACCAGTGCCTTCATTACAAGCAACAACGGGTTATCAACCTCATATTCAACATTCGTTTGCCTCACAATCAGCGCAACCGACACAAACTATTGAGAAAAAAGTTGAATACCCAGCCAGCAATGCATTTTTACAAATTTCACCTCGAGATGAAGAAGAGGAAGAGTACAGCCCTAAAATTGAGCTAGAAAGAGAGCTCACTGCATTAGAGGCATTCTCACCAATTGATGATCTATTGGATGAAGATCCGATAGAGCCAGTATTTACACCAATTGTTTCTGAACCTGTTACACCACAAGCTGCACCTCAATCACGTATTGAACCACAGTCTAATATGGCGCAGCATTTTGCACAGCAACAGCAACAGCAACAGCAACAGCAACAGCAACAGCAACAGCAACAATCTTTAATTCATCCATTGTTGATGCGTAATGATAGGCCGTTGCAAAAGCCAACAACACCAATGCCTTCTCTGGATTTACTAACAACACCGCCAGTAGAAGATGAGCCTGTTGATATGTTTGAGCTTGAGCGTATTGGTAAACTTATTGAAGCGCGTCTTAATGATTATCGTGTTAAAGCCAAGGTTGTTGGTATTTCACCGGGGCCTGTTATCACTCGTTTTGAACTTGAACTTGCTCCGGGTGTAAAAGCTGCACGTATATCAAATTTATCGCGCGACTTAGCGCGTTCATTGTCTGCTATTGCGGTACGTATTGTTGAAGTTATTCCGGGGAAACCTTATGTAGGACTGGAATTACCTAACAAAAAACGTCAAACCGTATATATGCGTGAATTGTTAGATAGCGAGGCATTCAGAGATAGCCGTTCTCCATTAACCGTTGTTTTAGGTAAAGATATTGGCGGTCAGCCAGTTGTTGCCAATCTAGCTAAAATGCCTCACTTACTTGTTGCTGGTACAACGGGTTCAGGTAAATCTGTCGGTGTCAATGCGATGATCATCAGCATTCTCTATAAAGCGAAACCAGAAGATGTTCGCTTTATTATGATTGACCCTAAAATGCTTGAGCTTTCGGTTTATGAAGGTATTCCACATCTTTTAACTGAAGTTGTTACTGATATGAAAGATGCCGCAAGTGCTCTGCGTTGGAGTGTGGCTGAAATGGAACGTCGTTATAAACTAATGTCAGCATTAGGTGTGCGTAATCTTGCAGGTTATAACGAAAAAATTAAAGAAGCTGAAGCAATGGCACGTCCTATTCCTGATCCATTCTGGAAACCAAGCGACAGTATGGCAACAGAAATACCAACGTTAGAAAAAGAACCTTATATTGTTGTTGTTGTTGATGAATTTGCTGATTTGATGATGACAGCAGGTAAAAAAGTTGAAGAGTTGATTGCTCGCTTAGCGCAAAAAGCACGTGCTGCGGGTATTCACCTTGTGCTTGCGACACAAAGGCCTTCTGTTGATATTATTACAGGCTTAATTAAAGCTAATATTCCGAGCCGTATCGCATTTACTGTATCGAGTAAAATCGACTCTCGAACTATTTTAGACCAAGGTGGTGCAGAGTCATTACTAGGCATGGGTGATATGCTTTATGCACCGAATGGCTTTGTGCCTGAACGTGTTCATGGCGCTTTTGTTAGTGATGATGAAGTCCATGCCGTAGCAACTGACTGGAAAGCTCGAGGTCGTCCTCAATATATTGAAGCCATCACAAAATGTAGCGAAGAAGGTGAAGGCAATAGTGGTGGTGGATATGATGATGGTGAAGAGCTTGATCCGTTGTTTGACCAAGCCGTAGAATTTGTAGTTGAAAAACAACGTGTTTCTATTTCTGGTGTACAACGCCAATTTAGAATTGGTTATAACCGCGCGGCAAGAATTGTGGAACAGATGGAAATGCAAGGTATTGTAAGTGCGCCAAACCACAACAATACTCGTGATGTACTTTCGCCACCACCTTCAGATATGTAATATCTTGAAAACACAGTTATCAGCTAATGAGATAGCATGGTAATCTGCACAATATCATCAATAATTTATACGCCGACATTATGTCGGCGTTATCTCATGCCGAGGCTTGTAGAATGAAAAAAGTATTATTTGCAGTGTGTGCGATGACATTAATAAGTAGCCAAGCCGCTTGGGCTGATGCACGTCAGGATTTGCAACAACGATTAAATAAAGTAAATAGTTTTCAAGCAAACTTTAGTCAAACTGTGACCAGCAATGAAGGCTCGCTTATCCAAAAAGGGGAAGGTAGTTTAAAAGTACAACGCCCTGATTTGTTTAATTGGCAAATGACTGCACCTGATGAGAGTACGTTAATCTCCGATGGTAAAACATTGTGGTTTTATAACCCTTTTGTCGAGCAAGTCACTGCAACTTGGCTTGAAAGTGCTACAACCAATACGCCTTTTATGCTGATCGCCCGTAATGACAGCAAAGAATGGCAAAACTATGATGTAAAACAGTCTGGTGATCGTTTTGAGCTAACACCTAAAGTAGAAAATAACTTAAAACATTTTACGATAACTGTATTACCTAATGGACAAATTCAGCAATTCGCTGCCACAGAACAAGACGGTCAAGTCAGTAATTATCAATTGACTGCACAGACTGCTGCGCCAATCGATGCTTCCGCGTTTCGCTTTACACCTCCTGCGGGTGTGACTGTGGATGACCAACGTCAGTGAGGATATTTTGAGTAATTTATCACTCGATTTTTCACGCAATGAGTTTCAACCTTTAGCTGCAAGAATGCGACCTGAAACGTTGGAACAATATATCGGACAAACTCATTTACTTGCTGAAGGTAAACCATTACCTCGAGCGATTAAAGCGGGTCAATTGCATTCCATGATCTTATGGGGGCCTCCTGGCACGGGTAAAACAACCCTTGCTGAGATCATTGGTCGCTATGCGCAAGCCGATATAGAACGTTTATCTGCGGTGACATCGGGTATTAAAGAAATCAGAGAATCTATTGAAATCGCGCGTCAAAACCGCAATGCTGGGCGCAGAACGATCTTGTTTGTTGATGAGGTCCACCGTTTCAATAAGAGTCAACAAGATGCTTTTTTGCCTCATATTGAAGACGGTACGATCACTTTTATTGGTGCAACAACAGAAAATCCCTCTTTTGAATTAAATTCCGCGTTGCTATCCAGAGCAAGAGTTTATCTATTACGTTCATTAACCGAAGCTGATATTGAGCAAGTGCTACAACAAGCGCTAGACGATCCAGAACGAGGTTTAGGCGGGCGTAATATTATCTTACCAGATGATACGCGTAAAATGATTGCACAACTGGTTAATGGTGATGCACGTCGTTCATTAAATTTACTTGAAATGATGGCGGATATTGCTGAGGTTGATAATCAAGGAATACGAGTATTAACGTCGGCATTACTGACAGAAATCAGTGGTGAGCGTAGTGCTCGTTTTGATAATAAAGGTGATCGCTTTTACGATCTTATTTCTGCATTACATAAGTCAGTAAGGGGGTCTGCGCCTGATGCTGCTCTTTATTGGTATGCAAGGATCATAACAGCAGGTGGCGATCCGCTTTATGTGGCTCGTCGCTTATTGGCGATTGCGTCAGAAGATGTGGGGAATGCCGATCCTCGCGCCATGCAAGTGGCAATTGCTGCCTGGGATTGCTTTACTCGAGTGGGTCCCGCAGAAGGTGAGCGCGCTATTGCTCAAGCAATTGTATATTTGGCTTGTGCACCCAAAAGTAATGCCGTTTATACCGCATTTAAAGCAGCTATTGCCGATGCAAAAAGTAAGCCAGATTATGATGTACCTGGGCATTTACGTAATGCACCAACAAAATTAATGAAAGAAATGGGGCTTGGTGCTGAATATCGTTATGTTCATGATGAGCCTAATGGTTATGCTGCTGGAGAGGTCTATTTCCCTAAAGAAATGGCAAATACGCAGTACTATTACCCAGTAAAAAGAGGGTTAGAGATCAAGGTTGCAGAGAAATTAGACTGGCTATCTCAACAAGATCAAAATAGTGTTACAAAACGCTATCGCAAAATGTAAAGATGCGGTAAGGTTATTAAATTATCATTAATTTCTTAACTATGCCTTGTCTCAGATATCTTTTTTATAAGATAGGAGAGAAGGTTTTTTATTAATCTATCAATAAGCACAGGATAAGCATGCTCGATCCAAATCTACTGCGTAATGAGCTAGACGCGGTCGCCGAAAAACTGGCTCGCAGGGGGTTCACCCTCGATGTGGAAAAAATCCGTCAACAAGAAGAACGCCGTAAGGTGTTACAGGTTGAAACTGAATCCCTGCAAGCAGAACGTAATTCTCGATCGAAGTCCATTGGTGCGGCAAAAGCGCGTGGTGAAGATATTGAGCCACTTCGTCAAGAAGTTAACCTGTTAGGTGAAAAACTTGAAGCTGCAAAAGCCGAACTTGAAGTGCTTCAAGCGGAAATTCGTGATTACGTTTTAACTATTCCAAACATGCCAGACGATGCTGTTCCAAATGGCAAAGATGACAGCGAAAACGTTGAAGTTTCTCGTTGGGGCACACCAAAGACTTATGATTTTGAATTAAAAGATCATGTGACTTTAGGTGAACTAACAGATGGTTTAGATTTTGCTTCTGCGGTTAAAATCACCGGCTCACGTTTTGTTGTAATGAAAGGTCAAATTGCACGTCTACACCGTGCTATCGCACAATTTATGCTGAATCTGCATACAGAAGAGCATGGCTACCAAGAAATGTATGTTCCTTACTTGGTTAACCACGCAACTCTGTACGGTACAGGCCAGTTACCTAAATTTAGTGAAGACTTATTCCACACTAAACCGTTAGAAGAAGAAGCAGAAAGCCAATACGCGCTTATTCCAACAGCGGAAGTACCTGTGACAAATATGGTAAGAGATGTCATTCTCGAAGAAGACGATCTACCATTGCGAATGACTGCGCATACGCCTTGCTTCCGTTCAGAAGCGGGTTCTTATGGACGTGATACTCGCGGCCTTATTCGTATGCACCAATTTGATAAAGTTGAACTGGTTCAAATCGTTCATCCTGAAAAATCAATGGAAGCATTAGAAGAGCTAACGGGTCACGCTGAGAAAGTGCTGCAACTACTGAATCTACCATATCGTAAAGTTGTGCTTTGCACTGGTGATATCGGTTTTGGCGCTCGTAAAACATATGACTTAGAAGTATGGGTTCCTGCTCAAAATACTTACCGTGAAATTTCTTCATGCTCTAACTGCTGGGATTTCCAAGCACGTCGTATGCAAGCACGCTTCCGTTCTAAAGGTGACAAGAAAACTCAACTTGTTCATACCTTAAATGGCTCAGGCTTAGCAGTAGGTCGTACTTTAGTTGCAATTATGGAAAACTATCAAATGGCTGATGGCCGTATTGAAATTCCAGAAGTATTACGTCCATACATGAACGGTTTAGAATATATCGGTTAATTATTCTTTAATTAATTGAGTATTAATAATTTAACCCTCTGCTTAGGCAGGGGGTTTTTTTTATGATATAGAAAGAAATCAAAAATTATATTTTTATTTAATACACAACATTTCAATGAGGTTTAGATAAATAAGGTAGTAGAGAAAAAAATATTTCTATTTTTCTTTCATTTTCCATACTAACAAAATCGTCCATAGCAATTTCTATATAATCAATGGTTTTATTATGAATAGTAAATTTATACATTAAATGTCCACTCCAACTACGGTGAACATAGACACAGTTTTCTATACTATAAGAAAGCCATTTATCTTCCATGCATGAAGGCAACCAACCATTTAATATATTTTTTTCTGCTTCTTCTGTTAGAGAATAATTAATATAATGAATTAATGGTTTTTTTTCAAAATATTTTAAGTTTTTTAATATTTCTTTATTTATCATTTTATTTATTCCACAAATTTTAATTGTTTCACAGACTACTGAAATAGATTTAAATGATCAAAAGGAATGTATAAGAACTTAGACCTTTTAACATAAAAAGGGGAGGATAATATTGTAATTAAATAAAAAATGATAGCTGAGTTCTCGCCATTTACTCTTAATAAGAGACTTTCTAATCTTCTTAATGTTATCTAAATATAGTTATAAAATGTAGAAAGCAGATGATTATTAAAATATTCTTACTAAATAAAGTGGGATTAAATAAAAATATAATGCAATCCGTCATTGGTTAAACCGATCACGGCAGATCTTATTTATGCTGTTAAATTAGACCTATCGCCCGAATTTACCTCAGTTACTTTATGACGTTTCTATTTCATTAGAACCCTACAAAAGAGCTTATTCTATGATAGTTTCTAAACAGCAGTTACATCAATTAATAAAAAACAAATTACATCATGCAGGATTGAGTGAGTCTCATGCTGATACGGTGGCTGATGTCTTAGTCCATGCTGATGCCAAAGGCATTCATTCTCATGGTGCTGTACGTGTAGAGTATTATGCAGAACGGATCAGTAAAGGCGGTACAAATATAGCTCCTGATTTTACTTATACTGAAACAGGACCCTGTAGCGCCGTATTTGATGGTGATAATGGAGCTGGACATGTTGCAGCGAAAGACGCAATGGAACGTGCAATTAAAATGGCCCAGGAGAAGGGAGTTGCTGTTGTTGGTGTAAGGCGAATTGGTCATAGCGGCGCATTGTCTTACTTTGTTGAACAAGCATCACAAGCGGGTATGGTAGGTATTTCGTTGTGCCAATCTGATCCAATGGTTGTTCCTTTTGGTGGCTCAGAGGTGTATTACGGCACAAATCCTATCGCATTTTCTGCTCCAAGCGTAGGTGATAAACATATTACATTTGATATGGCGACAACAGTACAGGCGTGGGGCAAAGTGCTTGATGCTCGTTCACGTCATGTCGATATTCCTGATACTTGGGCGGTAGATGAAAGCGGAAAATCTACAACCGATCCCTTTGCAGTAAAAGGGCTATTGCCTATTGCAGGCCCTAAAGGCTATGGCTTAATGATGATGGTTGATGTGTTGTCTGGTATTTTACTTGGGCTTCCTTTTGGTAAACATGTCAGTTCGATGTATCACGATTTAACGCAAGGGCGAGAATTGGGCCAATTACATATTGTGATTAATCCCGCTTTCTTTACTGATGCCACTCTATTTAGAGAACATATCTCACAGGTTATGGGCGAATTAAATGCAATTAAACCTGCACCGAATGTAGATAAAGTTCTCTATCCTGGTGAGAATAGTCAAATAGAAGAGCAAAGAAGCGAGAAGGAAGGTATTGAAATTGTTAATGAAATTTATGATTATTTAATATCTGATGTACTGTATAACAAATCCTATAACAATAAAGACCCATTTGCGGGTTAATGATAATAGCTATTTATTCTAGACAATAAAAAGCAGTAGAATTTACACTCTACTGCTGTTTTATTTAAGTAAGTTAATGCTAAGAATTAACTTACTAATTTACCAATATTAGATTCAGCGGTTTTATTAAGAGAAATTGTTCCATTTCCACCAATTCCACCATTATTTCCTTGGCTACCTACATTATGGTGATAAAAAATATCACGATAAGAGCCATACATGGCTGTGTAAGAAAGAGGAATAGTGATTAATAATCCTAAACCAAATGGAATAACACTAATAGCGATAATAAAGAACAGTAAAATAAAGAAGAAGAACCCACCCGCTAAATTTATTTTTACTGCTGAAAGGCTTGCTTTAACCGCAGGGAGTGCCTTGTAACCATTAACCAATACAAGAGCAGGGACAAACCAATAAGCTGCGGTACTCAATGCGCCAAAAATAGCAATAATAACAAAAAATAATATAAATCCAGATGAGTTATCCATCAACATTTCAACAATAATCTCTTCAGGATAATCGCTATTGATAGCATAAAAAACATCCATCATGGCGGCACTGCTGACTATAAAAGCAAGAATAAAGCCCACAAGTAAAATGAGAAAACTAATACCGTAAGCCCCCATCAAACTAAGATAACGTTTGTTATAGAAACCAACAAATAAGGAATCAACATCAATACGTTGAGTTTCATACTGCTGATGAGCAATTGCCACGACACCTGCAGCCAATACAGTAGTAACAAAAGGTGAGATGATTGGGCCAATTAGCGGAATAAATCCAAGAATGGTTGATATAATAAGGCTAACAATAAAGTAGATAATAATAACACCTATCCACATCCAAAAACGTTCTTTTATTAAATCCCACCCTAGTCCTAACCAGCGAACACCACCTGAAGCACCTCGAGCTTGAGGAATAGGCGTGAATACCTCTTGTGGCTCTGTTTGCGATGAATTGTTGTCTTGTTCCATTTCCTGTACCTTAATCCCAATGTCTTTGTTTATAAATATAAGCCTTCTATAATATCTTTTAGTTTTGTTATTAATCAACTGTATTAAAGCTAATATAGGTTAAGGATAATCTTATAAAGACAATTTAAGTTTATTGATAATTGTATTTAATAATAAAAAATAGCGTAAAAATATTAGTTTCATAAAAAATATTATTTCTGAGATCGTCTTTTAAAGGTAAGGGAGTATAAGATGAGAAGAATGAAAAACGTACTTTTTAGTATCAATATAATGTTACTTTATAAACAAAAAAGCAGCGCTTAAAATCGCTGCTTCTTAAATTAATTTCAAATAGAAAAACTTAATACATGACCTTATGGCCGTAAGATTCAAGAATTGATTTTACATTTTCCATCGTCTCTTTTGACGGTGGATGAATACCATCTAGTTTGTATTCTTCTCCTAAAGCTACCCATTTATGTTTGCCGAGTTCGTGGTAAGGAAGAAGTTCTACTTTCTCGATATTTTTCATATCTTTAATAAACTCGCCCAAACGATGAGCAGAATCGTCGTCATCAGACCAACCGGGTACAACAACATAACGAACCCATGTTTTTTGGCCTCGTTTTGCTAAATAACGTGCGAATTCAAGTGTACGCTGGTTTGATACACCAACCAGTTTCTGATGGATCTCATCATTGACTTGTTTTAGATCGAGCATCACTAAGTCAGTGGCATCCATTAATTCATCAATCACAGGATCATAACGACGAACAAAGCCGTTAGTATCTAAACAAGTATGGATATTTTCTTTCTGGCAAGCACGGAACCAATCACGCACAAATTCTGCTTGTAAAATTGCTTCGCCACCAGAAGCAGTCACACCGCCACCAGAAGCATTCATAAAATGACGATAGGTAACCGCTTCTTTCATTAGTTCATCAACTGTGACGATCTGCCCACCATGAGTATCCCATGTATCACGGTTGTGACAATAGAGGCATCTCATTAGGCATCCTTGAAAGAAAACAATGAAACGTATTCCGGGACCGTCAACAGTACCGCAGGATTCAAATGAGTGGATACGACCAAGTACGGACATAACAGGGTTACTCCAAAACTGTCTAATAAAAAGGCCCCAAAGTAGGGGCCTTTATTCTAAGCGATTTTATCTACTTTCTCAGTAAATAAATGCATATAGTTATCTTTATTACATTGTTTGTGTAAATGTACGAGTGATAACGTCTTGCTGTTGCTCTTTAGTCAGTGAGTTAAAGCGAACGGCATAGCCAGAAACACGGATAGTTAACTGAGGGTATTTCTCAGGATCTTCCATTGCTTCTAACAGCATTTCACGGTTCATCACGTTGACGTTCAAGTGTTGACCACCTTCGATGCCTGCTTCGTGATGGAAGTAACCATCCATCAGACCAGCAAGGTTCGCTTTACGAACATCATCATCTTTACCTAATGCATTAGGTACGATTGAGAAGGTGTAAGAAATACCATCTTTTGCATAAGCAAATGGCAGTTTCGCAACAGAAGTCAGAGAAGCTACCGCACCTTTTTGGTCACGGCCGTGCATTGGGTTAGCACCTGGTCCGAATGGTGCGCCTGCACGACGACCGTCTGGAGTGTTACCTGTTTTCTTACCGTAAACAACGTTTGAAGTAATAGTTAGGATTGACTGTGTAGGTACCGCATTACGGTATGTACGCAGTTTCTGAATTTTCTTCATGAAACGTTCAACTAAGTCACAAGCGATGTCATCTACACGAGAATCGTTGTTACCGAATTGTGGGTATTCGCCGTCAATTTTGAAGTCAACTGCTAAGCCGTTTTCATCACGGATTGGAGAAACTTTTGCATATTTGATTGCAGACAGTGAGTCAGCAGCAACAGACAGACCTGCGATACCACATGCCATTGTACGATATACATCACGGTCATGAAGTGCCATCAGAGCTGCTTCATAGCTGTATTTATCGTGCATGTAGTGGATAACGTTCAGCGCAGTGACGTACTGAGTTGCTAACCAATCCATAAAGTGATCCATTTGGTTCATCACGGTATCGAAGTTTAATACTTCGTCCATGATTGGAGCATGTTTTGGACCTACTTGGATTTTCAGTTTTTCGTCAACACCACCATTGATGGTATACAGTAAGGTTTTCGCTAAGTTTGCACGAGCACCGAAGAACTGCATTTGTTTACCAACAACCATTGGGCTAACACAACATGCGATTGCATAGTCATCGCTGTCGAAGTCAGGACGCATTAAGTCATCATTTTCGTACTGGATTGAAGAAGTATCGATTGAGACTTTCGCGGCGTATTTTTTAAAGTTGATAGGCAGTTGTTCTGACCACAGGATGGTCATATTTGGTTCTGGTGATGGACCCATTGTGTACAGGGTATTTAAGAAACGGAAAGTATTCTTAGTTACCAGAGTACGGCCATCTAAACCCATACCTGCTAAAGATTCTGTTGCCCAGATTGGGTCACCAGAGAACAGCTCATCATATTCAGGAGTACGTAGGAAACGAACCATACGTAATTTCATGACTAAGTGGTCAATTAATTCCTGAGCTTGTTCTTCTGTCAGTAAACCTGCATCAATATCACGTTGGATGTAGATATCTAAGAAAGTAGATACACGACCAAATGACATTGCAGCACCGTTTTGAGATTTAACAGCGGCTAAGTAACCGAAGTAAGTCCATTGTACTGCTTCTTTAGCGTTTTGAGCTGGACGAGAAATATCGTAACCGTATTTCGCAGCCATTTCTTGGATTTGACCTAAAGCAGCGTGCTGCTCTGCGATTTCTTCACGCAGTTGGATAGTCATTTCCAGATCTTCGCCTTTTTCCATTCTTTCTTGTAAAGAGGTGAATTGGGCAAATTTATCTTTACGCAGGAACTCAATACCGTACAGTGCAACACGACGGTAGTCACCGATGATACGGCCACGACCATATGCATCTGGTAAACCTGTTAAAATACCAGATTTACGGCATTTTAAGATGTCTGGAGTATAAACATCGAAAACGCCTTGGTTGTGAGTTTTACGGTAATCAGTAAAGATTTTTTTCAGTTCTGGATCCAGCTCACGGTTGTAAGCATGGCAAGAACTTTCAACCATACGGATACCACCGAACGGGATGATCGCACGTTTCAGAGGTGCATCAGTCTGTAAACCTACGATTTGTTCTAAATCTTTAGTGATGTAACCCGCATCGTGAGATGTGATAGTTGAAGCAACAGAAGTATCAAAATCAACCGGCGCATGCGTGCGGTTTTCGATTTTGATGCCTTCCATAACTTGTTCCCAAAGTGTATCAGTTGCTTTAGTGGAACCTGCTAGGAAAGATTCGTCGCCTTCATATGGAGTGTAGTTTTTTTGAATAAAGTCACGAACGTTAACACCGTTCTGCCATTCACCTTCAGAAAAACCTTTCCATGCTTCAGCAAATTTTTCATTTAAATCAGACATGATACTTCTACCTTTTTACAATGGAACTTAAGAAATCAGTCATACCTGCACGGATTAATGTTTGTCACCGCGCAGATGCATTAACCAGTATACCAGACCGACTAGGACTGCTCCGCCAATAATGTTACCGATAGTGACAGGTAATAAATTATTAGAGAGAAAATTTGATACAGTTAAATTTGAAAATTGTTCGGATGATGCACCTACTTTAGTCCAGAATTCTGCTGGTGCAAAATTCTTAATAACAATACCTAAAGGAATAAGGAACATGTTAGCGATACTGTGCTCAAAACCACTAGCAACGAACATACCGATAGGTAAAATTAGTGCAAAAAGCTTATCAATCAGCGTACGTCCTGCATAGCTCATCCATACTGCAAGACAAACCATTAAATTAGCTAGAATACCTAAACAAACCGCTTCAATAAACGTGTGCTCTAATTTATGTTGCGCAGTTTGTAAAACATTTAGCCCCCAAAGCCCATTTGCTGCCATATGTTGACCAGCAAACCACATTAAGGCGACAAAAAAGAGTGCGCCAACAAAGTTACCAAGATAGACATTTATCCAGTTAGCAAACATTTTGCCCCAAGATATACGTCTGGTTGCTTTAGGTATAATAGTAAGAACAGTTGAGGTGAATAAGTCCGCGCCACAAACGACAACGAGCATTAACCCCAGAGAGAAGCAGATCCCACCGACTAATTTAGCCAGCCCAAAAGGAACAGATGCGGTACCTGTAGTAGCAGTAATATAAAAAACAAAAGCAATTGATATAAACATTCCCGCAGTAAATGCAGATAAGTAAGTCATTGGGATCTGTTTATTTGCTTTATAACAACATGCGTCATCGGCAACTTTTGCCATATCAGCAGGTGATAATAAATTAAAAGGGCTGTCAGCTTTCATACTAACACTCTCTTATATGTTGGAATAATTATAGCACGCAATAATAGTAGCAAAGGGGCTTACTTCTAAAATTGATATGGATCATGGTCGCTCATTAGAATCCCGTTTTTAGTGCGTAAAAACCCGCTATTTTAGCTATAACTATTTGATTAATAAAATAAAAAAATTTTTTAAAAATTATCAAAAAATTTTAGACTAGCTGGATAAATAAAGTAAAAAGTAAATATAAAGTATTATTTAAACCCCGTATGTTAAGAATTAAAAATCAAATTTAACGCCTTATTTACTTTTGTCATAAATATAAACATTACTTTATTTGTGGTTAATCTTTATTGATTACTCCAGACATATATCCATTATAAAAATAAGGTTTTTTAATTTTTGAGACCTGGTTAAACAAATAGCAATTTAAACTATAATTAAGTAATATTCTTAGTTTAAAAATTCAATATGTATTTATAGTGTCATATTAAATTCCTTGAATCGTCACTTTTGCCATATTTTGACAATTTTGTCAGATGGCAAATTTGTCATATTGACAAATCTGTCAATATTTTATTTTCAACAAAATAAAACACTCTACTTTTCAATAGAGTGTTTCAATTTAAATACACACTTATTATTCAGTTAAAATTAGTTATTATTTAATAAATAACCTTAAACAAAATAGGCTTATTTAGCCGATTGACGTTTTGCTTTCTGTAATTTCTCATAGGCTGCAAGCAACGACTGATGAACAGGTAAATTAGATAAATCAGGATCAATAGTTTGTAATCCGTAAAATGCTTGTTTACCTTGTAATGCGTTTAAGGCTGCTTGTAATGTTTTTTCGCCATACATACGAGAAAATGCGTGCATATATTGTGCTGGTTCACGTTCAGTCTCTTGTTGTAATAATAAGAGATTGTGTAAACAGCGATAATAGTTTTGACGCTCTGGCGTAAATAAAGAAGCATTAAAATCTTGAGTCCATTCAACCCAAACAAGCGCTTGATCCAGATCGCCACCTGCAAGCGCTAGCATTGATTTTAATTCGCCTACACGTAAATGGCTCCAACCATTATCTTTACCCGGAGCAATACCAATCATCTCTCTGATTCGTGTAAAGTCGTCTAAGCCATCTTCATCAAATTGACCAATAAGTGAAAGGTACTCTTCTTGAGTGCCTTGGCTTGTTGGTAGAGAAAGGATCGTGTCACGCCAATGTACACCCATAATATTATTGGCTAACTGTAAATCTTCAGCAGGATAAATATCTGATAAACCAGGTACTAAAATACGACAAGCGTAAACACCTAAGTGTGAGTAGTCCATGATATAGACTTCTGCATCACATTGTTGGCAAAGTGACATTAAGGTGTGGAACTCTTCTTCTGTCGTACCACTGAAGTTCCAATCAACAAATGTATAATCGGCATCTTTCTTAAAGAGATCCCAACTAATTAAACCACTTGAATCAATAAAGTGTGTTTCAAGATTAGTGTGATCACCGACTTCTTCATCATCAAAGCTTGGCGGATTAAAGACATCGAGATCTTTAAGACTACGGCCTTGTAATAGTTCAGTGACAGTACGCTCTAAAGCTACACCAAAATCAGGGTGAGCGCCAAAAGAGGCAAAGCATGTGTCATTTTGTGGATTGAATAACACGACACAAATAACAGGGAATTGTCCCCCTAAAGATGCGTCAAAGCTAAAGATTGGGAAACCTTCTTGCTCTAATGTTTCAATCGCTTCAATAACAGCAGGGTAGCGAGCTAAAACTTCTTTAGGAATTTCAGGTAAGCTAATTCTTTCAGTGATAATGCGATTTTTTACATAACGTTCAAAAACTTCAGATAATCCTTGAACACGCGCTTCATTCTTTGTATTTCCTGCTGACATACCATTAGATGCATATAAGTTAGCAATAATGTTTACAGGAATATAAACAGGTTTTTTATCAGACTGACGTATAAATGGTAGTGCGCAAATTCCGCGATCATGATTACTTGATTGTAAATCAACTAACTCACTACCGCATAACTCACCTTCAGGATCATAAAATTCACGTAAACGTGCATCTAATAGGCCCACAGGAACAGAATCATCTTCTGTTAGAGGGAACCACTTTTCACTTGGATAGTGAACAAATTCACCTTCTGCAATATCAGCACCTAGCCAGAAATCAGAGAAGAAATAATTGGTTGAGAGACGTTCAAAGTATTCGCCTAATGCGGAAGCTAATGCTGCTTTTTTACTGGCACCTTTACCGTTGGTGAAACATAAAGGGCAATCTTTATCGCGAATATGAACAGACCAAACGTTAGGAACAGGGTTTAACCAAGAAGCTTCTTCAATATTAAATCCTAAGTCGGTCAATTTTTGCTGAAAGCTAGCGATAGAATCTTCCAGTGCGGCATCTTTGCCAGGAATAAATGTTTGTGACATGGCAGGTTTCATCAATATTTTGCTGGTGATAGTTAGGGGCACATGATACTGAAATCCCCTGTAATGCACTAATAATTTCTCTCATTTACCCAAGGCTAACTATATTCATCACTCATAATTTATTTGATATATGAGTTTTTTTAATAAATTCGTTCGATTTATCACGGAATTAATAATTTTAAATCATCATAATTGGATTTATTTATAAACTCATAAGGGATCAGTTCGATGATGAAAAAAACATTGCTCGCCAGCCTGTTAGCTATAATCAGTGGTTCTGCTTTTGCCTTACCTAATGTCACCATTTTAGCAACAGGTGGCACAATTGCTGGTGGTGGCGATTCAGCAACAACATCAAGCTATACAGCAGGTAAATTAGGCATTGATACATTGATTAATGCAGTACCTGAGGCTAAAAAAGTCGCTAATTTAAAAGGCGAGCAAGTCGTGAATATCGGCTCTCAAGATATGAATGACCAAGTATGGCTTAAGCTGGCTAATAAAATTAATGCAGACTGCGATAAAACAGACGGCTTTGTGATCACTCATGGTACAGATACCATGGAAGAAACAGCCTATTTTCTTGATTTAACCACTGCATGTAAAAAACCTGTCGTTATGGTGGGTGCAATGCGTCCTGCAACCGCATTAGGTGCTGAAGGCCCTTTAAATCTATTTAATGCGGTTGTGATTGCGAGTGATAAAGCTTCTGAAAATCGTGGTGTGTTAGTAACCATGAATAATGCGGTTATCAGTGGTAAAGATGTTGTAAAAATGAATACGACTGAAGTTCAAGCATTCCAACCTGTTAACGCTGGTGCCCAAGGTTATGTGCATAATGGTAAGGTTCATTATTACACTGCCGCATTACCTCGTGCAGATAAACCCGCATTTGATGTCAGTAAACTGACTGAATTACCAAAAGTTGGTATTGTTTATAACTACTCAAATGCCTCTAATTTACCAGCAAAAGCCTTTATTGATAACGGCTATAAAGGTATTGTCAGCGCTGGTGTTGGTAATGGCAATTTATATACTGATATTTTTGATACTTTAGCTGATGGCGCTAAAAAAGGTGTAGTTGTTGTGCGTTCAAGCCGTGTACCAGTAGGCTTTACTACACAAAATGGTGAAGTTGATGATGCAAAATATAACTTTGTTGCATCAGAGCGCTTAAACCCACAAAAAGCGAGAGTATTGTTACAATTATCTTTAACACAAACGCAAGAGCCTGCGAAGATCCAAGAGAATTTCGAAAAGTATTAATTTAAAAGAGTTTGAATAATAACAAGGCCTCATTTATGAGGCCTTGTTATTTTTAAAGAGTGAAATGGCTAATTGGTTTTGGCTCGAGAGACAACAACTCTTGCGGTAAAAAAAGCAATTAATGGCGTTATTGCAAAAATAAGAAAGAGCCAATGTGCCGCATTTTGAGCGCCTATTATGCCACCTGGATCTGTTAACCCTGCCATATTAACCACCGTCCCTGAAATAGAGGCACCAACAGCCGTTGAAAACAATTGAATTGTGGTAATAGATGTTGCTGCTTTTTGAGCTTCTTGCCCTTGAGAGACATGCAATACACGAGTTAAATAATGAGGCCACGCCATACCAATACCAGCACCTGTAAAAAAGAGGGCTATACAAATAATGATAATTTGCCCATAAGGTATGGTTAGAACATTAGAGATAAATAAGCCAAGGATCACAATGGCTGAAAAGTTAATCATTGGACCAAAATGCATTAATCTCTGAGCAGTAGATTGTTTACTTGATGAAGACACAATAGCAGAGAAAGACCAACCTGCACCCACCAATGCTGCTAAATAACCCGAAAGCAAAGGGGTAATATGATGGATAATTTGCAAGAAGTAGGGCACGAAAACTTCTGTTTGTACACTTATCCCTAATAAAGCCATAGTGAGATATATTGGTGCTAATGGTGCAGAAAAAGAAAATGTCCCTTTAGGAAATAAACCATCATTTGATTTTTTATCAATATTGACTAACAGTAAAATAAAGATCACCGCAAATATAATAGATAAGATGTTATATAAAATAACGTTATAAAGACTACCAATAGAAATAGATAATACAGCGAGCATTAATAAAATAAGCTGTTGATAAGGTAGCGGCGCTTTGGCGACAATATTATCAGCATTATTCTCGGTAGGAAGAATAGTAAATAATAAAATAGCGTAAGGGATGCCTACAAATAAAATAGACCAAAATGCACCTCGCCAAACATTATATTCAGCAAATATTCCGCCTAGTGCGGGGCCTAATAGTGTCGATATTCCCCACATACTAGACATTAACGCCATAGCTCTGGACCAAAGTGGTTGAGGGAACATGACTCTGACTAAAGAGTAAGCAAGTGCCAGCAACATTCCTCCGCCAGCCCCTTGAATAAATCGCCCTAAAAGTAATATCTGCATTGAAGGTGCTGTTGCACAAATAACAGAGCCTGCTAAAAAGCAAATAGTGGCAAAAAGATAACTATTGCGAGGGGCTAATGCACTCAGTAATCGTGAAGTTAATGCAGAAGAGAGAATTGACGCCAGAATAAAAACTGTGGTGTTCCATGCATATAAATTAAGCCCACCGATATCACGTACAATTGAAGGTAGCGTTGTGATCGTAATATAGACATTAATTGCGTGTAATGCGACACCTCCTGCTAAAGCGAGCGATTTTAGACTATTTTTTCCATGAAGAAGCATTCCCCAGCTTGCTTCTTCTTTTTTATTTACACTCCCCGACATAAAACACTCCTAGCCATTATTTTTATGCTCTGCATATTATGCGTTAGTTCACAATAATCATTGCGCCAATTTAGCGGGAATGATACAACCGATAAAGGTCATTTTGTAAAAACATATTCAGATAGGGTGAATTTGAATGAGTCAGGTATATAACTTTAGTGCAGGTCCGGCTATGTTACCGGCAGAAGTCCTTCGTCGTGCAGAACTAGAATTATGCAACTGGCATGAACTTGGGCGTTCGGTTATGGAAATTAGCCACCGCAGTAAAGAGTTTCTTGAAGTTGCTCATCAGGCAGAACAAGATCTTCGTGATCTTCTCAATGTGCCAGAAAACTACAAAATTCTTTTTTGCCACGGTGGTGCTCGAGGTCATTTTGCTGCTTTACCTCTCAATTTATTAGGCGATAAAGCAAGCGCTGATTATATTGATGGTGGTTATTGGGCTAAAAGTGCAGCCGAAGAAGCTGAAAAATATTGTTCGCCAAATATAATTAAAATTAAAACAGAAGTTGATGGCAAAATTGGTGTTAAGCCAATGAAAGAGTGGCAATTAAGCGCTGATGCAGCTTATGTGCATTATTGCCCAAATGAAACCATTGATGGTATTGCCATTCATGAAGAGCCAGATTTTGATGATAGCAAAATTGTTATTGCTGACTACTCATCTTCGATTTTATCTCAACCGATAGATGTTAGCCGTTTTGGTGTTATCTATGCGGGTGCACAAAAGAATATTGGTCCTGCGGGTTTAACGATTGTTATTATTCGTGAAGATCTATTAGGTAAAGCGCGCAAAGAAACACCTTCTGTGTTTGATTACACAGTGCTTGCTGAGAATGACTCCATGTTTAATACACCACCTACCTTTGCTTGGTATTTATCAGGCATGGTCTTTAAATGGCTGAAAGAGCAAGGTGGTTTGCAAGAGATGGCAAAACGCAACTATGAAAAAGCAACGCTTCTTTATAGTGCAATTGATAATAGTGATTTTTATATCAATCGTATTGCCACAGAAAATCGTTCACTAATGAATGTGCCTTTCCAAATGTCTTCTCCTGAACTGGATTCCGTATTCTTAAAAGAGGCAGAAGCTCAAGGTTTGGTCGCATTAAAAGGTCACCGTGTATCAGGTGGTATGCGTGCTTCAATTTATAACGCAATGCCATTGGAAGGTGTTCAAGCATTAGTCGACTTTATGGCTGATTTTGAACGACGCCATGCGTAATAAATAAAATCTAGAACTAGAATAAGAAAGCCTGCTTAAAATACAGGTTTTCTTATTATTCAATTTTTAAGATGTTAATAATTAAAATTGAGTTACTAAGTACAAAATAAATAAAAAGATAAGTACCTAAATAATTTTATATTTAATTAAATAGCATCCCCCCGCTTAATTTACTTGTTTATTGGAGTTTTTACCTGTTTATGGAATCGTTAACATTACAACCTATTGCTCATATCGAAGGTGTTATTAATTTACCAGGGTCAAAAAGTGTCTCTAACCGTGCGTTGTTATTAGCGGCTTTAGCTAAAGGTAAAACTCGTCTAACCAACTTATTAGATAGTGATGATATTCGCCATATGCTTAATGCATTAAAAGCCTTAGGGGTGCAATATCAATTATCAAATAACAATACGGTATGTGATATTGAAGGACTAGGCGGTGAATTTAAAACAAATTCGCCATTAGAGCTCTTCTTAGGTAATGCAGGTACAGCAATGCGCCCATTAGCGGCTGCATTAAATCTCGGTCAGCATGATATTATTCTTACTGGTGAACCTCGTATGAAAGAGCGTCCAATTGGGCATTTAGTTGACGCTTTACGCCAAGGTGGTGCAAAAATTGACTATCTTGAACAGACTGATTACCCACCAATTCGCTTACATGGTGGTTTTTTAGGTGGTAATGTTGAGGTTGATGGTAGTGTTTCTAGCCAGTTTTTGACTGCTTTATTAATGATGGCACCTTTGGCAGAGCAAGATACGATTATCACCATTAAAGGCGAATTAGTATCAAAACCTTACATTGATATTACCTTAGCATTAATTAATACCTTTGGTGGGAAAATCGAAAACCAAGACTACCAGCGCTTTGTTATAAAAGGTGGCCAACAATATCAATCACCAGAAAAGTACCTTGTAGAAGGTGATGCTTCATCTGCATCTTACTTTTTAGCAGCGGCTGCCATTAAAGGCGGTACTGTACGAGTTACAGGTATCGGTAAAAATAGCTTACAAGGGGATATTCATTTTGCTTCTGTGCTTGAAAAGATGGGCGCAAAAGTACGCTGGGGTGAGGACTATATTGAGTGTGAGCGTGGAACGTTAAAAGGCATTGATATGGATATGAATACTATCCCTGATGCTGCAATGACCATTGCTACCACGGCACTTTTTGCTGAAGGCGAAACGGCTATCCGCAATATTTATAACTGGCGTGTAAAAGAAACTGACCGATTAGCGGCAATGGCAACAGAGTTACAAAAAGTGGGTGCGATTGTTGAAGAAGGTCACGACTACCTAAAAGTAACACCACCAAAACAGTTAACCACTGCGGATATTGAAACTTATAACGATCATCGTATTGCGATGTGTTTTTCGCTGGTGGCACTTTCTGATACACCAATTACTATTCTTGACCCGGGATGTACCGCAAAAACCTTCCCTGATTATTTTGAGAAATTAGAAACACTTTCTCAACGTAATAATTAATGTAAAAATCATTAATTAAAATGAGTCAAAACTAAATCAGTTAAATCGGCAGTATTGAACCTTTTGGAGAACAATACTGCCGATTTTTTATTATAATTAGATTAATTTTTCTAAAAAAACACCACTTAGAAAAAATAATATTAAATAAGACTTTTTAGTGCTTATCTACTTGTTTCTTCCTATACATTGTATGCGTATAATGTCGCGCATATATTAATACTGTTTTTCTCTGTTTGAACACTATGCCTATTATATCAATGTAATAAGAGCAACAAACACAGAAATGCAGTGCCCACGAAAAGGAGAAACTCATGGCGGTTATCGTCCCTGTTATAACTGTTGATGGGCCTAGCGGAGCAGGTAAAGGAACATTATGCCAAGCATTAGCGAAAGCATTTGGCTGGCATTTACTCGATTCTGGCGCTATTTATCGTGTATTGGCATTAGCAGCTTTACATCATCATGTTGATATTACTTCCGAAGACGCTTTAGTACCTTTGGCGGCAAATTTGGATGTACGCTTTATTCCTAATGAGAATGGCTTAAGTGTCATTCTAGAAGGTGAAGATGTTTCAACTGAAATTCGAACAGAAACAGTTGGGAATACGGCATCACAAGCTGCAACTTTTCCTCGAGTAAGAGAAGCATTATTGCGTCGTCAGCGTGCATTTCGTACAGCGCCGGGCTTAATTGCCGATGGTCGAGATATGGGCACAATCGTTTTTCCTGATGCTCAAGTGAAAATATTTTTAGAAGCGAGTGCAGAAGAGCGCGCGCGTCGTCGCATGTTACAGTTGCAGGAAAAGGGCTTTAATGTTAACTTTGAGCGCCTTTTATCCGAGATAAAAGAACGCGATTACCGTGACCGGAATCGCGCTGTTGCGCCACTTGTTGCGGCGAAAGATGCATTAATTCTCGATTCTACAAGCTTGTCTATTGACGAAGTCATTGAAAAATCGTTGACTTATGCTAAAAAAAATCTGCAATTATCAGCGTAATTAATTTTTATTTCGTTTATACTAGGTAATTATCAAAATCGGGTTGACGTGTTAATGAAAACACAACAATGCCCGATGACCTTGTCACAAAGGATGTAACGAGGTATGTGAAACAACCCCATTCGGCCGGATGCTAAATGGACGTTAATTAAATTTACTTGAAGATCATTAACATGACAGAATCTTTTGCTCAACTCTTTGAAGAATCCCTAAAAACAATCGAAACTCGTCCTGGCGCTATCGTTCGCGGCGTTGTAGTTGCTATCGATAAAGACGTTGTTCTGGTTGATGCAGGTCTGAAATCAGAATCTGCTATTCCTGTAGAACAATTCAAAAACGCTCAAGGCGAATTAGAAATCCAAGTGGGCGACGAAATTGATGTTGCTCTGGACGCGGTTGAAGATGGCTTCGGTGAAACCGTTCTGTCTCGTGAGAAAGCTAAACGTCACGAAGCGTGGCTGATGCTGGAAAAAGCTTACGAAGAAAACGAAACTGTTGTTGGTATCATCAACGGTAAAGTTAAAGGTGGTTTCACTGTTGAACTGAACGGCATTCGTGCGTTCTTACCAGGTTCACTGGTAGACGTTCGCCCAGTTCGCGATACAACTCATCTGGAAAACAAAGAGCTTGAGTTCAAAGTCATCAAATTAGACCAAAAACGTAACAACGTTGTTGTGTCTCGTCGTGCGGTTATCGAATCTGAAAACAGCGCAGAACGCGATCAGTTATTAGAAAACCTGCAAGAAGGCATGGAAGTTAAAGGTATCGTTAAGAACCTTACTGACTACGGTGCATTCGTTGATCTGGGCGGTGTTGACGGCTTACTGCACATCACTGACATGGCTTGGAAACGTGTTAAACACCCAAGCGAAATTGTCAATGTTGGCGACGAAATCACTGTTAAAGTCCTGAAATTCGACCGTGAACGTACTCGCGTATCATTAGGTCTGAAACAACTGGGCGAAGATCCATGGGTAGCTATCGCTAAACGTTATCCAGAAGGTACTAAACTGACTGGTCGTGTAACTAACCTGACTGATTACGGTTGCTTCGTAGAAATCGAAGAAGGCGTTGAAGGTCTGGTACACGTTTCTGAAATGGATTGGACTAACAAAAACATTCACCCATCTAAAGTTGTTAACGTTGGTGATGTTGTTGAAGTTATGGTTCTTGACATCGATGA
The DNA here is from genome assembly GCF_003144325.1 of Proteus terrae. Lineage (GTDB taxonomy): Bacteria > Pseudomonadota > Gammaproteobacteria > Enterobacterales > Enterobacteriaceae > Proteus > Proteus terrae. Next base: position 72,430 of record NZ_PENS01000015.1, read on the forward strand.
AGAACGTCGTCGTATTTCACTGGGTCTGAAACAGTGCAAATCTAACCCATGGCAGCAGTTTGCAGAAACTCACAACAAGAACGACCGTGTTGAAGGTAAAATCAAGTCTATCACTGACTTCGGTATCTTCATCGGTTTAGACGGCGGTATCGACGGTCTGGTTCATTTATCTGACATTTCTTGGAATGTTGCAGGTGAAGAAGCAGTTCGTGAATACAAAAAAGGCGACGAAATCGCTGCTGTAGTTCTGCAAGTTGATGCTGAACGTGAACGTATCTCACTGGGCGTTAAACAATTATCAGAAGATCCATTCAATAATTACCTGTCTGCTCACAAAAAAGGTGCTATTGTTTCTGGTAAAGTAACTGCTGTTGACGCTAAAGGCGCAACTGTAGAATTAGCTGACGGTGTTGAAGGTTACCTGCGTGCTTCAGAAGCTTCACGTGACCGCGTTGAAGATGCAACTCTGGTTCTGAATGTTGGCGAAGCTGTAGAAGCTAAATACACCGGCGTTGATCGTAAAAACCGCGTTATCAACTTATCTGTTCGTGCTAAGGACGAAGCAGATGAGAAAGACGCTATCGCTTCTGTAAACAACAAAGAAGAAGTTGGTTTTTCAAACAACGCTATGGCTGAAGCTTTCAAAGCAGCTAAAGGCGAATAATTTAAGTTATTAACGGAAGGCAACGTTAATCGTTGCCTATTTATCGGTAGTTTAGGGAGGTAATATGACCAAGTCTGAGTTAATCGAGAGACTTGCAGGCCTACAATCTCATCTTTCGGCTAAGACGGTTGAAGAAGCTGTAAAAGAAATGCTTGATCATATGGCTGATACTTTAGCTGATGGTGAGCGTATCGAAGTCCGCGGATTCGGCAGTTTTTCTCTACACTACCGTGCGCCGCGTACGGGTCGTAACCCGAAGACAGGTGATAAAGTAGATCTGGAAGGTAAATACGTTCCACACTTTAAGCCAGGTAAAGAGTTACGTGACCGTGTAAATATTTATACGGAATAATAACTCCTGTCGAAATGGCACGATGTTAGTTAACTTTCTCAAAAACGGTACTTAGGTGCCGTTTTTTATTAACTATTATTATCACTTTTAGTTTATTTTTCTGCTCCCTAATTTTTTTCTATCTCCCATCTTGCACCTTCAATCCCAATCTTGGATTGAACGATTCGTTTTCTTGATTTTATCTCGCTAGCACCTTTCTTTTTTATTACTTTATTCTGCTTTCATTTTAATTTCTCTATTTAATTACCTGTATCACTTAGTTGTTTTATTTTTTACGAGCTTCTTCTCAAAATTTATTGTATGTAACAAGAGATCTTTTCCTTTTTATAAAGCATCACTAAAAAACGACCTAAAAGCCTATCTCTAATGAAATGGTAACATTATGATATTTAAAAAATAATTGTAGGCAAGGATGCTAGAAATGATTTTACTGAATCGAATGATAAAGTTTTTTGAGTTAAAGATGGTATCAATAAAACGAAGGTGCATTCATTCAGCCTATTTTCAAAGACTCTATTTCACGAAGTTAACTTTAGACAATATTGCTTTGGCAATAATATTAGGTTGCTTACCTTTATTAGTTCAACATACGCTTTTTAGTCAAACAATTTATTCTATTATTATTATTGTTGCACTATTTCTATTATTTATTCCTTTTTTCTTATTCCGTTTTTCAGCGATATTTCTAATTTTCTGGGTTTATTCAAATATGGTTGCGTCATCATTAATGACGAGAACAGAACAGTTTGCTGATAATATGGCAACATTTGAAACCAAGGTTATGGAGTATCGCCAATTAACAGATGGCAATATTATTATCAAAATACCCATTACGAAGAAGACGCTCTTTTCATCTTCTGTTTATGCAAACGTATATTGGCGAAGTCCGCCTAAAAACATAGCTGTAGGACAATATTGGAAGTTTAAAACTCAATTTAGAGCTGTACATAGTTATTTAAATGAAGGTGGGTTTGATAGCCAAAAATATGCCGTTTCTGTGAAGGAAACATTAACGGGTAAAGTGATGACAGCCAAGTTTATCCGAAATGATATATCACTACGTACTCAACTTATTCAGACAATCACAGCTCATTGGCAAACAGCAAAAAATAAAGGTGAAATTATTGCTTTAGTCTTAGGTGATAAGCGATATATTGAACCTGAGAAAAAAGATCTCTATATGAAAACAGGGGTTGCTCATTTAATTGTGATATCGGGTTTACATATAGGTTTAGCTGCCTTTTTTGGTTGGGGTATTGCAAGAGGTATTCAATTTTTTTTCCCTATCAGATGGATTAATCCAAGATTTCCATTAGTTATAGCTTGGTTATGTGGTGTTTTCTATGCTGCGTTATCAGGTTGGGGAATACCAGCAACAAGAGCTGTTATTGGATTAACTGTTTGGGTAATTTTACATTGGGGGAGCCGATTATTTTTGCCTTGGCAATGGGCACTTTGGAGTGCAGCACTTATTCTTATTGTTGAGCCTCTTTCTATACTTTCAGCTAGTTTTTGGCTTTCATTTTCTGCTGTGTTTGCCATTATCTTTTGGTATTGGATGTACCCATTAAAAGCTAAATATAACCATCAAAAACGGTGGTTTATTTTAAGGTTGGTACATTTACAATCTGGTTTATTAATTATTTTATTACCATTCCAATTATATTTATTTAATGGCGCTAATTTTTTTAGCTTTATTGTTAACTTATGGGCGGTTCCTATTGTTTCTTTTATTACCGTGCCATTAATAATGCTCGGGTTATTGACATTCTTTCTCTCATTTTTGCAACCAATAATTTGGCACTGGGTTGATCTTTCTATTAGCCTTGCTTTTTGGTGTGCTCCTTTATTTTTACCATATTGGCAAAATAGTGGTGCCATTCCTTTATTATTAGGATTTTTGGGAATTGGTACTATTTTAATCATAAAAATGTCATGGTGGCGTTATCATTTTATTTGCATTGTGGCTATTGGTACTATTTTATACTGTGAATTCATCGCCTCTTCACGTTATCAATGGCGAATATCTATGTTAGATGTTGGGCATGGCTTAGCAGTTATTCTTGAAAAAGAAGGGGAAGCGATTATTTATGATACGGGAATGCGCTGGAAAAATGGAGGTTCCATTGCAAAGAATGTCATCATTCCTTATTTAAGACATCATCGACTTACGCCAGTTGCATTGATCATTAGCCATGATCATCTTGATCATACAGGGGGAATGGAAGATTTAGTAAAAACTTATCCTAATTTAAGCATTCGTAGTAGTTTTGACGATCCTTCGCATTTACCTTGCTTAAGTGATAAATCATGGCAGTGGAAAGGGCTTCAATTTGATGCATTGTGGCCGCTGAATAAATTACTCTCCCCGAAAAATAATCAATCCTGTGTGATCAATATTAGTGATGGGAAATACAATATTCTGCTAACTGGAGATATAGAAAAAGAAGTTGAAGCTCAATTGGTAAGAGTAAAAAAAGATCAGCTAAAAGCAGATGTCTTACAAGTTCCTCATCATGGTAGTCAAACATCATCCACATTGATGTTTATTCAAGCAGTATCACCAAAAATTGCACTTGTTTCTGCTGCTCGTTATAGCCCTTGGCGTTTGCCTTCTGATAAAGTACATCATCGTTATAAAAAAGAAGCTATTAATTGGCTAACAACCTCTATTAGTGGGCAAGTTTCTATCGAGTTTAATCAAGATAATATTGATGTATTTACCTATAGGCGAGATATTTTGCCTCGTTGGTATCATCAGTGGTTTGGTGTTTTGACGTTTCCCGAGTAGAATGGCCGGCTAATTATTAAAAGTTTGGTAATATATATGAATGATATAGATCTATCAACGTGGCAAACATTCCGCCGCTTATGGCCAATGATTCGGCTTTTCAAAGCGGGTTTAATCACTGCTGCAATTGCATTAATCATCAATGCGGGTGTGGATGCATTTATGATTTCTTTATTAAAACCACTTCTTGATGAAGGTTTTGGTAAAGCCAGTAATGACGTATTAAAATGGATGCCTTTTGCCGTTATTGGTCTGATAGCTCTGCGTGGTATATCTAACTTTATTTCAAGTTACTGTCTTTCTTGGGTCTCTGGGAAAGTTGTAATGAATATGCGTCGTCGACTGTTTTCTCATATTATGGGAATGCCGGTGAGCTTTTTTGATCAGCAATCAACAGGGACTTTACTCTCTCGTATCACATATGATTCAGAACAGGTTGCCTCTTCATCATCAGGTGCATTAATTACCGTTGTACGTGAAGGTGCCTATATCATCGGACTATTTTGTTTGATGTTTTATTATAGCTGGCAATTATCCCTGATCCTTATCGTTATCGCACCTATTGTTGCTGTTGTTATTCGTATAGTATCGACTCGTTTTAGAACAATCAGTAAGCGTATCCAAAATAGCATGGGGCTAGTGACAACTAGCGCAGAACAAATGCTAAAAGGGCATAAAGAAGTTCTGATTTTTAATGGCCAAGAAGTTGAAAATAAACGCTTTAACCATGTAAGCAATCATATTCGCCGTCAAGGTATGCGTATGGTTGTCGCATCATCAATTTCAGATCCTATTATTCAGATAATCGCTTCTCTTGCATTAGCATTTGTCCTGTATGCAGCAAGTTTCCCTGAGATAATGGATACATTAACAGCAGGTACAATTACTGTTGTATTCTCCTCAATGGTTGCATTAATGCGTCCATTGAAATCACTGACTAATGTGAATGCTCAATTCCAGCGTGGTATGGCTGCTTGTCAGACGCTATTTACCATACTCGATATGGAGCAAGAAAAAGACACCGGTAAGCTTGAACTAAAAAAACCAACTGGTGATATTGAATTCCGTAATGTGACTTTCCAATATGTCACGAAAGATACGCCAGCACTGAAAAATATGTCATTTACTATCCCAGCAGGTAAAACTGTTGCATTAGTTGGACGCTCAGGCTCTGGTAAGTCTACGATCGCAAATCTGATCACGCGTTTTTATGACATTAATGAAGGCGAAATATTAATTAATGGTCATGATATTCGTGAATACACATTGAAATCTTTGCGTAATCAAGTCGCGTTGGTTTCTCAAAATGTGCATCTTTTTAATGAAACCGTAGCAAACAATATTGTCTATGCATGTGAAGATCAGTATACCCGTGAAGATATTGAAAAAGCGGCGAAGATGGCACATGCAATGGATTTTATCCAAAAAATGGATAAGGGCTTAGATACTGAAATTGGTGAAAATGGTGTATTGCTTTCAGGTGGACAACGTCAGCGTATTGCAATTGCAAGAGCGTTATTAAGAGATTCGCCAATCCTTATTCTTGATGAGGCTACATCAGCGCTAGATACAGAATCAGAGCGCGCTATCCAGTCAGCACTTGATGAATTACAGAAAAACAGAACCTCTTTAGTGATTGCTCACCGTTTATCAACTATTGAAAAAGCGGATGAAATATTAGTTATTGAAGATGGTGAAATTGTTGAACGTGGCGCACACCTTGATTTGATTGAGAAACAAGGCATTTATGCACAACTTCACAGGATGCAATTTGGCAAATGATTGAACGGATTTGGTCTGGTAAATCTTGGTTATATATCCTACTGCTTCCATTTTCATGGTTGTATGGCGCACTTACATTATTAAGGCGTTTTGCATATCAGAAAGGATGGCTAGCGTCATGGAAAGCCCCAATTCCTGTTGTGATTGTTGGCAATTTAACTGCAGGCGGGAATGGCAAAACACCTGTTGTGATATGGCTTGTTGAGCAATTAATACAGCAGGGGTTTAAACCTGGTGTTGTCTCTCGTGGTTACGGCGGAAAATCAGATCATTATCCATTGCTTTTGACATCCGATACGACACCTGCCATGGCAGGTGATGAACCTGTATTGATTTATCATCGAACTGGTGCTCCCGTTGCGGTTGCACCTAATCGACGAGATGCAGTAAAAGCGTTATTAGCTCAACATGAGCTTGATGTGATCATCACTGATGATGGTTTGCAGCATTACGCATTACAACGTGATTATGAAATTGTTGTCATTGATGGTCAGCGTCGATTCGGCAATGGTTGGTGGTTACCCGCAGGCCCTATGCGAGAGCGTTCAGGGCGCTTAGATTCTGTGGATGCAATTATCGTTAATGGTGGGATAAGTCAGAATAATGAGATTGGCATGACACTGGAAGGTGATACTGCAGTTAATCTTAAAACAGGAGAAAAAAAACCAGTTCAGCAAATTAAAAAGGCTGTTGCTATCGCTGGAATTGGTCATCCTCCTAGGTTTTTTAACTCGTTACATGAAAAAGGGATAGAGTTAATTACAACAAAAGCATTTAGTGATCATAGTGATTATAGTGTTCAAGAATTACAGGATTTAACACCTGACTTAGAACCCCTTATTATGACAGAAAAGGATGCTGTTAAATGTCAGCATTTTGCACAAGATAATTGGTGGTATTTACCCGTTAGCGCTGAATTAAATAGTCAATTTGTGCTAAAACAAGTCAGCAATTTAATTTACGGTTCGAAAAAAACTTGTATCTGATCTGAAACAATGATATTTATAGTGAAAATCAGGATAGCGTTACATAAAAGATTACCTACCTACAGTCGCATATCGCTTTTGTCGTAGTTCAATTTAATTCGCCACTACCCTATCTACTCAAAAGCCTTGTGTGGAGAGTTTGTGGATCTTGAATGTAGGGTTAATATTTTGTGCAGTGAATAGCATCAGCTTTTGTGCACAATGGATGATAAAAACCATTTTTGATGGTGACTAATTATCTCTATATTCGGTTATCTTTTTTATCAGCGCGCAATAAATGTCAGTATGCCATCTTTTTGTCATATTGATACTGTAAATATTTATTGAGCTTTATAATATTTATTAAGCTTAGCTATCACGGTTTTGAACATTTATATTGAATAATAAAATGCACTACTTAAATTAATGTGTTCAGAATTTAATTGGGGTTTTTATATAAGAAGACTTAATAAAAAGTAGGATGCATTTGTATAGGAAAATAAAACTATACAAAGAACAAAAGGAGTTTATCTATCATGACATTACAATTAAGAATGGGTCGCGTAAAATGGTTCGACAATAACAAAGGTTATGGTCTTATTGTTGCAAGAGATATTGAACAAGAAGTTTATGTCAATAAAAAAGCGATTGCCAATACAAAAAATAAAGCATTAACAGAAGGTCAAGACGTTGAGTTCTCTGTTATCAGAACAGCAGCAGGTTTAGAAGCCGCTGATGTTATCGGGTTTTAAATAAGGCTTAGCCTTGTTAAAGATGTAGATAAAACGATAGTTTAGCATTAAGATTAAATTATCGTTTATGCCTAATTTGAGGTAGGTAAGCCACAATAGTTTACCACCAAGCTGAATAAGTAATATAAAAGAGTCGTTTCGTTAATTAGAATGCAATAAAGATAATAAAAAGGTTAAATTATTATCAATAAAAGCTGAATGTAATTCTTTATTAATGATGTTGCAGACTCAACGATAAAAAGCCACATTAATGTGGCTTTTTTGTTGCTTATAGTAAAAGAGAAAATAATAAATTTATTAATTACTAAAATAATTTTCGAATTATCACTAAACGAGAGGTTTTGAGTATTAACGCTGATCATTCCTTATGATATCCTTTTGCCATATAAAATGATTAACCCTTGAGAGGGACAAAATGGATCACCGCTTACTCGAAATTATTGCTTGCCCAGTTTGCCACGGTAAACTTATCTTTGATAAAGAAAATTCAGAGCTTATCTGCAAAATTGATCATTTAGCTTATCCTGTTCGTGACAATATCCCCGTTCTTCTGGAGAATGAAGCAAGAGAATTATCACTAGAAGAGGAAAAGTAACTTCATGTTCACGGTCATTATCCCTGGTCGATATGCATCGACCCGTTTACCGGGTAAACCCCTCGCGGATATTCATGGCAAACCTATGATTGTTCGTGTCATGGAACAAGCTATGCGCTCTGGTGCAAACCGTGTCATTGTTGCAACTGATAATTTAGATGTTGTTGCAGCAGTTGAAAAAGCGGGTGGAGAAGCCTGTATGACTCGCGAAGATCATCATTCGGGTACAGAACGTTTAGCGGAAGTCATTGAAAAATACAAATTTGCGGATGATGAGATAATCGTTAACGTACAAGGTGATGAGCCTCTTATTCCCCCTGTGATTATTACTCAAGTAGCCGAAAATTTGGCGAGTTGTGGTGCAGGAATGGCAACATTAGCAGTGCCTATTGTTGACTCAAAAGAAGCTTTTAACCCTAATGCGGTGAAAGTTGTGATGGATGCAAAAGGTTTCGCACTTTATTTTTCTCGTGCAACCATTCCTTGGGAAAGAGATCGTTTTAATTTATCACATGATGAAATTGGTGAGCATTATCTTCGTCATATTGGGATTTATGCTTATCGTGCAGGCTTTATACGTCGATATATTACTTGGGAGCCAAGCCCATTAGAATCTATTGAAATGTTAGAGCAACTGCGTGTGCTATGGTATGGTGAAAAAATCCATGTTGCCAAAGCACTAGAAGTTCCTGGTGTGGGTGTAGATACTCAAGATGATCTTATTGCAGCCAGAGCTGCATATCGAGCACTTAACCAAGAGTTCTGATTTTTTAACAGTAACAAATAAATTTTAACGGCACTTAAATTAAGTGCCGTTTTTGCATCAGTTAGCAAAAATATTTCTAATTATTGGTTTTCTTCTTTATCAGATTGGTGACTTTCATTTTCAGGAATAGTTGCGGGTTGTCCGACAGGTTTTACTGATTGCCATACCGACCCTAAAAACTCATACCATGCACGTTCACTGTGTTGAAAATAAGTCGCAGAAGGAAAATATTTTTCCCAAGGATGTAATGGTGAAGAAATAGCCAGTTGGTTAGCTGGTGCAATGATAGGTTTCATGCCTCGGGCTAAAAAGAAACGCTCCGCACGTGCTAAATGATTGGCAGACGTTACAAGTAAAAATGGTTTTTTACCAATTAATTTATCAACTTCATAGGCTTCTTCTTCCGTATCTTTCGGTGTTGATAATGCGATAGTTCTCTCAGCAGGTACACCTAAAGATTGTGCTACCTGAGCCGCTACTTCTGCACTACTTATTTGATTAACACCAGCACCACCTGTAAAAATCATTATCGCATTAGGATTGCGATAATAAAGTCTTACACCTTCAGCAACACGAAATAAACTATTATTAAGAAGATTAGAACTGGGGGCCCAATCTGGGTTATAAGTAAATCCACCACCTAAAACAACAATGTAGTTCACATCTTGTTGCGAATTTTCTCGTAATTCATAACGAGCTTGATACTCTTTTTCACTCGGCATTAATAGTGTATCGGCAACAGGTTGTATGCCTAAAATAGTTAACAGAACAAGCACAACAGTGAGTAGGCTTTTTCCAGTTTTTTGCCAACGAGTAAACCAAAGTAGAGCTAATGCAAAAAAGGCGATTAATAAGAGCAAAGGCAAGGGCATCAGAAAGCCTGCAACATATTTTTTGAGCAAAAACAGCATAAATCATCCTAGATTGAGTGAAATACATGCAATTGATAGCGAAAGCTTAGTGAAAACTAGGGGAATTCCAAGACGTTGTGTCAAAATAGCTAACACAACAACGTTTCACTAAGTTTTCATCAATAGAAATAAAAAACCGTTTAATTATTTATAAAACGATAAACGTTTGAACGTTAATTTTTTCATTAATAAGCGTTATATTTATACTGCGCTTTGCGAATAATCTGATTCATGACTTATTTCTTGAGAGAAAACAGTCAGTATCATAGAACACTGGTAAAATTGCCGTCTTTATTTATGTACAGTGTCTCATATTTTTGAATTTATCAGAACGCAAAGAGTGCAAGTAGTAAGTTGTTATCATGAGGCGTTTTAATGTCAGATCGTAATTTTGACGATATTGCAGATAAATTCTCCCGCAATATCTATGGCACAACAAAGGGTAAAATACGTCAAGCGGTGATTTGGGAAGATTTACAACAATTATTGACTCTCTTACCTAGCCGAAGTTTGCGTATTTTAGATGCTGGTGGCGGTGAAGGTTATTTCTCTCGCCAGCTTGCTAAATTAGGACACCAAATTATCTTATGTGATTTATCACAAGAGATGCTTAATCGCGCACAAGAGGCTGCGATTGAAGAGGGTGTTGTCGAGAACATGACGTTTATTTGTTGTGCAGCTCAAGAGATTAAAGAGCATATAGATGAAGGGGTTGATTTAATTCTATTTCATGCAGTATTGGAATGGATCACGGATCAGAAAGACGCCGTAAATGTTCTTACCGATATGTTGTTACCTAATGGTATCTTATCGCTGATGTTTTACAATGCGAATGGTATTGTCATGAGAAATGCGATTTTAGGAAATTTTCATCTGGCAAATCCTGAGATCCCACGTAGAAGAAAAAAATCGTTATCACCTCAAAACCCATTGCAACCCGAAGATGTTTATCAATGGTTAGATGAGTTTTCAATGACAATATTAGGAAAAACGGGTGTCCGTGTTTTCCATGATTATTTGCAAAGTCGTCAGTTACAAAATAAAGATTTTCCATCGTTGCTTGCATTAGAGCAACGATATTGTCGGCAAGAGCCCTATATCAGTCTGGGGCGTTACATTCATGTCATGGCACAAAAGCGTGTAAATTAAGGATGTACTATGAGTGATTTTACCCAGACAGTTCCTGAGTTAGTGTCTTGGGCGAGAAAAAATGATTTCTCAATCTCACTGCCAGCAGAAAGATTAGCTTTTTTGATGGCTGTCGCTGTATTAAACAGCGAGCGCCTTGATGGCGAAATCAGTGAAGGGGAGTTAATTGATGCCTTTCGAGAAGTATGTAAAGGCTTCGAACAACCCGCAGAATCAATACAAGTTCGCGCAAATAATGCCATTAATGACATGGTAAAGCAGCGACTTTTTAACCGTTTTACCAGTGAATTGGTAGAAGGTAATGCAATATACCGTTTAACCCCGTTGGGTATTGGAATTAGTGATTACTATATTCGCCAACGTGAATTTTCATCATTGCGCTTATCTATGCAACTTTCCATTGTGGCGGGTGAGTTGGATTCAGCTGCCAGTTCCGCTGAAGATGGTGGTGATGAATATCATTGGCATCGTAACGTTTTTGCGCCTTTAAAATATTCAGTGGCAGAAATTTTCGATAGCATTGATTTGTCTCAGCGGATCATGGATGAGCAGCAAAATACAGTAAAAGAAGATATTGCTGCGCTATTAAACCAAGACTGGCAAGCAGCCATTTCAAGCTGTGAACAATTGTTATCTGAAACCTCGGGTACATTAAGAGAGCTACAAGATACACTTGAAGCCGCTGGTGACAAACTTCAAGCCAATCTCTTACGTATTCAAGAAGCAAACATGAATTCTGGTCATGTTGAGCAAATTGATACATTAGTATTTGAACTTCAAAGTAAGTTAGACCGCATTATTAGTTGGGGTCAGCAATCTATTGATTTATGGATTGGATACGATAGGCATGTCCATAAATTTATTCGTACAGCGATTGATATGGATAAAAACCGTATTTTCTCTCGCCGTTTACGTCAATCCGTACAAAACTATTTCGACAGCCCATGGGCATTAACTTACGCTAATGCGGATAGGTTGTTTGATATGCGTGATGAAGAACTGGTTCTACGTGATGAAGAAGTCACGGGTGAGTTACCTGAAGAGCTTGAATATCAAATGTTCAGTGAAGTGAATGAACAAATAGCGCAATGGGTAGAGCAAGAGCTTGCTTCTTACAAATTGGAACAACGAGCATTAGATCTCAGTTCAGTGTTAGTTGAATACCTTAATCGTTATCCGCAACAGAAACATTTCGATGTTGCACGTATTGTTATTGATCAAGCAGTACGATTAGGTGTGGCGAAAGCTGAGCTCGCAGGATTACCTGCAAAATGGTCAGAAATTAACGAATATGGAGCTAAGGTACAAGCGCATGTCATCGATACATACTGAACAATTTATGCCAGCAAAACTGGCGCAGGCATTAGCGAACTCACTTTTTCCTGAACTGGATAGCCAGTTACGTGCAGGTCGACATATCGGTATAGACTCTCTGGATAATCATGCTTTCTTGATGGATTTTCAAGATGAGTTATCAGACTTTTATGCGCGTTATAACGTCGAATTAATTCGAGCACCAGAAGGTTTCTTCTATTTGCGACCTCGTTCAACCACACTTATTCCACGCTCTGTTCTCTCTGAAATGGATATGTTGGTGGGGAAAATTCTTTGCTATCTCTATCTTAGCCCTGAACGATTAGCGAATCAGGGAATATTCACCGTTCAAGAGCTGTTCGATGAATTAAGAACATTAGCAGATGAAACCAAGCTTTTACGTTTAGTGAATCAGCGCTCAACAGGTTCTGATCTTGATTTGCAAAAATTACAAGAAAAAATGAGAACCTCACTAAATCGTTTACGTCGTTTAGGTATGATCTCATTCTTATTAAATGATATGCAGCGTTTTTCTATTACCGAATCTGTTTTCCGCTTTGGTGCCGATGTGCGTAGTGGCGATTCTCCACTTGAAGCTCAAATGCGAATGATCCGTGATGGTGAAGCAATGGCGCTTGAAGATAGCTCAGAAACTCTCAACGATGATGAAGAAAATGAAGATGAGCAATTACAATCCAGTGAAGATGATGCGGAGGGAGAAAATAAATGATTGAACGGGGAAAATTTCGCTCATTAACACTTATCAACTGGAATGGGTTTTTTGCTCGTACTTTTGATTTAGATGAGTTGGTGACTACGTTATCAGGTGGTAATGGTGCGGGTAAATCAACCACGATGGCTGCATTTATCACAGCCATGATCCCTGATCTTACTTTACTTCATTTCCGTAATACCACAGAAGCAGGATCGACAAGCGGATCACGTGATAAAGGGTTATACGGGAAACTGCGTCCTGGTGTGTGTTATGCCGTATTGGATGTGATTAACTCGCGTCACTTACGTGCTGTGGTCGGTGTTCGTTTACAACAAATTGCAGGGCGTGATAAGAAAGTTGATATCAAACCCTTTATGATCCAAGGGCTGCCAATGGCAGAAAATCCAACAGAAATTTTGACTCAAGCTGTTGCGGATCGCCAAGCCCGTGTTTTACCGCTGAATGAATTAAAAGAAAAAGTTGAAGCCATTGATGGGGTTGTTTTCAGACAATTTAACTCTATCACTGATTTCCATGCTGTGATGTTTGATTTAGGGGTTATTCCTAAACGTTTACGTTCAGCGAGTGATCGCGCCAAATTTTATCGTTTAATTGAAGCCTCATTGTATGGCGGTATTTCAAGTGCGATTACACGCTCTTTACGTGATTATTTACTACCTGAAAATAGCGGTGTAAGAAAAGCTTTCCAAGATATGGAAGGTGCATTGCGTGAAAACCGAATGACGCTTGAAGCTATTCGTGTCACTCAATCTGATCGAGACTTATTTAAGCACTTAATTACAGAAGCGACATCTTATGTTGCTGCTGACTATATGCGTCATGCTAATGAACGACGAATTCATTTAGATGAAGCTTTAACCGTGCGCCGTGAGTTATGGAGCCAGCGTAAATCCATTAATAGCGAAGCGTATCGTTTTGTTGAAATGGGTAAAGAGTTAGAAGAGCAACAAGCGTTATCTTCTGATCTTGAAGCGGATTATCAAGCGGCAAGTGACCGATTAAATTTAGTACAAAATGCAGTTCGCCAACAAGAGAAAATTGACCGCTATGTTGCTGATGTTGAAGAGATAACTTTCCGCTTAGAAGAACAAAGCGAAGTGGTTGAAGAAGCTACATCTAAGAAAGAAGAACTTGAAGCACGCGTAGAATCGGCAGAAGAAGAAGTCGATGAACTGAAAAATCAGTTAGCAGACTATCAGCAAGCATTAGACGTACAACAAACACGCGCTATTCAATATCGCCAAGCTGTGCAGGCTTTAGAGCGTGCTAAAGCACAATGTGATATTACGGATTTAGATGAAACTAATGCAGAGCAATGGGCTGAACGGATCCAAGCAAAAATTCAAACCATTACGAATTCATTGCTTTCTATGGAGCAGAAACTCAATGTTTCTGAAGCAGCGAAAACACAATTCGATCAAGCCTATAAACTGGTAAGTTCAATTGTTGGTGAAGTTGAACGCCAAAATGCATGGGATGCTGCAAAAACGGCATTACGTGAGTGGTCTTCTCATCGACATCAAGCGGATAGGGTTCATCCTATTCGTATGCAATTAGCTGAATTAGAACAGCGTTTACATCAGCGAAACAATGCAGAACGCCAACTTGAAGAGTTTAACAAACATCATGGTAAATCGATGGAGCCTGATGATCTGTTAATTCTTCAAGATGAATTAGAAGCAAAAATTGAAGAGCTTAGTGATTACGTTAATGAATCAGGCGAACAGCGCATGCAAATGCGCCAAGAGTTAGATCAACTTAAACAACAAATTGAAAAGCTGAAAAAACGAGCACCTGCATGGCTTGCGGCACAAGATGCGTTAACACAATTATGTGAGCAGACTCGTCAATCTTTTGAAACGGGTCATCAAGTAACAGAATATATGCAACAGTTACTTGAAAAAGAGCGCGAAGCAACGGTATTACGTGATGAAACAGCAACCCGTAAACAACAAATTGAAGCGCAAATTGAACGTTTAAGTCAGCCAAGTGGCGCTGAAGATGGGCGATTAATTACGTTAGCTGAACGCTTTAATGGTGTTTTATTATCAGAAATTTATGATGATATTACGTTAGACGATGCGCCTTATTTCTCTGCATTATATGGGCCAGCACGCCATGCGATTGTTGTACAAGATCTATCTCAAGTTCAGGCACAATTAGAAACGTTAGATGATTGCCCAGAAGATCTCTATTTTATCGAAGGTGATCCACAATCTTTCGATGACAGTGTATTTAATGCGCAAGAGATGGATAAAGCCGTTCTTATTAAAAGTTCTGATAGACAATGGCGTTATTCTCGCTATCCTGAAATCCCGCTGTTTGGTCGAGCTGCGCGTGAAAATCAGTTAGAAATTTTATCTCGCCAGCGCGATGAGCTTTCTGAACTTTACGCGACACAAGCTTTTGATGTACAGAAGATCCAACGTGCTCACCATGCTTTTAGTCAGTTTGTGGGACAACATATTTCTGTGGCATTTGAGGCGGACCCTGAAGAGGATATTCGTCAACTCAACCAAAGACGTAACGAGCTAGAAAGAGCGCTAACACAATACGAAGAGAGTACTCAGCAACAGCGTCAAAATTATGCGCGTGCTAAAGAATCTCTAAATCTTCTTAATAAGCTTATTCCTCAAGTTAATATCTTGATGGATGAAACACTGATTGATCGTGTTGAAGAGTTACGTGAAGAGCTGTATACCGCTGAAGAGTCAATGCGTCACTTGCAGCGTCATGAAAAAGCATTAGCAACGTTAGAGCCTATCGCTTCAATCTTACAAAGTGATCCACAAGCGCATGAACAATTAGCTCAAGATTACGAACAAGCAAAAGCAGAACAGCAACGTTATCAGCAACAAGCTTTCTTGCTGGTGGAAGTGGTACAGCGTCGTCCTCACTTTAGTTATAGCGATGCCGTTGAGATTGTCAGTGAAAATAGTGATCTTAACGAGAAGCTACGTCACCGCTTAGAAATGGCTGAAACAGAACGCGCTACAGCAAGAGAACTTTATCGTCAGCAACAAGCACAATGTGCTCAATTTAATCAAGTACTCGCATCATTAAAAAGCTCCTTTGATACTAAATCTGAATTACTTAGAGAGCTTGAGCAAGAGATGCGTGATACAGGGATCCATATTGATATTGGTGCAGAAGCCAGAGCCAAAGAGCTGCGTGATCAACGCTATTCTGCGGTAAGTGCAAACCGCACGCGTATTAGCCAACTTGAGCGAGATATCGCACTAAGTGAAGCTGAGCGAGATAATCTAACCAAGAAAATCCGTAAACTTGAACGTGACTACATTCAAATTCGTGAGCATGTTGTGAGTGCAAAAGCGGGTTGGTGCGCGGTTATGCGATTAGTAAAAGAAAATGGAATGGAGCGTCGTTTACATCGTCGAGACTTTGCTTATCTTTCTGCTGATGAATTACGTTCAATGTCGGATAAAGCGTTAGGTGCATTACGCCAAGCGGTTGCTGATAATGAATATTTACGTGATGCACTACGTCGCTCAGAAGATGCAAAATATCCCGATCGTAAAGTTCAGTTCTTTATTGCGGTATATCAGCATTTAAGAGAACGTATTCGCCAAGACATCATTAAAACGGATGATCCAGTTGATGCAATTGAACAGATGGAAATTGAGCTTGCTCGCTTAACTGAAGAGTTAACTAGCCGTGAGCAAAAATTAGCGATTAGCTCACGAAGCGTCGCGAATATTATTCGTAAAACTATTCAGCGTGAGCAAAACCGTATTCGTATGCTAAACCAAGGTTTGCAAGCGGTTTCATTTGGTCAGGTGCGTGGTGTCCGACTCAACGTCAATATCCGTGAAAGTCATCAAGTATTATTGGATGTGTTATCTGAAGAAGAGAACCAGTATCAAGATCTATTTAAAAACCAAAATCTGACTTTCTCTGAAGCAATGGCGAAACTTTATCAGCGTTTAAACCCTCAAGTAGATATTGGTCAACGTATGCCACAAACTGTGGGTGAAGAGCTGTTAGATTACCGTAATTACCTTGAAATGGATGTTGAGGTTAATCGTGGACCAGAAGGTTGGTTAAAAGCAGAAAGTGGCGCTTTATCAACTGGTGAAGCAATTGGTACAGGGATGTCAATTCTGGTGATGGTTGTACAGAGCTGGGAAGAAGAATCACGACGCTTAAGAGGAAAAGATATCTCTCCTTGTCGTTTGCTCTTCCTCGATGAAGCGGCACGTTTAGATGCGAAATCTATCGCGACGTTATTTGAACTTTGTGATCGCCTTGATATGCAATTAATTATTGCGGCACCAGAAAATATCAGCCCAGAAAAAGGAACAACCTATAAATTAGTACGAAAAGTGTTCAATGGTACTGAACATGTACACGTTGTTGGGTTAAAAGGTTTTGGTCAACAGGCTGAAAAAGATAAAATTGCATCATCAAATGTTGCTGAAATAACACAATAATTTTATTCCATTATTAGCCTCAAGAGGGCAAGAATAAAGGCGCTACGGGCTCATGCTTATAGCGCCTTCTTTTTTAAAGTGTTACATAGATCAAAAAATGAAAGTAAATTAACAAAAAAATGAAATTTTAAATGGAATAACGTGCGCCATATCTCATTTAAATGTAATCATGATGTTTATGATTGCTCCCGTATGTGATTAATATAAAAATTTAAAGGAAAGAGAATGCGTAAAGTCACGTTAGCTTTTAGTGCAATTGCTTTAGCGTTAAGCTTAAATGGCGCAGCAATGGCAAAAGTTCATATGCCAGAAGTTGTTAGCCCAGGTGTTACCGTTGCACAACTTGCACAACAACAACCAATTCATTGGGTTTCTGTTGCTGATATTGAAAAAAGCCTTGCAGGTCAAGCACCGATGGCAGTTGGTTTTGATATTGATGACACTGTTCTGTTCTCAAGCCCAGGTTTCTACCGTGGTAAACTGGAATACTCTCCAAACGATTTCAGCTACCTGAAAAACCCAGAATTCTGGGAAAAAATGAATAACGAGTGGGATAAATTCAGTATGCCTAAACAAGTCGGTATCGATCTTGTTCAAATGCACTTAAAACGTGGTGATACTGTTTATTTCATTACTGGTCGTACTCAGACTAAAACTGAGACTGTGACCAAGTATGTACAAGAAGGCTTAAACATTCCTGCTGATAAAATGCAGCCTGTTATTTTTGCTGGTGATCAACCTGGCGCAAATAACAAAGTAAGCTGGATGCGTGATCATAAACTGAAAATTTACTACGGTGATGCTGATGCAGATATCGCAGCAGCAGATGAGCTGAACATCCGTGGTATTCGTATTCTGCGTGCAGCTAACTCTTCTTACCAACCACTGCCAAAAGCAGGTCAATTTGGTGAAGAAGTAGTTATCAATTCAGAGTACTAATCTTTACCCTTTGTTTACCTTTATTTGTAAGGCGTAGGAAACTGCGCCTTTTTCTATTTTAAAATACCTTCCATTTAAATAATCTTATTATCCATTCACAATTCTTTATTATTCATTAATAGTCTATTTTTAATTTGTCTGTTTTTTGTTCTGTTATTGTGTCTTTAATTAAATTATATATTTTGAATATAAAAATGACTAAATGGTCTTTTTTTGATTAAATAAAATCAAATTTCTATCAGGGGTTTACAAAACTTTAAAAATATTAGTTTATTCCTATAAAACTCTTCTCCAAGCTCATCTAATATTCTAGGATACCAAAATAATAATAAGGAATGAGGGTAGAGGATTTATGGCGTATCAACCAATTAAAAGAGCAATCGCATATTCAGTTGTTATAGGTACACTCCTTTCTGGACATTATGTAATGGCCACAGAAACAGAGTCAGTGACTTTATCTGCACCCGAAACAGAAAACGCGACATTAGTTCCTGTAGCTAATGAAGCTATGCCAGCACCTGCAATTGTAGCAATGAATATTCCACAAGTGACCGAGTTAGAAGCAAGAACAAAATTGCAATCGTGGATCCCAACAGGATATGAACCGTTATATTTAGCCCAGCTAGTGAAAGTTTACCAAGCGAATAACTTAGCATTAATCTGGCAAGATGAAAAAATAGTACAGCAATTACAGCAACAAATTGCTGAAGTCGCTATTTCAGGTATTCAGCCCCAATTTGGGCAATGGTTAACACAATTAGGAACGCCTGAATTAACAAAAGAAGCACGTGATCTTATTTTATCAGATGCTTTTTTAGGCTATATCAGTTTTGTTGAGCAAGTGAATAAATCAGGCATATCTTTACTGTATCGTAATGTGATGCAAACATTGCCATCACCCACTGATAAATCAGTCGTGGAATTACAGCAAAATATCCAAAATAACACCTTAGGTAGTTTTGTTATTTCTTATGCACCATCTCATCCTTATTACAACTTAATGAAAGAAGAAGTGCGTAAGCAGTTACATAGCTCAGTTGTTTGGCCAGAAATGCAAGGAACAACATCATTAAAGCCAAATCAATCATCACAAGAAGTTATACCTCTGAGACAGATTTTACGTAATTTAAAATTAATTCCTGAACTAGAAGCTAATGAGCAGGAAATAGCAACAACTGTTTATGATGCGCCTTTAGTTGCGGCTGTTAAATTATTTCAAACTGCGCATGGGTTAGAGCCAGATGGGATTATTGGGCGACAAACGCGAGTGTGGTTAAATATGACACCGGCACAACGTGCGAGTATTATGGCATTAAATATTCAACGTCTTCGCCTGACACCTGCCATTGGAGATACAGGAATTTGGGTTAACATTCCTGATTTCTCACTCTATTTTTATGCCAATAACGAGCTTATTCTTGATTCAAAAGTCATTGTAGGTCGTCCTGATAGAAAAACACCGATTATGAGTAGCGCACTAAATAATGTTGTGGTTAATCCACCTTGGAATGTGCCAACAAGTATGACTCGTAAAGATATTGTACCTAGAGGTAAAGCAGATCCTAGTTACTTTAGTCGTAAGGGATATACTATTTATTCAGGGTGGGGGAATGATGCTTATCCTATTAACCCTTATGACATTGATTGGCAAAATATGAGCGCAAATAACTTCCCTTACCGAATTTGGCAGGCTCCGGGGCCAACAAACTCATTAGGGCGTTATAAATTTAATATGCCAAATTCAGATGCGATATATCTGCATGACACACCAAACCATTCACTGTTCTCAAAAAATATGAGAGCAATAAGTTCAGGCTGTATTCGTGTTAATAAAGCGTCTGAACTTGCTTCAATTTTATTGGGTGATGCAGGATGGAAACAAGATAGAATTGATGCAGCATTAAAACGTGGTTCAACACAATATGCGCCAATTCCTGAACGTATTCCGGTTTATTTATATTATCAAACAGCATGGGTGGCTCAGGAAAATGCACCTCAATATCGTGCAGATATTTATGGTTATGACAAAGTCATTACTAATGCACAACCTTATTTAGAGAATATTAAGAAATACTTTTAATATAAATAAATATAAATTGAATAAAGGATAGCTAATTCAGCTGTCCTTTATTTTTATATAAATCAATAAGATAAAAATGTTTTTTTATGGTCTTCAATAAGATAACTAGAAATATAATAAATTATAAAATATTTTTAAAATTTCTATTAAAAATAGAATGATAAAAATAGAGATTAGTATAAATAACTAAATTTATAAAATTACTAATGGCGTTAAATTGAAATGAAGTGTTATTTACAATACTATACAAACGATAAGAAACAATTCGAGAAAAATATTGTCATAATAAAGGTTCTTCCTCCTGAAATAATTTGTTGAGTGCATATACTATGGATATTATTGATTCGCATCGCCGTAAGTGGCTGGGGCTTGGTATGGCCGCTGTGGGGTTAGGGTTATTGCCTTCTCATGCATTTGCTTCATTAGCAACACCTCGTCCAAAAATTCTTCGCTTTAATAATTTAAATACCGGTGAAACTATTAAAGCCGAGTTTTTTGATGGAAAACGCTATAATAAACATGAGCTTGCTAAATTAAATCACCTTTTTAGAGATTATCGTCAAAACAAAATCAAAACCATCGATCCCGCATTGTTTGACCAAATCTATTTACTGCAAGTCATGCTTAATAACAATAAGCCTGTTGAACTTATTTCTGGTTATCGTTCATTAGTCACTAATAATAATTTGCGCCAAAACAGTAGTGGTGTAGCAAAGAAAAGTTATCATACACGTGGACAAGCAATGGATTTTCGTTTAGTGGGCACAGATCTTTCTAAAGTTCGTCAAGTCGCATTAAGAATGAAAGCGGGTGGTGTAGGCTATTATCCAAGAAGTAATTTTGTGCATATTGATACAGGACCTGTTCGCTCATGGTAATCTATTGAGAATTAGTTAATAGAGAGTGGAGTGATTCATGATGTATCACATTGTACCTGTGACAAATTATATGCAAAATTGCACCCTTATTTGGTGCGATGAAACGAAGGAAGCGGCAATTGTTGATCCCGGTGGAGATGTCGAAACGCTAATTGCGGAAATCGAGGCACGCCAATTAACATTAACCAAAGTATTATTAACACACGGACACTTTGATCATATTGCAGGCACCTCTCAAATTGTCGAGCACTTCAATGTTCCTGTTTATGGTCCTCATAAAGATGATAATTTCTTATTAGAGGAATTAGAACAGCAGTGTCGTATGTTTAATTTTCCTTGTGGAAAATCATTTACACCAGATAGTTGGTTAAATGAGGGTGATACCGTAACAATCGGTAAAACAATTTCGTTATCTGTTTTACATTGCCCAGGGCATACACCGGGACATATTATTTTTGTAAATCATCAGAATAAGATTATCTCTATGGGAGATGTGCTATTCAAAGAAAGTATTGGTCGTACCGATTTCCCACGTGGAAACCATGCTGATCTTATTGCTTCAATCAAAAATAAAGTCTTACCTTTAGGCGATGATTATCTGTTTATTCCGGGACATGGCCCTATGTCTAATTTAGGGCATGAGCGCCAATACAATCCGTTTTTACAAGATGAAATTCCAATCTGGTAATAGTGCGCTGATATAAGTGAATAAATATGAAAGCTCTTTATTATAAAGAGCTTTTTTATCAGTAAAAAATATAATTTGTATTTCTCTTACTTTAAATAAAAATGCCACGTTGTTAATAACGTGGCATTTATCTTAATTACACTTTAGAAGGTAATTAGAGTACTGCAACAATGGCTTCACATAGTGGAACCATATTCTCAAGAGTTAAACCAGCAACGTTAATACGACCAGATCCCACGATATAAATACCGTATTCAGCACGTAAACGCTCAACTTGCTCTTTATTTAAACCACTAAATGAGAACATACCATTTTGGTCGATAATAAAGCTAAAGTCTTGCTTAGCACCTTTTTCTTGTAGCGTGGTTACTAACAGTTGACGCATACGCTGAATACGTTCACGCATGGTTGTTAGCTCTTCAACCCATTCTTCTTTTAACTCTGGGTTAGAAAGAATAGTTGTTACTACAGAAGCACCGTGTGCTGGTGGATTTGAGTAGTTTGCACGAATAATTGCTTTTGCTTGGCTAAAGGCTTTTTCAGCAGTGTCACTGTCTTTGGTGACAATGGTACATGCACCTACACGCTCATTGTAAAGACCGAAGTTTTTAGAATATGAACTTGCAACAATAAGCTCAGGATTTTTTTCTGCAAAGAGGCGTAAGCCTTGTGCATCTTCTTCTAGACCACGAGCAAAACCTTGATATGCAAAGTCAAAAACAGGTAACCAGCCTTTTTCTGCTGATAGTTCAGCTAATTGGCGCCATTGTTCTTCAGTTGGATCAATACCGCTTGGGTTATGACAGCAACCGTGGAACAGAACAACATCACCTGCTTGAGCTTTAGCAAGGCTTGCTAACATGCCTTCAAAATCTAACCCATGATTTTCTGCATCGTAATAATCATAATTGCAGATCTCAAGACCCGCAGTTTGGAAAATATTATTATGGTTAGGCCAAGTTGGATTACTTATCCAAACACGTTTTGCAGTGGTTTGTTGAGCAATAAAATCAGCAGCAATACGTAAAGCACCTGTACCACCTGGGGCTTGAGCTGTGCGTGCGCGTTTTTCAGAGATAATAGGATGTTGTTCACCAAACAAAAGTGCTTGGGTCACATTGCCAAATTCAGGGATACCGCTAATAGGAAGGTAATTTTTGGTGGTTTCGTTTTCTAACAGGTATTTTTCTGCTTTCTTAACTGTGGTTAAAACAGGCGTTTTACCTGTCTCATCCTTGTAAACACCAATCCCTAAGTTAATTTTGTTTTCACGAGGATCAGAACGGAAACTATCAGCTAAACCCAGAATAGGATCGGCTGGTGCAGCAATGATTTTCTCAAACATAGTGTAATTGTTCCCTAAGCTCAAAACGAAGCCGAAATATGAGTATCAAGAGTAACGCTATGAGGCCTTTTTGCCAACTGTTTGTAGAGAAATTAACAAGAAGTTGTGAACTAAGTGAGAATAAATAGCAAATCAAGATGTAAATAAGTGAATATCCTGTGATTACATTAACATGTAAAAATAATCACTAAAAAATAATAATTGTTTAGTATGATAAACTTTTTGAAGTTGTTAAAAATAAAGAAGTTACAATGTTTTTCAGTGAATAAATAAACAGATCTACTGCAAATGCAAAAATAAAGAGAAAGAAAACATTGAGAATAAGAAGAAAAAAGCGAACTAAATAACAAGAGATTGAGAATAAAAAAGCAACACCGAAGTGTTGCTTTTCAAATCAATTAACTTGACTGTTTAATTACCTAAGCAGTAATTAGAACTGATAAGTCAGACCTAAACCAACTACGTTGTCGTCGTTGATGCCCAGTTTGTTATCAGATTTCAGCAGGTTGATTTTGTAATCAACAACTGCAGTCATATTTTTGTTAAATTTGTAGAAAGAACCTACAGAGATATATTTAACTAAATCTTCATCACCAACATAAGCAATACCAGTGTTTGTTGTTTGGTTCAGACTTTTACCTTTAGATTGAACATAACCTAAAGATGGTTTCAGACCTAAATCAGCAAAGTCATACTGCGCAGTTAACTCAATGTTTTGAGTTTTGTTAGCAATGCCTTTATTGAAGCTAGTCATGTTACGAGTTTCACCGTACATAGCCGCTAAGTAAACATTGTTAGCTGCGAATTTAGCACCAACGTTCCATGCTTCTGCACG
This sequence comes from Proteus terrae, assembly GCF_003144325.1. Lineage (GTDB taxonomy): Bacteria > Pseudomonadota > Gammaproteobacteria > Enterobacterales > Enterobacteriaceae > Proteus > Proteus terrae. Next base: position 96,423 of record NZ_PENS01000015.1, read on the forward strand.
AGAACCTTTAGCAGTGCTGTTATCTTGCTGCCAAGAAGTACGAGCAGAGTTTGAATAACCACCACCCAGAGTTACGCCCCAGCCTAAGTTATAAGCTGTAGAGAAACCGAAGCCGTCACCATTAGCTTTTTTACCATCACGCTTGTTGATAGTATTTTCGTTGTTTTTGCCTTGGTATTGCAGAGCAAAGTTCAGACCATCAACATAACCGAACATATCAGTGTTACGGTAAGTTAAAACACCAGTAGTACGGCTAGTCATGTAAACGTCAGTTTGTGCCATGGAGTCGCCACCAAATAAAGGTAGAACGTCTGTCCATGCGTTGGTGTCGTAAATTACACCGTAGTTACGACCATAGTCCATAGAACCGTAGTCAGCAAATTTAAAACCTGCGTAAGCAAAACGAGCACGTGAATCAGTATCACCTTCAGCATTGCTAGTACGAATTTCGTATTCAAAACGACCAAAACCAACTAAATCTTTATTGATTTGAGTTTCGCCTTTGAAGCCGATACGTGCACGAGAACCGTCACCGTCTTCACCTGAGTCTTTATCAGCGAAGTAATGACGAACGTCAACTTTACCGTAGATGTCTACTTTGTTGCCGTCTTTGTTGTACATTTCAGCTGCGTTTGCTGCACCAGCAAACATTAAAGCTGGGATTACCACTGCAAGAAGATTGCGCTTCATCATTATTATTACCCTCATTGGTGTTATTCAGACACCTTTGCCACTGCCAGAAATAGTTTCTTAATTTTTATGGAACTATTTATGAGAGTTAAGTGTCGTCTGTGTCGGGTGACAGTGTTCCATTGGTAAAAAATTTTATCTACCCCCAATTTGCTACAAAAACGAAAAAAGTGTAACAAATTGTAACTATGTATTTCAAAGTGTGTATTTTGGGGAACTTTTGAATCAAATAACAGCCATGCATAAAAAAAGCCAACCTTGAGGTTGGCTTCTTCACTTAAGTAAAACTAGTACAATAAAACAGCAATGCAAATTTCCAGTTGAATACTAATTAATCACTAAATTAAAAATCTGCATTTCTTGGTGTACGTGGGAATGGAATAACTTCACGAACGTTTGCGACACCGGTCACATAAGCAACTAAACGTTCAAAACCTAAACCAAATCCTGAATGAGGTACGGTGCCATAACGACGCAGGTCACGATACCACCAGTAGTCTTCTTTGCTCATTCCCATTTCGTCTAAACGTTTATCAAACATATCTAAACGCTCTTCACGTTGAGAACCACCAATGATTTCACCAATTCCCGGCGCTAACACGTCCATTGCTGCAACTGTTTTACCGTCTTCATTCATACGCATATAGAATGCTTTGATATCTTTCGGGTAGTTTTTCACAACAACAGGCGCTTTAAAGTGTTTCTCTGCAAGATAACGCTCATGCTCAGAAGAGAGGTCAACCCCCCAATAAACTGGGTTTTCAAATTTCTCACCACAGTTTTCAAGCACAGTGACCGCATCGGTATAATCGATTTGAGCAAAATCAGAAGTGATAAAGTTCTCTAAGCGTGTGATAGCGTCTTTATCGACACGTTGTGCAAAGAATTCCATATCATCTTTACGCTCTGCTAACACTGCCGCAAAGGTGTATTTCAGCATTTTTTCGGCAAGTGCAGCGATATCGTTAAGATCAGCAAATGCCACTTCAGGCTCAACCATCCAGAATTCAGCAAGGTGACGACTGGTGTTTGAGTTTTCAGCACGGAATGTTGGACCGAAAGTATACACTTTGCTTAATGCAGAAGCGTAAGTTTCACCATTTAGCTGACCAGAAACAGTTAAAAACGCTTCACGGCCAAAAAAGTCTTCACTGAAATCGACTTCGCCTTTATCTGTGCGTGGCAGATTGTTCATATCTAATGTAGAGACACGAAACATCTCACCGGCACCTTCTGTATCAGCTGCTGTGATCAGTGGAGTAGAAACCCAGAAGAAGCCTTGTTCATCGAAGAAACGATGTAGTGCTTGTGCTAATGTGTGGCGAACACGAGCAACTGCACCAATTAAGTTAGTACGAGGACGTAGGTGAGCAACTTCACGTAGGTACTCAATACTATGACGTTTGGCGGCCATCGGATAAGTTTCCGGATCATCGACCATTCCTACCACAACAACATTGGTGGCATGAATTTCAAAGTTCTGTCCCTGGCCCGGAGATTCAACAATTTTACCGGTGACTTCCACAGAACAGCCTGTGGTTAAGTGCAGCACTTCATCTTGATAATTCGGTAAATTATTATTAATGATGGCCTGTACTGGATTAAAGCAGGAACCGTCATAGACGGTAAGAAATGAGATACCAGCTTTTGAATCTCTTCTTGTACGTACCCAACCGCGAACGGTGACGTCTTCGCCAACCGCGATACGGCCTTGCAGTACGTCGACTACAGGCGCAACGATCATAAATAAATCTCTCTTCGTTTAATTAAAATAATTGTTTGGTTAGTTCACTCTGCCCCTGTCGGACAGTTTTTCTATGTTACTTGCAATAGCGCAGGAAACAAGTAGGAAATTTTAGTTTAAAGAGTCAATAAAGAAGAGAAAAGCTTTTGTATAAAATAAATTGATAAAAATAGATGAAATATTGATGAAAGTAGCGGTTATGACAAAAGAAAGGATAATAATTACCCTTTCTTTTATTAATGAAGATTTTTAGCTAATTAACAGGCTTGTTTGACAAGTGGAACATCAAAGGCTTTGCGTAGCTTGTCAACAAAATCATCGTCTTCGCAAATGGTTTTGCCTGGGCTATCTGATAATTTAGCAACGGGCTTGCCATTACACTCCACCAGCTTAATCACAATATTAAGCGGTGTGATTTCAGGAATGTTGCAAGTAAGCCGAGTACCAATACCAAAGATCAAACGAATGCGTTTATGAAAATGTTTATAAAGTACTAATGCCTTTTGAAAATCGAGACTATCAGAAAAGACTAATACTTTACTCATTGGATCAATGCCCAATTTTTCATAATGCGCGATCGCTTTTTCACCCCATTCAATAGGATCACCAGAGTCGTGACGTAAACCTTGGTAGCTCTCTGCAAAGGTTTTATCAAAATCACGCAAAAATGCATCCATTGTAATGCAATCTGTTAATGCGATACCTAATTGATCTGGATATTCATCTAACCAAGATTGCAAGGCGGCGCGTTGGCTGTTTGCCAGTTCAGGACTAATCTGTTGATGAGCCTGAAACCACTCGTGAGCTTGTGTTCCCACAGGGGCTAATTGCATCCGTTCAGCTAAATGATAGTTACTTGTACCAATAAGATAAGGAAAATGATTTTTCAGCTCATCCACAATGGCACGCTGCACATCATAAGAAAAACGGCGACGAGTACCAAAATCCATCAATTTGAAATCAGCTAAGTCAATCTGTTGCTTAGCAGCATCACGGTAGAAGATATCAATTAATTTACGTAGTTGATTAACTGCATCGTCAGGAGTGACTTGAGGCGAGCGAGCACGATGTACAATTTCACTCACTAAAGCCAACAAAGGAACTTCCCATAGAATAACTTCACGCCAAGGGCCTGTTATCCTGATCATCAGTTGGTTTTCAGGTGTCGCTGAAATTTGGACTTGTTCTGGTTTAAAGCGAAAATGCTTAAACCATTGCAGATAGTCATTTTTGAAAAAGGGGAGACTCTGAAGATAGTCAAATTCTTCATTCGTTAATGACAGGTCTGCCATCATATTAACTTGATGGCGTAAGGTTGTTGCATATTCACCTAGACGTTCATCACTCCGACAGCGGAACTCAGCAACGACAGGAATATCACTATAATGATGGTAAACCGCTTGTTGCATGTGGAGCTTATATGCATCGGTATCCAACAGTGATGTAATAATCGGTGTAGCGTCTAAAATCATAGCGCGTCAAGCATCCTCACGGAGCGTTTTTATGTCTGCTAAATCGTTAAGGTTGGAGAGTATACCCGAATATGACGACAAAGCGTCACTATTCAACAATATTTCTCTGCGACATAAAAACAAGCTGTAAAACTTAGATGAGTTTACCACGTTAAACATAATTTGGGAGTATATTAGCATCATTTACCAAATAAATTGATTACATGTATTAATAAACTATTAACATTCTGTTGACTTTTGATGTTTTCAATTGAATATTCGACTGGCTAAACAGATTTTTGACGAGTAAGCTTTGGTAATATAACCGTTAAATAGTCGTGTTAACTAAAAGGTTTTTTCTATGACACAACAAAGAATCGCGAAATTTCGCAAAGATTATCGTGCCCCTGACTACACAATCACCGATTTACATCTTGATTTTATCTTAGATAAAGAAAATACCCAGGTTACGGCGATAAGCCAGTGTAAACGCTTAAACTCAGATGCAACAGCATTAGAGTTAGATGGTGAAGACTTAACATTAAAATCAATTGCAGTAAATGATGTTGCTTGGACACACTATAAAGAAGAAAACGGCAAACTCATCATTGAACAATTGCCAGAGCAATTTACATTAAAAATTGTTAACGAGATTAATCCATCGGCTAATACAGCATTAGAAGGGCTGTATGTTTCTGGTGATGCGTTATGTACACAGTGCGAAGCTGAAGGTTTCCGCCATATTACCTACTATTTAGATAGGCCGGATGTGTTAGCTCGTTACACCACAACAATTACGGCAGACAAAAAACAGTATCCTTATTTATTGTCAAATGGTAACCGTATTTCACAAGGTGAACTTGATGATGGTCGTCATTGGGTAACATGGGAAGATCCACATCCAAAACCAAGTTATTTATTTGCGGTAGTGGCGGGTGACTTTGATGTATTACGAGATACTTTTATCACCAAAAGCGGTCGTGAAGTCGCTTTAGAGCTTTTTGTTGATAAAGGTAATTTAGATCGTGCCGATTGGGCAATGACATCATTGAAAAATGCGATGGCATGGGATCAATCTCGCTTTAATTTAGAATACGATCTCGATATCTATATGATAGTCGCTGTTGACTTCTTTAATATGGGTGCGATGGAGAATAAAGGACTGAATGTCTTTAACTCTAAATATGTACTAGCAAAAAGTGAAACGGCAACTGACAAAGATTATTTAGGTATTGAGTCTGTTATTGGTCATGAATATTTTCATAACTGGACAGGTAACCGCATCACTTGTCGTGATTGGTTCCAATTAAGCCTAAAAGAAGGTTTAACAGTTTTCCGTGATCAAGAATTTAGCTCTGATTTAGGTTCTCGCTCTGTTAATCGTATCAATAATGTACGGGTGATGCGTACCGCACAGTTTGCAGAAGATGCAAGCCCAATGGCGCATCCAATTCGTCCTGATAGCGTGATCGAAATGAACAACTTCTATACTTTAACAGTATATGAAAAAGGTTCAGAAGTGATCCGAATGATCCACACCTTATTAGGCGAAGAGCAATTCCAAGCTGGCATTCAAATGTATATTCATCGTCATGATGGTAGTGCTGCAACTTGTGACGATTTTATTCAAGCAATGGAAGATGCTTCTAATGTTGATCTGACTTTATTCCGTCGTTGGTATAGCCAATCAGGTACGCCACAACTGACAGTTCGAGATAGTTATGATGCTAATAAAAAGCAATACACTTTAACTGTTAGTCAAATGACGCCCCCGACAGCGGATCAAACTGAAAAACAGCCATTACATATTCCATTAGATATTGAGTTGTATGATAGCAAAGGCAATGTGATCCCACTGCGTTCACAAGGTCAAACTATTTCTAATGTATTAAATGTGGTACGTGAAGAGCAGCAGTTTATCTTTGACGATGTACCAGAACAACCGATCCCATCTTTATTACGTGAATTCTCTGCGCCTGTAAAACTTGACTACCCATTTACGGATGAGCAACTCTCTTTCTTAATGAAATATGCACGTAATGCATTTTCACGTTGGGATGCAGCCCAAGCATTATTAGGTCGCTATATAAAAGAAAATGTTGCTCGAGTTCAAAAAGGTGAAACCTGCATTTTGCCTGAAATGGTGGTTGATGCTTTCCGCGCAGTATTACTTGATAAAGATATTGATCCTGCATTAGCAGCACTTATTCTGACATTACCAACAGATGTTGAAGCGGGTGAATCATTTAGTATTATTGATCCTGTTGCCATCCATAAAGCGCTTGGTTTTATTCGTAAAACACTGGCAACTGAAATGGCCGATGAATTTTCTGCTGTTTATCATTCAATGCATATTGGTGCTTATCGTGTTAATCATGATGATATTGCAAAACGTGATTTACGCAATGTTTGCTTAGGTTATTTAGCAGTTGAAAATGAGCAAACAGGCAACAAACTTGTTGATGCGCAATATCACAATAGCGATAACATGACCGACGCACTTGCCGCACTTAGCGCGGCTGTAATGGCTCAGTTACCTTGCAAAGATGCGTTATTACAAGAATTTGATGATAAATGGTATCAAGATGGTTTAGTGATGGATAAATGGTTTAGTTTACAAGCTATGAGCCCAGCAACAGATGTGTTACAGACAGTACGTAGCCTGTTATCTCATCGTTCATTTACACTTGCAAATCCTAACCGTACTCGTGCGTTAATTGGTGCATTTGTAAATAATAACCCAGTTGCTTTCCACGCTGCAGATGGTTCTGGTTACTTATTATTGACAGAAATTCTGACTGACTTAAATAGCCGTAATCCACAAGTTGCATCACGTCTTATTGAGCCGTTTATCCGCCTTAAACGTTACGATGCAACACGCCAAGAAAAAATGCGTACAGAGTTATTAAAACTGAAAGAACTTGAGAATTTATCAGGTGATTTATATGAGAAAATCACCAAAGCTTTAGCTGATTAATATTACGTTTTATATCACTTTATGAGTGAGCGAATAGTATAAAATCAGCATGATAATTAGATCCCCAGCATAGTCTGGGGATTTTTTTATGGTAAATTGTGAAATTGAAGCGTTTACTTTTCGTGCTTTTATCTATATGATGCACGACGCTTAAATTGTCGTAGACATATCATTCCTAATACCCGATATTCTCAATGGAGATCGTATGTATTATTCCTTAGTAAGGAAGGCATTGTTTCGGCTAGATCCTGAACGTGCCCATGATTTTACCTTCCGTCAGTTAAAACGTTTATCTCATTCCCCATTTCAATTTCTTATTCAGCAGTCTCTTCCTTCAAAACCCGTTTCCTGTATGGGACTCTCATTTAAAAATCCACTTGGTCTTGCTGCCGGTCTTGATAAAAACGGTGATTGTATAGATGCATTGGGTGCAATGGGATTTGGTTTTATTGAAGTTGGTACCGTGACACCTCGTCCTCAAGTAGGAAATGATAAACCCCGTTTATTTCGCTTAGTGGAAGCTGAAGGCTTAATTAACCGAATGGGTTTTAATAACCTTGGCGTCGATAACTTAATTGAAAATGTAAAACAATCTCGTTATGGTGGCGTACTGGGTATTAATATCGGTAAAAATAAAGATACCCCAGTAGAGCAAGGTAAAGATGATTATCTGATTTGTATGGAAAAAGTCTATGCTCATGCCGGTTATATCGCAATCAATATCTCATCACCAAATACCCCCGGTTTGCGTACTCTACAATACGGTGAAGCATTAGACGATCTGCTATCAGCAATTAAAAATAAACAATTAGAGTTGCAGGGAAAATATCAAAAATATGTTCCTGTTGCTGTTAAAATTGCACCTGATTTAACACATGAAGAATTAATTCAAGTTGCAGATAGCTTAGTTCGTCACCATATTGATGGTGTTATTGCGACAAATACCACATTAGATAAATCATTAGTTAGTGGGTTAGATCACTGTAATGAAGCTGGGGGATTAAGTGGTCGTCCGGTACAATCAAAAAGTACACAAATAATTCGCCAATTAAATGAAGAATTAAAAGGTGCATTACCTATTATTGGCGTTGGTGGAATTGATTCATTAACGGCAGCCAGAGAAAAAATGGATGCAGGTGCTTCTCTTATTCAAGTCTATTCAGGATTCATTTATCAAGGTCCTGCACTTATCAAATCTATAATTAATCATATCTAAATACATTTTATAATGAGTTAGGGGCTTTTCTTCTGCCCCTAACTCGTTTATATTGCCCCTAGTTGGTTATTTTTTATTAAATTGCACTGATTGTGCTTAATTAATAGTAAAATGAATCCTGTTTTTGTTAGGTGATATTAAATATTTTATTTAGGTCATTTAATTTTGATTGTTTATCAGAGTATAAAACAGGGAATGAATCGAAGGGGGATTAATTAGTGATAATAAAACCCGATGATCGCTGGCGTTGGTATTTTGATGTTGAGCAACAAAAATTAATGCTTGATTTAGCAAATGGTATGGTTTTTCGTTCCCGCTTTCCAAGCAAAATGTTGAGTGAAAGTGCTCGACAATCAGCATCTTTTACCGTCGATGATGCAGCTCTTTATTATGGATACGATGAGCAAATTCGACAAATAGATATGCCATCAGAATCAAGAGCTGAATTAGCTTTAAATGCATTAATAGCCCATCGCTTTTTAAAGCCACTGATGCCTAAGAGTTGGTATTTTGAAGTTAACAATAATCAAATCAACCCTTATTTATCTCAAGTGGTAGAAGCCTCATTAAAGGAAGCAGACGAAACAGCTCTTTTTTTAGTGACTGAAGTGGGGGCTCAAGCTTGTTTATGTTTATTAGCTCAACCACAGTTAACATTATTTGATAGAACACTTAATTTTTGTGACCCAATAAAAATTATGAATGATAGGTTAAGCAATTACCATAAAGAGTCAGAGTCAGGATCATTTTTGTACGAGAAAGTTATTTAACAAAAAGAGTAAAAAGGACTTACTCTTTTTATCGTTACTCATTATTTATAACATTCTAAAAACAAATTCACCCTAAACAAAACTCCCCAAAATCAAATCCTCATTACTCTCTTTCTGTATCTTTTTTCTAGAAATAAATTTATTGATAATTCATCATTGAGTTTTTAATAAGATAATTCTTATTAAATAAACTGTTTTATTTAAAATAAAAAAGAAGGTCAGGACAAATTACCTTCTTTTAATTTGCGATAAAGATAAGTGTTATTTTTTATTAAGCGAAAGTTTGACATTACCGTTAGGAACACAGCTACAGGCTAAGATTTTACCTGAGCGTTTAATTGCGCCAGCTTTTAATGCATTAACATCGCCTTCATCCAATTGGATAACACAAGAGCCACAAAGGCCGGCTCGGCAACTATAAGGAATGGTATAACCATTATTTTCAAGCTGTTCTAACAGAACTTCTTGGTTATTACCTTCAAAAACCTCGCCGTTAAATTCAATGCTGACAGTCCGTTCTTGTGTGTTTTCAATGACAGGTGCTGATTGTGTTTCAACAGGTGCTGTTACAAGATATTGTTTTGCTTCTTTATAAGCTAATACCTCAACAGCATCTCCCACACGAATAATACCCGTTTGACGAATAATGATATTTTGACCAAAATCGACATCACCGGTTTCATCACTACGGAATGTTTGCAGTGTTGCGAGTGGTTCTGTGTTAGGATGCTTAACGCCTTTATCAATACTAATTGTGGTCATGATGCAACGGCTACAAGGTTTCATCAGATCCATCACAACAGAGCCAACACGAATAGTCTGCCAAGTATCTTCTTCAAAAGGCTTTGCACCTGTTACGAGGATATTACCTCGAAATTGTTCAATATTAATTGAAGCAGGGCAGCGCTGTTGTAAGTATTGAAATGAGGCTTCATTAATTAATAAGTAAGGGTAACCATCGGCGAAAGAAACAGCGGTTTCTGGATTTCTTTTCACTCGGCGTGTCGATTTTTCGCCTGTCCAACGAAGTTGAACATCCATTTTTAAATAACGACTGAACCACTGATTTATTTCATCTGGTGCCACATACGCGGTAAAATGGTTGCCCCAAACTTCTGTCGGTTGCAATGTGGTCTCAAAATCTTGATAGGTGATAGCAATGCCTTCACCATCAGGTGCTTGAATATAAATACCATTTGCCATGATCGTGGGAATAAAACACAGCAAAACGGGAAATTTTCGTGCCGTGATAAAAGTCCCTTCTGGGGTGGTTATCATAAAATCACGATCAAACGTGAATCCGCTCTCACGAGCAAATGCATGAGAAAGTCGAATTCCCTTCATTGATTTAACTGGGTGTATATAAAGGCGTGAAACGTTGATCATCAGTGCTCCCAAAAGACATTATTATTTTTTATAGCCAGTAACTTTATGACAACGTAATACAATTAGCTATAATGCCCAACAATTTTATTTTAGGTGGTAACAATATTATGCGCTCTCTGTTTGCCAGCACAGGCCGAGGTCTGGAAGAACTATTAAAATCTGAACTTGAACACCTTGGTGCTCAGGCTTGCCAGATAACTCAAGGCGGTGTTTATTTTCGTGCTGATGATAAAACCATGTATCAGTCTTTACTTTGGAGTCGTTTAGCGTCGCGCATTATGTTGCCGTTAAATGAGTTCAATGTTTATAGTGATCTAGACTTATACCTTGGTGTGCAGGCAATTGACTGGAGTGAGATTTTTACTGTTGATCAGACTTTTGCTATACATTTTAATGGCACGAATGACATTATTCGTAATAGCCAATATGGTGCATTAAAAGCGAAAGATGCCATTGTTGACTCATTCCAACGTAAAATAGGGCAACGTCCAGATGTCGCTAAACAATCTCCTGATATCCGCTTAACCATTCATCTTCATAAAGAAAAAGCCTCGCTATCTTTAGATTTAAGTGGTGATGGTTTACATCAGCGCGGCTACCGCGACTTAACAGGGCAAGCACCTTTAAAAGAGAACTTAGCTGCCGCAATTATTATGCGTTCAGGCTGGAAAATTGACACACCACTGATCGATCCAATGTGTGGCTCAGGGACGTTATTAATTGAAGCCGCAATGATGGCGACTGATTGTGCTCCAGCATTAAATCGTGTGCATTGGGGATTCCGTCATTGGCTAGGTCACGATGAAGCGTTATGGAAAGAAGTGACCCATGAAGCTTTTGCTCGTTTCCGTGAAGGTAAAAAGAATACCACGGCGCGTTTCTATGGTTTTGATGTTGATAAGCGCGTATTGGATATGGCAAGAGCCAACGCACGCAGAGCCGATGTTGCTGAACTGATCACATTTGCTCACGGTGATGCGGCTAAACTGACAAACCCTGTTTCAGCAGAAATCAAAGGGACAATTATCAGCAACCCACCATATGGTGAACGCTTAGAAAGTGAACCAGCATTAATTGCACTTCACAGCCAATTAGGAAGAGCAGTAAAAGCACACTTCCCAGGGTGGAGATTGTCACTATTTAGTGCATCACCTGAGTTGTTAAGCTGCATTCAATTACGTGCTGAACGAGAGTTCAAAGCAAAAAATGGTCCTCTAGATTGTGTACAAAAGAACTATTTACTTTCTGAGACACCATCAACGATTAACACTGGACTTGCGGAAGATTTTGCAAATCGTTTACGTAAAAATGAGAAAAAACTCGCGAAATGGGCAAAACAACAGCAAATTGAATGTTATCGCTTATACGATGCTGATTTACCTGAATATAATGTTGCTGTGGATCGCTATGGCGATAAAGTGGTTATCCAAGAGTATGCGCCACCTAAAACAGTTAATGAACACAAAGCCCGTCAGCGTTTATTCGATGTGATTAGCGCAACAATGGAAGTACTGGCATTACGTTCTGATCAACTGATTTTAAAAACCCGCCAACGTCAAAAAGGTAAACAGCAGTATGAAAAAATGGCCGAAAAGGGTGATTTCTTCTTAGTTGACGAATTTGGTGCAAAATTCTGGGTGAACTTAACAGATTATCTTGATACAGGATTGTTCTTAGATCACCGTATTGCACGAAAAATGCTAGGTGAAATGAGCAATGGAAAAGATTTCTTAAACCTCTTTGCTTATACCGGTACTGCATCTGTACACGCTGGGATTGGTGGTGCAAAAAGTACGACGACAGTTGATATGTCACGTACCTACCTTGAATGGGCTGAGAAAAACTTCCAAGCAAATGGCTTATCTGGTAGACAACATCGTTTAATGCAAGCTGATTGTTTACAATGGTTAATGCAAAGTAATGAACAATTTGATGTGATTTTTATCGATCCACCTACGTTTTCTAACTCAAAACGAATGGAAAACACCTTTGATGTGCAGCGTGATCACATTGAACTAATGAAGCATCTGAAACGTTTGTTAAGAAAAGGCGGAACAATTATGTTCTCAAATAACAAACGTGGATTCAAAATGGAACATGACGAGTTAGCAAAAATTGGGTTGTGTGCAAAAGAGATAACACAGAAAACATTATCACAAGATTTTGCACGTAACCGTCAAATTCATAATTGCTGGCTGTTAACTCATGCTGGTGAGGAATAATTTACAATGCCGTTAATTAGTTTGACAGGGGCTTATTTATCTTTCAGTGATGCCCCACTATTAGATAGCACCGATTTATTTATTGAAGAAAATGAACGAGTTTGTTTAGTTGGGCGTAATGGTGCAGGTAAATCAACACTATTAAGAGTGTTATCTAAAGAGCAACCTTTAGATGACGGTCAAGTTGTTTATGAGCAAGATCTTGTGACTGCTCGCTTACAGCAAGATCCTCCAAGAGATATTGAAGGCACTATCTTTGACTTTGTTGCTGAAGGTGTTGAAGAAGATGCTAAATATCTAACGGATTATCACCATATTTCTAAACTGATTGAGACAGATCCTTCTGATAAAAATCTCAATAAAATGGCAGAGCTACAAGAAGTACTTGATAGCCGTAATTTGTGGTTGCTTGATAGCCGAATTGCAGAAGTGCTAGAAAAACTTGGTTTAGATGGTGAAGCTGAGCTTTCTTCTTTATCAGGTGGTTGGCTAAGAAAAGCAGCCTTAGGGCGCGCGTTAGTCAGCGCACCAAGAGTGCTATTTTTAGATGAACCAACAAACCACCTTGATATTGAAACGATCCTTTGGCTTGAAAAGTTCTTAAAAGATTTTCAAGGAAGTATCGTATTTATTTCCCATGACCGTTCATTTATTCGTAATATGGCAACGCGTATTATCGATCTTGATCGAGGAAAACTTTCTTCATGGCCGGGAAATTACGATAAGTATCTTGAAAGCAAAGAAGAAGCGTTGCGTGTTGAAGAGCAACAAAACGCAGAGTTTGATCGTAAATTAGCGCAAGAAGAAGCGTGGATACGCCAAGGCATTAAAGCACGACGTACTCGTAACGAAGGTCGTGTAAGAGCATTGAAAGCATTACGTGTTGAACGTAGTGAACGCCGTGAAGTGTTAGGCAGTGCTCGTATGCAAGTCGAAGAAGCTACGCGTTCTGGTAAAATCGTATTTGAGTTAGAAGATGTTAATTATAGTATTGGAACCCGCAAGTTAGTTCGTGATTTTTCTGCCAAAGTACAACGTGGCGATAAAATTGCGCTGGTGGGGCCGAATGGTTGCGGTAAAACCACTTTATTGAAACTTATGCTAGGTGATTTAAAAGCAGACAGTGGGCGAGTTCATTGTGGTACTAAGCTTGAAGTTGCTTATTTTGATCAGCACCGTGCAACACTTGATCCTGATAAAACAGTGATGGACAACCTTGCTGAAGGTAAGCAAGAAGTAATGGTAAATGGTCGTCCTCGCCATGTACTTGGTTATTTGCAAGACTTTTTATTCCCACCTAAACGTGCAATGACACCTGTTCGTGCACTTTCAGGAGGTGAGAGAAACCGTCTATTGCTAGCACGTTTATTCTTAAAACCAAGTAACTTGCTTATTCTTGATGAGCCAACTAATGATCTCGATGTTGAAACATTGGAATTGCTAGAAGAACTCGTTGATGCTTACCAAGGCACTGTTTTACTGGTTAGCCATGACCGTGAATTTGTTGATAATAGTGTTACTGAGTGTTGGATCTTTGAAGGTGATGGTGTTATTAACAGCTACGTTGGTGGATATTTTGATGCTCAGCAACAAAGAGCACAGTCGGTTTCACTAAAGGGTGAGGCAAACAAATCACGTAACACACCAGAAAAAACTGAAAAAGAAGCAAAAGCGAAAGATAGCTCTAAAAAGAACACTCGCACTAACAAGTTAAGTTATCATTTGATGCGAGAACTGGAGCAACTTCCTGCAAAATTAGAAAGCTTGGAAATGCAGTTAAGTGCGTTACAAGAAGAAGTGAGTGGGGCGGATTTCTTTACGCGTCCTCATGAAGAGACAGAAAAAGTCTTAAAAGCGCTTGCAGATAAAGAACAAGAGCTTGAAACTGCTTTTGATAGATGGCAAGAGCTAGAATTGATGCAAAACGGCGAATAGCCAACCGAAAACGGGGCATCACGCCCCGTTTTACTTTCTAGATTAAATATTCTTTTATTGATTATTCTAAATAAGAGGTGTCGCTGTGTGCTCTGGTCAACAACATCGTCATGAACATAAACATGAGCAAATATTATGTCCTCAGTGCGATCTGGTGGTCAGTGTTCCTCAATTAGCACAAGGAACAAAAGCAACATGTCCTCGTTGTCATACTGTATTAACTGCACGTTGGCGCCAGCCTTTTTATCAACCTGTTGCATTAGCAATTAGTGCATTATTTATGTTGCTGATGGCAAGCCAGTTTACCTTTGTGAGTATGGAAGTGGCGGGTATTGTCAACAATGTCACATTGATGCAAATTCCAACGGTTATGTTTAGCGAGAATTACGTTGAATTAGGCGCATTCTTCCTACTGTTTGTCCAAATTGTGCCCGCTTTTTGTATGGTGGCAATCTTACTTCTTTGTACACCTATTCAATTACCTAGAAAGCTACAAATTTGGTTATCACGTATTTTATTCCAATTAAAATCGTGGTGTATGGCAGAGGTTTTTCTTGCAGGAATTTTAGTTAGCTTTGTAAAATTAATGGCTTATGGTGATATTGGACTAGGACTCAGTTTCCTGCCTTATGTGCTTTATTGCTTATTTCAGATTCGAGCATTCCAGTGCCTTGATAGACATACTTTATGGGAAAAATTAGAACCTCGTCCAAATTATCCTGATATTGAATCGGGTAAGTCTGGGTTAAAACAAGGGGTTAGATTATGTCGTTCATGTACGGCAATTTTACCTGCAGATCAATATGAATGTAGCCGTTGTGAAGTGAAAGGACATGCAAGAAGACCTAAAAGTTTACAATGGACGGTCTCTTTGTTGATTACGTCATTAATTCTTTATATCCCCGCTAATTTATTACCCATTATGGTCACTGAATCTTTAGGTAATAACATTTATTCAACCATTATGGCTGGGGTTATTTTGTTATGGGAAGATGGCTCTTATCCTGTCGCAATGGTGATATTTATTGCCAGTATTATGGTACCAAGTTTAAAAATGCTCGCTATTGCTTGGTTGTGTTGGGATGCACACAAATCTAATGGAAAAAGAGATCCTGCTAGAATGCATTTTCTCTATGAAGTTGTTGAATATGTAGGGCGTTGGTCGATGATTGACGTCTTCGTAATTGCTGTTTTAGCTTCATTAGTCAGAATGGGACGTCTGATGAGCATCTATCCTGATTTTGGAGTGGTGCTATTTGCATTGGTTGTAGTGTTAACTATGTTCTCTGCAATGATGTTTGATCCTCGGTTGACGTGGGATAAGTGTACAACCGATGATGATAAACCCACGATTAAGGAGCCTAAGGGTGACTGAAAAGAATGAAACTGCTTTAACTGAAGCAAAAATTAACAAGCTAAAAAGCTGGTCTCCAGTTTGGATCATACCACTTGTCACCTTACTGATTGGTGCGTGGATACTTTATTATCATTTCAGCCATCAGGGTCCAGAAGTTACATTAATTACCTATAATGCAGATGGCATTGAAGCGGGTAAAACCAAAATTAAAAGTCGCAGTGTAGATATTGGTCTAGTTGAAAGTGTCACTCTCGATAGTAATTTTAGTCGCGTTATTATTACGGCTCGCCTTGATAAAGGAATGAAAGAGTTATTACGCGCAGATACTGCATTTTGGGTTGTAAGACCTCAAGTTGGTAAAGAAGGTGTAACGGGTTTAGGAACCTTACTTTCTGGTGCTTACATAGAGTTACAGCCGGGATTGAAAGGTAAAGAAGAAGATGAATTTAATCTTCTCGACTCGCCGCCGTTAGCTTCGCCAGATGCAAAAGGTATTCGCATCAATTTAGTCAGTGAAAGAGCTGGCCAATTAAATGCGGGTGATCCTGTTTTATTCAGAGGTTATCAAGTCGGTTCTGTTGAAACCAGTGAATTTAATATTGATAGCCGAGACATGCATTATCAACTCTTTATCAAAGCGCCTTATGACAAAATGGTGACATCGAATGTTCGATTCTGGAAAGATTCTGGTATCGCTTTTGATATGTCTTCATCGGGTGTTCGCGTTGAAATGGCATCACTTTCTACACTCTTTAGTGGTGGTGTTAGTTTTGATGTTCCTGCGGGATGGATCCCGGGTGATCCTATTGCACCTAAAACAGAATTTAAGCTCTACGATAATGAAAAGAGTATTCAAAACTCGTTGTATACTGACTATCGTAGCTACATCATGTTCTTCTCTGATTCTGTAAGAGGATTACAAGCAGGAGCTCCAGTAGAATTCCGTGGAATTCGCATGGGAACAGTTGTACAAGTACCTTATTACACTAAAGGTATGCAACAATCGCTGGATAAAGATTTTCGTATTCCCGTACTTATCCATGTTGAACCTGAACGTTTCGCCAATGATGTTGGTGAGAGTTTCGACTTCGTTAAAGAAATAGCCTCCGCTT
This sequence comes from Proteus terrae, assembly GCF_003144325.1. GTDB lineage: Bacteria > Pseudomonadota > Gammaproteobacteria > Enterobacterales > Enterobacteriaceae > Proteus > Proteus terrae. Next base: position 113,283 of record NZ_PENS01000015.1, read on the forward strand.
CTAATAATGGATTAAGAGCATCACTGAAATCAGGTAACCTTTTAACTGGCGCACTTTATATTGATCTTGATTTCTATCCTGATGAAACTCAATGGAAAGGCCCACAAGAAGTTGCCGGTTTCCAACAAATTCCGACAGTTGGCTCTGGTTTAGCACAAATTCAGCAAAAAGTGATGACATCACTGGACAAGATCAACAATCTTCCTGTTGAACCAATGCTTAAAGAGATGACAGCGACATTATCTGAAAGCCAAAAAGCCGTCAGTGAAGCTAAAGAAACATTGAAGTCATTGAATGCCATGATTGGTAGTGATGAATTTAGAAATCTTCCTAATGATATTCAGCAGTCATTGAAAGAGATCAATCGTAGTATGCAAGGCTTCCAACCAGGCTCTCCTGCATACGGAAAAATGATTGATAATATGCAACAGCTTGATCAAGTGTTAAGAGAGATGCAGCCTTTATTGAAAACATTAAACAATAAGAGCAACGCATTGATTTTTGAAGCGAAGGAAGGTAAAGATCCAGAACCAAAGAGGGCTGAAAAATGATGAAATACATCATTGGGATATTTGTATTGATGTTAACGGCATGTTCAAGTCAGACTAATAAAACGTATTATCAGTTGCCTGATGTTTATCAAGGCAGCGTACCAGAACAAGTCTCAGTAACACAATCAGCTAAGAAGCCTCAAATTTGGGTTCAGCCGATCCGTTTATCTAATATGTTAGTCAATGCTGGAATTGTTTATCAAACGACGGATATTAACTATACCGTGGCTAATCAGCACCTATGGATTAACCCACTTGATCAGCAGTTACAACAGAACCTTATTTCAGGTTTAACAAAAGCCTTACCGGGTACAGTGGTTGCTAATCAACCTGTTGAAGATAACTTGGCGAAATTAACAGTCACGGTCAATTACTTTCAAGGTCGTTATGATGGGCAGGTGATTATTTCGGGTGACTGGATTTATACTGAAAACAATAAAGTGATTAATCAGCCATTTTCTTTAGTTTTAACGCAAACAGAAGATGGTTATCCAGCTTTAGTGCGTACATTAGGACAGGGATGGGAGCAAGTTGTTTCTGATATAGCGAAAGCAATTCAAGCTCAATATTAACTGACTTAGTATTACGTTTATTCAAACCCAATATTCTCTTAATTTGTGTCTAAGTTGAATATTGGGTTTTGTTTGTTAAAAAATAAAGGAAACAATATGTTAGAAATCCTTAAAAAGAAATATCCCACTGCGATCAGTTGGTCATTTGGTGATAATGCTCAGTTAGCGGATGAGTTGGCTATGCTGGTGGTAGAAGGAAAAAAAACGGCAACGTGTAGCTCATTAAATGGCTTTTTTAGTGACAGCGTTATTCCTGTTATTGGGGGATTTAGTATTATTCTAAACAGTCAAAATGAGCCAGTTTGTGTTATTCGAACACGTTCTTTGCAGCTAATCCGATTTAATGAAGTTACCGAAGAATTGGCTAAGAGAGAGGGGGAAGGAGATTTAAGTTTGGCGTATTGGCAAGAAGGGCATAAAGATTTCTTTAATCGAGAAGGCCATTTTTCAGAAGATATGGAGTTGGTATTTGAAGAGTTTGAATTAATAGAAGTATGTAAGAGGTGTTAATAGCCTCTTTTATTTTCAATAATAGCTAATTCCTTAATAAAACAAAGGTAATTAAAACGAGTTTTCTACAAAAAAATAAAAATAGAGCAAAAAGTTATATTTATAAACCAAGCCTTATATTGACATAAATTTAAATAAAAACATTATTTTATCTTATTTAATTTATTGGTTTCATAAGATAAACCTAAAAAGGTTATTTTTTATTCCTCTATCTTTATAAAATATCAATAACTTATAATCACCACAATATAACTCATTAAAAGAAGTAGCTAATATTTTTAATTAAAACATTAAATAAAATAAATGATAACTATTGTTATTAAACTTGCGGTTGGCTCAACATCACAAATATGACATTTGTATTAACTTCTTTACTTGCTTAAATGCTCAATAAAGCGTATCAATTTATAGTGGTTGTTGAAAAAACAATCATTATCTTTCCGCTTAAACTTAGAACGTGAGGGTTGTCTAGATATGAAAAGACAGAAACGAGATCGTTTAGCAAGAGCATTATCGAAAGGTTATCAAGCTGGTATGCAAGGCCGTTCAAAAGAACTTTGCCCTTATTTCGCCATTGATGCGCGTTCACATTGGCTTGGAGGCTGGCGACAGGCCATGGAAGATCGCCCGAGTCTGGTAAAATAAATAACCCGTCGTAGTGAAATAGATAATAGCTTATTTTTAGTTTTATTAAATATTATCACTAAGATTTTACCGACAATCAAAACGAGGTTATTTATATACATTCCTATGTACACATTGAGCATAGGACAATTTGATTATAAATAACAAAAAATCAATTTGGATATAAAAAGGCTTACATATTTTGTAAGCCTTTTTACGTTATCTTATCATTACTTTTTTAATTTTGTTTTATGAAAACTTTTGCATAAGCGAAAACCATAAATAGTAAGAAAAATAGCAAGAATTCTATGCGCGTGTTTTATAACCAATCAATTTGTTATAAAGGGAAAATAGACTATTGGAGTAGATAAAAAAATACCGTGTACTTTATATTACACGGTATTTCTATAATAGATTCAGATTTTGATCGAACTTAGAATGCAGTTGTATCTTTAAATAAGCCAACTTTTAAGTCTTTTGCTTCATAAATTAGCTTACCATCAACATACACTTCGCCATCGGCAATACACATAATCAGTTTACGATTGATAACACGTTTGAAATCAATTTTATAGGTAACTTTTTTTGCTGTTGGTAATATTTGTCCGGTAAATTTAACTTCACCAACACCAAGCGCACGGCCTTTACCTTCACCACCAAGCCAGCCAAGATAGAAGCCAACCAGTTGCCACATGGCATCTAGGCCTAAGCAACCCGGCATAACAGGGTCATTGACGAAGTGGCAATCAAAGAACCATAAATCTGGCTTGATATCGAATTCTGCTTCGATAAAGCCTTTATTATGGGTGCCGCCATCTTCCGTCATTTTAATGATGCGATCCATCATTAGCATATTACCAGATGGCAGTGGTGGGCCATCTTGGCCAAATAATTCACCACGGCCTGAAGCAATGAGGTCTTCTTTAGAATAAGATTCGCGTTTATCAACCATTGTCTATATAGCCTTTATCAAGTGTAAGACAACAGAATAGCTTACACTTGTACGCTGAACAACTCCGATCACTTGAAATAGAATTATCTGAATAGACGTAAGAACCAAGGTAATTTAGGTCTATCCTGATTATTTGCGAGTGTTATACGATCATGAATAACAGCTAACAAGTGTGAGTCTGATTGTTCTGGTTCACATTGCTCTTCATAATATGGCTGACGAGTCAGTAACGTTATTGCTTCTGCTACATGAGTGACAGGCCAAATATGAAATTTCTCTTCTTTTACCGCTTGCTGCACATTTTCGTTAAGTACAAGATGACGAATATTAGCAAGGGGGATAATCACGCCTTGCGCACCCGTTAATCCTCTTTGTTGGCAGATATCAAAGAAGCCTTCGATTTTCTGGTTTACGCCACCAATTGGTTGAACTTGACCAAATTGATCGACTGCACCTGTAACGGCAATTTGCTGATCAATAGGTTGTTGTGCCAGAGTGCTAATAAATGCACATAATTCAGCCAAAGAGGCGCTATCACCATCAACTTCGCCATATGATTGCTCAAAAACAATCGAGGTGCTAAATGGCTGTGGTTGGTCTAAACGTAATTCTGAGTTCAAGTAAGCTTGCATAATCATCATTCCTTTAGCATGAAGATTGCCACCAAGCTCAGCTTTTCGCTCAACATCCGTAAATTCACCATCACCTATATGTGCAACGCAGGTAATTCGAGTCGGTTCTCCGATTAAATCAGGATATCCCGGGTAATCTAAGACAGAAAGTCCATTGATTTGACCAACAGCTTCACCTTCTGTTTGTATCATGACTTGGTCTTGTAAAATCTCATCACGGCTACGCTCTAACAAATAGCTGTGTCGCCATAGGCGATTTTCTTCTGCTTTTTTCAGTGCATCGGCAGTTAGAGAAGTCTCATGATTGAAACGTATTGCATAACGAAGTTGGCGTAAAAGCCACTCTAAATCGAGGCTCAGCATTAGCTGATCTTCATGCTGTCTTGCTGCTTGTGTTAGCAAGACTTCCCAAGCATCCGCAGATAAAGAAGGGAGTCGATATTTTTGGCACAGTGAATTTACAAAGCCACACCATTGAGCAAGTGCTGTTTCATCTTCTAAATACATGTCGTATTCATATTCACCATATAAAGCTGCGCTACTTAGCTCAGGCTCCATAAATTCAAGCTCTTCAAGGCTTAGCCTATCACCAACTAAAATCACACGAAGATTGAGCGGCATACTTTCAATAGGTAAAGGCAGGGACTGATTGTCATTCCAGACAAGCCACTCAAAACGTTGCTCTTCAACCATTTTTTTAAGGCGAAACCACATTAGTGGTTGTGCGAGTAAAGACTTTATAGAGAGGACTAAAATGCCTCCATTTACTTTATGCAATAAGCCTGGGCTAAGAGTAACTTCGTCTTTATGGCAATAGAATGAACCAAAGAGTTGTTCTGGTTCTATCCATTGGCAACAAGTAATAGATTCTGATGATGAAAATGCGCCGAGTACATTTTCTTGCCAATCGATTTTATTGGTTTCTGCTTGATAGCTACCAACAACAGGATTAGTTTTGATCCCTGATTGCGTTAATGTGTCTGTCAACATATCAAAGTAAGCAGTAGAATCATCCGCTTTTAGCAGCATAAACTGCCCTGAATCTGCATTGTTTAACCATTGCAAGCTTTCATACAGGCGAGGTTGAACCTCACGAAGTAGAGATGCAGGTAATTGAGATGCTGTTTGAAAGAAAGTTTGGTAGGAGGCGTAATCAGGACGTAACGCCTGCCATTCTAATTCGTTGTTTTTCAAGGTTACCGTTTTTATTATTGATTAGTGAAAAGAGATAATTAGATATCGTATAAGTTGATATCTATCCTGCAATAAGACGGTTCTTTAACTGTCATCAACTGCATAGGCAGGGAATATGTATCGCTACGACCTTATAATCACGAGTTAATAAGTGGTCATTAAGGTTTTATGATAGCGACGCTCGATTCTATCATAACGTGCTCAGAAAACTATCCCTTATCAAGGCTTGTTATTAATTGATAAGCAAGATTATCTAAAATAACTTCGTCTATAAAATAGTCAAAAAATTTCGGTTCAGTGGCAGTATTTTTGTAAAATTGTTGATATGCTACTATATAGTTACGTTGTCACGGGATTTTGTATGAAATATCAACAATTAGAGAACCTAGAATGTGGCTGGAAGTGGGCCTACTTAGTAAAAAAACACCGCGAAGGTGAATTAATTACCCGCTATATAGAAAAAAGTGCAGCTGATGAAGTTATTGAGCAATTGTTGCTTCTTGAATCGCAACCATTAAAAGTTTTAGAGTGGATAGATCTGCATATGGATCCTGGTTTATCTAATCGGATGAAGCAAACTATTCGTGCTCGTAGAAAGCGTTATTTTAATGCAGAGCATCAACATACGCGCAAAAAATCAATCGACTTAACGTTTAAAGTTTGGCAACGCTTATCTGCATTGTCACAACGAAGAGGGATCACATTATCAGAAACGATAGTGCAATTAATCGAAGACGCTGAGCGAAAAGAACAATATGCATTGAAAGTGCATAGTTTAAAAGATGGGCTTATTGAGTTATTAGAACGCGATAAAGAAAAATAAGTTACATTAATTTTGGCTAACCGTCTTTGATAATTTATTTTTATAGTTATTTTTGTTCTCTGTTTTTATTGTGATATTTCATACCTGTTCGAAAACGTTTTTGTCTTTATGTTCCTACCTTAATTTTATCTCTATAAAGAAAAACCCTGCCAATGGCAGGGTTTTGAATTCATCAACAGTAGATTATTCTACTATATGAATTATTGACCAGGTTGAACAATAACTTCAGTTGTACCTTGGATTTCAATTTCAACACGACGGTCTGGCGCTAAGCAATCGATCAGAGCTGAACGAGCTTTAACGTTGTCACATGTGTTGCCAGTAACTGGGTTTTCTTTACCACGACCTTCTGCAGAGATGCTGTTTGCAGGGATACCTTTAGATACCAGGTAATCAACTACAGATTGAGCACGTTTTTCTGACAGAGGCAGGTTGTAGTTTTGTGAACCAATACGGTCAGTGTAACCAATAACTACTACACGACCTTGAGTTGGGTCGATGTTAGCCAGTTCATTGTACAGACCATTCAGAGCTTCTTGACCTTCAGCTTTCAGAGTAGATTTGTTGAAGTTAAACAGAACGTCTGAACGTAGAGTAAAGGTTTTGTTCTCAACAACTGGAGCTGGAGCTACAACTGGTGCTGGAGCTACAACTGGAGCTGGAGTTTCTTGGTTGAAGCGGTAAGCAACACCAACACTCAGCATGCCGTTGTCTGGACGCGTATTCAGAGTACCTTTATCACCAATGTTGTTGATCCACTGATATTCAACACGGGTAGCGATGTTTGGAGTGATCGCGTATTCAGTACCTAATGCGAATACTGGAGAAACACCAGTGTCGTTATTAGAGAAACGTTCTTGTTTTGGAGATAAAGAAGTAGCGTTTTTAGTTGCAGAAGAATCTGCACGCCATACCATACCACCTAAACGTGTATAAACGTCTAAGTCTTCCATTACTGGATAGCTTAATTTAGTGGTTAATTGGATACCTTGAGCACGGAATGCACCGTTGTCATATGAACCTTTATAAGTCATACGACCTAACCAATCATAACCCAGTTCAAAACCTAAGTATTGGTTGTACTGATAACCAGCAAATGCACCTGCACCTAACTGATCACGGTGAGTGTTACCGTTACCGATAGAAGTTTCACCGAAATGGTTACTTGTACCTTGGTATTGAGACCAACCTAATTTACCACCAGTATACCAGGTATTGTCTTTTGGAGCTGCTTGCGCTGCAGTTGCGAAAGCTGCCACTGCCACTGCTAATGCGATAGCTGTCTTTTTCATTTTACGCCTCGTTATCATCCAAGTTAGGCATTTGGCTTTAAGCCTTATTATTTGCCCTTGGTTAAATTATTGTTAGGAATCCAATGCTTTCATCAAGTGATGATCCCAAAAATGGGATTTAAAGCATAACCTTAACGACATAAAGTCTACAGTGAACTTAAAAAGTTACAAGTAATCCTTTAAAATTCGACTTAAAATTTTAAAAAGATCCGCCTTATTCCACAATGGGAAAGATTCTGTATTTTTGTTAAATTTATTGTAACTATTTGATTTAGGTTATAAATGCATTTGACTTATCTTAAATGATACCAGGGTGTTTTGAGTATTAGGAAAACTCTTAAATTTCACTAATGGTAGTGAATTGAATGAATTTTTACGGAATTCAAATGTCGTTTAGATGCATTACTACTTTCTAAATGGATATTCGTACTAATTTGCTGTCGCATAATAAACCCGAGGGTTTTTCCTTTATTGGCAGCAGATTCTAACCGTTTCATCTCTTCTGACGATATTTCTGGTAACCAACCGAGCACTACACTGTAATTACCACTCACCAGTGCTTTTTCCATTAAATCAACAGTGGTTATCATATTTATATGATTTAATTGAATTATTTTGTTAAGCGGTAATCCTGCATTTTTTAACCAAGCACGATTTAGCTTTTGTTGTGGGTTTAGCCACAATAACCAGCGTGATTCATGGCTATACTGTTTTAGTAGTGGTAAAAGGATGTGATTAATGACGAGCGGATTTTGGTAGAGAAGTTCACTCACCATACCTTGTTTATTATTACTATCGTAAGTCGCCACTGTTGAAGGGATAGATAGAGGTAATACCTCATTTGAGATCTCTTGGAGAATGGTGTTCTGTCTTGTCGGAGATGATGTTGAGAGTTTCATGTTTACCTCTGCCTATATGCACTGTATGAATATACAGTATCTCTAAATTTCGCTTAAATCAAGCTCATTTTTTTGAAAGTTCCTCTCAAATTTCATGTAAATCTCTATTTTTAAGTCGTTAACTATTGGCAATAAAAAGGAAATTCTTTATTGTCTTTCTTGTTATATCTTATGCATGTTTTTGAATTCAAAGATAAAATTTAATCTTAAAATTTGTGTTGGAGTTTCAATGTTATTTTTACCTGAGCAAAGGAAGGCTCATTTGTTATCGCGTATTGCGCAATATGGGGAGTTAACAACAAAGTCTCAATTTGGTGGTGTTAGCTTAATGATTGATGATGTTATGTTTGCTATCACGTCTGACAATGAGTTTTATTTAAAAGGAAGTGGTTTTTTAGAAACTCTCTATAAGGCAACAAAAATGAGTTCCTATACCTATTTGAAAAAAGGAATTCCTATCATATTGCGTTATTACCACATAACGGATTCGTTATGGGAAAATCAGCAAAAATTAGATCAATATATTGATATGTCATATCACTACAGCATTCAAGAATATTTAGGGCAACGAAAGAAGCCTTGCAGAATAAAAGACTTACCTAATCTAGGTGTGATATTAGAAAAAAGGTTGAATCAAATTGGTATTAATCAAGTTGAAGAACTGCGCTTAATCGGTGCTAAAGCGTGTTATCTAAAACTAATGCATAGCCAAAATTTGAGAAATAGTGAACTTTTACTTTCATTGGCAGGAGCAATTGTTGGGTGCCATCGTTCAGTATTGCCTAGTCAACTTAAAATGGAGTTATTAAATTGGTACAACGAATTGTCTTTTCAATAAGATAAAAGTAATGACCGTTATTTTCTCTAATGTGCTTATGGGAATTAGAGAAAATAACGTCAATTAGAGATTAGACTTGGGGTTGATGTAAGCTATTTGATTCACTTTGCTCAATAATTTGGATACAACTAATAATTTGTGGCAGTAAATCTAATAGTAATCGGATTTGAGTGAGTACCAATTGAATACGAGGATTATCTGCATTAGGTAATAGATTGATCCTTTCAATTAATTCTACATGAGATTGCTTAACCCCTTCATCTTGAGGCGTTTTTCGACGTAAAGCAGAATCAATATAACAAACAGTATCATTAAGCAAAGTGAGTACATTCTCATCTTCTATTTTTGAACGATGAACGCCAAGTGCAGAAATATAACTGAGTAAAGTATGATTCAAGCAAAGCAACTGGAAAGCTACTTCTTGGGAAGCTTGATAACTTTTTGGCTCTGATGACATATTGGAGATCAGTGATGCTAACTCACCATCACTGCTATGGGCATTTCGACGAGCAATTCGATAACTCAAGCTATTATCTTTTCCTTGGTAATACTGAATAAGGATGGCATCAAGATAATAGCAGTTATTTGTCATTGTTTTTTGAATAACAACAGGCAATTGGCGGAATTTCCAATCAGGCCAAATAAAGCTGACTGCAAACCATGCTATGGCACAGCCAATTAAGGTATCGATAATACGGGGGAGGGCAACATCATAGCCTTCACCCAGTAAATTGAAGCTTAATAAAACTAATAAAGTAATAAATAGTGTTGCATGTGCATATTGTATGGTTCTAAATGCGAAAAAGAGCGTACCAGTTATCACAATTAAAACTAACTGACCTTCGATTGAAGGAACAAAATATAAAATAGGGAAACCGATTAAAATACCAATAATAGTACCACTCACACGTAAAGTAAGACGTCGGCGAGTAGCATTGTAGTTGGGTTGGCAAACAAACAGGCTGGTCAATAATATCCAATAGCCTCTATCCAATTGGAAAAATTGAATAATGGCATAACCAATACATAACACGAGTGACATCCTAACAGCATGTCTAAAAAGTGCTGATTTAGGCGTGAGATGCTCTTTTATTCTTAGTGCTATATCGCGCCATCCAGTTAAACCATCATCAGAAAGTTGCGTCTCTTCCTTTTGGTCATGAGATATTTGGTATTGCTCTGTACTAATACTTCGTAAAAGCGCATCAATACCTTGGAGATTTTGCAGTAAGTTATTTAAAGGTGTTATTAATTGTGGCTCTGAAGTTGTGTTTTTTAAATGACTTAATGCATTTTCTAAATAATTTATAGCGCGTTCTAATGAAGGATTATGCTGATATTTTTTATGCCAAAGAATAGATTGTGCAACTTGTTCACAAGCCCGAGCCTGCATAGAAAGTAGACGTTGAAAACGAAATAACACATCGCTATGTCGCAATTCACTACTTAATAGTTGGTATTGAACATGCGACGAACTTGCTCGCTCATGAATATCTTGAGCAACAAAATAGTAATGAAGTGTGAAACGACTACTACGTTGGCCCCTGTCACCTTTTAATCGACTTAATAATGTAACTTTAGTTTGGTTCATAGTGTCAATTAGTTGGCTATTTGCCATTGCTAAATTATAAAGCGAATGTTGATAGTCATCTTCAATATCAGGATCAAATAATGTTGCTTTAGCTTCGAGGTAAGTTGCAAGTTGTTGGTAGCAGCGTGTTAAATTGTCCTGAACTGGACGAATTGGGAATAATAAGTGACCAACTAATGTTAAAGAGTTATACCAGATAGCCCCTAACAGTAATAAAACGGGTTGTTCATACCATTCAGGGAAAATAGGCATACCCAACATAGTATAAATTGCGATTAATAAAGCACCAAAAGCAATAGTCGCGTAACGTTGCCCTAAAGCACCTAATAAAATAAATCCCCAAGTAGAAATGGCTAAACCACAAAAGAATAAAATAGGATATGGATAAAGCAGCCCTATTGATGCTGAAGCAAGAAGAAAACAGCATAAGGTAATAACGAGGTTTTTTAAACGACCAACAAGCCTATCATCTAAGTCAGTTAATGCGGCCGCTACCACGCCTAAAGTTAGAGGAATTGTATATTTAGGCTCTTGCCCTAAAATCCAAGGAAACAAAGTCGTTCCTGTAAGCGCGATTATTATGCGAATATAATATAAAAAGTGGCTATTATAGATAAATCGGCGGGCGCCATTTAGCAAAGTGAACACAAAAAGCCCTTAAATAAACAAGATGAAGATAATTACCTCTTAGAATATAGGGTTTATCACCGATTAAAAAGAGCTTAACAACAGACTATTTGTTATTTATTGCAGGAATTACGTATGGAACTGAAATCCACCCCGATGGGACAACGTTTAGCACAACATCCTTATAATAGAGTCAAATTGTTAAATGCAGGTATTGAAGTCAGTGGTGAAAAACATCAGTATTTAATTCCTTTTAACGAATTGATTAATATTTTCTGTAAAAAAGGGATTGTGTGGGGGGAATTAGAATTTTTATTGCCTGAAGATAAAGTTGTTCGATTACATGGAACAGACTGGGAAGAAACTCAGCAGTTTTATCGTTATCTTTATCAGACATGGCAAAATTGGAGCAAAGAAATGAGCGAAATAAGTGCTCAGGTTCTTGAGAAGCAACTCCATAATATTAATGAAATCACTCAATCAAATAGATGGATAAAACAGTCTAAACTGAGTGAAATTCAACAATCTATCAAAGAAAGCTTTTCTGCTATTCCTCTTCCTCTTGAACGCCTTATTCAATTTGATAATTGCCAAGCACTTTATCAGCAATGTTTGGAATGGCTAAAGCAAGGCGAAACACTTATTAATAAAGAAAACTCTGCATGGGTAACTCAAATATTAAATGAGCATGCGGAATTTTTTAATACAATTGAATCCTCACCACTAAATGAATCACAATGTCGAGCCGTAATTAATGGCGAAGAAAATATTCTTGTTCTAGCGGGTGCGGGAAGTGGTAAAACATCGGTATTAGTCGCGAGAGCAGGTTGGTTATTACGTCGTCAGTTAGCGCAACCCGCTCAAATTTTATTACTTGCTTTTGGGCGTAAAGCCGCACAAGAAATGAATGAAAGACTTTCTAGTCGTTTAAATGCCGATATTATGGCAAAAACATTTCATGCACTGGCATTATCCATTATTCAACAAGCGACAAAAAAGCAACCTAAAATTAGTGAGCTTGAAATAAACAGTGAAAAAAGAAGATCTCTATTATTAGGTGAATGGCGAGAGCAGTGCCAACAGAAAAAAGCACAAGCAAAAGGGTGGAGAGAGTGGTTATCTCAAGAACTTGAATGGGATATCCTCGACGGTGAGTTTTGGCATGATAAAAAATTAGAAAACCAAGTTGCTGTAAGATTAGAGCGTTGGGTTGGTTTATTAAGAATGCAAGGTGGTAGCCAAAAGTCTCTGATCGAAAGTGTACAGCCTGAATATACAGACGCCTTTAAAAAGTATTTAAAATTATTATCACCATTATTAAAAGCTTGGAAAACGGCACTAAAAGAAGAAGAAGCGATCGACTTTTCTGGCTTATTACATCAAGCTATTAATCTAATTGAAAAAGGGCGTTTTATTAGCCCATGGAAACATATTCTTGTTGATGAATTCCAAGATATTTCACCCTTAAGAGCTTCATTATTAACCGCATTAAAACAGCAGAATAAACAAACATCTCTATTTGCAGTGGGCGATGATTGGCAAGCCATTTATCGTTTTAGTGGCGCAGAATTATTATTAACGACTTCTTTCCATCGTTCTTTTGGCGAAGGTGCTGAATGTGCACTAGATACGACTTATCGCTTTAATGACACGATAGGAAATATTGCCAATACGTTTATTCAACAAAACCCAACTCAATTATCTAAGCCTTTAAATAGTCTAGTGAAAGGTAATAAAAAGTCAGTTGTACTGTTATCTGACGATCAACTTGAAAACTTACTAAATAAAATGAGTGGTTATGTAGAAGAAAATGAAACTATTCTTTTACTTGCTCGTTATCACTATTTAAAACCAGAATTATTAAAAAAAGCAAAAACACGCTGGCCTAAATTAGACCTACAATTTATGACTTTTCATGCTTCAAAAGGGCAACAAGCGGATTACGTTATTATTTTAGGTTTACAAGAAGGTAAAGATGGTTTTCCAGCACCAGCAAGAGAATCGATTATTGAATTAGCATTACTGCCTAGTGTTGAAGATTATCCTAATGCAGAAGAACGACGTTTAATGTATGTCGCTTTAACAAGAGCAAAAAAACAAGTATGGCTATTATTTAATAAACAACAGCCATCTTGTTTTGTTTCAGAGCTAAAGTCTCAAGGTGTTCCTATACAGCGCAAACCTTAGATTATTTTAATCTATCTTTTAAATAACCTTCGTAATCTGGAATTTTAATTGTAGATTCTTGTGAAAAAAGAGGTGATGAAATTAAAAAGTTCGCAGTTGCACGATTCGTTGCAACTGGGATATTCCAGACAGTAGCTAAGCGCAGAAGAGCTTTAACATCTGGGTCGTGCGGAACGGCATTTAATGGATCCCAAAAGAAAATCATAATATCAATTTTCTTTTCAGCAATCATTGCACCTATTTGTTGGTCGCCACCCATTGGGCCACTTAGCATTTGAGTAACAGTAAGACCAGTGTGGTGATTAATTAAATTACCGGTAGTTCCTGTTGCAAATAACTTGTGTAGAGACAGTTGTTCACGATTATTTTCAACCCATTCCAGTAATGAGCTTTTACAGTGGTCATGGGCAACAAGCGCGATATTTTTTTCTTTTAAGAGCGTGCGGTCAATTTGTTCCATTTGATACCTTTAAAAATAAATATAGTAATTGTTCCAGTTTTCAAAATACCTTTTTTTTATCTTATAAGCTATGAACAGATCAAGATACTATGATGTATCATAATATTTTCAATCTTCATGATGAACGGAGTAGATAAATGGTGGATTCAGATATTTATGACATTTTAAGAAGCGTTAAGACCATTGCGCTTGTTGGTGCGAGTAATAAAGAAGATCGCCCAAGCTATAAAGTCATGAAATTCCTATTAGAACAAGGCTATGATGTTATTCCTGTTAATCCAGGTATGTCAGGTCAAACCCTATTGGGGCAACAATGTTATGCCTCATTAAAAGATATTCCTGTTGCTGTTGATATGGTTGATGTTTTTCGTCAATCTGATGTTGCATTAGAAATTGCACAAGAAGCAATTGAAATTAATGCCAAAGTGTTATGGTTGCAAATTGGTGTTATTAATGAAAACGCTAAAGATTTAGCTGAAGATGCAGAGTTGCGTGTGGTAATGGATCGCTGCCCTAAAAAAGAAATTGAAGCACATGGCCTTCCTTGGTAATACACTAAAATCATAACCACCCGTAAAACGGGTGGTTTGCTCTTGCCCTATAAGGGCTTATTACCGACTGCGCCTAAATGACGCTGCTTTCTCTTCGTTCAAGCTAAGTGTCTTTGCTACTTTG
>NZ_PENS01000016.1 GCF_003144325.1 Proteus terrae
CCAAAGTAGCAAAGACACTTAGCTTGAACGAAGAGAAAGCAGCGTCATTTAGGCGCAGTCGGTAATAAGCCCTTATAGGGCAAGAGCAAACCACCCGTTTTACGGGTGGTTATGATTTATAGGCTTTGTTTACCTTCTGTTTATATTAACTGTTATCCTCTATGTTTTGTTTTAATACTATCTAGATAATCTTTTAATAAAAAGATGCCTGTTAATTAATAAAAGATTAATCTTTCATTATTTTAACTTCTAATGAGGCTGTTTTATTGTTTTGATTTATATGGGTAAAATGTTTATTAAGCATCATTTGGTTGGTTAAAAATAATAATTAATTATAATTTAATAAATAATAATTGAATCTTTTATAGGATAGCTATTCTAAGTGAATAGTTCATATAAAGTGATATTATTTTAACGAGGAATATATGCGTGTTGATGTTGTAGAAAGGTATAAATGGTTTCTACTTTTTATTTTTATATTTCTAACTTATTTAATTCCTCTCGAAACGCGACTACTCTGGCAACCAGATGAGATCCGCTATGCTGAAATTAGCCGAGAAATGCTGGTATCAGGTAATTGGTCAGTACCTTACATGCTGGATATTCGCTATTTTGAAAAGCCAGTATTGGGGTATTGGCTAAACAGTATTGCACAATGGTTATTTGGCGGAGGTAATTTTTCTGTTCGTATTGTTGTTGTGACTTCAACCTTATTAACCGGCTTATTTGTTTATCGTGCCACTATGCTAGTTTGGCATAACCGTACTTTGGCGTTTAATGCACTAGTGGTCTTTTTATCCTCGTTTCTTGTGTTAGCAATTGGTACCTACAATATTCTTGATCCTATCGTGACAATGTTTGTCACTATTGCGATGTATTACTTTTTAAGTGGATTATCTGCACAAAATAGAAAGTCAAAAATCAGTGCTTATATTTTAGTTGGTATTTTCTGTGGATTAGGTTTTTTAACTAAAGGTTTTATTGCTGTTGTGTTACCTGCGTTAGTTTTTGTTGTAACCGCAATTAGCTTATCTCGTTTTAAAGAAGTCCTTTGTTATGCGCCAGTAGCGCTTATCTCAATGCTTGTTATTGTGGGCCCTTGGGTGATTTCTGTTGCACTTCAAGCTCCTGATTATTGGCACTACTTCTTTTGGATTGAACACGTTCAACGCTTTGTTGAAAAGGATTCAGCAAGATCGCAACCTATATGGTTTTATTTACCTATTGTTGTTTTGGGTATTTTGCCGTGGTTAGGGTTCTTATTTGGTGCTCTTAAATCAGCTATTTTTTTGAAAAAGGGAACGCTTTATTTTTCGTTTTGGTTATTCCTATTTTTTGCATTCTTTTCTGCCTCCAGCGGTAAGTTATTAACTTATATGTTACCTTGTTTTGTGCCACTTTCTATATTGATTGCACATTACATGGAAGAGCTAAAAGATAAACAAAATGAAAAAATTCATAATATCAATGCGATCATAAATACTGTTTTTGGGCTTGTAGGCGTTTCTATTATTGTTTATTCGCTGTTCTCTACACGATTTACGTAATATGAAACTCATGAGCAAGATAAAGCGCTGCTGGGTATTGTGGGCTTTTTATTTTGGAGTGTGATGGGAATTGCTTCACTCTTTAAACCCACACGTTTACTGACTCTGTTTTGCTCGATAGGATTAAGTCTAGTAATTGGGCATGCCATTCCTCATAAAATTGAAAGCAAAAGCACCCCTGAAAAAGTAATTAACCACTATTACAGTGAGCTAGCAGATAAGCCTTATATTTTAACTGATGAAGTCGGGATTGGAACGTCCTTAGCATGGAGTTTAAAACGCACTGATATTCGTTTAACAGAGACGAAAGGGGAGCTTGCTTATGGTCTTGCATATCCTGATGTGCAAAATAAATATTATGATCTTAAGCAGTTAGTTAATTTAATTGAAGAGAATAACTATCAAGGGCTTGCGATTGTTTTAGTCCGACCAGAGCGAAAAAAAATATTATCTGTTATAAGTCAGCTAAAGGTAAAACCTATTGTAGAAAAACAGGGTGATTTAACATTTGTTTTCTTTAATTAACTGATTTAAAAGTCTATTTCTATTTTTCAAGAGACGATTATAAAAGAGCAAATAAATTTAGTTTCAGCTTTAAAATGACATCGATTTGATTTTTTGTGTTGTTTTTATGTGATCAAAGCCAAAAAATGGATTTTGTTGAGAAATATATTTTGCTCTTTTTAGTTTTAATGGTAGGTTTAAAATGTGTCCATTAAATCGGAGTTAGCTAAGCACTATATGACAAGTCACTTTACTTTATCAGAACCCCCGCCCAAACAAAATGTACTTATGAATGGGGGTAATTTATGCTGATTTTCCTAGCTGAATGTTTTATCGGTCTAGCATCAATTGCTCTTACTCACCGTGTATTAACGTTGTACGGTACTAAAAAGAAGTGATGATACCCGCTAGCTAAAATAAGTAATCAACAGTTGCTTATAATTAAAAGTCCTATATCTATCGCGATCTAGGACTTTTATAATTATCTCAATATCTCTTATTAAAAACTTAGCAATTCTATTGAAAATAACCTTCAATCAATTTTATTTTTTCAATATCCAATGTATTAGTATATTGATGTAATAATGCCCAAGCCTGAATATAATCATATTTAGCTTTAATTAAATCCTGTTGGGCGCGATATAATAATTCTTCAGCATTAAGAACATCGACCATTGTTCTTTGCCCACCAATATAACTTTTTTGAGTCGCATCTAGTTGTAATTTAGCAGAAGAAACAGATTGCTCATAGGCATTCAATTTAATATTACTCGTTGTGCATATTTGGTATTGATGACGTAGTTCTTGTTTAATTTGCTGGATAATGGCATCTCTTTCAAAAGCACTCATCTGATATAGTGCAGTAGATTGGCGCATTGAAGCTGTTGTTTTTCCACCATTAAATAAAGGTAAACTGACATAAAAACCAACATTCGCTGATTGATATTTCTGATTTACAGTATTATTGCTATCAGAATCGCTATTAGAATAAGAAGCATAGAGTTGCACTGTTGGGAAAAATTCACCTCTATTTTTTTCTACTTCTTGTTTTGCTATTGCCATTTCATAACGAGCTGTTTGAATATTGAGGTTGCTTTGCATAGCCTCATTTTCCCATGACTCGTAATTATTGGGTGTGATAGGTTGTAATATAAAACTATTATTGCTTAATTTTGCTATATGTTCTGCATAAGGAAGTGATGTACCAATCATTGAACTTAGTTTATTTTTAGCATTATCTAACTCAAGCTGGATATCTGTATATTGAGATTGAGTTAAATATAATCGTGTTTGGATCTCTGAAATATCTGTTTTTGTTCCTTCACCTAATTCGAATAAACGCTGACTTGATATTAGTTGTTTTTTATAAATCTCTTGCTGTGAAAGATTTAATAATAATTTATCCTGCGCATAAGCCAATTCTATATAATTATCTACTAATCTGATCACAAGCTCAGAAAATTTAACTTGATAACGACTGTCAGATAATAATGTTTTAATTAATGATGATTTATAATCACTAAATGCCGTGTAATCAAAGAGTGGCTGGCTAATAATGGCACTGACAGAATGACTTTGATAATTCTGATATTCGGTTCGTTCCATTTCTCCTTGATTCGTATTAATAGGATAAACTTTTCGTTGCCAATTTCGTGGGTTGTTTTGATAGTTTACATGTACGCTTGGAAGTAATTGAGATAATCCAATATTTTCATACTCTTTCCCCGCAACCTGTTCTTTAATCGCAGCATTAAACGTAGGATCATTTTTTACTGCTAAGAAATAGAGATCAGACAAACTGATGGCAAAAGCGTGAAAACTTAGCATCCATATAAATAAAATGGCAGAGAGTTTTTTTGTTTGCATCATTATTCTTCCGTCAATGAAGTATGGATCCTATCTAAAACAGGTTTAAATAAATAATTTAGTAATGAGCGATCACCTGTATTAATAAATACATCAACTGGCATTCCAGCCTTTAATTTATTTTTCTTGTCTTCAAGAAGCGTATTATCTTTAACATTAATAAATACTTGGTAATAAGGTTCTGTCGTTCTTTCATCGAGAAGTCTATCCGCTGAAATTAACGTCACCTCTCCGGGGATTTTAGGCGTTGTATTTTGATTGAATGCACTAAACATTAAATCAACAGGAAGACCAAGGGTAACTTTATCAATAAGATGAGGGGCTAACCGAGCCTCAATAATTAATTGGTGATCTTGAGGAACAACTTCCATTAATGTTTGACCTGTTCTTACAACACCACCTTGAGTAAAAACAGATAAATCCATTACTATTCCTGAAATTGGGGCAGTAATTTGCATTTTTTTCAGTTTATCTATTTCAATGATAAGTTGTTTTTCTGTTTCACTTATTTGTAATTGAACTTGATTAAGTTCAGTGCGTGCTGATTGGTAAAAATTAGCATTGCGTTGCAATATTTTTTGCTCATATTCCAACTTCTGTTTTTCTAATGTACTTATTTGCCCAAGTGTATCATTGAGATGGTTATTATTTTCAGCGAGTTCACGCTCAATTTCTTGATAACGATGGCGAGGAATATAGCCCTCATTAGCAAGTGTGTATAAATCTTTGATTTGATTTTGTAAGCTATTAATTTGATGCTGTTTATTTTGAGTGGATTTTTTTAAATGAATTAAACGATTAGAAACTCCATCAATAATAGCGTTATAGCCATTTATTTCACTATGCAATTCAATATACTTTTCATTAAGTAATTTGTTTTGAAGTAGTAATAATTTATTTAAATTCTCTGAAGGAGAGTAATATTCTTCATTAAGATCTAAGGTGAATTCTTTTTTTTCATTCAATTGAGCATATAAGCGCTGTTGAGTAATAAGTAAATTATCATATTGTTCTGATAAGGATTTTACTAAAGCTTTTGATTGAATAGGACTTAATTGAATAAGTGTTTGACCTTCGGTTACGCTATCTCCATTCTTTACTAAAATATCAGTAATAGTGCCTTCTACTGATGCTTGAACACTTTTTTTATTACCTGAAATTGAGACATTTCCTTTAGCCGATACTCCTTTATCTAAAGGAGCAAAAGCTGCCCAAAAAATAAAAATAGCAAGACCTAAAAGAATAACTGACCATCCTATTATTAAGAATTTCCTAGGATCATCTGAAATTCCATGAACAATATCGATTTCATTTTTTTTTGTGATCATAATAGTCTTCTCAATATTAAATATTGCTTTGAGTAATAGGTGTGGTTGCTGGCGTTGGCGTACTCTTTATTGCTGATGAGTTATTTAACTCAGCAATAACAGCTGTTGTAGAGCCAAATAATTTAGTGTGACCATCGAAAAGAACTAAGAGTTTATTGGTCACTGAGAGTAATTGTTTTTGATGCGTAATTAATATAACGGTTTTCTTATTTTTTTTAAGCGTTTGAATTGCTTGCATTAAAGCTTTAATACCCAAATCATCCAAATTAGAATTCGGCTCATCTAAAACAACTAAAGCAGGATTTCCATACAATGCGCGAGCTAACGCTATACGTTGTCGTTGTCCTCCTGATAACCCTTCCCCATGAGCACCAATAACGGTTTCATACCCATCAGGAAAACGTAAAATCATCTCATGAACATTTGCCATCATTGCAGCTTGAGTGACTTTTTGAGGATCTATCTCAGAAAAACGTGCAATATTTTCGGCAATTGTACCGGGAAAAAGGGCGATTTCTTGTGGAAGGTATCCAATATATTGACCAACTTCACTTTTATTCCATTGATATATATCTGCATTATCAAGGCGTATGGCACCAGTTTTAACTTCCCATATGCCAACAATAAATTTAGCTAAAGAAGATTTTCCTGAAGCACTAGGGCCAATAATACCAAGTACATCACCTGGGCTTAGTGAAAAATGAATATTATTTAATAGAGTACGTTCCGTTTGAGGGTATTGAGCTTGATTAATATTGACCGTTAATTCACCTTTAGGGGCTGGTAGCGCCATTTTTTTATTTTCTTCAGGATACGCGTTTAGTAGAGTGGTTAATCTTTTATAAGCTTCTTTACTGCTATCCCAGTTTTTCCATACACCAATTACTTGTTCAATTGGGGCTAAAGTACGACCTAATAGTATTGATCCTGCGATCATCATTCCTGGGCTAATCGTATTATCTATTGCTAGCCATCCACCTAATCCTAACATTAAAGACTGCAGTGCCATTCGGGTGACTTTTGTTATTGCATTGACACCGGCTGCATTATCACTTGCATGGGTTTGTGCTTGTAGATATTTAAAGTGAGCAATTTGCCATTGGTTTCGTAAATAACCTAACATTCCCATTGCTTCAATAGGTTGTGGATGTTCAAAATGATGACCTTGTATTACTTGTGCTTGATTAGCAAACTCATTGGCCTTTTTTTAATGATGATCGAGATAAATATTCATTAAGAATTGCCAACGAAAATAAAGCGAGTGCACCACATAATGCAAATAATCCTAACCATGGATTAAATAATGCGATAACAAGAAGATAAATAGGGAACCAAGGTAAATCAAAAAAAGCAAAAATAGCATGGCTTGTAATAAATTGCCTAATAGTCACTAAATCATTAAATGCTAACGAAGAATTAATACCGGGAGTTTTGTTCAATTTTGCTTGATATGCAGCGGTATAAATTCTTGAATTTAAAGATAAATCAAGTTTGTTGCTCATTCTAATGACAATAATACTTCTTAAATATTCTAATCCTCCCATAAAAATAAATAATGCTAACATAATGAGCGTTAGCATTAATAAAGTCATTTCATTACCTGAAGGTAAGACTCGATCATAAACTTGCAACATATAAATGGAAGGAACTAACATTAAAATATTTATTAAGGCTGTAAATATTCCAATGGAAAGAAATACTTTCTTTCTCTCTTTTATAATATTTTTTATTTCATTATTGTATTTGTTTGCTGGCATAATGTTATTCCTGATTTTATTCCTATCTGTTTATTGCTATTTACTGCATTTTTTCTATCAATACGGAGTGATAAATCTATCTTTTTTTTTATAAAAGAATATAAAAATAGCTCCGTATTGGTAAAAAAAAGGTAGGAGAAATACTTCTCTCCTACCCAATGCCAAATTAAACAATAAAGTCAGTTTCGTAATTAACAAATCCTACAATGTCAATTTTGAAATCAGGGCTATATCCATAACCATAAGCATTAATAGCAAGTTCACTTGAGTTTGTTGCTTGATCATATTTAATGGTTGCTTCACCTGAGCGACCTGTAAAGTTATCAACAAAATTAAGGAATTTTTGGCTAAAGGTATTTTCGATTAATTCTGATAAATCAATCTTATCAATACCTGATTTGAAGTCCATTATCTTGTCAGCGGCAGAGGTTAAAGAGTCAGAGATCTCTTTATAAACAAAGGTATTGCTGCCTGTACCACCCCATAATGTATCTTGACCACCGCCACCATACAGTATGTCGTTACCGCCACCACCGATGAGAATATTATCAGCATCATTTCCATAGATAATATCATTACCTGAGCCACCGATTGCATTTTCTATTGTAACGTCTTGTGCAATAGAAACGTTTTTCTGTAGTCCGCCAACATCAGAGAAATGACCCTCACGTAAATCAATAACTTGATCTTGATAATATCCTGAGAAGTCAAAAGTATCGTTACCACCGCTATCCCAAACGGAGAATATTAATTTATCGTTACTGCTTGTTGCTGTGTAATAATCAATACCTGTGTTTGAATTGAAACCATAAACATCATCACCTGTTCTGGTTGTTTTATTTGCACCATAGAGGTATTGCATTGCTGAAATATCATGAAGTAATGGTGCGCCTGCATAAGCACCTTGGAAGTGTGCGCCTGTTTCATATTCATCCCAATAACTCATAACAGTATATTGGCGACTGTCTTCAGCGTAGTCAGATTTTAAATAACCTGGTACATTTTCTCCTGCGTTATAATCTCCGGGATGCATTAAACCGAGCGCATGACCAATTTCATGGATAATAGTTAAGCGACCATAATTACCTAATTCAGGCGTTGTATTACCCGCATAATAATAATCACTAAACCAAGCTTGGCCTGAAACATCACGCCCGTAATAATCATGGGTATTTGGTAATGTTGCATAAGCTTGGAACTTGCCATATGGATCAGTAATATTCCCAAAAGTAATATCTGATTTTACATTTGGTCCTACTTCTGTAAATTTAATATTTGCGATATCAGACCATGCATCTAAAGATTGTCTTGCATGTTCTTTCTGTGTTGAATTAAATCCATAGGGATTTTTATCACCAAAGTCATTAAACTTTTTACCAGCCCAAGTTGGAAATGAATATGTTACTTCTGCCGCTTGACCGATAACATATTTCCCATTCCATGTGGAATTTTCACGTGCAATATGTTTTCCTGCGGTATCATAATCAAAAGAAGGTAGAGTCTTAGCTGAGAAATTATAAAAAATTCCACTCTTATCTAATAAATCAGAAACATTAGATAGTCCTACTGCTTTTTTTAATAAAGAAGAACCCATAATATCCTCCGGATATCAAGTTTAGGTTAAGTTTATTTTCATGTTGAAAATAGTTTAATTATCTGGCGAGCGCCAGCGATAATAAAGATAGCTATTTATTGATATTAATCCAGAGGGGGAAAATATGTTTTTAAATAATTGTGAAGTGAGGTGTGTTTTAAGTCAGAATAATTTAATTAAGTAAATAAAATCATCGTTATCTTTCCGAGAGGTATTTTTTTTATTGTTATTGTTTTATTTTGTTATTTTTATTGATCTGAATATAACTTAAATATTATATTTTATTAATCTAAGTCATATTTTTAGGTTGTTTGAAGTTTAAATTAATTTTATTTTTAGCTGTTAAATATATCATCATAAATAAAATTTCCCACAAGTTCGATTGTGTGAATATACTTTGTAGATTGTATTTCTTTTGAAATGGAGAGTTGAGTAGTGTTTTCTATATTGTGATAATTTATTGAGATAATAATTTTTTTATCTTCAATTAAATTTTTAATACTGAATATGTTTTTATTCCTATCAGAAAATAACAAGCGATCATCATTTATATTAAAATCCATAATTTTATCACGGTTATTATGATTATTAAGGCCTAATATAAATATATCTTTTCCTTTTCCACCACTGAATTGATTACATCCTTTATCATCCCAAAGAATATCATTTCCATCAGAGCCATATAGGATGTCATCATCTTCGCCACCATAAAGCCAATCATTGCCTTTCCCACCATAAAGAACATCACTACCTTTATTACCATAAATAGTATCGTTACCGTTATTACCATAAAGATGATTATTAGTATGATTACCAATAATAATATCATCATTAATACCACCAATTGCATTCTCAATGACAGCACCATATGCTATAGAGAGGTTACTTCGTAATCCTCCAATGTCAGAAAAAGCACCTTCATTGAGGTCTATTTTTTGTCTTGCGTTATATTTATAAAAGTTGAGAGTATCAACACCTCCGGCATCCCAAATACAACTAATAATAACATCGTCTGGTGTAGTTAAACTATAACAGTCTCTTTGTGTATTAGAATTAAAACCATAAATAGTATCATCTGTTCGAGTCGTTAAATTTACTCCATAGAATTTTTGAATGACATATATATCGATTAATAATGGAGACATAGGAAAAAGACCACCAAAATCTGCCTCTTCTATTTTTGGGTAACGATATGTCATCACTGAATATTTAAAACTATTTTCTTCAATATCAGGATTATTACAATTATTTCCTCTAAAGGTATGAGGTAAACCAAGAGCATGTCCAATCTCATGTATATAAGTTTGAGTTTCTTTATTTCCTTTTTGTAATATTAAAGGTCGATTATTTATATGACCATCTTTATTGTTGTTTTTATATAAAGTAATATGTGAGTCTGTTTCTATATAATAGTATTTTATATTGTCTGATTTCTCTTTAAATGCATCTATTTCATTTTTTTGCTCTGGTGTTATTTTATTTTTATTGAATTTTTTTATACGTATAGTTGTGGATATATTAATCCAAACATGTCCTCCATTACTATAATCAGTAATTTTTTCTATTTTCTTACTGGGATCTATATTATTTAATGGGAATGTTGCAACACCTTTCACTAAGTGAGATGTATCTTTTGTTATCTCATTTACATTATTATAAACACCAAATTTAATATTGGTGTCATATTTGTTATCTTTCTTAATAAACTTAATATTTGCAACATCAGACCACAATTGTAATATTTTTTCGGCAACTTCTTGTTGATGTTCGTTTAATGTTGTAATTGTTTTATATTCATTTCCTCTTAACTCATTCCAATTGGGAAAGCTATATGTTACTTCAGTAAAATCATTATTTGGATCATGTTTTTTCCATCTGCGTAGTGGTTTAAAGCTCTTTATTAGCTTGATAATATCATTATTTTCTAAATTTTCTAAAGAAGTATCTTGATGAGTCTTACTCATAATGTATGAATATCCTTTATTATGAAATATCTCCATGTAAAAAATATGTGTTTTAACTTAAATATAAATAATTTTTTAAAATTTAAATTTGAAAAATATACGTTATTTAATGATGTTTGTATCAAGTGAAGTAAAAAAATAAAGATTTATTATTGTTTTTAATAGAATGATATAAAATAATTACGAGTAATCTTCTCTATTATAACGAACTTTATTTTCTTTAAAAACAAACAAAGAGATAATTGCTAGTTTTTTGTTGTTTTGAATAGTAAGATTTTTTATCTTTATAGAATACACTATGTTTTATTAGATATTCCCTTAAAACTAAATGCATTTAATATATTACTTGATGATCTCTCATCAAGTAATATATGAAAAAATGCGAGTGTTTTAATTAACAGAATAAATCTTCATATTCGTATTTACCGATGATGTTAATATTTAAATATTTAGGTTCTGAGGTTTCTGATGTATTTATTTTTAACATTGTAATGTTTTTAATGTTGTCATAATAAAAATTACCTTCATTATTATTTAGACTATTTGAATTTACAATGTTAATATTATTTATAGTCTTACTATTATCTATATTTTTATAAAAATATATTTTATCAATGCCAGACTGAAAATCAGTAATTAAATTTGAGGAATTATTATCTTTACTATTAAAGTTAAAGGTATCATAACCTGCACCTCCTGTTAATTGGTTATTACCCATCCCTGCATCTAAATAATCATTACCTTCACCTCCATTAAGTACATCATTACCTTTAGCACTAAGTAAGATATCATTACCCAATCCGCCATAAAGAATATTATTTCCTTCTGAGTCCCAAAGATAATCATTTCCTTGTCCACCATATAGGTAATCATTGCCTTCGGAACCCATTAGATAATCATCACCTTGCTCTCCATATAAGAAATCATCTCCTTCTTCTCCATAAAGATAATCATTTCCTTCTCCACCATATAAGAAATCATCACCTCCTTTAGCGTATAAAGTATCATCACCAAGCTTACCAAATAGTCTGTTATTAACATCATTTCCAGATATGATATCTGATTTACAGCCTCCTATTGCATTTTCAATAACAGTATCATAGGCAATAGAAATATTAGCTCGTAATCCTCCCACATCAGAAAAACTTCCTTCACTAAGATCTATTTTTTGGTCAACTGAATATTTTGAAAAATCTAATGTATCTATTCCCTCTGCATCCCAAATACATGTAATAATTTTATCTTCAGAGGTATTTAATGAATAATGTTCTTTTTTTGTATTAGAATTAAAACCATAAGTGGTATTACCAATATGTGTGAATTTATTCTGTCCATACGTTGCTTGAATAGCGTAAGTATCCATTAACTGTAGTGTTAAAGGAGACATACCTTTAAAATCAGCATGTTTAAATTCAGGATGGTTATATGACATTATTGAATATTTAGTGGTGTTTTCTTCACAGTCAGTTGTTTTTTGTCTTGTAAATGTATGTTTTAGACCAAGAGCATGACCTATTTCATGATTAATTACTCGTTGTATGTCGGAGTCGTTTTTGAATACATTTTCTGTATTATCAATATGAGCCCGAGCATTATTGTTTTTTAGTAGTAAATAATAGTCATTATTTTCTTCAACGACATAATCAATAATATTTGCTTTAGATTTAAAGTAATTTACTCTTGTTTGTTGTTCTGGTGTTATTGTTGACTTCTTAATGTTTTCAATAATATTCATATCAGAGATATTTATCCAAACTTGCCCGCTGAAACTATAATCTCCGACTTTTTCTATTTTATCTTTTTCTATCTTATTCTTTTTTTCTATATTATTAGGGCGATAGGCAAACCCTTTTATTGAATAGTTTGTGTAACCGGCAATCTCATTGATATTATTATAAATACCAAACTTAATATCTGTGTCTTTTTCGCTTTTTACTTCAATAAATTTAATATTGGCAACGTCTTCCCATTGCTGAAGTTTTGCTCTAACTAAATCTTTTCCTTTTTCATTGAATGTTGTGAGTGTTTTATATTTATCACCTCTTAATATTGACCAGTTAGGAAAACTATAGGTTATTTCAGTATAACCTTTTTCAATATTATAACTTTCCCATTTGTTAGTTGATTCATTTATTCTCATTATATTGTAAATATAATTAAAATTAGGTGATATATGTTTTAAATATCTATTCATGATTAATTTTTCCTTTTTTTTGGTAACGAATAGTTTATCGGCAGCCTGCTAAATGCCTTTCAAAAAAGAAATATTTTAAATTATTTTAAAACTAATTAATCTTGTGAATTTATATTGGATTGGAAGGCGATAAAATTTATTATTATATAATAATGGTGTTATATAATTTTTGCTTATGTATTTAAATATAAATTTTAATGGATATTTAATGAGTAATTTATATGTATTTAATTGATGTTTTAATTAGTTAAAGAATACTAATCAATGGATGATAGTGAACAAGGAAAAAGTGCTGTTATATCCATTAACAGCACTTTTTGTTTTTTTATTGTTAATTTTTTACTGCGTTACCCCTGGTGAGGTTACCTGCTAAAAGCAGGTTTATTGAAATAGACTAACTTTTTACTACAAACTTCTTTTATTTACCTCATTGTGAGGAAGGTGATTCTTTTTATTTTGGGTTTAATTTAAACTATCTGAACTAACATCTTATTGTTGTGCTATTACTTTACCCTAGTACTTTGTGCATTTGGGAGCTAATTATAAATATGCCTTACATACCTAGAGAAAAAATAGATTACCAAGCCATTGGCTATCGCCTGCGTGCTTACCGCATAGCCTCCTCATTAAAAGCTGAAGATGTAGCAGAAAGCTTGGGTATTTCTCGTGCCGCTGTATATCGGTTAGAAAAAGGCGAAATTGTTAAAATTGAGACACTTGATAATCTTGCTAGATTATTAAATACCTCGTTAACCAGTTTGTTGGGAATTAATACTGAATATTATTCAAGTGCAAATGGCTTTTTTGAACGAATGCGCCAACTTGAAACACAATCTTCACATATTTACACCCATTTCGAACCTTTCTCTTATTTATTAACTTCAGATTGTTATGACAAAACATTGGTTGAAATGCTAACAGAGGCATCACCTTTAAATATCTTGTCTGAAAAACAACAAGAAGTTTTGTCTATTTTAAAAGAGCGTAAGAAACATCAGTCCTTACATTCCCCCTATATTTATAACCTTATTAGTCAACAACAAATCGAAAAGTTTCTTTATGTTGGTATGCTAGGTTCTGTTAATCTAACTAAAACACTGCAACATGAAAGAAAACAACGAGCAAAAAATGAAATTCTTCATTTAATTGAAAAGTTAGAACAAAAAAATAGTTATCTTAATATTGCGATCATTTCAGATACTATGCCATCTTTGACTTTCCAATTATTTTATCAAAATGAAATACCGCTTTCTTTAGCCGTTAGCCCGTTCCGCCTAGGAGAATTTCCTAATGTCAGTACGGGCATTGCGACGGTAACTTCTTCAACTGAGGCGATATTTCAATATCAATCTCTTTTTGATAAGTTATGGTTAAAAGCAACCAAGGGGAGGGATGCAATCAACCTTTTAAAACAAATAGTTAGAAATTACTGATTAGCAAGCGTGCCTAATGTTTCTGCTAATAAATCTGCAGCAACAGCAATATCACTAAATTCGGTAAATTCATCCGGATGATGACTAATACCAGCAACAGATGGTGTAAAGATCATTGCTGTTGGATAAAGTGGCGCCATATTCATTGAGTCATGACCTGCGCCACTTAACATTGTCATATAGTTGATATCGTGTTTTTGGCATAAGTTTTCAATCACTTGGCAAATTGAATCATCTAATTTGACTGGTGATTCAGCAGAAATCGGTTGAACATCAATAGCGACACCAAAATCTTTTTCTGCTTTCTCAACACTATTATTGAGGCGTTGTACAACGCGTTGAATACTTTCAATATCAATACCACGAATATCAACAGAGAATTTTACTTGTCCTGGAATGACGTTCATGGAGTTTGGTACAACATTGAGTTTACCCACTGTACCTACAGTGCCATAAACGGCTTCAGTACATGCTGCACGATTGATATCTGTAATAATCCCCGCACTTGCCACTAGAGCATCTTGTCGCTGATACATAGGTGTAGCACCAGAGTGATCAGCATGACCATTAACCGTAACAGAGAAACGAGTTGGCGCAGCTATTCCATTGACAATACCAATAGTTTTTTTATCATTCTCAAGGCGTTTACCTTGTTCAATATGAAGCTCAACAAAGGCACTAAAGCGATCCTTTTCCATTAAACAGCTATCTAAATTATCATACTGATAGCCTAATGATTTCAGAACCTCAAAGAAGTTATTGCCATCATCATCTCTATTTTGTTCCCAGCGTGCTCTATCTATTTTTCCTGCTAACACTTTACTGCCAATACATGAAAAGCCAAAACGGCTGGATTCTTCTGCACGGAAAACAACAAGCTCAAGGTCACGTTTAAGTTGTTTTGGTTTGTATTGCATTAAGGCATAAAACCCTGCGATAACACCTAAAGCTCCGTCATAAGCACCACCTTGAGGCACGGTATCAAGGTGAGATCCTGTACCGACTGCAGGCAGTGAGCGATCTTTTCCTGGTAAACGAGCGTAAAGTGTACCAATACCATCACGATAAACTTCAAGCCCAGCTTCTTTCATTAAACCAGCAAGATACAGATGCGCGGCTTCATCTTCTTCGCCATAGGCAATACGAGTGATCCCTTTGCCACTGTTATCTTTTTTATAGATTTGCATTGTCTCAATTAACGCTTTCATATCATCAATTGAATAATGAGTTGCTGTATCTAGTTGAGTCATAAGAGAATTCTCCCGTGGTTTTTGTAATATCTCTTGTCTAAAAAATGAGACTGTTTAAGGATTAAAAAAGCCATCTTAAAAGATGGTCACTGTTTTTATGATCATTGCTTATTATATTTACTGCTGTAGCTATATTTCGTCAATGATAATTAAGGTCAATTTCATATTCTGTGAGGTAGGTATTAATTAAAAGGAGATATATATCTAGAGTATTTCTTAAATGAACTTAATTTGTATGATAAATGTTATAAAATAGATCGCTTTTATTTTAAATCTATAAAAGAAGATATGTTTAAAGTTTTAAATGAAAATAAAAATTAGTATTAGTAGTGATTTTTATTAGAGTGAAATATCATTTATGATAAATTTAAATCTTTATATAAAATAGAATAAATGAATTTTAATGATATTAAAAATAATATTGTTAATATGATAAATATCCTATCTTATATATTTTCAGTTAAAATCCATTTTTATTTTATTCTAATGATATAGGTTATTATCTTCAGGTAAATTGAAAAAGTAGTTATTAACTATTGATAATATTTGTTAATCAAATTGAAAATGAGAGAAAAAATAAATTAGTACTCAAGCAAGTCGGTTTTTTGTGTGGGTCTATCCGTACATTATGTAGTACTCTAGGCGTTGATATGGCTATTTATTCCGCATGCTGTTTATATAAGAAAGAGAATAAAAGTGAATGATTTTGATGAGTTATCACTATTTCCTGGTTGGAGATTTTTCTATTTTACATATCTTAACTTTTACCTTTTTATATATTATATAAGTTGCAACTTTACCTTTTTAATAAAGGGAGTGGGTTTTTAAATTTAATATTTATATTGTTTATTTACTTTATTGTTAGTAGTTGTCTTATTATATTTAAATTTGGTGATAAATATTTTTTTTGTGAGTTATTTATAGGATCAAGTAATAAAGATATTACTTGATATAGTTGTCTATTTTTCGCCCTTTATCTTTGTGTATCACTTATATTTGGAAAGATAAAGCAACTTATTGATTATGATAGTTTCTTTTGGAAGAATAAGCGTTAAAAGAGTGGTGTGTATATGTTCTTTCTGGGATCTCTGTAGAACTTAAAAAGCTAGAACAATTAACTAATCATACTTTTTTAAGTAAAAAAATACTATACCCAGCGATTGATTTCTCGTTAGAAAGAGAACTTATAAATACTTTTGAATCTAAGGTATTAAAGTAAACAGTAGAGTTAGGAACAATAAAATCTGGAGATATTCGTAAGATTTTACCTAATTTAAAACCATCCCAAATAACTTATCGGCTTGATAAATTAATTGAAAGAGGGTTGTTGCAACCCATAGAAGAAGGATCTCGAATTTATATTGCAAAATTTTCAAACTCTTATTTGATTCGAGGTGTTATTGAAATTTTAAAAGAAGAAGGATTTATTCATAACTTATAATTATTATTATAAATATTATTGTTAATAATAAATGATATTTTTATCAGATAATTTTTAGTTTCTGATGAGGAATAACTTCGTCCAAATTAAGCAAGCAATTATCTACATTAGCGAAATAAGGTAGAGGGATTTTTAAAACCGTTGCAGATCGTTTGAAAATAACCTCTCGCATTGCAGATAAAATGGGAAAACTGAATATTCAAATTCGTGATGTAAAACATATCAAAACAAACCATATCGAACTTTATATCAAAAGCCGACAGGAAGAAGGCATTTTAAAAAGAACACTTCAAAACGAAATGGCAGGTATTAGAAATATTTTAGCTGTTGCTGGCAGAACAAAGCTTGCCTCATCTCAACATGAAAAGCTCAGTAATCATGCGCTTGGTTTGTCAAGTGCGAGTCGTGATGGCACGAAAAGGGCTATTACCGATGAATGGTAAATTGATTGATAAACCCGATTTAAAATCTGTCATAGATCGCTATCGAAATGTAGCCAGAAATGCTGGGTTAACAGGTAAATAACACCCCATAGCTTACGTTATGCGTGGGCAGTGAATGCAATGGAGTATCATAAAAATAATGGAATGAACCATGATGATGGGTGAGGGCATTATGTCGAGCGTGTCTACAATAAACTTGATATTAATGATTAATAAAACATACTTGTTTATAGCACATCAAATTAATAATGTTTACCCGTTAATTCGTTGTTTTTAACAACAGCCAATATTTCTGCAATCTGAAAGAAATGCCTTAGGGCGATTGTACATTAATTAAATCAACTTTCTTTATTTCAACCCAAATGGGAATTTCTTCCTCATTTGGTGGCATTTCCCTTTTTCTTAACAGGAATTGCCTATGAAAAAGGAATTAATAGGTTGTACATCCTCACAGCAAAACGAGCTTTATCATATAGTGACAAATAAGATTATTGAAGCATTAGAAAAAGGAACAGAACCTTGGCGTAAAACTTGGGATACCGAAAATGAAGGGCTACCTGTTAATGCTGCAACGGGACGATATTACAGCGGTATTAATGTCATGCTGTTATGGATTGGAGCGATTGAAAAAGGAGTTAATTCAAATCGGTGGCTGACTTTTAATCAAGCAAAATGTGCGGGAGGCAAAAAGAAAAAGGTTCTGACTAAATCACAGATGGGATGATATGTACCGTCGAATGGCACACTATCTAGAACTAAAAAAGAAGGTCTCAAAAATTTATAAAACGCAGAAAGCAAAAAACCAGCCCTAAGGCTGGTTTTTCTAAATAGTGGTGCCCGAACTCGGAATCGAACCAAGGACACGGGGATTTTCAATCAGTTATGAGAAAAATATATTTGGCATCTGTCACTGATAATACTTTATCAGGTAACTTATATGCATGTAATTTCAGTTATTTCTACAAAAGGTGGAGAAGGTAAATCCACTCATTCTGCAAATCTTGCAGGAATATGTGCTGATGCAGGGTTAAAAACACTGCTTATTGATGCGGATTATGCACAGCCAACCGCTTCTAGTTATTACTCTTTACTTTATGAGGCTCCTTGCGGTCTCTATGAATTACTAATGCAAACAGTGGATCTTAATCATCCAGAGCGATTAATTTCTCATACTTGTATTCGTAATCTCGATCTTATTATCTCTAATGATCCTCATGAACAATTAAAAACGGCCATGATGCATGCTCCTGATGGTCGAATTCGTCTGCGTAATCTATTACAACACCCACTTTTTACTGCTTATGATGTGATTATCATCGACTCACAAGGTGCTCGTTCTATTATGTTGGAATTGGTACTACTCGCAACTAACCATATTGCTGTTGCGATGGTTAAGCCTGTATTACCCGATGTTCGAGAGTTTTTGAGGGGAACGGTAACACTAATGGAAGAACTGTTACCGTATCAAGGTTTTGGTATTGAATTGCCACCGATAAAAATTCTGATTAATTGTATGGATTATACAGTCTTAGCAAGAAAAGCCCTTAAGGCACTAACTGCGATTATTCATAACAGCTCATACAGTAAAGAAAAAATCCCACCTATCTCATTACTGCAAACCCAAGTTTATGATCTCGGTATTTACAAATTAGGTCATAGCAAAGGACAACCGGCACATCGTCTAGAGTATCAAACAGATCGCAAAAGTTTACCTGCTGCACAAACAATGCATAACTTAGCTTGTGAATTATTTCCTCAATGGAAAGTACGTTTCGATTTGGTTTTAAAGCATCAACCAAAGGGGAATGCACTGTGAAATTTTATTGCGTAATACTGAAGATGCCGAACTCCCTGTGTCGAGGTGATGATTTATTTAATTCATCACATATATTCAATGAAATGGGAGATAATAATGAGTAATCAAAAACAGAAATTACCTCCTCATTCTATTCATGCCGAGCAAGCTATATTAGGTGGACTTATTCTTGATAATGAACGTTGGGATGATATTTCATCGATCATTTCTGCGGACTATTTTTACTCTCGTCCTCATAAAATTATTTTCTCTGCAATACAGTCATTATTTCAACAAAATAAGCCCGTTGATTTGATTACATTAACTGAATCAATGGAACAGCAATCTATTCTAAATCAATGTGGCGGTTTTGGTTACCTTGCGGAACTTTCTAAAAATACACCTAGCTCAGCCAACATTGTGGCGTATGCAGAACATGTCGCCAATTACAGCCAAAAGCGTCAATTGCTGGCATTAGGATATGAACTTGTCACTCAAGCGAGTGATATGAGTAGTGATTTATCTGGACTGTTAGAACAAGCAGAACAACGTATTTTTAATATTACTGAGCAACAACGTTTAGATGGCAATGTGGATCTCCCTTCATCAATTGAAACCTTTCTCAATGAACTAGAGCAACGTTGTAGCAATGAAAATCTGATCACGGGAACACCTACGGGATTTGAGGAATTAAATGATATGACCTGTGGTTTCCAGCCTAGCGATCTAATTTTATTGGCTGGTCGGCCATCAATGGGGAAAACTGCATTAGGTCTTACTTTCTGTGAAAGTGCATTGAATGAATGTGTTGATAAAACTGTACAAATTTATAGTTTAGAAATGCCAACCACGCAGTTATTAATGCGCTTTACATCCATGTTAGGGCGAATACCTTTACAGCATTTGCGTAATGGCAATATGCAAGATGAAGATTGGGCAAGAACCAGCAACGCAATGAATATATTGCTTGATGAATGGAAAGGGCGACTAATTATTGATGATTCAAGTTATATGACACCAACAATATTGCGCTCTAGAGTCAGAAAAAATATTCGAAAATACGGTTATCCCTCACTTATTTTAATTGATTATTTACAGCTTATGCGATGCCCAAATCAAGAAAACCGCACTCAAGAAATCGCTGAAATTTCTCGTTCGTTGAAAGCATTAGCCAAAGAAATGGGATGCCCTGTTGTTGCCCTTTCTCAACTTAATCGCTCATTAGAAAGTCGAGTAGATAAGCGCCCTAATAATGGTGATTTACGGGATTCAGGTGCATTAGAGCAAGATGCTGATTTGATCATGTTTATTTATCGAGATGAAATTTATCACCCTGATAGCACAGAAAAAGGGATCGCTGAAATTATTTTAGGGAAGCAACGTAATGGCCCTATTGGTACGGTAAAAGTGCAATATCAGGCAAATATCACACGTTTTGAAGATAGATTGAGTGGGCATTATGCAAGCTGAAAAAGTAATTTCTTTAGATGAAAAAATGCTTCAACGAGGTAGATCACCTAAACAGTTGGCATCAAAAAGTGTATTAACGGTAAGTGAAATACCGATGGTGTTGACCTTAGAGCAACTTCGTCCGAATCCAGATAACCCACGCATTTCACGTAATCCTAAATATGATGATATTAAAGCCTCAATTCGTGCTCGTGGTTTAGATTCTGTTCCTAAAGTCACCAAAGATCCTGATTGTACCGACGATATTTATATTTTTAGTGATGGGGGCAATACACGTTATGCCATTTTAACAGAACTCTATGCTGAAACAGGGGATGAACGTTTTCATTCACTTCAATGTATTGTGAAACTGTGGCCTGGTCGATTGCAATGTATGATTGGGCACCTTGCTGAAAATGATATGCGTGGAGAGTTAACTTTTATTGATAAAGCATTTGGCATAAAGAATACGCACACAATTTATGAAGAACAGCTAGGTCGTGAAGTAAGTCAGCGAGAGCTATCCGAACTTCTCAAAAATACAGGATATCCTGTTCATCACTCCAATATCAGTCGAATGTTTGCAACAATTGAATATCTTTATCCTTGGATCCCCAATTTACTGAACTCAGGAATGGGAAGGCCTCAAATTACGCAGTTAATAGCATTACGGACATTGGCTGAAAAAGCATGGAAAATCTTTACTCAAAAGACAGTGTTATCACCAGAGCAAAGTTTTAATGATGTTTTTGGGCAAGTTTGTCACTCTTTTGATAACGCTGAATATTACTCAATAGAACTTCTAAAAGATGATTTGATTGCCTCATTATTAGAGGTTATTCCTGATCCTACTATTACTTATGAGCATTGGTTGATCGAGTTATCACCTAAAACTCAAAGCTCTTCTTCAGAGATTATCACTACATCAATTAGGGATGATTATCACCAAGAAAACCAGCCTATTAAGCAACCTGAAAAATCGAGAACAAAAAAGCGAGAGATAAAACAAGAGCCTCAATCTCAAGCTATGACTACTGTAAACGAATTAGAGTCTGTCACAGATATCTGGCATATCTCTGCATTACACGATGATATTGAGCATCTTCAAGATATTGCCTTTCGTTTAGTGTTTGAACTTGCTGAAATGATGGGGGTTGAATCTACCATTCAAGAAAATAAGTCAGCCTTAAGTGCCGGTTTTTCGCTTTCACACAATGCCCAAAATGGACTTTTTGTCGCTTTAAGTGGTGATGAATCGAACACAACTTTAGCGCCATTTATGGACGCATTAATAGGAAATGAGAATTTACTTGGTGAGCCGTTGTTTGATGATGCTTACACGATGAAATTTCTGCGATTAATAAGGATTATTCGACGATTACGCGAATTACAACGAAAAAATTCTGCTGAGATAAATGAGTGAACCAACCAATAGTATCAAGGCTGATTGTGTTGTTGTGTTTAGTTGTTTGGGCGATCAATATTGTGATGATTTATGGAGGAATAACGCAATGAATGCACTATTAACGGAAATCGTGATGAAACTAAAAGCAGGAAAAATTCGTCACATTGAATCAATGGGATTAACACTGGATGAGATCCAAGCGCTCGATAAATTGACGGTAGAAGATCTCTATTATCTTGTGAATACTCCTGTGCCATTTCTGACGTTAAATATCAATCATTGCAATTTTAACATGATGTTGAAACAAGCTCAGCAAGAGCAAAAACGGATCAAGTATATGAATCGAGCATTAGCATTACAGGGTTCTATTGAGTTAATGCAGCACTTTTTTGGACTTACAGCGATTGAGGTGAGTTCTCGACGTCGATTGGTAGGCATTGTTGCTAAACAAGGGCGCAACATCAATCCAACGGAAGAACAAGAACTATTGGCCTGGCAACAATGGAAAATAGCAGAAATTCATAATATTGATTCATTAGAGGCTTTAGAAGTGATGATGGATATTGCTGAGCAACAAAAAATTCCGCTTGCTGTCGTCTGGTCATTAACTAAAGAGTGGAGTGCTATTTAATGGCAACTATGCCGGTCGATAATATTATTCAACAAACACTAACAAAGATGCAGGATCGGATTGAGCAAAAGGCGCAATCTGGTGATATGAGTAATGAGCAAAGTGGATTGCTGTTTTTAGGTAATGTACATGATGCTATTCCTCGTCAGCTATTTTTAGATAGCCGATTATCGCCATTAGATAAAATGGCTTGGGTCATGATTAGGCTTTATGCTCAACAGAATGAGGGTGTTATTTTTCCAACCTATGACGAGTTACAAAGTCAACTTGCATTGCCCCATTCTGATAAAGCATCCCGAGAGACAATCAGTAGAGCCTTGTTGATGTTACGATTAACCGGTTGGCTAAGTTTATGCAAAAGAGTCAGAGATAAATCAGGACGTATTCGAGGTAATATTTATGCTCAGCATGATGAACCATTGGGTGTGTTTGAGTGTGAATATTTTGATCCCAGTTGGCTTGATACCGTTGCTCAAGCATGTAGCCATAGCAATAAAACAGTGCGCTTAACAGCAATTGCCGTTTTACAAAGTATCAAAACCGAGAAACGAATGCGTCACCGACATGCTCGTGTCGCTCTTATTGAAGCGCGTTTATCATCACCACAAACACCACAACAAATGGTGACGAGAAAACAAAAGAAAATAACCTCTTCTAAAATCGAACTCAGTTCAAAAACCCCTAGTTCGGAAATCGAACTCAGCAATAAAAGCATCACTCAAATACCGAGTTCGATTTCCGAACTAAGCCGTAAATCAAGGGATTGCGACCCAGTTCGAAAATCGAACCGTTACGTACGTAGTTTTACACGGAGTGTAAAAGATACGTATACAGCAACAAACTCAACGCTACTTTGGTCAACTCAAGTCACTGAACGACTCAACCCAGAGGATAAAATGATGCTAGAGAGGCAACTCAAGGCATTACCTGATGGACTAGGGCAACGGCTCCTTGATGATTTAGTCGATAGAATGAAAAAAACAACAGTCAGAAATCCCACTGCGTACCTGTTAGCCAATCTAAAACGCGCTCGAGAAGGACGATTTAATTTGAGTGACAGAGTTACCGATAAGCCATTGGAAAAAATACAGCCAAAGCCTCCTGAAACCGTGTTAGTGGCAGAAAAAAGAGTGATTAAACGCGCAAGAAGAGAATATGTGTCGGGTGTTATGGCAGAACTTAGGGATGCCTATTTTAGGTAAGGAGAGGAGTGTTGACAGTGTCAACAGAGAGTATGTGTATCTTGAAATATAAAATAAAAATATTAAGTCCTGTTTATTGTGATCGCCGTAATAGACATATAGTGAGTTATTACTTACAGTTTTTACTTTGTAGCTAGGAATATATTATGGATATTTGGGAAGTAAATAAATTAATATTATTCATTACTTTTGTTATCCCTGGCTTCTTAAGTATGAAGATTTATAGCATATTACAACCCAATGTTCGATTAGATATGACTAAATACTTTATCGATATAATTTCATATAGTTGTATTAATTATGGTATATGGGTTTTACCTATTTATTTTATCCAAAATAGTAATTTATACTATAATTGTTTCATTTTGTATTTGTTTTTTTACTTGGTTGTATTATTTATTAGTCCCATTTTTTTAGTTGTAATACTTGTTTGGATTCGTTCATGGAGGTGGCTAAGTAGATTATTACCTCACCCAACAGGACGAGCTTGGGATTATTTTTTTAGATTAGGTCATACTTGCTGGGTTATTGTTACTCTAAAAAATAGTGAAAAAATAGCAGGAAAATTTAGTATAAATTCTTTTGCCTCAAGTTCCCCTGAACCAGAACAACTCTATTTAGAAGAACATTGGGTATTAAATGACGATGGTGGTTTTGAACGACCAAGAGTTGAAACTCTTGGCATCTTAATACTATCTAGTGAGATTGAAAGTATTGAGTTTTTTAAATTTACAGAGATAAACTAATATATATGAGGAAGTTATGTCACAATCAGAAAATAAAAAAAGTAGTAAAGAGACTTCTACTAATCGAATGATTATAGATTCTAAATATGATGTAGTTAGAAATGGTTATCAACCAGAAAAACAAGAAATTCAACAACCAGCTCCACCACCTAAAAAACCTTAATTAAAAGGGATGAATTTAGTTTTTTTAAAGATATAAATTCTTTACTTGCTATACATGATATTTGTTAGATGTAGCTAGTATTGAACAAGATAAAAATCAGCATAATTTTATCTTCGATTAATTCGTTTTTTCTAATCGTTAACTATGCAACAAAGTTAACTATTGATAATTATGTGTTTATTACATAGATGCATAGATAATAGTAGGACTTAGTATGTATTTAAGTGATTTGAAGGTACAAGGTTTTCGTTGTTTTGATAAAGAGTTTAGAATTCAACTCATAGATGGATTGAATGTAATTGTTGGTGAAAATGGTTCTGGAAAAACAGCCATTATAAATGCTATCCGTCAGTTGTTTCAGGACTCTGAATCAGGAAGATATAGTGTTACTGATGATGATTTCTATTGTTCATTCACGACGAAAGGAAAGGTTTCTTCAAACTTATTTATTCAAGCTGTATTCGATGGGTTAAGTGTAGATGAAAAAGTAGCTTTTCTTCCATGGGTAGGGGCTTCAAACAAAGCAATATTAAACTTAGAAGCCGAAAACAAGGAAGTCCGAGGACGATTTAAAAAAATCATTTGGGGAGGTAAATCTAAAAATTCCCAATTTGATCCCGAATTATTAGAATTTATCCAATGTATCTATTTACCTCCACTAAGAGATGCAGAGGCTAAATTATCTAATGGACGTCAATCTAGATTATCTAAATTACTCAAAGCGTTAAATCGAAAAGAGTTGATACAATGTAGAAAAGATGAAAAGTTACATCCGCTTGAAGAGAAATTAAAAAATTTTAATGAATCTTTAGCTTCTGATAAGGATTTAAGCATAAAAGATGCTAATGAATTAATCACTACTAATTTGACAAATGCTATAGGTCATTATTTTGGTCAAAAAACGAGTATTCAATTTGTAGAGGCTGATTTTACTAAGATCGTAGAAAGTTTAACTCTCTTATTTTTTCCTGATTTATCTGTTGAGGATCAAGATTTATTCCGCAGGCTTAGCCAAAATAGTTTAGGCTACAATAATTTATTGTATATTGCTTCTATTCTTGCTGAGCTTACTTTAGATGAGGATGATGGAGATCAACCTCTATTTAAACTGCTTCTCATTGAAGAGCCAGAAGCACATTTACATCCTCAGTTGCAAATTAGACTATTAAATCATTTAAAATCTGTTGCACAACAAAATAAAAATGTACAAGTTATTGTAACTACTCATTCTCCTGTTCTTGCTTCTTCAGTTGAATTAGGGTCAATTATTCATTTATCTAAATTACCTGAACCTATTGCAACGCCACTAAGATTATGTGGTCTTTCTACATCAAGTAACCAGTTTATTAATCGTTGGCTTGATGTAACAAAGTCTAACCTTCTATTTGCAGGAGGTGTAATTCTTGTCGAAGGTATAGCTGAACAAATGATAATCCCAAGTTTAGCAAAGATAGTTTTGAAAGATCAAAAAGAGGGGCGTAATAGCTTAGAAGATCAAGGTATTTCTACAATAAATCTTAATGGAATTTACTTTAAGCATTTTATGCAATTGTACTGCAATATTGAAACTTCTAGTGATACAAAAGCTGATAAAAATATTCCTATAAGATGTGCTGGATTAACCGATAGAGATCCACCTAAAATTGAAGTTGTTAAGCTTTCTGAACCCGGGAATGGGGGAATAACGAAGAACGTAAGTCGAGATTTTATTCCCTATGATGGGAACATGGGAGAAGGAACTAACCATGCTATTAATCTTGTTGAAAGTATCAATAAATCGGCTAATGCTCGGTTATATGTAAGTAAATACAAAACGTTAGAATATGATTTAGCGATGGAGGGTAACAATGTTGCGCTAATGTCCAATATAATTGCATCTTTGTGGCCCAAGCCACAAAAAGGAGAAAGCACAATAATTGAAGAATTTACCCTAATGTCAAAAATAGATTGGACGAAAAAAGAAATTAGGGAAATAGCTGAAGCTGCACACAAAATTCTTAAAAGAATTGATGATGATAATATTGGAAAAGGTCTTTTTGCTCAAGTGCTTGCTGATAAACTTCAAACTGATGGTACTGATTTTTTAGTTCCAGAGTACATTAAAAAAGCTATTCTTTGGGCTTCATCGTTAGTAGAGGGCGAAGAATGTCTGTAAAGTTTACCGATGAACAACTTGATTATATAAACTCAAGCATTAAGACTCATATATTTTTAGAGGCATGCCCCGGAAGTGGCAAAACAGAAGTCGTAGCAGCCAAAG
The DNA here is from genome assembly GCF_003144325.1 of Proteus terrae. Lineage (GTDB taxonomy): Bacteria > Pseudomonadota > Gammaproteobacteria > Enterobacterales > Enterobacteriaceae > Proteus > Proteus terrae. The sequence goes on from NZ_PENS01000016.1 coordinate 26,973, forward strand.
TTGCCAAAGAAATTAATCAATGGGGAAATAAAATACAGGGAATGGCAATTCTCTCATTTGCCAATAGTGCCACTGACGAATTAGCACATAGAGTATCTAAATATTTAAAGGTCAGTCAGAATATTTTTCCACATTTCTTAGGTACTTTTGATAGCTTCATTTATAAAAATATAGTTTCTCCATTGGCAACAGAACTGACAAGTTATATTGGCAATAATAGAGACTCATCAATTAGAATTGTCGAACCATCTGCAAATTTAGGTTATAGAACTAAGTATAGTTATGTTAAGCGAGGTAAGATATATGCTCATAAATACTCGTTTAGTTTGACTGCTACTGGTAATATAAGGCAAGTCATTTTTGACACAGGGGACTCAATATTTGATAGAACATTGAAGGGAATTACTCTTGAAAGATGGCAACTTAATGACTTTATAGATACTAAAGATAAAATGCTTAATGGTGGTTTTGCAACATATCGAGATATTGAATGTTTAGCTTTAATTACTTTAACTCGCATCGAGTATAAAGAATTTATTAATTTATTGGTTAAACGCTATCCCTTAATTATTATTGATGAATGTCAAGATCTATCTAAAGAACAATTGGCTATACTTAAAATTCTTGCAGACAATGGAGCGAAATTGCATTTTATAGGTGATCTTCACCAATCTATTTATGGGTTTCGTGAAGTAGAGCCTATGGAAGTGAAGCAGTTTGTTTTAGATAATAAATTTTCAAGTTTACGACTTACACGAAATTTTAGAAGTTGCCAGAATATTGTAAATGTTTGTGCGCAATTAACAGGTCGCACAGGTATTATTGGCAATATATCTTGGTTAAAACCTAGATGCTTAATTGTTCAATATAAAAATTGCCCTACAGAATTAATTAGTACCTTTGATGAGCTGTGTAAAGAATATGAAAATAATGCTATTTTATCTAGAGGGCATAATATAATTCAAAAATTTTATACGTCGACTAGTCAACTAAATAATATGCAAAAACTAGCTCTCTCAATTAAGATTTTTGATTCTAATAATATGGATACTATCTCTAATTCTTTGGAGTATTTTTCTGAGTTTATTCATCATTACCTTAATGAAAGTACTAAGTCTAACAGTTTTCACTGTCCTCATTCTATAAATTCAAGTTTATTGTGGCGTAAGTTTTTATATAATTCTTTGAATTTTTTTATAAAAAATAAAATGCAAGATCTTGAAATTGATTGGTCTAGCTGGGTAAAAAAAATAAAACCTTTAGTACATATTCTTTCAAAGCAAGATTTTTGTCCAGATACAATTTCTAATATCTTAACTTCTTTGAATACTGCAAATTTATCTTCACCTAAGGGGTTATCTACACAAAAAGTTTCAACATCATTGGGTATTACTAAACGATCGAACTCACTATTCCGAAAAACAACAATTCATGGGGCTAAAGGTGAAACACATGACGTTACTATATTGATATCAACTGCTAAATCTGGAAATGAAGCTCATTGGTTAGACTGGTTAAAAGACCCGCAAAGTGAAGCTGCTCGATTTGCTTATGTTGCATCATCTCGTCCAAGAGAATATCTCATTTGGGCTGTTAAAATATTAAAAGCAGACGAAATTAAAAAACTTGAATCTATCGGGTTTACTATTGTTTAATGACAAGAAAGAATATATTGATATTACAATATTTATTTAATTTTTATTAATGAGAAAATTAAATTTATCACATGTAAATATATAAGTTAATTTTTATCTATGTTTTTTTGATGAAACTAGGTGATTAAATGAAGAAGGAAGTATTTTACCACGCTATTTTAAATGGAAATAAAGAATTAATAGCAACAGTTAAAGTTGAAAAATCTTATAACCAATATTTTTTAAATGAGAAGTTAATAAAATAAAAAATAATCATTAAATTCAGTGTGTTAAGTAGGGTTTGGCCATGTAGTGAACCACAAGGTTGGGGAGGTGTTTATATAAATGAGGACACTCCTTCTGTAAAGTTAAGTAATGGCGATATCCACATTAGATATTATGTATATAAAAATCTTGGTATAGGTACTATCATCTTTAACTACATTATTTCTTGGGCGAAAAAATTTGAAAATACTAGAGTTGAAAGAATAAAACTATCTGATGTTGATAGAGATAATAAAGATAGACGAAATCATTTTTATGAAAAATTTGGAATTGTTTTTAATTACCGAGAAAATAAATTAACAGGTGGTTCCATTTATGAATTAAGTACATCAGATTTGAAAATAGCTGATATTAGTCGGGGGTTGAATAAATTTTAATTTATCAATAAATACAGGTGTGAGCTAAATAAAATTAATTTTTTAAATTTATAATTCAAGGTGTAATTAATATTTTACATTGGTAAGTATTATTTAATTTATTAATTTTTATAAAAAAGATGTAGAGTTTAATATGATTATTGAAGAAAAAATTCCATATGTTATAAATAAAGATATTAATGCATTAATTGATAATGGCTTGAATTTTTTAGATAAAGCTCGTGAAGAAATGGAAAATTCACAACCACAGTTTTCAATCGTTAGTTTTTGGACAGCAGTAGAAATATTATTAAAAGTACCGCTAGTACAAGAACATTGGACTTTGGTGTGTTCAGGTAAAAATATCTCAAGAAAAAAATATATATCTGGTGACTTTTTATCTGTGACTTATGATGAAACTTGTAGTCGACTTGGTGATATTTTAGAAAAGCCATTAGATAAAAAAGTTATTAAAATATTTGATAAAATAAGAAAACATCGTAATAGAGTTGTTCATTTTTATCATCCATCGTTTACGGATGATGATATAAATCAAATTCTTTATGAGCAAGCAGATGCTTGGTTTGCATTAAATAGACTAATGCTAAATTACTTCCATGAAAAACCATTTAATAGCATCTTAATAGCAAGGTTAAGAAGTCATGAGTCTATAATGTTACGAAATTCACAATTTTATATATCTGCAAAATTTAATTATATTCAACCTAAATTAGAAAAATTAAAAAATGAAGGATATAAAATTATCTTGTGCCCACATTGTAATAAAAATAGTAGTTATGAAAGAATAATTATGAACTCTAATCAGAGTTTATTGTGTGAGAATTATTGTCTAGTTTGTAGTGAAAGTAGAATAAGCGAATTTTTTATTATAATAACATGTCCTAATTGTAAGAAAAAAAGTAAATTAGAATCTTATGATAACTCAGATTATAAGTGTGGTAATTGTAATTATCATGCTGACCGTTATGAAATACTGAATGAATCCAATGAGTGTCCTGAAGACTATGTCACTTCTTCTTTACCCGCTAATTGCTCGGAATGTGAGGGCTATGAAACAGTTTGTGAATATGGAGATGGATATTTATGTACAAATTGCTTTACATATCATGATTCTCTTTATACCTGCGATTACTGTAGTACGGTTAGTACATCTGAGCATGACATGAGTGGATTATGGGGATGTAATTTTTGTGACGGAAATACAAAGCTTCTTTATGATTGATAAACAATTTTTTAGTATTTATATTTAATGTTATCAAAAAACACTTCCCCATTGCTCCCTAACCAACAATCCATCAAAGTCGGACTCTTTATAACAGAGAGTCCCTATGAACAAACCCATATCCTTTATAATCTGTTTCACTGCGTTATTTATAACGGCTTGTACTCCCCAAGAAAAACTTCAACAACCTGAAACTGAACCCAGCCCCATTATTCTCAATAAAAACACTCAAACAGCACAGCCTGATCTCTATGCAATGACACCAAAAGTTGTGCGTTATGATCGCTATTTATTAATAAACACATCTCCAACGTTGGCTCAACACGAACCACTAGAGCAAGTAATTGATATTCATATCCCAACTTCTCAACGTTCCACAGTGAGTGACGCGATGCGTTATGTTTTACAACCTTCTGGATATTCTTTATGTAAGACAACGCCTTCTAATCAAGTGCTCTATAACCAAAAACTCCCCGTTGTACATCATCAATTAGGGCCTATGCGTTTAAAGCAGACACTGCAAGTATTGGCAGGTGCTGCATGGCAACTTGAGATTGATGCTGTTCAACGAATTGTTTGTCATTCATTGCGTGCAGGTTACCAATTACCGCCAGAAATACCCATAAATTCAATACCATCGGCTAATAGGATGTTGAAATGAAAAAGCAGTCTATATTGTACTCTCAATTTCTAGTTTTATTGGGGATTAGCGTGTTGACAGTGTCAACAGAAGGAATGGCGACTCAAAATCAGCATCAAGTTTTAAAAACAGAGCAACAAGCATTAGAACAATTACTTATCACTGAAAATGCTCAAGAATGGAAATTAACAGAGAAAGAATGGCAACGTTATGAAATGCTAAAAAAGGGTAAACGGGGGCAGTTTTCACCGAACTTAGATCCTTTAACTTTATTAGGCATTGAAGCGCGTACTTATGAAGAGCGACGTTATTTTGCTGAATTAGTGGTGAAGCAAGAATTTCAGCGCGTTGAAGCGGAATTGGCTTTCCAGCGAGAGGTTAATCAAGCGTGGCTTCGACTTTATCCTGAAATCTTACCGATTCAACATGAAATAAGAGAAAATCGTCAGGCTTTATTTGTGAAGGAAAATTGCCCTGTTTGTGATGTAAAGCTCACTCAACTTATCAAACAAAATCAACCTATTGATATCTATTTAGTGGGAAGTACGGGGAAAGATGATGTGATTCGACATTGGGCTAAAAAACATCATATTCCTATCGAAAAGATAAGAAATCGGCATATCACATTAAATCATGATAATGGGATATGGCTAAAGCATGGCAATGGAGTGATGCCAGTCGTTTTACAACAAGGAGTGCAGGGATGGCAAAGAGCCGATTAGTTTTTCTATTTATTTCCGTTGGAATATCTCCTAGTTTTGCAGAAGTAATACCGTCACTCAATACGAAACAAACCGAATTAATCGTTGTTGCTGATCTGGGTGGGCAATCGACCGAAAACTATTTCCAAGCTATATCACCACCTGATAACGAAGATAAAGTTTCATCTCCTTCAGAGGTGTTGACACTGTCAACACCCAGCCTAGTTAACTTATTGCCTGTGAGCACACCAGAATTAACACCAGGCTATCAACCTAATCGAACTCTAAATTTAAGCAGAATGTCACCGCTGTTTTTAATTGGTGACGATGATTTTTCTCGACGTTGGTTAACAGAGAAAAGGGAACAACTGATTGAGCTTAATGCAGTGGGCTACATAGTCAATATTGATACTGAAACGGCATGGAATGAGCTAAATGAATTAGCACAAGGATTGACATTATTGCCCGTTTCAGGAAGTGATTTAGCCCTCAGATTGGGACTTACACACTATCCTGTGTTAATCACTGATAAGGGATCAGAACAATGAGTGACCGCTATGTCATTGAAGCCTTATTACGTCCTGCTGTTGAGTTTAATACCTCTATCGTTACAGCGTGTGCAAGCTATATTTGTATTACTGCACCTTGGGCAGTGGCTTTGTCACGATCTGTCAGTTATGTCACGGCATCAGGATTTGCTATTTTATCAATAAGGCGAGTTATTCAAGGGAGTCGTGTTTTACGTTATCGCCGTAATATTCGTCGTTTAAAACGTTATGCGATGTCGAGTAAAAATATTCCTATAAGCCACCATCAACTCTTCTTAGGAAAAGGATTCTTATGGGAACAAAAACATACACAACGATTACTCGATACGTTACGACCTGAAGTCGCTAAATATATTCGTCCACCTAAGCTGTATCGTGTGGCTCGTCAATTTGAACAACGCTATGAGTATCATTTCCCGTCACTATGTTCATTATTAGCATCCGATTCGATATTTAATTCCGTTCGCCCATTACCACCCGTTGGCGGAAACCCTGCTATACATGGGATTGAGTTAAAAGAGATAAATGTCTCTATGAGCTTAAGTGAACGAGTAGGGCATATGTTGGTGCTAGGTACTACGCGAGTGGGTAAAACACGTTTTGCTGAGTTACTGATCACACAAGATATTCAGCGAGGTAATGTCACCATTGTTTTTGATCCTAAAGGTGATGCCGATTTACTCAAACGAATGTATGCCGAAGCGCATCGAGCTGAGCGAGATAATGAGTTTTACGTTTTTCACCTTGGATGGCCAGATATCAGTGCTCGTTATAATGCGGTTGGGCGTTTTAGTCGGATTTCAGAAGTTGCCTCGCGTATTGCAGGTCAATTAAGCCATGAAGGAAGTAGTGCGGCATTTAAAGAATTTGCATGGCGCTTTGTGAACATTATTGCCAGAGCATTGGTTGCATTAGGACAACGACCTAGCTTTAGTATCATTCAGCGCTATGTGAATAATATCGAATTATTATTTGAAACCTATGCTGAATATTGGCTAACAAAGCATAAGCCTGAGTTATGGCAACTCATCGAAAATCTCACCAAAATATTAGATGAACGTGATATTCCTCGATATATGGAAGGGCGTTCCTTGCGTGTTGTTGCAATTGAACAAGTGCTAAATGGTAATGAAGGAAAAGCGATATTCGATCCGATATTAGAGAGCTTACGCTCTTCTGTTCGTTATGACAGAAAGTATTACGACAAGATTGTGGCAAGTTTATTGCCGTTATTAGAAAAGCTCACTTCAGGAAAAATTGCTGAATTAATTTCCCCTGATTACACAGATATTTCTGATCCTCGTCCTATTTTTGATTGGCTACAGGTAATACGCAAAAAAGGCATTGTGTATGTGGGATTAGATGCCTTATCTGATCCTGAAATCGCTACGGCAGTAGGTAATGCCATGTTTGCTGATTTAGTGAGTGTTGCTGGACATATTTATAAGTTTGGCATTAATGATGGTTTACCGAATGCAGATGAAAAAAAGGTATCAATTAGTCTACATTGTGATGAATTTAATGAATTGATGGGGGATGAGTTTATTCCGTTGATCAACAAAGGTGGTGGTGCAGGAATTGAAGTAACAGCCTATACGCAGACTTTACCTGATATTGAGGCGCGAGTGGGGAGTGTGGCAAAGGCTGCACAAGTTGTAGGTAATTTTAATAGTGTGGTGATGTTGCGAGTGCGACATACTGAAACTGCAGAGCTATTGACGAAGCAATTACCCGAAGTTGAAGTGTATACCAAGATGCTGATTTCAGGAGTAACCGATATTTCTAATGCTGATATGGGCGGTGATTTTACTTCGAATACACAGGATAGGGTCAGCACAGTTAGAACGCCTTTAATCACGCCAGCAAATATTATCAATCTACCTAAAGGACAAGCTTTTGCATTATTAAATGGAGGGCAACTTTGGAAATTAAGAATGCCATTACCTTCAGATAAAGCGGATCCGTTAATGCCTGAGAGTATGAATCAAATTGTGGATTATATGCGACAACATTATAGAACGAGTGATACCTGGTGGTCTGATAGCATTCTCGCCAATCAGTAAATTTGAAAAATGATATGTCGCAGATAAATACATCATCAACATCATCGCTAACATCACCAAAAAGACGTGGTTTTTTTACCACATTATTGTGGGATTTGCATTGGCAGATTATTGGTGTTTTGTTGGCTTCACTTTTGTTTAGTTTGATATTGGAATATATCGGTATTTTCTTCTTTTGGGCGGAAGAGGGAGCACAACATAGTTACCAAATCATGCTGATTGAACGAACTTATTTTGCTGAGAGTTTTACACAAAGTATATTTTTATACTCACCAGTAATAACAGTAATTTATTGGATCACTGATTTTTCGCAATGGATGCAGGACAGTTTGCTGAAAATACCATTATCTTCCATAAGAACGGGTAATGGTGTTACTGATGGGATTAATGTAGGAATAATAAAAGCGATTCAAGCAGGAGAACAATATCTACTCGCGACATTCTTTGTTTTACAAATTGTGATGATGCGAGTCACTATTCTCATGCTATCAATTCCATTGTTTATTTTGGTGATAATGGTGGGCATTGTTGATGGTTTGGTCAGACGTGATTTACGTCGATATGGTGCAGCTTATGAATCGAGTTTTCTTTATCATCATGCAAAGCGAATAATCAAGCCCGCAATTTATATTCCCTGTGTATTATATTTATCACTACCATTTGCAGTTTATCCGAATCTCTTGTTGCTACCTTCTATCTTGTTGATAGGATTTGCTATTTCTGTGACAGTGGGGAGCTTTAAGAAGTATTTGTAGGGATTATTCCTTTTTATTAATTGAGATGCGATGGAGTTGCTGATGCCCGAGTTAATAATACGAGAGTGTGGTGAGGAGGCAATTAGATTAACTAATGAGTTATTTCAACAGTCTGAGCAATCTTTTATGGCATATTTATTAAATGAGTCAGACTTAGAATGGTGTATTGCAAGTACCCGAAATTTTCCGCTTGAGAGGCGACTTCCTTGGGAACATGCAGGGCAAACATTTCAAAATGATAATGGATTTAGTTTTTGTTTTAAGTTTTTAGATATACAAAATAGACCTGCTGGAGCCTGTATTTGTGAATATTGCTCCGATAATGTATTGAATATTGAAATGATTCAGAACTTTCAAATTCAACCATCTATTCTTGATGGAAATACGCTTAAGTTTATGCTTTATACCATAGTGTTTTTTCTGTTACAGGTACAAGGAACAGGTGTACGGCTCATGTTTCCTATAAATGAAAATGTTGCAACATACTATGTAGAAGAATATGGTTTTCAGGATTTAACTGGTGATGGTTCAAAAGAAATACTTTACCGCTCAGCAGAAGATTTATTAAATTGGTTTGAGCAAAATAACCGCTCAGTTGATAGTGAGTGATTTATGAGCGATACTATAATGCAATCAACATGGCAAGCTAAGGAGTTGGGTATGGTAACTAGAAAAGGAAAATCTGTTACGCCTGAGTCTTCTTTTTTCCAAACACCACGCATTATTCAGACTCGAGAAGACGGAAGTACAATTAGTACTGTTTGTAGTCGTAGTGGAAAAGAAGTGACCTTTGTTACTCCAAAAGGAAAAAAGATCAGAGCATCGCAGAATGAAGTTTTTAATACTTTATTGAAATCTATAAAATCAGCAAATCATTTATAAAATAAATATTTATTGGATGCAGAAAAAAGAGAGTTTAGACTCTCTTTTTATATATCTATGGTGTAAATAGTGTGTTTTTATTACAAGAGGAATTTTTGATTACTCTATTTTTTGATAGGAATAGCTGTTTTTGTAGCGGTAAGGAGTTTTAGAAGAATTTGCAGGAGGAGTTATTTCAGAAAAATAAAAGCTGATTAAGTGTGTTTAAATTTTTAATGAAATAAAAAAGGAAAACCTAAGCTTTCCTTTCTAGAGTCAACTTTATTTATTATTTCGCTTTTCTAGTTCTCTTCTCATCTGTTCATTATATTGTTTCAATGCATCAGGGGATTTTTTTATGGCTTGGTTAGTCAATCCTCTAAATTTTTTTGATTTAATATAAAGATAGATAAACACAAGTGCAATTAAGCCAATTAAGATAGGCATTATGAGTAATCCCAATTGGTTGTATCACACTTAGGGCATTTCACTTTGAAACCTGATACTAAACCAGCAATAAAATCAGTTTTTGAACTATTTGATAACCCTTGACTTATTGCTTTTTCACGACCAATTTGACCGATAACTAAACCGACCATTTTCGCATTAGATAATTCTTCATTACAGCCTTTACATTTAAACATAATACGTCCTTATTGAGTTTAATGATGAATTTAAATTAGAGTAACTGGTTAATGAAATTTATCAAATTATTTGTTTTGAATAGTGATGAATATCATTATTTATGAGGAGGAGTAACAATTATTAGTGAGTCATTAAACTAAATATAAGAATAAATACTTAAATATTTTATGTCATATATTATGAAAATAGTAATTTAACTTATGGTTGGAATAATGGATTTTAACTATAATGTAATTTTTCTTTTATGTTTATTCTTTAAACGGAGTTTATATGAACAGATGTCCTAAATGTGGCTCAGTCCATATTAGTAAAGAAAGATGGCATGATGCTGTACCTAATGCTGTTGAAATTGGTGGTGATGCTGCATTTGGTAAAACTGGAGATTTGGTTTGTGATAATTGTGGTTTTACTAGTAGTCCAGATTCTTTTGAATCTAAAGATGAGACAAAATAAATTAACACAATTATCCTTATAATCGTTTAATAACGATAGATTTATTCTTATTGCTATACTAATAATTTTATCAATAAATATTAAAAGTGGAGGCGTTAGTTCCCTATAAAACTTCCACTTTCCCATTTCTGCTTTTCTACTGCTTAGCCAGTTTTTTCCTGCCACTCTGCTTTCTTTTATACGACAGTATCTAAGAAGGTCTATTTATGCGAATTGTTCAAATACGAGCGTGGTATTTATTGGGACTATTAATAGCACCATTAGCCTATGCCTCTGAATCAGATGAACTTGTTTTAGCTATAAAACAACTCGATTACCTTGATGCTAGATTAGCTTCAGCTCATGTTGAAGCCCTTAAACGTGAACAACCCACGCGTTTCTACTTGGATTATCAACAAATCAAACAGGATATTGAGGCAATACGCCAAGGGCTTAAACATTATCTCAATCCTTTGCGTGCCCAGCCAAGTGCTTTAATTTCTTTCTCAGCGCAATATCAGCAAGAGCATCATCCATGAGTGAAGCACAAATTAATGCATTCAATATTGCGAGTGGCAATGTTGCGCCGACATCTCTACATCCTTTATTTGTTGGGATTTTGATTGCATTACTCTTGTTATGGTCTGGATGGGGATTACTGCATGTTTATCAAGGATATGCTTCGGAACGTATTACAGAGCAAGGGCTGATCCGTTTTGTTATTCGTACTGTATTGCTGATTGTTATCAGTCTCTTTTTATTTGCCCAATAGTATTGGGTATTTTTCACTTTATATAAGGATATCTCGATGTATCAAAAGGGATTGTTTTCTCTACGTTTATTCTATTGCTTTCTTATTCGTAGTGTTTCGCTTTTATTATTAGGTAGCTCTATGGCTTGGGCTGATTTGCCTACGGTGGAAGGCCCTAAAAGCAGTGCAGATAAAACCTTTTATGGGCAAATTTCGGGCTACCTTAATGATGGCATTGTGCTTGGTGGTTTAATTCTTTCCGCTGTGGCGATGTTAGCGGTTGGCAATGCCATTATTGCCACTTTTGCTGAAGTGCGTGACGGTAAAGCAACGTGGGCAAAGTTTGGCATGCTCTGTGTTGTCGGTGTGATTTTAATTGTTGTCGTGATTTGGTTAGCCTCAAAAGCAGCAACCGTGTTGCTCTAAGGAAATATATGCCAACAATTGAGTTTATGCCTGATAGATTAAATGCCGAGCCTGTTGTTTTTCGCGGTTTTACAACGCCAGAGTTAGGAATAACAGCGCTGTTGAGTGTTTTGGGTGGCTTGATTATTGCTATTCCCATCATACCTTTTTTAGGTTGGATAGCTTTGCCGACCGTATCTTTATTAATGCCATTAATCACGATTATTTTAGGGGGAAGGTTACTAGCGCGTTTTAAACGAGGTAAGCCTGAAAACTACCTTTATCGCCGCATAGAGTGGTTTTTAAGTTTGTATGGTATGGGGGCGAGCCGATTAATTTGTCGCAACCAAGTGCTATCACTACGGCGTTTACGTTCAGTGACTTTTTATTGTAAGGAGTCATATGAGTCGATTTAAGAATGCACTTAATGCGCGTGATCATCATGTTTTAACATTAAGAGTAATATGTGGCGTTCTCTGTTTTATTATCGCACTCGCCTTATTTGGCTGGCTCACATCACCTAGGCATTTAACTATTCATAATCCGCCTGATTTACGTTCAGGGAGCTCTCGAGCTTGGTGGGAAATCCCTCCGCCAACCGTCTATGCTTTTAGCTTTTATATCTTCCAACAACTCAATAGTTGGACGAAAAATGGCGATGTGGATTATCCCTATCGGATCAATTCATTATCGGCATATTTAACGCCAAATTGTGAACTGCTGTTACAGCAAGATGCGAAACAACGTAAAGATCTGGGGGAATCTCGTGATCGCGTTCGTGGCGTATCTGAAATTCCAGAACGAGGCTATAAGGAAGAGAGTGTCACGATTGTTGATCGCGATAATTGGCGTGTTCGACTTGATTTAGTCACTGATGAGTATGTAAATGCAGAACCGGTTAAACGCTCATTAGTTCGTTATCCCTTAAAGGTTGTTCGTTGGGATAAGAACCCTGAAATCAATCCCTTTGGTCTAGCACTAGATTGTTTTTTCGATATTCCCCAGCGTTTGGAAGTTGTTCCCACTATCAAGGATGAAAAGAAAGGAGTGCTTCATTAATGCGCTTGAAACAACACGTATTTTTTCTGCTCTGTTTTATTGTCTTACCCGTTCAAGCTGTTGAATTAATGAAGTGGGAACGCATTCCTCTAAAAGTTACTTTGCATGTAAATGAAGAGCGTATTGTGTTTATTGAACGCAATGTGCGAGTCGGTTTTCCACCTGAATTAAAAGGAAAACTGAGAATACAAAGCGCTGGCGGTGTCGTTTATTTACTGGCGAAAGCGCCATTTTCTTATACTCGTTTAGTGCTTCAAGATATTGAAAATGGAGAGATGATTTTATTAGATATCTATTCCAAACAAGGAAAAGAAGCCTTAGAGCCTGTGAAGTTGGCATACCCACAAGAGGAAACGTTAGCCAAACAGCAAAATACGGTCACGAATAAACGCCAAAAAATACTCCCGATCCCTATTGCGTTAACCCGTTACGCTTCACAAAGTCTGTATGCACCTCTTCGTACCCTTGAGCCATTGATAGGTGTGCACTCTCTTGCCATGCCATCACCCGAAAAATTGACCTCATTACTGCCAAGTGAAGGTATTGAGATAAAACCATTAGGTGCATGGGGATTGCAAGCTTACAGCGTAGTGGCACTCAGTTTACGTAATCAACGAGAACAAGAGGTATTACTTGACCCTAAAAATTTACAAGGTGATTTTTATAGCGCCACTTTTCAACATAGTTGGTTAGGTGCAAAGGGAACACCTGAAGATACCACCGTTGTTTATTTGGTGACAAAAGGGCGTTTAGAGAATGCTTTTCTTCCTGAATTAACCATAAAGGAAGATTAAGTTATGCAAATAAGCTCAAATATCTTACTGAAGGTAATCGTTCCTGTCGTGTTATTGGTCGTGATTATGGTAAGCGTAACGTCTTGCGATCACACTCAATCATCACAAGAGACAACTCGCCATTCTTCAATAACAGATTTAACACAAGAAGAATTACGCATTCTGGGTATTGAAGGTGATACAGCGCAAGACACCTTACGTACCTTGCTAGGGCGAATTAAAGCCATACAAATCAATCAGGAGAAATTAGAGAGACAAAGTAAGGCGTTACTGACTGAAAATACGCAGTTAAAAAACAGAAGTGATAATGTAGAAAGTCGAATTCATGAGGCAGTGACGAAAGCACAAGAGGAAGGTAATTTAGCCCAGCAAACGCTTTATCATGAACAGCAACGATTGGCTGATTTATTGGATATTTTAATTAATGAACAACAAAACATTAAGGCAAAGGAGACTGAATTCCCCGTTGGTTTAGCGCTTGAGCAAACTGATCAACAAACAATACTCTGGATTGATCCCTTAGAGGGGATAGCTTATGAAAATAATGCAAAGCCGATAAATGGCACAAGTACATTTCAGTATCCTACAGCGTTTCGTCAATTAGATGATAATGAAATCAGCCGACAAAAAGCAAAGCTCGATCTTACGGCGAAAAAACAACAACATATTTCAGCTACAGAACATCCTGTTTATACCTTACCTGAAAATGCCACGCTGATGGGAAGCCAAGCGATGACGGCATTACTCGGTCGAGTACCGATAGAGGGCAAAGTCACCGATCCTTACCCGTTTAAAATCCTTATTGGTAAAGAAAATCTCACTGCAAATGGCATTGAATTACCTGATGTTGAAGGTGCTGTGGTTTCAGGCACAGCAACAGGCGATTGGGTATTATCTTGCGTTCGTGGTGATATTCATTCCATTACCTTTGTGTTTAAAGATGGCTCAATTCGTACTGTGCCTAAATCGGCAACATCAACAGATGGACGCCATGATAAATCGCAAGGGGGAAGTATCGGTTGGCTCTCTGATGAACAGGGCGTACCTTGCCTCTCAGGTTCTCGTAAAAGTAATGCCTCCACTTATTTACCGACTTTATTTGCACTTTCTGCCAGTAGTGCTGCATCGTCGATGATGGCGGAAAGCCAAACCACAAAAGCAACAGACGGTTTATCGGTGATGAATTCATTAACGGGGAATGCAGGGAAGGCAGTATTAGGTAAAGCGCTATCGGGAGGAACTAACGAAATTGCAGAGTGGGTCAAAGCGCGATATGGCCAAATGTTTGATGCGATTTATGTGCCTCCTGGTGCACGAGTTGCGGTACATATTACTCGTACCATTCCTATCGATTATGAAGCGCAAGGACGTAAAGTTAAATACGATTTCGATATAAGCCAGCAGAATGAATTGGACTAAGGATGGTTAATGAAAGGAACTCATTTATCGTTAATAATGATATTACTATTAACAGGTTGCAGTACTTCTAAAGAGGAGATTTTACCCACAGGTAACAATACCATGCGTGATATTTGGCAAAGCAAAGTGGGTGAAATAAAGACAGAAAAAAGGCAAGAAAGAGCCATTCAGCGAGGCTTACTAGGATCAGATAATCCGCCTAATCATCTTATCAATAAGAGTGAGATCCAACAGGCTAAAAAGCATATCCAGCATCACTTCCCTCGTTTACCTAATCCCGATATGGTGATCTATATTTATCCGCATTTTGTGGGTTCTGAGCCTACGCCTATTCCCAGCTATAGCACGGTTTTTCCTTTTTATAGCAAAGTGCAATATGCCTTACCCAATGAACGATTGGAGGCTTATTGATGAAAAAGAGTGGTAAATTAACACAACAAGCCGTGAAGTCACTTTACCCTAATTATGCCTCATTTATTGATTTTCTCCCTTGGGTTGAATATTTACCCAATAGCCAATGTTTATTGTTGGATGATGGAGTCTCTGTAGGGGCAGTTTTTGAAGTGATCCCTGTGGGTACAGAGGGTAGAACAGAAGTAAGATTAGAAGAAATTCGCGATATTGTGGAAGATGCTTTTCAAGATAGTTTTGAAGAGCGCGATAATCATCCTTGGGTGATCCAATTTTTTTGCCAAGATGAAGTCGATACATCAGGATATCTCGATAAATTACGTCATTACATTAAACCGTGGGCACAAGATTCTGCTTTTACAACGGCATATTTACAGGTCATTGAACGGCATATGCGCGGGCTTGCAGTACCTCAAGGTTTGTTTGTTGATAAGGCGGTAACAGGGGCACCTTGGCGCGGTCAGCAACGACGCACTCGTATGGTGATTTATCGTTATGTTAACCCGAATTCAATAGAGCCTTTCTCACCTGAAGAACAACTCAATCAAGTCTGTGAGCGTTTATCTTCCGCGCTGTTAGGTGCAGGGATCACTACGGTCAGGCAAAATGGTGAACATATTCATGCATGGTTGTTACGTTGGTTTAATCCTGAGCCTGATTGGGTTGATAAAGAGACGCTCTATCGCACAGCAACACTTGTTGACACTGTCAACAGTGAACTTCCCATACTCAATGATTTTAGCGAAACATTGATGTTTACACCGCCTAAAGCAGATGTAGAAAATGGCGTTTGGTGGTTTGATAATCGCCCTCATAAAGCCATTAATATTGATAGGCTTCGTCGAGCGCCTACCGTAGGGCATTTAACAGGCGAAACGCGCAAAGGGGATAATATCAATGCGTTGATGGATTTGTTACCACAAGGCACAGTGATATCAATGACATTAGTGCTACAACCGCAAGATGAACTGGAAGAGCGTTTTAACCATCTTGCGAAAAATGCAATAGGCGAAAACAGTGCATCAGCCCGAGTGCGCGCTGATGCTCAAACAGCAAAGAGTTATCTGGGTGAACGTCATAAACTTTACCGTGCGAGTATGACGTTTTATTTATCAGGTTCGACACTAAAAGATCTCAACAGTCATCAACGCCATTTAACTGCCGTATTGCTAAATGCAGGGCTACAGCCGATAAAGCCTGACTATGATATTGCGCCATTAAATGCTTATCTTCGTGCTTTGCCTATGTGCTTTAATCCCGAATTAGATAAAAAGCATTGGTATACCCGACTGACTTTTGTTCAACATATCGCCAATATGTTACCTGTTTTTGGTCGCGATACGGGAACCGGTCATGCAGGATTTACCTTTTTTAATCGTGGTGGTGCACCGCTGACTTTCGACCCTTTAAATAGTGCTGATCGTTCTAAAAATGCTCATTTGGTACTCTTCGGTCCTACGGGTTCAGGCAAGTCAGCAACACTCAATAGTCTATTTACTCAACTTATGGCGGTTCATCGACCTCGCTTATTTATTGCCGAGGCAGGAAATTCATTTGGGTTGTTTGCTGATTATTGTGCTGAGTTGGGTTTGAGTGTGAATAAACTTAGCATTAAACCGGGTTGTGGGATTTCATTAGCGCCTTTTGCTGACGCTTATAAGCTTATTGAAACCACGACTAAGCCTATCAATGAAGATGAGCTTAGTGAGGTCATTGATGCAGATGAAACCGATGAAGTAGATGAGCGAGATATTTTAGGCGAACTCGAAATTGTTGCTCGATTAATGATAACCGGTGGTGAAGCCAAAGAAGAAGCAAAGCTAGAACGTGCAGATAGAGGCATGATGCGAGAAGCCATTTTAGTGAGTGCCAACAATGCATGGAATGAAGGTAGGCAGATGATTACCGCCGATTTGCAAAATACATTTTATGCCTTTGCGAAAGATAAAGATCGCCCTGATATTCGACGAGCAAGAGCCCAAAATATGGGCGAATCGCTCAGTGTATTTATGCAAGGTTTTTTGGGGGAGTTATTTAACCAAGAAGGACAACATTGGTCAGAAGCTGACGTAACATTAATTGACCTTGGTACATTAGCCAGAGAAGGCTATGAAGCCCCTTTAGCTGTTGCTTATACCTCATTAGTCAACACCATTAATAATATTGCAGAACGTGATCAGTTTTTAGAACGAGAAATTGTCTTTGCTACGGATGAAGCCCATATGATCACCACTAACCCATTACTTGCTCCTTACGTGGTTAAAGTCGTTAAGATGTGGCGTAAATTGGGGGCTTGGCTATGGCTGGCGACTCAAAATTTAGAGGATTTTCCGTCTACGTCGAAGAAGATGCTAAATATGATTGAGTGGTGGTTGTGTTTAGTGATGCCACCTGAAGAAGTTGAAGAAATCGCCCGATTTAAAAAACTTACACCAGAACAAAAAGCCATGTTGTTATCAGCAACCAAAACCCCCCGTTGTTATACAGAAGGCGTTGTCCTAGCCAGTCGTATTGAAGCGCTATTTCGTGCCGTTCCTCCAAGTCTATACCTTGCATTAGGTATGACTGAGAAAGAGGAAAAAGCAGAGCGAAAAGAACTGATGGTAGAGCATGGCATTAGTGAACTAGAAGCAGCTAAACGGATAGCGGTTAGGCTGGATGAGGTGAGGGGGATTGTTGGTACTTCATCATAATAACGCCTAATAATTTTATTTTTTTAATATCGCCCCATATATGGGGCGATATTATGAAGAAATTATCGCATAACAAGATAATTCTTTCTTTAATAAATCTTATTTATTTCAATTAAAACCAATCTTCATTTCCTGTTGAGGGATCGCTGATATCCAATACCCAATCTCCTACCTGAACTGTACCGACATATCTGTATCGGTCGTACTGGTCTCTATTAAAATAAGTAGAAAATCCTTTTTTATTCAATAGGGTTATTGCTCGCTTATTAGGTTCACCACCAGAAGTTCGGACATAATCCATAGTAATTCTTTCAGCATCATCTACTTTTTCTTGATCCTCTCTTGATAAATATCTGTAAACTGATGGTGAATTTATTGGGTCTCCATCATTATCAAAATCAGGTCGTTGAATTACCCTGAGCTTGTCAAGAAACGCAATTACATCATTTATAGTGGTTGGTTCAAATATAGTGGTTGGTTCAAACATGGGGAGCTCCTGAAAGTGTTTTTGGTTCATATCAACATGGTGTGATTTTTTGATGACATTAATCATGTATTAGCTTTAATAAAAAATCAAGTTATTAGAAATAATCTATATTTTGATTTTTTTCAATTTAATTTATGTATAAAAATCCATAGGTATATTATATTGATTTATTTTATTTGACTTTATTCTTTTTTTCATTAAATATGAATTTTAATGATTTTAAATTTCCATATTTATGTTATTTTCAACTTTGCTCTTGATGTTGTGATTTATATGCATAGAATTCATTAAAACTAGTTGTCAAAAATATTGTTTAAATATGTGATCAATATCAAACAAATGAGGATGTGATGTCTATTTCAGAATACGA
This sequence comes from Proteus terrae, assembly GCF_003144325.1. Lineage (GTDB taxonomy): Bacteria > Pseudomonadota > Gammaproteobacteria > Enterobacterales > Enterobacteriaceae > Proteus > Proteus terrae. The sequence goes on from NZ_PENS01000016.1 coordinate 45,525, forward strand.
AAAAAAAATATTTACAGACACATTGCTAGATAAAAGTTCCCCATTCCCTGAAATATACGATGCAATTAGTGAACAAGTACTTTTACTTATTTTTAAATCACGGCAACTCAGCCAAAATCCAGAATATAAAGATTGGTTTGAGAAACAACATGTAGTGCTTAATGAGTTATGTGCACAAAGTAATAAAATTGTTCAGCTTTTAGATAGTAAAAGTCAGCGTCAGTCACCAAGTTATTGGGATCAAAAGGTAATAGAGCCTATACAATATGCTCTTTTATTTATGCGCCCGTTATATGATGGATTTGATAGTGGAGTTGAAAGTTTAAAAACATGGGGAGATATGAAACACCCAAATGTTATGAAAAATAAATATCCATTATTAGCAGATAAACATCTTTCTGAATTTATTCAGGATGATTTTTTTTCTATATTAATTAATAACCGACCAGATAACGAAGCAATACCAGCAAGTGTTCGTAAAGGATATAGTCACCAAGATCTTTCCATAGCTTATTCATATGGCGATGAGTTGATCAAAAAATTAAGCGAATACGGAAATATTAAAGTATTAGAAGTACTTGCTGAAACTATTTATTCTTTTATTGAAGATTATCGCCATCAAAATATAAATCTTCCAAGTTGGCTTTCTCTATTCGATAAAGTATCTCAAGGATTTTACTCAGGAAATATACGTAATAGCTATGCATTTAAAAAAATTATTAAGCTACTCAATGCTGGCGGGCGCGAATCGTTTATAAATGAGGTCATTTCTATATGTGGAAAAAATGAAGTTGAGCGTATTTATCATAGATATGCAAGTATTTATGCCAAAGAAATAGATCAATGGATTAGCGGTATTTTTATTTATCTTAAATATCAAAATAATATTGATTATAGATGGAAATTTACGACTATTTCACCTGAGTTAACTCATTCTCTGAATGAATGTGAATATCAGGACTCTATTGCATGGGATACAGATTATTGCCAAATTTCAATAAGTAAAGATAATCTCTTAGATCTGATTCAAAATAATGCTTTATATGATGCAACCAATATACTTGCAGATCGCTTATGGCATATTTATCAAGAGTCTGCCACTGAAAGATCGAATAATAAAGATGGACATTTACCTGTAAGTGATGAAGAGCGCAAAGTGCACAAATCAGATGATTGGAAATTTGGTGGAAAAAATAGCCGTAAGGAATACGAGGTAATTTATAGTATAGAATCATTTGAAGATTGGTATCAAAATAATAACGTGCTATTTATTAATAGTAAAACAAAACGTATCGAGAAAATTAGTGTCGAGGAACGGCTTGCTGGATTAAAATGCTATGATCTAAAAATGGGAATTCCTAGTAAACATAAAATGAAAGTTAAGGATGGAATTTATGATGAGGTGAGAGCTGATAGCAATTTATATTCAATCAGTTCAATGAGTGATATTACACTTCAGAGATATCATTCTAAAGTAAAAAACATTATTACAAAAGAAATTGATTTGTTACTTCAAGAACAGCAAAATAAAAATGATAAATTTCCCTATAGTGGATCATCATATGCTATTAAACCACTCTGGGGAAAATGTAAATACATTAAAAAATAAATTGTATGTTATGTTATAAGGTTATTTTTTAGTAATGTAAATTAAATTTTAACGTAAATATAGTGATGTTATTTTCTATACTAATTAATAATCTTTATAGTTAGTATTTCACTAAAGCTAATTCATTGGATTTATCCATATAGAAAATAAAAGAATCACTTGGTTTTAGTCTATTAATTAACAGGTAATGAAGTATCTTGTATAAGAAAGGGAGCTGAAATATCTCCCTTATCGTTAATGATTATTCTTATTGTCTCTTCATTGGGGTAATTTTATTTTCAGGAGACGGTGACGGTTTAGGAAGATTAGTTTTTATTGGAAATATACGAAGATATTCAGTCCATCCTTCGTGAGTAGCCGAAACCATATATTTAATAACATCTTTTTCAGTTTCACCGTGATAACACGGTAAAACATACTTGAGTAAATATTCATCAAATCTGATGCTTTTTGCCAAATAAGATCCCGTATTCATATCACCTAAGTAGATAACTGGAATCTGACCATCTCTGTTTGGTCTAAATGTAACAATGTAGTTTGGTGTCACTTTGGCCATTTTTGAACATTGCTCTGCAAGACGTTTTTGCTCTGTACTATTATCTCTGGGGGAGTTTCTGGGGAAATTTTTGGCTTGCCCTATAATTGCTTTTGGGAATGAGGAGTTATTCCCAATAAAGTCCACTCGTAATCCAAAATCGCAACCATATTTTTTCTCTGCGCTATTTTTTCCCTTTGATGTGGTTTTTGAATCTTGAAAATCTATATAATAACCATCTCCGAATTCAATTTTCACAAGCCTACCCATAAATTTAGTAAAAAAACTATCTTCATCGGCATGTGTTTCTCGTGTAGTTTTCTCTGCTGAGTATTTCATAGATTGTGTAAGTTTAAAACTCAATTCATTAAATACCTCTTCACTTATTCCCATTTTTACCCAATATTCATTCATAGTATAAATTCCCATTGATTTCATAGTAAACAATGTTATTCTGATTGGCTCTGTACTAAATTATCAATCATATACTTATATATTATATTTCCATTTCATTTTCTATATATTTAAGTAAGTTGTCTTTTAATTTTTGCCGTCCTTGTGGTGCGCCTTTTAATCCATTTTTTTCTAATGATTTAATATCCAAATTTTTTAAATGAAGTTCTGCTAATAAACGTAATCTTATATATTTTCCTTTTTTAGACTCATTCAAGGCATCTGATGAAGTCCAGAATTCATTATCAGTAATCTTATTTTTTGCATCTATATTAATCTGATCTACAACGCATACATGTGTAATCCTTTGAATGGGCAAGGATGCATAAATAAAAACTTTATCACCGATTTCAAATTTATTATTAAGTTGGGTCCAATCTATTATTTTTAGATGCTTAAATGCTTCAATATGATTGTAAACTTCATTGTTTGATGGTATTAGCCAATTCATTTGATTTGTTTCCTTTCTAAATTGTTACTCTGTTTATAGTGTTTTTTATTTACTAATAATCGTGATTTTTATACTTTATCTAATGCTTAATGTTTTATAAAAAATGTGTTTATTTAATAAAGTTATAAATGTAATATAATTTTTACATTGATAAAATCATAGTCTTCCAAATAATATTTTCACTCTGTATTTCCTAGCAATCTAAAGCACTCTATAACTTCTCTTTTTACTAGGAATGTGTGAAGTTTGCTAAACTATCAATCTTATTGCTAATTTTTCAACTAAATCAGCCTCATAAATAAAAACTCTCTTCCAAATATACTATATATTAATAATATATAGTATATTTCATAATTTTATGCTTTATTTTCTGTATTTATAAAATTAAGCACTAAAAACTTATTAAAGTTCGTTTTTATTTTACCAATAATTATAAATTTTAAATAAAATTTATTTTTTTTCTGATTTTTCGTGTGTTTCCTAAATAAGCATTTCTTATTTTCTTTAACTCCAATAAAACCTCGATACCCCAATTAACACTTCTTCACTGCATTTTCTACCAATTCAAAGCACCCTATACCTTTTCTTTTTACAGGGTGCTTTATGAAACCGCCAAAACTATTAATTCCATTATTAGCGCTTTCAACTCAATCAGTTGCATCAACCACAATTTACATTGATAGCAACACGCCTTTACTTAATACAAAAGGTAGCCAAATTATCTATTTGGATGCACCTGATATTATTCAAAAGCAATTATTTAATGATTTATCGCGTGATCCCAAGCAAGCAGAACAGCAAGTGAGAAGTATTATTCAATCAGGAGATTGGCAACAAAAACAACACCAAATGATACAGGCTTATCAAGGTGTTATTCACGCTTATGCATTAAAACTCGCGAAATATCCTGCGGTTGTTTTTGATGATCTCTATGTGGTTTATGGCACAACAGATGTTGTTCTGGCTGAAAAGTATTTCACTGAATTTTTGGAACATCAATAATGAGGCAATTAAAGCGATGTAGTGTTTTTGCGCTTTGTCTCTCTTTTCAACCTATATCAGCAAATGCGATTAACTCAGCTCAAATTATTGCAAGTGCATTATCACCACATTGTTTGGAATACAAAATTGTGGGGATCTGTTACTGGCTCTTCTGCACACCATTTGGATGCTCAGTAAAAACATCGATAAAAGTGAGTCACTATATTCCTAATGCAGTTGTTTCTAGTTACGACCAAACAGGGAGCAATCCATGGGCAGAAATATCACCTTTAGGAATAGGAATATCAGGCTTTGCCGAAGGTGGTGGAGCCAATAAACAAAAACGAGAGAGAAATAAAAATAACCTATATTTTAAAAACGTGGATGTGATTGGGCATCCTGCATTAGCGTCTCCTATATTTGGGCAATTTATGGGACAAATAGATTATGCCTGCTCTAGCCCGATTAGGGCTTTTATGCCTTATTTTCTCAGTACACTCGATGGATTGATGTGGCGTTCTGGTTTGCCTGAATCTCTTTATCCCGAAGCGCTGCTCCCAAATATACGTGAAATAGGCTCCACAGCTAAAGGCAATATGTGGGGCAATATTTATCCTCGCAGTGGTTTTGTGACACAAATAAATGATTACAAAGCCTCAGCGGTTGTGGCTCAAAGAGCTGTTGATATTGTGTCACGAACAGGGCAGCTTCATGTTTATCAACCGTTAATAAGCCATTCTTATCATGGATATTGGGCACCAGAGCCTGTTACTGAAAATACAGACACTCGCAATCATAAATGGCAAAGACTTTCACCTTCAGTTTCCTCTTCTTGTTCTACTTTTCCTGATGATGCTCAACCTATTGCTAATGATGGTGGTTATGCATGGGCGCTTTGGCAACCTTACAAGTGTTGTAAACGACGAGGACAAATTTTTCTGTATAGCTTTAATTTTCAATAACAAGGAATGTGTATGAAAGATAAAAGCTGGCTTTATAGCCGTGTTGTGGTGGGTTATTTTGCCTTGAGTTTTCCTGCTATCGCTACTTTTGAAGTCGATAGCCATGTTGTTAGCACCGACTCAAGTAAAGGCATGAAAGGGGAAATCAGTGATTACTTATTTTATACCATAGGCGGTGGAACGGTGATTTCACAACCGCCGAGTCACAGTAATATGCAAAAGCTTAGTATCGGTCTGGGTTGGAATAGCGATTTAATGTGCGGTAATTTTGATATTAATACTACAGTTAAGAATCAGCTAAATGGTGCCACGCGTGGTTTTAAAGATATGATGAGCAATGTCATCAATAGTGCCACGGGTGCTGTTGCCAGTTTACCAGCCATGATTATTCAGCGTGCTAATCCTGGTCTTTATGAGTTGCTAACTAATGGTGTATTACAAGCCAGTGTCTCATTCGATAAAGCTCAACTCAATTGCCAAAAAATGTCGCAGAAAATGGCGGATTATGCCTATTCAAATCAATGGACGCAGTCTGCTATTGGTGAAGAGTTTAAACGAGTTGTCGCAACCACATCAGATGCAGTCAGTGCCGATAATCAATTGAAAACCTCAACAGGAAAAGAAGGGATTAGATGGATTGGTGGTAAAAAACGAGGCGGTATCGGTCAACCTGCGATTAAGCCTACTTATGATCTGGCAAAAGCCGGTTTTAATATTCTGAATAAACAACCTATCACAAGCCATCATCCGGTTAATGAGTCTGCTTGCAAAGGCTCTCTTTGCCGACGTTATAAAACCAGTGACGAAGCTGCCAAAGCCGTTGTGAGTGTATTGGGAGATAGGGCGATCCGCACTTGTTCTGAAACAAAAGAATGCCGTAGCGGAGGCGAAGAAAATAAATCAGGTACGTCAACGGTAGGTGTTGGTTTTTCACCGATGCTTGAAGAAACGACACAAGAGAATATGGCTCTATTAATTAAGTTTGTAAATGGGCATTTAAAACCGAATTCAGCAAATTTAGCACAATTAAAAACAGGCGATTTAGCGATATCAAGAGGCGTTATTCAAGTGCTAAAAGAGGATCCTGATAATGTGGCTTTAGTACAACGTTTGGCTGGTGAACTAGCGATGTCAGATACCGTTGCAACGGCATTCGGTATGCGAAGAATGTTGATTGCAGGGCAATCAGAACCTCATGTAGCTGAGCATAAAATAGCATTAGAAGAAACAGATCGTCGCCTTGCTTTCCTCGATAGAGAAATTCTGGCATTAAAAAATGAAATGGAAATTCGTAAAGCTATCAGCAATAACACGTTGTTAATGGTGTTGAGCCGACAAGAGAGCCGAGATGCTGAAAATGGTGTCCATCAGCCCATTATACAAAGTGATAAGGTAGTCCATCAGTTAAGTCAGAAGGTAGATCATTAAGATGACGACAGAGAGTTATCTTGAGCTTGTATTACTTTCTATGGCATGGCTGATTAATAATTCATTGTGGATGCTCATCACCACAACAGGTCTTTTTGCTCTTCCATTAGCGATTAAAATTGCAGGGATTTGGTTAAAAGCACGAGAAGAGGGAGAGGATGAAGGTAATAAAGGGATTTTAGTATTATCACGTATGGAAAATACGCTCTATGTTGCGTTTATTGTGATGATATTTTGCGCAGTTCCGCTGTGGGAAATCAATGTTTCTACATTACATTTTGACCGTAGTCGCTCAGCACAATGTAGTATTAATGTGCCGAAACCCGCAGATTCAGGATATGGAGCGTTAATAGCAGAATTAAATAACCAAACGGCAAAAGTGCCTTTGTGGTGGTATTTAGTCCATTCGCTATCTAAAGGCGTGACGCATGCAACCATCGCGACTATTCCTTGTAGTAATGATTTTCGATTGCTACGTTTTGAAGTACAGAACACTCAATTAATAGATCCTATTCTTCGCCAAGAAGTACAAGAGTTTGCGACTCAATGCTATGCCAAAGCGTATTATAAGTTAAAAAATCTTCATTCTGGATTATCACCTCAAATAATGAAGGGTGCTAATTGGATTGGCTCTGATTATTTTTTGAATACAATCGGCTATTACGATTACTACACTGCAACATCTCCCCAACAAGCATGGTCCTATAATGAAAATCGAGATAGTGGATATGCCAATGTCAGTCGTGGTGGTTATCCAACGTGCAAAGTATGGTGGAATTCTACGACTGAAGGCTTAAAAAAGCGTTTATTGACTCATTTTGAACCACGTACCATTAATATGATGAAAGCCAAGTCGCCTGATAATTGGGAGGAGGGATTATTACGTTGGTTGGTGAGCCCTCAAAGTATCCATTTAGCCAGTAGTGGTAACACTTATATGATGGGGAACCAGCAAGGGCAAAGCACAAGTATTGATTCAGGAATAAAGCAGGCTATCAGTAGTTTAGGGACATTCTTAGCTCAAACGACACAGCTACCTGCTTTTGACGCATTACGCCAAGGTTTACCGATGATCCATGCGATTTTACTAATGGCTTTGATTATCATCATTCCATTGATTCTGTTGCTAGGTGTCTATGAGCCCAAAATAATTATTACACTTACTTTTGTGATGTTTGCATGGCTATTTGTGCCGTTTTGGTGGGCATTAGCCAGTTGGTTAGACGATAAATTGATTGAATTACTGTATGCGAGTTACAAAGGGTATCGCTGTGATTTTAATATTTGGTTAGCAAGTACCGGTTCTGATAGTTGGATCATGAATTTAGTGCTCGGCGCTATGTATGTCGTATTACCGCTTTTTTGGTTTGGTGCTGTAAGTTGGAGTGGAGTAAATCTTGGATTTACGGTGTCTTCAGCCATTTCAAGTGGTTCAAAAGGTACACAACAAGCTGGTGCTCAAGGTGGCTCTGCAATGCTGAATGTGGTTAAAAATATTGGTGTGAAAAATAGCTTTAAAAAATGAGAATTATTCATTGAAGATGAATTTAATTAAATAATACTATTATATATAGATAAATATTTAGTGAAAATATTGCAAAATAGAACTCCACCATTTTTTATGTTTTGTTGAAATTAGATAATCATCACTAAAAGAACCACCACTTAGATAAAAATTATCATAATCCCCAAATTTCTTATCATATTCATATGTTTTTGGTAATACATTTTCTCCGCCAATAAGGTGAATGTGACTGGCTATAGCGAATGGAGAACTTTGTCCAATATATTTACCTTCTTTGTCATAAAGAACGACAAAAACAGGTTGTTCATTAACTAACCAAAAATAAATACCAAAGAAATTGATGGGAGCTGGGTGATAATAGGTAGCTTGATAATATTCATTTTTTAATGAAGAAGAATAAAACCAGTTTGTTGTAAAAGTGACATGAGATAAAAAAAACCACCATAATAAAAAAAGAGTCAGTAATGGATATTTAATTATTTTCATAAATCACCTGGTAATTTTTAGGGGCATCTATCCAGTAAACATCAGAGAAAACGATGAAATCACCACCTTCATTATTTTCATCTTGCCAACGTCGAAAATCTCTATTAAAGACAGGGACGTATCCTTTGTATTGTTTATAGAGTGAACCCCATGCCCCTGTTGTGTAAAGTGCCATATATTTATAAAATTGGCTAAAAGGCAGTACACCATCATGACTCCAAATACCTAATGGTTCAAAATTACCTGAAAAATTATAAGCATCTTTAATATAAAAACCTATTTTATCAATAATAATTGCTTTTCGAATTCCTGATAAATCGTAACATCCACGAATACAAAGCTCTAAATTTCCTGCACCAATAGCAGCCCTTAATTCATCGACAGTATCAAAATGTCCTCCAAATTGAGTCCAGTTGACTTGGCTTGTATAGTCAATATCAATAATATTAGAGCAATAACCAATAGGTATTTTTTTATTATCTAGTGGAGACAATATTTTGTTACGTTCTAATAACCGTGAAAATATAGCTTTTTGGGATAAAATATTATTTAGTTTTTCATTTAGTAGGACATCTATAGCATCTTGTACTTGTTTATAGCGTGTTGCCCATGCCATTTTTAGAATAGAATCATTATAATGCTTTTTGGGAATATCTATTGCTTTTCCTACCATGTATTTATCTCTTAAAAAGTCATCCATTTCAAAGGCAGGCGTCGTAGAAAACCAATGATCCATTAAGTTAGCTGCTGTATTCCATCCCATTTTTTTTAGTAGGCAAGGAATATCTTGGAGTGATAATTCATCAAAAGGTAAAATTGTACGGCAACCACCTTCAACAGTCTTTGTCACTAAAATACTCATTTTTTTGTTCCTATCCTTGTTTGAAATAAATAAACAATCTCAATATTTTCTTCCTGTGACGTTTCGATTAATTCTAATTCTCCATTTTTCTTTGATATTCCTTCAATAAAACCAGAAGCGGTCTTGATGCCATAAGCTGTTGGATTATCTTTATTTTTTAAAATAAATTTTTGGCTAAATAAGGCTGGTATAAGATTAGTTAGAGAATTTGAAATATGATTAGAGGGCTTTTTAGATGTAACTGCTATAACAAAATTGGAACTAAGAGGACATCCACACTGTACAATCGAATTGTGGACAGCCTGAATTTTCCCATGATTATTGATTCTATCTTCGCCTGTAATAATGATCCCTGGTTTTCCGCATTGGGGGCATGTTGTTGTTGTTGGATCTCCAACTCTAAGTACACTGTGGCCATAACATGTCACTTGCTGAATTGTGGCGATGCAAGTTGCACCAGTAGATGTTTTATCCCCATTGAGTGCAATTGATTTACCAAATAAATTAGGTCGTTGCATACAGTCTCCTTATTCATTAAATATTCTTATCATACAAATAGAAAACTTTCGATAAGAATAAAGAGGTAATCGCTTTATTTGTGATGAGAATTAGATTGTTTGTAATGTTCTTATTAGTTCCAATGATTATTTAATTGTGAGGCTAAAATAAAAACCTTATGATTATAGTTAGAACTACTTATCAATATCCCTATCGTTTACTCTTCAAATATTACCTCGTTGTTTTTAACAACAGCCAATGCTTCAGTGCGCATTATTGCACTCGCGATTTGAAAGAAGCGCCTTAGGGCAATCGCAAGCTAACATCATCATTATCTGAGAGATGATACCCTCGGGTGATAACTGCAAGATAATACAAATAATGAAGATACCACCTGCGCTATTTGAAGCACTCTGTTATGACTGATGTCATAAAGACATCTGCAAGAGGAGCATTAAGCGATAGGAACGAGGCAGCGTCACTTGCGTAAAAGCGTAAGCGATACCAAGTGACGCTACGCGCAAACAGCACGCTTTGGCTTATGGCATCTACTTTTTCAATGATAACTACAGTCTGACACACTCGTAGTGACAATATTAAGGACAACTCACTCGAAAAATTAAAGGAGAAATTAGCTCGGTATCGATGGCAATATCAGCGAAAGCTGATAGATGGAGGTAGACTGATTTTATTTATCAGAACGGTTTATACCGCGAACAGCTCTGAGAGCTGGGGAGCCTCGTAAAAACTCAACTTATTGTCGCCCTGATGCACAGATACCCGCTAAAGTAAAATATAACCATGCCGTCAGGGAATTTTGTTTTATATATAAAAATATGATTGTGGAGGGCTTATTTGTCCAAATTCAACAAACAATTAACTACATTAGCAAAACAAGGTGGAGGGAGTTTTAAAACTGTTGCAGATCGTTTGAAAATAGCCTCTCGCTTTGCAGATAGAATGAGAAAACTGAATATTCAAATTCGTGATGTAAAACATATCAAAATAAACTATATCGAATTTTATATCAAAAGCCGGCAGGAAGAAGGCATTTCAAAAAGAACACTTCAAAACGAAATGGCAAGCATTAGAAATATTTTAGCGGTTGCAGGCAGAACAAAGCTTGCCTCACCTCAACATGAAAAACTCAGTAATCATGCACTTGGTTTATCAAATGCAAGTCGTGATGGCACGAAAGTGGCTATTAGCGAAGAACGGTATTTATCTGCTTTTTATCATGCAGAAAAGCAAGATATGGGGGTTGCAATGATCATGCAATTAGCACGTTATTTCGGGTTACGTACTGAAGAGGCGATACAGTCAGCAAAGTCATTAAAAACATGGCAACGCGCTCTGCTACAAGGTGAGAAAAGTGTTCGTATTGTTTTTGGTACAAAAGGGGGAAGGCCTAGAGATACGACAATTATTGATCGTGACAAAATGTTATATGTCGTCAATCAAGCGTTGAATTTAACTGCTCAATCTAACGGTAAATTGATTGATAAACCCGATTTAAAGTCTGCCATAGATCGCTATCGAAATGTTGTCAGAAATGCTGGGCTAACAGGTAAATATGCGCCCCATAGCTTGCGCTATGCGTGGGCAGTGAATGCAATGGATTATCATAAAAGTAATGGAATGAGCGATGATGAAGCTAAGGCAATGGTCTCTATGGATTTAGGTCATGGTAATGGGCGAGGGCGTTATGTTGAGCGTGTTTATAATAAATTGGAAATGAGTAATTAAATATATGTGTTATTTCAATTTGAAGATCTAGGTTTTTACCATGATCTTCAAATAAATTTAGTCATATGGAACAATTAAATATTTTTAATTTTCATTGAATTATCAGCCCCAATAGTTAATATAGTTTCATTACTTTTAGTTAATCTTATAAAGTCATTTCGGCCCAGTACTTTTAATAGTTTTCTAATTCCTCTTCCTCCCCGTGAAATATTTACTTTAGTGCTTATTTTATCTGGATCTATATAACTATTAAGACCATTAACAGAGCAAAGGGCATAGAAGCGAAGATTTGCTGAATATTTTAAAAAAGTATTTTTTCTATCCGAATTTATCCAACCTATCATATCTAATATATCATCATAATGTTTACGTAAAAGATTACAGCTTGCATGAGCACCATAAATAGGGGTCTTATAATTGGGTTTTCCTGTATATGGATCATCATAATGAAATTTCCAAATTGCTTCATGATGGGATAATCGATTGCGTAATGTTTTAATTCTAACAAATGCGTCATGAATTGTTGAGCGTTCGTAACCCATTGGTGCATTTGGAAATACTATAGGCGTAAGATTTGGCCAAAGGAGTCTATATCCATGTGTATCTTCGTATATTGATGTTAGTAAATGAACCCAAAATCCAAAAGTTAAACCTGAAATAATTCTATCAGGGGTTGGTTTTTTTCCTTCTTTACTAATAAGCTCTTTAGCTTGTTGGACTAGATTTTCTTCTTTCACTTTTCGAGCTAATATTCTATTTCCATATTGATCTAATAAATAGCCATGAATATCTTGCCTGTGTTTAGTTAATGTAGCTCGCTTATATCGTTCAATCGGTTTTATTTTACTATTTCCTATATATCTAGGTAGGTCTGTAATCCAGTTATTATTAGGAGTCCATAATCCTTTAGAACCTTTTGGAGGATGAGATAAAATAGCTGAATTTATGGCATTTCTTAATGTGACTTCTAAACATTGAAAAGCGGGTAACATAGCGCCTGATAAGGCTTTATTCCAATGATAGGCTGCAATAACTTGAGAGGGTTGTACTTTTAAATGTTTCTCATAAATATCTAATCTACTTTTAGATATGTAATCAGAATATATCACAGATTTACTCCAAAAATTTATTGACAGGTGTTAGGTATGTATGGCTTAATCTTCATATTAAGGCGGAGTCGCCTCTTTGAGGTCTCTCGCGAAAAAAGTATTTTGGAAAAACCACCTTAGGGTGGTTTTTCTCGTTATAAAAACCGATATTTATTATTATATAAATAATCTATTATTATCATTGTATTCATATAAAAATCTATTTTTTTCATTATTAATTTTTTTAAAATAAACTTATTATAATTCTTTTTTTCTAGAGAAAATATTTTTGTTTGATTATTTTATGAAGTTTATAGACTTACTAGATTTGAATCTAATTTATAATGAAAATGTCTACAATAAACTTAATATTAATGATTAATAAAACATACTTGTTTATCGCACATTAAATTAATAACGTTTACCCGTTAATTCGTTGTTTATAACAACAGCCAATATTTCTGCAATCTGAAAGAAATGCCTTAGGGCGATTGTACATTAATTAAATCAACTTTCTTTATTTCAACCCAAATGGGAATTGCTTCCCCATTTGGTGGCAATTCCCTTTTTCTTAACAGGAATTGCCTATGAAAAAGGAATTAATAGGTTGTACATCCTCACAGCAAAACGATCTTTATCACATAGTGACAAATAAGATTATTGAAGCATTAGAAAAAGGAACAGAACCTTGGCGTAAAACTTGGGATACTGAAAATGAAGGGCTACCTGTTAATGCAGCAACGGGGCGACATTACAGTGGTATTAATGTCATGCTGTTATGGATAGGAGCGATTGAAAAAGGTGTTAATTCAAATCGATGGCTGACTTTTAATCAAGCAAAATGTGCAGGAGGTAGCGTTCGCAGAGGCGAAAAATCCACATTAGTAACGTTATTTAAACCTTTCACTGAAGATAGCACTGACAGTGAGACTGAAGATAAATTAACTCATTCATCACGCTGTTTTATGGCACGTTTCCATCTTTTTAATATTGAACAATGTGAAAATTTGCCAGAGACATTTTATACTAAAAAGCCCGTTCTTCTTGATGTTGAACGTATTGATAGAGCTGAGAGTGTGGTGATAAGTAGTGGTGTGCCGGTGATACATCGTTATCAGGATTGTGCATATTATCATCCGAAAAATGATCATATTGTTATCCCAGAAATGGGGCAGTTTCATTCAGTGGAAGATTACTATTGCACATTACTTCATGAATTGGTGCATTCAACGGGGCATACTTCAAGACTTGCTCGAAAAGGAATAATGACTCCATTATCTAAGAAAATGAGTAATCCAGTTTATGCTTTTGAGGAACTAATTGCAGAAATTGGATCGGCTTTTTTATGTGCTGAATTAGGTATTCAAGGTCATTTGCAACATGAAAATTATATTGCATCATGGTTAAAAATACTTAAAGAAGATCATAAAGCCATATTTAGAGCAGCGAGATATGCCAAGGAGGCATTTGAGTATTTAATATTAAATACGAATAAAAAATAATTATTATTTAGCTAAATAATATAATGACAATAGATCGAAAAAGGCTTCCGTTTTAGGAAGCCTTTTTATCTTTCGCTAACAGAGTCAAAAAACAAGTAGCTTCATACTGTTCCGCGTGCTCTATCCTGTGAATTTATCGTAATTTAATTAAAAGAAAATAGGCTAAAAATAGTATTTAATATGAATTTAATAATGGATTAATTTTTATATTAAATATAAGAATTTTTTATTTAATGACGTTATTTGTTTTATTAAAGCTTATTATCATAAATGGAGTTTTATATGTTAAATCTGAAATTATGTTTTCAGCGAATAGGTTTATTCAAAAGAATTAAAAAAGGAATAAATTCAGAAATTTCATCAAACACTATTTTACCAAGATCGTTAAATGATCTTCTCTTATCATCTCATCGTCAACAATTATTAAAGTCACTTTGGAATTCATCTTTTTTATCTCAAGAAGCTTATACTCAACTCTATAAAACACCATTAGAGCAATGTGTTTTCTTAATGCAACAGTTCCCATTAAGTGAAAAGGGAGCTTATAACTATTTAGGTGGAATGACTGATTACATGCTTGAAGTTGTAACATGTGCCTCTAATTTGTCTAAAAATTACATGCTTCCTATTGGTGTCTCACCAGAAGAGCAAGCTGAGCAAGGTACTGTATGGCATGCAGTTATTGTTTATGCCTCGTTGTTTTCTTGTGTGGAATATTTATGTCATTTTGAGGTTGAATTCAAAAGTGGAAAACGATGGTTTCCATTGCAGGAGGCATTAACGGAGCCTTATCGATTTCGATTTATCTCTGAAATATCACAAAATCAAATGAGATGTTTTGGTGCGATGCTTGCTTGGAAAATAATTCCACCCGATGCAATAAATTGGCTAAGCCGATATCCTAAAGCCCTTGAGGCGCTATCAATGTATTTAACAGGATTTAGAGAACAAACAGGTATCGTAGACGAAGTTGTTTCTAAAGCGATTACTTTAACGCTTGCACCATTTCAAAGTGAGATATCATTGCCTGAAAGTGATGTATTATCAGAAAGTATATCTCTAGAAAAAAGAGAACTAACCGTTATACCAGAAATGCAATTACTCCCTACTGATAATCAAATCATCGATATGGGTGATGCCTTTTGGCAGTGGCTCATTGAGGGTTGTGTAAATGGTCATCTCTCTATAAATCAACCTAATGCACAAATTCATATTATTGCAGGATATGTTTTTATCGTTACACCCAATATTTTCTATGTGTTTTTAGCTGAAATGAAATTACCTAAACAAGATAAAGGTAAGCTTCAAAAAGCATTTGAGAGACTGAAATATCATCGTCATGATCGAGGCAATATGTTTACTTGTCAGCTCTTTCAAAATGAATTATTAGAAGGGCAATTTAAAAAATTAAGTGGTTATTTAATTCCAGCAAATAAAATATTCACAAGCAATAATAAGCCTGCTGAAAATTCATTACTGGTTGTTGTATAAAGATTTTACAATGAATTCGTTATGTGACATTTGCTTATTAAATTGTTTGGCGAAATATCCATCAGCGATAGAAAATAATAATAGTAATTCCACTAAAACAGTCTTGCTCCCATTGATTAATCACGGTATCTTTCACTCGCACCTGCAAAATCAGGTGTCGGGATTAGCCTCCTGAAAAATACTTCACTGACAACACACAATGTACTCACATTTTGTGTTTGCATTCTGCTACATCTCAATGGGGGGCTGGATGAGGGCGTCGAAAGACGCGCCGACGTCAGTGAGGTCGGTAAGGCTAACCTTGTTCAGTTCCACCACCTATGAGATTAGCCTCTCCAGTGGTGGAAATTAATACCACTCACTGAGGATGCCTAAATATGGCAACGATCCCTAACCCCATTCATCCATTACTTATTACTCATTTTGATTTAACCACTGATTTCACAACACTCGTTGATTATTGTGACAAATTTGTAGATGCATTAATTAATAGTGAAGAACTCTCCATTAAAATGGCGTTATGTTGCCGTCTTAATGTCTGTTTAACACTCTTACAATCTACATTAGATGAGCCTATTCCTCCTCATTTGGTGAAATGTTTTATTACCAATAAAACACCGCCAAGCCTTCCTCGTTTTGATTTTGAATGTACTGAGCTTTGCCAGCATTGCATTACGCTGACTCAATTTCTTGCAGAGTTAGGTTTCTCAAATGAGAAAGGAAAAAGTCTTATTTGGTTATTGAATGATTTAATTAATTACTTTGTTGCTGAAATGCGAGCACCTAGATGGTTACGTACTCTTAATGGAGTGGAACCTCTTGATAAGGTAATGGTATGACTTTTAAACAGGAGCAACAAAAAAGTCATCATTTAAAGTCTTATGGTTGTTATTTGATGGTTTGTTCGTTTTGTATCAGCGATAACAGCACCCATTGTCGTGTTTTACTGATTGTTGTAAATGAGCATGTTATGGATGACATCACTTTTGAGTTTCTTATTGAGCAGTATTTTTATTATAAATTATTACGTCCTACGACAATGAGAAGTTATCGTAAGGTTCTTCGTACATTTGAAGAATTTACCTCGTTAAATCCTGCTCAGATTGATCAATTAACTGTTCTGCAATGGCGAGATCTTGTTTTAGGTGACAATAAACGCTCAAGTAGAACATGGAATAATAAAGTGACTCATATGAGAGCATTGTTTAATTTTGGAATAGAACAAGGATTATTACCCCATAAAAAGAATCCTTTTAATGGTACGGTAGTTCGTGCGGGAGCCAAAAAGAAAAAGGTTCTGACTAAATCACAGATGGATGATATGTATCGTCGAATGGCGCACTATCTAGAACTTGAAGAAAAGCAAAGTTATGGTTACGTGTGTGATGGACGAAAAAATGCATTATATCCAGCGTGGTTTTGGATGACGGCAATGAATGTGTTTCGTTACACCGCCATTCGCCAAGGGCAACTTCTGCATATTAGGTTGGGGGATATTAATCTTGAAGAGAAGTGGATCCATCTATGTGAGGAGGGGGCCAAAAATCATCGTGAACATCGGGTACCAATTGTTTCTGCATTATACCCATCACTAGAAAATTTAGTGAAAGAAGCACAAAAGGTAGGTGTAGAACTGACAGATCAAGTATTCAATGTTGGATGGTTTGATTTAATGAAAAGAAAGAAACATCCCAAGACGATGGGAGAATACCCGTTACGTTCATTTTTCAAGCGCTTATCAGCGGAATGTAATTTTATTGTATCACCTCACCGTTTTCGACATACCGTCGCAACGCATATGATGCAATCACCAGAACGTAATCTTTATGTTGTGAAAAGGCTATTAGGACATGCCAGCATTACATCAACATTAGAATACATTGATGAAAGTGTTGATAATTTGCGAGACATACTTGAAGCAGAATTGATGTGATGAAAATAACAGGAGGAGTATCAAGATTTGACAGTGATTAGGAAAGAAAGTAAAAGTTACAAATAAAAAAACAGCCTTGGTTTGAGCAAGACTGTTTAGTTTAAGAGTTCCAACATAAAGTGACAGTGCCAAATTATATTTTCTAACTCTTTTTTGCCCTCTCAGTGATTTAACTCACTGACGAACAAATGAAATATGGTGCCCGAACTCGGAATCGAACCAAGGACACGGGGATTTTCAATCCCCTGCTCTACCGACTGAGCTATTCGGGCAACGGGGCGTATTAAACCCGATATCGCCTTGCTCGTCAACGTTATTTATCACAAAACTGTTTGATTGCTGTTTTTTTAAACTTATTGATTAATAAAACGCTATTTGCCACGGAAAATGAATAAAAATAAAGCTGAAAGTGTTTTGTGATCCTTAAAAAAACACATGACGATAAGCCTTTTATTGAGCCTCAGTAACAAAAAAGCTTCCCCAAACTTATTGAGGAAGCTTTATTTTTTAGACTAATTATCAACTAACGATAGTTACGTTGAGCTGTACTGACCTTCTCAAGATAACGACGAGATTGATCGGCAGGGTGCTTATTACGTAATGTGGTATACACCTGTGTTGGCGCTAATTTGTTAATCATAGCGGCTGCTTGTTTCTTATCACTATGGAATATCCGTAATACGCTACCAGCACCGCCATTGTAAGCCTGTATAACGGCGTAGCGACGTGAAACAGGATCTTTGATATCTCCAAGGTAGCTGTTTTGCAGTATCGAAATATAAGCCGCACCTGCATCGATATTATTAGCAGGATCAAATAAGTAACTACGACTTGGTTGTCCTGATTTTCCTTGCATTCGGAAGACATCTCGACCTGCTGTTGCTGGCATAATCTGCATTAAACCGAGTGCATCAGAACTGCTCACCGCATATGGGTTGAAACTGGATTCAATCTGCATAATTGCCAAAATTAGTGATGGCTCAACACCATATTTAGCGGCTGCCTGTTGTACTAGTGGTAAATATTTATGAGCACGTTGATCAAGATGATTAGGAACAAGATTAAGGGTGACATACCAAATTGTGTTCATACCGGATTGACGTTTTTGTAATTTATTGGCAATCAGATAATCTGCAAATTTATTGGCGCGCCATTCCCAACGTATAGGTTGCCCTGTGTTATCGAGTACTTGTCCTAATAAAAAGGGTTCTGTACTGTGAGGAATATTATTAACGTCAGAGTAGAGATCGATAGAGCCTGGATCTTCGCCCATCAATAACGTTGTGACTATCGCCTTATGCAATTGAAATTGAGGTGTATCATCACCTAAAGTTTCTATCGTGATCGTACCAGCTTCAAAATTAATATGGCTACGTGTTTTATAAGCATTGGTATATTTTACGTAGTCTTTAGGGCCTGCGATTAATACTTCCTTCATACCCCAAATCATTTCGATATTATTGGCAAATTGCCCCATAAGAATATCGAACGCATTGGTATCCTTTGCGTAATCGGGTTCAAATGTTTTTGGTGGTTGACTACTACATGAAATGAGTAGAGGGGCGATAATCAGCAAGAGAAGGATTTTTTTCATGGTCAATTGCATCGCTATGGTGAATAAAATACCAGAGCCTTAAAGGCTCTGGAAAAGTGAATATTATTTTTCAGGTGGTGTGTAGCCGTCAATATGAACATCATGGCCTTCAAATAAAAATCTCACCATTTCTTGTTCTAATAGTTTGCGATCATCAGGATTCATGGTGTTAAGTTTTTTCTCATTGATAAGCATGGTCTGTTTTGTCATCCATTGAGCCCATGCTTCTTTTGATATTTCATTGAAAATGCGCTTTCCAATTTCTCCTGGGTACAACTGAAAATCAAGCCCATCAGCTTCTTTGTTAAGGAAAGTACAAAAAATAGTTCTGCTCATAATAAATCCTCAATATCGCAGGTATTAGCTTAGGCTAATTGTCTAAGTAAATTCTCTACAGGTGCTGCTAACCCTACGGTCGCAGGTGTCTGTAAGTTATACCAAAGTCCTTTTTGCTCCTCCATCATAGAGGTAAACGCTGAGAGTTTTACGCAAATTGGCACAATATCTAAATGAAAGTGGCTAAAAGTATGTCTAAATGAAATCAGTTGCTCTGATTCATTATTATCAAGTCCATGTTCAATTAACCACTGTTCTAAAAGCGCTTTTGTTTCAAATTGAGGAAAGGCAAATAACCCACCCCATATTCCTGCTGGTGGTCTTTTATCCAACCAAACAAGATTATCATATTGTAAAATAAGAAAATAAGTTGTTTTTTCTGGGATGACTTTTTTCGGTTTTTTCCCAGGATAATCCGCCCAATTATCTTGAGCATAAGCGATACAGCCAGTATTTAATGGGCATAACTCACATTTAGGCTTACTTCTTGTGCAAACCATGGCACCTAAATCCATCATTGCCTGATTAAAATACTCGACACCTTCGGTTGGGGTGACGTTTTCGCTGATCTCCCACAATTTATTTTCAACTTCTTTTTTACCCGGCCATCCTTCAACGGCATAACAGCGTGCTAAAACACGTTTCACATTACCATCAAGAATTGGATAAGGCTTTTTCAGTGATAACGATAAAATAGCACCAGCAGTTGAACGTCCAACACCAGGTAAGGCACAAACGTCCTCAAAGGTATCAGGAAACTGCCCTTGATGTTTATCTACAATGTGTTGTGCCGCTTTATGTAAGTTTCTAGCTCTTGCGTAATAACCAAGGCCCGTCCAGAGATGAAGTACTTCATCTAGAGGGGCTTTAGCTAATGCGTTGACATCAGGAAAACGTGCAATAAAACGCTCAAAATAAGGAATAACCGTTGCAACTTGAGTTTGTTGCAGCATTACCTCTGATAACCATACGTGATAAGGCGTTTTTTCTTGCTGCCAAGGGAGTGTTTTACGCCCATATTTGTGATACCAATTGAGTACGACTTGCGAAAATTGCAGAGCTTCCATCATGTTTTATTTTATTAACTCATGTTCTGATTAAGGTAAGATTGCACCACAGAGAGAATAAACTGTAAACACTCTTAATATTTATCTTATAGAGTGATGCTTCTATGTGTGACTCTTGCTAAACTTAGTGATCTTTGGATAATGTCGGTTAAGTTGCACTATTGCGACATTATAACGATTTTAAGTAAATAATTGGCCTAACGACTGACAGTATTAGACATGATCAAGAATGTAATTTCTCCGGAATTCAATGAAGAAGGACGTGCTTTACGACGCGTTCGTAGTTTTGTTCGTAGACAAGGCCGTTTAACGCCTCGTCAAGAGCAAGCATTAGAAACACAGTGGCCCGCCTTTGGCATTGAATATCAACCGGAACCCATCGACTTCAGTCAGGTTTTTGGACGCGAAGCGCCTGTAATTTTAGAAATAGGCTTCGGCATGGGCGCATCGCTCGTGACTATGGCAAAAAATACACCAGAAAATAATTATTTCGGTATTGAAGTACATGCGCCGGGTGTTGGTGCTTGTCTTGCAAGCGCTGAAGAAGAACAATTAAGTAATCTGAGAGTCATGTGTCACGATGCGATTGAAGTGCTCAATCATATGATCCCAGATAATAGCTTAAAAATGGTTCAGTTATTCTTTCCTGATCCATGGCACAAAGCGCGTCATAATAAACGCCGTATTGTTCAAGTGCCTTTTGCAGAATTAATTTTAAAAAAATTAACGTTAGACGGTGTTTTTCATATGGCGACAGATTGGGAACCATATGCAGAACATATGCTTGAAGTAATGACAAGTGTTGAAGGTTATCAGAATTTGTCAGAAACTCAGGATTATGTACCACGACCAGAAACACGCCCTGTGACTAAGTTTGAAAAGCGTGGTCATCGTTTAGGGCATGGTGTCTGGGATCTTATGTTTAAGAGGGTAAAATAATGGCTAAACAACGTAGTCGCCGCTTACGCAAAAAAATGCGTATCGATGAATTTCAGGAATTAGGTTTCTCAGTTAAATGGACTTTCCCAGAAAATACCCCAATTGAGGAAGTAGATCGCTTTGTTGATGAACTGATCCTCAAAGTTATTGAGCCAAACGGGCTGGCATTTGATGCAAGTGGTTACCTGAGTTGGGAAGGCTTAATCTGCTTACAACAAATTGGTAAATGTACAGAAGAGCATCGCCAATTAGTCGAAAACTTCCTAAAAGAAAGCAAAATGCAAGATGTACAAACCTCTGAACTATTTGATGTTTGGTGGGATTGATAGAAAGTTATACATTTAGCAAATAATAACAAGGGCATCCAAAAGGATGCCCTTGTCTGTCTGGGGAAGGGACTGTGACTACAACGTTATCTAACGCATTACTTTCAGATATTTTGCAACAAATTCGCCCATTAATAGGGCAAGGAAAAGTCGCGGATTATATTCCTGCATTGGCTCAAGTACCTCCAGAACAGCTTGCTATGGCTGTTTATACGATTGATGGTGAACTCTATCAATCAGGCATGGCAGATAAGCGTTTTTCAATCCAATCTATTTCTAAAGTACTCAGCTTAACGCTTGCTTTAACGCGTTATGAAGAAAATGAAATTTGGCAACGTGTAGGAAAAGAGCCATCAGGGCTGCCTTTTAATTCCTTGATACAGTTAGAAATGGAAAAAGGAATACCACGTAATCCCTTTATTAATGCAGGTGCCATTGTTATCGCTGATATGTTGCAGTCTCGCTTAAGTGCGCCTAAGCAAAGAATGTTAGAAGTGATCCGTTTTCTCACTGATACTCCTGATATTTGTTATAACTCAGTGGTCGCAAAATCAGAGATGGAGCATCTTAGTCGAAATGCCTCTATCGCTTACCTGATGAAATCTTTTGGTAATTTTGAGAACGATGTTATTACGGTACTGGAAACCTATTTTCACTATTGTTCAATAGAGATGAGTTGCACCGAGTTAGTGCGATGTTTTAGTTATTTGGCTAATCAAGGTACATGTGTGGGTAATAAAAATCAGATTATTACGCCAAGACAAACCCGCCAAATAAATGCGTTAATGTTAACTTGTGGAATGTATGATGGTGCCGGTGAATTTGCGTTTCGTATCGGTATTCCCGGAAAATCAGGCGTAGGTGGTGGCATTATTGCTGTTGTTCCCGATGCTTTTACGGTTGCAGTCTGGTCACCAGAGCTGGATAAATCAGGTAACTCATTAGCAGGTTGTGCAGCACTTGAATTATTAGCAAACAAAGTAGGACGTTCAATTTTTTAGGTGTGTTTTCAGGAGAGTTGTTATGAATTTAAGAAATATTGCTGCCACACTGTTTTTTGTTGCAGGTACAGCAAATGCATCACCAAGTTTTGATTGCGCTGTAATGCCAAAAGATGATTTACGCATAACCTCTGAATTTGTTGAAGTCGCGGGTTCACATGGTTTAATGGTGATTTATCCTGACGGTACATTATTTCAAAATGAAAAAAGTGCCTCATTGACACCACAGCAACAAGAACTAGCAAAAAAATATCAAGCCACCGTAAGACGAGACGTACCTTGGCTAAGAACTGAAACAGGGGTAAAACTGCAAGATTCTCGTAAAGTGCTTGATAAAGTGGTGATTGAAGCTTTTGGTAAAGATAGCAATATCCTTAATAGATTAAGTAGATTAGAGAAAGATCTTAATCAGCAAATGGATAGAGTGGTCAGCATAGAGCCGAATAACATTACATTCCATTCTCAAGCCATTAAAGAAGTTGAAGTTAAAGGCCGTGAAATCGTAGAAAGTAGTTTAGGTGGTATGTTGCAAGACAGCATTAATGAGTTGGGGAAAAAACAGTTATTAGCAGCTGCGGGTGGTGACAGTAAAAAAGCCTTAGGCGGATTATTAGGAAACTTAGATGGTTTTCAAAAAATTATAGATCAGGAGTGGAAACAGCAAGAAGCTGCATTTACTCAATTTGGTCAGCAAGCTTGCAGCAAAATAACCCAGATGGAGAGTCAACGGGTAGAGCTTGTTAATTCTCTAAAAAAATAATAATACTCGTCATGCTTCAAGCGATATCTTGAATTATTTAGAGTATATATTACTAGCTCACAACAATTGAAAACAATAATGAAAATCATTCTTATTCAATTGACTTATGAGATGAGCTGTTTAGAATGCCCTGTTTGAGTATTTCACTTAAACAGGGCAAAATTAATGAAGAAGATCCTTCCTTTAGTTATCGCATCTATCCTTTCTGTAACCAGTTTCTCTGCGTTAAGCAAAACGCCAATCGAATACCAACCTAACCAAGTTATTAGCCAGCATAATGACAAGATGGTGATTAAACACCAGTTGGGTGAAACGTCGGTCACTAAGAACCCTTCAAAAGTGGTTCTATTTGATTTTGGTCTCTATGATTCTTTAGTTCAGTTAGGTTTAGCCGATAAAGTGGTTGGGTTACCGTTAGGTAATGCGCCAGCCTATATTAAAGGAAGTATTGCAACTAACGTTGCTAATGTTGGTGGCATGAAAGCGCCTGACTTAGAAAAATTAGCCGAAATTAAACCTGATTTAATTATTATTACAGGTCGCCAAGGTGCCTCATATGATGCTTTAGCGAAAATTGCACCAACCGTTAATTTAGGTGCTAACAGTGCAAATTATCTCAATTCAGTTGAGTCAAATATCAAATTATTAGGTGAATTATTTGATAAACAGCAAGTGACTCAAGAGCAAATTGCTAAATTAAATACTGTTATTGAGCAAGCCCAGAAAAAAGCAGCAGGATCTGACAAAAAAGTTTTAGTATTATTACATAACGCTGGCAATTTAATGCCTAATAATCAAAGTGTTGTTTATGATGTTGTTAAAGCAAAAAGAGCTGAATTACCGCCTGTTGCTGAAGAAGAGAAAGGCAAGCGTCGTGTAGTTACATCAGAAATGATTGTTCAAGCTAACCCAGATGTTATTTTTATTATTGATCGCAGTGAGGCCATTGGTGCGGGTAAATTAGAAAAAACAGCGTTTGAAGATGATGCTATAAAATCAACTTCAGCTTATAAAAATGGCGGTATTGTTTATCTACAAGCTGATCTTTGGTATCTTTCTGGCGGTGGTTTAGACAGCTTAACTAAACAAATTGAAGCGGTAGAAAATGCACTTTAATTAATTTAACCTTAAGATTTTTATGGTGTTTTAAGGTTTTCAATAAAGAAAAATGCCCAACTGTGAATAATCAGTATGGGCATTTTTTTAAGCTAGCTATTTGAAATCAGCAATATTAAAGAAATAACTCAAGCAATGAATTGAGGAACAGCTTGCCATGAGGTGTAATTTGCCAGTGAGTGTCTGATTCACTGATATAACCTAAAGTCAAAGCTTCATCTATTTGATGGCGAATAACTTCTTCAGAAAGCCCAGTGTAATCACTGAAATCTTGTCTTGGGAATGCTTCTAATAGACGAAAACGGTTCATAAAAAATTCAAATGGACGGTCATCATTATCAACAAAATTTTGCTGGTGGAGATAACGACCTTCCATAAAACCTTTAGGATGCTTGGTTTTTACGGTTCGCATTATACGACCATCTTCAAAGCTTATTTTTCCATGAGCACCACAACCGATGCCTAAATAATCCCCGAAACGCCAATAATTTAAGTTATGCTCACATTGAAAGCCCGGCTTACAATATGCTGATGTTTCGTATTGTTGATAACCTGCTGCTGTTAGTAATTTGTCACCTTCTGAGAAAATATCCCACAGCATATCGTCATCAGGTAATTTCGGTGGACGAGAGCCAAATTGTGTATTGGGTTCAATGGTTAATTGATACCAAGACAAGTGTGGTGGGGATAACTCTATTGCTTGCTGTAAATCCGAAAGTGCTTGAGATAATGATTGGTCTGGTAATCCATGCATTAAATCTAAATTAAAGCTACGTAGGCCTAATTCTTTGGCTAAACGAGCGGCATTTTTAGCTTCATCAGCATCATGAATGCGCCCTAAGCGAATAAGCTTATCGTTGCCAAAACTTTGCACGCCAATAGAAATACGATTTACACCTGCGCGTTGGAATCCAGCAAAGCGTTCAGCTTCCACGGTTCCCGGGTTAGCTTCCATAGTAATTTCTGCATTAGGACTAACAGCAATGCGCTCTTTAACGCCATAGAGTAAATCAGCCATTGACTCAGCGCTTAATAAGCTAGGTGTACCGCCACCAATAAATATGGTTTGGATTTCACGGGAACCCACGTGAATAAGATCGGCATCTAAGTCATTGAGTAAATGTTGCACATATTCCTGATGTGGAACTTCGCCTTTTAGTGTGTGTGAGTTGAAATCACAATAAGGGCATTTTTGTACACACCAAGGAATATGAATATACAAACTTAATGGAGGCAACTTAAGCATTCTTAAGGGCATCCAACATTAATTTAAGTGCTTTACCACGATGCGAATACTGATTTTTTTGCTCTTTAGTTAATTGTGCCGCAGTACAATTTAATTCAGGAACAAAGAAAATAGGATCGTAGCCAAATCCACCTTCACCATGCATTTCTGTGCTTAATACACCGTGCCAAATACCGTGAAAAATTAATGGAGTTGGATCGTTCTCATGGCGCATATAAACTAATACACAGTTAAATTGTGCTTGGCGTTTTTCAGCAGGAACATCTTTCATTGCATCAAGCAATTTATCCAGATTATGCTGATCACTCGCATCAACACCCGCATAGCGTGCTGAGTAAATTCCTGGAGCGCCACCTAAAGCATCAACCGAAATACCTGAGTCATCGGCAATTGCGGGTAGACCAGTTACTTTTGCTGCATGACGCGCTTTAATCAGCGCATTTTCAACAAAGGTTAGGCCCGTTTCTTCAACAGAATCAACACCAAGCTCTGTTTGAGCAACAATATTTAAACCAAAATCGGAAAGCAAAGAGGCTAGCTCTTTGACTTTTCCTGGATTTCCTGTTGCGAGTACTACTTTTTGCATGAGTGTTATCCTTAGTAAAGTGTTGCGCTAAGTAACCATTGTAAAACGTCTACACGCAGATAATTCAGGGCGTAAAGCACAAGAATAACAATCATTGCTGAGAAATCTAAACCACCCATCGCCGGAATAACACGACGAATTGGTGCCATTAAAGGTTCTGTTAATTGAAATAAAAGATGATCAATTGGATTACGACCTTGGCTTACCCAGCTAAGAATTGCGCGGATAATGATCAACCAGAAAATCATCTTACCTGCTGCTGTAAGCAGTTCAATAAAAGCAAATGGGAACATTAAAGAGAAAGGAATTGATGTTCCTGATAAGTAAGATGGAATGATAATACCAAGTAGAATTAATATATAGGCTAATAAAACTGAGGCTGTATCAATAGGACCAATAGAAGGAATAACACTTCTTAATGGGCGAACAATTGGCTGTGTGATTTTGACGATAAATTGTGAAAAAGGATTATAAAAATCAGCTCTGACACATTGCATCCAAACACGTAATAGTAGTACGGATGTGTAGAGTTGAAGAAGAGTCAGAATGACGAAATTTAAAAAATTCATTAGTTGGCCCTGATGAAATTAAAATTGTTTTTCCATTTCTTGCGCACGTTTAATCGCAGCTTGCATGGCAGAAGCGACGTTTTCAGGTAATTTACCTTCATAAAACTGCATAAGTGCAGCCGCTGTCGTTCCACCTTTTGATGTTACTTGTTCACGTAAAGTTGAGAAAGGTAACATGTATTGTTTCTCTGCTAAGGCGGTAGAACCACTTGCTGCTTGTTGCACAATAGCTCTTGCTACTTCAGGTGAAAAACCTAAACGTTCAGCTTCTTGTTGCATTGATTCCATAAACAAGAAGAAATAAGCAGGTGCACTACCAGCAACGGCGATAATATCATTGATGGCAGATTCTTGCTCTACCCAAACGGTTGTTCCAACACTTTTCATTAATTCATCAGCAAACTGTTTATCTTGAGATGAAAGCGAATTGTGCGCGAACATACCACTTAAACCTTTACCTACAAGAGCTGGGGTATTTGGCATAATGCGAACGAGCTGTAATTGAGTAGCGAAATAGTCATTATAACGTGTTGCAGGAATACCAGCAGCGATAGTGAGGACTAACTTTTTACTCATATCGATATTTTGTAAGGGCTTACAAACTTCCTTCATCATTTGTGGCTTTACTGCCAGCACAATAACATCCGCTTTCTGAACCGCATCAATATTGTCATTAGTACTATGAATACCGAACTCTTTTTCTAGTGGTTCACGACGAATAGCAGAAGGCGAGCTGACGGTGATTTTATTTGCTGGATATCCACCTTGAACCAATCCTGCAATAATGGCTTGAGCCATATTTCCAGCGCCAATAAATGCGATGTTACGATGTTCCATATAAACCTCTATTTTTACTTAGTCGCGTAATCTCTTGCGCCAAAAATTGCCGTTCCAATACGAACAAGTGTTGAACCACAAGCAATAGCAGCTTCCATATCACTCGTCATTCCCATAGATAACGTATCTATATGGGGATATTGAGATTGCAATTGCTTAAATGCGAGATGCATTTTTTCTAGCACTTCAACTTGTTTGTCATAATTACTTTCAGGTGCAGGGATCGCCATTAATCCACGTAATTTAATGCCTGAAAGAATAGAAATTTGTGCCGCTAGTCCATCAAGTTCAGTCAGATTAATACCTGATTTACTGTTTTCATCGCTAATGTTGATTTGAATAAGGACATTTAATGGTGGCAATGAGTCAGGACGTTGATCACTTAATCTTTGAGCGATTTTTAATCTATCAATGGTATGGCACCAATCGAAATTCTCAGCAACAAGGCGTGTTTTATTTGACTGTAAAGGACCGATAAAGTGCCAAACTAGGGTGTGGTTATCAGCAAAATAATGGATTTTATCAACGCCTTCTTGGACATAGTTTTCGCCAAACTCAGTTTGTCCACACGCTATTGCTTTTTCGATATCACTCGCAGGTTTTGTTTTACTCACTGCAAGTAATGTTATTTCTTCTGAAGAACGGCCGCATTTCTGCGCTGCTGTGTCAATGTGAGACCTGACATTGACGAGATTCTGTTTAATAGTATTCATGGCAACTCAGGAGATAATAAGATGAAAATGGAAAATTTAATTGCATATAGTGTAAAGCATAACGCCTCGGATCTGCACCTTTGTTGTGGTGATGTACCACGATTGCGGATCAATGGAATACTTTATCAACAAAATCAATGTAAACCTATCACTTCCGATAGTCTATTAGCATGGTTCTTGCCTTTTTTGAGCAACACCCAAAAGCAAACTTTTGAGAATGAAGGGCAGGTTGATACAGCACTTACGCTATCTTGTGGGCAGCGACTTCGTGTCAATTTATTTCGTCAACAAAAGGGTGTTTCAGCTGTATTAAGAATAATTGAAACACAAATTCCTTCTTTAGATAAACTTCGAGTACCCAAGTCGGTTTCAACACTTTTAGACCGCTATTCTCATGGGCTTATTTTGGTAACGGGGGCAACAGGAAGTGGGAAATCATCGACATTAGCAGCAATGATCAATCATTTAAACCAATATCAACGTCAGCATATTTTGACATTAGAAGATCCTATTGAGTTTATACATAGCAATAAGCAAAGCATTGTGCAGCAAAGGGAAATAGGGCGAGATGTTCAGCATACTGCAAATGCGATAAAGAGCGCTCTACGCCAAGATCCAGATGTCATTATGTTAGGCGAATTAAGAGATGCACAAAGTATTCAATTGGCATTAACAGCAGCAGAAACCGGACATTTGGTGCTGGCAACATTGCATACTCAAGGGGCAGCACAAACGCTTGAGCGCGTAACTAATGTGTTTACAGGCAATGAGCGACAATGGATTTCATCACAATTAGCGTGCAGTTTAAGGGCGATAATCTCACAAGAGTTAGTATCTTCAACCGAAGGTGGGCGTGTGGCGTTATTTGAAATAATGCAGGTCACGCAGGGTATTTCTCATCTTATTAGAGAAGGAAAATACCACCAAGTGACAACATTAATGCAGACAGGTAGTGAATACGGTATGCAAACCTTCATGTTAAGTCGGCAACAACGCCAACATGAAGGTTTAATTCAAGCTGAGTAATAACTTATAAGTAAAAATAGTCGACTATTACTAGTTGGAACCTATTTTTTAGAATTATTGTTCAAACCAGCTTTCAAGAATAATAACGGCAGACGCTGCATCTACACTGCCTTTATCTAAGGAACGATAACCACCACGTTCAAAAAGATGAGCGCGAGCTTCTACGGTGCTAAGGCGTTCATCATGCAACGCAATTTGTACACCAAATCGGCCATGAAGGCGATTAGCAAATTTTTTAGCTTGAGTTGTGATTAACTGTTCGGTGCCATCCATATTAAGAGGTAAACCGACAACCACGAGATCAGGTTGCCACTCTTTTATGATTTTTTCGATTTGAGCCCAATCAGGAATACCATCTTTTGCTTTAAATGAGGCTAAAGGTCTTGCTGTTCCTGTAATTTCTTGACCGATAGCGGCACCAATGCTTTTTGTGCCAAAATCAAAGCCCATTACCGTTCTGTTTGACATTATGCGTGACCCGCTATCGGTGAAATGGTGTGGATATTAATCCCAATTAATTCAGCGGCTTTATGCCAACGTTCAGCAATAGGGGTATCAAAAATAATTTGAGGAGAAGCTTCAACTGTTAGCCAGCTATTTTCTAAAATTTCTTTCTCTAATTGGCCTTGTTCCCAACTAGAATAACCCAAAGAGACTAATGTTTTTTCTGGTTGTCTTGCTGTACCTAAGGTTTCTAATACATCTTTGGAAGTTGTGATCATCGTGCTATCACTAATTTTGATACTAGAACTAAAACCTGAAACCGGAGTGTGCAAGATAAAACCATGCTCTTCTGCAACAGGGCCTCCTGACATCACGGGTTTTTGTAAGCTAATTGCTCCATCTCTATCAGTTGAAAAAATTTCTAGTTGATCTAATACACCTTCCACAGAGATATCTTCGATAGGTTTATTAATAATTAAACCCATCGCACCGTTTTCATTATGTTCGCAAACATAGACGACCGAGCGTTCAAATAACGGATCGCTTAATGAAGGCATAGCAATAAGAAAATGGTTAAGTAAATTCATAATAGTCGTACTGTTCCCTGATCATTTTTATTAAAAAAACCTAGCCCTTTTATACATCGTATTTCTTAATGTATACCGCTTATTGATTAATATGTGGGGGCTAGGTTCATACTTTTAAACCCTTTAATCTCAGTGTCTAAAAGTTAGTTTTTCTTGTTTAAGCGGACTTCAATTGCATCCATTAGCATACCTGTAATAGAAATATCAGGATAAGCTGCTTCAATTTCACGCGCACATGTTGGACTTGTGACGTTAATTTCAGTCAAGCGATCGCCAATAACATCTAATCCAACAAAAATAAGGCCTTTTTGTTTAAGGATAGGTGCAACTTGACGCGCAATAGCCCAATCACTTTCTGTTAATGGACGAGCTTCGCCACGGCCACCGGCAGCTAAGTTGCCTCGCGTTTCACCTTTTGCAGGAATACGCGCTAAGCAATAAGGAACAGGTTCGCCATCGACAACCAGAATGCGCTTATCACCATTGACAATTTCAGGTAGGAAATTTTGAGCCATACAGAAACGGTGACCATGTTCTGTCAATGTTTCAATAATAACACCTACGTTTGGATCGTCTTTTTTCAGGCGGAAGATTGATGCGCCACCCATACCATCTAGTGGTTTGAAAATGACATCACCGTGTTTTTCATGAAAAGCGCGTAAATGCTTAGCTTCACGAGTCACTAAGGTGTCTGGTGTTAATGTTGGAAACCATGCAGTAAAGAGTTTTTCATTACAGTCACGTAAGCTTTGTGGCTTATTAACTATCAGCGTTCCCATATCTTCAGCGCGTTCTAAAATATAGGTTGCGTAGATAAATTCGGTATCAAAAGGCGGATCTTTACGCATTAAGATGGTATCGAGTTCACCTAAAGCAATATCTTGCTCTTTGCCAAACTCAAACCATTTTTCTGGGTTTTCTTCTACACTGAGTAAACGAGTGTGAGCGCGTGCTTCACCTTGATGTAGGTAAAGGTCGTTCATCTCCATATAATGAATTTCCCAGCCACGACGTTGTGCTTCTAATAACATGGCAAAGCTGGTGTCTTTTTTGATTTTGATGGATGAAATTGGATCCATCACAATACCTAATTTAATCATTACTTCTCCTTTATCCCAGATCGCCGAACCGAACCTGCAAAGCGGTGATTGCGGTGAGCGCTGTTGTTTCAGTTCTTAATACACGAGGACCTAATAAAATATCAGTAAAATGGTGCTCTGCTGTCATGGCGATTTCTTCAGGGGAAAGTCCACCTTCAGGGCCAATCAATAAGCGCACTTTTTTAACAGGTAAGGGTAAGGTATTAATACTTTGGTTAGCCCTAGGATGTAAATTGAGTTTTAAACTACCATCATCTTGAGCACACCATTCTTCTAATGGCATCACAGGCATTAATTGTGGAATGCTATTTCTGCCACATTGCTCACATGCCGAGATAATAATTTTTTGCCATTGCTGATGTTTTTTCTCTAAACGACTAGGGTCAAGTTTAACACCACAGCGTTCTGAGATCAGTGGAGTGATCGTATTAACACCTAACTCAACTGATTTTTGAATAGTAAACTCCATTTTCTCACCTCGTGAAAGCACTTGTCCTAAATGGAGGTCGAGAGGGGATTCTTTATCATCAACAATGCCTTCATTGATTTGCACAGTGACTGACTTTTTTGTGCTTTCTATGATTTCAGCATCAAATACCTGATTTGAACCATCAAACAGTGCTAGTTTTTGCCCAGTAGACATTCTTAATACACGCCCAACATGATTAGATGCTTCTTCATCTAATGCTGTTTGAGTACCTGCTGTGAGTGGTTCTGGATGATAAATGCGAGGAATACGCATAACGTGAAACCCTTACGTAATAGATGGTTAACCGTGATAAATAAAATATGTGATATGCATCATACGCATGACATTATGGCATGCAAGTTATCACTTTGCTTTTGTTGCTATTATAGCGTGGATCTTATTGCGTGTTTTGTCGCAAAATTTCATGTTTTCATTGTCATTATAAAGAAAATTCTCGGTATTAAATGGATCTTCTTATACAGTCGTTTAACAAGGATAACGATGTATCAGGGAGTAGATATTTATGCCATTAAGCCGTTGTTGTTTTATAAAAACACCTTTGTTTTCTTTTTTGAGTGATTTTCTTGTTTTTATTAAGTTTTGTCTGCCTTTTTCATTATTATTTTTGTTACCTAAAACTCGATGTAAACAACTTACACTGAGTTACATTATCATTTGTTTATATTGGTTTTTTTCAATTAATTCATTTTCTTTATTGATAATACTTTCGGTATTAAGTTTTTATTTGTTGATGCTCTCTTTCTTTGATGCTGATTATTTTCTTCTGCCTAATACGTTGACTTATTGGCTAATATTTTTAGGGTTATTATGTAATTACTCAGTATATGGATTAGTACCTTTCAATCATGCTTTTTATGGTTTTTTAGGTGGTGTTGGGCTTTTTTATGGCATCTATTTATGGGGATATTTTATCTGCCAAAAATGTGTTTTAGGTTTTGGTGATGTGAAATTATTTGGTGCTATTGGGGCATGGTGTGGGGTTGAGAAATTACCGTATATTCTTTTGCTTGGTTCTTTTCTAGGATTAAGTGTGTATTGTGCAGTATTAATCACAACAAAAGATCATATCAAAAAAGTAGCATTTGGCTCTTGCCTTTCATTTTCAACATTAATGGTATTAGGTTTCAACTTTTCATCTTACAATTATTTCAATTAATTGATTTTAAAGAAACTAAATCATTTTTTAGATATGTATAAAAAGAAAATAATAAGAATCGAAATAAAGAAGGCAGTGTGCGGAAATTAATCTGCACACTGAAAAGAAGATTATAGGTTTTCTTTTATAAATTGCTGCCAACGTTTTGTATCACCTAAATATTTTTCAACCGATATCAGGTGGTAACCTTGGTTATCTTCAATAAATAAAGTTGGAAAACCGCGACCATTAACTTGAGACATTAATTGTTGTGTCTGGCTTAAATGTTGCTGAATTTGTGTTTCGCTAATTTCAGACAGTAAAGATGCAAACAGCTCAACATCAAAGCCAAGTTTTTTCACAATAAATAGCAGAGTGTCTCTGTCACTGATATTTAAGCCGTCAAGGTAATAGGCCTCTTGTAATGCTTTTAATAAATAAACATCTCGCTCTCCCATTTTTTCCGCAACAAGAACGGCTGAAATAGGTAGAAGTGAATTTAAAACCATTTCAGTGTTACCAAGAGTGTCATGATATGCGTGACTAAAAACTTGGCCCGATAATTGACTAATACGTTCATCAATGGGTGTAACATGCTCTTTCCATGATTGACCACCTGTGACTGCTCTTGCTGGTGTAAACAATCCACCACCATGTAACTTAATGGAATGTGGAAACGCATTGCTTACTGCTTCAATCAGGGGTGCAATGCCGTAGCACCAACCACAAAGAGGATCATAAACATAGTGCAATATTTTAGTACCTTGGGTATTACCTGTATTGCTTGCTACTGAGGCCACTGCATCTCTCCTTTTAGTACTTTTGCACTAAGTTCTAGGCTTGATTTATCTGCTAAATTCTGATGATTTTTTTCCATCGCTGCAATAAATTCATCTGAATTTTTCGTTTTTTCAAGATTTTTCTCAGCTTCAATTAGGTAATTCATTGTAAAGTCAACGGCTTGTAGATCATACGTTGCTTTTGGTAAATAGTGACCAGGAATAACGGTTTTTGGGGATAATGATTTTATTTGCTGTAATGCATTAACCCAATGTTGGCGCTCTTCCACGGTTTGAGTATCTGCCAACCAAACATGAATATTTTCAGAGACTAAAACACCACCCATTACTGCATTAAGTTTTGGAACATAAATATATGTTCTATCTTGAGATTGCCCATCTAAGCCTTTGACTGAAATGGTTTCACCTTCTAGAGAAAAACTATCACCTTTTAGTACTTCAGGAATGATGATTTTCTGAGGGGCATTTTCTTTAAGTACAGGCCCCCAGTAGGCAAGCTTTCCTGCTTGAGTTTCATTAATGGCTTTAATTGTGGGTGCCGTTGCAATTACTTTAGCATTTGGAAATGCATCAGTAATGACATCTAACCCAAAATAAAAGTCAGGATCAGAATGGCTGATATAGATATAAGTCAGGTTTTTTCCAGAGGCTTTTATTTTATCAACTAGCGCTTGTGCATCATTTTTTTGAAATTGTGCATCAATTAAAACGGCATCTTTATCGCCATAAATAATTTCGGAAGAAACAGGGAAAACGCTCGCCTCTCCTGGGTTATAAATATCTAATGTTAAATCAGTTGCTAACGCTGATGTTGCGAAGAATGCGGTAGTTGCAAGTGTTAAAGGAAGTAATTTTTTCATCTTTTGTTTTCTCCATAAGGTTGTTGCTGACTATAATATGTTGCATAAAACAAGAGAAAAACCCTATTTTAGGCAATTAATTGTTGCGTAAATCGAGCAAATAAAATGGATAAAATAAAAGCATCAGAAGTGTTTGTAACCATTGTGAAGCAGGGAAGTATGATAAAAGCTGCTGATTATCTAGGTATGTCTAGAGCCATGGTGACGCGCTATTTAAATGAGATGGAAGAGTGGGCAGGAGTGCGTTTATTGCATAGAACGACACGCAAACAAAGCCTAACATCAGTAGGTGAAATGGTATACGAACAGAGTTTACAGTTATTAGAAATGGCTGAACGTATACCCGCTAATATTCCGAAAGAACGTCATCAAATCAGTGGGCTTGTTCGTATTACCAGTTCACAATCATTAGCAAATAGTATTTTGTCAGTGGCAATATGTGAGTTTATGCAGCGTTATCCTTTAATTGCGGTTGATTTACAAATCACTAATCAAACCGTGAATTTGGTGGAAGAACGTATTGATATCGCGTTGCGTATTACGAATAACCTTGAGCCTAACTTAATCGCACGCTCGCTTGCGACATGTCTTTCTGTGGTGTGTGCCCATAAAGATTACTTAGCAAAAAAAGGTATACCTCAAAACCCAGATGAACTTACTCAGCATCAATGTTTAACTTACCGATTTTTTGGTCGTAGTTTGTGGGAATTTAATTTAGGTGATGAACGTTATTCAGTACCTGTTGGGGGGAATTTAAGCGCAAATGAATCGGTTGTTTTATTGCAAGCTACGCTAAAAGGAGCTGGTATATCGCTACAACCTTATTATTCAGCCAAACCTTATATTGAAAGTGGTGAGCTAGAACAAGTTTTGTCTGACTATCAAGCTCAGCCGATGGGAATTTATGCGGTTCTAGCGAGCCGACAAAATATGCCTGCTGCCGTTAGAGTATTGCTGGATTTCTTAGTAGAGTGGTTTTCATCATCACCTTATTGGCTTGCTTTATCGGGTAAAAGCTTGGGTTAGTCGTTTAGGGTAATCTGATAATGTCTCTTTCATTACATCAATAAAATAGGCAACAAGTTGTGATGAAGGACGATGTGATGGGGTAATTAAGCTGATGGTAAAAGGGATAGTAAAGCTTAAAGGACGAAGGCAAATAGATTTATCTAAGTAATCAAGTGCGGTAATAGGGTTAACAATTGAAATACCGATATTTTCACTCACCATTGCACAAATAGAGGCGGCACTTTGTGTTTCCATAACTAATTGTCGTGCAGTTCCATTTTTAATAAATACAGTATCAATTAATTGTCGGTAACTATCATTGGCTGACAGGCTAATAAAACGTTCATTTTGAAAATCAACAGGGTGTAATAATGTTTTTTTACACAATGGATGTGATTTGGGTAAAACTGCGACTTCATTGAGTGTAAGCACGGTTTCTTGTTGAGTTCCAGCTGGTGTTTGTGTGTGTTCTACCAATCCTAAATCGTAATGTTGTGCGGATAACCACTCTTCTAATAAAGGGGATTCTTGAGGAACAATAGTTAAATTGACATCAGGATATTTATCTAGAAATTGTCGGCAAATTGAAGGTAATAATGATTGAGCAAATGCGGGCAGGCAGGTGATGTTCAATTCTGCTTGGTTAAAATGGCGAATATTTTCAGCTGCGTTAATTATTCTATCTAAACCATAATAAGAACGTTGTACTTCCTCAAAAAAGCGCAATCCTTCGGTTGTGGGCTGTAAACGGCCTTTTATTCTATCAAATAATTTAAATGCTAATAGATGTTCAAGACGAGATAATTCTCTGCTGACAGTGGGTTGTGACGTCTTCAGTAGCTCTGCGGCTTCAGTAAGGTTCTGCGTAGTCATCACCGCATGAAAAATTTCAATGTGTCGCCAATTAAAAGGAGCTTTCATCTTATATTCCTATATCATAGATGAATAGAGTGTAGCTTATTTGATATTTTTATTCCCTTATAAGTTCATAAATAATGATTCTATTCACCTGTGACTTTTATGAGTAGATAACATGACAACATCAATAACTATGGCTCAATACCAATTAGCACAAACTTATGGAACGCCATTATGGATTTATCAAGGCGATACTATTTCTCAGCGTATTGCTCAGCTTAAATCTTTTGATGTAGTTCGGTTTGCTCAAAAAGCATGTTCCAATATTCATATTTTACGTTTAATGAAAGCACAGGGTGTTAAAGTTGACTCTGTTTCGTTGGGGGAAATTGAGCGCGCTTTAGTTGCCGGTTATCAAGGTGGTAGAGAAAAAAGTGAGATTGTCTTTACGGCTGATTTACTTGATGAAAGAACAATTGAACGTGTTGTTGAGTTAGATATTCCTGTTAATGCAGGCTCTATTGATATGCTTCGTCAATTGGGTGAGCGCAATCAAGGTCATGCTGTTTGGATAAGAATTAACCCCGGATTTGGTCATGGACATAGCCAAAAAACCAATACAGGTGGTGAAAACAGTAAGCATGGTATTTGGTATGACGATGTGCCAGAAGCGTTAGCTGTGATCCAGCAATACAATCTAACTCTAGTTGGTTTTCATATGCATATTGGCTCGGGTGTTGACTATCAACATCTTGCTAGTGTCTGCGATGCAATGGTAGAGCAAGTGCTTACCTCTCAAGTTGATATTCAAGCTATTTCAGCAGGAGGTGGATTATCAACGCCTTATCAAGAAGGTGATGCAATAGTCGATTTGGATCACTATTTTTCTTTATGGGATAAAGCACGCCAGCGTATTGCACAACACTTAGGGCATTCTGTTGAGTTAGAGATTGAGCCAGGACGTTTTTTAGTGGCTGAATCTGGTGTATTGATTTCACAAGTGAGAGCTGTTAAATCAATGGGAAGCCGTCACTATGTGCTGGTGGATGCTGGATTTAGTGATTTAATGCGTCCTGCAATGTATGGCAGTTATCATTATATTTCAGTTTTAGATAGACATGGTCAAATAAAACCAATGACTGAATTACAAGAGACGATTGTGGCAGGCCCGCTGTGTGAATCGGGTGATGTTTTTACTCAGCAAGAGGGAGGCACTGTTGTTCCTCGTTTATTGCCCCAAGCACAGGTAGGCGATTATTTAGTGATCCATGATACAGGGGCGTATGGTGCGTCAATGTCATCGAATTATAATAGCCGACCACTTATTCCTGAAGTGTTGATAACAGGCGGTGTTTCTCAATTAATTCGTCGTCGCCAAACAATAGAAGAGTTATTAGCATTGGAGTTAGATCTTTAATTAATTTTTGGGATTTTAATAATTCGCTCTTAATAAAAAACACCTCATCACTAAAAGTGATGAGGTGTTTTTGTTTTATAA
The DNA here is from genome assembly GCF_003144325.1 of Proteus terrae. Taxonomy (GTDB): domain Bacteria; phylum Pseudomonadota; class Gammaproteobacteria; order Enterobacterales; family Enterobacteriaceae; genus Proteus; species Proteus terrae. Next base: position 83,971 of record NZ_PENS01000016.1, read on the forward strand.
AGGGAAATATTTCCTTTTATCTCGATTGTTAGGCTGCTTTGTCTGTTTTGACTTTGTCAGCTTTCGGCTTTTTTGCAGGCACCGCCAATGCATCAAAGTCAAACTCATCAACATTGATACTCCGTAAGCGACTCTGTTCTGCTTTACGTAAGATATCGGCTTCTTCTTGAGTTACTCGTTTATCAGCCAGTGCTTTGTCCGCTAATTTATCTAATTGAGTAAAGTTAAACTTCTTCTCATAGAGGCGACAAATACGGTCGAAAATAGGTTCAGCCGCTAAAATATCCAGTAGTGCTTCTTCCATTAAACCATGTGGATTATGCTCGCTCGGTGTTAAGTATTGACCTCTACCAATGCGATCACGGGTTTCAGAAGGTTGTTGGATAAGTTGTGCCACTTTGCTATCTAATTTATCTGATGGTAATTTTTGAGCTTTACCCAGCGGGAAAATAATTGCTCGCATAGTACCTGCAACAACACGGCTTGGGAAATTGCGTAGTAGTTCATCAATTGCATTTTCAGCTTGGTATAAACACTCTTTTACGCTCCAATGTACGAGAGGTAAATCTGCGGTATGGCGACCTTCATCTTCATAACGCTTAAGCGCAGCAGAAGCGAGGAAGATGTGACTTAATATGTCACCTAAGCGTGCTGAAATACGCTCACGACGTTTTAAGCTTCCGCCTAAAACACCCATTGAAACATCAGACAACAGCGCCATATTGGCACTCAAGCGGTTAATTTGTTGATAATAACGACGAGTTTCATCATTAGTTGGCGAATTACTTAATCGACCATTTGTGATACCCAACCACAGACTGCGTAAGGTATTACTTGCTACGTGACCGATATGACCAAATAAAGCACGGTCAAAATCGTGTAGGTTGTTATCTCGTGCTGCTGCAATTTCATCTAATACATAAGGATGGCAACGGATAGCACCTTGACCATAAATGATCATGCTACGAGTTAAAATATTGGCACCTTCAACCGTGATGGCAATTGGAGAACCTTGGTAAGAACGTGCGACAAAGTTTGATGGCCCAAGACTGATCCCTTTACCACCAACGATATCCATTGCATCAATAACGCCCCGCTGTGCTCGATGAGTACAATGATATTTTACGATAGCGGATAATACGGCAGGTTTTTCACCTAGCATAATACCCGTAGTAATTAAGGTTGCCGCAGAATCTAAAAGATAGGCGTTACCAGCCAGACGAGCTAATGGCTCTTCAATACCTTCCATTTTACCAATTGGAATTTTGAACTGACGACGGACACGAGAATAAGCGCCTGTTGCCATAGCCACACTTTTTAAACCGCCGGTAGAGTTTGAAGGTAGAGTGATCCCTCGACCAACAGAGAGACATTCCACCAGCATTCTCCAGCCTTGTCCTGCCATTTTTGGTCCGCCAATGATGTAATCGATAGGAACAAAAACATCTTTACCACGAGTCGGTCCATTCATAAATGGCACGTTCAGTGGGAAATGACGATGACCGATTTCAACACCTTTGACATCAGTTGGAATTAACGCACAGGTAATGCCCGGGTTTTCGTCATCACTTAATAGATGGTCAGGATCGCGTAATTTAAATGCTAATCCTAATACGGTTGCGATAGGGGCAAGAGTGATATAGCGTTTATTCCATGTTAAACGAAGACCAAGTACTTGCTCGCCTTGCCATTCGCCCATACAGACTACGCCACTGTCAGGAATAGCACCTGCATCGGAGCCCGCTTCTGGGCTTGTTAATGCGAAACAAGGAATTTCATCTCCTTTGGCTAAACCAGGTAAATAGCGCTTTTTCTGTTCATCAGTACCATAGTGTTGCAGTAGTTCGCCGGGGCCTAAAGAGTTAGGTACACCCACGGTGATGGCTAAAATACCAGATACTCCCGACAGTTTTTGCAATACGCGTGATTGAGCGTAGGCTGAAAACTCTAACCCGCCGTACTCTTTTTTAATAATCATCGCAAAGAAGCGATTGTCTTTAAGGTATTGCCAGATTTCAGGAGGTAGATCAGCTAATTCATGAGTGATCTCAAAGTCATTTGTCATACGGCAAACTTCTTCGACAGGTCCATCAAGGAAAGCTTGCTCTTCAGCTGTTAACTGTGGCTTAGGGTAATTATGAAGTTGTTTCCAATCGGGAGCACCACGGAAAAGCTCGCCTTCCCACCATGTTGTACCTGCATCAATGGCTTCTTGTTCTGTTTTAGACATAGAGGGCATGACTTTTTGAAATGCTTTAAGTGCAGGTACTGAGATATAGGCTCTACGAATAGAAGGAATAGTAAAGGGTAATAAAACCAATGCAATGGGGAGAAGTAACCAGTAACTCCAAATATTGGCGATACCCATTACTAATGTATAAGCAATAAGTGCAAGGCTACTTACCGCAATACCGAATTTGCGATAGCTAAGCACGCCAATAAGAATAATAAAAAGTACGATACTGAGTAGTGTCATAATAAACTCCTGTATTTAGCAAGAGATCAGAGGTCAGACCTGTTGTTTGTTATTTAGATCTAATCCAGTCACTAACTTTTATCAATATATTTACATTCTAATTACAATATAGCTCACAAATTATTCGTAAATGAGAGAAGTTAGCATTTGTCGATAATAGGTATCTTCTTTCATGACATTTAATCCGTTACACTGAGAAACAGAAAATTTCGATTACCCTTTCTGGAGTAAAAATCCTATGTACCAAGATCTTATCCGTGGTGAATTAACAGAAGCAGCAGATACACTCTCTCGCTTTCTTCAAGATGATGCAAATATTGAAGCTATCCAAAAAGCTGCCGTGTTATTAGCTGATTCTTTTAAAGCAGGTGGTAAAGTATTATCTTGCGGTAATGGTGGCTCTCATTGTGATGCAATGCATTTTGCAGAAGAGTTAACCGGACGCTATCGTGAAAATCGCCCAGGTTATCCTGCCATTGCTATTTCAGATGTAAGTCATATCTCATGCGTGAGTAATGATTTTGGCTATGAATACATCTTCTCTCGTTATGTTGAAGCTGTAGGTAAAGAAGGTGATGTTCTGCTGGGTATTTCAACCTCAGGCAATTCAGGCAATATCATCAAAGCAATTAGTGCTGCGCGTGAGAAAGGCATGAAAGTCATTACGCTAACGGGTAAAGATGGCGGAAAAATGGATGGTACAGCAGATATTGAAATTCGTGTACCTCATTTCGGTTACGCTGATCGTATTCAAGAAATCCATATCAAAGTTATCCATATTCTGATCCAATTAATTGAAAAAGAAATGGAAAAATAATTGGTTGATATTGCTATAAGTTAGCGATAAACATCGGCAAGAAGGAGTGAGCGATGTGTGAGTTGTTAGGCATGAGTGCAAATGTACCGACAGATATTAATTTCAGTCTAAGTGGGCTAATTCCAAGAGGTGGTAAGACAGGGCCTCATAAAGATGGTTGGGGAATTACTTTCTACGAAGGATTGGGATGTCGTACATTTAAAGATCCTCAAGCCAGCGCAATATCGCCAGTCGCTCGCTTTGTTCAAGAGTACCCAATTAAATCAGAGGCTGTAATTGCTCATATTCGTCAAGCGAATAGAGGTAATGTCTCTTTAGAAAACACCCATCCTTTTACCCGTGAGTTATGGGGAAAAAACTGGACTTATGCGCATAATGGTCAACTAAAAGGCTATCAATCTCTTGAAACAGGGCGTTTTCGGGCGATAGGGCAGACGGATAGTGAGAAAGCGTTTTGCTGGATCTTAAATCAACTTGAAAATCGTTATAAACGAACCCCTGTGAATTGGCCTGCTGTATTTCGTTTTATCGCTATTTTAGCCTCTCAATTAAAGCAAAAAGGGGTATTTAATATGCTGTTGTCAGATGGTCGATTTGTCATGGCATATTGCTCAACAAACTTACACTGGATCACGCGTAAGGCGCCTTTCGGCAAAGCCAAATTGCTTGATCAAGATGTAGAAATTGATTTCCAGCAACATACCCAATCAAATGATGTGGTTTCTGTTATTTCAACATTACCATTGACTGGAAATGAATCTTGGCAACGTATTCCTGCTGGCGAGTTTGTCTTATTTGATCGTGGTGTGCGTATTCTGTAACCATTTGCTGTCACTATTTTTCGATAAGTTAAGGACAGAATTTACACTATTAGATGAAGTCAAAGTGCTATTAACGTAATAACGCCCATCCTGAACAGTAACAGATGGGATTTTTTTGCGTTCTTCAACATATTGGTAGGCAGGCATAAGCTGTTGCCAGAAATCCATATCTTTTGAATACTGGTGTTTTTTCATATTTTCAGCGGTCATCTTAAATGGAAAAATATGAATATTAATCGTAGATTGACCTCCTTGTAGCGCCAATTCAGCATACTGATAAATTTCGTCCATTACCGAATCTGTCATTGCATAGCAACCCACCGATTTGCATGCCCCATGGATCATTAAAAAGTCGCCTGTATACCCTTTTGATTTATCATATTGATTAGGAAATCCTAGGTTAATAGCTCGGTAAAATCGACTGTTCGGATTTAATTGCGAGAAATTGATCTGATAAAAACCTTCAGGGCTTTTTAAATCACCTTGAAACTTTTTAGGTCCAAGACCTCCAGAATAGCTACAAATAGGGTAAGTACGTACTTTTTCTAATTGCCCATCTAATTTTTCCGTATAAAGTTCAAGTAAGCTTTCTTCTTTGAAAATTTGAATATAGATAGGTTGTCCTGTACTTTTTTTAACAGGTTTCATTAGGAAATTTGAACTATTTTCAGCGTTAACTAATAAAGAAATTAACATTAATGTTAAAAAACTGATTAGTTGTTTTGCGTGATTGGTCATAGTTTTATCAGAAAAATAGCTTAAAATTTGTTGATAAAGTAGATCGTAGATTGCTATGAAGCAATAAATTTGTAAATTAAAATCTGATATAGTTTCTTTTCTTTTACAAAATATTCCGTATGAAATTTAATCGCTAGTCGAAAAAAATGATATTTTAATTCGGTTTATACGAGTTATTAACGTTTCAGTCAAAATAATATTCCCATTTGCTTGAGCTAAATCACTCGAATAGTCAGACAGGTTTAGGCTGAGATGATAAAATTCAGTTCGGCAGAATAAGAGAAAATAGTAACAATTATCGGAGATAAATAACTTAGGGTTCAAAAACACCTTAAGATGTTTTTATTACAGAGTCGCTACATTTTCGGGGTGAATTTGTAGCTTAGGGTTTAACTGATAAACTTGTGCAAATCTTATGATTAAAATTAAAAAAGGACTCGACCTCCCAATTGCAGGAGCGCCTGCCCAAGTGATAGAAGACGGACCCGCGATTCGACGCATAGCATTGCTAGGTGAAGAATATGTCGGTATGCGTCCTTCTATGATGGTTTCGGAAGGTGAGCATGTAAAGAAAGGGCAAATTCTTTTTGAAGATAAAAAGAATGCCGGTGTTGTTTTCACCAGCCCAGCTTGTGGTAAAGTCGTTGCAATTAACCGCGGCGAACGTCGTGTGTTCCAATCTATCGTTATCGAAATTGATGGTGACGAAGAAATTACCTTTAACCGTTATGATAGCTCAACGCTCTCAGACCTGACCCGCGAACAAGTTGAAACTAACCTTGTTAATTCGGGAATGTGGACTGCGCTAAGGACTCGTCCTTATAGCCGGACTCCACATTTAGGCACAACACCTGTTGCCATTTTTGTCTCTGCAATGGATACAAATCCACTTGCAGCAGATCCTATAGTTATTATTGAGCAAAATGAGAAGGCATTTAATGATGGTCTTGTTGTTTTAACTCGTTTAACCGAAGGTAAAGTCTATGTTTGTCATGGTGAAAAATCACCGACAAAATTAAATGACGGACAGATTAGCTATAACCAATTTGCAGGTCCACACCCAGCAGGATTAGTTGGTACACATATCCATTTCTTAGAACCTGTTAGTGCTAAGAAAGTGGTTTGGCATTTAAATTATCAAGATGTCATTGCTATTGGTTATTTGTTTACAACAGGTTCTTTATATACAGAGCGTGTTGTTGCATTAGCAGGCCCTCAAGTAAAAGCACCTCGTTTAGTGCGTACTTGTTTAGGGGCTGATCTCTATGAGTTAACTAAAGATCAATTAGTTGACGGTGAAAACCGCATTATTTCTGGCTCTGTATTATGGGGATGGAAATCTGATGAGGCTCATCACTATTTAGGTCGTTTCCATAACCAAGTTTCTGTATTACGTGAAGGCCGTGATAAAGAGTTATTTGGTTGGGGTATGCCGGGTAGCGATAAATTTTCGATCACTCGTACCACTATCGGTCACTTCTTAAAAAATAAACGCTTTGCATTTACAACCACAATGAATGGTGGCGAACGTTCAATGGTACCAATTGGTAACTATGAGCGTGTGATGCCGTTAGACATTATGGCAACGCATTTATTACGTGATTTAGTTGTAGGTGATACTGACAGTTCTCAAGCATTAGGTTGTTTGGAATTGGATGAAGAAGATTTGGGATTATGTACTTATGTTTGCCCAAGCAAATATGAGTATGGCCCAGCACTGCGCCAAGTATTGACCAAAATTGAGCAGGAAGGGTAACTCATGGGTTTGAAAAATTTATTTGAAAAAGTAGAGCACCATTTTGAGCCCGGTGGCAAATTAGCAAAATGGTACGTACTTTATGAGGCAGTGACCACGGTATTTTATACGCCAGGTACTGTCACTCGTAATGGTGGTCATGTTCGTGACACCATTGACCTAAAACGCATGATGATTTTAGTTTGGTTATCCGTTTTCCCAGCAATGTTTTGGGGAATGTATAACGTTGGTCATCAAGCGATCCCTGCACTTAATCAGTTATATAGTGGTGCTGAATTACAGCAAATCATTGCTTCAGATTGGCACTATCGCCTTGCTGAATACCTCGGCGCATCATTAACAACAGATGCGGGTTGGGCAAGTAAGATGCTACTTGGTGCAACTTACTTCCTACCTATTTATCTAGTTGTTTTTGCGGTTGGCGGATTTTGGGAAGTTCTTTTTGCCTTTATTCGTGGCCATGAAATTAACGAAGGATTCTTTGTTACATCAATCTTATTTGCCTTAATAGTACCGCCTACATTACCACTTTGGCAGGCTGCATTAGGTATTACGTTTGGTGTTGTTATCGCGAAAGAAATCTTTGGTGGGACAGGGCGTAACTTCTTAAACCCAGCATTAGCTGGTCGTGCATTTCTGTTCTTTGCTTATCCTGCTCAAATTTCAGGTGATTTGGTTTGGACTGCAGCTGACGGCTTCTCTGGTGCGACACCATTATCACAATGGTCTGTATCGGGTGAAAGTGCATTAGTAAATACCGTCACTCAACAGCCTATCTCTTGGATGGATGCTTTCCTTGGATATATTCCAGGGTCGATCGGTGAAGTATCAACACTGATGATTTTAATCGGTGGTGCAGTCATTCTTTTTGCTCGTATTGCTTCATGGCGTATTGTTGCTGGGGTAATGGTAGGCATGATTGCAATGTCATACCTGTTTAATTTCATCGGCTCAGATACCAATCCTCTCTTCTCAATGCCTTGGCACTGGCACTTAGTATTAGGTGGTTTTGCTTTCGGTATGATGTTTATGGCAACAGATCCAGTATCCGCATCGTTTACTGATAAAGGTAAATGGGCTTACGGTATTTTGATTGGCGTAATGGCTGTGCTTATTCGTGTCGTCAATCCGGCTTACCCTGAAGGTATGATGCTGGCAATCTTATTCGCAAACTTATTTGCACCACTGTTCGATTATGTGGTTGTTCAGGCGAATATTAAGCGGAGAAAAGCTCGTGGCTAAAGAGAAAAACAAAGATAGCGTCGCAAGAACGTTCCTCGTTGTATTTATTCTATGTCTTGTGTGTTCTGTGGTAGTAGCAGGAGCGGCTGTTGGGCTGAAGTCTAAACAAGAAGAACAAAAACTTCTTGATAAACAACGTAATATTCTTGATGTTGCGGGGCTACTCGTACCTAAAATGAGTGCGACAGATGTATTGAAAGTGTATGACACGCGTATTAAAGCAAAAATTGTTAATTTTCAGACAGGTGAACTGACTGATAGTAAAGGCAATTTTGATTTAAACACAGAGTTACGCAGTGATGAGACGTCAATCGCTTTATCCCCAGAGGAAGATATTGCTAAAATTCGCCGTCGTGCTAACACAGCAGAGGTTTATTTTGTACTCGATGAACAAGGTAAAACGACGGAAGTTGTATTACCTGTTTATGGCTCTGGTTTATGGTCTGTAATGTATGCTTTTGTCGCCGTAGATATTGATGGAGTCACTTCAAAAGGTATTACCTATTATTCTCATGGTGAAACGCCGGGACTCGGTGGTGAAGTCGATAATCCACAATGGAAAGCACAATGGAAAGGTAAGCACTTAATCAATGAGCAAGGTGTGCCAGCCATAAAAATAGTACGTGGTGGTGCATCTGGCAGCCCTTATGGTATTGATGGACTTTCAGGTGCGACACTGACTTCGAATGGTATCCAGCATATGTTCGATTTCTGGTTAGGTGAAAAAGGTTTCGGCCCATTCCTGAAAAAAGTTCGTGAAGGAGAAATCAATGGCTGATACAAAAGAAATTAAACGAGTTTTACTTGGACCATTGTTAGATAACAACCCAATTGCCTTACAGGTATTAGGTGTGTGTTCTGCATTGGCGGTGACAACAAAACTTGAAACTGCATTAGTGATGACAATTGCTGTAACGCTGGTTACTGCGTTCTCAAACTTTTTTATTTCACTCATTCGCAATTACATACCAAGTAGTGTTCGTATTATTGTTCAAATGGCGATTATTGCTTCATTAGTTATCGTTGTTGACCAAATACTGCAAGCTTATGCATATGAAATCTCTAAACAACTTTCTGTTTTCGTCGGTCTTATCATTACTAACTGTATTGTAATGGGACGTGCTGAAGCGTATGCGATGAAATCACCGCCTATTGAAAGCTTTATGGATGGTATTGGTAATGGTTTAGGGTATGGCGTTATCTTGATCCTTGTCGGATTTTTACGTGAGCTTTTCGGATCTGGTAAATTATTTGGTATTACCGTCATGGAATCTATCCAAAATGGTGGCTGGTATCAGCCAAATGGTTTATTCCTGTTAGCACCAAGCGCATTCTTTATTATTGGCTTGCTAATTTGGGGATTACGTACATTAAAACCTGCTCAGGTTGAAGAGGACTAATCGCCATGGAACATTATATAAGCCTGTTTGTTCGTGCTGTTTTTATTGAGAATATGGCGCTCGCATTCTTCTTAGGGATGTGTACATTTCTCGCCGTTTCTAAAAACGTAAAAACAGCTTTTGGATTAGGTATCGCTGTTACCGTTGTTCTTGGTCTTTCTGTACCGTTGAATAACTTAGTTTACAACTATGTGTTACGTGATAATGCATTGATGGAAGGAGTTGATTTAAGTTTCTTAAACTTTATCACTTTCATTGGTGTGATCGCAGCACTGGTACAAATCCTTGAGATGATTTTAGACCGTTATTTCCCTGCACTTTATAATGCATTAGGGATCTTCTTGCCTCTTATTACCGTTAACTGCGCCATCTTCGGTGGTGTGTCATTTATGGCACAACGTGACTATAACTTTAGTGAGTCTATTGTTTATGGTTTTGGCTCTGGAGTTGGTTGGATGTTAGCCATCGTATTACTGGCTTCTATCCGTGAGAAAATGAAGTACGCGGATGTACCGGCAGGTATGAAAGGATTAGGCGTTACTTTTGTCACCACAGGGTTGATGGCATTAGGTTTCATGTCCTTCTCTGGTGTTCAGCTATAAAGGGTGAGAAGAACTCATGGATATAATTATTCTAGGTGTCGTGATGTTTACCCTGATTGTATTGGTGTTAACAGCATTGATTTTGTTCGCAAAATCAAAACTGGTCAATACAGGGGATATTTCAGTTGAGGTCAATGGAGACCCAGAAAAAAGTTTTGATGCACCAGCGGGTGATAAATTACTTAACGTATTATCAAACGAAGGTATTTTTATTTCATCTGCTTGCGGTGGTGGTGGCTCTTGTGGCCAGTGCCGCGTTAAAGTGCTTGAAGGTGGCGGTGATATTTTACCAACAGAACTTTCACATATTAACAAGCGTGAAGCTAAAGAAGGTTGTCGTTTAGCCTGTCAGGTAAACGTAAAAAATAATCTGAAATTAGAATTACCTGAAGAAATTTTCGGTGTTAAGAAATGGGAATGTGAAGTTATCTCAAACGATAACAAAGCAACTTTCATTAAAGAATTAGTGTTAAAAATTCCTGAAGGTGAAGTTGTACCTTTCCGTGCTGGTGGATTTATTCAAATTGAATGTCCTCCTCATACGGTACGTTATGAAGATTTTGATGTACCTGAGGAGTATCGTGAAGATTGGGATAAATTTAATTTGTTCCGTTATGTTTCTGAGGTTAAAGAAACCACTGTACGTGCTTATTCAATGGCGAACTATCCTGAAGAGCATGGCATCATCATGTTAAACGTACGTATTGCAACACCTCCGCCACGAAATCCTGATGTGCCACCAGGTATTATGTCATCGTATATTTGGTCACTAAAACCAGGTGATAAAGTGACAATTTCAGGCCCATTTGGTGAATTCTTCGCCAAAGAAACTGATGCTGAGATGATCTTTATTGGTGGTGGTGCGGGTATGGCGCCAATGCGTTCACATATCTTTGACCAATTAAAACGCTTACATTCTAAACGTAAAATCAGCTTTTGGTATGGTGCACGTTCTGTTCGTGAAATGTTCTACACTGAAGATTTCGATATGCTTGCAAAAGAAAACGAAAACTTCACATGGAATGTCGCACTTTCAGATGCATTGCCTGAAGATAATTGGACTGGCTATACTGGATTTATTCACAACGTGTTGTTTGAGAATTACCTCAAAAATCATCCTGCACCAGAAGATTGTGAATTCTATATGTGTGGACCGCCAGTGATGAATGCAGCAGTTATTAAAATGCTCAAAGATTTAGGCGTTGAAGATGAAAACATTATGCTGGATGACTTTGGAGGTTGATCCTAACTTCCGATAAAGCATAAATGAATGAAATGACAAGCGCCCACTTATGTGGGCGCTCATGATCAGAAGAGAGAGTTATGTTAAAAAGAAAGATGATAAATTGGATAGTGATGCTGTCTGCATTAGTCCTATTATCTGCATGCGGTGAAAAACAGCAGGTATTAGAAGGCGAAACCATGGGAACTTATTACTCGATTAAATATGTTCCTGATAGTAATTCACCTCCACAAAACGTCTTACAAACAGAAATTGATCGTATTCTTGAAGAAGTGAACGATCAAATGTCAACATACCGCCCTCATTCTGAACTCAGTCGTTTCAATCAAAGCCGTGAAATTAATACCCCATTTCCTGTTTCACCTGCGACAGCCAAAGTGGTAAGTGAAGCTATTCGCATTAATAAAATGACTGATGGTGCTTTAGATGTGACAGTGGGGCCGTTAGTTAATTTATGGGGATTTGGCCCAGAAGGCCGATTTACGCATCAACCTTCTGAAGATGAATTAGAAAAACGTAAAAAGTGGATTGGTATTGATTACCTAGCTGTTGAAGGTAATACGTTAATTAAGAAGATCCCTGAGCTTTATGTCGATCTTTCTTCAATTGCCAAAGGCTATGGTGTTGATGCTGTAGCTGAATATTTAATTTCACAGAATATCACTAACTATATGGTTGATATTGGTGGTGAAGTAAGAACCCAAGGCGTGAATGGCAATGATAAGCTTTGGCGTATAGCGATTGAAAAACCGGCAAATGACGGCACAAAACAGAGTGTTCAGTTAATTATTGAACCGGGTGATAATTCAATTGCCACGTCTGGTGATTATCGTAACTATTTTGAAGAAAATGGTGTCCGTTTTTCTCATACTATTGACCCAACCACTGGTCACCCTATTAAACATAACCTTGTTTCTATCACTGTTATTGTGCCAACTTGCATGAGTGCTGATGGTCTTTCAACAGGATTGAATGTTTTAGGGCCTGAAAAAGGGTTAGCAGTAGCAAACGAGCTAAATATTCCTGTCTTTATGATAGTGAAAACTGAAAATGGGTTTGAAGAGCGTTATAGTAAAGCGTTCGCCCCATTCTTGAAAAAATAGAATTTAAGGAGAGAAGGTTATGTTAAAAATATTTCTTTTTGCCTTCATCTTATTCTTAATTGCCTTCTTTGGAATGGCGTTAGGATATATTGTAAAGCGTAAGAGCCTTCAAGGTAGTTGTGGTGGTTTAGGAGCTATGGGGATAGAAAAAGAGTGCGATTGCCCTGAGCCATGTGATGCACGTAAAAAACGTATGGCGAAAGAGTCCGCACGAGAAGAGCTACTAAAAAAGAATCGAATTCTTTAACAATAAGAAATATTCTTCAATAAAAAAAGAGTGATGGATTTTAGTTGCCATCACTCTTTTTTATTTCATTCTAAAAAAATTTAATAGAACTAAAGTAAGATCATAAAAAGCAAAACTTTTTGTCAAAGGATTACTTCCATGGATAAGGGTTTTGTCCCTCCCACTCTAAAACTTCTTTTTGGGCTTCTTCGTAGGAATAGTCATAATGCTCTTGAAGTTTACCAATCAATTGCTCTCGAGTGCCTTCGATAACATCAAGTTCATCATGGGTGATTTTTCCCCATTTTTCTTTTACTTTTCCTTTGAATAAATTCCAATCACCCGAAATTTTATTGTTTAACATTTTATTCCTCCTTACTTATTTCCATCAGATAACATGATTAAGTGTAGAAGAGAATGAAGTGAAGATAAAAATGAATGCCTAAATCGACTTATTTACTCTTTTCTAAATGCTTTCATATTTGCGGGTGAATCGACCATAACTGCATCAGCACCTAATTCAGTAGCCTGAATATAGTCTTTCTCTGTGTTGATCCCAAAAAGAACAATATGAGCATTGCCACCAGCACGAAAACAAGACATTGCATCTTTATCCCAACTCAGAACTGAAGCGGAACGCGCTTCACCTAATGTGTACTTCTCAACAACTTCGACTTTTCGGTGAAGCTCTAGCCCATACCAACGAGTAATCTCTAAATTTTCAGGTAACAGGCAAACATGGCTCATAGTGATATTGGCTAGAATATCACGAGTGATATCACGGCTTTCAAAACGTTGCACATTAGTCGGCAAAGCATCAAGAAATGCCGCGTTTGTAGAATAAACGCGAGTTCTATCCAGTGCGTTATGATTACGAAGTACAGTTACTAATGCTTCACCTTGAGTTGCAGGATCAGCATCTGGTGATTTTAAATCAAGATAAAACTGTGTTGTGGGGAATTGAGTTAAGATTTCATCTAATGTCGGAATGGTGACACCTTTATTTCGATAAGGAAATTGCTGGGCTTCGCCAAATTTATAGCCGGCATCCCATTGCTTCAGTTGCTGTGCAGTAAATTCAGAAACACTGCCTTGCCCATTCGTTAAGCTTTTTAAATCACTAGGGCGATAAAGGACAGGAATATTATCTTTTGATAATTGAATAGTGATCCAAATTGCATCAGCTTGATTAGAGAGCGCTGTTTTTATAGCAATTTCAGTATTTTCAGGAGCATCAGCTGTGCCACCACGATGTGCGATAATTTTAGGAGATGCCATAAGGGTTACAGAATAAAAAAAGAGAGAAACAGCGATAAATAATTTAATCATGAAAAATTATTTCCTTGTTTTATATATAGTTACAAAACAATATTTAAAATTAATGTAATTAATCAACGAGCAAAAACAATCTATCATCACTTTGTGACAATTCTATAAATAAACAGACTAATTCAGATTTTTATGAGAAATACACCTCAATAGAGGGAGATAAGAGCGAATAAAAATTGTAGTTAATATTTATTTACTGTATATTTAAACAGTACATAAAGTGAGGTGATTGTATGCGTAAAATTATTCATGTTGATATGGATTGTTTTTATGCTGCGATTGAAATGCGAGATAATCCAGCACTAAAAGAGATCCCAATTGCGGTTGGAGGCCATGCTTCTAGTCGAGGTGTGATCTGCACGGCGAATTATCCCGCCCGTCGTTTTGGTGTCCGTAGTGCTATGTCAACGGCAACAGCGTTGAAGTTATGTCCTCACTTAAAAGTGCTACCCGGTAGGATGGCTTTCTATAAAGAAACATCAGCAAAAATACGCCAGATCTTTTCTCGTTATACTCATCTTATTGAACCTCTTTCACTCGATGAAGCTTATCTTGATGTATCTGACAGTAAGCATTGTCATGGCTCTGCAACGTTGATGGCTCAAGAAATCCGCCAACAAATTTTTGATGAGTTAAATCTCACGGCATCCGCAGGTATTGCACCGATTAAATTTCTTGCAAAAATTGCCTCTGATATGAATAAACCAAATGGGCAATTTGTTATTACACCAGAGCAAGTCGATGATTTTATTTTAAAATTACCACTTAATAAAATACCCGGCGTAGGTAAGGTGACATTTGCTCGTTTGCAAGAAATGGGGTTAGAAACTTGTGCCGATATTCGTCGCACCGATATCATTTCTTTAGTAAAAGTGTTTGGAAAATTTGGTCAAAATTTATGGGAACGCAGTCATGGTATCGATGAACGTGAAATTAACCCAGATAGACTCAGGAAATCAGTCGGAGTTGAACGCACTTTTGCCTCAGATATTAATTCTTGGGATGATTGCTTGGCATTACTTGATGGATTGTATAGCGAATTAGAAAGGCGATTAACAAAAGTTAAACCTGACCTAAGGATAGCAAGGCAAGGCGTTAAATTAAAATTTGATGATTTTCAATTAACGACACAAGAGCATACTCATCCTATTTTAGAAAAAGCTGATTTAATCAATATTGCCTATCAAGCATGGCATGAGCGTCGAAATGGCAGAGGTGTGCGCTTGATCGGATTTCATGTCACATTGCAAGATCCACAAATAGAACGACAACTTCTTTTAGCGCTATAAAAATTAAAAAAACCATAGTCGAACAACAGATAGACTATGGTTAATTCAGTTAATCTATATAGTATTACCAGCGATAATTCATCGTTGCCGTCATCGTTCTGCCAATGCCATAAAAACATGCAGTATCACCAGCACAAGATGCAACATAATGTTTATTCGCAATATTATTCATATTAAGCTGAATTTCAGCACCTTTTAAAGAAGGTGATAGCTCACCTAATGAATAACCAATCATTGCATCGTAAAGAGTCACTGCAGGTACACTAACTGTATTTTTGGTATCGCCTTGAGACACACCTACATATCTGACACCAACACCCGCTTTAGCGCCATTAAATAGCCCAGAGGTTTCATCATATTGACCCCAAAGTGATGCCATATGCTTAGGAACTCTAGGGAGTTCTTTTCCTTGTGTTCCTGCAATAATGGTTTTTCTTACTTCAGTATCGGTATAAGCATAACTGCTGATAAATGAAATATTTTCAGTTAATTGGCTATTAATTTGTGCTTCAACACCACGGCTTCTAATTTCACCTACTGGTTCAAAATATGCTTTTTCAGCATTGTAGTTGGTAACATTACGTTGTTGTAATTGATAAATAGAGAGTGTTGCCAATGTTTGCTCATTTGGTGTCAGGTATTTTATTCCAGCCTCTAATTGACGACCTTCGCTAGGCTCAAAAGGGGCACTTCCTGGTGCTCGGCGAGTTTGTAAATTAGGTTCAAACGAAGTGCTATAACTAATATATGGCGAAATACCATTATCAAAAGCATATAAAAGCCCTGCACGACCCGTTAATTTATGATCATCTTGCTGATCATAGCTTTTAGCTAAGAAATCATGAGTACGAACTTGAGCCCAATCTTGGCGTAATCCTGCAAGTAAGATCCAATTTTTCCATTCGATCTGATCTTGTAGATATAACCCAATTTGGTCACGCTTTTGTAGCTGATCGGTCGCAGGTTTTTGTAAACTCATATCGATTGGATAGTGGTAGTTAGGATCACGCCAATCAAGATCGTACTCTGGTCCCATTGCTCGAAGCAAATTATCTTGATCTTTGCTCCATTGATAATCAATACCAGCAATCACAGTATGATTAAGTTTTGCAGTGGTAAAGTCGGCTTGCAAACGAGTATCTATTCCTAAAGTATCTGTTTCACGCTGCTCTTGTTGCGCTCGGCGTTCAAGAATATAAGGGTTATCTTTTCTTAAAGAGCCAAATACAAGATATTTATATTTTTGATTAATATGGCTATATCGAGCATTTTGTACAATTTTTAGTGAATCACTAAATTCATGTTCAAATTCATAGCCTATACCATATTGTTGACGCCATGATTTATGGTAATCGGGATTGTTAACATCAAAATCAAAGGGAATAGTACCCGCCGGAGTGCTTTTAACCGTACCATAAGCAGGTAAAAAATTACGATATCCAGCTTCAGGATCTTGCTGAATAAAGCTTAGTAGCGTTAAGCGAGTTTGTTCATTAGGTAAGAAAGTAATAGCTGGAGCAAGTGCAACACGTTCTTCTTTATAGTTTTTTATTTGCGTGTGTTGTGTTTTTGCAACACCGTTTAGGCGATAAAGCACACGATTGTCATCACTTAATGCACCTGAAAAATCAAAAGCAGTTTCTGCTAATTTATCATTGCCTGCTCGTACTTGAATATGGCGAATAGGGGATGCAGTTGGTCTTTTGCTTGTCATTGCCACAAGGCCACCCGGATTGACTTGGCCATAAAGAACGGATGCAGGCCCTCTGACCACTTCAACACGCTCTAATAACCAGGGATCAATTGCACCAGTTGATGATGAAGCTCCCATTCCATAACTTAGGCCGTCAAGAAAACGAGGGGCATAACTGTATCCACGAATAAAAACCTCATCATTACGATTAGAACTTCCACGATATTCTGTGAAAACTCCGGGCGTATAACGTAATGCTTGAGAAACTGAACTGACATCTTGAGCATCCATTTGATCACGCGTGATCACACTAATGGATTGTGGTGTTTTTTCAATTTCACTTGGTGTTTTATTTGTTGATAGCGTTTTTGTTGCTACAAAACCGGAAACAGGCGCTTGAGGATCTTGCGATGGAGATGCCGTAACAATTATCTTTTCAGGTATATTTTGATTGACGGCAGCATGAATTTGAACAGAGAGAAAACTTAGAGGTAAGGCGAGAAAGACGCTAGCAACGTAATTTTTATTAGACACAATAGAACCCTTTAGTTTTTTATTTTTTAACTTTAAATATGGAAGCCATGAAAATATCACTCTGAAAATATTAATGCTAATGATAATGATTAGCATTCTATATGTTTAATTTATTAAGATTTATTTTTTATTCCATAATGGAATAAGTGATTATGTAATTGGCTACATAAGGAATAAATTATGATCTTTAAGGGAAATAGCGTGTAAATTGAGGGGATAATTTATTTCTTGGTGATAGTTATAGGCACAAAAAACCCGCCAATTAAGCGGGTTCCATTATTAACATTAAAGCGAAATTATTTAGCTGGGATCGCTTTTAAAATCGCAGTTAATAATTGCCAGTATTGACCGACGCTTTTAACGTGAACACGTTCATCTGGTGAGTGAGCACCACGGATTGTTGGTCCAATAGAAACCATATCCATATCTGGGTAAGGTTTTTTGAACAGACCACACTCAAGACCAGCGTGGATAACCATGATGTTTGGCACTTTATCAAACAGTTGTTGGTAAGTGTCACGCACTAAATGCATAACAGGAGAGTCCGCATCTGGTTTCCAACCAGGGTAACCGCCTTTGGTTTCGATATCCGCTTTAGCTAGTTTTGCCAATGCTGTCAGCATACTAACAACATAAGTTTTACCGCTATCAATCAGAGAACGAATTAAGCACAGGATCTCTACTTTATCGTCAACAATGCTAACAACACCTACGTTTAATGAAGTTTCAACAACACCTTCAACATCGTCACTCATACGAATAACACCATTTGGCATAGCATTAAGTAGGTTGATTAAGCGTTCTTGGCAATCTGCTGTGAAAACTTTTTTATCTGTTGTTGTATCAATTAATTCAATTTTCAGATTTTTTTCAGCAATAGCTAATTCTGTTTTTAATAGAGCTTCAAATTTCGCTTTTACTTCGTCTAGCTGGCTTGCTTTATCCGCTGGAATTGCAAAAACAATGTTTGCTTCACGAGGAATAGCATTACGCAGTGTACCACCGTGAAAATCAATTAATTTCAGTGATAATTCTTCGGCATGACCTGCTAAGAAACGCGCTAATAATTTATTTGCGTTACCTAAACCTAAATGGATATCACCACCTGAGTGACCGCCATTTAATCCTTTCAGAACCAGTTGTTTAACAACGTGGCCTGCTGGAATTGCATCGTAAGAAAGGCTTACTGTGGTTTTAACATCAATACCACCCGCACAGCCCATGTAGATTTCACCTTCTTCTTCAGAGTCTGTGTTGATAAGAATATCAGCTTGTAACCAACCTGGTTGTAAACCAAATGCTCCGTCCATGCCTGTTTCTTCAGTCATGGTTAACAGGACTTCTAATGGGCCGTGTTTAACAGTATCGTCAGCTAAAACAGCTAATGCAGATGCCATACCTACACCATTATCAGCACCTAATGTAGTGCCTTTAGCTTTGATCCACTCACCGTCAATGTAAGGTTGAATCGGATCTTTAGTGAAGTCGTGAACGGTGTCGTTGTTTTTTTGTGGCACCATATCTAAGTGTGCTTGTAAAACAACGGCTTTACGATCTTCCATGCCTTTAGTTGCTGGTTTACGAATTAAAATATTGCCAACTGCATCGCGCTGTGCAAAAAGACCTTTTTCACTTGCCCAAGAAAGAATATGGGAAGCTAAGGCTTCTTCATGATGTGATGGATGTGGAATCGAACAAATTTTTGCAAAAATATCCCATAGTGGTTGTGGGGATAGAGTAGATAGTTCAGACACGATGGATCTCCTCTAACAGCATCTGTGTTATTGATAGCCTACCGCTTTTTTAAGGGCTAGCTTTATTATTCTGAGCGTTATACGCCAATGTAGTTGAGAATATCACTTTCTTCTGATGAATGCGTCATCCTATTCACATCTCTATCTAAGAAATTAGATCTCTATTTGTATTCATTTTTTTATATAGTTTGTTTTTTAATCATAAAAAGACATTACAGAAAAAAATAAGGATAATCTCACCTGTTTTCACGTTTTCTCTGGTTTTTAGGCGCTCAAATCACTATAATCTCGCGCAACCTTTTTTTCCGCAAAAAAGCTTCTCTCGAAATTCAAGTAGCTAGGATCACAATATTATGAGCGAAAAATATGTTGTAACGTGGGATATGTTGCAAATACATGCCCGTCAATTGGCGCAACGTTTATTACCAGTCGAACAGTGGACAGGCATTATTGCTGTCAGCCGTGGGGGATTAGTCCCTGCTGCATTACTTGCTCGTGAATTAGGTATCCGTCATGTGGATACAGTCTGCATTTCTAGCTATGACCACGATCATCAGCGTGACCTCAAAATCTTAAAAAAAGCAGAAGGTGATGGTGAAGGCTTTATCGTTGTTGATGATTTAGTTGATACTGGTGGTACTGCTAAAGTTATTCGTGAAATGTATCCAAAAGCCCATTTCGTCACTATCTTTGCAAAACCAGAAGGGCGTCCTTTAGTGGATGATTTTGTGGTTGATATTCCGCAAAATACATGGATTGAACAACCTTGGGATATGGGGGTTGCCTTTATTCCACCAGTTTGCGATCAAAAATAAGTTGATAGCATTCGCTTTGCTGTTTTAATTGAGATCCTCGCTTAGGCGGGGATTTTTGTTTTTAAGCTTTTTTCTCTTCCTCTTAATGATGTCTTCGTGCGATTGCTTGTCGTGATACACATTGTTCCAGTTAATTTCATGCTATGATAAAGCCAGACTTTTTAGCCCCTTTTATACGATATCCACTGATTTGAAGAGTGATATGGCAAACAATACGAATCTTTCTGAAACTTTATTTAAACCACGAGCAAAACACGCTGAAACCTCAACGCTAATTCAGTACACCCATCCAAAATCGAATATTAATACCTATACCGTGCTTAATGGTGCGAGCCAGCAAAATTGGTATCGAACTATTCAACGTTTACTTTGGATTTGGCGTGGAATTTCTCCTATTGAGATAGAAGAGGTGTTAAGTCGAATTGCTGTGCAGGATGCCCCTCGTAGTGATGATAAATTTATTGATACCGTTATCGGGTATCGTAAAGGTGGTTGGTCATTTGAGTGGTCGCATCAAGCGATGATCTGGCAACAAAAAGCATTACGTGAAGAGTCCGGTGATGTCGCAGCAGATTGTTGGTTAAAAGCCGCACATCTTTATAGTATTGCCGCATATCCCTTTATTAATGGTGATTTTTTAGCGGAGCAAGCCGTTATTTTGTCGATGAAAGCCTTTGAGAATGCGACGAAATTTTCTTCTTTTGAAGTCAAGAAACTGACATTTAAATTAGAAGGAAAAGGGACGACAACAGGTTTTCTGCATTTACCAAAAGATTGCAGAGGCCCTTATCCTACGGTGTTATTTTGTGGTGGATTAGACGGCTTACAAAGCGATTATGTTAGTTTCTTCCGTGATTATCTTTCCCCTAAAGGTATTGCAATGTTAACGCTGGATATGCCTGCAATTGGTTATTCAGTAAAACAAAAACTAACGGAAGATACATGCCATTTACAAGGTGAAGTTCTAAAGCAACTTTCTGAAGTACCTTGGATTGATCATACTCGTGTTGGTGTGATGGGCTTTCGCTTTGGCGGTAATATTGCCGTGCGTTTAGCTTATATCTACCCAAAATTGATTAAAGGTGTTGTTGCCTTAGGCCCGTTGATCCACACTTTCTTTACCCAAGCTGAGTTACAGAAAAAAATTCCTGTGATGTATCTTGATGTATTAGCAAGTCGCTTAGGGTTATGGAATATTGACGAGAATAATCTTCGATTATCGTTGAGCAGTTATTCCCTGAAAAACCAAGGTTTGATTGGTCGACGCATGCCTGTTCCCATGATGGGGGTTTATTGGAAAGGGGATGAAATGAGCCCTAAAGAGGATTCGCAATTAATTGCACGCTCCTCTATGGATGGTGACATTCTTGCTATTAATGATAAACCGCTTTATGAAGGTTTAGAGCTCGCGTTACAAAAAAGTGCAGATTGGATCTATGATAAATTAATATAATTAATTTTGAACAATAACTTGCTAATTATATTAGATTATATAACAGTAGAGTTTCTAAGGAGACTGAATTTATGACTTCATCTTTGAACCCTACCCAAGGTAAGTTATTAAAGCGTTTTGCTCAAATCGGTCCTTATATCCGAGAGCAACAATGCCAAGAGAGCCAGTTCTTTTTTGACTGTTTAGCTGTGTGTGTAAATAAAAAAGTCGCGCCGGAAAAACGAGAGTTTTGGGGCTGGTGGATGGAATTAGAACGTAATAATGAACAGCTTATTTATCATTATCAAATTGGGCTATTCGATAAAAATGGTGATTGGCTTCATCAGAACATAAGTAAGAATGATGTTGTTGAGTCAATCAATGAAACACTTATTCGTTTTCATGAATTTCTTCAACTTGCGGTGAGTGAATTAGAAATGACACTCATCCCAGATGAAAAAATGAACAAATTTTCTCTTCCCATTCAGCCCTAATTTTGTGTTAGGGCAACTTTTCATAGATTTTGCGTTATGTCAGTTGGCATAACGCTTCTCTCCTGATAAAACTGTGTATTATCTTTTTAAATAATCAACAAGAATGGTAAATGTTATGAGTAGCAGCCAAACGCTGGTTGTTAAATTAGGGACAAGTGTACTTACTGGTGGTTCACGACGTCTGGATCAGTCTCATATTGTTGAGCTGGTTCGCCAATGTGCTAAACAACACGAAAAAGGGCACCGGATTATTATTGTCACTTCTGGTGCAATTGCAGCAGGACGTGAGTATTTAAATTATCCTGATTTGCCCGCAACTATTGCGTCAAAACAGTTGCTTGCCGCTGTGGGGCAAAGTGCCTTAATTCAAGTATGGAAACAGTTATTTGCTATCTATGGTATTCATATTGGTCAAATGCTATTAACGCGTGCCGATATTGAAGATAGAGAACGTTTCCTGAATGCGCGTGATACATTACATGCGCTGTTAGATAACCATATTATTCCCGTTATCAATGAAAATGATGCTGTTGCCACCGCGGAAATTAAAGTGGGTGATAACGATAACTTGTCAGCATTAGCCGCTATTTTAGGTGGTGCTGATAAACTGTTATTACTAACGGATATTGAAGGGCTTTACACGGCTGATCCCCGTAGTAATCCAGATGCTAAACTGATCCCTGAAGTTTTTGATATCAACGATGAGTTACGTCAAATGGCGGGTGATAGCGTATCAGGGTTAGGTACGGGCGGTATGGCAACAAAATTGCAAGCTGCAACCGTTGCAGGACGAGCAGGCATTGATGTTGTTATCGCCGCAGGCGTACAACCTGAAGTTATTGCCAGAGTAATTAATGATGAGCCTGTTGGAACATTATTTCATGGCTTACAAAGCCCATTAGAAGCGCGTAAGCGGTGGATCTTTGGTGCGCCAATTGCTGGTGTGATAGTGGTTGATGAAGGGGCTGAAAACGCAATTAAAGAAAAAGGTAGTTCCCTTTTACCAAAAGGTATCAAAGAAATTAAAGGCGATTTCTCTCGTGGATGTGTTATCCGCATTCAAAGTTTACAAGGTAAAGATCTCGCTCATGGTGTTGCACACTATAATAGTGATGCATTGCGTTTAATAGCAGGACACCATTCACAAGAAATTAGTCAAATTTTAGGTTACGAGTATGGCAGTGTTGCTGTGCATCGTGATGATATGATTGTTAGCTAAGGAGCCTTCTGATGTTAGAACAAATGGGTAAATCTGCAAGAGAGGCATCTTGGCATTTAGCTCAACTATCAACAGAGCAAAAAAATCAGGCATTATTAGTTATGGCTGATTTATTAGAACAACAAGAAGCTTCAATTCTTGCAGCAAATGAAAAAGATATGCAAGCGGCTCGTGAAGCCAATATCAATGCCGCTATGCTTGATCGTTTATTACTTAATTCTGCACGTTTAAAAGCAATTGCCGATGATGTACGACAAGTGTGTCGCTTAGAAGATCCAGTGGGTCAAGTTATCGATGGTCGTATGCTAGATAGTGGTTTACGTTTAGAGCGTCGCCGTGTGCCGCTGGGTGTTGTGGGTGTTATTTATGAAGCTCGTCCCAATGTCACGATTGATGTCGCTTCTTTATGTTTGAAAACAGGTAATGCGGCTATTCTTCGTGGTGGAAAAGAAACCCATCATACTAACCAAGCGGTTGTTGCGGTAATTCAACAAGCATTAGAAAAATGTGGTATCCCAGCTGGTGCTATTCAGGCAATTGATAAGCCTGATCGTGAGTTAGTCGCTAAAATGCTAAAAATGGATGAGTACATTGATATGCTTATTCCACGAGGCGGAGCTGGTTTGCATAAACTTTGCCGTGAACAATCAACCATTCCAGTTATTACTGGTGGTATCGGTGTTTGCCATACTTTTGTGGATGAAAGCGCAGATTTAGAAAAAGCATTAACGGTTATCGTAAATGCAAAAGTACAACGTCCAAGTGCGTGTAACTCTTTAGAAACGCTTTTAGTACATGAGAATATCGCAGCGCTATTTTTACCGCAGTTAAGTGATGCAATGGCGGCTCAAAAAGTGACTTTGCATTCAAGTGAAAAGGCATTGGCAGGGCTGAAAAAAGGCGGAGCTACTGTTGTTGATGTGAAAGAGGCTGATTATTGCGATGAATGGTTATCACTTGATTTAAACGTGGAAGTAGTGAGTGGTTTAACTGAGGCAATTAGCCATATTCGCCGTTATGGAACGGCACATTCTGATGCTATTTTAACGCAATCTATCGCTAATGCTGATCGCTTTGTTCGTCAAGTTGATTCAGCTGCTGTGTATGTTAATGCAAGTACGCGTTTTACTGATGGCGGACAATTCGGTTTAGGTGCCGAAGTTGCTGTTAGTACACAGAAATTACATGCTAGAGGCCCGATGGGATTAGATGCCCTAACAACCTATAAATGGATTGGCTACGGCGATAATACAATTCGTAGCTAATTGTTAATATGAATAAATAAGCCATACTTTTCTAAAGTGTGGCTTTATTTTTTTGTTACATCAGGTATGATATTTTATACTTTACAGTATGTAAATTTTTAATTACACCCCTAAAAGGGAACACACTATGGAGATAGTGCATTTTATGGATAGTACAATTTACCTTATCGGACCTAGAGGTGCAGGAAAAACAACAGTAGGTAAAGCACTTTCCCTCGCGTTAAATTATAGACTCATTGATACAGATGATTGGATAACTCAAAAATATCAACAAACTATATCTTCTATGGTTCAAGATAAAGGTTGGGAGTTTTTTCGACAAACTGAATCAGAAGCGCTCATCCAAGTTAGCCAGCCTAATCAAGTTATCTCAACAGGTGGCGGTATGATTTTGGCAGATCAAAATCGTGCTTATATGAAATCTTCAGGTGTTATTATTTATTTACAAGCATCTCTTGAAACTTTAGTTGAGCGTTTATCTCAAGATCCGAATGAAGCACAAAGACCAAGTTTGACGGGTAAAACGTTAGTTTCAGAAATGAATGACGTTTTGGCTAAACGTGAACCTTTATATTTGCAATGTGCTGATATTATTGTCGATGCTGGATTGCCTATTAATGAGATCATTGAGGCAATTCTTGCAAAACTCACGAAATAATTAAGAAGTCGTCTGATATAAAGGATAAAACAGGGAACATCTATTTTATTTTCATCACATCCTATTTATAGTAAGGCTAATTATAGCAAAATGAGATATGGATATGATGTTGATAGCGTTTTTTAAAACACTATTTAAATTCTTATTTAGAATAAGAATTGAAGGACTTGTTAATCAGTTTTCACAATATGAAAAATGTATAATTACACCAAATCATACTTCTTTTATTGATGGTATATTATTACGTTTATTCCTGCCTATTAATCCGGTATTTGCTGTTTATACCTCTGTTGCTTCTGCAAAAACGACAAAATGGTTAGGTCGTTATGCTGATATCGTACCTTTAGATCCCGCAAACCCAATGGCTGTTCGTCAATTAGTTAAAGAAGTGGATAAAGGTCGTCCTGTTGTGATTTTCCCAGAAGGAAGGATCACTGTAACAAATGGTTTGATGAAAATTTATGAAGGTGCTGCTTTTATTGCAGCAAAATCAGGCGCTAAAGTTGTTCCTGTTAGAATTGAAGGCGCTGAATTCAGCTATTTTTCACGAATACGCAAAAGCTTACGAGTAAAGTCTCAATTCTTTCCTAGAATTACCATCAAGGTACTCCCTGCTGTTGATTTGCCGATGCCAAAAGCTGAAAAATCTTCTGAACGTCGCCGATTAGCAGGTGAAGCCATGCGTGACATCATGATGGAAGCCATCATGCAAACGCGACCTAATATCACGCTGTATGAAGCATTTTTACAGGCAATGTCTCAATATGGTCGATTCAGTCCACTAATTTCTGATATCAGTCTAAAAGAAGATTCTTATCAAGGGTTACTAAAAAAAACGTTAGGGATCAGTCGATTGATTGAGCGCTATACAGAGCCCAAAGAGCGAATCGGCTTACTGCTTCCAAATACAACCGTCACTGCAGCTACACTATTAGGTGCAACAATGCGTCAACGTGTTGTGGCAATGCTTAACTACACTGCGGGTAGTTTAGGTGTACAAAATGCGATGAAAGCCGCATCAATCAAGACTATCTTTACATCACGCCAATTTTTAGAAAAAGGGAATTTGTTACATATTCCTGAGCAAACACCTGAAGCAAATTGGATTTATCTTGAGGATCTAAAAGATACTGTCACCAGTGAAGATAAACGCTGGATCCTCAAACATCTCATTACGCCTAAAAAAGCGATGTTACCGCAAGAGGCAAATGATGCTGCCGTTATTTTATTTACATCAGGCTCTGAAGGAACGCCTAAAGGTGTTGTTCACAGCCATTCAAGTTTATTGGCTAACGTTGATCAAATTCGTGCAATTGCTGACTTTTCACCGAAAGACAAATTTATGTCAGCATTGCCGTTATTTCATGCATTTGGTTTAACTGCTTGTTTGCTGACTCCAATTTGCTTAGGTGCACGCGTTTTTCTTTATCCAAGTCCATTACACTACCGAGTTGTACCTGAATTGGTCTATGACCAAAACTGTACGGTGTTATTCGGTACATCAACCTTTTTAGGAAACTACGGAAAATTTGCTCATCCTTATGATTTTGCCAGAGTCAGATATGTGGTTGCTGGAGCTGAAAAGCTCTCTGAATCGACTCGTGTTTTATGGCAAGAGAAATTCGGTATTCGTATTTTAGAAGGCTATGGCGTAACTGAATGCGCACCTGTTGTTTCAATCAATGTGCCTATGAGTGCTAAAGCCCATACGGTGGGGCGTTTATTACCGGGTATGGAAGGGCGTTTAATTCCAATGAAGGGGATTTCTGAAGGCGGTAGACTACAATTACGTGGCCCTAACGTAATGATGGGATACTTACGTGTAGAATCACCTGAAAAATTGGAAGTCCCTGTCGCAACGAATGCTGAAGGTATTGATGAAGAAGGTTGGTACGACACTGGTGATATCGTTGCTATTGATAGTGAAGGTTTTTGTACTATTAAAGGGCGTGTAAAACGCTTTGCAAAAATTGCGGGTGAAATGGTTTCTCTTGAGGGGGTTGAGCAACTTGCACGTAAAGCATCTAAAGGTGAGCACGCCGTTGTGACAATAAGTGATAAACGCAGAGGTGAATCATTAGTACTGTTCACAACTGATAAACAATTAGATCGTAGTACGCTGTCAGCATTGGCAAAATCGGAAGGTGTTGCTGAAATTGCTGTACCAAAGGATATTCGTTTTATCAAAGAAATTCCTGTTTTAGGAAGTGGGAAAACGGATTTTGTCTCATTGAAAAAACTTGCTGAACAGGAAAATAACTAATGTCAGAGAATATTAGCCAGCCTCCTTTAATGAGTAGAGGAATGAAAGCGGTATTGATATCGCAATTTCTTTCTGCTTTTGCTGACAATGCATTATTGTTCGCGATCCTTGCTCAGTTTAAATCGGCACTTTACCCAGAGTGGAGCCAGCCTGTTTTACAAATGGTCTTTGTGCTGGCTTTTATTCTCTTAGCACCTTTTGTAGGGCAGTTTGCTGATCGTAATCCTAAAGGTAGGGTTATGCTCAGTGGCAACCTTCTAAAATTCGTAGGCGCATTTCTTATCTGTGTAGGCTCAGATCCTTTCCTTGGTTATGCCTTAGTCGGAATTGGTGCCGCTGTTTATTCTCCAGCTAAATATGGCATTTTGGGTGAATTAACTGATGGTGAGCGTTTAGTTAAAGCAAATGGCTTAATGGAAGCATCTACCATTGCCGCTATTTTACTGGGATCAGTTATTGGTGGTTTACTCTCAGACTGGAGCATTGTTTTTGCATTAGGTGTTTGTGCGGCAATGTATGCCTTAGCTGTATTTGTTAACTTTAGTATACCTAAATTATCAGCAGCTCAAATTGGCCGTGGTTGGAACATTAAAAAAATGTTCATTCAATTTCTTGAGGCTACACGTACTTTATGGGCTGACAAAGAAAGTCGCTTTTCTTTAGTGGGAACCAGCATGTTTTGGGGCGCAGGAGTCACATTGCGCTTTTTACTTGTTCAATGGGTACCGATTGCTTTAGGTATGACTGATAATACGACTCCTACTGTATTAAATGCGATGGTTGCTATCGGGATTGTGGTCGGTGCTGGATTAGCTGCTAAATTTGTGACACTGAAAACAGTACGTCGTTGCATGCCTGCCGGTATTTTAATTGGCCTTGGTGTTGTTTACTTCTCATTGCAGACTTCAATTATTCCATCCTATCTAATCCTTATCATCATCGGTGTTTTTGGGGGGTTCTTTGTCGTTCCTCTGAATGCGTTATTACAAGACAAAGGAAAGCACAGTGTGGGTGCTGGTAATGCTATCGCTGTACAGAATCTTGGTGAAAATACAGCAATGCTATTAATGCTTGGATTATTCTCACTGGTTACGAGCATTGGCGTATCTGTCGTTGCTATTGGGATTGGCTTTGGTGCTATTTTTGCCTTAGCAATTGGTGGTTTATGGTTATGGGATTGCACCAGAAAGAAATCTTAAATAATGGATTTAGAATAGAGGTTAGATGAACCTTAATGATAAATTACGATGAAATGACCCGCTTAAGTATTGAGGTGGGTAAAGTGTTAATTGAAAAGAAGAGTACGATAACAACGGCTGAATCTTGCACTGGCGGATGGATTGCGAAAGTTATCACGGATATTGCAGGAAGTTCTGAATATTATCATCGTGGCTTTGTAACATATAGCAATGAAGCAAAGCATGAAATGATAGGCGTTGATGAGCAAACCTTGCTTAAATACGGAGCGGTGAGTGAAGAAGTTGTTCTTCAAATGGCTAAAGGGGCGCTGATAACAGCTAATGCAGATTTTGCAGTATCAGTTAGTGGTATTGCAGGCCCTGGTGGTGGGAGTGAAGAAAAACCTGTTGGTTTAGTTTGGTTCGGCTTTGCAATGAAAACACCAACAGGTATTCAAGCTACGGCAAAACACTGTATATTCAGTGGTTCACGAGAGCAAGTAAGAGCTGAATCTGTTATTTTTTCTTTAAAATCAATATTTAAAGAAATTATTAATAATTAACTTGATACTGTATGATTATACAGTATAATGAATTTCAACAAGCAAAATCATATACGTTTTAATGGTAGTGACCCATATTTATGCTTCACTGCCCAGAGGGAGATAACATGGCTATTGATGAAAACAAACAAAAAGCATTGGCCGCAGCACTTGGTCAAATTGAAAAGCAATTTGGTAAAGGGTCTATCATGCGTCTGGGTGAAGATCGTTCCATGAATGTTGAAACCATCTCTACCGGTTCTTTATCATTAGACGTTGCTTTGGGTGCTGGTGGTTTACCACGTGGTCGTATTGTTGAAATCTATGGCCCAGAATCTTCTGGTAAAACTACGCTAACACTACAAGTTATTGCTGCAGCTCAACGCGAAGGTAAAATTTGTGCATTTATCGATGCTGAGCACGCTTTAGATCCTATTTATGCTAAAAAACTGGGCGTAGATATTGATAACCTTCTGTGTTCTCAGCCTGATACTGGTGAGCAAGCCTTAGAAATTTGTGATGCATTATCTCGTTCTGGTGCTGTTGATGTTATCGTTGTTGACTCCGTTGCCGCGTTGACACCAAAAGCAGAAATTGAAGGCGAAATTGGTGATTCGCACGTTGGTCTAGCAGCTCGTATGATGAGCCAAGCTATGCGTAAATTAGCGGGTAACCTGAAAAATTCCAATACATTACTTATTTTCATCAACCAAATTCGTATGAAAATCGGTGTTATGTTCGGCAACCCAGAAACCACAACAGGCGGTAATGCACTTAAATTCTATGCTTCTGTTCGTTTAGATATTCGTCGTATCGGTTCTGTTAAAAACGGTGATGAAGTTGTTGGTAGTGAAACTCGTGTTAAAGTGGTGAAAAATAAAATTGCAGCACCATTTAAACAAGCTGAATTCCAAATTATGTATGGCGAAGGTATCAACACTTTTGGTGAATTGATTGATTTAGGTGTTAAACATAAATTGGTAGAGAAAGCTGGTGCATGGTACAGCTACAATGGTGAGAAAATTGGTCAAGGTAAAGCCAATGCAACAACTTACCTAAAAGAACACCCTGAAATGTACGATGAGTTAAACACCAAATTACGTGAAATGTTATTAAATCATGCTGGCGAATTTACTAGCGCAGCTGATTTTACTAACAAAAGCGATGATGCAGCAGATATTGAAGAAACAGAAGAATAGTTCTTTTGCCAATACCCAAATTGCTAAATTGAATACGTATTAAAACATATTACGATTATCGTAGTTGTAAAACACTAGTCAATTAATGTGATTTAACTCACTTAAAAAGGAAGCTCTAAAAAGGCTTCCTTTTTGCTATATGTCGTATTTTTTATTCAAAATAGGGTTCAAATTAGTCTTATTTTATTTTCTTCCTGTAAAAAACAGCCTTTAACACTACTTTATTTAATATAACGATATTTTTTACTAATCTATTTTTTATAGTTGTATGAAATTTTATATAGTGAAATTTTGGTGATATATCTTCATAGATAATTAATCTAAATAAGAATTATTACGATAATCTGGTTGCACCTGATAGTAAATAATTGACATATAAAGATAAATATATTCAAGATATTTGGATCTAATTTAAATTGTATTTAAAGGCTTGTTGAGATGTAAGGTGAATTTTATACTGACAAGTGCTTTTATTTTAGTAAGTTATCGTGCTTTAATATCTTATTTAAGTAATAGTGTTTACGTGTTTGTGACTAATTGCCATGAGAAAAAGAGATTATTTGGAGAAAAGAAACGTATAGAGAGTAGTCCCATAAAAAATCAGTAATAACAAATAGTTTTTAATAATTACAAAATGAAAATACTTTCAGTTGTTAACATTTCCCAAGATAATTGCTCTTAAATAGAGAAAAGTCCCATTCTCAGATAACAATCCCACTTTCAGAAAAAAACTAGACGATTTACAATGTCAACACGAATAAGTTTATCGGGGGTTTTACTTCTGACTGAAGAAATTCTATCTTATCCCTACTTATGTATTCGTTGGCTAAGTAGAGGTAACAATAAACCTCCTCTAACTAGATTTCTAATTTCTGTTTTTCCAGCTTGATTTCGGGATAATTATGAGCAAAAGCACCGCTGAGATCCGTCAGGCGTTTCTCGACTTTTTTCATACTAAAGGACATCAAATAGTACCTAGCAGTTCTTTGGTTCCAAATAACGATCCAACATTGCTGTTTACAAACGCAGGGATGAACCAATTCAAAGATGTGTTTCTTGGATTGGATAATAGACCTTATTCCCGAGCGACAACCGCGCAACGCTGTGTGCGCGCAGGTGGTAAACATAACGATTTAGAAAATGTGGGTTATACCGCTCGTCACCATACCTTCTTTGAAATGCTAGGTAATTTCAGTTTCGGTGACTACTTTAAACATGATGCGATCAATTTTGCTTGGGAATTATTAACAAGCAAAGAGTGGTTCAACTTACCTAAAGAAAGACTTTGGGTAACGGTATATGCCACCGATGATGAAGCTTATGATATTTGGAATAAAGAAATTGGTATTCCAGCAGAAAGAATAATCCGTATTGGTGATAACAAAGGCGCACCATTTGCATCAGATAACTTCTGGCAAATGGGGGATACTGGCCCTTGTGGACCTTGTACTGAAATATTTTATGATCATGGTGACCACATTTGGGGCGGGCCTCCAGGATCACCAGAAGAAGACGGTGATCGCTATATTGAGATTTGGAACATCGTCTTCATGCAATTTAACCGTAAGTCAGACGGTACAATGGACCCATTACCAAAACCTTCTGTTGATACAGGTATGGGATTAGAGCGTATTACCGCTGTTTTACAGCATGTAAACTCTAACTATGACATTGATTTATTCCGTTCTTTAATTAAATCTGTTGCTCAAGTGACTAATGCAACGGATTTAGAAAATAAATCATTACGCGTTATTGCAGACCATATTCGTTCTTGTTCATTTCTTGTTTGCGACGGTGTTATTCCTTCTAATGAAGGCCGTGGCTATGTACTGCGTCGTATTATTCGTCGTGCAGTACGCCATGGTTATATGCTTGGCGCAAAAGACACCTTCTTCTATAAGTTAGTAGCTCCATTAATTGAAGTTATGGCAGAAGCTGGTGAAGAATTAAAACGTCAACAAGCTATCGTTGAAAAAGTATTAAAAACAGAAGAAGAGCAGTTTGCTCGTACATTAGAACGTGGTCTTCAACTATTAGATGAAGAGCTTGCTCAATTAACAGATGACGTTCTTCCTGGTGAAACGGCTTTCCGTCTTTATGATACTTATGGTTTTCCTCTTGATTTAACAGCTGATGTTTGTCGTGAAAGAAATATCAAAGTTGATGAAAAAGGCTTTGAAATCGCGATGGAAGAGCAACGTAAACGTGCTCGTGAGTCCAGTGGTTTCGGTACTGACTATAATAGTTTAATTAAAGTAGATAGTCGCAGTGAGTTCTCTGGTTATGATCATGATGAACAGCAGGGCACAATTACCGCTATTTTCCATAACGGGCAATCAGTCACTGAGTTAAAAGCAGGTGAAGAAGGTATTATCTTCTTAAATAAAACCGCATTTTATGCAGAGTCTGGTGGCCAGGTTGGTGATAAAGGTGTTCTAACAGGGAAAGATAGCCTGTTTGAAGTCACAGATACGCAAAAATACGGTAAAGCTATTGGTCATATTGGTAAAGTTAACGTAGGGTCATTTATTGTTAACCATAAAATCAATGCCACTATCGATATTGCTCGTCGTGACGCTATTCGTTTAAATCACTCTGCGACGCACTTATTGCACGCAGCATTGCGCCAAGTCCTGGGTACGCATGTTACTCAGAAAGGTTCTTTAGTTAACGATAAATATCTGCGTTTTGACTTTTCTCATTTTGAAGCGGTTAAACCAGAACAATTACGGCAAATTGAAGATATTGTAAATGCGCAAATCCGTCTTAACTCACCAGTTGTCACTGAGTTAATGGATCTTGAAGATGCAAAAGAAAAAGGTGCAATGGCACTCTTTGGTGAAAAATACGACGAACGAGTTCGTGTTTTAACAATGGGTGACTTCTCTACAGAGCTTTGCGGCGGTACTCACGCTTCTAGAACGGGTGATATTGGTTTATTCCGCATTGTCAGTGAGTCAGGTACGGCAGCTGGTATTCGTCGTATTGAGGCGATTACTGGTATTGCAGCAATTGAGAGTATTCATGAACAATCAGATCTTATCTCTCTTGTTGCACAAGTTCTAAAAAGCGATGGAACAAACTTGGTCGAAAGAATCAAAACAGTCCAAGAAAAACATCGTTTATTGGAAAAAGAACTTCAACAACTAAAAGATCAGCAAGCTGCTCAGGAGAGTTCCTCTTTAGGTAGCCAAGCTAAAAACGTGAAAGGTATCAAACTTTTAGTTCGTGAGCTTAATGGTGTTGAGCCAAAAATGTTAAGAACAATGGTTGATGATTTAAAAAATCAATTAGGTTCTGCAATTATTGTGCTTTCTACTATTTCTGATGGTAAAGTGAGCTTAATTGTTGGGGTCACTAAAGATTTAACTGCTAAAGTTAAAGCTGGTGAGCTAATTAGTTTTGTTGCACAGCAAATTGGCGGTAAAGGTGGCGGTCGCCCTGATATGGCTCAAGCTGGTGGTACTGACGTTGAAGCTTTACCAGCAGCTTTGGCAAGTGTTGACGAGTGGGTTGAATCGCATCTGTAAGCGATAGCAACCTGAAAAAAGGCGCTATCCCTGTTTGTGTAGGGATAACGCCTTATAGAGATATTGGTAATCCGTTAAATAATCAATCACTAAATTTATATTTTGTTATGAAGTATGAGTTACTTGTGATAAATAATGATTATACGAATTGACAATGTATGATGGATAATGGCCGGGAAATTCTAGAGACCCGACTCTTGTAAATTTTCAAGGAGCAAAGAATGCTTATTCTAACTCGTCGAGTTGGTGAAACGCTTATGATAGGCGATGATGTGACCGTAACCGTTTTAGGGGTTAAAGGTAATCAGGTACGGATTGGCGTAAATGCACCCAAAGAAGTATCTGTCCATCGTGAAGAGATCTATCAACGAATTCAGGCCGAGAAAACTCAGCCTACTGATAACTACTAAACCAATTCCTATTTTTAGTTAGTTACAATTCATTCGTAAGCGTCCACACTTTTGCCGGGTTTGGGCGCTTTTCTCTTTATAAGACTTTTGATTCCTTTCTTTGTTCCTATCTTTGCTCTTCTTGAGCTGTATTTATTATTGCACTATCCGTTTATTCTGATTGACAGAATTGAAAGTCTTTTTACCTCTAATCATTCGCTTCACAATTATTTGCTGAGTGAATAAATTTATTTACTAAGAGAATAAAATACTTGAATGATTTTTCATCAGCGATATCATTGTGTTTAGGACTTTTTTAGCCAATCTTGATGATAAACGCATCAGTTTGTTTGTGAAGTGTTCAAACAAACGTATATTCGTAAAAAGTTGAGAAAAATTGTTTGACTTCTTAGGCTGAGAAAGTAATATGTGCGCCACACAGAGACGAGATGTTCAGTAAGAACTTCTTCGAGTGGTTCTAAATATGGTGAGATGGCCGAGAGGCTGAAGGCGCTCCCCTGCTAAGGGAGTATGCGGTCAAAAGCTGCATCGAGGGTTCGAATCCCTCTCTCACCGCCATTTAGATTTGCATCCTTAGCTCAGCTGGATAGAGTACTCGGCTACGAACCGAGCGGTCGGAGGTTCGAATCCTCCAGGATGCACCATATTCCAACCCCATGATTAATGTATGGGGTTTTTATTTTGGTGCAAATAGTGAATAATTTGCATTAAAAGCGTAAAGTATTACAACGGCGCATCCTTAGCTCAGCTGGATAGAGTACTCGGCTACGAACCGAGCGGTCGGAGGTTCGAATCCTCCAGGATGCACCATCTCATTACTCAGATTGCCAGTTGCAATATGAGCAGCTAGA
>NZ_PENS01000017.1 GCF_003144325.1 Proteus terrae
AAGCTTGCATAACTAAAGCTCGCTTTTGGGTCTGTGTTAATATTATGCACCTGCATGGCTAAATTTGCTGTGCCCGTAGTTGTTACACCTACCACACGGCTAGCAACAGTAGTGCTACCCAACCAACTCGCTACATAAGGGCTAATAGCCTTACTCATTATTGGTAAACCTAATGCTGTCGTTGCAACAACGGCTCGTGGAATATTATTACCACGCTGTAATTCACTATAATTTTCAATGATAGGATCCAGTTTTTTGATACTATATTCAGCAATTGATTTGCAATGAGCATTACAATCTGCTGATTGAATAAGTAAAATTAATTCATCTTGTTGTTGAACCAAATGTTCTTTAGTGATCCTAGTTTCTATCGCTTTTTGCTGTTGTTCTGCATCGACATTATTTCCTAATTCAACTAAATGTTTCTTTTCCTCATCTGTAGAAGCAAGATAATACTTTTCAAGCCATGAAGTTATTTGTTTGGCTGTTAAATAATTATTCTCAACCACCACTTTCCCGGCTTGAGCGGCATTAGCAACGCCTGTGCTATTATCGCTGATTAAACCGCCGACAATCCCTGAAGTTAACGTTGCCCATGCACTTATATTCTGCTTTTCAGTCTCAGTCAGCTCTTCGGGGGTTTTGCCATAAAGTGAGTGCGATAAAATACCCACTATTTCCCCTGTCATTGCGCCAGAAGCTTGCACTACTGCATTCTCACCGTTTGCCAACGCAAGGCCTGCATTGAGTAATCCGTGCGTTATCGTGCGCTGAATATCACTTTCAACACTATTACCTTGAATTTGGTTTTTCACTTCATTAGCAAAATAAGGGGCGGAACCATTAGCAATCGCGATAACAATATTGTTGCCCATTACACCTTGCGTAAATGCGGTAATAGCTTGAATTGCACGGGTATATTTACCGCCCGTACCAAAGTCGGATTGGTTAGTATAATCCTGTAAGGCTTGCTGGAAGAGGTGATTCTGAATATCACGCTCAGTAACGTTATCGTTGGTTTCTGAAAGGGCTTGATAGAGATTGTCGTAAGCCGTATCAGAAAGATTATCGAGTGTTGAATCAGCTTTCGCTTGGTTCGTACCACGAATAGTGTCCACCGTGGTGGCTAAGTCGATAACTTGCGCCCCAATTTCGCCCACCAACTGTTGTTTTTGTTGGCGGTTTTGCTCTTTTTCTTTGTCGAAGATTTTATTTAACGTGCTGTGAGCATTATCGGTATCTTGGCTTAATTGCGCGATATCTTGCTGTTGATTATCGGTATCACGCACTATCCATGTTGCCAGTGCATCAGAAAGGTTATTAGCAGATAATGCGGTTAATGTATTTATTACAAATGAATATAAATCCAACTTAGTCCATAACTGACTATCAGTGATAAGAGTATGAATAGGTTAGGGTTATAGGTTAGAACACACTACACCCTCTCTTACAAAACTGGACCGTTGTGAAGTGGTCAACTAAATCTGGGCATCAGAAAGTGTGTAAGGTAAATACACCGAATTATTTACAACACCTGTAAGTTGACGATTAAAAAAGAAATCCCAACACTTTGAAATACTTTCCACCGTTGGGATTTTCTTTAAAACTCATCAATAAGGCATTCCATACGAACCTTCTAGTGATTCATATAACTTTACCGCCACGTCACCTTCCGCAATATATTCAACATCAATGGGTTCTAGCTGAATTTGAGGATTAGTATAATCTGCTTCTAAAAATTGACGATACTGTTCCAGCACATAAAGAATTTGTTCAATTGTGAGTATAACCTGCTGTTCAATTACATACTCACAACCGATAAAAACTTTATCTTGTACAGCTAAAACCCAATGGGCGTTCCCCATACCGAAGCAACCATCTGCTAATTTTCCTTCAATAAAATCAGAAAAATTTCTTATCCAAATATCAATTGAGTTAATAGAATATTGGATATCATCGGACAACCAAGCAGCTATTTCACAAACTCCATAACCTTGTTTTGGTATTCTTCTAATATCTTCATTAGTGTTCATACCAGATGGAGCATAATGTTGATGGAATTGGCTCCATCTTAAGTATATTTTTCTGCTATACATATCATTGTTTCCTACCATTATATACTGGCCAAGCAGTTGCACCTGTTCCATCGGGTTTTCCATAATACCCTTCAATTTTAACTCCCGAGGACGATACCCCTTGCCATACTTCCTTTCTAAGAGAATCTGGTGATGAATTTTTAAATGCACTCTCTATTTCCTGAGCGGTTTGTCGCTTAGACCAATGTTCAGGGAAAAATGTTGTTTCACTTTGCTTTTTTATCCATTTTCCTGTTACTTCATTTCTTACTGATATATACCCTTTTGAGACACCATTTATATCTGGTATAGCTGTCCATTTATCAACCCTTACATTTGGATCTCTTAAATAATGGCCTCCACCTGCTTTTTGAAAACCATTTTTATATACTTTTACTTCTCCATTAAGAATATGATCCATTCGTATATAGGCTGTTTTGAAGTCATTGCCACCTTGCTCCTGAATTAATTCTAAAGGCGTAGATGATGGTTTAAAATCATATAGATATTCACCGCCTTCCCACTTCGGAATTGACTGCCCTCCTTTAACAAATGCCAAATAGGTTTTTGCTGCTATAAATTGAAGAGCTTTCGCTGTTGTAGTCGGTGGAGTACTTCCCACTATTTCAGCTGCTTTTTCTAGTGTCATCTCTTGTTGTGTTAAAAACACATCAAGCGGTATACCCGTAATATTTCCCCATGCAATCATTATCCCTAAAGCCGGATCTTGCCCCTCTGGGTGGACTCCTTTCGTCGCTCTTGTTAACGCAGTATTGATGTCCTCTATACTATTATCATTTTGTGCCATCGAAATAGCCAGTGATGACATGGCTTGCCCATAATCGGCCATTCCTGAAGGTAGATCTTTAGGACCAAATACATTATTCTCAACCACCACTTTCCCTGCTTGGGCGGCATTGGCAACGCCTGTACTATTATCGCTGATTAAACCGCCGACAATCCCAGAAGTTAACGTTGCCCATGCACTTATATTCTGCTTTTCAGTCTCAGTCAGCTCTTCGGGGGTTTTGCCATAAAGTGAGTGCGATAAAATACCCACTGTTTCCCCTGTCATTGCGCCAGAGGCTTGCACTACTGCATTCTCACCTTTTGCTAACGCAAGGCCTGCATTGAGTAATCCGTGCGCTATCGTGCGCTGAATATCACTTTCAACACTGTTACCTTGAATTTGGTTTTTCACTTCATTAGCAAGATAAGGGGCGGAACCATTAGCAATCGCGGTAACAATATTGTTGCCCATTACACCTTGCGTAAATGCGGTAATGGCTTGGATTGCGCGGGTGTATTTACCCCCCGAACCAAAGTCGGATTGGTTAGTATAATCCTGTAAGGCTTGCTGGAAGAGGTGATTCTGAATATCACGTTCAGTAACGTTATCGTTAGTTTCTGAAAGGGCTTGATAGAGATTGTCGTAAGCGGTATCAGAAAGATTATCGAGTTTTGAATCAGCTTTCGCTTGGTTCGTACCACGAATAGTGTCCACCGTGGTGGCTAAGTCGATAACCTGCGCCCCAATTTCGCCCACCAACTGTTGTTTTTGTTGACGGTTTTGCTCTTTTTCTTTGTCGAAGATTTTATTTAACGTGCTGTGAGCATTATCGGTATCTTGGCTTAATTGTGCGATATCTTGCTGTTGATTATCGCTATCACGCACTGTCCATGTCCCTTGTGATACCGCAGATTGAGTGGTGTTTTCAGCGCTATCACTATGGTTGCCTGCCATAGCTAATGCATGGCCCATATTCGCCAGCATATTCCCTTCAACGCCACCTGAAGTACTTACACCACCAGATTGATGCTCAACTTTATATTCTGCGTAATTATGGATATCACTAAAGCCTAATGTACCTGTATCTAACTGATTATTTTTTGCATCAGCTTTACTGCTGATCACCGCGCCATCAAGTTGGGTATGTTTACCCACAGTAAGATCAAATCCTTGATTGCCTGCAAATAAGCCGGTTTGTTCTTCCACTGAACGGTATTTACTGTCCATTTTATCGCGACTAAACGAGATATTGGCTGAACCTCCCGGTGTGCCCATCACATTGACACTACCACCCACACTTTCACTCGATTGCTTCGATTTGTAGTCATCAATGGATTGCTGGCTTTCAAGGTGTAAATCTCCACCCACTTTCGCAATAACTTTATCACCTTGAGCTTGCGCGCCTTTTAGTGTTGTATCTTGACCGCTTTGTAAGGTGAGAGTTTGCCCTGCATTTAGCGTCGTATTGGTGTAATAGGTGTGATCGCCCTCCTCAAATCCCTTACCTCGACTACCATTGGCATTAATGTTAACGCCAACACCGCCAGAGCCCACCGTCACACCAACGCCAACAGAAGCACTTTTACTTTCGTTTTTGCTGTCTGTTGTTTCTTGGTTTTGTGCTGACTGTAAATTGATATCGCGGGTAGCTATCAACGAGAGATCGTTGCCAGCTTGCAGTTCACTGCCCGTAACAGTGATATCGCCTGTTTCTTTACCTGTTGCGGTGATAGAGAGGTTTTCACCTGCACTTAAACTACTGCCTTGAGCAATATTTCGTTGGTGTATGGTTTCTGATTCAGACGAGCTTTTACCATAAGAAACATTAGCGCCAATTAACGTTGTGCTTTCATTATCTGTACCTGATTGGGCATTATCTAACGCCACAGCACCCACTGCTTGAGCCCCCGAAAGCCCAGCTTTGATACTTTGTAAGGTACTAATTTGGCTATCGTCAGTTTCTTTGGCGGCTTTGTATCCCGCAATAGCGCCATTGATAGCACTTCCTGCCGTACCGCTTAGGGCAACCGTCACACCACTTTGTTTACTTTTGGTTCGACTTAATTCGGTATAGCTATTTTCAGAAGAAGAAATATCAACAGAATCCCCAGTAAGAGATATCTCCTTTTTGGCAATCATTTCGCTGCCATCTATAGTGAGATTATCACCCGAATTTATGCGAATATTACCTTCAGTACTGCCGATTACACTGCCTTTATAAGTAATAGCACCACTGTTATTCAGCTGTTCAAAAGTTGATTTTCCGACGGTAAAACCAATACCGCCGGTACCGCCAATGCCTGATTTTTTGATCTTTTCTTCATAAGATTGGAACTCTAATTCTTGTGCCGTTGTTAGTGATAATTGATTACCTGCATCAAGATTAATATCTTGTGTTGCAATAATTTCACTGCCTTGTGCCGTTAAATTATTGCCTGCAGAAACCGAAATTTCATTCCCTTTTAATAGAGAGCCTGTTGCCTGTTTATTATGAATTTCAGCATGCGTAGTGCGTGTTTCCGATGAACCAAACGATTTGTCTTTTGTGACACCATGGGCAATTTGATCAATTGAGGAGTAACCACTATTTAGCGAAATATCATTACCTGCATGTAATCCTAACAGTCCCGTGGCTTGAATATCTGTTGCTGTAAGATGAATATCCTCACCTGATTGCAATGTAATATCACCCGCATAA
This sequence comes from Proteus terrae, assembly GCF_003144325.1. Lineage (GTDB taxonomy): Bacteria > Pseudomonadota > Gammaproteobacteria > Enterobacterales > Enterobacteriaceae > Proteus > Proteus terrae. The sequence goes on from NZ_PENS01000017.1 coordinate 5,564, forward strand.
AGGCGAGAGCCTATCTCTTCTTGCGTCGTTTTATGCAGATAGTTTTTACTATCCCAATCTATATTTTCTTGGCGAACCGTATTGATAGTTCCTAACTCAATATTTTCACCTGCATTTAATAAAACTCGGCTATTACCACCGGCTAAAATATCTGTTGCCGTCAGTTCTAAATTACGTGTTGCCTTTAATGCAATTTCACCATCAGGCTCAGTTAAATAAATGGCAGCGCCACGATTTATCCATTGATTAGTCTCGTCACCCTTTGTTGTTGCAGTACTAATAAGAGAATCACCGGCTTGCAAATTAACGCGACTCTGCCCTGCAATTTGGCCACCCTCATTTTTAATATCATGCAACGCTGTTAAATCAACGGTCTTTCCTTTTATAAGACCTTGGTTTATTAAATTATCTGTTGATACTTGTAATCCATTTTTACTTAAAATAGTACCTTGGTTTTTCAGCTCTGGAATATTATTTAAAATAACTTCACTACCTGAAAGCAATGCGCCACTATTTTGCAAATCACCAGGTAATACTCTGGCATAAACTTGTGGCACCAACACTTTTTCAACGGAGCCATTAGGTAAAGTGATTTCCCTGCTGGTTAATAGCACCATATCAGCCGTGATCATTGCCATTTGTTCTGGTGTTAGTGTTACACCCGGTTTAATACCAAACTCTTCACTAAAACGAATACCTGCATCCATCAATGCATGATATTGCTGCTCATTATCATTATGCCCATCTAAATATTGATTACCCGTTAATTGGATAATTTGATCGCGTACTATGCGTTGTTCATAGAAACCATCACCAATACGTTTATGTGTATTATTGTGATCAACAGATAATGCATTCTGCATATAATCTGAGCTTAACCACTCTCTTTTATTGGTAAAACGAGAGTCTGTTTCAACAATATATTGGCTATCTGTTCCTTTATTTAAGTTAAATAAACGATTCTCAGGTAATTTCAATATTGGTGCTACTGTTTGAATATTAACCTCAATAGTTTTATTTTCTGTTGGTTTATCTAATTGAGGTACTGTAATAATTTTACCAATAGGTTGTTGCACTAAAGGCTGTTTATCTACATGTTTTATTTCAGGTAGGGTTAAATTTGGCTGATTAATTTCAGTTTGTTTAATTTCAGTAATAGAAACTTCATCACCTACTTTTAAAGCTTTATTTTCAGCCGTTTTTTGCTCAATAGTTCCATCAAGTTTTTTTGTCTCTATCTTCCCTGATAAGATAAAATCATTTTGTTCAGTCAATAAATTATCTTGATGTTGTGTTAACGACAATTCATTAGCTAATTTCTCGGTACTTTTATCTAAGGTAATAGAAGCAATATTTTCAGTATGAACATCAATACTCTTTTCTTTAATAGTTAGAAGACCAAATCTTGGCTTAGCCGATATAATAACTTCATCAGTTTTACTTGCTTCTGGACGTTTATCTGACGTTTGATTACTGTTTTCTTTATATTCTAATAAGCCCAATGGCAAATCAGTAACCACTTCAAACGGCCCATATTGAGAATGTGAAGTAGAGCTACTTTTTTTCTTACCTCCTCTACGCTTACCTGGGCGTTTATGCTTTATTGCTGTACCTTCATGGTATTCAATATGTTGCCCAGCAGTTTCCTGATTATTAATATGCATTCCATCAATAATCAGTTTTCCGCCAGCAATAATATGGCTATCTATATTATTTAAATTATCACCTTTTAGAGTGATATCTTTGCCCGCTAATATTAATGCGGGATCACGGTGTAATAATTTAGATTCTTCTGTAACGATATTATATTTAAATTCATAAAAATCTTTATATTGTCTACCATTAACATGTAATAAATGTTCACGCGTATTGATGTTGTACCAAATTTTTTCATCATCAGCGTCAAATTTATCACTACTGTAATCAACACCAAATTGATACATTGGAATTTCAGACACTTTTTCAGGATCACTTATTTTTAAATAGAGATCACGATTATTAATTTCTGAAATATGGGCAAACAAATTCCCATTTGCTTCAATTGATGCACTTTCATTATTAAGGACATCAGCAGCGATACTTTCTGGCAGATTTTCGGTATCAAAACCAGCAATTGCCATATCATCGCCACTATAAATCAGGGCATGATTACGATTATTTATCGTATTACTGAAAAGTTGTAAATTTTCACGAGATGCTAATACTGGCGCAATCTCATCAAGTTTCGCACTATTATCAAATTGCTGACTTTTTATATAAATATTATCGCCATATATACGACCACCAACTTGGTTATAGATTGTCGTTGCAATTAAGGAAAGTTTTCCTCCAAAGGCATCAATCAATCCTGTATTGTGCAGATTATCTGATACTGTAATCGCTAGATTTTTAGCACTCACTTCACCATTACGTTTTTCATACTCATCAGCACTTCTTGCAATACGTGCTGTAATGATCTCATTATTTTTTACAGGTTCATAATTAGTAAAGCTTGTTGCTTTCAGTGAAAGTTGCTCACCTGCATAAATAAATCCACGATTATCAATTCTTTGTTCTGAAGAAAATATTAATGAGTCTTGAGCTTTAATTGTGGCATTTTCATCTAATACAAAAGCATTCTTGAGCTGAATTTCACTGTTACCTCCCGAGATAACGTCACCATCGCCGGTTAAATTTTCAGCCCATAAGCGAAGCTGTGACGTTGTAGCTAACAGCCCTTTTTTATTATCAATGGCTAAGTTATTTTTTGGTGATCCACCTATAGTTAATTCATTTGCAGAAATCAAACCACTTTGATTATTTAGTTTTTCTGCTGGTATTAATTTTAATAATTCACTCGCCTGAATAACACCTTGATGGTTAAGGAGTTCATTAGTTGAAATATGAATATTACTTGCCTTTAGTCCTAATTCATCATTTTGAGTTTGTTGGTTATCTAATTTCTGAGCATTGAGGACTAACAAGCCTTGAGATTGAACTTGCCCTAATTGGTTATTAAAACCTTGCTCCAACGTAATATTGGTATTATTTCCGCTAACAATACTTCCGTTTTTGTTATTTACACTATTTCCTTGAATAACAAAATCTTTTTTAGATAACAATGTTCCTTGTTGATTATCTAATGCTTGTCCATTTAATTGAATATTAAGCTTTTCAATTGCTTGAATATAGCCTTTTTGATTGTTTAAGGTGCCAATATTTAATTGTGTTTCCGTACCACTAATTACGTTACCTTTAGTATTAATTAGTATTTTTTTATTTGTATTTACTGATAGCTGATTATCGGACTGTAATAATCCTTCTGTATTATCTAATTTTTGAGCACTAATTTTTAAAGTCGATTTTGCATATAATGTACCTTGATTATTCTGTAAATCAGCACTATTAATCGTTACCGAATTATTTGCAGTAATGCTACCGTATTGATTATCTAATATGCCGCTTTTTAGCCAAATATTATTAGAAGAAACTAAATTACCTTCACGATTATTGAATAGAGAATCACCATGATTTATTTTTAATAAACCCAAAGATGAGACTTTTCCTTGAAAATTATTTAGTTGGGAAGTTGTTAAATCTGTTTTTCCCCCAACAGTGACTAACCCCTGTTGGTTATTGATTTTTTCAAGGCTAGTTAGATCTAAATTTCCGACTACTGAAATTAATCCTTCCTGATTATTAAGTTGTTTAACTTTCAGGTTAAGATCATCTTTAGCAACAATACCTGAAGTTGCTTTATTATCAGTATTCTTTAATTCGCCATCAGCATAAATTGTTAATGCTTTTTCCGCATAAATCAGACCTTGATTATTATTAACATCTTTTGTTTGTAATTTCAGCTTATCACTATTACTTGCAATAGTGCCTTTTGTGTTATCGAGTTGTTTTGCTGTAATATCAGCATATTGATTAGATGCAATCTTTCCAAAGTGATTAATCAAATCACCACTATTTATAACCAGTTTAGCTAAGGTACTTATTGTTCCATTTTGGTTATTAATTTTTTGTTGTTGTGCTTTAATGATTAAGTCATTTTTCGCAGTAATTACACCTTTCTTGTTTTCAATTTCTGCTGTGGTCAGATTTAACTTACCATATTGACTACCAAGCTGTGCTTGGTTATTAATCAATTTACCACTTGTGATATTAACGTTATCGTCCGAAACTAATCGTCCTTGAGTATTAATTATATCACCCGTTTTTAGTATCAACGGACCTTTACTAATAATACCTTTAGTCAAGGTTTGGCTATTATCTAATTGATTACTTTGAGTATCTAATGAGAAATAGCCTGCCGAATAAAGTGTCCCTTTTTGATTATTTAGTGCTTGTGTTACTAATTTAAGGCCATTAGATTGACTGGCAATTTCGCCATTTTGATTATTTAATCCAAAACTATTAAGTAATAGTGATTTTGCAGAAAATAGATATCCAGACTGGTTATTTAATTTTCCCGTATATAAATTAAGTGTACCTTGGCTAATCACACCTGCATTAGATAAAGAGTTACTATTATCAAATTCATTATCATGAGTGGTAATAGTTAGATTATTATTAGCACTAATTAATCCATTTTGATTATTAATAGCCAGACTTTCAATAGAAACACTCTCTTGCAAGCTCCCTATTTTTCCTTTTTTATTATTAATATCTTGAGTAAAAAGGGATTGCTTTGCTGTCGATATTATTTTTCCATCTTCATTAATAAAATCACCTACATGGATCGTTAACTCTCCTTTGCTAATAATACCGCCACTCTCTTTTGTGTGACTATTATCAAAATGTTGATCATGAGTGTTAATTTCTACATTTTTTATCCCCCTGATTAAGCCTGAATTATTAATTATTTCACCACTATTGATAGTGATATTGTCAGACTGGCTAACTATTACACCCTGCTGATTATCTATTTTCTGTTTGTGGGTATTAATATCCAATAAGGAAAAAGCACTTATTAATCCTGAAGAATTAAATAATGATTGACTGTTTACTATTAATTTTTCAGCTTGGCTTGCTATTGTGCCTTGCTGATTATTAATTTCATTCAAAGATAGCTGATTATCTTTTTTGGCAATCAAACGCCCCTGTTGGTTATCAAAATTTTTCGCTGTAATTTCAATATTACCATGGCTAATAATACCTAGCTCATCAACTGTTTCATTATTACTGAGTGACTCTTTTAGTATTATTTTGAGTTCTTCTGATGCGTAAACTAATCCTTTGTTATTATTAAGCTGATTTCCTGTTAAGGTTAGATTATTTTGTAAACTAGCTAGTCTTCCTTGTTCACTATTTAATATATTAAAAGTTATCTTTGCTAAGCCTTCAGCACTTAAGTTACCTTGCACATTAAAAATATTACCTGCATTTAATAATAAATTTCCTTTGGTCAAGATCCCCTTATTATTCTTAGTATCGCTGTTATCAATATCATGATCTTGAGTATTAACAAGCATGTTTTTAAGAGAATAAATCAACCCAGATATATTATTTATAGCCGTTGAGTCTACCGTTAACATGCCATTATCAGCAGATATAATTCCATTATTATTAATTATTTTTTGCTGATGAGTATCAATATTCAGGTCAGTTTTAGCAATTAAATGACCTTTTTCATTATTTAATTCACCACTTTTTAAGATAATATTTTTTTGACTAACAATACCACCACTTTGGCTAGTATCAGTATTATTAATAGTATATTTATTGGAATCTAACTCTAAAGTACTTTGTGCTGATATAACACCATAACGGTTATCAATTTTATAGGTATTTAGTGTTACTGATGATTTTTCACTCCCTAAACGCCCTTTGTAGTTAATTAAATCACCCTGAGATAAAATACCGACACTATTTTTCCCAATAATTTCGCCTAATGTATTATTAAATTGGCCATTATTTTCAATCCTAATACTACCACGTCCTTCTATTTTTCCTTCTGTATTATCTATATTATTATCGGAGGTTACCGTGATAGCTTTATTTGAGGAAATCTGCCCTCGAGCATTATTTAAGCTGTTTGTCGTTATATCTAAAGAATGAGTGCTGGATATTTGACCTTGTTGGTTATTTAAATCTCCATCACTCGTAATATTAATTGTATTTTTACCAACTAATTTACCTTTAGTATTATCTATTGCACCGCTTTCAATCGTAAGGTTATGCTTACTAAAAATTTGGCTACTATTTTGTTGGCTTTGATTACTTAAATGTTCACCTTGTGTATTAATAGTAATATCATAAGCACTGATTGAGCCATCATCATTATTTATTGCTTTACTAGTAATAGATAAATTATTATTTAGACTACCTAAAATTCCTTGTTTATTAATAAGATCACTACTTTCTAATATTAATTTTTCACCAGAAACAATACGCCCTTTGGTGCTATCAATATTTCCACTAGTAATAGTTAATAACCCTTGTGCTTCAATACCTTGGTCGTTCTCTTTCGTAAAGTGATTGGTCAATTTATCACTTAACGTTAATAGCAAATTTTTAGAAGAAAAGAGATGGCCTTGAGTATTATCTAACGATAATCCTTTAAATGTTAAACTTGATAATTCACTAACAATTTTACCTGTATTGTTTTTTACAGTTTGGGTGGTTAAATTTATAGCTTGCTTAGCAAGCATTTGTCCTTTTTGATTATCAAGCTCTCCACTCTCTAGTGTTAATTTTCCTTGACTAACAATACCACCACTCTTTTTTGTCTCACGATTATTGATTATTTGCTGATGGCTATTAATTGTTAAATCTTTACCTGTAATAATTAACCCTTGTTGATTATTAATTTCACCCGTTTTTAAATCTGCACCTTCAGTTAAACTTATTTTCCCTAATTGGTTAATCAAGGTAAATTTACCTGTGTTCAGATCTAACGTTTTTCCATCAATAATACCTTGCCCGTTATCTAGCCCTTCTGTTGTTAACAATACGGTTTTTCCGCCAATATCACCTTTATAGTTATCTAAAACACCCGTATTTAATTGTAGTTTTTGACTGGCCTGAATACCTTGATTATCTTGTGTATCCCGATTAATAAGCTTTTGTTTATTAGTATTTATTGTAATATTTAATGCGTGTATTAATCCTGAAGTATTATTCCAGCCTTGAGTCTCAGCAGTAAAATTCGCCTTAGTTACTATTTGACCTTTTAAGTTATTGACTGTTTTTCCTTGTAAGTCAATTGTTTTTCTGGCATTAATAACGCCTTGAATATTATTAATATTTCCTGTTAGTAAATTTAATGCGATACGGCTAATTATGCCGCCTGAATGCTGGGTATTTTGATTATTTAATGTATATCCTTTGGTATCAATCCACATGTTACTTTCAGATTGGATACTACCTTCACTATTATCGATACCTTTTGCTGTAAAATGGAGCGTATCTTGAGCAAGAATAATGCCTTTCTTATTATTCGCCTCGTTACTCAACATTATATTTAATGTATTCGCACCAATTTCACCTTGCTGATTGTTCAATCGATCTGCTTGGATTTGACTATCTTCAGACGTAATAATCTTACCTGAATGATTATTCAGCTCATTCATTAAGGTAAGTGAAATATTTTTTTCAGCCTGTACAAGACCTTTTGAATTATCTAATTGACCTGCATCGATTTTATTCTGAGCAGTTGCAATTAATTTACCTTCAGTATTGATCAAGTCTTGTTGCGTTGTTATAGCAAGATCATTATTTAATGTTCTGATTTCGCCTTGATTATTATTAATTATACTTGCTTTAAGCGTTAACTGATCTTGAGTCTGGATTTTACCTTGTTGATTACTGAGTGTTTGTTTAACTGTAATAAATGTTGTCTTATCTCCTGTTTGCTTTAAGGTCGCATTATCATGATTCAGATTAGTTGCAGTAATAGTTATATTATCAGCCTGCGTTGTTGCATTTTCTAAATCAAGCAGTTGACCTTGTAAAGATAAGTCTCCTGCTGATAATAATGTTCCTTCTCTTCCAGAAAGATGCTGGGTTTCTATAGCTAATAATCCTTGTTTGGGTAAAGAAATAATACCTTGCTGGTTATTCAGTTCGGTTGTTTTTACAATTAATTGATTACCTAAACTTTGAATATTTCCTTTTTGGTTTTTTAATATTTGGTTGTTAAAAGTCAGCACACCTCGTGCGTTAATTTCACCTTGTTGATTATTTAACTCATTTGCATTGAAAGATAACTCACGAGAGCCTGTTTGTGTAATTTTCCCCTTGGTATTATCAATCAATTGAGGTGCCATAAGTGAAACCGTCTCACCTTTAATTTCACCGTGACGATTTGAGATATAAGTACCCGCATCAAGCACTATATTTTCAGCATTAACCTGAGCTGAGTCAGAAGTTACGTGGCCTTCTGCCGCTTTTACTTGCAGTGATTTACCCTGAGTATGACTATTTGAAAGATCAATACTCTTAGCATTAAAAGCAATATTACTACTACTTAAATGTTGGCCCGCAGAATTTAATTCGTCCTTTATATTTAATGTCAACGTTGCAGGTTTTGAGATATTACCTTTATTATCAACGCCAGCACCTAACTGGCTTTTTTTCTCTGCCAAATAGTTTTTAGCATCAATCTGAATATTTTCTTGTGCAAGAAATTTACCTGCTTCCGCTTGAGAAACAGTTCCTTTTGCATCAACTTGAATATTATTTTTAGCTTGTAACGTACCACTATTTGCTAAATGGTTTTCAACAGTAACATTTAGGTTTTGCTTACCAACGATAGACCCCTGATTGTTAAGGCTCGTTGTTTTTATATCTAATTCTGAATAAGATTGGATTTTACCACTATTAACTAACTGCCCATTTTCATTAAGAGTTAAACCACCAATATCAGCACCAATTTCTCCAGCATTACGTACACCTACACCATGCTCAGTACCAACAAGCTTTATTTTATTAGCATACATACCACCAACCAGTGCAACATCGATTGCATAGTCAGTTTGTTTTTCAGCTTTATCATCCTGATTTACAATATTACCTTCGTTATCTAATATATTTTTCCCTGTCGTAATTTCTAATTTATTAGCTTGAAGACGTGAGTTTACTTCTACCGCTCGCGCTAAAATACGCGTGTAATCACTCGCTGTATCATTTAATCCATTTCCTGAAATAACAATTTTACCATTGTTAATTTCATATCCAGTAATTGCACCATCTTGCGTTAGTGCATTACCGGCAACTAATGTGGTATTTACTGCATTAATAAAGCCACAACCTTGGCAACTGATCCCTGCTGGATTCGCAATAATAATTTCAGCACGTTGACCTGCAACCTCAATAAAACCATTTAACTGGCTCGGATTTTGGCTATTAATTTCATTTAAAATAACTTTAGCTTCACCATTAACGAGCCAAGGATTGCCTGTTATCATTCCTGCTAACTGAGTTTGCGTATCTTGCAAGCTGTTATTTAAAATTGCGCCCTTATTATCGACATCAAATTGTGTAAATTGGTTACGAGAAACACCATGTTGATTCGGTTGCTGAATGTTAACTTGAGCAAGCCCATTACTTGTTTGTAATACCGTTGCTTGTTGATTTTGGGGCGCATGTTGATCAGCAATAATTTGACTTGCTTGTGCTGAAAAACTCACTAATCCCTGCATTAGCAGTAAAATAAAGGCCACACTATTAAGTGATGTACGAATAGGCGATGAAATAATATTATTTCGTTTATTATTTTCACCACTTGATTTAGTTAATTCAGAAACGACAACCATTAACTGTCGTGTACGATTATAAATAACGCGATAACATAATTTATTCATGTGTTAGATCCTTGCCATCAAAACAACAAAATTTTATTTAATTATTATTTTTTATTTAATATTTGAGTTAATTCTGTATTTTAATAATTAAAATTAATACTAAACCCCAAATTAATATGATCCGTTTTAAAGCTATCAGGTTTAGATAATGGTATGCCAATAAATGAATCATATTTTATTGTGGATGAAAATAACGAACCTTTTATACCCACAACACCACCAGCAAGATGTTTACCTAATAATCGAGGATTATCCGTATTTGTTTTTAACTCACCATAGTCCGCACCAAGGTAAATAAACTGTTCTGTTGCAGGATATCGCCAACTCAATGTATTTTGTAAAAACCAACCTTCATTTGCACTGAGCGTTCTTTCACCATCAAATCCACGAATAGACCAACGATTACCAATTGCAAATTGATCAATGGGGGTTAATGCATCGTGAGTCATTTGTTTGCGATAGCTTGCTTGGTATTTAAATTGCTGTTGGGCAATAGATATTGGAATATCTAATTCAGCTCGCCACGTTAAAATATTCGCTTTATCTGTTGCATAGTAATTATCAAAATACTTTTCTTCGTAAGCCGCCATTGAACCAAACCAGCGAGTTCCTTTTTGGTAATTTATACTACCGTCCAAAGTCCCAAAGCTAAAATATTGACGATGCGAGAGATTCACTAGCCAATGGCTCACTCGTCGGCGTTGTATTTCAATTTCGGTATTATCAATATAATTTCGTAATACTTTTGCTTGAACACCATAACGTAATGTTGTTTTACTATTTTGATTACGAAAGAGAATGTATGACACACCTGCATTAACGCTATCACTTTCTCCTGAATAGAGGATATCTTTAATATGGCCTGCTACTGTCTGAGAGTAATCATATTTAGAGGCGTTAATATCGAATAACCAATAGCCAAAAGGCACTGAATAATGCGCCATAATATTTTGATTATTCTTACTACCAACAAAGTCTAAATCACGTTCTGTTGATAAATAGAACAAATCACTCAGCGCTAAAGGATTATCTAGTGCGAACATTAAACCACCTTGATAACGCCCTGTTGCAGGTGATCCGGCATCATTTATCCACAATGAAGTATGCCAGAAACGAGATTGTTTTCGCTTTATCACAATGTCGCTTTCGCCTGCATTTTCACCTGGCTTAATTTCCATTTCTGCACTAACAACCGGTAATCGTTGCAGATTTTCTAACCCTTGTTCAATATCTCGTAAATCGAGTAGTTGTTTTTTATGTGCAGGCATACTGGTATACAGCAAGGCGTATTTATCAGAGTCATCTGTAAACTTAACATTGCGAATAATGCCGGGAACTATTGTTAGATATAAAGTTCCGCGACTAATATCTTGTTCAGGTACAACAATACGCGTGGTGATCCACCCATGCATTAATAGCCGATTTTGCATACGGGTCACTAAAGCGTTTATTCCTTTTACCCCCAAACATTGTCCTATAAATTCAGTTTTTAAAAGGGATAAATTAACCCAATGGGGAATAACTTCGGCATTTGTTATTTCAATGTGCTCTATTTGGAAGCAAAGCTTTTCTTCTGTCTTATTCTCTGTTTCTTCATATTTGCCAATATCAAAATATATATTAGGTATTTCAGGTGTTAATTGTTGGTAAAGCGCTTCTTGTTGGCTTTGATTATGCTGTTGTTGCTGATTAAAGATTTCAGTCGCTTTTTCAGAAGCATCTGCTGAAGATATGGGAATATTAAATAGCGTAAAAAACACCCATAAATTTAAAAAGAGTATAATTTTTTTCATATTGTGCAATAAATAGAGTGTGTGATTTTAATTGTATTTAAGATACATCTAATCTTTAACATTATTAATATTAAAATATATAAAGTAAATATCAAAAAACGAATAACAAATAAAATACCGCAACTTTGACAATATAAAGATTAAAAAAATCAACTTATGTTAAAAAATTAGCCTTATATAACAAAAGAAATCACTTAATAAATTAATTAATATTAATCTTAATTAATTATAAAAATTAAAATAAATTGTACTTTAAATTAAATCATAGCCTTTTATTTAGTTTAAATAACTTGAATTGAAATAATTTATTCATTATTGAAATGCCTATTCGAGTTAAAATAAACTCTTAGCTTAAATCAATAGAAATAAAAATATCTTCCATAAAAAAGTGGACCTTAAGGTCCACTTTTATTTTTCTTTTCTAACTTTGTGATTTTTATCCACGGACAAAAATATTCACATCTACTTTTCCACGGTATTCACCTGCTTTTGTCCCATCTGGTTTGCAAAGAGCCCATTTGATACCAAATATATCAGGTTGATTATTCCCCATATTGGTTCCACTTAGCTCAATATCAGTATTATTGAACTTTAATAAGTTGTTATTATTTTCATCAGCACATTTTAAGTTCGGTGTTGAAGTTTGCTTATAAGGTAATCCTATAACCCAAGGCTTTTTGTTAGATACAGTACCATTAATAGGAGCTAAGACTAATTTATTTACATTACTTGGATCTAAACTTCCCTCTTTAATCACCGCTGACATATTTACAGGGTTACCTGTACCACCACAGGATAATGTAAATACAGAGTCTTTAATGACTTCATTTGTAAATGTCATATTTTCATTAATTTGTTGATTAGATACCCCAGTAACAGCACAAGAACGTTTTACTGTTACATCAGCAATTACGTTAACTTGTGCAAAAAAGTCACCACTAGCACTCCGACCAAAACTACCTACATAAAAAGGAGTGCCTTTATACGTTAACTTACCTGGCGTTAAATTAGCATCAATATAAACAGGAAATGAACTTGGAGTTGTGACACTAACAACTTTTGAGCCACCACCAGGAACTGTTGTCGTTGCATAATTATGTGGCACAAAACATACATTAATGCTAGATGATTCTTTATCAACGAGACTACTATTCACCCGAAAAAATTGCCCCGAATAAGCACTTTGATAATTAGAACTAAAATTAGATAAACTGACATTGAAGTTAAATTGTGGTGTTACATAAACTGCCGTACTTGTATTATTGGAATGCGTTAATTTTAGACCGTATTTATTAGTTTGCCCTGGAATTTTAGAAACAAATGTAGCATCACATCTTGTTTTTGACTGACTTAAAGAAATAATCGCATACTTAGTATCCCAAGAAGAGTTACTGCTATTATCATAAACAGGACTCCCTGGAAAACTACTATTCCCAGTCAATGTACCATTTATATATTGAACTTGTGTAGGGCTAATATTCATATCAATCACCCCAGTTAAGCTTAATGTCATAGCCCCCCTATCTGTTCCAGCTAAAACATTAAATGACGAAGTCATTAATACTGAAGTTAGTGATGCCATCATTAAATTACGCATTTTCATTGTTATGCATCCACCTATAAAATAAAGATTATTTTTTATTGGCAAGAAAGAGATAAAATTCTTATTGGTTGCTTGCTATTGACTTCAATATCGCTTAAGCCATTATATGAAACGTTGCAACTTTGCTGGTTTTTATTACCCCATTTCACTAACAGCTTGCCATTATCAGGAAGCCCACTCATATAAAGCTGACCATTTTCACCAACAATACCAGTATTCAAATCATTAGGATTATCAGCATCAATTAATGTAGCAATAGCGCCAAATGGAATAACACTTTTATTCTGAGAAAGATTTAAAATAGCTTGGAAGCCAATCTTTGTTTTAAAGGCAACCTTAACAATAGCGCCTTTTGTCGGAACTACATTTTGAGAAGTGGATTGTAGGGTTGTATTATCTGGCAATGTATTAACATTTAATGCAATCGTGTTTTGGCGATATTCTGTAAGATACGGTGATAACGCATATCCCTGTCCATTAATTGCACCATTTCCTGAACTTAATTCAGTACCTTTTGCTCCAGGTGCTTCAATAATGGCCATACTACTTCCCATACTTCTACCCAGCAATAAACCACCTGAATGTAAAAGTAAACCACCATTCATGCTGCCATTAACATTATAATAGTCACTTGAATAATTATAATTTAGAGAGGATGTACCGTAGTTACCTGAATAATTAGCATATACTGAGCCATTATTAGACTGGCCTTGGTTAGCCCAAGATTGAGAAATACCATAAGATAAGGAGTTATTAAATGCACTACCAGATAATCCAACTTGCTGGTTAGTTCTTCCATTATTATCATGGTTTATCATGTAAGTACTATTAAAGTTGCTAAGCGCAGGTGAATTACTAAACACACTAAATGGAACGCTCACATTAAAACTAATTTGCCTATTTTCAGGCCAGCTATCATCTGATTTTATTCTATCAATACTGTAATTAACGCCAAAGTTAATACCACGAATATTGCCATTATATCCTGTCGTAAGTTGAGTAACATTCTTATCTTGTTCCCAATAATTATAACGGCTACCAGATAAATAAATGCTACCGTACTGACCTAATGATTGTGATAATGACGTTGTGAAACGACTTTTTTCTCGTTCACCTAACCACGGTGAAGTACCATCTTTTAACTGATAATCTTCAGTATTAAATTGATTAAAATCGTAATAATCTTTAGTTGAAAAACGTAATGCCGTTAAGTCAACAGAGGTTCCTGTAGTGGTCATATTCTTAGAATAACGGAATCGATAAGATTGCCCATTTTGAGAGCCAATTGTATTAAAGTCAGCATGAGCATGTGTGATATCTGTAGACAGAGCCCCCCAATTACCTAATGAAATTCCTATCCCAGAAGAAATAGCGTAATAATCTTTCGCACCTAATAACCCACCATAAAGAGTGACATCATGAGGTAAACCATAAATACCACTGGCAAGCAGAAAATCTGCTTTTTTAGAACCAACCGTTGTGCCACCATCAAATCGTCCAGTACTAATTTCATATTTCCACCCCCCCGGTCTTAACATTACGGGTAATGATGAAAAAGCAACTGTAAATGTCCTTTCTGAACCATCTTCTTCTTTCACTGTGACATCCAAGTTCCCTCCTGAGCCACTCGCGTAAAGATCGGTTATTTTAAATGCGCCGGGTGCAACATAAGTTTGATAAATGACATTCCCATTTTGTCGGATAGTAATTTGGGCATTAGATTGAGCAATCCCACTCACATCTGGCGCAAAACCTTGTTGACTCGCTGGCAACATCTGTTCGTTAGAAACTAAACGCATACCTTTCATTGGTATACTATCAAAGACATCATTTCCGGTTGTAGTTTCACCAATAATAAATTCCGATCGTAAAGAATAAAGATTACGAGAAAGATATGTATTAGAAAATTTATTACTATTATTACTTTGAGTCTCTACATTATTTGAATTTCGGGTATACGTCTGTGTCATTGTCGAACGTAAACGCCAATCATAAAGATTAAAACCGGCTCTTAGTTGAGCAAAGAAATTATCATTTTTTTGTTTTCCATTATTATTAACTTTATCAAAATGGCTATCGTTAGAAGAATGTCCTCCACTAAACATATAATTGATAAACATGGCAGAAACACCACTATCAAAAGAGGCGGGATCAATATAGCCAACAACATCATTGGACATAACAATTTGAGGAAAACTAGTGATTAGTTTTAATTCTGCTAATTTTACTTTTATTAATGCATCAGGAATATATTCATTAATATCATAAATCACCTGATCGCTTTTTAACATATTTAACTTAGGTACCACCTTCGTATTAACACCTAATTTATCTAATAATTCTCGTGTTATTTCAGGCACCACTTTATTATTAGGCCCTTTTACCAAATTAATAATGAACTCACCATTATTATTAGTATTGACATAAACTAACAAAGATATTTTACCTTCAGGTAACGCATCTTTTTGTGAAAATTGGCTTAAATCAATTTCATTTGCAGATGCACCTAATTGCCCATCAAGTAATGCAGGATCAAAATAATCCTCTGCAAAAGAATTAAATGAGAACAAAATAAGTGATGTAAAAAAACTGTATCTAAACATTGTCATTGATTTATTCATTTTTACACTCTTAACCTTTAGCTTTATAAAAACATATATTTTTATAAATTTATTAATTTACTGTTTTCATTTTTTCATCTAATGGGAACATAAACTCATCTAATACTTGCCAATGAATAGATGTAACATTTTTTTTATTAAAAAATAAGTATTCTTGTGTACCAAATGGAGGTACATTTTTCGATAACTCTTGCAGCTCGATCTCTTTTCCATTTATTTTTATTGTGTTAAAAGCCAAATAAATAGGTGAATCATTTTTAGCAATTATCTTATTACCATCAATTGATAATGATAATTTTTTTTCTGCATCTTTTATTTTTATACCTTCAAGAGATTTTGGCCGATAATAGACTTTAAAGTTTAATGCTCTAATAAAGTTCATCTGCACATTTGGAGTTTCTTCAGATGTAGATGGTATTAATCGAAATTGAGAAATATAAACACTCTCTCTATCTGTTGGTAATGCACTTTCTGAGCCAGTAAACTTAATCACCCACTCATAGTATTCTTCAGGCTCTATTTTTTGTAATAATGGTGTTAAAATAAAAGGAGGGTTCTCTTTTTTATCAATTAATTGTAACCCCGTAGATTCATCTAACCATCTCATACTCGCTTGAACGAGATACGCTTTTTTTTCATTATTTCTTAAACCGATAGAAATGCTTTTACTGCCTTCATTATATGTCATTCTTTGTAATGAAAATTCAAATGCATTATTAGCAGCCCATGCTAATTGGCAATAAAAAAAACCTAATATAAAAGTAGTAATAGAAAAAGCACGACTATTTAAAACGTTCATTTCATTAGTCCTTATATTTTAATTCTTTTGATAATTCACCATAGTCGTTAATTACATGCCAACTAGCTTCTTTTATTGATACTTCTATCAATTCAGTTTTGCTATAAGGTGCTAACAATAAAGTTTTATTATATTTTTCATTATTAAATTTAATTGATGTTAATGTCATATAATATGGAGTTGGATTATCTAAAAAATACTTTCCTTCCTGTTCTTTAATAAGGATTTTTTTGTAATCTTGTTCTGAAGGTCTTGCTATATTTTCAGGTCGATAAATTACTTTAATAACAAAATTAGTTATTAATACTAATTTTGATTCCTGTAATTCACTTTCATTAGGTCGTTTAGTAGAAGGTATAATTTTTGTATTCAAATAAAAGAGTGATTCT
This sequence comes from Proteus terrae, assembly GCF_003144325.1. Lineage (GTDB taxonomy): Bacteria > Pseudomonadota > Gammaproteobacteria > Enterobacterales > Enterobacteriaceae > Proteus > Proteus terrae. The sequence goes on from NZ_PENS01000017.1 coordinate 22,557, forward strand.
TTGTCATTGGGTAAATCTTGAATATCTTTTAATAAAATACGTAAAGATGATACGCTCTTGTTTTCTAAACGAAACACAGGAGGAGTAACGATAAAATTAGATGACAAGTTTCCATCAATATATTCAGTAATGCCAGCTTGTATTAAATAAGGTTGATTATCATCATTAGAAATATATACACTTTCACTTGAACTACCTTCAGAAAAAATAACGCGTGTTTTGCCTAAACTAACCCCTTGAGCGTTAGCATTAAAATAACTAAAAACTAATATTAAAATAATGGAAACTTTTATAATAAAATTATTCATATAATATCTTAATCAACGATATACGAAAAAGTTAACGTTGCCGAAAACTCCCCAGATTCGGGATCACAAGCTGTGGGATCTTTGCATTTGACATAGGTATAGAGTGTTTTTTCTAATTTATCTTTACTTATGTTATTCCAAACCGTATCTTCAGATTTAAAAAAATCCGTATTAGTATTAGATTGAGCAACATTATTTTTACTTGATACTCTGATACCAAAACTTTTATTGAGATCATCATTAAAAGTAATTGTATTTAAAGTACTTTTTGCCTTCATCGTCACATAAGTATCAAAAAAGTCATTCGTTTTACAGTCACTCAGTAATACCTTTATCGGAATAGGTTCTATAAGATTATTTTTAATTTTATTCGATTGAATACTACCAAAATCAATTTCATTGTTACTTGTTCCTGAAACTGAGAGCTTACAGGTCTGTTTATCAATCGTCACTTTAAAATCAAATTCAACACTTTGAGCACTGAAACTAATAAATAGTGCTGGTGTAATAAATAAACTTAACAAACTCCTTTTCAATAGAAATATATTCATATTTACTTTCTCAAGGTTGTATAAGTGTTAATGCTAATATTGCTTTTAGCGTACCCGGATTAACAGCCGAACTGTCTTTCTTAACGAGCTCGACTTCAAAGTCTTTATTTTTATTACCATTTCCTGTTGTGATATAAACAGAACTTGTCCCAGCATTAAAATTAACTAAAGAACAATGATCACCTTTACAATCGTATAGAGCAAAACTCGCATTAGTTGGATTATTCACTGGCGATATTTTGTTATTTGCAATTTGTGTTCCTGATCCCGCTTTTATAACAACTTCCATATCAGGTGTTTCATCAACATAATCTTGGCAAAGATAATTAACTGAAAAAGGTATTTTGTTTTCCTTTTTTACACCTATTTCATCAACATTTTGCATTAATGTTGATTGAGAAAATTTCACCGCTTGGTCTGATAAAGTAAAAGCACACGTTCCTTTTGTTACTGAGCCTTTTACTATTACAACCGCAGAGTCATCAACAGCGCTATATCCATAAAAAGAGATACAGGTTAATAATGCGCCCAATACAATTGGTTTAAAATGTGGCTTTATGTTCATTAAATCCACCTAAATCATCTATTGTACGCCATTGAACACTTCCTTTAGTTACGCCTGTAGGTAAGGCATATTTTATCGAACTATAAGGCGCTATCATGGCATTGTTATTGGCCAAACTAACATCTAGCTTTATATTGTTGACAGAGAATCCAGCAAAATTGATGTAATAAGGGGAATTATTGACTACCTTTAATTGTTTTCCTTCCACACTAAATCTTAATTTCTTTTGCGCATCCTCTGATGTCATCGGTAAGTTTTTAGGTCGGTAGAAAAGCTTTATGACATTATCAAATCCTACACTTAGGCCCGCTGTGTCAGAATTATTGTTTTGTCCAGGGATCATCTTTGCATGAAAATAAAAGATACTTTCTCTATCTTTCGGTAAAGAATTACTCATGGCATAAATTTTCACTTCATGCCTTGATAAATTATTAATTCTAAAAAGAGGTGGAGTGACTTGAAATACAATTGGGTTTTCATCAGAAGTAATATAGGCTTGTACCAAATAATTTATTTTTGGTTCTTCATTACGAACGATAACACCTACACTATTCTCACCCTCAGGATAAATAATACGTGTAGCGTTTAAACCCACTCCTTTAGAATAAGCAAATGGAGATATAATCATTAGTAAAATAACAAAAAATTTTCTTATTCTATTTGTAATTTTAATCATTATATTTCTTCTTTAATGAGAGGCTCTATTAGGTAGAGCCTCTAAAAATTAAGTAATATTAGTTATAAGCAACAGTAAAAGTAACTGGTACTTTTAATTCATCACTTGTTACTGCACCATTTGTTAAATATAGACCAGCAGTCATCGGAATACGACCAGTGCCGTCTTTAATGATCTCTTGTCCTAATGTCAGACCTGTTTCAACATTTGGTTTAACTAAAGTATTACTTGCTGTTGCTGACAATTTTACAGCTAAAGAAGCTGCTGTTGCGTTAGCAAACATTTCAGAATCAAAGTTTGATTTATTACCACGAGCATAAAGATTGATTGTTCCATCAGCTGCTAATGCTGCTGTACAATTAGAAAGCTCTAAATTAAACGTCTGTTATCTCCTAATTGATCACCGACGTTTTTGCCAGTCACTTCATCACTTGTGAAGGTTCCCCAATCAATTCTAGAACCTTCTGTTGTTGAAGAAACATCACAACTTGCGGCACGAATTAATGCTTCGAATGACACCGTTGTACCCTGTGTTGCAGCAAAAGCATTACCTGCAACCATAAATCCAGATAACACGATAAACGGAGCAACTTTCTTAATTAAAGACATATTGTTACCTTTCGTTTTTAAATAAATCGCCTATTGGAATTAGTATTATTCTCTTAATCATCTTAATTAGATGTTAATTAAGAAAATATATTTTCTAATCCTAATTAAAGAGTAGCACAACAATCAAAAATTTACTCATAAAGTAAGTTTAAATTGCATAATGATAATTATTTAAAACACTTTATTTATAAAGTGTTTTCTTTATTTTTAGGATATTTTGCTAATCTTTAATTGAGCATCAATATAATACTTAAAAAATAAAAAAATATATTTTTGATATATAAATTTTGTTTTTCATATATATATATGAATTAAAACCAAGATAAAAAAGTATTTAATTTAACTTAAGTAGGTAAATTAACTTAAGTGTTAGTACTTAAGTATAAACCTAAATCCCACATAAAATTATTTTTAATTTTTTATTTAAACAAGTAAATATCCTTAGTTTTATTGTGTGCAATTAATTGGTTGGTTATTTATTATCCAGCTTGATTCTAATACTGTTTATTCAATGTAAAAAAATGGCCTCATTGCTGAGGCCATTTTATTTATCATTATGACAATTTTTAGGGTATTACTTCTCTGGCATCTGTGGCATTGGACGACGGAATCGACGTGTGATCCACACCATATAAAGTATACCAATTGCCCCCCAGACAAGGCCTAATTCCATAGAACCTGGTTCAAGGTTTATCCACAAGACACCCATTGTCGCAGCACCAATGATAGGTAATATCAGGTAATTAATATGATCCATTAATCCTTTATTGCGGCGCTCGCGAATATAGAACTGTGAAATAACAGACAGATTCACGAAAGTAAACGCAACTAACGCACCAAAGTTAATTAATGCAGTTGCAGTCACTAAGTCAAAGAACACGGCACCTAACGCTAAAAAACCCACCAATAGCACGTTAAAAGCTGGTGTACGCCATTTAGGATGTACGTAACCAAATGTCTTCTCTGGGAATACGCCATCACGACCCATAACATAAAGTAAACGCGCAACACCTGCGTGAGCCGCCATACCAGATGCTAATACAGTCACACATGAGAACACTAAAATAATCGACTGGAATAAAGCACCAGCAACATACAGCATTATTTCAGGTTGTGACTCTTCTGGGTTCTTGAATCGTGAAATATCTGGGAAATACAATTGTAAAAAGTAAGAAACAGCAATAAAGATAATCCCACCAATCAGCGCAGTTAAGAAAATCGCTTTAGGGATAACTTTACCTGCATTTGGTGTCTCTTCTGATAATGTACTGATACCGTCAAAACCTAAGAATGAGAAACAGAGTATTGTCGCTCCAGTTATCATCGGTATAACTTCAGCATCAACAGAAACAAACGGTCTAAAGGTCCATAACTCCCCTGCGCCTTCTCCGTTATATACACCGTGAATAAGTAATCCAACAAACACAACCATTACTGCAACTTGTACAATAACAATTGCTGTATTTAAGTTAGCAACAACGTTAATACCACGTAGGTTAAAGAACGTCATTAAAGCCACTAAGCCAAATACAAAGATCCACGGTTCAACGCCCGGGAATATTGCTTGTAAATAGATTTTCGCCAATAAAATATTGATCATTGGCATAAATAAATAGTCGAGTAAAGATGACCAACCTACCATAAAGCCAACATGAGGGCTCATGGATTTTTGAGCATAAGTATACGCAGAGCCAGCTGAAGGAAAACGCTTAACTAATTTTCCATAGCTTACAGCTGTAAATAAAATTGCAATCAATGCAATCGCATACGATGTTGCTACGTGGCCATTGGTAATGCCAGAAACGATACCAAATGTATCGAAAATAGTCATAGGCTGTAAAAAAGCAAGCCCCATCATGACTACCTGCATTAGCGTCAAGGTTTTACGTAGTTGAACTCGATTGTTAGCACCAGTTTGGTTAGTGCCGATAGAGGAGATGACGTTATCTGACATTAGCGAACCCTCCCATAACCTCGGCTTGAGTATTAGATAAACTCAACCGACAGTTACTGGGAAGACTTCGCATCTGCCTATAAACAGAATAGAATGAAGTTTTTAAGGATGTGTATGTGTTTAGGAGACGCCGTGCTCCGTAGTCATCATTGCCCGCAGTGCCGTTAGGCCCAACTGCGAAAGAGAATAAATGTACCATATTAGCATTCCTCTATCATGACAACCCTTTCTCTAAGGGGCTGGCTGCTAATCAAATTATGTTATCTATTCAGACTCAAATGAATCTGACCTCTTGGTGTAGTAATAAGTAAAAATGCAAAAAAAAACCGATGCACTTTAAACGCATCAGTCATATTTTTAGTGGGCGCATTTTGCACGTCTCAGACTTAAATAGCAATACATTTTCATCAAAAAGCCCCCTTTTTTTACGATCTTTTCAATTCGTAAACTAAGTCAACATTCAGCGCTACATTTTATTAACAAGAATTGTGCTTTTATCACAATTCTTAAGCTTTAAACATTTCAAAAACCTTTACTACACTGAAAGGGAGAAAGGCATAATATATTGATAAATAAGAATTAAATCTTATAGCAAAATTTATATCATCAATAGAATATCAAAATAAAGCATTTAAAATATATTAATAAGATTAATGCTAAGAAATTGTTAACTCATACTTTTTTTTACTCTAAAAAGTAGACTTTTAATAAAAAATGTCTATTTTTTAACAGCCTGTTCTATATAAATAAAAAGTAAGAGAATAAATTAAGAAAAAAACGGCAGATACTAAGTAGAAATAACAATCTAATACTCAGAATAAAACGATGAATAAGATGAATTATTGAGCTAAATATAGATCTCAATATTTAAATTTTCCAGTACTAATTTTGAACAAATCAAAAAAATTAGAGATAAAAAAAGACTCCACAAGTGGAGTCTTAATGACACAAACTGAGGGTAATAAATTAGAAGTTATAGTTCAAACCAATGTTGTAACGACGGCCTTCTAAAGTAGTATTAAAATGTTCTTGGTCAATACGGCGATCTAACACGTTATAAACACCACCAATAACATTTAGTTGCTTGGTTAAACTGTAGCTGGTACCAATATCAACAAACGCATAAGAAGGCGTGCCATGTGACATAGAAGTACGTGATAAGTAATCAGAGGTTTTACCACGGAAGTTAATACGTGCCCACGTTTCCATTTCTGGCATTGTTTCCCAATTTAAGGTCGCGTTAGCCATATGACGTGGTTGTTTATTTAATGGCTTACCTTTGAAATCACCGCTTTTTTGTTCAGTGTCCGTAAAGGTGTAGTTAGCCGCTAAATTCCACTCTGGTGATATTGTCCAGTTAAAGGTCGCCTCAATACCACGCATATTCGCTTTATCTACGTTAGTTCTATCACTAACAAAGTCATAAGGTTTCCCATTATTGCCAACACCGTCTGCTAATGTACAGTCACGAAGATCCGTCATTTTAGAACCGTCTTTATTTGTACGGCTGTCACAACGGCGATCTTCCATAATCTTATCTTTAAAGTCGGTATTAAAAAGACCTAAACTTGCCGTCAGATTTTCACGGTTATCCCAGATAATTGAAATTTCTTCAGTGACTGATTTTTCAGGTTTCAAACTTGGGTTACCATAAATAACAGCATCATAATTACCGCCACCCGTACCTTGACCCCATGATGCCGTTGCTTGACGTAGATCTGGTGAACGATAACCGGTAGATACTCCACCTTTTAATGTCCACTCATCAGCAAGATGCCATACACCGTATACTCTAGGTGTCCAGTGAGTACCAAAGTTCTCATCTTTATCCATACGTAAGCCACCCGTTAAGGCAAAATCGTTAGTCATTGCCCATTCATCTTCAGCAAATAATGCCCAACTATAACGATCTAGCTTATTACCACCTTTAATCTTATTACCTTCGTCTTTTAGCTCTTCATAACGATATTGCGCTCCCACACTTAATGTATGGTCACCTAACATAAAGACGGTTTGATTACGCACTGTTGTGTCGTCATAATCCATTTTACGAGATGGGTTACGGCTTTCATCACGCTGAACATACGTATTCATCGTACCAAAATCATAAACACCATCATGAGTTAACGCATAATGGGTTAGCTCATAATCAGTAAAGCTGCTTTCAGGTGTTTTACCTCGGCTAGGTAACCCTGATTTTGAATGCCAAACTCGTGAGTCACGATGTTGGTTATCTTTTTTAAATTCAAAATCAATCGTATTTTGCTCATCAGGTGTCCAACTTAATGTACCACCGCCTGATGCCGTAATTTGACGGTTATAACCATTCACAATTTTATCTTCACTACGATGTGAATATTGACCTTGAATTTTCAAGCCTAAGACATTATCAATTAATGGACCTGCGGCGTAAAAACTACCTTGATTAGTATTACCTGAGTCTTTACGCTCTGTGATAGTACTATCTCCACGTAAGCTAAAGTTCCACTCTTTTTGCGCTTTACGAGTAATAATATTGATAACCCCCCCCATTGCATCTGAACCATATAAAGAAGACATTGGTCCACGTACAACTTCAATACGTTCGATAGCAGGTAAAGGCGGTAACCAACCTTGTTCAATACCAGAGTTATCACTATTAGGACGCGTTTCACGCGATGCAACACGCTTACCATCAACCAAGATCATGGTATATTTTGGATCCATACCACGAATACTGATATCAGAACTACTTCCACCGCCTGTTACTAATACGCCGGGTACATCTTTTAATGCGTCAGTCACATCACGGTAAGATTTGGTTTCTAATTGTTCACGAGTGAGAACAGAAACCGATGCAGGTGCATCTTCAACGGTTTGTTTAAACCCTGAAGCGGTTGTTACAAGCAGTTTTTCTACATTTTCTGCTGATGCAGTCATAACAAAACTTGATGCAATAGCAGCAACAACGCCAAGTGCGATTTTATTTTTATTTAACACTACCATTCCCGATTCTCCAAGAACATATATTCTTTAAGTTTTATATAGATGGATGTATCGACAATTGCTCAGAAATTAGGGTAATAAATAAATTTAATTACCCTTAGTTATTTTAATATCCCTATTTACTGCATCCCTATATTTATTTCTTTTCTCTTTCTATTTTACTTCTCTATATTTTATCCACTAAACCATCAATAATAATTTGAGGTATTCCTTGTGAACAATATTCCAATCTGCCTTGAACACCATAAACATCAGCAAGGCTTTGTGCCGTGATAACCTTACCTGGCACGCCCTGTGCAATTAATTGTCCTTGCTTTAACATTAATACATGTTCGCCATGCCGTAAGGCGATATTAATATCGTGAACAACAACAACAGTAATAATATTTCTACGGTGCGTTTCTTTAGCGACTAAATCCATTACATGGTATTGGTAATTAAGATCCAGCGCACTTAATGGCTCATCCAATAATAATAGAGAGGGTTGTCTAATTAATGATTGAGCAAGCCCAACTAATTGTTTTTGACCACCCGATAATTCATCTAAATATCGTAATGCTAAATGCTCGATACCTAATTGGCGTAATAAGTGCATTACCTGAGCTTCACTATGTTCATTATGTAATCCACCTGAAGCTCGCTGCGCCACAATAATGGATTCTAAAACATGTAAATGAACACCTGCCGGTAATGTTTGTGGCAAATAGACCACATTTTGGGCACGTTGTGCAAAATTCATCGACGCAAGATCGTTGCCATCTAAACTGACAACACCTGATGATTTATTTAATCCCGCCAGCGCCCTTAATAATGTTGATTTTCCGCTACCATTTGGTCCCAATAATACAGTGACCTTTCCTTTTGGTAATGGCTCTACATCCAGTGCCTTAATGATAAGATGTTTAGCATATCCAGCACTAAAATCTTGGATCTTTAATCCTTCCATCATTAGATATTCCCCCTATGACGTAAAATCATACTGAGGAAAAATGGCACGCCCACCAGCGATGTCACAATACCTACAGGAATAATGACACCCGGTATTAAATTTTTAGAAGCAATTGATGCCAATGATAAAATTAAAGCGCCAATTAATGCACTTGCTGGTAAATAGAATCGATGATCTTCACCAAACATCATGCGAGCAATGTGAGGTGCAACCAAACCAATAAAGGCAATGGGCCCAACAAAGGCAACTGCAAGCGCTGTTAAAATACTAATACGCAGTAATGAACCTAATCTTAAACGCTTTACATCAATACCAAAGCTAATCGCTCTATCTTCACCTAATCGCAATGCAGTTAATTTCCATGAGCTCATCCATGAAATCACCATAATGACCACAAAAGCACCCGCCATAACACCGAGTTTTACCCATGTTGCACGCGCTAAACTTCCCATAGTCCAGAAAACTAGACCTTGGAGCGTGTCTTCTGTCGCAATAAATTGCATCATTGAGACTAATGCATTAAAGGTAAATACCATAGCTATACCAAACAGTACAACGCCAGATGTTGGAACACGTGTCCAGCGAGTTATTCCGTCTAATAATAAGGCTGATAATAATGCAAAGAGAAACGCATTCGCCGAAATAAACCATTGGTCAGGAATGCCGGGAATACCAATACCTAAAACAATCGCCAATGCAGCACCAAATGAAGCGGCATTTGATAACCCCAATGTGAATGGACTTGCTAACGGGTTGTTTAAGATCGTTTGCATTTCTGCACCCGCTAATCCTAGCGACATCCCTACCACAACCGCCATTAAGGCATAAGGTAAGCGGATATCCCATACAATCACTCGAGAACCCGCATCAACAAGTTCAGGCTGAAAAAGGGTTGTTAATAGTTTATCAAGCGATAAACCAGAAGGCCCCATGGTGAAATCTAACACCACTGAACCACAAATAATTAAAACGATAACTCCTAACCATAGCATGCGTTTATTCATCATTCTTCGATAATGGGCTTTCACATTATCTGATGCATTCTTTTCATGCTCTTGTGTGGCGAGTCTCTCTGACATAATGCTCATATCAATTGTTGTACCTAGTTTTTTTTCTGCGTTGTTCTGTTCTTACCAACCCATTAAGTAAGCAAAAACATACCGTACAACCCATCAACTGTTTTTTATGTACAAAAAACCAATAATTAATTTGAGACAAATTATTCAACAAAGAAGTGAGTCGCCAAATTATTATACGGTGAATCATATTCGCTGTGTAATTTATTATATTGCGATAAACTGTTGGTTGGCTATATTGAGCACTAGAAGGGCTAATTATTATCAGACTCATTACATTAAGCATATTATTTACAACTAATAGCGCCATTATTTTATTTTTCAGCAAATAAATCGTGTGCTAACAATAAAGCAAATAATAATAATTATCAATGCGATTACTGATATAATTAAAGTTTTTGCATGTTTTTTATAATTGAAAGGTCAAAATATAAAAAAACGCCCATTTTACAGTGATCTCAATCACAAAAACGGACGTTTTAATAGCTTGATTTATAGGTTATTTTTTATTCGCAATATGTGTTGGAAATTCCATTTCGTTATAACGAATAAAGCGGGTTTTCTTCACAATCTTATAAGTAAACCAAATTAATAAGAATAATGGGATACCAATATAGGTTGCAATTGCACCATACCAATCAATCGTATCTTCTAAGAAAGCTTGGTAATTTTGACCTAATGTAATAATTAAACACAATATAAAGGCAAAAATAGGACCAATTGGGAAGAAGCCGGAGCGATAAGGTAAGTCATTTAAATCATGACCTTGTGCAACATAACCTTTACGGAAACGATAGTGGCTAATCGCAATACCTAACCATGCAATAAAACCAGTCATTCCTGAGGTATTCAATAACCACAAGTAAACAGTTTGGTTTCCGTACATTGAACTTAGGAAACATAGGCCAGCAACAACCGTTGTCGCATAAAGCGCATTGCGTGGCACACCATTTTTAGACAATTTACCAAAGCATTTTGGTGCTTTGCCTTCTCTTGCTAATGTAAACAGCATACGCGTTGATGCATACATGCCTGAGTTACCAGCAGAAAGTACTGCCGTTAAGATAACTGCATTCATGATAGCTGCTGCAGATAATAATCCCGCATTTTTAAAGACTAGTGTAAATGGACTAACGCTAATATCACCTACATCATTACGCAGTAAATTAGGATCAGTGTAAGGGATAATTAAGCTAATAATTAAAATCGCGAAGATATAAAACAGTAAGATACGCCAGAACACTTTACGTACAGCTTTGGGAATATTTTTAGCTGGATCTTTAGATTCACCCGCTGCAATACCAATTAATTCTGTACCTTGGAATGAGAAACCAACAATCATGGCAACACCAATCATGGCAGCAAATCCACCCGCAAAAGGTGCATCACCAATTTCCCAATTATGCCAACCTGCGTTTTCGGCACCTTTCATAATGCCAGTGATCATCGCAATACCCACAATAATAAAGATAATTACTGTGGAAACTTTGATCAAAGAGAACCAATATTCTGCCTCACCAAACCCTTTTACAGAGATATAGTTGAGTAAGAAAATAACACCAAGGAATAAAGCACTCCAGATCCAACCATCAACATCAGGGAACCAATAGAGCATCACTAATTGTGCAGCAACAAGGTCAACAGCAATTGTAACTGCCCAGTTATACCAATAGTTCCAGCCTAATGCGAAGCCAAAACCTTCTTCTACATACTTAGAGCCGTATGTTGAGAATGAGCCGGAAACAGGCATAAATGCGGCTAATTCCCCAAGACTTGTCATTAGAAAATAGACCATTAGTCCAATTAATGCATAAGAGAGTAATGCCCCACCCGGCCCTGCTTGAGCAACAGTTGCACCAGATGCGACAAAAAGTCCTGTACCAATTGAACCACCAATAGCGATCATCGCTAAATGTCGCGCTTTTAACTCTCGGCGCAAAGTGCGTACTGCGCCCGAATCAGCAGTACTATTTTGTTGTTCTGACATAACATTCCACTTTTATATTCACTTTTCTAACGAGGATTGTAGCAAATCTGTCGTTCGTGAATAGCAAGGATCTAGGATTATAAGATACCTTCATGATCGGGCGCCAATTATTAGCAATTTATGAAAAATTGCCGATTAAGTGTTCAGCATTACAATATGTCAGGAGTTTTTTCAGTGCATCAGAGACATGTTTTTGGCGATGATAAACCAGATATAGGGTACGTTGTAATGCCAACCCTTCTACTTTTATCTCTTTTAATGAGCCATTATTAATCTGCTCTTCAATCACTCGGCGAGATAAACAGCTGATCCCCATTTCATACATAACGGCATGTTTTATTGCTTCTGAATTACCTAATTCCATTTCAATGCGATAACCTGGTAAAGAAGCAAATAGAAGATGGTTAAGCACATCTCGAGTTCCTGAACCATTTTCTCGTAAAATCCAAGGGGCTGACTGCAAATCAGTTAAAGTCACTTTTGATGCTTTAGCTAACGGATGATCGGGTGAACAAAAAATAACCATTTCATCTAAAAGCCATTTCTGGCTAATCAGTTCGGAACTTTGACAAGCACCTTCAATTAGCCCTAAATCAACACGGAATTCGCTCACTAACTTAACGACTTCTTCGGTATTTCCAATACTCATTTCTAGCGGAATATCAGGATAATTACGATGAAAATTCCCCAGCATTTGAGGAAGAATATAATTACCTATTGTTGTACTTGCAGCGATGCGCAAAGCACCATTCCCAGCTTGGAATAATTGCTCAACTTCAGTTGCTCGTTCGAGTAAAGATAATGCTCTGGGATAAAGTAATCGTCCATGCTCATTTGTGACAAGCCGTTTTCCCACTCTATCAAAAAGCTGCACACCGAGTTGGCTTTCTAGATCAGTTAAAGAAGCACTGACAGCAGATTGAGATAAAGCAAGCTGTTGTGATGCTTGCGTTGTAGAACCACTCTTGAGAACTTCAGTAAAGACTTCCAGTTGCCGCAACGTAATTCGCATATCCATTCCACCTTTGAACTGTCATTGTAATAACATACTATCCACAAACCAGTAACATACCAAGTACATTTAAGAAAATACACCTATATTGATTTTACTGGTTATTATTATAAAAATAATGAGTTTAATAAATAAGATTGCTTGTTATATGCTTATGCAAAATTCATATAAGCAAGGTTTTTCTATGTCAGAGCAAAGTCAACCTATTACATTGGCGAAAAAATATTTCACTCCAGTCTATCGCTGGCTTCCTGGTTTATTACTAACAGGCGTATTAACTGCGCTTGCTATTTATATTGGTGATATTCCTTGGTTTTCGAGCATGGGTTTAGGCGCATTAACGCTGGCGATCCTATTCGGTATTATTGTAGGTAATACCTTTTATCCTGTTGCAAAGCCTTATAGTGATGAAGGAGTCAAATTCGCTAAACACTATTTATTACGTACAGGTATTATTTTGTACGGTTTTAGACTGACTTTTCAGCAAATTGCAGATGTAGGTGCAACAGGTTTAATTATAGATGCCATTATGCTGACATCGACTTTTCTTATCGCTATGTGGATTGGACGCAAATATTTCGGCTTAGATGAACAAACTGTCATCTTGATTGGTGCGGGTAGTAGTATTTGTGGTGCTGCGGCTGTTATGGCGACAGAGCCTGTTGTTAAAGCACAAGCAAGCCAAGTTGCCGTTGCGGTTTCTACTGTTGTGATTTTCGGTACTATCGGTATTTTCCTTTACCCTTGGTTCTATCATTTAAATATATTTGCAGGCTGGTTACCCTTTACAGAAGAAACCTTTGGTATTTTCTCCGGCTCAACTATTCACGAAGTCGCTCAAGTCGTCGCTGTAGGACACTCAATTAGCCCTGATGCTGAAAATGCTGCGGTTATTAGTAAAATGATCCGCGTAATGATGCTAGCACCATTCTTAATTATTCTTTCAACTTATTTAAGTAAGAAGAAAAGTAAGGCAAACAATGGTGCACAAGCGACTGAGAAAAGCCCAATTACTATTCCTTGGTTTGCCGTATTCTTTATTTTAATGGCGGGTTTTAACTCTTTAAATTTAATTCCAGCGTCTATTGTTAGTTACATTGTGACTATTGATACCATTCTCTTAGCAATGGCAATGGTGGCATTAGGTTTAACAACACATATTAGCGCTATCCGACAAGCAGGCGTCAAACCATTATTATTAGCGTTATTCTTATTTTTCTGGTTAACCCTTGGTGGTGCGATAATTAATATCTTTATTCAGACTGTGTTGATGTCTTAATAGGAACATCGATATAAATAATCCCCCTTAAAATTTCGCCTTGAGAAGTACTTTTCATTATTGCGCAACTATTTTTAGTTGCGCTTTTTTGCTTTTATCACCTCAATATGATGTTATACGCTGTATGTTTGTTATCATGGTGTGAAATAAATCTAAGGAGAGAAAGAATGAAATTTGTTGGCGCACATGTCAGTGCTGCTGGTGGCGTCGATCAGGCGGTATTACGCGCACATGAAATAAAAGCCACTGCGTTTGCCCTTTTTACTAAGAATCAGCGCCAGTGGAAAGCAGCACCATTATCGGCAGAAGTCATTGATAAATTCAAAAAGAACTGTGAACTTTATGGTTATGGCCCCTCCCAAATTTTACCCCATGACAGTTATCTCATTAATTTAGGTCACCCTGAAGAAGATGCTCTTGAAAAATCAAGAGACGCATTTCTAGATGAAATGCAGCGTTGTGAACAACTGGGTATTGAGTTACTTAATTTCCATCCGGGAAGCCATTTAAATAAAATTGATGTTGATAAGTGCCTACAAAAAATAGCACAATCAATTAACATCACTTTAGAAAAAACTAAAAATGTCACTGCCGTGATTGAAAATACCGCAGGCCAAGGTACAAATTTAGGTTATCGTTTCGAACATCTAGCCACCATTATTGATGGGGTAGAAGATAAATCTCGTGTAGGCGTTTGTATTGATACTTGCCACACTTTCGCCGCCGGTTATGATCTAAGAACAATTGAAGATTGCGAAAAAACATTTGCTGAATTTGAAAAGATTGTCGGTTTTCAATACCTAAAAGCGATGCACCTTAATGATGCAAAAAGCGAATTAGCCAGTCGAGTAGACCGTCACCACAGTTTAGGTGAAGGGAATATTGGTAAAGTCCCTTTTAGCTATATAATGCAAGATAAGCGTTTTGATGGTATTCCGCTGATTTTAGAAACCATCAACCCAGATATTTGGCCTGACGAAATTGCTTGGCTAAAGTCACAACAACACTAGAAACAGTAGCAACATTAATAAGATTTGCGGTTTATACAATTTTCATTTTTTACAGTTTTCGTTTTATATTGTTTTTTTATTATAGTAATAAACCGCAAATTATCTTATTTAATCGGTGTTAGCTCTATCTTAGTCATCATTTCAGCAAGTTGACTCCTGTCTTTTATTCCTACATCAGGCTGACTGACTGATAACGCAGAAACCGCAGTTGCAAGACGCAAAGTATGCTCACTCGTTTGACTCATTAATAAACCATACACTAATCCAGCAACCATCGAATCCCCAGCACCAACGGTACTTATCACATCACAATGTGGTGGATTTGCCAGCCATGCGCCAGATGCATTTACCCATAAAGCCCCTCTTTCACCCAGTGAAATAACGACATGTGCTATACCTTTATCGCGTAGTTGATGAGCGGCTTTAATAATATCTGCCATTTCAGTTAATGAATGCCCTACCCACGCTTCTAATTCACGATGGTTAGGTTTTATTAGCCAAGGTGCTGCTTTTAGCCCTGCGACTAAAGCATCACGACTGCTGTCAAAAATAATGCACGGACATAATCTTCTTAGCTTAATCATCCATTGAGTAAAGGCTTCAGGATCAACGCCATTCGGTAAACTACCACTGACAACGACCATATCGAAATGGCCAAGCCAATTAAGTGAATCCGTTGCAAAACGCTGCCAATCTTGCTCTGATACGGTGAATCCTGAAAAATTAAAGTCAGTAACTTGCCCTTTTCCTTCGGTTAACTTCACATTAATACGTGTTCGTCCTGACACAAGATAAAAACGGTTAGCCATCCCATTTTCACTAAAGAAGTGCTGAAATTCTTCTTGATTTTCACGTCCCATAAACCCGCTAACAGTAATATCAATGCCCAAATCACGTAAGACTTTCGCGACATTATTGCCTTTACCCGCAGGATTAAGCCCAGCAGTTTGGACTAAATTAACACCACCTACATCAATAGCTGGACAAGCGCCAACAAGATCATAAGCAGGGTTTAAGGTGATCGTAGCGACACGGCGACTCATGCCTTCACTCCCCAATCATTTTTATTATGAATATTTAGGGTGCTATATATAGCATCAATTAACCTTTTATTCAGTGAATTTGGTTTTTTTATCCTTGCACTCGATCCCCCCGCAAAGGAGAATATTGACCGTAAAAAGCGACTTATTTCATACATTAACTATAACTATATAAAAAAGAAAAAAAGGAGTCTTAAATGTCTGTCGTAGTTGGCGTTGGCGTAATTATCACTAATGAAAATGGTGAAGTATTATTAGGAAAACGTTGTGGAAAACATGCCCCTTATTGGTCAATTTTTGGTGGACATGTTGATGAAGGGGAAACTTTTGAGCAATGTGCTATTCGCGAAATAGAAGAAGAAATTGGGATTGTGATCACTGCACCACAAGTGATTGGTATTAGCAATAATCTAGAAACTTACCAGTTAGAAGGTAAACACACTGTCTCTATTTGTATGATCGCACAACACCAAGGTGATGAGCCTAAATTGATGGAACCAGATAAATGCTCTGAAATCCGCTGGTGTTCTCCAGATGATTTACCTGAGCCACACTTCGAAGCTAGTCGCAATTCTATTGCATTATGGAAAAGTAAGCAGTTTTATCAAGGTTAATTAAAAACACCCTATCACGTTCATTATTCTGGATCTTTTTTGTTCAGAATAATGTTCGAATTATCTATTTCTGCGCAAATTTTCACTTATTTATCGCTGTGTTTCTTTATCATTTCTAATAATCCTCACACTAATCCATTGATTTATATAACCCCCTTTTTCTACTGTATTATTTTTACTCACTTTTTTCTTTTATAAAGCACAATAACCTCTATTTACACCTTTATAGCAAACGTGTATTCTTTACACCATCAAGCTAGTACATTGAGTCAATTTTATAAGGACATCTTATGTCAGAAGTCACGTCAATAACAAAGCGTCCATCCGTACTTGGTGGCGCAATGATCATTGCAGGTACCGCTGTGGGTGCAGGCATGTTTTCCATTCCTATTGTGACTTCCGGTGTCTGGTTTACCGGTTCTATTTTTCTTCTGATCTACACCTGGTTTTGTTTATTTATGTCTGGGTTAATGATCTTAGAAGTGAACCTTCATTATCCTTTGGGATCAAGCTTTCATACCATTACCAAAGACTTATTAGGAAAAGGCTGGAGTACGATTAATGGACTATCGATTGCGTTTGTTCTTTATATTTTAACTTACGCTTATATTTCTGCTGGCAGTTCCATTATCGTGCAAAACTTTGCAGGTATGATCAGCGTACCACAAGCCATTGCCGGCTTAGTCTTTGCCTTAATTGTTGCTTTCTTTGTTTGGTTATCAACACGTTCAGTAGATAGACTAAGCACTATTTTAATTGGCGGTATGGTAATCGCCTTTGTGTTAGCCATTGGTGGCTTATTTACGGAAGTAAAAATGCCTGTGTTATTTAATACCAATGAAAGCAATGCGAGTTACTTACCTTATGCTTTAGCTGCGTTACCTTATTTACTAACCTCGTTTGGTTATCACGGCAATATTCCAGGTTTAGTAACGTACTATCGTAAAGATGGCAAAGCCGTCATGAAAAGCTTGCTTATTGGCACATTGATTTCACTGGCGATTTATATTTTATGGCAGTTTGTTGTACAAGGTAATATTCCTCGCGAAGGTTTCAAGCAGGTAATTGCTGATGGTGGAAATATTGGTAACTTATTAGCACAAATGCGTTCAACAACCGCCAATGCCACTGTATCAATGTTATTAGACTTGTTCTCTTATATGGCATTAGCAAGTTCATTCTTAGGCGTGTCATTAGGATTATTCGATTACTTAGCGGACTTCTTTAAGTTTTCAAATACAAGAAGCGGTCGATTTAAATCTGCATTAGTCACATTTATACCACCGACTATTTTAGCAATCATTTTTCCTGATGGTTTCTTATATGCCATTGGTTTTGCAGGACTTGCAGCAACGATTTGGGCTGCGATTATCCCTGCATTAATGGCAAAAGCAAGTCGTGAACGTAATCAAAGTCAAAGTTTTAAAGCTCCTGGTGGTATGTTTATGATTGGTTTTGTTATTTTATTTGGTGTTATCAATGCCAGTGCACATATTTTAGCGAACTTTAATCTTCTTCCTATCTACCGTTAATTTCTTTTCTAAAAGTTAATATCTAAAGCCAGCCCATACTTGAGCTGGCTTTATTTTTTCATCAAATCTTATAAAAAAATGAGCGAATAACTTGCCAAGTTTCTGCACTGCGAGTAATTTTGTCGCCATTATCGTCAATGTTATTTAATGGAAGGTTTTATATGGCAAAAGCCAATGAAATTAAACGTGGTATGGCTGTTAGTTATAACAACAAATTATTACTGGTAAAAGATATCGACATCCAAGCACCAAGTGCTCGTGGCGCAAGTACGCTGTACAAAATGCGTTTTACGGATATCCGTACAGGCCAGAAAGTAGAAGAGCGTTTTAAAGGCGATGATATGATTGATACCATCAGCTTAACACGTCGTGCTGTTAGCTTTTCTTACATCGATGGTGATGAGTATATCTTTATGGATAATGAAGATTACACACCATATACCTTCAAAAAAGATCAAATCGAAGATGAATTACTGTTTATTCCTGAGGAAGGCTTAGCGGGAATGCAAGTATTAACAATGGATGGTCAAGTTTTAGCATTAGAACTGCCACAAACTGTTGATATGGAAATTGTTGAAACTGTTCCAGGTATTAAAGGCGCATCTGCAAGTGCTCGTACTAAACCTGCGACATTACCAACAGGGTTAGTTATTCAGGTTCCTGAATATCTTTCTACTGGCGATAAAATTCGCATTCATATTGCTGAACGTCGCTATATGAGCCGTGCTGACTAATCAACAGTCAAAAACTCTACTCATTAGCGCATAGCTAATGTTGCTTTAAATAGGTCAGATAATCGTAAAGAAACCCAATGTGACAAACGATTATTTGACTTGTTTATCTTTACTACCTACTTCTATTTCCCCACAGACGCCTTAAAAATACTGAACGTCAATAACACCATTCTTTTGGGTATCATCCATCCAACGGATCTCAGCCTTACCCATATCTTGAGGCAAAATAATAGTTTGTTGGGATTTATCAAAAGACGCTGGAATGATGGGTTGAGTAGATGTAAACACTTTGTTGTGTTTGTAACATTGGTATTCAGCTTTATCAAATGTAAAATTCATTTCACATGCAGGATCCACAATCGCACCCCGCAGATAAATCTGCCCTGTTGTTTGCATGGGATCAGACGCCCAAGCCAATGATATCGAACTGGAAACGAGAAGACTGCATACTACGGTCAGATATTTTCTCATAACGACCTCACTTCTTGTTTGCGCTAGCAGGTATGGGGATCACACCTACCCGACATATTTTCATCATAGCAATAAAATATGACATTCATATAGACATAAGAAGAATATTTGATGTCTATCAAATATAAACGCTCGATATTTATAAATAAGAAATCAACGTTGATTAAACTTAAGCAAAATATTTAAAATAATAAATAACACTATAGAGAAGCATTAAAAAATATTTAATTAACTCTATAATTTTTATTATTTAAAAATGAAAATTTAGTTATAAACAACATTCATTATAGCTAAATGATCATTTATCCATTTAATATTCATAGAACCTTTATTGTTAATCAATTTAGAGCTAAAGTGCTTATTCCTTTCTAACTGATATTGAGATTCTTGCATTTCACTACCGTTCCAACAACTTGTTTTAAAAGTGTTTTTATCTGTATCCATTAAACAATTGCCCTCAACAATTGCACCAACAAAAGTGATAGTTCCAGAGCCGATAACTTTATTTTCTTTACTAAAAGATGGAATGCTAAATAATAAAGATAAGCATATAGCTGTAATATATATCTTTTTCATTTTGAATCTCCTTTGTTATTGGAGTGTAAGGAGTCACAAGCCAATATGTTATGAAAGACATAACTAATATCGGCCTGTAACTTTTTTTATTTAACTTTTATCTTTAATTAAAGAATAGAAAACAATTATAAATTACTCAAATTACGACTATTGAAAAAAAACACCTAAAATTTAGGTTAAGTAGAGATTAACTAGGTACAACAAAAAAGAAACAAAAAAATAACATCCACTTAAGCGATAAATTGCAAAGATATATTTTTTTATTTTGACTATAGTCCTATCATTAAACTTTGAATTTTTGTGACAAGCATCACAAAAAAACTTAAAACTTGCCATTTTATTACTATGAAACTTTCTAATTTTCGCCAAAAAGCACTTGTTATTTTTTTACTTAATCTCACAGGATTAATTATTTTTCTCTCTTGGTATCTTCCTGCACAGCATGGAATCTGGCTATCAATTGATACTCAGATTTTTTATTTTTTTAATCAGCACCTGTTACCTGATAGTTTTTTTGCGACTTTTGTTGCTTATATCAATAACAGAAAGTTTGATTTAGTTATTTTATTGGCAATGGGTGCACTTTATTACCATACATTTCGTAAGAAAGATTATAGGGGCAAACGCCATCTTATAATTGTAGGATTAGTGATGGTAATTAGTGCCGTACTCATCAATCAAATTGGACAAAATATTCCAATTGAAAGACCCAGTCCGACACTTCATTTTGAAAATGTACATAGGGTAGGTATTGTGACCGGTATTCCGACAAAAGATGCCTCAGGTGACAGCTTTCCTGGTGATCACGGCTTAATGCTACTTGTCTTTTGTAGTTTTATATTACGTTATCTATCATTTCGCTCTTTTTTATGCGCACTTCTTATTACCGTTGTATTCTCACTACCGCGTGTTATGGCGGGGGCACACTGGGCTTCTGATATCTTAGTGGGCTCTGTTTCTTTAACGTTGATCGCCACAAGTTGGTTATTAATAACACCATTATCTGATGCTATTATTAGGAAACTGGAAAAGACCCTTCCTTTTAAAAATAAAAAAGAAAACTCACCTAATTAATTAAAAGAGAATAAGTGTGATATTTGCACTTATTCTTTTGGTCATTTTTTGACAGTTAAATGATATTATTATGACAAAATGAGATCTATTTTAAGTATTAGCACTTTATTATCTAATGTTTTGTAAATTAAGCTTCTTTTCTCTCGCCATTTAGTCCCTATTTCTGTACACTTTTGTGGTTTCCTCATTATTTATTGTTTAATGTGGATATTTACGTGCTTTAGAGCACGTTTTTCGCGAAATAAGGTTGCCAGAGTTAAATTACACTATATTCTCTGGTTATTTGGTGAATAATTCAGGTGCACTTCTGCACGTAAGGATGTAAGGGAAATCTGTCACAATGAGAACAAAACCGTATATGAGAATGCTTAAGCTCATACCGGCGTTCATTGTTGTAGCTACGCTATCGGCATGTAGCTCACAGAACGCAAATTCACGCTTAGCGAATTCAAGCACCACCCCACTTAATACATCATCAAGCACATCTATTTCCCAAGCATCACAAGATGAATTTGAATCATTGGTGAAGAATCTCGATATAAAATCTAAGATACTTGACCAATATGCAGACTGGAAAGGCGTCGCTTATCGTTTAGGTGGAGACACTAAAAAAGGCATCGATTGTTCTGCCTTTGTTCAAAGAACCTTTATTGACCAATTCGGTGTAGAACTCCCTCGCTCAACCTCAGACCAACAATTCTCTGGTACTCAGGTTAATAAATCAAAATTACAAGCAGGCGATCTCGTTCTATTCAAAACAGGCCGTACTATGCGCCATGTTGGAATTTACATCGGTAATGATAAATTTGTACATGCATCCACCAGCAATGGTGTAACAGTGTCTGAAATGTCTAATACCTACTGGAATAAACGTTTTTATGCAGCAAGACGTGTTATAGAAAATAATGATGCCGCACTTGTTGAAAACAACCTTTCGCAAAATGTATTAAGATAATTAATTCCCTTATATCTTAATGCAATAAAAAAGCCTCATTAATTAATGAGGCTTTTTTTTATATTCTTTATCATACTTAAACCACACAATGGCTTCGTTGGTTTTATAACATTAAGTAAGTGTTATAAATAAGAATATGCCGTTGGAAATGGCTCAGCAATAGCGACACCAGCATTTTTTAAGCAACATAAAGCAGCACATTCATCGTCACTATGAAGGAAAAGGCAAGGAGCGCCATCCCATTCAATCACAACGCTCTCAATATGAAGATTACTCAGATACTGACGCAAATTCTGTATTGCTTCACCCAGTGTCATACCATCATGACTTAACAACTTTAAGCCAATCAGCGTATTTTGCTTTCCAGCATCATTTTCAGGCAGTATTTCTACTCTTGTGCCCGTAAAGCCTGCTAGCCACCGATAACTCAGCGGCAGCTTATGAACTACCGAAAGTTGTACATTATCCACAAATCAATCCTGTTTCATCAACACGTTAATTTAATACATCATCAATACGAGTTTGAACTGACTTGCTCACACGCATATTAGAACTTTGTTAACTATAGAATACAATTGTTACAATTATTTTACAAGAAAGCGAAGAGACGTATCAAACCATTCATTTAGTTTAGTATTTACAGGTATTCATACCTGTGATGCTTAATCTCTTCAATTATTCTTTCATTTATTTAACATTTTATCAACCATATAAAATAATTGTATAAAATATTACGCATTCAAGTAAAACAATCCATCAATTTTTATCACGATACTTCATATCAACAAAACAATAATAGATGATTATTAAAATAAATTTTACTCAATTTAACAAAATAACAACATCAAGTATTGATTCAAATCAAAAAATCACACTAATTTGAAACGATTCATGAAATACAGCAGAGGAAAATGTGGTGTTTTTAGAGGAAACAGAGGCAGAAAAAGAGGAGCACGCTATAAATTTCTGTTATTTATAGCGTGATATTCTTATTTATAACGACGTGCAAGTAAGATGAAACCCATAGCAAACAATACACAAAATGCCATAGAGCTTACCATTGGCCATTCTGATTTTGCTGGTAACATAGCAATAGCTGTTCCTACTAAAGCACCTACACCAAAACGAACTGTTCCAGCAAGAGAAGAAACCGTCCCCGCCATATGAGGATAGTCATCAAGAATAACAGCCATCGCATTCGATGTTATCATCGCAATCCCACCCACATACATTGCTACACCCACAACAAGGAAATAGAAATGTAAATTAAGAGCGACCACCAGCAATAAAAAGATCCCCATAACACATTGAATCGTTAAGCCTAGGCGCAACATCTTCAATGCACCAAATCGGCGAACATATCGCCCATTGATGCTTGTCATTACAATTAAGAAGATGATATTAAAGCCAAAATATAATCCAAACTGATCAAATGGAATGCCATGTAATTCGATATAGACAAAAGGGCCAGCACTAAGGAATGAAAACATGCCAGCAAAAGAAAATCCTGAAGCCAAAATATAACAAAGGACACGACGTGTTCTAAACAGACTAATAAATTGGCTAAATGTCACTCTTAAGCTAAAGCGTTGACGACGCTCTTTTGGCAAGGTTTCTGGAATATAAAAAGCAATTAATGCAGATGCAATCACAGCAGCTATCGCAATACTCCAAAAAATAGCATGCCATGAAAACCAGTTCATCACCCAAGCACCTAATAGTGGCGCTAATAAAGGTGCGATGGTCATAACAAGTGCAACAAAAGACATACTTCTAGAGAAATCATCTCTAGAGAACATGTCTCTCATCAATGCGTTAATCACAACACTTGCCGCAGCTGCTGCAAAACCATGTAAAAAACGCATACCAATTAGCATATCTATTGATTCAGATAATGCACATGCACTAGAGGCAAAAGCAAAAACAATCACGCCGCCCAAAATGACAGGCTTACGTCCCAAACTATCAGCCATAGGACCATAGACTAATTGCCCAATAGCAAAACCAAAAATATAGATACTTAATGTCATTTGCACTTTGCCACTGGGCACACCAAAATCTTGCGCGATAGTGGGTAAACTTGGCAAATACATATCTATAGCCAATGGCATAAGCATGGAAATAAGTCCCAGTATTAAAATGAGACTAAGGTACGACGAACGTTGCTGTTGCACGCAGATAAACTCCCAAAAACGACAGGATAAATAATAATTATTGAGGTAGGTGAATGCTGTTGATCTCTTCTTCTGTTAATGGACGATATTCGCCCTCAGCTAAAGTCTCATCTAATGAGATATCCCCAATACGCTCACGATGTAAAGCACTTACATGATTACCCACTGCTGCAAACATACGTTTTACTTGGTGGTATTTACCTTCACTAATAGTAAGTTTGACTTCTGTTGGTGTAATAATTTCTAACGTGGCTGGTTTTGTTAGATCTTTTTCACCGTTAAGTTGAACACCTTTTTGGAATTGTTCAGCGACACCTTCTGCAATTGGCTCTTCTAGCGTAACCAAATAAGTTTTCTCACAGTGATGTTTTGGCGCTGTAATACGGTGTGACCATTGACCATTATCTGTTAATAAAACAAGCCCGGTTGTATCAATATCTAAACGCCCAGCTGCATGTAACTTATGAGCCAACGGTTCATCAATAAAATAAAGAATAGTTGGATTAACAGGATCGTCTGTTGAACACACATAGCCGATTGGCTTATTCAACATAAAGTAACGAGGCCCTAAAATTTGAGTTAAGACATTACCGTCGTAAGCTACTTCTTGCTCTGGCGCAATTTTGGTTGAACCGCTTTTCACCATTTCGCCATCAATTGTTACAAGCCCTGCTCTTAATTCACGAAGGATCAAGCTACGGCTAATACCCAATTGCTGGGACAAAAATTTATCTAATCGCATGAATTTCTCTGAAAAATGGAAGAATACCATCTGATATGATGGTATCTATTAAAAATGAATATTAACAATAAAACAACTAATTAATTTATAAATAAACTATCACGCCCTTTACTCCTCCCTTATTCGCGCTACTTATAAAAAAATGTTACGCTGACGCCCCGTTTGATTTCTTATGTAGAGTTATGGCTTTTACACTCAGACCTTATCAACTTGACGCTGTTAACGCGACAATCTCTTATTTTCGCCAACACAATACACCTGCGGTGATTGTATTACCTACTGGCGCAGGAAAAAGTTTAGTGATTGCTGAACTAGCTAAAAGAGCGCGCGGACGTGTCTTGGTTTTAGCACACGTAAAAGAATTAGTAGAGCAGAACCATAGCAAATATGAGGCTTATGGTCTATCTGCGGATATTTTTGCTGCGGGCTTACAACAAAAAGAGAGTAGCGGAAAAGTAGTTTTCGGCAGTGTTCAATCTGTTGCCCGTAATTTATCGCAATTTAGTGATACTTTTTCTCTTCTTATTATTGATGAATGCCATCGCATTAGTTTGTCTGAAGATAGCCAATATCAGCAAGTCATTAAACAATTACAATCCATTAATCCACAATTACGGATCTTAGGATTAACTGCAACACCTTATCGTTTACCTACAGGCTGGATTTATCAATATCATTATCACGGTATGATCAGAGGTGATGAAGATTGCTTTTTTCGTGATTGCATTTATGAATTGCCTTTACGCTATATGATAAACAATCATTTTTTAGTTCCGCCAACTCGCCTAGATATGCCTATTTTGCAATATGACTTTAGCCAAGTAAGAACAAGTCAAAATGGGATATTTAATGAAGAAGATCTAAACCGAGAAATAAAGAGACAAAAACGCATCACACCTCATATTGTTGCTCAAATTATTGAATATGCACAAAGTTGCCGAGGTGTAATGATATTTGCGGCAACGGTTGAACATGCAAAAGAGATCCTTTCTCTTTTACCACAAGATGAAGCAGCATTAGTCAGTGCTGATACCCCCTCTTCTGAACGTGACTATCTTATTTCCCGTTTTAAACAGCAACAATTACGTTATATGGTTAATGTTGCCGTGCTAACAACAGGTTTCGATGCACCTCATGTTGATTTAATCGCTATCTTACGCCCCACTGAGTCTGTTAGTTTATACCAGCAAATTGTAGGACGAGGATTAAGATTATTTGCAGGAAAAACAGAATGCCTGATTTTAGATTATGCAGGTAACCCTCACGATCTCTATCTACCCGAAGTCGGTACTAAAAAACCCAATCCGAATAGTAAGCCGGTACAAGTTTTCTGTCCTATTTGCCAATTTGCCAACACATTTTGGGGCATTGTAGATGCTGATGGCGATATCATTGAACATTATGGTCGCCGTTGCCAAGGTTGGGAACTCAATGAACAAGGGCAAAAACAACAGTGTGAATTTCGTTTTCGCTTTAAATTGTGCCCTCATTGCAATGAGGAAAATGATATTGCAGCACGTCGCTGTGTTCATTGTGATGAGATCTTAGTTGATCCTGATGATATGCTCAAAGCAGCATTAAAACTCAAAGGAGCATTAGTCTTACGTTGTGGTGGAATGCAATTTAAATCGGGAAATGATGTTAAAGGTGAATGGTTAGAAATTAATTATTACGATGAAGAAGGCACCTCCGTCTCTGAACGTTTTCGACTAACAACCCCCGCTCAACGAAAAGTATTTGAATTAAAATTTTTACGTGAACATCAACGCGCACCAGGCGTTCCTTTTGTTTGGCATAATGCCAACGATATTATTAAGCAATTTGATTTGTTGCGTCACCCTGACTTTATTGTGGCTCATAAAGGTAAAAAAGAGAGCTTCTGGAAGATAAGAAATAAGATTTTTGACTATACTGGCCGCTATCGAAAAGCAGACACCTTGTATTAATCTGGATTTATATTTGCTGTTAGAGGACTTTTTCGTTAAAATGCGCCCCGCTTTATCTATTTTTAGATAAACCAAATCTCGAGCTTGTTGCTGGGTCGCCTGTAACAAGTATGTATTTTCTTTCTTTTTCATAAGAGAAAAAAGATGTTAACTATTAATGCAACTGTACGTAAAGAGCAGGGTAAGGGTGCGAGCCGCCGCCTGCGTGTGGCTAACCGTTTTCCTGCTATCGTTTATGGCGGAAATGAAGAGCCAATCGCTATCGATTTAGATCACAACGAAGTTATCAACCAAGAACACAAATCAGAATTCTATTCAGATTTCGTAAACCTGGTTATCGATGGCAAAGAAACTAAAGTTAAAGTTAAAGCAGTGCAACGTCACGAGTATAAGCCAAAAATTACTCATATCGACTTCCTGCGCGCTTAATAAGCCACCCTTCGAGCTTTATTTTTCGGGACGCCGAGCATATAACGCCACTTAATGTGGCGTTATTTGTTTCTACTACTTAATTATTTTTCTGATGCTCTGCGTTGTAGCTGATCACGTAAATTAGGTGGTGTTCCTTTAATGGTGAGCGTATCTGTTGCTGGATCCCAGAATATTCTCTCCCCTAATAATTTCGCATCAAAATTCACAGTTAATCCACCACCACTTCCTGAATACTTCATCAGTTGACGTAATGTACTGCGATCTGCTGGAAATGTTTCAGCTAATTCATAGCCTTTTTCTTCAGTAAATTGAGCGAAGTTTTGGTCGCCTAGAGACGGTAATTCTTCAGCAAGCTCCGTTAAGGCAATTTCTTCGCCAGATTGTAATTGCTCATTACAGTAGCTATATACTTGCTCACGACAAGTTTGACGCTCTTGTTTGCCCATTTCTGAAGCTTCGCAGAAATCATCAACTGCTTGTAATAAGCCTTTATTCTGAACTTTGGCGTTTAAACCTTCTTGCGCACCTAAAAAGTCCATAAAGAAATCAGAGACTTTACGTCCAACTCGACCTTTTAAAAACGTTAAATAACGTAAAGAGTCGGGAGCGGTTTCCCACTCAGTTAAATCGATACGAGCAATAATATCTGCATGAGGAATATCTAAATAACGTGTTGATGACACATCTAGACTGTCGTTTACCCACATACTGTTACAACTACTCAGTACAGCAATTAAAAGGTAATCCACCGCTAAATAGCGATAATGACAAAATAGAACGGTACCACCTTCTGCAAAAGGGTATTTTGCTAATTCATCTTTTAGTCTCACCGTTGCTGCTCGTGAAAAACCTAAAAAGTTCTCTTCACCTTTACGTTGTAAACGCAGCGCTTCTGCTAATTCACTTTCTTCATTAAACAGACCATAAGCTTTACTTTTTGCACTGTATACACGATGTAACTCTTCAATCATTTCCTGAACAACAGGTTCAATTTCTAAGAGTGAATCACGTAGCACAACTTCTAATGTCTGCTCATCTCGCTTAATAAGTTGATGCAAAACTAATTGGTTAATATCTAGACTCATGGTCGTCCTCTTCTATTGCGTCTCTTTCTCGTGCGCGTATTCAAACACTCCCTACTTTCAGTATCAAGGGAAAATTAATTAATTTAATAGCGGAAAAAGCCCTAGTAATACGGTAATATATAGCGTTTTATTCATTTAGTAGGAATTCAGATTTTATGCCACAAAAATCCCGTTATAGTGATGAACAAGTTGAGCAATTACTTGCAGAACTTGTCAGCGTTCTTGAAAAACATCATACTCCTACAGATCTTTCTTTGATGGTGTTGGGGAACATGGTGACAAACTTAATTAATACAAGTATTGCCCCTGCTCAACGAATGCTGATTGCTGACTCTTTTGTTCACGCATTGCGTGCTTCAATTGATGAAGGCAATATTCACTAATAAACATAGAAAAATTATTTATAGACATGGTAACGAGACCTCAGTCCTATCGTGAAAAAGTATCCCAAATGATCAGTTGGGGTCACTGGTTTGCGCTATTTAATATTATTCTAAGCTTACTGCTTGGAAGCCGTTACCTGTTTATTTCTGATTGGCCTGCAACTTTTGCTGGTCGTTTTTACGCTATTGTGAGTTGGATGGGACATTTTAGTTTTATTGTCTTTGCTATCTATATACTCATCCTTTTCCCTCTCACCTTTGTCGCTGTTTCTCAACGGCTACTTAGAGTTATTTCCTGTGCCCTTGCCAGTGCAGGATTAACTATCCTTATTTTTGATATCGCCGTTTACCAGCAATTTCAACTCCATTTGACTCAACTTGTTTGGGATCTCGTGATTAACCCAGATGAAGGTGAAATGGCGCGCGAATGGCAACTTATTTTCATTGGCATCCCCATCATTTTTCTGATTGAAATGCTTTTTGCAACATGGAGTTGGCAAAAATTACGCAGTTTAAACCGCCAACGCTGGGGTAAACCATTAGCAGGTGTCTTTATTACTTGCTTTATAGTATCCCACTCTATGTCAATTTGGGCTGACGCTAACTTTTATCGCCCAATCACCATGCAACGTGCTAATTTGCCGTTATCCTATCCAATGACAGCGCGTAAATTCCTTGAGCGCCACGGTTTTATTAATCAATCAGAATATGAGCAACGTGTTATCAGTGAAGGTAATCCAGCAGCACAAGGTATCACCTATCCTCTTGCTCCGTTAATCTATGCCAAGGATACCTATTCTTATAACTTGCTGGTGGTGGTGGTTGATGGTTTAGGGACTGAAGAAGTGCCTGAATTGCCAAGCTTGCAACAATTTGCACAAAATAACCTTTATTTTTCGCGTCATTATTCATCAGGTATTAATAATGATACTGCATTATTTGGGCTATTTTATGGTATTTCACCTTCTTATTTAGACAGTGTATTAAGTAGCAGAAAGAACTCTGCACTTTTCGATGCGTTAAGTTATCGAAACTATCAATTAGCCATGTTTTCAACGAATGGTTTCCAAACACCACTGTTTAAACAAGCTGTGCTATCAGATTTCTCCCTCCCAACGTCACGCAGTGGTAATAATAATGCCACTATTGATAGTTGGAGTAATTGGTTAGTCAAAAACAACCAAACAACACCTTGGTTCTCCTTCTTACAAATTAATGGTCATACCAATAATGCGTCTCAACGTGCCACATTAAATGATCAATTAGAGACAATATTTAAGACATTACAAGAAACCAAAGTGCTAGATAATACTGTTGTGGTTGTCACTTCTAACTATCATCAAGACAATAATAAGAAGCAAATTAATCAATGGCTGTCAGATAAGACCACCTTTAATTTAAGCCAGTCACAGGTGCCATTAATGATACACTGGCCAAATATGACGCCGCAGGTTATTGATCGAATGACAAGCCATCAAGATGTTATGACAACCTTGATGCAGCATGTTTTACATGTCATTAGTCCAGCAGACAACTATTCACAAGGTGAAGATTTATTTGCAAGCACTCGTAATCATCCATGGATTTTCACAGGTGATGAAGAGGCATTCGTAGTCTTTTTACAAGATAATACTTTGTTGATAGATAAGCATGGTCGATACGCTTTATTTGATAAATCAGGACAAGAGATCAGTTCTGCAAAACCTGATTTAAAATTATTACTGCAAGTTCTGGCTGAACAGAAGCGTTTTATTGAACGCTAACGCTATTAAGTGACGCACAAAATTACGTCACTTAATCAGCTAAGGGTTGCTTTAGCACTCAAAAACAGTAATATACAGGGCACAAACGGCATGTAGCGCAGCCTGGTAGCGCACCGTCATGGGGTGTCGGGGGTCGTAGGTTCAAATCCTATCATGCCGACCAAAATTCTTTAGAAAAACCAACCACTTACGGTTGGTTTTTTTTATGTCTGAAATTTACGAGGGGTAAAACTGGGGTAAAACTCTGGTAAAACCCCCATCAGATTTACCCTAGTTAAAGCTCAATTCTCGCCCTGTTTCTATACTAGAAATTTGTTTAAATCATTAGCTAAGTTTATAAAACAAATAAAGAAAATACTATCAATAGAAATATGACAGCTAGTAGAAGCCAAATAAGAATGGATGGCCCACCTTTCTCAATTAATTTAGACTTAGCAGAAATAGCTTTAACCTTATCATTATGTTCCGAAGAGTTGGCATTCATAATGTAAGTTGCATAAGCATCAAACATCTCCCCAGTAATTGGAAACATTTCATCTTCATTTTCTATTACCATTAAATCAAATGGAACAGATGATGCCCTAAAGAACATAATGTCAAAGCCAGTGAGCTTACGAAACGTGGTTAATTCATTATTCTTAAATTTTTTATGTCCTCAGGAGGAAATTCTGAATCAGGATCTGCTATATAGGCATTGAGAAATGGTCTATTCTCACCTTCAGTCTCATAAATTGATAACTTAATTTTTGATGTTATGGATTCATTTGCTTCGACTTCTACCCAAAATGCCGTTTCATTATACACTTCAAATAACTTTAAAGCGTTTCCTGAATCAGCATTGTTATCAATGTCATTTTCTATTTTTTGGAAAACTTGGTACAACTCACTTTTTCCATTACAAATCCTTTTATTTTCTACAATTATCTATTTAGAGTGTATTTTAGTAATTACGCACAACATAAGTTAAATATAGAGAATTTATAAAATTTTCTTTTATTTCTGCTCTTTTAATTACAGTCTTTATCCATTCTTCGGCTATATACCGATTATTATTTACCCACTATTTAAAAATAGAGATCTAATTTTATTAAAAAATCAACGGTTACACTGTTTATAAAAGAGTCTTTCCCATATTGTGGTAGATAGTACATAATTAATTTGTTTTCAAACACTATACATCCCTTATGGTTTCTCTATTTTAATGAGATGGAATTCCTTATGAGCGTACCACAAACAAAAGTTGAATTACTCTTGGCTATTGATAAAAATTTCAATAAATTAATTAGTTACCTTAATATAATCCCAGCAGAAATCACTTCAGAACACTCAATGGATGGGCACGCCAAAGGAACAGAGATGAGTGTTCGTGATCTTGTTTCGTATTTGCTCGGGTGGAATGCTCTTGTTGTAAAATGGATCACATCGGATGCCAAAGGTCTACCTATCGATTTTCCAGATACGGGTTATAAGTGGAATCAACTTGGTCTTCTCGCTCAAAAATTTTACTCAGATTACAGAGAGCTAAATTATGACTCGCTAGTAACTGAGAACTTCAGACTGTAAAAAATAAAATTGTGAAGCTTATTAATGAACGAACAGATGATATTTTGTATGGTAAACCATGGTACAAAAAATGGACAATGGGTCGGATGATATCATTTAATACATCTTCCCCTTATGCTAACGCTAATGGAAGATTAAGAAAGTGGGCAAAAAATAATAATATCAATTTAAAGTAAGTATCAGCCTCAAATTACACTCAGTATTTGAAAACAGAGTAGTGTCGATATCCAATGGAACCGAGCTACTTGTACAATTACTCGGTTATCAAACTCTAATGCCTAATTGATATCTGGTTGTTTTTATGATGGATAGGAATATGAATGACAAACAAGAAAAGAAGAAGTTGTTAACATTTATATCCCCAGTATTATCTTTGGTGATATCGCTCTATCTCAGTATATCTACATTTGGCTATGATGATATTATTTGGTTAGCAACTTCTTCTGCTATTTTTTTTATCAGTATTATCGTATTGATATCTTCTTTAGAGATTTTTATAAAAGTTATTTATTTTAAGCAACTGTCATTTTTATATACTAATAAATTTGTTATTTTAATCTTTAATTTAATGAGTTTTATAGCAACCGCTATCGTGCTAACAATAATATTCCACGAAGAAGAAATA
Organism: Proteus terrae; assembly: GCF_003144325.1. Taxonomy (GTDB): domain Bacteria; phylum Pseudomonadota; class Gammaproteobacteria; order Enterobacterales; family Enterobacteriaceae; genus Proteus; species Proteus terrae. The sequence continues at coordinate 55,227 of NZ_PENS01000017.1, forward strand.
CCTTCTAATTTTTTTAACAGCCTAGAATTCGTTGCTTTACTTATTGCCTATTTTACTTTTCTCTTAGTATCTATTTTAGTTTCTTACGTATATTGCATGATTAATAGTAATAAAAAATTCTTTTTACTTTCTCTGTTCTTATTATTGATAATGTTGATATTTAAAAAAAACGATATTAATTTTTTAATATTTAGTTCACTTATTTTCTTTATTATATTCTTGGGGGCAGTAACTATTATTATGATTAGAAAGGCTTTTTCTAATTATAATTAAGTCGTTTTTTAACAAGCTAATTTATATACTCACCGATTTTTACATTCTCAGAGGCTTACTCAAAAAGAATGTAAGTACATTTAAAATGACTAATATCAGATAAAAATCAATAAAGACATATATGAAAGAAGCTATGGTAATAGCTTAACTCATATAGTTAGAAACTGTTTAAAAATTGAGTAAACTATATTAATAAAATTATTAATTTATTGTGTCAAATTATAGCTTTCAGCAATCAAAGATTTTAATTCGCTATCATCAAATTCAGATGAGAAGCTAATAGAAACCCAATGCTCTTTATTCATATGGTAAGCTGGGTATACTCCTTTTTTCAATCGTAATGATCCCGTTAGATTTGGCATAACTTTTAAATTTATAATATCGACTATATCGCTACTACCAATATCAGATAATTTACTTTCTAGAACATCCATTATAGCTGCGAACCACTTCGAATTACCATTATGCCTAAAAACTATATAATTTGGATATTTAGTCCATAAACACTCCGGCTCTACATTATAGTTTTCTTTAATATAATTAATTAATTCTTTTCTATTCATTACAGCCTCATCTCATAAATTATCTGAATATAAATATAGCTCCATATACCTTAAGATTCTATTAATTTTTTGTTTTCTCTTTTTTATTTTTACTATTTTTTATAGAGTTATTATTCAATACCCTCAATTACAATAAGAATACGTACCTTATTCTTACACAGGAAATTGAAAAAATTCTGATTAACATTGCCATATTTTATATTTCTGCATATAAAAAGGCCACTTAGGTGGCCCAAAAAGTAATCATTTATTTTAACAGATTAAAACTTTCCTTTACTACGTTGCTGCTCAATATAAATATTCTGATTAGCCTTAATACTATTTAATGTGCTATCAGAATATGGATCTTCTTTATGACTTCTACTTTCTTGAGATTCTATTACTCCAGTTGATGAGCAAGCAGAAATAAAAAAAACACTCAAAAGCATAAGTAATCTCATATCTACTCCAAATAATATTTTAAATTAATAACATATATTTAGAGTAAAAATAAATAATTTAGTTCATAAAATTAATCATCTTCATTTTTATACTTGTTCTCAATACGGTTGTATAATGAATAATATATCGATAACAACAGAAAAAACCCACAGATGCTTGACCTGCATTAAGAGAAGCATGGTTTGGAGATAAAGGCAAAATACATCTTGATGGTTATGCAGAAATCACTTGGGTTGATGGATTTAATATTACTCTTAATGATAAACCTAGCGATAGTTGCTGTAACTTATATTTTGTTAATGTGGAAGGCTATCGGCTATCCCCCATCAAATCTAGCTCAATTACATGAGTTTGATTTATTTGTTGCTAAATCAGCGAATGAAGCTAAAGAGAGAGAGCTATTGCAACATTTTTAGTAGATAGTCAGCAACAACACATAAAGACAATCTGAAAGATGTTGATGATTGCGTTTTATTGAGCAAAATCGGTGATTTTTACATTCATCTAATACCAAATAATTCAGATAAACATTTCAAACCTTTATGGCAAGGTTATCAACCTATTGGTATTGAAAAGATTTAATAATAAATTTTACTGTGCTGTTATTTTTCAGCGTAGTAAATTATATTAGTTACGCAATCATCAATTTATTTTTAAATTTATATATCAGTTTAAGTCACATTGATATCTCTATTTAAAATGACTCTATTAGATTTGCTTGTTATTTTTATTATTTAAAATTCATTAATTTTTTAAAATAAAAACCTTTCTTTGTTTTTGGGAATTTATTCCCAAAATATATTTTCCGCTCATAATCTCGACCAGCATAGTGATTATCACCATAAAATTGGCCATATAATGCAGTTTTAGGGCACACATCGTCAGAAAAAAATTTATGATTATTATCCACTTCAATTTTCCTTATTTAAATTAAATTTTCAACCTCTTTAAATTAATTATAAATATTTTAAATTTATAATTTTCAGTAATTATTTAACACCATACCACTCTTATAAAATAGATCCAGTATTGAGCGATTTTATTATTTAAAACGAATTAAAAACATAATTAGACAAAAGAAAAATTAAGTGTATGCTATATATACCAGACACTCAATTTATTAAAATCATCTTATTTATTATCAACACTCTTATTAGCTATTCCAAAAGGAATATGTACCGAAGGTAATTCAGATGATGATTTTAAATGCAGCTTTTGGTCATCAAAGAATATATGTGGTTTTAAAATTCTCAGAACATTGGCTTTCTCTACTCCACCCATAAAAAAAGCTTCATTGACAGAAATTCCCCATGCTCTCATCGTGTTAATAACACGTTTATGAGATGGTGCATTGCGCGCAGTAACAATAGAGATCTTAAGTAATGGAATATAAGTAGGATCTTGTTTTACTTTCTCTAATTCCAATTTTTGAATGTCAGAAATACGCAGTAAGAATTTTTTTAATGGCCCAGGGTTATGAGGTACATCAACCATTTTGGCTTCATGGTTATGAAATTGAGATAACTCGCCTGAAGTTTTATAAATAACCTCCGCTTCATCATCAGCAATCACACCATCAAAGTCGAAAGCAATTCTTAATTCATCAGCATCATCATCATTAACATGACCGGCTAATATCTGCCCTGCTGGATAATTTGCATTAATCGCTTGTAAAACATCATCATGATCAGCAGATAAAAATAACTCAATATCAAATGCTGGGATATAAATATGAGGTGATTTTCCTTGAAGAAATACAGCTCGGGTGATCCCCAAGTTATAATGTTCAATAGAATTCATCACTCTTAATCCAGTGTCGGGATCATTTCTGGATAACAAAATAACTTCAACTAGAGGATCGTCAGGTCTAATATTATTTAGTTTCAAAAGGCGACTAATAAAAGGAAATGCAACGCCTTTATTCAAAGGCATATCCTGCATTTTATGTTGATACTTTCGATAGGCTTCCTCCCCTTGCGTGCGAAAAATATTATCTGATTCTTGTAAATCAAATAATGCACTAGAAGAAAGCCCTATAACCAATCTCTTCGTCAAATCATACGCCATCGCAAAAATTTCCTATTAGTTCCTTTTATTATTCATAATATCACTCTTTCAAGAGACTGAAGATGAGAAACTTGTACACAAAAATGTAGACAAAATAATGCTATTTACCTACTCATGAGCATTTATCATCAAATTATACATCACCAATAAATGATATTAATTATCATTTGCATTTAGAGCATATCCTTATTATCGTTATAACTATCATCAATAAGGAGAAAACTCATGGTTAAGAAAACGATACATTTACGCTCTAAACACTTTAAAGATTTAGTCAATAAAATGAAAAAAATGAATGCCGTTAAAAATACAATAAGTCCGCAATCAGAAAATAGTGATCTTATTGTTATTAATAACAAAATTCCTACTTTGGTTTCTGTAAAGTAAGAGAACTTATTGGCTTTTAGTGTGAATAAATAGTGACCACAATCTTCATAGGGTTGACATATCAAATGATAATGATTATCTTTTAACTTGTGAATAATTGAGTATTTTACTTGGTTTTTCACAACGACATTGCTCACATTGCTTCTAGTATTTATTGACCAACTCTCCTAGCGTTGGTCTTTTTTTTATCTGCATAAAACCATACGCCACTTAACACTAAATGAAGGATAAGCTTTCATACAAAATACTATTATCTTATTGAAATTAAAATAGTTTATAGTGAAAATTAAGTAAGATAATAATATTGTATTTGGTTATCACTATCTAAAAATAATTATGAAATAACCACTTTATAATATAAGCCATATCATCAATAGGGATTTTAAATTATGGGTTTTATTTCCGCGTTCATTGGAAAAAATAAAGAGCTAACACCAGAGAAACAATGGGAACAACTTAATAAAAAATATGCAGATAATCCTATTGAACGTATCCGTGAGAAATTAGCACTAGTTGTTAGTATTGATCATGAACATAAAGAGTTTGGTGCTGATAATCATAAATATCAGCTAAATTCTCCGTTATCAAAAGAGAAAGTTAATCAGCTACAAGCAAAAATAGGATGTGAATTTCCTGAAGATTATATCACCTTTGTAACTCAAATTGGTAATGGCGGTACAGGCTCTTATGGTAGCGCCGGTCCTTACTATGGCCTATATACTTTTGATGATGCAATCAAATCAATAGGAATGGCATACTAAATTGTTCCTTATCTTGCTTACTTAGCCCTAAAATGGATATCAATGAATGGAAAGCATTATGTAATGTACCCGAAAACTGTAGTGATGAAGATTTTGATACTATTTTCAATAGAGTTCATCAAGGTACGCTTTATTTAGGTACTTGTGGTTGCGAATATGATCTTTTATTAGTAGTTAATGGAGATTATAAAGGTCATATTTTATATACATCCGATTGGGTTAATTCAGATACTCCTTACAGATTTTCCTATGAAACTTCATTTACACAATGGTATGAACGTTGGTTAGATGAAGTAATTTTAGGCTATGATACAAGCTGGTTTGGTCATCGAATGGGAGGTAATGAAGAAACGTTACTTCAATTTGCCCAAAATAATGAAGATATCACGAAAAAAATTAGTGCAATAAACTCACTAACTAAACTTCCTGAATTATCCAACAACAGTTTGGATTTTTTAGAGCAACAACTACAAACTAAAGATATGGAGCTATATAAAGCTTCATTAAATGTTTTAGCTACCTATTTTAAAGAACAAGCACTGCCTTATATTCAGCAAGCTTTAGTTGCTCCATTTAATGAAAAAACAGATATCGTTATTCCTATTATTTACTTTAAATATAAAGATCAATGTGCTCTTTTCAAAGAGAGGCTTCTCCCCATACTTAAAGTAACTAATAACGAAGATACATTGCGTTTTATCGGTTACTCTTTGACCAAATTAAACGCTATTTTAGTTGAAGATTTTCAACCATTCTTTACTCACCCAAATGTAGAAATAATAAGAAGTGCAATTTATGCTGCTTCTCATGATGTTAATTTAAAAGATAAAGTATCAGCGTTTTATGAACTAATAATCTCTGAAAATGAAGAGATCAGCTTAGGCGCAATCCAGGCATTATCTAGTTCAAATTATATCAATAATGAGCTATTGGATTATTTAAAAAAAGCTTGGAAAATGTATCCTGAAGAAAAAAGTCCTTATATTCGTAATAATATTTCTTCTTATATCGCAAAGATATACCCACCAAACAATATGATTGATGTAAAACAATGGTAGTTAATGGATAGACACCCTATCATCTTCTTACATCTATTCTAATCAGGCAATAATCAATCATTATCATTGTCTGATTTTTACCTAAGATAGTTATAAATACGTATTTTTGTTGTTCTAAAAATTAAGGAATTTATCAATACTCTTAGCTAAATGTATATAAATTTTATTGTTAAATTAACATGATTATTAGTTACACACTCCAACCCAATGTCCCTAATAAATTAAAAATCAATTAAAAACAATTAATTATATTATCAAAATATCAAGTAATTATGATTTTTTCAAAAAACACTTTTAATTTCACACTTATTTTTATTATTTTTTTTAAAAGTTTGTTACAGATTGATATCTTTTTTTCCCTTACTATTGGTTTTAGTATTTCATCACTGATAGATATTTAATTTTCCCCCGCCTAGTGCGGGGATTTTTTTATCTGAAGAACTCACTTTAATTCTGGCAAATAAAATCACTATTTCTTTCAAATTAAACGTTCTCTTATTTTCTTTTTTCATAGCAAAGACAACTTTTGATCTTTTCAAAAAAATCAGAAAAAATACTAATGATATTAAAAAGGCCATTATTTTATGGCCTTATTGTCAATATCCTGTTTGATTTCTATTTATAAGCTTCAAAAGTAATAATTTCTGTTTCGTTATTTGGTTCACGTAAATATTGATAATCCCCAGAAATTGTTATTTTGTCAAAACCAATAGATTCAAGGAGTCGTTTAAATTCATACACACCAAACCATTTCAATTTAAACACTTCCCATTCACTTTCAATTATTTTCCCATTTCTCCATTTATCATAACGGTGATGAGATACTGTTAATTGATTAATATAATCTATTTCAGCATTTACTATCTGTAAGGTAATTAAATCCCCTTCCGGCGTTTCAAATTGTCGACTAGAACACTGGCCTTGAGTAAAGGTATGCGCCAAACTAATGTCAATTAACAAACGTCCACCTGGATTTAATGCGTTATAGCATTGTTGAAGTGACTGTAGTGCTTTTGTTTCGCTATCTAACAATAAAAAAGTCCCAGTCGGAATAATTATTGCGTCAACAAGTGTCTCAACTTGGAAAGTCAACAAATTATCTTTAGTCACCTTATCTTGAGAATATCCATTTCTTCTTAGATTTTCCATACAGAAATAAAGCATCTCATCTGAAAGATCAAACCCTTCTACATTAAATCCAGCCTTTAATAAAGGGATCAAAATACGCCCAGTTCCCACGGCGGGTTCTAAGATTTTACCATTAACGTCCTTAAGACGTTCTTGATAATATTCTACGTCACCAAAACTACACCCTATAGGTTTATCTATTTGGTAAACTTGGGCTGATAGCGAATGATAACTCTGCATAAATAGTCTATTCTCTTTTTGTCGTTTATTTTTAATGATAATAAAGTGATAAATTAAGATATCAATACTCAACTAGATAAAAACCATCAAATAAAGATATAATTTTTACTTTTATAGTCATCTCGTCGAAATACTTTGACAAATTTTTTGTCATCTTGAAATAGCTCAATTTATTAATTTTTTGTTTTAACAACAAAATGTATCATAAAAAAATTAAGTAATATAACTAATATTAAATAAAATTAACTTGTTAATGAAAATAAAGCAAAGCTTACAAAATACATATCATTCAAATAGTTATGTAATCCACTTCTAATTTTACTTATTATTCCATTAGTGAAGTTTTCAAAAAATCATTCATAAATCTTTATCTAGCAGTCATTAACCATCAAGATTTTTTACAGATTGATATATTTTTTTCCTCTAATATTCCTTCCATCAACTCGGTACGAATAGACATTTATTTATCGTACACAAAAAACAAATCAAAAGTTAACCAAATAAAGAATATTTGAGGAATATAGAATGAAAAATAATTTTATTATCGGTATTTGCTTAACACTTTTATTATCAGCTCCAACTATGGCAAATAACAATAAAGTCATCGGCTCAGGAACAATCACATTTACAGGCTCTATTGTAGAGGGAAATTGTATGACGGACTCAGTAGGAAATACTTTTAAAGCAAATTGCTGGAATGGAACTGAAATGGAAGAAACTTTACATAAAATCGAACCCAATAAAATATTTAATGCTCAATTAGGTGAAAATAAAGGTTCAGTAAGTATAAATTGGATCAAAGAAAATGTAGGTATAATGGATATCGTATATAATTAATATAGTAACTTTAAAACCCTATATTTTTTAATAAACATTAATCTCTATTAAATAGAAATAATATTTATTATTAAATAATGAGTATATATTTTCCAAGAATTAGAATTCATTACTATATAAATGGTATTTTCTATTATGGTTATAATATATTAGGCAGATATAGTTTATTTCTATATCTGCTAACTCTGTTTTAACTCATTTATAAAAATTCTTATATTCCTATCTTCTAAATCCATACAAATCCTAGGGTTGACAATTCAAGTGATAATGATTATCTTTTACCATTGTGAATGGTTGAGTGTTTTACTTGGTTTTTCACAACGACATTGCTCACATTGCTTCCAGTATTTACTGTGACCAACACATAGTGTGTTGGTCTTTTTTATATATTAATCATTAATTATAAAAACTGGCTTCACCTGCTGGCCGAGTTTTAAAACGACGGTGAGCCCATAAATATTGTTCTGGAGCTCTCATAATTTCAGTTTCTATCAGCTTATTCATTCTATCTGTGTCATTTTGAATATCCTCAGAAGGATAATTAACTAATTCTTTACCAATGATTAAGCTGTACTTTTTACCTTTTTGATTTTCATTTCTAACTAAAGTGACGGTTAAAGAAGGTGCTCCTGATAGTTTCGCGAGTATTGCAACCCCTTTTGAGGTTGATGTTTTTTCAACAGAGAAGAAAGGAGAGAATGTTGTGCCTTTTAAACCAAAGTCTTGGTCTGGAGCAAACCAAATTGCTTTTCCTTTTTTTAGCTCCATAACCATAAACTTTAAGTTACGTCTATCTATCATGCCTTTATCTGAACGGCATCTTGCTTTAGTTTGGATAAACTCCATCGCTTTATTATTATGTGGCCTATACATCGCATTTACAGGGAAACAAAGCCCCATAATGCGCCCACCTAATTCTAGTGACATAGAATGTATACCAATGAGTAAAATTCCAGCTTTTTTATCACTAGCATCAGTAAAATTGGAGATCCCCTGCACTTCAAATAGTTTTTTTAATCGACGATCACTCCAGAACCACGCCATACCTGTTTCAAATAATGCGACACCTAGTGACGATAAATTGTCCATAACAAGCTTGTTAATTTCATTTTCATCTTTATTAGGAAAACATAATTCTAAATTTTTCTTTATGATAGAAACTCTTCTTTTGACAAAGAAACGAGATAACAATCCAAGATGTTTACCTAAAAAAAGTAACCACGAATAAGGTAGCTGTACTAATAAAAAAAGAATAAAAACACCAAACCAAGTTAAGAAATATTTTGGATGTAATAAATGCAATGAAAAAATATTTTTTGCGTACACAAGTTTGTCCTTTAGGAACTAAAAAGCATTTAAGCCACATTGAATTAGACAATAATTATTTAAGATAAGTCATTAAATATTACTTTTATTTTTTATCTTAAATTATTTTTTATGATTTATCTGATATCTTTTATTCTAATAAAAATTTTTTCTTTCTTTTGATTGAGAAGACAATAACTTAATGCCTTTATTTCACCATTATAAGAGTTTTTTTATTAATTAATGTATTTATCTGTAAAATTCACTGGTAATTAAGGTAAATACACATCTATTAATTATATTAAATATTTACATAACTTTAATAATGTTATTTTTTACGCGTAGATAAATAAACTTTAAAATTAAATATACTGAAAATTGACATAAAAAAACCCCACCGAAGTGAGGTTCTTTAAGTTTTACTTGTATTGATATTGCACCAGCAATATATACTGTAATAAAACTCAATATATTATAGAGCGGTTACGTTCGCTGCTGCTGGACCTTTAGCGCCATTTTCGATAGAAAATGAAACTTCTTGGCCTTCTTTCAGAGATTTGAAGCTGTCGCTTTGGATCGCTGAAAAGTGTACGAATACGTCTTTGCTACCGTCTTTAGGAGTGATAAAGCCAAAGCCTTTATCATCGTTAAACCATTTTACTGTACCAGACATTGTATTAGACATAAGATTTCCTTTAATTAATTAGTTTGCCATAAGGCATTGTTTTCGGTTTGATTTCGGATTTTTACTTATGGTCACTATTTGAAGGAATTCGCAACGAAGAGGTATCAGGGATAACGCTAAACGGTGAACTACTTAAAACTGCACTAACATAAATAGGTCTGTACTTCCAAACCAGTGGCGCTATTAAGTCATATAATTCGTTTTATAGCAAATTATTTTCATCTTTATTTTAAAAATAACTTTTTACACATTAAATTAGAAAATAATTATAAGATAAAAACAATTATCTATTTCAGCTATCTCTTTATTTTAATTTAAGAATATGAATAAAAAAGTAGATACTGTTATTTTTTTAAGATAACTCGTATCTACCTTATCATTAACGTACTACATCACCTTAATCAGCCAGTTCTAATAAAATTTCTTCTGTTTTCGTCCAGAGAAGTGCTCCCCCTTCTTCTGGCCATAAATGACGCTCTGCGTTGGGAAAACGTTCAAATAATAATTCGCCAAAATCAGGAGAATGAACTGTGCTGGTATCCTTCATTCCATACCATAAAGTTGTTGGTGTCTTTATTTCTTCAGGTGAGAATCCCCAAGGTTGCATCGCAATCAGCAAATCTTGAGTGTATCCATCATTACCTTGTTTAAAGGCTTCAGCCATACATTCTTGATAAACTGAGAGAAAATTAGCTGACTTATAAATAGCCAAATCAACATCAGCACTGTAATTTAGGATAAAATCCATTAACCATTTAGCTGTTATATTTTGCTTAATCCAACTGGTTAACAGATCAGGTGATCCAACAGCTTGACGTTGCATATTGATAACATCTTCTGTTAACTTTTTTTGTGTATCAGGATAATCAAATTGATCTTGTCCTGCGACAATCAGTAATTTATTAACATGACAATAAACACAAAGAGCCATCGCAAAAATAGCACCTTGTGAAAACCCCATTACATTAATACTTTTGATACGAAGATGATCTAATAAGAATAAAATATCTTCAGAAAAAGATTTTAACGATTTTTTAGGATCAAAAGTAGAATCACCTAATCCAGGACGAGTTGGTGCAATCAGCCGAATATTAAGTCTATTTAAGAGGCCAATGTCTACACCTAATAAACCGCTCATACCTGCACCAGTACAAAATAATACTGGCTTACCTTGCTCTGGACCAGATTCATACCACGTTAAAATTCTATTATCTGGTAATAATACATTATTTTTTCTTGAGTTTTTAATTTTCATTAGACTTTGTCTTTTATTAATTTTTGATAACACATTACCAGCCATATTGGATAGCAATGCCTATTTTAAAGTTCTACTTTTAAAAATTAATATTGAGACTAGCTAAGGGTAAGACTTCATATAAACTCGCAATAAATTGTGTTTCGTTGCAGATAAATGGATAAACCGAAATTTATTTTTGTTTTTTAAAAAACAAAAAAGAGTATATTTTATACTACTCTTTATGAGTATAATCAAACTCGCCCTAATAAGTAAGGGCTCTACCATTGATCGCCACTACGAAAGTCATAATAAGACTATCTTTATAACTAATTTTTTTATAACCAACTTATTTATGTGATAAAAAATGCGTTATCATTTTTCTATACTTGTTATTTTTAATTATTATATTTACTTAATCTTTTTCTTAATAAAAAAAGGACAATAAATTGTCCTTTTTTATTTATAACTGGTTTCTACGTTATTTTACTAATTTACAGGTACGCCCCTTATCTTCAGCAACTCGCCCATTAACTGCATCATCCTCTGAAATTGTTGCTAAATTAAATTCATTTTTTCCTTTACCCCAAATTTGGAAGTTTTCACCAACATAACGAGCACCACTAGCTGCAACAGCTTCTTTTAAAACAATAATTTCATCGCTATAATACATAACAGCTAGCTGTTCATTAGGGAAAGAAACTCTGATTTTTTGGCCTTCACAGTTATAAGTATCTGTTTTAGCTGCCAAAGCAGGAGCTGTTATTAATGAAGAAACTAAAGCAATAGCAGAAATAGAAAGTAACTTATTCATTTACATCTCCTAAAATAATCAAGTAATGTTTTACTAATAAATTAAGACTAGACTTTATCTTTTAAAGATAAAATAGGATATCTCCGCATTTTATTAAAATTAAAAGATATATATAAATTTTTTAATTTAAGGTTAATTTTAATAAAAAATCATCAATCATTGATGATTGAGTTAAAATACAATTTTTTAATTAATGTCAATTTTAATTCAAATAAATTGCAATACATAACTTTACATTATTACCCGTCTATTTTACTTTATTCAATGTAAATATCACTATACGATATGCTATTATCCTAACACCTATAAATTTATTGTAGTTCAATAAATTAAGTCGATCTTGTTGAAAAATATCGATAGAAAAAAATAATAGGAATATTCATGCTACAAGAGAATGTTGTTAAAGATATCATCGTCTGGATTGAGCAAAATCTCGATTCACGTTTATCGTTAGATATTGTTGCTGAGAAATCAGGCTATACAAAATGGCATTTTCAGCGCTTATTTAAAGCGTATACAGGAATATCTTTAGGAAAATACATACTCGCTCGTCGTTTATCTTGTGGCGCCTATGCGTTAAGAGTAACACGTTGTAGCCTATTAGATATTTCATTAAAGTATCGCTTTGACTCCCAACAAACATTTTGCCGAGCCTTTAAAAAACAGTTTAATATTACGCCTTCGGAATATAGAAAAAAACCAGGCTGGGATATTAGTGAACTGATTTTTCCTGCATTAAAAACCGTTGAACTGAGTGCTAAATATGAAGTAGTTACATTCCCATCTCAAAAATTAGTTGGCATGTCACATCATTACAATAAGCCTATTTCAACATGGGATTCAGACAAGAAAAAATTCAGAAAAGAATTTTGGCGTAAATTTTTAAAAGATGTACATACAATCCCCACAGACTTATATGCAATGCATCGAGCATCTGCAAGTACATTAGAAGATACTATGTATATTTATAGCACTGCCGTTGATAAAGAGAAACTAGCAAAAACATCAAATGTTTCTGCCATGTCACAATTAGAATTGCCAGGTGGCAACTATCTAGCCATTACATTTCATATGAATGAAATCTTAAATTCATTAACTGACTATGATGACATTATTTATACGGTCTATACAAAAGTACTTCCGAAAATGAATTTATTACGCAGACCCGGCCCAGACATTGAACGATATACACTAAAAGAATCTGTAGGTTACGATAAATTACTTGGTCAAAGTGAGCATTACGTACAAAAAATTAGCTACTATATCCCCGTTCTTTAATTAATTTCACCTATAAAGAAGATCCCAATTAAATTGGGATCTTTCTATTAAAATAGATAGCTGAAATATTTCACTGCTATCAGTCTTTTTTAGATTTGTTAGCAAAGAAAATATCGTCTTGAATATCTTTTGTTCTTACTGTAAACAATTCATTCATTAAATTTTCAGTTAATTTTTCAGCATCTGCCATGACTCGTAAATTAAATTCATTAAGCATTTTATCTGCGCCAGCTTTATCTGTTTTCACCATAGTGAGATATTTAGCTTCCATCTCTTTTTGCTCTAATGCAGTTTTTACTTCCCACTCTTGATAAGCTTTTTTCACTATTGGTGCAAGTTTTGGATAATCTGTCATTACTAATGTTTGTAACTTACGATATTTCCAGTAAATAGAATCACTGTCTGCTTGATTGCTTCCTATTCCGTAATGTTGTGGATAAGCTTTCAATCCACTGTAATACGGAACAAATGCAGTTAAATCGGCCATGCCTAAACCAACATAGGTAACTTCACCTATTTCCTGAGGAAGCTCAGGGCGAACCTGCATAACATGCGCTTCATAAGTTCTGAATACACTGATTGGACGCCAAGATTCTTGACCATTTAATCCATTAGTATATGGGTCGTGCTCTGTTCCTTCAAAGTGATTACGTAACATCGCTTTAGCTTCTTCAACAGATATTTTTTTCTCTGGTGTTAATAAAGGCGCGAAATTACGACCATCATCCACAGCTTGTTTTAATGATGGATTAAATTGTTGCTGAATAACCCACACACGCGGATCATTATAAGTACGATCTCGTTCATCATCTCGTGTATAAGCTTTTGAAAAATTAAACCCTCCTTCTTTTTCAGGGTTATATAGCCCTTTCTCAACAGCAAATTCCACTAGATTTTTAGAGCCTAAAACATCATCACTGTTAATATCATAGTGTTGTAATCGGCCTTGGTTTCCTGTCGCAAAGTACTTATCTTTAGGTAATTTTTGTGCGATCCAATGATGTCCTGTTCCAGTTTCTAAATACCAAAGCTCATTTTTATCAACAACAGCAACACCAAACCCTTCACCAGCACCTTGTTTTTCAATAATACTTCCTAATAATTCCACTGCTTCACGAGCTGTTTTTGCTCTTGAAAGTAAGACATCTGGAATATCATCTTCAGTTATTCCAGTATCTTCAACATAGGGATCAAAAGAGAGCGCTTTAGGTGAAGCAAAAATAGATTCTGTACCACTAACACCCACACCCAGTTCATTAAATCCTGTTGCACCATGGAGTTGTGTTTTCCAATTCGGTACAGTGGTATAACGTAATGAATTCTTAGGTAATGGATAAGTGAAATTATTAGCACCATTATGCTCTTTGGTGCTGTAAATACCTGTTTGATTCGTTTTAGCCGGATGAATAACAAAATGTTGTGCTTTTAATGCATCGCTATCTGCGCTGCGAGCAATAATCAACGAACCATCATTTGTCGCTTCGCTTCCCGCTAACAACGTTGTACAGGCTAAAGCTGAAGAAACTAATGCAATATTAACGGATAAAGCGATAATACCTTTTTTGAATAAAGACATAAAACTCCCCCATTTGCTTGTTATTTATAATTTATAAATCAATTAAGTATCTTTTTAGAATCAAAATAAAAAACTAGATAGATAATTTTATGCGAAATATTAGCAATGAAAATGTGTTAATTTCCGTGATTTATATCTCAATGATTATTATATTTCTAAATAAAAATATTAATTTTATGCATCATATTAATATCAGAGAGCTTTATTGAAAGGTATATTTCATATAAAAATAAAATCAGATGAGCTTTGTTATTAATATTATTTTAATGTAATTGATAGCAGTGTTATTTATATAAATAGCCATTGATATTAAAGACGATAGCAATACATTAAATCTGATAATAACTTGTGTTAATTTTGTTATGCTAACCTAAAAAAAGAGCTCCAGCTTTATTTTCTGGAACTCTTTTTTTGAAATCTATTTTCTACTTTTTTCTTGTATAAATTTAAATAGTTGATTGAACTCTTCTATAGTTCCAATGGCTCTTATTGGAATTATTATATAATTATGTCTTTCTAAATCTATAAAAATGGATTTTTTATAGACAAAAGTATCAATAACAGCCGGTCAATAAGTTTTATAATAAAAGTTATAAATCCCAAATAACATTTATAATCTACGCCTTTACTCTTAAAATATTCCTTATAAAAATCATTTAAAATTTCCATCATTACTATTATTCAATAATCAATTCATTAACGGTATAATCGTACACAAGATAAACTGACTAAAACAAAAAACATAATGACAATGAACATAAAAAGAACTTCTTGGTCAGGGGGATGGGCGACTTTACGTGACCTCGAAATTATACAAACCGTGATCGATCAGGGAAGTGTTACTAATGCAGCTGAGCAGCTGGGAATTTCTCAACCAGCTGTAAGTCAGACATTGAACCAGATCGAAAAACGCTGTGGTAAAAAGTTATTCACTCGTGAAAATAATAAACTAATTCCAAACTCTGATGCCTTATTGCTTTATGAAGAAATTGCCAATATCGCCGAATCTTTCAGTCGATTGAGTCATTTTCATCATCAAGAAAAAAAACGAAGTCTACGGATCCTAGTTCCACCAACATTAGCTTATGGTTTTATCAATCAGGCCACCACTCTGTTTATCAAAAAATATCAAGTTAATGTCCATTTAGAAATATCTAGAAGTGAGCAGCTACTTTCTTTAATTGCAAAAGAACAAGCTGATATTGTCATTACTGATAATATGACCATTAACAGCAATTATAATTTGACTCAAATTCCGATGAGAGAAACTCAAATTATTTGTGCAATTCCTAAAACACATGAATTATCTACAAAAAACACCATCACACCTGATGATTTACATGAACAGTCTTTTATTGCTTTAGTTAAAAGTAATATTGGGCGCACAGTTATTGATCGAGCACTCAATAAATCAAAATCTAAGCCTAATATTATTGCTGAAGTTTCTGATCAAGATACAGCTATGACATTTGTAAAAAATGGCTTAGGGATCAGTTTAATTAATTCATTTCCTACTATTGAAACAGAAGATATTGTTTATAGAGAATTTACACCGACGATTATGAGTAATATTTGTTTTTTCACGTCGCAAAAAACAGAGCATGAAACACAACTTTATATTGAGTTTATTAAAGAACATCAACCTGATGCCTCTTTATTTTCGACCCCAATTAAATAGTTATTAAGGTCTCATTCTATGCAATATCGATAAATAGGAGAGACCTTTCTCTTATTTATGCATCTCAAGAATAGAGAGAATACCTTCAGTAAAAAGTGTTAACCCGATGGAAAGCGCCTCTTCATCGATATCAAATTTTTCTTTATGATGTCCATCACATTGATCTGCGCCAACTAAGAAGAATATCGCTTTTCCTTTTTTCTCTTGCACTCTTCTTACCATTAATGAGACATCCTCACTTCCTCCTAAAGGTAATACGACATTTAATAAATCTGGATGCGCATCAACAACACCTTGCATGATATCTATCATTTCTCGATCATTTCTGAAATTTGTCGCTTCGCCCGTAATGTCTATTTTTGTTTCTAGTTGGTAAGTAATTGCAATACCATCAACATATTTTTTTATACTATTAAATAAGTATTGTGTTATTTCAGCATCTTGCCCACGCACTTCTAATTGCATTTTCGCAGAACTAGGAATAAGGCTACGATTTTCGCCTGCAATTAAAGTTCCAATATTCACTCTCGTCATACCTTTACCATGTCTTGGCGTTGCTAATATTTCATTAGCTAAAAAGCATGCTCCGGCTAATGCGTTATTTCCTTTTTCTGGTTCATCAATAGCATTAGCGGGTTTTCCTTTTAAAGAAATATCTAATTTAGTGGTACAAAGAAAATCAAAAGGATCGAGTGCAATTTCACCTTTTTTCAAGTTACATCCAATATGCATCCCCATAAAATAATCAGTATCATCTAATACTCCACTGTCGCTTATTGCTCTTGCACCTCTCACTCCTTCTTCTGCGGGTTGGAATATCAATTTATATTTCCCGCGTAAAGCGTGAATATTTTGTTTTAACCAATGAGCAAGGCCAAGCCCTATTGCAGTGTGTCCATCATGACCACAAGCATGCATTAATCCAGAACGGCACGAAGCAAATCCTTGTTTATTAGGCAGATGAGTATCGTCATTTGACTCTTGAACATAAACACAATCAATATCGAAACGAAAGGTAAATGTAGGGCCAGGAATTTCTGTATCAATAATAGCCAGACACCCTGTTAAACCGTCCATTTCAGCCAATAACTCAGCACCGATCCCTTCTTCTTCGGCTATTTTGATGGCTTCATTAACTAATTTTTCATCTCGACCTAAAATACTTTCTCGACAAATAATATGAGGCCCAGCTTTTACTTCAATATTCATATCTCGCAATACGCTGATTATCGTGCCTGTCGTCACAAATTCAGTCCAGCCAATTTCTGGAAACTGGTGAAACTTTCTGCGCCATTCTATTAGTTTATTGGTTTGGAGCGGCTTCATTATTTTTCCCTTACAAAAAATAAATCTCTTATTAATAATAAAAGAGAAGATGATAATTGAAATATTATAGTCATCATAACTTAATAGTTATGATATAGGTGTGATCTCAACATCATTTTACTTATTTTTAAAGTAAGTATTCTAAGAATAGAAACCTAAGGTAATGAGGATAAATAACCTTTAAAATCAATTAATAACAAATATATAACTATAAGTCATTAATAAAATTCAGGCATAAAAATAGCCACTAAAGTGTTTACTCTTTTAGTAGCTATTTTATTAATGATTATTCATTTATAAATCGCATTAACTGCTGACGTAATTGCTTATTCTCTTGTTTTAGCTGTTCATTTTCATCTAATAAAGTCAGTGCGATAGCGATACCGTGCCAATCTAATGCGAGCTCTTTATGAAGTTTTAATGCTCGATGTGTCACCACGATAGCATTATCATCAAAAAACCACTCCTGAGTTTCAATTTCTAGCGGTTCAATTACACCAAGTGCTACAAATTCTTTGAGTTCATCATTTGATATTCCAGTATGATGACAAAACTCAGTAACAGTAAATACGGTTGTTGTTAAGTGACCCATTATTTATTCTCCCAGTCTTTACGTGGATTATAATCGGTCTGACTATCTGCAATTTGTTGCCATAATTCGCGTGTCTTTTCATCGGATTTAGGTGGCATAACAATTTTTAAAATTGCATATAAATCACCGCTAACCTTTTTACTAACTAACCCTTTTCCTTTAATACGTAGCTTTTGTCCTGCTTGGCTTCCCGCAGGAATAGTTAACAAGATTTTTTCTTTTATTGTAGGTATAGGAATTTTTGCACCTAATGCTGCTTCCCAAGGAGCAACAGGAACAACTATTTCTAAATCATGGCCTTTAATATCAAACAAAGGATGAGGTGCAATACGAATTGTTAACCATAAATCACCATTTTCGCCTCCATTCTCACCTACTGTACCCTGACCTTTTAAACGAATACGTTGCCCATCAATAACACCGGCTGGAATTTTAACATTCAAAGTTTTAGGGATCTCTTTTTCTAAAATTCCAAAAATATTATAAACTGGTAAGTGATAACTAATCGTACGCTTATGTTCTTCCTGCGATTCTTCTAGAAAAACGGCTAATTCTATCTCTAAATCATGTCCACGCTGTTTAGGTGCTTGTTGAGTTCGACGACCTTCAAATGGAGAGTGTTGACCAAAAAATGAAGCGTAAAAATCATCAAAATCTTCTTGGCTAAAGCTTTGGTGATTTTTTTTATTCGAATGTTGTTGTGTAAATTGCTTAAACTTAGGATCGTTACGATGTGCCCAAAGCTCATCATATTCGGCTCTTCGTTGCTCATCGCCTAATATTTCCCACGCTTGAGCAATTTCTTTAAAACACTCTTCAGCATTCGGCTCTTTACTTACATCAGGGTGATATTTTTTAGCTAAACGGCGATAAGCCGTTTTAATCGTTTTAGTATCATCGGTAGGTTTAACACCCATTATGGCGTAGTAATCCTTTAATTCCATAGTGATATCTCAATTATGTTAAATAATGAATTAAATATTAATCCCCTAGGGTTGATTAATTATAGAACAAAGAAATTATGTTAGTGAGTAAACATCAAGAATAACACCTGAGAAATGCCTAAAAAACGACCTTTAAGTAAAAGATAATTTAAACTTTAAAAAATAATTTAATCAAATAAAACAAGATATTAATAAGCCTAGAACTATATTGTCACTTTTTTTCATAAAATTGCATTTGAAATACCTCATTAGAAGAGGTAGATTTTATTCAATAGCACAATAGCTTATTACATTATCAGCAATAATTTTTCTTCTTAACTAAGATAAAAATAGAAAAATTAATCTCTTCATTTTAGGGAGGCAAAATGGAACGAATTATTATTCCCACTCACTATATCCATGTACGCTCAACACCACTTTGGACCAAAGACACAGCCCCAAAATCAATTTGGGAAAGGCATTTAGATAAAGGTACTCGCCAAGGGGTTTATCCTAAGCTGTCTGTTATGCAAGGAATGATTATTTATTACGCATATGCAGATGAAATTAGCCCAGAACCAACAGAAAAATTAGTGATTAATGCTGGTGAATTTGGTGTATTCCCGCCAGAAACATGGCACAAAATAGAAGCAAAAACTGAAGATACTGTTTTTAATGTCGATTTTTATGTCGATCCTAAAATACTTGCTGAAGGTTAATAATAATATGGAAAATGAAAATAAAGGCTATTTATTAGAATTAATTAATGCCAATGGCCAAGAAAAATCTCAAAAAATATTTCTAAATCCTAAAATTTTATATATTCCAGAAGTTGCTACTAAAGAAGTTTTACTTTTGGTTAATGAGTTAAAAAATAAGGTAAATATTGACTCGCAAGAACTTACCTTAGTATTAACAAACAAAAATAACGGTGTTTCTGTTGATAAAAATAGCTTTTTAGCTGATTTATTAGATGCTGATATGTCCAGTTTAATAGTGAAAGATCTTATCAATATTGTACGTGGTTATGATATGGATGAAGAAACCAATGTTTGTGGCTGGTGATCTGGCGTAGTGAAAGGAATATATCACCTTCGCTATATCTATTGATGATGAAGGTGATTGATTAATACCTAGAGAGAAAACTGAAGATCATTTTTTAATAGCCTATCTATCATCCAATACCCCGCTTTTCCTGGTGGCTTGCTTCTTGACCATACTAAATCAATGTCTATTTTCTTGGGAAATTGGTCATAATCTAGACTGACTAACAAATCATGTCCAAATTGCTCAACTAACCATGTGGGTAATATTGCCCATCCCATTTCTTGCTCTGCCATTTCAAGTAATAATAAATAGTTAGGTGCTAGCCAGTTTTTCTCACTATTAATAGCAAATTGGGCACTACTGCTTAGCCTTAATTGACGATGCATTGTTAAATGTTGATAGTTGATTTTCTTTTCTCTTACAAGTGGGTGCGTTTTATGTGCATATAGTCCTAACTTACCACTTATAGGCAAACGAGCGAAAGCAATATCAGCAGGGTATTCTGCTCGTGATTCCATCATACCAATATGCGCCTGATTATTTTGCAGCATATTAATCACATCATCATTCTCAGCAACAAGAAACTCAAATTCAAGATGGGGGAATTCTTTATCTAGAATTTTCAAAAGTTGCTCTGAATAAGGTGGTTGATACATATCAGAGAATACACAACTTAAACGAGGCTCCATTTCAGGCGATAATTCTATTCTTAATGCCTGTAATCGTTCATCAGCCGATAATATATCTTCAACCAAGCTCAACACTTTTTGTCCTGCAAAAGTCAGTGTTGACTCCCGCCCTTTACGCTCAAATAATTCAAACCCCATATCATCTTCGAATCCGGCGATTGTACTACTGACCGTAGATTGGCTTTTATTTAATTTTCGTGCTGCTGCAGAAAATGATTTTAATGAAGCAGCTTCAACAAATGTACGCAAAGTTTCTATAGAATAGTTCATTATGGTATCGGTTTTTTCGATGGCTCCTATTTTGTATATATACAAAATATCATCAATAATTGCACTCGTTTTTTGTTAAATAATTAATTTGAGGTGGGATATGAGCCAATATCAAAAAACATTTACTGAGCGCGTTTTTCACGCTGTTTCATTTGAAGTAATAGCCATCGCAATAACAGCGCCACTTAGTGCATGGGTTTTGGGTCGCTCAGTTTTTCAAATGGGAACTGTTGCTATTGTTTTATCAACATTAGCTATGCTATTGAATTTATTTTATAACATGATTTTTGACCGCTATTGGCCTTTAATCAAAGGATCAAGACCAACAAAAATACGAGTCATTCATGCTATTGGTTTTGAATTAAGCTTTGTGGTTATTGGTTTACCAATATTGGCATTTCTATTAAATATGTCGTTATGGAGTGCATTCTTATTAGAAATTGTTTTTTTTGTCTTTTTCCTTTTTTATACTTATGCATTTAATCTTAGCTACGATAAATTACGCGAAAGTTGGTTTAATCGTAAAGAAAAACGGGTAATTGCACGTCAATAATTACACAAAACACCTTTTGAACTATCATTAGGTGTTTTATCACTAATCAAAAGTAGGCACTCATTATTTTATATCATTAAGTTATAATATTAATATACTATTCTAATTATCTTCATACAGAGCAATTATTATGATTGTCGCTGTATCTAACTGGATTATGATTCAATGATGATATTAAATGATGAAATAATTAAAAATATAAAAAATGATATTGTCTCTTTTGCAATAACAGAAACAGAGAAATTTTTAACAGAAAAAAGTGGCGAAGTCTTTTACGCCTTTGCGTTCGATTTAAATGCCGCATATGGAGAAGTAAATCTTTGCTTTAACACTGAAGAATATTTTCAAAAAACATTAAAATACTATCAAAATCAATCTGATAATCATGTTTATCATTCAAATGAAGAGATAAAAAGCTTAAAATACAATACAGGTGATTGGGAATACCAATGCTTTAGTACTATTTATCCTATCGATGAAACATACTTAGAACAACTTTATCATACGTCTTATGAAGACGGCTCTTACTCTCACGTTTTAACAAAAATTATTCACATATTTTCAGAATCTCTAACCCTGTTTAAGCAAACAGAGACTTACAAAAAAATCCCAAAAACTGAGGATTTTATTGCTTTTACAATTGATCATGATGAAGATGTTGAAGATGCTTTAATGCGTATTGGAAAATATTAATAAAACTGTGTAGAACGATAAATATCGTAGATGTTCAAAAATAAAGCGATAACCGAACGGTTATTTATTATTGACACAAGAAGAGTATCAATAAATGATCTTTTTTATTAGTTCTATACTTTTTGCAATTTTTTTGACCACTATATTAGCCTATTGGTGTTTCTCTGCACTTTTTCCTAAAGCGCCACCCACAACACTTTCTTGCCTTTTAGCAAGAACGATTCTGGGTGTATTGCTCATTATTATAGTGATCAGCCTTATTTTAACTTTATTAAGTCAGATACTCTGATTAGCCGAAGTGTAAATGAATATAGAAAGCCCTTAAAAACAAGGGCTATAATTAAAATTTTTATTTATCTGCTTTTGCTGCCCAAAGAAATTGAGCATTAGGTAATGTGGTATATTTTTCTATTATCTCTTTATAGGTATTTTCTGGCTTTAATTCTGCAAATTGTTCAGGGTAAATGAAAGTTGCTAAATATTCTAAACCAACGATGTTATATGGATGATTATAGAAATTATGATATATACCATATAATCGCTCATTTTCAACTGCTGCGATCTGATTAAATCCAATTCTGCTCTTCAATCGTTTGAAACCTTCCTGAGTCTCTTTGTCAGATACCCCATAGCCAAATGGTGCAGCAATATTATTCTTATTGATCCAGCGAGATCCCGTTACAATATATACATCAGGTTTAGTGCTAATAACCTGCTCTAAAGAAATAACACCCGAAGCGCCTGGTAAGAAATGACTGCCTATATTGTCACCACCAACAGCTTGGATCAATCCCCCCCAACCCGCATTATTATGTGTAAAGCAGCACCCATCACCGTTAGCTCCAGCCTTTGCTTCTACAAATACACTTGGTTTATTTTTAATTTCTTGAGTTTTATTTTTAATACTATCTAGGTGTTGTTGATAAAAATCTGTATATTCTTTAGCTTCACTCTCTTTATTTAAAATAATACCAAGAAGCTCAACACTTTCTTTCGTGTTTTTGACTGGCTCTAAAAAAGTATCAACATAAATAATAGGAATATTAGCCTCTCTTAAAATGCTGACAACGCCCGATCCTTCTAATGCGGGTTTGGCTCTTAGTTGAGCGATCAGAACATCAGGTCGTTGTGCAATAACTCGCTCTGCATTAACTTCACCTTTGTCATTAAATCCCATATCAGGGATCGCATTTATATTAGATTTCCATTTCTGTTCTAATAAAGAAACTGTCTGTGGATCCGATTTTTTCAGATTATTATTCCATGCTACAACTCTTTCAAACGGGTTATTTCTATCAAGCAAAGCCAGCGTTAAAATATCTCTACCATCTTGTAATACAATGCGTTTAGGTTCATGTTTTAACGTTATTTTTTGCCCATCTGTATCGGTAATTGTAACTGGATATGTTGTAGCCGATGCGGTAAAAGGAAGTAATGCAGAAAGGAATATTGCTAACAGGTGATATTTATTTTTCATAGTATACTCTCCATAATAGAGAGTTAATGCTAACAATTATCATTAGCATCATCAATAAAAATTATCTTTATCTGACTACAAATAAATTCGTTTTAATAGAACGGCATCCAACAATAAATATTCGGGTCTGATATGGTTTCGCTAACTACTTTGACGTTAAATGGACGATTTTAACTAACCCGTCCATTTAACATAAGCAAACTGCGTTATCAAAACATTTTCCTTAAAATTTATCTAAACGGACAGATAATTGTCCAATTACGAGCAAAAAACGTGACTACTCAAGCAGAATAAACTTGATTAACCTCTATCATCCTAACAAATGGTAAAACATTTTTTAACAAACGAGGGGTGATATGAAAAAAAAGAGTAGTATTGCATTTATCAGAAAAAAATTAGTGAAAGATAATTCTATCTACGTAAAAGAACTCAGTGCTCTACTTCATGTATCGGAAAGAACCGTAAGAAGATACATAGATGAATTAGAGTTATTAGGTATAGCAACTAAATTTCATGGTGGAGTGAGATTACAAAAAATTGAATTAGAACCAATAATAAATAGAACTATTGATGAAACCAGAGTACTTCAAATTGATTGCGAAGAACAAGGTAGAGATAAAAAAACTGCAGATAAATGCTCATTATATATTTTAGGATCTTTCAATTTAGATGTTGTCACAGAAGTTGAAAGATTTCCTTTTGTTGGAGAGACAATCAAAGCAATTTCGACAAATTTTTTCCCTGGAGGGAAAGGTGCAAATCAAGCGGTTGCAGCTGCTGAATTAAATGATCATGTACATTTTTTTGTTAAAGTAGGCGACGATTCATTTGGTGCTACCGCAGAAAAATATTTCGGCACTACAAAAATAAGTTCATATACATTAATTAAGGATGCCAATGCAAAAACAGGGAATGCATTAGTTATGGTTGAGAACGCTACTGGTAACAATAGTATTGTTATTGATCTAGGGGCTAATGCAAAAATCACTAAAGCTGAAATTCTTTCAGATATTAATAATCTACAATCGGCAAGTGTTTTTCTTACTCAATTAGAAAATAATATAGAAGCGACCAAGTTTGCGATTGAAATAGCAAAAAAATCGGGATGTTATGTCATTCTTAACCCAGCGCCCTATTCAGATCAAATTGTCTCACATTTGCCATCTATTGATTTATTAATACCGAATGGAACAGAAGCAGAATTAATATCAAACATTAAAATTGATAGCGTTATTTCAGCACAGGAAGCCATAAAAGCAATACACAATTTAGGTGTTAAAGAAATAGTAATGACACTTGGTGACAGTGGTGCTCTTTATTTCAATGGTAGCACGATGAAATATTACAAAGCGATGAATGCATCTGTCGTTGATACAAGTGGTGCTGGTGATGCATTTACAGGTGCTTTAGCCGCAAAATTAATAGAAGGTAAAAATATGGATGAAGCAATTAAGTTTTCTATTGCTTATGCATCATTGGCCGTTGAAAAAAAAGGGGCATCATCAATGCCATCTAGAACAAGTGTTGATGCCAGATTAAAAAAAGAGCGTATGTAAGGGAAGTGCACAAATAACCCACCCCGTTAATAAATTATATAATCGAGGTCGTTATGAAATATTTAATTTTCATTATTAGCCTTCTCTTAATTTTTATAGTCGCATCTTCTATTAGTTTTAATGCTAATAAAATAAAAATAAAATTTATTCCTATTATTATTCTTTTATTAATAGAGGCCTCCGTTGCTTTTATACTTCTACACACATCTATTGGGATCTCAATTCTTAATACGACGAATATAGGTATAGAATATTTAGTACATCATGCAAATAAAGGAATTGATTTTGTATTTGGAGATATAAGCACAAAAACACCTATTGTGTTCGTTATTGTTGCTCTAATGCCTTTAGTATTTATTTGTTCAATTATTGGGATATTAAAATATTTTGGTATTCTACGTTTGATTATTCTTACTATCGGATACCTTATTAATAAAATAGCCAAAGTAGGTAAACTTGAATCGTTTTCAGCAGTTAGTGCTGTCATTGTAGGTATGATGGCCGTATATGTTTCGATTAAAGAATACATACCCAATTTAACAAAACCACAAATGTATACAATAGCTGCATGCTCGTTGTCTACTGTCGATATCGCAATATTGGGTGCTTATACTCAAATGTTATCACCTCAGTTTGTCTTTATTGGTGTTTGCCTAAACTTTTTTAGTACTTTCGTTATTGTTTCCATTATTAACCCTAATGATCCTATTGAGATATCGAACCATTTTTCTGGTCCTAAAAATGAACATCATAGTTTTTTTGAAGTACTAACAGAGCATATGCTCGATGGTTTTAAATTAATTCTAGCGATAGTTCCAATGCTTCTTGGCTTTATTGCTCTAATTAGCATGTTGAATGATATTTTTTTACGCCTCATAGGAATAAGTTTCCAAGGCCTTCTTGGTTATATTTTCTCTCCTATTGCATTTGTGCTTGGTGTCCTTTGGCAGGACAGTATTGAGTTCGGGCAAATTATTGCCACAAAAATTTTAACGAATGAATTTGTTGCAATGGTTGACTATATCAAATTGGGTGATCTGAGCCCAAGAACAGAAGCCATTATCTCTGTATTCCTAATTTCGTTCGCAAATTTTGGTTCAGTCGGAATGATTATTGCTTGTGTCGCCAGTATCAGTAAAGAACATGGAAAAATGATAGCGGCGAATAGTTTTAGACTGATTGTGGGTTCAACGTTAGTGAGTTGCTTATCTGCAACTATGGTTGGTATTTTTATTAGCTGATATTTATTTCATGAGTCATGTTTTTAATTCTAGTTGTTATTCAATGTGTTATGTAAGTTATCAAAGGAGAAGTATATGACTAAAATTATTATAGATTGTGATCCGGGTGTAGATGACGCTATTGCTATTTTACTGGCGTTGGCGTCACCAGAAATAAAAGTGCTGGGGATCACAACAGTAGCTGGAAATGTTGAGTTAGATAAAGTTCATGAGAATGCTCGTAATATTCTTTCATTTGTGTCACGGCCTGATATTCCTTTAGCCAGAGGATGTGAACGACCTTTGATAGCACGTAGGGGAAGTAAGACACAAGTACACGGCAATAACGGCCTTGCTGGTGTGATGTTACCAAAATCTAATTACACTTATCCCGATATACATGCCGTCGATTTTATTATTGATACTGTGATGTCTAATCCTAAAGAAGTCACCCTTTGCCCGACAGCACCACTTACTAATATCGCCATGGCAATGCTAAAAGAACCAAGGCTTAAGGATAATGTGAAAGATATTGTACTAATGGGAGGGGCTGCATTTTGTAATGGGAATATAACACCAGCAGCCGAATTCAATTTTCATGTCGATCCACACGCGGCACATATTGTCTTTGATACAGCAGAACACATTACTATGTTGGGATTAGATGTCACACATAAAGCTGATATTCGAGCAGGTTTATGTCAGTCGTTAGAGCAAGGTAATGTCATTGCTAGAACAGCAGCAAAAATGTCTCGTGGATATGCTGCATTTGATCCCTTCTTACATGATCCTTGTGTAATAGGTTATCTAATCCGCCCAGATATTTTCACCGGTATAAATGGGCATATTGATATTGAATATGAATCACGCAAACTTTTTGGTTTAAGTTTTGCAACAGTCCACGATGATCTAAGACCACCTAAAAATAATAGCAATTTGAATGAATGTCGTATGAATACGATGATAATCACCGATGTTCAATCGGAGAAATTAATGTCACTAATATCTGAACGAATTTTATCTTTGTAATCTGAATCAAATAGAAAAATACAGAGAAGTGTAGCTTCTCTGTATCAATTTTTATTATATTATTTAAAAGTTAAGGTTACTTTCTCTCAATAATAATTGATTAATATTTTCTTGAAAATTAAACAAGAAATATCCTAATAATAACTTCATGCTATGTTTAAAAATAAACAAATCTATTATGATAACTAATATCATAGTAATCGAATATTAGTGCTTACATAATTATTTATATATAACAATATATTAGGATAAAAAACATGGCTAGTTATAAAAAATTAATAGCTTTAATCGCTATATTATTTACCTGCATAATAGGGAACGCACATGCAGAGCAACGCCCTGATGTGGCAAATAATGTCATTGCCTATAAAGGTCAACAAGGAGTGATTGTTTGGACTCTACGTATTGGTGATCGTAATGCTAATGAAGCATTAGTACAGATCGAAGGTATTGATCATGACTGGAATTTAAAAATTCAGAAGATGCAGGTCGAAAAAACAAGTAGAGATACCCGATATTCAATAAATACTAATGGAAATAAATTTGTTGCTCTAATTATTGAGAATAAATGCTGTGGTAACCTTTATATACCAGGAGAACCTCAGCCTATATCAGTAAATTACGCTGAAGGGATATCCCATGAAGGTAATGCACAAGCATTTCTCACTGATTATCTTCAAGCTCAGAATAATGAAATCAATAAATAAGTCTTTAAAATTATTTTGATATTAAATAGGTGAGTTTTATTGATTATTTTCTCACCTATTTAATAGAACGAAAAAAACAGCCCTGACATGCCAATAACTCCCCATAAAAAAGATAAAATAATTATTTAAGCTAGCTAATTAGAATGAATAATCAGTTAATTTGGCTAAAATAAAAATAACTGAAAATTGAAAATAAGAATCATTAGTATTAAAATAATATTCTATATAATGGAATTGATTATTTATTAGGATCCGAATATGAATAAAAAATATTATATTAATACCTGCAGTAATTGAAGTGGCTTTAACAAAAAATTTGTTTCCATATTTTCAATATTGTTAAATATATCTTGAGTATATTAGAGGTTCCAAAATAACTTAACAACCACTCTAACTATACAAAAAACCACACAACAAATGGTAGAGCTTTCAAGAGAAGTCAGGAGACAATAACTTTGTTGAATTACTTGATTTACTTGCTATTAGGAGATGCTAGGAGGGGAGGAAAGAACCATATATAGCAATCAACACATTGATAATAAATAATTATTTAAATTCTAACTTTATAGTTCCCCCAAAATGTACCCCCTAATATTTTTATCATGCCTGTTTTGAGGTGATTTTTAATCTCATGTTAGCCCTATACTTTCCAGTAACATCATTGCATAAATATCATCAATAGTAATTTCATTGTAGATAATAAAACACCAACCAGAAATAACCCTACCCTGTGTTTTTCACGACTCCGTTTCAAACGGAAGCGTAAATCTAACACTAACGCTATTTCAAATGACAGCAGTGATTAACTTGTTAATTTGCACACCTCATATTGATGTGTACAAAATAGAATGGGTAGGCTGGTGGACTAATTCGAACCACCCCGATATTTTAGGTTAGTTGAACTGGTCATCTTAAAGAGGGTCAGTTATGAACTAGGCTAATAATATTGAGTTAGTTTAAAGAGGAAAAAATGCCCTGTTTACTGTGAACTATAAGGCTAAAATTTCAGGAACGAATAAACACAGAGAAATACGCCATTAGATCAACAAAAAATACCTTATATTGTTGACGTTTCGTTGACATATGTTTTGTCTGTTAATCATTCCAGAAGCATTGATATAACTGCCTTTAGCGCACATTTAATTGTGATCAATTCGGACTTATAAAAATTTATATAAAGGTGATATTTTGATAACGTCAATCGTATAAGCAAATCCACAAGCATAATGTCAACAATTTCTATGACTTTAGGTCAACGTAACGTCAAAATTGATGCTATCAGTGTCAAAAATGATATAAATAATTGTGGTTCCGTGTGTAGCCCAGTAACTAGCTCATTGATGATTTTTTATATATGGGAAATTATCAGCTCTAATATTTCAGCGTTACGATGGCAGCGTTAAACAAAAAACTTGCTTTATATGTTTAACGCTATGTGTTGGAAAAATTATTCGTTTTCGCGGGTTCTAATTACCAGAGAAATTACTTATAACTTCATATGTCAATGAATTATCAGAGCTATTTATAATTTTCAATTTAACATTTTCATAAGAAATAATATTATTTTCTTTAAGGTTATATTGAATATTATTACCAAACCCTTGATTTTCTATATTTGAGCCTATTTTTCTATAACTAATATCTACAATTTGATCATTTATCCCATTAAAAATTAAAGCCTGCTCAAATGAATTACCATCGGAATTATTTAGCTTAAGATATTCAATTTTAGCCTTATCGCTACAAACAACTACATTCAAGTCAGTTACAATACAAATTTCATCAGTATTAGTTCCTTTTTTTATTAAAATTGAACTCCATGGTTGACCAAGCTCCTCAACAACTACAGAACCAGAGTCAATAGTTTGAGTTGGCATATAAAAATCACCTTTGTCGCTTGAACCAACTTTTTTGAATACACCAGGAATAATTTTATAAACCAAATCTATTTGTATTGGGTTTAGTATCTTAATCGCACTCAGTTCACTTATGTTACCTTCTCTTACTAAAGTTTGACCTATGATCGCACGATTAACACTCCCTACTTTCGGCTCGCTTATTTTATACGAGTCTGGAGTGTAATTATATTCTGTCACGGCACATCCAGATAAAGCAAAAACACAACCAACAGAAACTAATAAATTTTTCATTTTGATAAAACTCTCGTCACAAACACAAATTAACATTAAAGATTACATTTACATACAGATGCTAGCAAGTAACTATCTGTACCCCTGTTAGCTGATAACCATTAAACCATTCATAGCGATCTGTAGCGGTTACTTTATTTCCTTTCTGGCAGGTCATTAGCTCCAGCGCGTTAATATCGAATGCCACTATCTTTAATGGGTATGGACTACGCTTGTCACTCTCGGCCTGAATAGTCATTGTGGCCATAACTTTACCTGTGGCTGTTTTAATTCGCCCTGGTGTTTTTATTACCGTTCCTGACGTGGTGATCTTGATTAATTTTGCTTTTTTCATTTTTGGTTTATTAATCTTGATACCATCACAATATAAGCTATTGGTTAAAATAAAATGCTTATAGGGACTCTGGAACATCGGATAATAATTCCAATTTCTAGGGGTGATCTAAACATTAATTTATCCATAATGATACGGGATTATCCCGTATGTAGATATACCTGTTGATTATGCTTAATTCCGTTGATTGGGTGTATCTGTTTTAGCAACTCAATAACCTACTCTGATAATGGTACAATATGAAGGCGACGCATTTTCATTTTTTCAGCCGGTATTTCCCATACTCCAGTATCAAAATTAATTTCTGACCATTCCACCTTTCTCAATTCGCCTGGTCGAACTCCAGTTAATATAAGTATCCTCAGTGCCACTCTCACAATCTGGCTCCCCATGTACTTATCTATAGAAGAAAGAAACTCTGGTAATTCACTAACTGAAAGGTGGGCGTAGTGGTAGTGCTCACGCTTATGTGGTACAAGGCACTGGCTAAATCTGGTGCAGGATTATACTCAGTCCTACCAGTAATAATGCCGTACTTCCACACCTCACCGCAACGTTGGCGCACTTTCTTTAGCTTCTCGGTTGCCCCGCACTTTTCCATAATAGAAAGCACTTCAAGTAATTCCATGGGTTGATTTCAGCAATCGGGCGATTACCTATATCCTATATAAGGAAAGACGTCTTTCTTAAATGCGTCCATCATGTCATCACGATAACCAACAGACCAGCGATCCTTTTTGCCTTTATACCATTCAAGGGCAATATTTTTAAAGGTGGTTAGCTTCATTTGGGGATACTCAAATCATGGGGTATAAATGTACCCCATATGTATCAGCTAGAGGGGGTAATTTTCAATAGACGATAGTAGACGTTGGAATAATGGGATTTAGTTGAAATGCTTGATTTACTTGGGATTGGGAAACTTTAGAAGACGTTGCTAGAAGTGAAGATGGCGGAGGAGGAGAGATTCGAACTCTCGGATGGTTTCCCATCGGCGGTTTTCAAGACCGCTGCCTTCAGCCGCTCGGCCACCCCTCCGCAATGGGGAGCAATATAAACACCTATGCTTATGTTGTAAAGCCCTTATCGTACTGTTTGCCGTAAAATTAAACGCATCACAAGTCAATGGCTTAATTTATCAACGATTTATGGGTTCTACTTGGGTATTTTCCTTATTTTTGCTAAATTAGCGGTATTATTTTTGATTGGTTGCTACTCACATGTTTGTATTTAACGGAAAAGAAATCGAGACAGATAGTCACGGTTATTTAAAAAATAGCAATGAGTGGAATGAAGATATGGTTCCAACATTAGCTGAACTAGAAGAAATTGAGCTTACAGAACAACATTGGGAGATTATCCGTTTTGTTCGCCAATTTTATTTAGAGTTTAATACCTCTCCTGCTATTCGTATGCTAGTAAAAGCACTTGCACAAAAATATGGCGATGAAAAGGGAAATAGCCGTTATCTTTATCGTTTGTTTCCTAAAGGCCCTGCAAAACAAGCTACAAAACTTGCTGGTTTACCAAAACCCGTTAAATGTATTTAATATTATCTTTCGATAAAGATAATTAGAAATCATTAAAATAATATTACTCATAATGGTGGATTGAAAAATCTGCCATTTTTTCATATTCACAAGATGTTGCTGACCAAAATGTAATTTTGGCGCTTCTTGGGCCACCAGCATCTAACCAATCCTCAAATTCTTTTAACGCATTTTCTTTCGCAAAAGCCTTTACTCCCACGCTACCATCATCACGATTCCAAACATATCCTGTTATTGGTTGTTTTTTCATCCATTGATAAGTAAAAAAACGAAAACCAACACCTTGAACTCGCCCTTGAATAATATATTCTCTACCGATTTTCATATGCCCTTCTAATACTATTTTCAAATAAAAATTCTGTCTAGGTTATTGTCTTTTCTTTATACAATAGATAATCTGATTTTGTGAGGTTCTTTATTCATAATGAAAGCAAAGGATTATATTTTTTTCAAATCCTTGAAATTTCACTTTGTACCCTCATATATATAACCAATAAGCAAGGCTATATGGAGGTGATACTATGATGACCGCCAGCAAATTTGGGATAGGACAGCAAGTTAGACATAAATTACTCGGCTACTTAGGCGTTGTTGTCGATGTGGATGCTGAATATTCCCTTGATCAACCTAATGAAGATGATATTGCATCTAATGTGACCTTGCGAGCAGCACCTTGGTACCATGTTGTGATGGAAGATGATGAAGGACAACCCGTTCATACTTATCTTGCTGAAGCACAGATAACTTATGAAGTTTCAGATGAACACTTAGATAATGACTCATTAGATGAGTTATCACAGTCAATTCGTAGCCAATTACAGGCACCACGATTAAGAAATTAACTTAATTAATCTATATAAGCAGTGATCTGAATGAAATGATAATCGCCGATTTGTTTTCGGCGATTTTATTATGGCTTTAGCCAGTTTAAGTCGCGCTAGCGTCTTAAACATAAAACCACCTGCTTTGCAGGTGGCGTTCAAGGGTTATACCAAGAAAAACACCTTTCCGTTACGATATAGAT
>NZ_PENS01000018.1 GCF_003144325.1 Proteus terrae
ATTGATAACATAAAATCGGAAAAAAAATCATTTTGGCATGGGTGTGAAATTACTTTAGATCTAGAAACAATGAAAATTAATATAGATTTTAAGTACGAAGATTAAAATAAGATATTCAGAGATTGTAATTTACATCATATACTTTGCCTACTTTTAATGTATTAATTTCCATTTAAAAGTAGGCAAAGTATATGATGGGAAGAAAAGTTTTCAAATATTTTTGATCTGAGTTTATTAAGGAAATTATTACAGGATTATACCAACCAATCAGACTTTGGTACGGGCGGCAAATACACCCGTGCCATCCAAGCCATCACCGTATTTACACAAGGTGTCATGGGCAACAATATTGTTACCGCGATTGCTAATGGTTCCGCCCCTTATCTTGCTAATGAAGTGAAAAACCAAATTCAAGGTAATAGTGTTGAAAGTGATATTCAGCGCACGATAGCGCACGGATTACTGAATGCAGGCCTTGCGTTGGCAAAAGGTGAGAATGCAGTAGTGCAAGCCTCTGGCGCAATGACAGGGGAAACAGTGGGTATTTTATCGCACTCACTTTATGGCAAAACCCCCGAAGAACTCACTGAAACTGAAAAGCAGAATATAAGTGCATGGGCAACGTTAACTTCAGGGATTGTCGGTGGTTTAATCAGCGATAATAGCACAGGCGTTGCTAATGCCGCTCAAGCCGGGAAAGTGGTAGTTGAGAATAACTTTTTGGGAGATATTTCACGCGAGGCATTAGATAAAAGCCGTGAGGCATTACGGGAAAACAAATATACGGAGAGGGATGTTCGTGAGTTACTGGCGTTGGAAGTCCGTGACCAAATCAATGATGAACTGTTAAATCAGTACCGGAAAGATCCGGCGTCTTTGACACCGGAGCAGCAACAGAGATTTCTGCAGGAATTGCAGCAATATGCTTATGAAAAAACTCACTTGCACGATACCAAAACTGTCGAACAGCTGGTCATTATGTTGTTAAAAGAAGGGGATTCATCGCTGCTCTCGAACAAAGGCTTCCCATATGCAGGGCGTACAGAAGCGAAAAATGCTTGGGCAGACAAGGAAAGGCAACGGGCATATGAGCAAAACGGATGGCTGGGTGCTCTGAACTGGACACGTACACAAACCGAAGAAGAAAAACTGTTCAGAAAAGCCGATAACCTAGCCAATACGTATGGCTACCACAGAGATAATGCGGCTATTGGTGATGCTCCTCTTCAGGTATTGCAGGGTGGTTTGACAATCCGAGTTATGGCACCGCTATTGGGAGGGGCAGGTAAAGCCACGGCATATTTATTGGGAGATGGGACAGGCAAAATGATGCTCACAACAGGAACAATAGGAGCCACAGCAAATGCTGGGATTCAATATGGATTTACAGGAGAAATCAATTCCGTGGATGTAGTGTTTGCTTTTGGAACAGGCGCTATGACGGCGTATACGAAGCTTGGGGGAACAGTTGCCTGGAATGCAGGCATGGGGGGAGCCGCAAGTATGTTTAAGGGGGATGATCCTTTTACAATACTTACAAATGCCACTACTGCAGGTATTGGTTCTAGCGTGGGATATGGTTTCGCGGGTAAGCCTATAAGTTATGGATGGAATCAATATAAATTGTGGAAAACAGGAGGTTGGGATCCCAAATATAACCCTAAATTGCAAGGTGGAGCTATAAAAGGATTATATGGACTTTCGAAAGATATGAAACCCCATCCTTTGCCTGGTATTTTGGGAAATATAGGCTCTGCCTTTACAACAGAGACTACAAACTTTCTGATGCAAGAGAAAATTAAGGAAGTTGAGGAAAAAAATAGTGAATCAAAAAACTAATCAATTTGAATACTTTCTTGTTATGACTATTTTGTGTGCGGTAGTCCTGTTTATTATGGGGCTGGTTATATACAGCATAGGTGAGTGTATTATTTGGTTATTGATTGGTGGAGATTTTATTTTTTCAATCGAGTTTTTAAAAAAGATTATTAAAGCAAGTCTATGGGCTGGGCTAGTCGTTGGAATAGGGATGTGGTTTATAGAATATAAGTTACGTAGATGATGTTAAGATCCCATCTCAAAATGGTGGGATCTTTCTTTTGGTTATCACTCCGTCTCAATAACCTTGGCTTGTTAGCCCGTGATACTCATCAATCCTTTTAGAAACCAACGATAACGTTACTGAGCGTGATATTCAAAATCACCTCTTCCAGCAATAGGGGCAATCACGACAGGAAGTGGAGCATTAATGGAGTATGGATTAGGTAATTTTATAGCAAAACCTGTAACTAATTGGGTTGGTAAAATAATAACAAAAGGCAATAATCCCGGATTTAATAAAGTATTAAGAAAATATTCAGAGTCAGAAGTTAAGGGAAACTCTTATATTATGCAGGAAGTATCCGAAATTAGAATTTCTTCTGGAGCAGGTAACTTAAGTAGTAGTGCTATATCTGAATTAGGTGTTTTTTATATACAAAAAAAAGATGAAGAGGAGAAAAAAGAGTGAAAATAATTTTTCTTATTATAGTGTTAATGATTATGTTTATATTTGTTTCATTTATAAGTGTAATGATTTTTTATTTTTTAGTGGAGGTGTTTTTTTATTTTTATTCAGATATTTCAATTTCATTTAAAGTTAATGAAATAAAAAAAGCATTAAAAGTAAGTATTGGTGGAGGTGCAATTATGGGGTTAGGTATTGGAATGTTATATATAAAAGAAAATAAACTAAAATAATTTTTTTAGAATAAAATTTCAAACTTTGAACCATTTTAGATATTTTAACGTAAATTAATAATATTATGAATATAAAATTAATCGAATATTTACACTCAGTTTATCCGGAATTATCTATCGATATTAGTTATATAAGAGGATATTCTGATAAAGAAATTTCCAGCATGGAACGCCTTTATGATATTCGAATTACAGGGCAATTCTATGAGTTTTTAAGGTGTATGGGGCGCTGCAGTGGTGGTCTTTTTGGTGATGATCCACTAGTATTTTATCAAGGTCAGGAAACCATAAGAGGTGATATTTTATTTCAAATTGGTGCAAGAGAAGAGCTGGCATCGATCCAATGCCATGATTTGTTAAAACAAAAACCATTTTTTATTTCAGTAGAAAGTTATACACAATATCTCTTTCTACTAACAGATTCAGATAATCCAGACCTTATATTTAATTATAATGAAAATGATGAATGTGTAGAGAACACGAATTGGGATCTGAATAGTTATTTACAGCATGTTATCAATGTTTATACTCGTCATTATCCGGTTGATCCACCTTTTGATCGACACGGCGAACTTATTTTGATTTAAATAAAAAATCTATCTTATGAACTGCTCCCAGTTTAAAGCTGGGAGCACACTTGAATCATGAATTTTTTAAGTCACTTACAGCTTCATTTAGAATTTCTAAAAAGTCATTTAACTTAAATTTCATTGGATTTTTTCTGAAAGTATTTCGCATCAGAACAAAACTCTATTTCTATGTTATTAATTCCTTTGTCCTTATTCAATTGGCAATATATTTGTCTGTTATATGTAATTTCAGCTGTTATTTCTTCATATTTAGAATCACTGAAGAAAGTAATTTCAAAATGGTTATTTATATATTATTCTTTCGGCCTTTTAGGATCTAAGAAACCAAAAGATAGTCATCTGAGTTATAGTGAATATCTCTACCATTTGGTAAGCCAGCGAGAATCAAGTAGGAGATAGGATGGCAATTGATATTACATGTTATACCAAGTTAGATGTTGAGTCATTACAACCTAAATTAGATGTAATTAAATTAAATTACGGTTATTTATTCGAGCAGTCATATCTTATGTATGCTGCTAATGAAGTGTTAGTACATGAACAATTGAATTTTATTGAGGATCGAGTCGAAAAATATAAAAAGGAAACAGATCTACTAATAGCGGAAGAATTTGGGCTTGAAGAACCGAAGTCATATTTTATGATATCAGTGAATGATAAATTCTTCCCTGAATTGAACACTTCTGAAGTAGCAAATATGCTCAGAAATGAGTTAGGAGAGGAAAATATTATTGTGCTTTTGAATGGTGAAAATTCAATCTAAATTTTGTGATAAATCCCAGTCAACTCTTGGAATGCAGCTCAAGATTGCGGATCTTAATGCTCAGAAAGACTCCACTTGCGACAATTGCAGTGTTACTTGGCTAAAGGAAAGGAATAGTGAGTGTTTTAAATGAATATTGGGAACCTAATTTTGGTACTATTTATACTTGGTTTGCAATGGATAAAAATGGAAAAATTGCGGTTATGGTAAATAACTGTTTTGGTGATCTACCAATAAATTTGTTACGTATTAAAAATGTAGAGCCATTACTTGACCATCTCTGTGAGTATATGTGGGAAGAGTCTCAAGTATTTAACCACTATCCAAGAAATAAGAATGGCTATTTTGAACTTGATTTATACTCAGCTTGGCGGCAACGATCTGATTTAGATAGAAATAATATTATCTATAATCTTCAAGCTGATTTGGTAAAATCTGGTCATTATAGTGAGTCTAATCTACCTGCTAATAAAGGTTTTTTTGTTTATCATGGAATTGAAGGCAATACTGCAGGGGAAGATTATCCAGTTGGTTTTACTGGAAAAACAAAAATGGGAGACTATTTTAGGTACTTAGTACCAACGATATACGCTTCAATCTATGACTTTCCTGAAGAATTACGTTATGGAATAGCTGTTTCTGATACAGTAGATTTTACTCTCGACAGAATATTAGATAACGACAAAATTGATGAGTATTTCCCAAGGATATATTGTAAAAATTAATATCTTGATTTTCATAAAATATAAATGAAGATATTTTCTCTAGAATATAATCTGTGTCGATAATAAATACTTAGATATAATACAATGAGGAATTGGTTTGAAAGCAATACTAAAAGAGTTATCTAGCGATTTTTATGATTTAGATAATTATTATCCTGATAATGAGTGTTTTTCTTTGAGTTTATTACTACGTATAGGCACCGAAGAGAGTAATGGTGCTGATAATTTTGATCTGTTGGTTTGTTCTCCTGAATGGATTTTGAAGAATATATGGGGACCTCGGATATTAAGACATATACTTATTACACCGGAATATAATATTAATGAAATAAAAAAAGTTATTAATAGTTATATTGCCAAGTGTGATGGTAACTCATGGTTAGAAATAGCAGGGAAACTTTCTTGTTATTTTGCATGGGAGTATGAAAATTACCATTTTTAATTGTATTAATTACATGGCATCGTTAGTTGATGAGTTTATTTAGTATTAAGAATTTTGAAATTATTAAAATGTTTAGACATAAAATACATAAGTACACTGTGAACATCACTTGAAAATAAATATTTGTTTCGCATCAAAAAATAAAAAATATTTCTAAGCCATTTACCTTCAAGTGTTATGTGGATAAAATAAGCAAGTAAATTTATAATTAAAATTTATATGGAATATATCTTGAGAAAGTATTACTTAAAATAACTTTAGTAAATAAGTATAAAATTAAAAAATGAAATAAGTAATACAGTATTTTTAGTTATTAAAAAATTCAAAGTGACAGTTAATTTTATTTGGCTGAACAGAATAGATAAATCTCTGGCAAGACTCAAAGAACACTATCAAAAACCTAGCCTAAGTTAAATAAACATTGGCTAGGTTTTATTATTTAAATCATACTATAACTTAAAAAGAATAAAGCGAATCTTTAGACTCTTTTAATTTTTGTGCTAATTCAGAAGCTTCATATCGCTCTGTTACTATTTCGATATAAGAGGCATTTTCTGAGGATCCTGCGACTTCAAGCGCTTTATTTAATTCATCTATTGTTGTGACTTTCTCACAATACCAATCTCTTGCACCAAATGCTTTAGGTAATTGATGATAATTCCATTGAGCAAGATCGTTATAATAAGCTTCGGGATAATCACATAATAATCGTTCAATTAAGTAACCATCGTTATTTAAAACAAGGATGATTGGTTTTAATCCAAAACGAACAAATTGGCTAATCTCTTGTACGGTTAATTGATGCGAGCCTTCACCTGTAATTAAAATAACTCGTTTGTTAGGCGCTGCAAGTGCAGCACCAAATGATGCAGGTGTTGCCCAACCAATAGAACCCCATAATGTTTGATTATGGAATTGTGCACCATCTGGTAATAGGGAAAAACCTAACCCCATTGATGATGTACCTGTTTCAGCAATAATAATATCGTTAGGTTTAAAAAACTTTTCTAAATGAGGATAGAGATACTGAGCAGTAATTTTACTATTATCAGATAATACAGCTTTGCCTAATCCTTTGGCTTTTATCTGATGATAAGTTCTATTCGGTAATCTTTGAGTTAGTGCTGAGAGCACGTCTTCCATATAAATGGATGTATAGATAACAGAATCAATCTCAACATATTCTGGCATGATGCTGATATATTGCTTTGATTTAATATTGGCAGTGAAACTCCCTGTATTAAAGTCAGTCATCATTGCACCAATTCCTAATACGTAATCACTATTTTCTACAAATTCTCTGACTTCAGGTGTCATTAATTTGCCATCATACATACCAACATATTGAGGATGAGATTCACTTAAAATACTTTTATCCATAAACATAGTGGCATAAGGTAAGCCGGTCTTATCAATAAAAGATCGAACACTATCTGATAACCCTAAACGTGCGGATAAAATACCGGGCAATACGCAGGTATTATTGCTGTGTGTAAGTTTTTCAATAATGAGTGATACTACTTTTTCAAGTATTTCTTGATCGCTTATTGGTTTTTTCGGTGTGATGATTGGTGAATATTCTATCACTTGCATAGTGGCATAATCAGAAGGTAAGCCAATATAAACAGGACGACGCTCTTTTAATGCAGTCACAATTAAGCGTTCCATTTCGGGAATACAATTTTCAGGTGTCAATATTGTGTGAGCACAAGCAAGGCGTTGGCCTAATTGATAAAAAATATCAAAATCACCATTACCCAATGTGTGATGAACCAGACGCTTACTTTTTTGTACACCACTTGCTGGCATACCAACTAAATGAAAGATAGGTAAGTTTTCTGCATAAGAGCCAGCGATAGCATTAATCGCACTTAATTCACCAACACCAAATGTTGTCGATAACGCAGCCATACCTTTAATTCGGGCATAACCATCAGCTGCGTAAGCCGCATTTAATTCATTGCAGTTACCAATCCAACGCATATGGTTGCTATTACAAATAGTATCTTCTATGGGGAACGCATAATCACCTGCAACACCAAAAACATCACTTATTCCTAAGTCATATAGGCGGTTTAACATATACTCAACGACAGTCTTACTCATATTATCTCCATAAAATCCGAATAATAGTCTGTAAAAGTAGAAGAATGCTTTTACATTATGCTTAATGTTTTATCGCGGATATTATTTGATATGAAATGGTTTATTATCATTGAGGGTATAACTAAATGTAATAAGGTGAGCGTTGCTAATGGATATTCGCACATTGCGCTATTTTGTTGAGGTTGTTCAATTAAATGGTTTTAGCCGAGCCGCTGATGCACTATTTATCACTCAACCTGCGATTAGTCGTAGTATTAAAAAATTAGAAGATGAGTTAGGTGTAACTTTATTACTGAGAGAAGTTGATGGTGTCAGGCTAACGGATGATGGTGCAATACTATTTGAACATGCAAAACAGATACTTGCGCAATTTAATAATATGAATAAAGCATTACAGGATAAGTCTGGGCCATTAACAGGGGTATTAAATGTTGGATTACCTCCTGTAATAGCCTCGACTTATTTTGCTGATATTATTATGGCATTTAGTTCTCTTCATCCTCAGGTTGAACTAAAAATATTTGAACTAGGCACCAAGCAAATGGCCGATGCCATGAGAGAAGGAAGAGTTGAAACAGCCGCGGTCGTATTGCCTTTTAATGAAGATACTTTTGAATTAATACCTTTTTCAGAAGACCACTTAATGTTATTAATGTCGCCATCCCATCCTTTGGCTATAAAAAAGGAAGTTCATTTTAAAGAGTTGATTAATGAGCCTTTTATTTTCTTTTCTGAAGATTTTCGTATTAATGATTTAATTTATAGTGCTTGTGGTATTTACAATACTATGCCTATTATTGCGGGGCGTAGCAATCATTTAGATTTAATTATTGCAATGGTAAAAGCGGGTGTGGGAATAACGCTTTTACCTAACAGCATGTGTAATAAAAACCCTATTGATGATTTGGTTGTTGTTCCAGTGGTCGAGCCAATATTGTCATATCAAATAGCACTAGCGAATAATAAAAATAACTATAAAAGCCGCAGTTGCCAAGCATGGGAACAGTTAGCAAGAAAAAAGCTAATAATAGAATAAAACATTAAAATGGAGCTTATTTATATTCTATTTAAGAAATAAATATCAAAATTATCTTTAAATAATAAAATGATTAAAAATAAATAAATGTTATTTTTTAAGAAACGCGGATAGATGTATAAAAGTAGTTACATAAATGATAAGTTTATATTTTGCACGTAGTCCTACGAGTAATAATAAAACGGGCAAATAAAAGAGTAATCAGACAAGACAGGAATAGGATAGGGAAAATGAATGAGAATAATAGTTCTGTAAATCAACATTTTATTCGCAAACTTGAAGGTATTGTTGGTAAAAAACAGGTATTAACACAAGCACATAAAACAGAACGTTATCGTAAAGGTTTTCGTTCAGGACAAGGTAAGGCATTAGCTGTTGTCTTTCCCGCTAATTTATTAGAACAATGGCGAGTTTTTAAAACCTGTGTTGAAGCCGATAAAATTATTATTATGCAAGCGGCGAATACTGGATTAACAGAAGGCTCGACACCTAATGGTGATGATTATGATAGAGACATCGTAATTATTAGTACATTACGTCAAGATAAAATACAGGTTCTCTCAGAGCATAATCAAGTTATCGCTTTTCCTGGCAGTACGTTATGGCATTTAGAAAAAGTATTAAAGCCATTAGGACGTGAGCCTCATTCTGTTATTGGATCATCTTGTATTGGTGCGTCAGTAATAGGGGGGATTTGTAATAACTCAGGTGGTGCTTTAGTTCGCCGTGGACCTGCATATACCGAATTATCACTTTATGCTCGTGTTAATGAAAAAGGGGAAGCTGAATTAGTTAACCATTTAGGTATTGATTTAGGCGAAACGCCAGAAGAAATATTAACTAATTTAGATAATCGTCATTATCATGAGAAACAGATACAAACGACAGAAAAATTAGCTTCTGACCATGAATATCATGAGCGTATACGCGATGTTGATGCTAATACACCATCTCGTTTTAATAATGACGAACGCCGTTTATATGAAGCCGCTGGGAGCGCAGGAAAATTATCTGTATTTGCCGTGAGATTAGATACTTTCCCAGCAGATCATCGCACTCAGGTTTTTTATATTGGTACTAATAATCCGGACGAGCTTGAAGATATTCGCCGTCATATTTTAAGTCATTTTAAAAAGCTACCAGTTGCTGGAGAATATATGCACAGAAGCTATTATAAAAT
Organism: Proteus terrae; assembly: GCF_003144325.1. Taxonomy (GTDB): domain Bacteria; phylum Pseudomonadota; class Gammaproteobacteria; order Enterobacterales; family Enterobacteriaceae; genus Proteus; species Proteus terrae. Next base: position 9,582 of record NZ_PENS01000018.1, read on the forward strand.
GGCTGAAGTGTATGGAAAAGATACGTTTTTGGTGATTGATAAATTAGGCACAGATAAAATGCCAATATTATTTGCCGTAAAAGGGCGAGTAGATGCGGTATTAAATAAAGTGCCTTTCTTACCTAAAAATATGGTAGATAGAACCATGCAATTTATGAGCAAACTATGGCCTGCTCATTTACCAGAGCGTATGACAGATTTTCGTGACAAATATGAACATCATCTTATGTTAAGAATGGCTGATGATGGAATTGAAGAAGCTGCGACTTATTTAAAAGAATACTTTAAATCAGCATCAGGCGATTATTTTGAATGTACTGAAGAAGAGGGAAATAAAGCCTTCTTGCATCGTTTTGCCGCCGCAGGTGCTGCTGTCCGTTATCATGCCGTTCATGTTAATGACGTAGAAGATGTGTTGCCATTAGATATTGCATTGCGTCGTAATGACAAAGATTGGTTTGAAAAACTACCACCCGAAATAGAGAGTAAATTACTTTATAAACTCTATTGTGGGCATTTTATGTGTCACGTTATGCACCAAGATTACATTATTAAAAAAGGTGTTGATGCTAAGGCATTAAAAGCAGAAATGCTGGCGCTATTAGATCAACGTGGAGCAGAATATCCCGCAGAGCATAACGTGGGCCATATGTATTATGCTAAGCCTCAATTAAAAGCATTCTATAAACATAACGATCCAACCAATAGCATGAACCCAGGTATTGGTAAAACCTCAAAATTAAAATATTGGGGAGATGAGTGTGGTTGTGGACGCGCTCATAATGAGGCTAATACAGAGAATAAAGAATAATAGTTTTATACTGAGCTTATTTAAGCAACAAGAAAGGCAGGGTAAAACCTGCCTTTTATTTTATCAATTAACTCGCAATCTCTTGAGCATATAAATAAAGCTCTTGTAGCTGTTTTAATTTTTCCTCGTTATCAGCGTGTTCTTCCGCTAATAACTGAATAGTATTAATATATTCCGTTAGTTTTTCTGGCGTTAACATCTCTTTTCTATGCGCCAACCAACGTTGTTGTTCATCATAATCAAGCGTTGAAGGATAATTTCTTGCACGATAACGGAAAAATAGAGGTTCCATTCTCGCATCTTCAAACGTTAAATCTAAAGCTGGTAAATTCTGTGGTTGTGTTGAGCGAATAATCTCCATCGCACTACGATCATTTTCACTGAAAAAACCATTATAAATCTGTGAATCAACATTATCGGATACAGCAAAAGGCGTTTGTTGTGCAAATATTTCCACAACTTTATTGCGTATATCAGGGTGAGAAAACAAGATCGCTTGATTTTTTAAACAAGTATCAACATCTAAACCAATTCTATCTGCATCTTGTTGTCTTAATGTCTTTTGCGGTGCGACAATTGGGCATTTATTAATATGCAATAATTTAATTGGAACAGGTGGCTCATCAGCTGATAATTCACTACGTGGTGTATATAAACGCTCACGTAATTGGTCTGAGTTGAGGGTTAATAGAGGAGATATATCTGCGGCTAAGTCACAAACAATAACTGCATTACGATTATCAGGATGCCACGCTAATGGGGCAACAAGACTTAAATTAGAACGCGCGGCACCAAACATACCTGAAACATGCACAATCGGTGTCATTGCTGGAATATCAATTAGCGCTTGCACTTTGCGTTTATCACGTAAATTAAAGAAATAATCAAACATTCGTGGTTGAGCTTGTTTTAATTTTTTTGCCATCGCAATGGTGGCATAAACATCAGACATTGCATCATGGGCATTTTCATGAGAAATGCCATTGGCTTTAGTTAATAACTCTAAACGAAAGCTTGGAAAACCGTCCTCATTTTCAGGCCAAATAATACCTTCAGGGCGCAGTGCATAACAGGCACGTAAAACATCAAGTAAATCCCAACGCGAGTTTCCTTTTTGCCAGCTATAAGCATAAGGATCATAAAAATTACGATAAAGGATATTACGAGTGACTTCATCATCAAAACGAAGGTTGTTATAACCCATAATACAGCTATTAGGTTGGCTAAAAGCTTGATGGATCTGGCGAGTAAACTCTGCTTCAACCATCCCATTTTTTGCCGCAATTTGTGGTGTTATTCCCGTGATCATCACGGCTTCTGGATGAGGTAGATAATCATCATTAGGTTTGCAATAAATAACGAGAGGATCTTCAATAATATTGAAATCCATATCAGTTCTTATACCTGCAAATTGAGCTGGGCGATCTAGGGCAGGATTAGTGCCGAAGGTTTCGTAGTCATGGATGTAAAATGTGGGCGTTTTCGCTGAATTAGACAAGGTTTCCTACCGTAAATTTATTGATGATTTTTAAAATCATTACTCAATGAGTTGTATTGGGCTTAATTAAGACCATGGTAAACCATAATGCGGTAAACGTGAAATGTCAGATCAAAGCGTACTTATGTAGTGTTTAATATAGGGTGTCACAGTAAGGATAAGTAGGAGCGTACCGCCACTAATATTGATCTTTTTGATGACAATAACATAAAACTACAACAAGCATATCTATCGTATTATTTTAGCTACTCATTCTTATCATCTTTTTATTTGTCGAAAAATTGCATACCAGAGTAGGGATGTTGACGACAAGCTTCTAAGCGACTTTTTAAATCACCCACATGGACTTCAAGTTTATGATAGTCAGGATCGTAAAAATAGAATGAATCACCTTCGCTTTTATTTTCTTTCCATGCAGTAATGTCATGGGATAAAAGATGCTGTTTAAAGGTTTCAAAATTATTTGCAGATAAACTGAAAGCATAATGGGTGTAATCACTGTCTTCAGTAATATGGCGTTTATCGTGAGATAAACATAGCCATAAGGAACCCAGTTGTAGGTAAGCGCCGTTATCCCATAAAGCAAGAGGTTTAAAACCTAATATTTCAGTATAAAAGGCAAAGCTTTTATTCACATTATTGACGGCGAGGGTTAGGTGGTTTAAATCAGTTAGCATGGCTTTAAGATAGTTATGAAAGATACACCTATTTTAGCAAAGGAAACCAATGAAAATGGATTATATGATACCTATTTGTGCGTTTTACTGTGAATAACAGTAATAAAAGATAAAAGTGGATCTAGAACACATAGTTCAAGTTGTTAACGTTAACTTATGTGCTTTATATCACATTAAAGCGATAAAATTGTTTGTTAACTTAAAAGTTAACGTTAACATTTAGGGGTGGAATGACTTTATAAGGCACTAAAACAATGAATAAAGACTCAAAAAAATACTATGCGATCTTAAGTGCACTGTTATTTTTCTTCTTTTTTACCTGGTCATCATCATTTTCATTAGTTTCTATTTGGTTAAATCAGTATGTAGGGCTAAAAGCGACTGATACTGGATTAATATTTTCTGCAATTTCTCTGATTGCGCTATGTGCTCAACCTTTATATGGCTTTATTCAAGATAAATTAGGACTAAGAAAGAATTTGTTATTAGTGATTGCAGTATTGCTTATTCTTTCTGGGCCTTTTTTTCTAGGTTTCGCATCAATACTACGTTGGAATATATTTGTTGGCTCCATTTTAGGGGGCTTATATGTTGGAATGACATTTAATGCGGGCATTGGTGTATTAGAGTCATACACAGAGCGTGTTAGTCGTATTCGTGGTTTTGAATATGGTAGGGCGAGAATGTGGGGATCGTTAGGTTGGGCATCAGCAACTTTTATTGCCGGACACAATATAAATATCGATCCTAATTACAATTTTGTAATGGCTTCTATTTCTGGCATTGTATTCTTAATTCTTTTAGCACTATTAAAGACCGATAAATCAGACGCATTTAATCAATTAGAGCATGGGAAAACATCAGCGATTACCCTCAAAGATGCGCTGAATTTACTTTCATTGCCGCGCTTTTGGGCGCTTATATTGTTTGTTATTGGTACCTGTGTTTATGGGGTTTATGACCAACAATTTCCCGTCTTTTTCTCATCACAATTTGCAACCTTACAACAGGGAAATGAGATGTACGGATATCTGAATTCATTGCAGGTATTCTTAGAAGCTGGTGGTATGTTTATCGCACCTTTCCTTGTAAATAGAATTGGTGCTAAAAATGGCTTATTACTAGCAAGTAGTGTTATGGCTGCACGTATTATTGGTTCCGGATTAGTTGAAGGGCCTGTTTTGATCTCTTGTATGAAATTATTACATGCGGTTGAATTACCGATTTTATTAATTTCAATTTTTAAATATAACAGCCAACATTTTGATAAACGTTTGTCTTCAACACTTTATTTAGTCGGTTTTCAATGTGTGAGCTCTATTGTCGCAACATTATTATCTCCATTAGCGGGTTATGGCTATGATCATTATGGTTTTGCACCAACTTATATGGTGATGGGATGTATAGTGATAGGAACAACACTTCTCTCTGCTATGTTTTTACGTTCAGATGCGAAAGCATTATTGCCACTTGATGGCTTACAATATGAAGATAAAAATAAAGCACAACCTATTTAATCGCTCATAAGTTTATCCTTTGTAGTGTCGATTTGGGCTACCAGTGAAAATGTGTAGCCATTTTTTTATTATTAATTAAGTGAACATTTACGGGTTAAAGAATGTTGACTATATTTATTAATACATATAATCCTAATTAATTGTTAATTAAGCAAAACCAATTAAATTTGTAAACTTTACTTGTTTATTGACACGATTAAGCGATAATCTTAAACAGAACTATTTATCTTAAATATCAATTGTAAAGGTGTAGGAAATGGATAACGCAAACAAGCCGTCTTTCCAAAACGTACTGGAGTTTGTGCGTATGTATCGTCGTAAGAACAAAATCCGTCGTGAGATCACTGACAATGAGAAAAAGATCCGTGATAACCAAAAACGTGTTCTTTTGTTAGACAACTTAAGTGAATATATTAAACCAGGTATGTCGATTGAAGATGTACTGGGTATTATTGCTAATATGCGTAGTGACTATGACGATCGTGTTGACGATTACATTATTAAAAATGCCGATCTGTCTAAAGAGCGTCGCGAATTATCTAAGCAGTTAAAAGCGATGGGCGAAATTAAAAATCTGCCTGATCTAAAAGACTGATTGCTTTGCTAAGAAATTAACTGCCTCTGAATTAAATATTCAGAGGTTTTTTTTTATCTTATTTTTGGCTTTATAAATGCTCAGTTAATTTGTGAACAGTTACCAAAAAAAGAACCCACTAAAAAGTGGGTTCTCGATTTAGAAGTATTATCAAGATATTCTTAATAACACCTTATTATTAGTTTTTGCTTTCAGCTTTCGTCATTTCTGAAGACGCGTGGCTAGTAGAACAATGTCCGCCTGCACCTGTGCGGCCTTTTTTATCAAAAGCAGGGCGTGCTTCCCACGCTTTGATTTCAATTGCCACAGGCGCTTCATCAGCGGCTGGTGCTTTTGTCATTGGTGAGCTTGCATGTAGTTGGCGTGTAGCTACAACAGGCTCTTGACGAATAACGACTTCAGCTGGTTTGCTCACTGTTACTGCTTCAACTTCCACAACCGGTGTTGCGTTTTCTGCTGGCTGGCCTTCAATGACAGTTTCAACGACAGGGGTAGCAACAATTTCAACAGCAGCAACTTCTTTGTGTTGTTCAACAGTTTCTTCAGTTGCTATTACTGCTTCAACAGGTTGAGGCTCAGGTGTTGATGTTTCACTTTCTACTGGTGCAACCGTATCTTGTGCAACTTCTTCTGGCGCGATATTTGTTTCAATTTGTTGTGAAGTTTCATGCATGTAAGCCTCAGTGGTATTCAATACTGCTGAAATATTCTCTTTACGAGTAACATGCTCTTCTGTATTCACTTCATTGATTGCATCACTGATCACGTTAGTTTCAACAGGCTCAGTTTGTGGCTCTACTGCAACAATTTCAGCAATAGCTTCAGTGGTTGATTCAGTGCTAACAGTGACAGAGTAAGTTGATTCAGAGGTTTCTGTCTGTGCAATATCAGCAACAATGGCTTCTGAAACCACCGGTGCGATAGCTACCATTTGTGGATCTTTATGAGTAATAATGTGGTTTCCAACAGAAACGTCATTGTTGTTTTCAACATCATTCTCAATAAATGGTGCATCACTTACAGGAGTGACTGGATAGCGAATGAAGACTTTACCTGAAGCCAGTTCAGGAGAAGCAACTGCCATTGTCAGAGGCATTGGTGAGACTGTTAAGGTGCGCTCATCACGATAGCGACGACGACGTTGACCACTTACACGTAAATGACGAGGTGAACGGCGAGAACGACGTGGCATAACATTATCTTGTCCGTTATTATCTTCGTTCTTATTGTCATCTTGTGATTTAGTTGCATCAGGTAGTGCTGTTACAACTTGTGCTTCATTTGCTTCAACTTTCACAACAGCGACTGCTTTAGGTGCTGGTTTTTCAGTTGGGGCAACTTTAGTTTGTGTCGTTGCAACTGGTGGTTCAGAAACTGCTTTTTCGGTCGCAACAGGTACAACGGCTAATGTATTACCATCGTCAGTCACACGTACAGATTGTGTTAATTGACGACGATTACGGCGTTGCATAGCAGGGCGACGAGGTTCTTCTTTCTTCTCATCAGCACTATTCTTTGCAACAGTATCATTCTCAGAAAGAGCTGCTTGAGCTTTAGCTGCTTCTTGTTGTTGACGTTTCTCTTCTTGACGACGACGCTGTTCAGCACGTTGTTCACGACGCTGCTGGCGACGAGCTTCGCGTTCTGCAATCTCTTGTTCACTACTAACTTCAGTTGTTGGAGTCGTTTGTGGTTTTTGATTGCGATTCTTGCGATTGTCTTCGCTATTCGAGTTATCACGATTACGATCGTTATCACGGTCACGGCGATTATTATTGTTACGTCGATTATTATTACGACGCTCACGACGATTGTCGTTGTTCTCTTTCTTGTTTTCCTGTGGTTTTTCTTGTGTTACCGCAGGCTCTGGTTCACTAGTAAATAAGTTAGAGAAGAATTTTGCAATAGAAGCAAAGAAACCAGTACCTTGAGCTTCTTCTGTTTTAGCAGGTTTAGCTTGAGGTTGAGGCGCCTTTTTATTTTTTACTGTTTCAGCAACAGTTTCTTCTTGTAATCCAAAGGCTGAAATAGCAGGTTGTTCAGGTGCTTTACGCTCTGTAACAACATCATCTTCAGCTTCATTTAACTGATTTTCATGGAATTGCGCTAAGTTGTAGCTAAGAGAAGTAATTTCTTCGCCTTTACGTACACGAATAACAGAGAAATGAGGGGTTTGCATTTGGTCATTAGGAACAATAACCACTTTGACATTAGATTGACGTAACTCGATGTCGGTAACAGCTTTACGTTTTTCGTTCAGCAAATAAGAGGCGATTTGAACAGGTACAATCGCATGCACTTCATGGGTATTTTCTTTAAGTGCTTCTTCTTCAATAAGACGTAACACAGAAAGTGACAGTGATTCATTATCACGAATAGTACCAGTGCCTAAGCAGCGTGGGCAAACGTGATGGCTAGATTCACCTAATGAAGGGCTTAAACGTTGGCGAGACATCTCTAATAAACCAAAGCGAGAGATGCGTCCAATTTGAATACGAGCACGATCTTGACGAACAGCTTCACGCATTCTGTTTTCAACTTCACGTTGATGGCGCACAGGCGTCATATCAATAAAGTCGATAACAATTAAACCACCCAAGTCTCGTAAACGTAATTGGCGTGCAATTTCGTCAGCTGCTTCTAAGTTAGTATTAAATGCAGTTTCTTCGATATCACCACCACGGGTTGAGCGTGAGGAGTTGATATCAATCGCTGTTAATGCTTCAGTTGTATCAATAACTAAAGCGCCACCAGAAGGAAGGCGAACTTCACGCTGAAACGCAGATTCAATCTGTGATTCAATCTGGTAATGGCTAAATAAAGGAACGGCGCCAGTGTAATGGCGAATTTTACTAGCAAAATCACCACGGCCAATCGCTTCAATATGGCTACGTGCCATTTCAACGACTTTTGCGTTATCAATTAAGATTTCACCAATATCAGGACGTAAATAGTCGCGGAATGCGCGAACGATTACATTACTTTCCTGATGGATTAAGAATGGTGCAGGGCGATTGTCAGCTGCTTTCTTAATAGCATCCCAGTGTCTTAGACGATAGCTTAAGTCTTGTTGCAGTGCTTCAGCTGATTTACCAACACCAGCTGTACGTACAATCAGACCCATGCCATCTGGGATTTCAAGGCTTGATAAAGCTTCTTTAAGTTCAGTACGATCTTCACCTTCAATACGGCGAGAAATACCACCTGCACGAGGATTATTTGGCATTAATACCAAATAGCTTCCTGCAAGGCTAATAAAAGTGGTTAACGCTGCACCTTTATTACCACGCTCTTCTTTATCAACTTGAACAATAACTTCCTGGCCTTCTTTTAAGACATCTTTGATGTTAGGACGACCATGGGAGTGATAATTACTAGGAAAGTATTCGCGGGCTATTTCTTTGATAGGAAGGAAACCGTGGCGTTCCGCACCATAATCAACAAAAGCGGCTTCTAAGCTGGGTTCAATTCGAGTGATTTTACCTTTATAGATATTCGCTTTTTTCTGTTCATGACCGGGGCTTTCGATATCCAGATCGTACAAACGTTGCCCATCGACAAGGGCAACACGCAACTCTTCCTGCTGAGTTGCGTTAATTAACATTCTTTTCATATTGTGACTTACTCGTTATTTTCACGTTTTATAATGTGCCACTAACATACGTAATTACACTATTGATAACCGATGACCTCGTGTCTTTTACAAATGCGTCAACCTCACGGTTGTCGATTGTATAGAGGTGCAATATGTCGGTGAGTCTGATTTTTAGTTCAAAAATTCAGCACTCTTTAATTGAACACAATGTTTCAACTCAATAAGCGATGTATTTATGGCATACTAAATTGTTTGATTTTCGACTATGTCTTACGCCATTGCTGCATTTTGAAAATCAAACAAACAAAATTTTCATAAATATACCTGATAAACATAATCAGGAGAGTCTGCATTATTCCATTGGTGTTAGGGTTATAGCAAGATGACTTTTCTGCTTTGGTGACTTTTTCTGTATAAATATGAGAGATTAGCTAATGTTTCGTCTTTTTCCCATTATTCAGGTTAAAATAGACGACAGAATTGATGTTATTTTGTGCACCATAAAGTTGTTTGTAATTTTTATTTTAAGAGAGCCAAAGAATCGCCACTATGAAATCATTTAATCAAGTTCAGTTCGTCACCATTGATGGCGATGAAGCAGGCCAGCGTATCGATAATTTTTTACTGGCACGCTTGAAAGGTGTACCAAAAAGTATGATTTACCGAATTATCCGAAAAGGAGAAGTTCGAGTTAACAAAGGGCGAATTAAACCTGAATACAAAATTAATGCAGGCGACAGTATTCGTATTCCTCCTGTACGGGTATCAGAAAAAGAAGAGATCGCTGTATCACCAAAACTTGATAAAGTTTCGGCATTGGCAGATTGTATTTTATATGAAGATGACCACTTAATGCTCATCAATAAACCCTCAGGAACCGCAGTGCATGGGGGAAGTGGGTTAAGTTTTGGTGTGATTGAAGGCCTACGCGCATTACGCCCAGAAGCTCGTTTTTTAGAGCTTGTACATCGTCTTGATAGAGATACATCGGGTGTTTTATTAATTGCAAAGAAACGTTCAGCATTGCGTGCGTTGCATGAGCAATTACGCTTAAAACAGATGCAAAAAGATTATTTAGCCTTAGTTCGTGGGCAGTGGCAATCTCATACTAAAGTTGTTCAAGCACCGTTATTGAAAAATATTCTTCAAAGTGGTGAACGAGTGGTTAAAGTGAGTAATGAAGGAAAACCTTCAGAGACTCGTTTTAAGGTTGAAGAGCGTTTTGAATTTGCCACACTTGTGAAAGCAAGCCCTGTGACAGGAAGAACACACCAAATTCGTGTGCATACATTACATGCAGGTCATCCTATTGCATTTGATGATCGCTATGGTGATCGTGATTTTGATTCACAATTGGTAGGAACAAAACTTAAGCGCCTATTCTTACATGCAAGTTCTTTGACATTTACTCATCCTTCAACGGGTGAACAAATGCGAATTGAAGCGCCAATGGATAATCAGTTACGTCATTGTTTACAAGTATTACGTAGTCAAAAATCTTAAGCTTGAAGTTTTTGTTTCAACAGAAAATTCGAATACTCAATACGCCCAGTTAGCTGGGCGTATTGTTTTTCTTAATTCACTAAGAACGTGAATAGAAAATAGGATTAACCTTCGACTTTTGTCATGCATTGCTCAACAATTTTATCAATATCCCACTCTTTAGGCAGTGATTTTGAGCCGTTTTTGCGCATTTCCATATCTACACGGATAAATTCTGTTATTCCGTAATTTTTAATAATATTGTCGTAAGTGCATTCACACACTTCGGCAATTTGAGGAATTAGCGCATCATCAGTAATACCCGAACCTAATATGCAACTACTGACAAAGTTCTTTTTAAATAAGGATGTGTTGTCCTCTTTTTTGTCTGAAATCACGCTGTCTTGGATAGTATTTGCGGTGGTAGTTGTTTTCGTTGTTGAAATTTCAGTATCTTTTTCATCAGAACAACCCACTAATGCTGTTACCACCACTAAAGCTGTTAAGACTGATGCTAATTTATTCATAATACGCTTTATCGCTACATAAGATTAAAAATAAGATGATCAGATTTATTTTTGATCATCAGAGAAAAATAATGGGTTTATTCTTTGCGAGAGTAACATTTTATTCAATCGGATAAGTGGTAAACCAATTAAAGAATTTGGATCATCGCCAACAAGTTTATCAAATAGAGTAATGCCTAGCCCTTCAGATTTAAAACTTCCTGCACAATTGAAAGGCATTTCTTTATTTAAGTAACTGATAATTTCTTCATCAGTTAAATGACGAAAGTAAACTTGAAATAACTCACAATGTGTTTGATGTTCTAACGTTAGGCTATTATATACAGTTAATCCGGTGTAGAACGAAATACATTGCCCTGAAGCTTGTTTTAATTGTGCAAAGGCATTATCAAAATTATGGGGTTTCCCCGTGATCTTTTTATTCAGCACACAAACTTGATCAGAACCAATTATAAGGTGATGTGGAAATTTTGCTTGTAAAGCGCTAGCTTTTTCATAGGATAAGCGGCTGACAAGATCTTGAGCGCACTCTGTGGGTTTTGGGGTTTCGTCAATCTCTGGAGATGCCTGTATAAAGGGCATTCCAAGCTTTTTCAGCAACTGAGCTCGAAAGGGTGAAGTAGACGCAAGAACGAGTGGCAACATATTTTTTTTAAAATCCGTAGCAAAATGATGCCTGACATTCTAAACTATGCGCCGCTGATAAAGCGAATTTTGGTGGAAAGGTGTAGATAACCCGCCTTTTTCTTTGACTATATTCCATTACAAAGATAATATGCGCGCCTTATGCAAAAGGTAAAATTACCCCTGACCATTGATGCGCTGCGAGCAGCTCAAAAGAATTTAGACTATGACGGTCATTATTCTCCAGAGCAAGTAAGCCGCTTAGCTGAATCGGTGGTCAGTGTGGACAGTAATATTGATGTGGCTTTATCATTTGATATTGACCATCAACGTCTTGCCGTGATTAAAGGACATTCCGATGTGGATGTAACTTTAGAATGTCAGCGTTGTGGTGGCCATTTTCCGTATCATGTTCACGCAACATATTGTTTTAGCCCTGTTGTCAGTGATGAACGGGCCGAGGCATTACCGGAGGAATATGAACCAGTCGATGTAAACGAATTTGGTGAAATAGATTTGCTGGCGATGATTGAAGATGAAATAATCCTCAACTTGCCGGTAGTTCCGGTACATGATTTTGAACACTGTGAAGTGTCCGACGCGGATATGGTGTTTGGTGAACTCCCTGAAGAATTATCAGAGAAACCAAATCCATTTGCCGTATTAGCCAGTTTAAAGAAAAGTACTAAGGAGTAAGGTCAATGGCCGTACAACAAAACAAACCAACTCGTTCTAAACGTGGTATGCGTCGCTCTCATGACGCGCTGACAGTAACTCAGGTTTCTGTTGACAAAACTTCTGGTGAAACTCACCTGCGTCACCATGTAACTGCTGACGGTTACTACCGTGGCCGCAAGGTTATCAACAAGTAATTAGCTTTATAGCTCGTTGATACCTTGACAAATCTAACCATAGCGTTAGATGCGATGGGCGGGGACTTCGGTCCTCGCATCACAGTGCCTGCTTGTTTGCGGGCGCTGGCATCTAATCCTCATTTAAAAATATTGCTGGTAGGCCAACCAGACTCTATCTCTCCTCTGCTTGCAAATCAAAATGCTGAGCTAATCTCCCGTTTACAAGTTATACCCGCAGAACATATTGTCGCCAATGATGCTAAACCTTCACAGGCTATTAGAGCAAGTAAAGGCACATCAATGCGAGTGGCACTTGATCTCGTGAAAACAGGGGAAGCACAGGCTTGTGTAAGTGCAGGGAATACTGGTGTATTGATGGGATTAGCAAAACTTCGACTTAATGCTATTGATGGAATTGAACGTCCTGCACTGGTTTCGGTATTACCTAACCAGAAAAAAGGTAAGACGGTTGTTCTGGATTTAGGTGCTAACGTTAATTGTGATAGCAAAATGCTGGTACAGTTTGCGGTAATGGGCGCAGTTATGGCCGAAGAAATAGCAGAGATTGATTCACCGAAAGTGGCGCTTTTAAATATTGGTGAAGAAGAGAGTAAAGGATTAGATAATATCCGCGAAGCTGCTACGGTATTAAAATCGACACCGAATATTAATTATATTGGTTATGTTGAAGGTAATGAATTACTGACAGGCAAAACTGATGTTTTGGTGTGTGACGGCTTCGCAGGTAATGTCTCCCTTAAAACGATGGAAGGGGTTATCAGAGTTTTCCTTTCATTGATTAAATCTTCTACTACCGAAAATAAAAAAACGTCGTGGTGGATGAAAATATTGAAGAAGTGGTTACAAAAACGGCTAATTACGCGTTTTGGGCATATGAACCCCGACCAGTATAACGGTGCTTCTCTGTTAGGATTACGCGGTATCGTCATTAAAAGCCATGGTGGCGCAAATGAAAGCGCGTTTACAGCAGCAATAGAACAGGCTGTTCATGCCGTTGAGCGAAAAATTCCAGAGCGAATTGCTTCACGGCTGACAACAGTATTACCCAAGAGCGACTGATAGAATGTATACAAAAATCTTAGGTACTGGTAGTTACTTGCCTGTACAAGTGCGAACTAATGCCGATTTAGAAAAAATGGTTGAAACATCTGACGAGTGGATTGTTACCAGAACGGGTATTCATGAACGTCGAATTGCAGCAGAAGAAGAAACTGTTGCTGTGATGGGGGCGGGCGCTGGCGAAAAAGCATTAGAGATGTCAGGTATTGATAAGCAAGATATTGGATTGATTATTGTTGCGACTACATCTGGCTCACACGCATTTCCAAGCGCGGCTTGCCAAATTCAAAATGCATTAGGGATTAATGACTGTATTGCTTTTGATGTTGCGGCTGCATGTTCTGGTTTTGTTTATGCATTAAGTATTGCGGATCAATTTATTAAAGCTGGTTCTGTTAAAAAAGCATTAGTTATTGGTGCTGACAGATTATCTCACGCGTTAGATCCAGAAGATCGTGGCACGATTATCCTATTTGGTGATGCAGCAGGTGCTGTGGTTGTTGGTGCATCAGAAGAAGAAGGCATTATCTCTACCCATTTACATTCTGATGGACGTTTTGGTGATCTATTAGCATTACCTTATCAGAGTAGAGAAAGTGTCGATTTACCTGCTTACGTTACTATGGCAGGAAACGAAGTATTTAAAGTCGCAGTTCGTGAACTTGCCCACATTGTGGATGAGACACTTGAAGCTAACAAAATTGATAAATCTGAACTGGACTGGCTTGTGCCTCATCAGGCAAATTTAAGAATTATTTCAGCGACAGCGAAAAAGCTGGATATGACAATGGATAAAGTAGTGGTGACATTAGATCGCCATGGCAATACGTCAGCAGCATCAGTCCCAACAGCATTAGATGAAGCTGTAAGAGATAATCGCATTCAACGTGGTCAGTTAATTTTACTGGAAGCGTTTGGTGGTGGTTTTACTTGGGGTTCTGCACTTATCCGTTTTTAATATTATCAGGAAAATAAACATGACTGATTTTGCAATGATTTTCCCCGGTCAGGGATCACAAGCTGTTGGAATGCTTGCAGAACTTGCAGAGCAATACCCAATCGTGACTGAAACATTTGCTCAAGCATCTGATGTATTGGGTTATTCTCTTTGGGACTTAGTTCAAAACGGTCCAGAAGAAGAGCTAAACAAAACCTGGAAAACACAGCCAGCATTATTAGCAGCTTCTGTTGCTATCTGGCGTGTATGGCAAGAAAAACAAGGCAAAATGCCACAAATGATGGCAGGTCACAGTCTTGGCGAGTATTCTGCTTTAGTGTGTGCGGGTGTTATTGATTTCGCAGCTGCAATTAAATTAGTAGAATTACGCGGTCAACTGATGCAAGAAGCCGTGCCTGCGGGTACCGGTGCAATGTATGCGATTATCGGTTTAGATAATGACGCTATTGCAAAAGCCTGTGAAGAAGCAGCACAAGGACAAATTGTCTCGCCTGTAAACTTTAACTCACCGGGCCAAGTTGTTATTGCAGGCAACAAAGAAGCCGTAGAACGTGCTGGTGTGTTATGTAAAGAAGCAGGTGCTAAACGTGCTTTACCATTAGCGGTAAGCGTGCCTTCTCACTGTGCTTTAATGAAACCGGCAGCTGATAAGCTTGCGGTTGCATTACAAGAAATTGAATTTAAACAACCTGAAATTCAGGTTGTTAATAACGTTGATGTGGTAGCGCAAACTGATGCGAATGCAATTCGTGATGCGTTAGTTCGCCAGCTTTATAATCCGGTTCGCTGGACTGAAACGGTTGAACTTATTGCCGAAAAAGGTATCACACAACTATTAGAAATCGGGCCAGGAAAAGTATTAACTGGCTTAACAAAACGCATTTCTAAAGAAATGAACGCTGCAGCAGTTAATGATATTGCGTCATTAGATGTTGCATTAGGAAATGACTGAGGGATCTCATGGGATTTGACGGAAAAATAGCGCTAGTTACTGGTGCAAGCCGTGGTATTGGCCGTGCGATTGCAGAAGATTTAGTTGCACGCGGTGCGACAGTAATTGGTACAGCAACGAGTGAAAACGGTGCGCAAGCTATCAGCGAATATCTAGACGGTAAGGGTAAGGGTTTTGTGTTAAATGTCACAGAAAACGACTCTATCGAAAAATTTTTAGCAGATGTGCGTGCTGAATTTGGCGAAATTGATATTTTGGTCAATAATGCAGGTATTACTCGTGATAACCTGTTGATGCGCATGAAAGATGATGAGTGGCAAGATATCATTGACACTAATCTTTCATCAGTCTTCCGTCTGTCTAAAGCAGTTATGCGTGCTATGATGAAAAAACGTCATGGTCGTATAATTACCATTGGTTCTGTTGTTGGAACCATGGGTAACGCTGGACAGGCAAACTACGCGGCAGCAAAAGCGGGTGTGATTGGTTTTAGTAAATCATTAGCACGCGAAGTTGCTTCCCGTGGCATTACGGTGAATGTTGTTGCTCCAGGCTTTATCGAAACTGATATGACTAGAGCATTAACAGATGACCAAAGAGCAGGTATTTTATCTCAAGTCCCTGCTAACCGTTTAGGTGATGCCAAAGAGATTGCCAGTGCTGTAGCTTTCTTAGCTTCTGATGAAGCAAGCTATATCACGGGTGAAACATTGCATGTCAATGGTGGCATGTACATGATCTAATTATGGGGACGTCTTTATATTTGCTTTTTGCGTACAATATAATGCAAAATATAGCGAATAAAGTAGTCCACACAGTCGGGATTGGTTAGATCTTTTCCTGTATTTATAAACTAAGAAAATCATCGCGCAAGCGAGTTTTGATAGGAAATTTAATAGTATGAGCACTATCGACGAACGCGTTAAGAAAATCATTGTTGAACAACTGGGTGTTAAAGAGGAAGAAGTTGTAAATTCAGCTTCATTTGTTGATGACTTAGGCGCTGATTCTCTTGACACAGTTGAGCTGGTAATGGCTCTGGAAGAAGAATTCGATATCGAAATCCCAGACGAAGAAGCAGAAAAAATTACTACAGTTCAAGCTGCTATTGATTACGTTGAAAACGCAGGCAAATAAGCTTGCTAATCTAGGCGGTCACTCGACCGCCTATATTTTTAATCCTAAACTTTTTCCCTCCTTGGAGGATAAGCGTGTCTAAGCGTCGTGTAGTTGTGACCGGACTAGGCATGTTATCTCCTGTCGGTAATAACGCAGAAGCTTCTTGGGAAGCTGTGTGTGCCGGACAGAGTGGTATCGGCCTTATCGAAGATTTTGACACCAGTCATCATGCGACTAAATTCGCTGGATTGGTAAAAGATTTCAATCACGAAGATTATAATCTTTCGCGTAAAGACGCGCGTAAGATGGATCTTTTCATTCAATATGGTATTGCAGCTGGTGTGCAGGCCATTGCGGATTCAGGTCTTGAAGTAACAGAAGCCAATGCAAGTCGTATCGGAGCTGCTATTGGTTCTGGTATTGGTGGCTTAGGCCTTATCGAAGAAAACCATACATCTATGATGAATGGTGGTCCTCGTAAAATTAGCCCATTCTTTGTACCTTCAACCATCATTAACATGGTTGCAGGGCATTTAAGCATTATGTATGGTCTTCGTGGCCCTACAATCTCTATCGCAACAGCGTGTACTTCAGGTGTTCATAATATTGGACATGCTGCACGTATTATCGCTTATGGTGATGCAGATGCAATGCTGGCAGGCGGTGCTGAAAAAGCAACCACACCATTAGGTCTGGGTGGTTTTGGTGCTGTTCGTGCATTATCAACACGTAACGATAATCCTCAAGCGGCTAGCCGTCCATGGGATAAAGAGCGTGATGGTTTTGTATTAGGTGATGGTGCAGGCGTTCTTGTTCTTGAAGAATACGAACATGCTAAAAACCGTGGCGCTAAAATTTATGCTGAAGTAGTTGGTTTTGGTATGAGTAGCGATGCTTATCACATGACTTCACCAGCAGAAAATGGCGAAGGCGGTGCGCTGGCGATGACAAATGCACTGAAAGATGCAGGTATTGCCTCATCAGATGTGGGTTATATCAACGCACACGGCACATCAACAAATGCAGGCGACGTTGCTGAAGCTCAGGCGGTAGAAAACGTATTTGGTAAAGGCACTGATGTATTAGTTAGCTCAACAAAATCTATGACAGGTCACTTATTAGGTGCTGCGGGTGCAATTGAGTCTATCTTTACAATCCTTTCACTGCGTGATCAAATCGTACCTCCAACAATTAACCTAGATAATCAAGACGAAAATTGTCATCTTGATTTTGTTCCACATAAAGCACGTAAAGTTGAGAACATGGAATATGCTCTGTGTAACTCATTCGGCTTTGGTGGTACTAACGGTTCAATTCTCTTTAAACGCGTATAAGCCGTTTTTTGTAGAAAGTTGAAAAAATACCTAAAGGCCCAGGATTATTCTGGGTCTTTTATTTTGTCCTTTTACTGCCAGTTGCTTTATCATGTGCAGATTGATATCAATAACATAGATGTAAGGTGTGTTAGATGTATTGGGTAAATGGACAACAGCAACAAAATGTAGATGCCAGTGATCGAGCAGTACAGTTTGGTGATGGCTGTTTTACAACACTGGCTGTTGAACAGGGGGATCCCGTTTTATTATCTGCACACATAAACCGCTTAAAACAAGGCTGTAACGCTCTCTTTTTACCTCATCCTAATTGGTCTGAACTTGAAAAGCAGATCATCTATGTGGCTTCTCTGGCTCAAACAAAAAGTGTTATAAAAATTATTATTAGTCGTGGTTTTGGTGGGCGAGGATATTCCTCTAATGGATTTATAACACCGACAGTAATAATCTCATTGTCCTCTTATCCTACTCATTATCTCCACCAGCAAAACGAAGGTGTATCGCTTGGTATTAGCCCTGTTACCTTAGGGCAAAACCCTTTGCTGGCTGGGATCAAACATCTCAATCGTTTAGAACAAGTCCTTATCAAATATCATTTAGAAAAAACAGAATTTGATGATGTTTTAGTGTGTGATAATGAAGGATATTTAGTTGAAGCTAATGCAGCGAATCTTTTTTGGCGCAAAGGAAATAGGTTTTTTACACCAAATCTGACTAATTCAGGGGTAAATGGCATTATGCGCCAATCTATTTTTCAATTAGCTCAAAAAAATCATTGGAAAATTGATATTGTGAGAGAAAAACCTGAAACGCTTTATCAGGCTGATGAAATATGGTTAACAAATGCGTTGATGCCAGTGATCCCCGTTTCACAAATCACTTTTTCAGATGATAAGTGCTATAAATACCCTAGTAGGGATTATTATCATGTTGTTTTACAACACACTTTGTCACTTAAATAGAATTTAATGAGTTATAAATGAAGATAAAAAAAATAGTATGGATAGTTTTTTTTGCCTTATTGTTTAGCCTTGGCGCAGTTGCATTGTATATGATGCAACATATTCGGGGTTTAGAAGAAAATATTGTTGTGAAACAAGATGAAATGCTACTGACTGTA
This sequence comes from Proteus terrae, assembly GCF_003144325.1. Lineage (GTDB taxonomy): Bacteria > Pseudomonadota > Gammaproteobacteria > Enterobacterales > Enterobacteriaceae > Proteus > Proteus terrae. Next base: position 28,325 of record NZ_PENS01000018.1, read on the forward strand.
CCAGCAGGAACAGGGCGTGTTGCTATGGAGCAACTATTAATAAAAAACAATCTGCTTAGCGAAGGGGATTTTTTTCAGGTTTTATTAAAAGTGAAACCTGAATTAAGCCAATTTAAAGCAGGTACTTATCGTTTAACAAAAGGAATGACATTGCATGATGTCTTACTGCTTATCAAAAGCGGTAAAGAAGCCCAGTTCTCAATCCGTTTTATTGAAGGAAGTCGCTTAAAGGATTGGCAATCTATTTTTGAGCAAGCGCCTCAACTTGCAGCTGTGGCACACACAATGGATAGTGATAAGTTACGTGAAGAAATAGGAATAAAACCAGAGATTTCTAATTTAGAAGGTTGGTTTGCACCTGATACATACCATTACACCGCGGGTACGACAGATGTCGCAATTTTAAAACGCGCCTACCAGCAAATGGAAAAAACATTAGAAGAAGAGTGGATTAAACGCGATAGTGATTTACCGTATAAATCGGCTTATGAAATGCTTATCATGGCATCAATTATTGAAAAAGAGACGGGCATTGATGCCGAAAGAACAAAAGTCGCGTCTGTTTTTATTAATCGATTAAAAACTAATATGCGATTACAGACCGACCCAACGGTCATCTATGGTTTAGGTGATAAATATAGAGGCACGATTTATCGTAGTGATTTAAATGGTTATACACCTTATAACACGTATCAAATTGATGGTTTACCACCAACACCAATAGCAATGCCGAGTGTCGCTTCAATTAGAGCTGCTGCACATCCAGCGGATACTCGTTATCTCTATTTTGTTGCAGATGGAACGGGTGGTCATAAATTTTCAACCACACTCAATGAACATAATAAAGCCGTCGCACAATATCGACGCTTACAACAAAGATAATTATGAACAACAGTAAATTTATTGTAATTGAAGGACTTGAAGGCGCTGGAAAAACCAGTGCGATCCAAACGGTTGTTGATACCCTAAAAGATAAAGGTATTACTAACCTAGCATTTACTCGTGAACCGGGTGGCACACCGCTTGCCGAAAAATTACGTGAACTTATCAAACAAGGTATTGAGGGTGAAAAAGTTACGGATAAAGCAGAATTATTGATGCTATACGCAGCGCGTGTTCAACTTATAGAAAACGTGATAAAACCTGCACTTGCGGATGGTAAATGGGTTATTGGTGATAGACATGATCTCTCTTCACAAGCTTATCAAGGCGGCGGGCGCGGCTTAGATAAAGATCTTATGTTGTCACTTCGTAATACTGTCCTTGGTGATTTTCGCCCTGACTTAACCTTATATCTTGATTTAGATCCTGCTATTGGCCTTGCCAGAGCGCGTGCTCGAGGCGAGTTAGATCGGATTGAACAAGAGTCAATGGATTTCTTTTATCGTACTCGCGAACGTTATCAAGCATTGGCTAAAGATGATGATTCTATTATTACGATAGATGCCTCTCAAGCAATTGAAAAAGTACAAGCAGATATTCGTCAAACATTAACAGCGTGGCTAGTTCAGCAGGAAAATAAATTACTATGAATTGGTATCCTTGGCTAAATCAGGCATATCGGCAACTTATTAGCATGTATCAAGAAGGGCGTGGTCATCATGCTTTGCTTTTACATGCGATAGAAGGCATGGGAGGAGAAGCACTCTCTTATGGATTAAGTCGTTGGTTAATGTGCCAGAATAAACAGGGATTAAAAAGTTGTAATGAATGCCATAGCTGTCGATTGATGCTTGCTGAAACACACCCTGATTGGCATGTTTTACAAAGTGAAAAAGGTAAGTCTTCGATAGGTATTGAAGTTGTAAGAAAAGTCACTGAAAAGCTGGAGCATCATGCTCAGCAAAGTGGTTCTAGAGTAGTTTGGATAAAAGACGTTGAAGCGTTAACAGAAGCGGCTGCAAATGCATTACTCAAAACGTTAGAAGAGCCGCCTAAAAACACCTATTTTTTACTGAATTGTCAGCAACCAGAGGTTTTATTAGCGACATTGCGTAGCCGTTGTTTTTATTACCATTTAGCAACGCCGGATTTTCAACACGCAACGCACTGGTTACAGCAACAATTACCAAATATACCTTATGCGAATAGTGTGACAGCATTGAATTTATCGCAGAACGCTCCAATTTTGGCGCTTTCATTATTGAAAGATGAGTGGAAAGAAAGAGAGACTTTTTGCCAAGCGTTATACACCAGCATACAACAACGTAATTTATATGCATTTCTGCCACAATTAAATCAAGATAATGCTGAGCATCGCCTGTATTGGTTGTTATCACTGCTGCTTGATGCATTAAAATATCAAACCAATGCACAAACCTATTGTGTGAACCAAGATCAGCAAGCATTGATTATGGCGTTATCACAATGGCCTTCGGATATTTTATTATCCACTATTGATGGATGGAAACAGTGTCGTTATCAGTTAATGACCATTCCTGCATTAAATAGAGAATTATTACTAGTAGAACAACTGCTAGATTGGGAAAATCAGCTAGCCACAAAAAATTAATTAGCTATATATTAATTATGATTTAGCTGTAATAAAAAACACCTATACGTTGTACCAGATAAATGAGAGTAAGTTATGTTTTTAGTTGATTCACACTGCCATCTCGACTGCTTAGATTATGAAAAATTACATGAAAATATTGATGATGTTGTCGAAAAAGCACAGCAGCGTGATGTTCAATATATGTTAGCAGTAGCAACTACATTACCGGGTTTTAAGAGTATGCGTGAGCTAATCGGTAAACGTGACAATATTGCCTTTTCTTGTGGGATCCACCCTTTAAATTTAGACGAAGGTCATGATGTTGAAGAATTAGCTCGTTTAGCAGCCGCACCTGATGTTGTGGCTTTAGGTGAAACAGGGCTAGATTACTATTACCAACAAGAAAATGCGGCACTACAACGTGACATTTTCCGTGAGCATATTCGTATTGGGCGCCAAGTTAATAAACCCGTTATTGTGCATACACGCAGTGCTCGTGAAGATACGTTATCCATTTTAAAAGAAGAAAAAGTTCAAGATTGTGGCGGTGTTCTGCATTGCTTTACAGAAGATAAAGAGACCGCAACAGCATTACTTGATCTTGGAATGTATATCTCCTTTTCCGGCATTGTGACATTTAGAAATGCAGAACAAATTAGAGAGGCCGCTCGTATCGTTCCTCTTGATAGAATTTTAGTCGAAACAGACTCTCCTTATTTGGCACCAGTTCCTCATCGCGGAAAAGAAAATCAACCGGCTTATGTCCGTGATGTTGCAGAGTATATGGCAGTCTTAAAAGGGGTGAGTGTTGAAGAGTTAGCGCAACAAACAACGCGTAACTTTGCTAAGCTCTTTCATATTCAAAACTTACCTGCTTAATAGAATTGATCAGGAATTAAAATAAATAATAAGGTGATGAAAATGGCAGAAGAAACAATTTTCAGTAAAATTATTCGTGGTGAAATCCCAGCTAATATCGTTTTTCAAGATGATACAGTGACCGCATTTCGTGATATTTCACCTCAAGCACCCACTCATATTTTAATTATCCCCAATAAACTTATTCCTACTGTAAATGATGTTACTGTGGAAGATGAACAAGTATTAGGACACCTTTTTGTTGTTGCTGCAAAAATTGCACAACAAGAAGGTATTGCGGAAGACGGTTATCGTTTGGTGATGAACTGTAACAAACATGGTGGACAAGAAGTTTTCCATATTCATATGCATTTGCTTGGCGGAAAACCATTAGGGCCACTATTAAGCCAATAATGGATATAATGCTAACAGCAGGATAACAGGAAGTAATACATGATAAGACAAGGTAAGGCCATTTGTTCATTACTTATCGCTGTATTTATGACGACATTGCTCTCAGGATGTTTATCATCTCATTCAGGTAATAAACTCTATTTCAATCGTCAGCAGGCTATTATTATGGAGCCTTCGGTATTAGTTGTAGGTGTTGTTGCTGGTCAGCCAACCATTGAACACCATGCTAATGGCACAAAAGCGACAGTCATGTTATCAAATACACAATCTTACCCTGTCTCTATTCGCTATCGTTTTTATTGGTATAACGAACAAGGGCTTGAAGTTTCCCCTGCTGGGAATGTAAATGATGTGACTATTCTTGGCGATGGTGATACCGAAATTAGTGGTGATATACCAGATAAGACCATTAGTTATGTCAGAGTTTATCTCTTTACTTAGGATAAGGTAACGCGAGCATGAAAAGAGTTCTATTTGTGGCGATGTCTGTGTTTTTATTAGCAGGTTGTCCATCCATGTTGCCACAACAACCGCCAGTACCTGTTGAACCAGTTACGCCTACTGAGCCAGTAGAGCCACCTAAACCCATAGAGCCACCGATTGAAGTTGTGCCAACGCCACCTAAAATCACGAGTATTAATTGGAATGCAGCTGTCACGCCTTTAATTAGAGAAATGGCGGTTACTGGTGATTTAGAAGTGGGTAAGCTTATCGTTGTTGATAATGTTAAAAATAATTCAGGCGGGAATATTCAAGCGGTAAATGCAACCAATACTATTATTGAATCAGTTAATACTATTAGTGCATTGCAAACTGTGCCTTATACACAAATGATGTCAGCACGAAAAGCACTTGGTTTATCAGGTGAAGATAGTTTAGGTCTTCGTAGTGCAGCGATTGGTTTAGCCCGTTATTTGAAGGCTGATTATATTTTATTCTCAACCGTTGATGGTAAAAAAGATAACCGTGTGATCAGTATGCAGTTAATGTCAGTTTCTTCTGGTGAAATTCTTTGGAATGGACGCCATCAGGTTGAGTGATCCGCATTACTCAAGTTTGCTTAATGCCTTGCAAGCGCTTTTTCCTGCAACGGCATTAAGTAAATGGAAAATTACGACATTAGAAGGATCAGGTGGTGGCGCTTTTCGCGTGCAATGTGCAGATATAGATTGGGTTGCTCGTTATTATGGTGATGAAAAAAAAGCGCTTTATGTACATGGAAGAAAAGAATACGCCATTTTAAAACAGCTTTCAGGATCTGACATATCACCTAAAGTTGCCACCCGTTATAAAGAATGGTTTTTTCTTTATTGGTTACAGGGCGAACATTTAACCCATCAATCGCTTTTTAGTACTTATTTAAAACCGCTGGCTGAAAAAATAGCTATACTTCATCAACACACGCCGCTAGGTTTCCCTCTTAACTTAAATCATGAGCTATTAGTTTATTGGCAGAGTATTGATAGGAAACGCTTGTCTGCTAAATGGCTACACTTACAACAACATTTTTTACGCCAACCGCGATGCAATCTCATAAAATACGCGCCTGCTCACATGGATTTGCATGTTGAGAATATTCTTCTTAGTGATTCAGGTATAAAATTTATTGATTGGGAATATGCCGCCGATATTGATACAGCGGATTCGTTGATGACGTTCTTTGCAACAAATCAACTCAATGAATCGCAGCAAAATATGTTTTTAGATTATTATTGTTCGTATCATTGCCATTATGCTCAACTCAAAGAGACGGATGTTTCTTCTGTAAAGGAGTTGAGAGAGCGTATTCTTTCAAGAGAGCCATTTATTTTTTATATGATGCTAATGTGGTATGAAGTTCGTTGGCAACAAACAAAAGATAGATCATTTTTAATAATGTCTGAACCTTTACGTCGCTATTTTAGTCTGACGAGTTAAAGACGTTATCTTGTCACAATTACAAAGAGAGGAATGTTATGGGTCCAGTAATGCTTGATGTTGAAGGATATGAACTCGATAGTGAAGAGCGTGAAATTTTAAAGCATCCTCTTGTCGGGGGATTAATCCTTTTTACCCGCAACTTCCACGATGCTGAACAATTAAATGAATTAGTTCGCCAAATTCGTGATGCATCTCATGAGCGCCTTGTGATTGCAGTAGACCAAGAAGGAGGACGAGTACAGCGTTTTCGTGATGGTTTTACACGCATACCGGCAGCTCAATCTTATGCGGCATTAAATGAAAGTTATCAAGCGAGCCATTTAGCACAAGAAGCTGGATGGTTAATGGCATCAGAAATGATAGCTATGGATATTGATATCAGTTTTGCGCCTGTACTCGACTTAGGTCATAACTGTATTGCCATTGGTGAGCGTTCTTTCCATGATTCACCGGAAGTTGCCATGACAATGGCAGAGAGTTTTATTAAAGGTATGCGCTCTGCTGGCATGAAATCAACAGGTAAACATTTCCCTGGCCATGGTGCGGTCAGAGCAGATTCTCATAAAGAAACGCCTCGCGATGATCGCTCTTTAAATGATATTCGCCAACGTGATATGTCTATTTTTAAAGATTTTATTCAACGCCAGTTATTAGATGCCATTATGCCTGCTCACGTTATTTACTCTCAGGTTGATGAGCGTCCTGCAAGTGGCTCATCGTACTGGCTGAAATCCATTTTACGTGAACAATTAGGCTTCCAAGGCGTTATCTTCTCTGATGATTTATCGATGGAAGGTGCTGCTATTATGGGAAGTTACGCAGAAAGGGCACAACGTTCATTAGATGCTGGTTGTGATATGCTGTTAGTGTGTAATAACCGAAAAGGGGCGGTGAGTGTGTTAGATAACCTGTCCTCTGTCAAAGCAGAACGCATTTCCACATTGTACCATCACCGAGGTCGTTACACATTGAGTGAGCTACAAAACTCTGATCGTTGGAGAAAAGCGAATCAGTTGCTGACCCAATTACAGGAGCAATGGCAGGAGCGAGCATGATTATATATTTACATGGTTTTGATTCCACAAGTCCTGGAAATCATGAGAAAGTTTTACAGCTACAGTTTATTGATCCTGATGTGCGTTTTTTAAGCTACAGTACGTTGCATCCTCGTCATGACATGCAACACTTACTGAAAGAAACGGATAAAGTGATTAAATCCACGAAAGAGCCCGTATTAATTTGCGGTGTAGGATTAGGTGGATATTGGGCAGAGCGTATTGGTTTCTTATGTAATATTCGTCAGGTAATGATTAACCCTAATCTTTTTCCTTACGAAAACATGACAGACAAAATCGACAGACCTGAAGAATATTTAGATATTGCAACGAAATGTATTAAAGATTTTCGTTCTAAAAACAAAGATAACGCTTTAGTAATTTTATCCCGTAATGATGAGGTTTTAGATAATCAGCGTTCTGCTGATGAATTATCGCCTTATTACTCTGTAATTTGGGATGAAGTACAAACGCATAAATTTAAGAGCCTCTCTGAGCATCTATTTAAAATTAAAGCGTTTAATAGCAAAAGCTAAGACTAAAGTAATGTGTTTAAAATGGATGGCGTTTGTTCCATCCATTTTTTTGTCTAATGTAGCTAAAAATGCTCATACTTTCCTTTCTACCTATCTCTTTTCAACATTTGTTTTGATCCTTTATTTTTATCATTTCAATTATCACGACTGACTTTAACAGTCTCCTTTGTTGTTATTATGTTAATTCATTGTATTTGTTGATAAAAATAAATACCTTTGTATTTTTAATGGTGATTTATTCATCACTCAAAGGCAAAAAACGACTATATTCTTCAAAAAATAGGTATGAATATTCAAATATTTTTGATATAAATCAACTTTGGTATGACCATCTTCCCAATTAACTTGCTTAAGAACAAAAATAACAGCCGAAACGATTTAACTGCCGTTATTTAAGTAGATTTCACTAAGGCTATTTAAATAACAACAGTAAATATCTTTATGGAGTGACGTTAAATGTCATTAAAAAAAATTGTTATTGTCGGTGGTGGTGCGGGTGGTTTAGAACTGGCGACCAAATTAGGCAATAAATTAGGACGCAGCAAAAAAGCAGAAATTACCTTAGTGGATCGCAATAACAGCCATCTATGGAAACCCCTGCTACATGAAGTAGCAACGGGCTCTTTAGATGATGGCGTTGATGCTTTAAGCTATCTAGCACACGGTTATAACCATCATTTCAATTTCCAATTAGGTTCATTAACGGGGCTTGATCGCGAACAGAAAAACATCACACTGGCTGCTATTTATAACGAAGAGCAAGAGCTACTCGTACCTGAACGCACGTTAGACTACGATATTTTAGTGATGGCATTAGGCAGTAAATCAAACGATTTTGGTACCCCAGGTATTAAAGAAAACTGCATTTTCTTGGATAGTCCGCAACAAGCACATCGTTTCCATAACGAAATGTTGAATTTGTTCTTAAAATATTCAGCAGATGCTAATGCACAAGAAGAAAACCGTAAGGTAAATATTGCGATTGTGGGTGGTGGTGCTACGGGTGTTGAGCTTTCGGCTGAATTGCATAATGCAGTACGCCAACTAAATAGCTATGGATTAAAAAAATTAGCGCCTTCAGCATTAAATATTACGTTGGTTGAAGCAGGCGAACGTATTTTACCTGCATTACCAGTGCGTATTTCTAGTGCTGCACATCAAGAATTAACAAAATTAGGCGTGCGAGTGATGACCAAAACTATGGTCACAAGCGCAGATAACGGTGGATTAAACACCAAAGATGGTGAGCATATAGATGCTGACTTAATGGTGTGGGCAGCAGGTATTAAAGCGCCTGATTTTATGAAAGAGATTGCAGGTCTAGAAACCAATCGTATTAATCAGTTAGTTGTTAAACCCACCTTACAAACAACCTTAGATGAGTCTATCTTTGCGATTGGTGACTGTGCATCTTGTCCACGAAAAGAAGGGGGATTTGTTCCTCCAAGAGCACAATCCGCTCATCAAATGGCAAGTCGTTGTTACAGCAATATTTTAGCAATGTTAAAAGATAAACCGCTAAAAGATTATGTGTTTACCGATCATGGTTCGCTCGTTTCACTTTCTAAGTTCAGTACTGTAGGTAGTTTGATGGGGAATTTGATGAAGGGTGACATGATGATCGAAGGGCGCATTGCGCGGATTGTTTATATCTCTTTATATCGAATGCATCAGATTGCTTTGCATGGTTACATCAAAACAGGGCTTATGATGTTAGTAGGATCAATCAACCGAGTAATTAGACCTAAGCTGAAACTTCATTAATTTATCTTTTGCTTTGTAAATAAGACAAAAGTTACCTTTTTAAACCCTCATATTATATGAGGGTTTTTTATCTATTTTTTCTTTTAAATTAAATAATTAAATGAGAATATCTAAACAAGGTAAATAATCTTAGCATAAAGCACTAGATGATTTATCTGTTTATATCGAAAATAACCAATAACTCTAAAGCTCAATAGAACAATGATAAATATAATTTTATTATTAAGGTTAAACTTGTAATATTAAAGATAGCATTTGTTTTTATTTATTACGCTAAGTTATTTAAGAATTTTCTTAAATAAAAAATGATGTTTAATTCATTAATTCATCAAATAAAATGTTATGGTATTTCGTAAATTTGTATTAGAAAGATAATAAGTGAAAATTATTAGAGATAAGCTTAACTTGTTATTTTTACTTGTATTTAAGTGAATAAAATAATTTTACAAATCTTAAAAGTAAATTTTATAATATGAGTTAAATATGAAATATCGCCTATTTTTAGGCAACACTTGTTAACTTGGTGTTATCATAATGCTATATTATAAAATAGTATAATGACTTCTATTTTTTTCAGCTTAATAAATTAAGATCTATCTTAATATAATGTGTAAGTCTTAAGAATGTAGTCAGTATTTATTTAATTAAGTAATTAAAACAGAAATAAGTGGTGTATTTAACATGTCATAAATACGTAGTTTACTTATTATGTTAATCAGCATGGATGTTGAATTAAGCTATCAGATTAGAGAATTCATTTATTGAATACTAAATATATTAGCCAGTTAGAGTGAAACAGTGGCTTTTATTACGTATCTGCGGCAATTAAGGATAAAACAAATGAAAAGGGGTAAAAGTGGGTGTTAATGTCAGAAAGTACACACTAATAGGACTAATCATTGTATTAGCTATTCTTTCATTTATTGCATGGAGGTGGGTATTTCCCCAGCCTCAATACGCTCATGTCGTTTCGGCGACACCTATTAAATCGACCGTTTTTGTGACAGAAGAGTATTGTCATCGAATTGGCTTACCTACACCTTTTACACCAGAAAAATTGTCACGATTTCATCCTGCAGAGCAAGAGTGTCGAGTGTTTTATATGATTGAAGCACTTAATAATAGCAATATTGCTAATTTCCCTTATCCCCAATTTAAAGAGTGCATTCCAATTTATCGTCAAGAGCGCAGAGTTGTGGGTTATGATGTGCTTTATACTATCGATGGAACACCAGGCAAAGTACGGACTACATTTAAACCAGGTGAAGTTATCGCGTTAGATTCTGATGGTAGGCTGATTTTAGAACAAGAACCTTATTGCTCTATGAATGAAAAAGTACCTTGTCGCAAAGAATAAACCTAATGATATAAAAAGAAAGGCGTAATGAAGTTACTTCAGTTACGCCTTTTTGTTGATTTAATAACCATTAGGGGTGGTTATTTTATGCTCATCAAATGCACTTAACATATCATCAATAAACGTAAGTCGTTTTTCACGCTCAGTTAAATCTGTAATAAATTTCAATTTTGATGGGCCATCTAAGCGGAAAATGGCAGGTTGCTCCTGAAGTAAGCTGATTAAATAGCTTGGATCGACTTTGTTTTTCTCACCAAACTCAATAAAACCACCTTTATCATGCGCTTCAATTCGGGTGATACCCAAGCTCATCGCACTTAAGCGAATAGCGGCATTACGCAGTAGATAACGTCCTGCATCAGGCAATTTACCAAATCTATCAATTAACTCTGCTTTTAGATCATTAAGCTCTGTTAAGTCGATAGCACTAGCAATTCGCTTATAGAATGAAAGTCTGACATTTACATCAGGAATGTAATCATCAGGCAACAAGACTGGCATTCTTAATTCAATTTCAGTTTGTTGATTGGTGAGATCTTCAAGTGATGGCTCTCTACCTTCTTTAAGTGCTTCTACAGCGCTTTCTAATAATTCCATATAAAGTGAGAAACCAACGGTATTCATTTGACCGCTTTGTTCTTCACCTAGTAATTCACCTGCACCTCGAATTTCTAAGTCATGAGTTGCTAATGCAAAACCGGCACCCAGATCTTCCAGTGAAGCAATCGCTTCTAAACGTTTATGAGCATCCTTTGTCATTGCTTTCGGATGTGGCGTCAACAAATAAGCATAAGCTTGATGATGAGAACGACCTACACGACCACGTAATTGATGTAATTGCGCTAAACCAAAATGATCTGCCCGTTCAATAATAATGGTATTTGCAGTGGGTATATCGATACCTGTTTCAATAATTGTGGTGCAAAGTAATACATTAAAACGCTGATGATGGAAATCATTCATCACACGCTCAAGTTCACGTTCCCGCATTTGCCCGTGACCAATACCAATACGCGCTTCAGGAACGAGTGCAGCCAGTCTCTCGCGGGCTTTTTCGATATTTTCAACATCGTTATACAAATAATAAACTTGTCCGCCACGCAAGGTTTCACGCAAGATAGCTTCACGAACCACTAAATCATCATATTCACGAACGAATGTTTTCACGGATAAGCGACGTGCTGGCGGTGTTGCAATAATAGAAAGATCACGCATGCCACTCATTGCCATATTCAGCGTACGAGGAATAGGCGTTGCTGTTAGCGTTAAAATATCGACATTTGCGCGCATAGCTTTGATACGCTCTTTGTGACGAACTCCAAAGCGGTGCTCTTCATCAACAATTAACAATCCCAAATCTTTCCATTGAATATTCGGTTGAAGGAGTTTGTGTGTACCAATCACAATATCAATTGTTCCTTCAGCCAGTTTTTCTGTGATTTGTTGCTGCTCTTTTGCACTACGAAAACGCGAGATCATCTCAATATTAACGGGCCAATTAGCAAAACGATCACGGAAATTATCAAAATGTTGCTGAGCTAATAGAGTAGTTGGTACTAAAATGGCAACTTGCTTATTGTTGTTAACTGCAAGAAAAGCGGCACGCATCGCAACTTCTGTTTTACCAAATCCGACATCACCACAGACGAGTCTATCCATTGAAATAGCTTGGCACATATCGCTAAGTACCGCATTGATAGCCATTTCTTGATCAGGTGTTGTTTCAAAAGGAAAACTTTGACGGAAAGATTGATACTGCTCTTTGTCCATTTTAAAGGTAAAGCCTGTTTTTACTTCACGTTGAGCATAAACATCTAATAACTCGGCTGCGACATCACGTACTTTTTCAGCGGCTTTTTGACGAGCTCTTACCCATGCATCGCCACCCAATTTATGTAATGGGGCATTTTCATCTGCACCACCAGAATAACGGCTGATCAAATGCAGTGATGAAACAGGAACATAAAGCTTGTCATTACCTGCGTAGCTTAACATCAAATATTCAGCTTTAACGCCACCCGCTTCTAGGGTTGTCATACCTTGATAACGGCCAACACCATGCTGAAGATGAACAACAGGTTGCCCTATGCTTAATTCAGCAAGGTTGCGAATTAAGGTATCTGTATTGATGGCGCGACGATTGTCATGGCGACGACGATTAATGCGTTCACCTAACATATCGCTTTCACAGATCATGGCTAACTGGCGATGGCTATCAATAAAACCATGCTCTGCGGCACCAATGATAAAGTAAAAACCTTTCTCTTGGGCGTCAGATAATTCAATGATCTGCTTGGGTGCTATTTTTATCCGTGATAAAAGCTCTTGTACTGTTTCGCGTCTACCTTCACTTTCAACAGAGAAAATCACACTGCCTGAAAATTGTTCTTGGAATCGGCGTAAGTTATCTAAAGGCGATTTACTTTGAGCGTTAATCGATAAATCAGGAAGAGGCTGATAGCCTAAATTGGTCTGTCCGGCTTTTTCTGGCAACGTTTCTGTTTTAAGTTGAATACGAGGCCACTGTTTTAATTCTTTATTAAATTTATCAACATTTAGCCAAATATCATCTGGCGGTAACAGTGGTCGCATAGGATCAACACGACGGCTTTCAAAACGTTGATTGATGTCTTGCCAAAATTTTTCGGCAAAATCTTGCAGATCTTGTGTCACTATCAATGTGTTTTTAGGGAAATAAGCAAATAAGTTAGATAAAGGCTGTTCAAAAAATAGGGATTGCCAATATTCAATTCCCGTTGGCAATATGTGTTTACTTACTTGCTGATAAATATGTTCAGGATCACGTCTTACATCAAACCGCTCGCGCCATTGGCTACGGAAAATTTCTATCGCATTTGCATCTGTTGGGAATTCATGGGCAGGCAGCAAATTAATTTGATCAACTTCTGTTAATGTCCGCTGTGTGTCAACATCAAAAGTACGCAGGCTATCTATTTCATCATCGAAAAAATCAATACGATAAGGAAATTCACTTCCCATCGGAAATAAGTCTAATAATGCACCACGCGTTGCGTATTCCCCATGTTCTAATACTTGTTCGACATGGCGATATCCCGCTTCATCTAATGTTTTACGTAAATTATCACGAGAAAGTATCTCTCCTTTTTGCATTACCAACGCATGACTTGCGAGATAATCAGTAGGGCAGACTTTCTGCATTAACGTATTGACTGGTAAGATTAAAATTCCCTTGAGAAGTGATGGAATACGGTATAGCGTAGAAAGGCGGTTTGAGATAATTTCTTGATGAGGTGAAAAACTGTCGTATGGCAGTGTTTCCCAATCCGATAATGTCTCTACTGGATAATCACAAAACTGACGGATTTCATCTTGTAAACGTAATGCATTTTGCATATCACGAGTAACAAGAACGACTAATCCAGAGTGGCGTTTGATGATCTCTGCACATTCTAGAGCACAAGCGGCACCAGTCAGTTGACCTAGCTGACGAGTATCCCCTTGTTTTATAGGAAGTTGATAACGATATTCTGAGGACATAAGCGTGTAATGTGAACTCTTTGTTGTAGTTAACTCCCAACACATCTTTAGCTTAATGGCTAAAGCTTAAACTGGCGGGCAGGTTAAGATAAAAGAAAAAACCACAGTTTGGGAATAGAGTGGTTCCATTCAGTAAGACTACCCTTTATTATCCCTGAACACTTCGCATTAGCAACAGGAACAGCACAGATTTCATGTACAATTCTGTCTCATTTTATATAGGGCTCCGTTATATGCGGGGTCGTGCGGTCGATAAGTTCGGTCGCTTCGTCTCATGGCTATCCGCTTTAGGGATTATGTTAGGTGTAGCGGCACTGATCACAGTGACTTCTGTCATGAATGGCTTTGAACGTTCATTGCAAGAAAGTATTCTTGCTTATATTCCACAAGCAATCGTGACATCACCTAACGGGCAATTACCCCGAGATCCAAATATAGCTGAAAGACTACTGACGCGTGAAGGTATCATAAACGTGACCCCTTTAGTAGAAGGTGATGTTGTTTTGCAAAGTAAAGACAATATCAGCGTTGGTGTCATGCTGGGTATAGAAAAAGAGCAAGATGAACCTTTAACGCGGTATATTCGGTTTGGGGATTTTTCTATGCTGAAAGCAGGCGATTATGGTGTGATTTTAGGAAGTGGTCTTGCTAAACAGTTAAAAGCAAAAGAGGGGGATAGCATTCGCCTTATTGTGCCAAGTGTAAGCCAATTAACGCCAATGGGAAGATTACCTAGCCAACGGTTATTTACTGTTAAAGGTATTTTCCAAAGTAGTGGTGATGCAGATGCTTCACAAATCTTAGTGAATCAGCAAGATGCAGCACGTTTAATGCGTTATCAGCCGGGTAATATTACCGGATGGCGTCTTTTCTTCTCTGATCCTCTTAATATTGAAAAATACAGTGCGCAACCTTTAGATAAAAATCTAAGTTGGAAAGACTGGCGCGAACGTAAAGGTGAATTTTTCCAAGCTGTTAAAATGGAAAAAAATATGATGGGATTATTATTAAGCTTAATTATCGCAGTGGCGGCTTTTAATATTATTACCTCACTTTCTTTGTTAGTGATGGAAAAACAAGGAGAAGTCGCTATTTTGCAAACGATGGGTTTAAAACGCTCTCAGATTATGTCCATCTTTATGCTACAAGGTGCAGGTGCAGGTATTTTAGGGGCGGTAGCTGGTGGGCTTTTAGGTGCATTACTCTCGAGCCAACTAAACGTCATTATGCCAGCTGTAGGACTTATCCCTCAAGGAGTGGAATTACCCGCAACACTTGATTGGGGGCGTGTCTTTATGATTGGTTTCTCCGCTATTATTATTTCCCTTTTATCCACTTTATACCCGTCTTGGCGGGCCGCGGCTATTCAGCCAGCAGAGGCGCTACGTTATGAGTAATTCTTCTTTGAATAAACAGTCAATGGCATCAGAAAAACAAATGCAAATTAACAAAGATGGTTTATTGGATTGCCACGCCCTATGTAAACAATACCAAGATGGTTCTATTTCCACACAAGTGCTGAAATCAGTCTCTTTTAAAATGGATAAGGGCGATTTTCTTGCCATAGTGGGAAGCTCAGGTTCAGGAAAAAGTACCCTATTACATTTATTGGGCGGGCTCGATTCTCCAACATCAGGTGAAGTCTTTTTTAAAGGGCAGTCACTTAATAAATTATCCTCTTCGGAAAAAGCGGATCTGCGTAATAGCCAATTAGGCTTTATTTATCAATTTCATCACCTACTACCTGATTTTACAGCGCTTGAAAATGTTGCTATGCCACTAATGATTGGTGGCACGAGCGCTTCAATGGCAAAAGAAAAAGCGATGTCTTTACTTGAAGCTGTTGGATTAAAAGATCGCGCTCATCATCGCCCTTCAGAGCTTTCTGGTGGTGAGAGACAACGTGTTGCGATTGCAAGAGCATTAGTAAACGATCCTGCATTAGTTCTTGCTGATGAACCAACTGGTAATCTTGATCAGAAAAATGCAGAAGGGATTTTCGAATTGTTGATTAAGTTAAACAAAGAAAAACAAACTGCATTTCTGGTCGTCACGCATGATTTGTCATTGGCTGCTCGTTTTCAGCGCCAACTTGAAATGAAAGATGGTCAACTACAGTCACAAAACGCAATTTCAGGAGTGAAATAATGGCGCAATTGCCACTTGCATTAGTGACCGCATTACGTTTTTCAAGAGGACGAAAACGTGCGGGAATGGTTTCTTTAATTTCAGTTATTTCAACGCTGGGCATTATGCTTGGTGTTGCTGTCTTAATCATTGGCCTAAGTGCCATGAATGGATTTGAACGTGAATTAAAAAATCGCATTTTATCGGTGGTGCCTCACGGGCAAATTTATTCAGTAGATCAGCCATTTATGCAATGGAAATCCGCATTACCTCGTATCGAGAATACTCAAGGTGTTGTCGCTGCTGCTCCTTATGTTTTACTTACTGGATTGTTAGAAAAAGGAACAGAGTTAAAGGCAGTGCAAGTTATGGGTGTTTCACCTGAAAAGCAAAGTGATATCAGCCTGTTACCTCGATATGTCCAAAACAATGCATGGCAAGATTTTAAGGCAGGTAAGCAACAAATTATTATCGGGCAAGGTGTTGCTGATGCACTAAAGATCAAACAGGATGATTGGCTCACCGTATTAATTCCTAATAATGATGATCCAACTAAACTTTTACAGCCTAAACGTATTCGCTTACAAGTCAGTGGCATATTTAAACTTAGTGGTATGCTCGATCATCAATTAGCGTTAATTCCTTTAACGGATGCCCAGCAATATATGGATTATGGGCAAGGCATTACTGGGATTGAAGTGAAAACGGTAGATCCTTTTTTCGCCAATGAAATTATTCATAATGCAGGTTTAAACAGCAAAGAATATGTTTATGCAAAAAGCTGGATAAGTGATTATGGCTATATGTATAGCGATATTCAGATGATCCGTAGCATTATGTATTTATCGATGATCTTAGTGATTGGTGTCGCTTGTTTTAATATTGTCTCAACGCTGATTATGGCGGTAAGAGATAAAAGTAGTGATATCGCTATTTTACGAACATTAGGCGCACGAGATAGCCATATTCGTAATATCTTTTTATGGTACGGCTTATTATCAGGCATGATTGGCTGTATCGCAGGTGTGATATTTGGTGTGTTGGTTGCTTATAATTTAACGCCATTAGTGTCTGTTATTGAATCATTAACAGGACATAGTGTGTTGTCTGGCGATGTTTATTTCGTTGATTTTCTACCTTCAGAAGTTCATTTAATTGACGTTTTCTCTGTATTTATTACCACTGTGATCTTAAGCCTGATTGCAAGTTGGTATCCTGCACGTCGAGCCACTAAACTAGATCCTGCAAGAATTTTAAGTGGACAATAAGTTTATTGACATACAAAGAAGAAAAAACGCTTAAACTAGTGAAGGTAAGAAACGCGATATTTAAATTTGAAAACCAAGGATTGTAATGATGAAACTTAAACTTCGTCATCGTCGGCTTAGGAAGTTTCGTAAAATTAAGAATTTACGTAGACAACATTCACGTTGTCGCTATTTTCATCTAACCCATAAAACGGAACATGAAATGAATTTACCCAAAGTTGTCGTATTAACAGGGGCTGGCATTTCGGCTGAATCAGGAATTAAAACATTCCGATCAGAAGATGGATTGTGGGAAGAACATCGCGTTGAAGATGTTGCAACACCTGAAGGTTATCAACGCAATCCCCAATTGGTTCAGCAGTTTTACAATGAACGTCGCCGCCAATTGCAGCAACCCTCTATTCAACCAAATGAAGCGCATTATGCATTAGCGAAACTAGAGCAACGTTTAGGCAAAGAGAATTTTTTACTGGTGACTCAAAATATTGATAATCTGCATGAAAAAGCAGGCAGTAAACATATTTTGCATATGCATGGTGAATTGCTGAAAGTGCGTTGCCCTCAATCTCGCCAAGTATTTGAATGGAAAGGGGACTTAGAAACAACAGATCGTTGCCATTGTTGCCAATTCCCATCACCATTACGCCCTCATATTGTCTGGTTTGGTGAAATGCCAATTGGTATGGAAGAGATTTATCGTGCTTTGGCTGAGGCTGATATTTTTATCTCTATCGGTACATCTGGAAATGTTTATCCAGCAGCAGGTTTTGTCCATGAAGCTCGCTTAACAGGTGCTCATACCGTTGAGCTAAATCTTGAGCCAAGTTTGGTTGAAAGCCAGTTTGAAGAGAAACATTATGGCCCAGCGAGCCAAGTAGTTGATGAATATGTTCATAAATTGTTTGAATTAATTAATGATCCTAAAGCTGATTTGACGCAATAATTATTTTATAGAGTTCCCTATTATTGTTCTTAGAGAGATCTTAGGGGGCAAAATGGATAAATTATTAGAACGTTTTTTTGAATATATTAATTTTGATACACAATCAAAACCATCTTCAAAAATGTCACCAAGCAGTGATGGACAATTAAAACTAGCCAAGGCATTGGCTCAAGAATTAAAAAAACTGGGTTTTTCTGATGTGATGCTCAGTGATAAGGGATGTGTAATGGCAAGTTTACCATCCAATGTATCTTGGCCAGTGCCCGTTATTGGCTTTATTTCGCATCTTGATACATCTCCTGACTTTTCAGGAAAACATGTGAAACCACAAGTTCTTGAAGATTATCGTGGTGGTGATATTGCTTTAGGTATTGGTGATGAAGTGTTGTCACCAGTAATGTTCCCAATCTTACATTCAATGATTGGTAAGACATTAATTACTACTGATGGTAAAACATTACTGGGTGCGGACGATAAAGCGGGTATTGCTGAAATTATTACTGCGATGGTGCGCTTAAAAGAAACGAATCGACCTCATGGGGATATTCGTATTGCTTTCACTCCTGATGAAGAAATTGGGCGTGGCGCGCATTATGTAGATTTAAATGCATTTGGCGCAAGCTGGGCTTATACCGTAGATGGTGGTGGTGTTGGCGAACTGGAATATGAAAATTTCAACGCCGCATCCGTGAGTATCAAAATTGTAGGTAACAATGTTCACCCAGGCAGTGCAAAAGGGGTGATGGTTAACGCGTTAGGATTAGCAACGCGAATTCATCAAGAATTACCTGTCGATGAAACGCCAGAAAATACCGACGGTTATGAAGGTTTTTACCATCTGCAAAGTATCAAAGGCTCGGTAGAAAGAGCAGAAATGCATTATATTATCCGTGATTTTAACCGTAACTTATTTGAGAAACGCAAACAAAATATGATTGCGATTGCAGAGAAAGTCGGTAAAGGCCTACATCCTGATTGCTATATTGAGCTAACGATTGATGATAGTTATTACAATATGCATGATAAAGTTGTTCAATTCCCACACATCATTGAAATAGCCAAACAAGCAATGATTGATTGTGATATTGAGCCAAATATCAAGCCTATTCGTGGTGGTACAGACGGTGCTCAACTTTCTTACCGTGGATTACCTTGCCCTAATATTTTTACAGGTGGTTATAATTTCCATGGTAAGCATGAATTTATCTCTTTAGAAGGAATGGAAGCAGCGGTGAGTGTGATCATGCGTATCGCTGAAATTACAGCTGAAAGAGAAAAGGCTAAAGTGATTAATTAATCACTTATTAAGAGCTTCGAAAATAAAAAAATAGCCGATATTTCGGCTATTTTTTTGGTTACATTTTTTATTTACAGTGTTAGCTAAGGTTATTTATGTTCTTTTTAATCTTCATTTAACGTGTTACCTTCAGTTTTATCTTAAGTGATATTGATAAAACAAAATAGAATAAATTACTAAAAAGAAATCTAAAATAAATTAGATAGAGTCTCTTAAGTTAAAATAAAATCACTTCATAATAATATGAATGTTAATTATGAGTTTTTCAAACTTAGAATATACGCTATTTTACCGCAATAGATTGATAAATTAGAACAAGTTAATGTCATCTATAATTATTGTAAAATGATAATATAAGGATGGTAGAATGGATGCGGCATCAGGGAAATTAGTTAATCCTGTAATTGAAAAACAAATTGATTTAAATAATAAAAAAGAAATGAATATTAATAATGAAAATAAAGTGTTAATAAAAACACATGAAAAACAATCATTTATTATTATCTCTAGCTATTTTTTGATAACTTATTTAATCTCATTTTCTCTTTACGCAACAAATAGTAAGCATACGTTATTGCTTTTTTTCTTACAGAGTACATTTTTTGTTGTTATTCCTTTTTTCTTTCGTAATACAAGAGTACTTTTAAAAGAAACGATAAATTATTTAATTCGTTAAATTATAAAATATTTAATAATAAAAAAGCCCTGCCATTAATATGACAGGGCTTTATAACTTATTGTTGGAAATTAGTAATAATTAATCTTCAAAATACCAATAACCTTGATTAACTAACTGAGTTAATAAACGCACAAATTTTGGATCAGCTAATGCATCGCCCAAGTGTTGTTTATCAATATAATCATATTGGCAAAGCGCATCCACAGCTTCTATATGATCAGTATCCATCAATTGACCATTTACAAAACAGTTATCGCCAACACGTAACGCACGAATACCGTTTAAACGATGAAGTTGCTCACCTTGTTGCAGTAAATCGTGAATTTCTGCATTTTCATATAAAGGCTCTGGAACTGCGAGATCAAGTTCATGACGAGATTGAGAAATAAATTCACCAAACCAATGACGGAATACTTCTGGTTGAGCAAGTAAATCTTCCATCATGTCATGGAGTTTATTTAACTCTTGATGTTGCACTAATGCTGGGTTCTCACGCGGTGTTAGATCTGGATCGCTATAACGATAACTACCTAAATCATTTGCTAGCACATAGTCAGCGAAACCACTGAAAAGTTCACGGGCATTAGGTGCTCTGAATCCGACAGAGTAGTTTAGCGATTCTTCAATCGCATAACCTTCATGTGGGAATCCAGGTGGGATATAAAGAATATCACCCGGTTCTAATTCCTCATCAATAATTGCTTCAAAAGGATCAACTTGAAGCAGATCAGGGTGAGGGCAGTGTTGTTTCATTGGGATTTTTTCACCCACACGCCAGCGACGACGACCTTGTCCCTGAATAATAAAGACATCATATTGATCAAGGTGTGGGCCTACACCACCACCGGGAACAGAATAAGAGATCATTAAATCATCAATGCGCCAATCGGGTAACACGCGAAATGGCTTCATTAATGCCGCACTAGGAAAATGCCAGTGATCGACGGCTTGTACAAGTAAAGACCAGTCTTTATCACCAAGTCCTTCAAAGTGCTCAAAAGGCCCGTGTTTGACTCCCCACTGTCCGTCTTGGCAGCTTACAAGACGGCTATCTACTTCATCTTCCATTGCAAGACCAGCAAGTTCGTCAGGAGATAAAGGATCAACAAAACGAGAGAAGCCGTTTTTAATTAATAAAGGGCGTTTTTGCCAATGGCTTTCGAGGAATGATTGCCAATCTAAATTAAGTTTATAGTCCATTGTGTATATCCTGAATTCGGGAAGCCTGAAGCCATAGTATAATGAATTCTAATTTCCTGCTAAACATTCCTTTGAGCAATGTGAGTAATAGCGGGTAACACAATAATAATTGAACAGATATCATACATAACGCCGTATATTTGGCGGTAATGAAAAAAGAAAGGAGTGTCTTATCAATAATGATTATTCACGCTCAGTGGTAAGTTGCTGCTCAGCAAAGGTTACGGTGATACGAGCGCCACCTAAAGGGCTATCGGTAATAGTAATTTCACCACTGTATTGTTCAATAATATCTACCGCGATAGATAAGCCTAAACCTTGCCCCGGGCGCAGCGTGTCTGCTCTAGTTCCTCGCTGGAAAATAGCCTCTCTTTTTTCGGGGCTGACACCTGGGCCATCATCATCAACAATAATCATTACACTGTTTTCATTATTGCTAACGTTGATTTCAACGAATTCTAAGCAATATTTACAGGCGTTATCCAGAATATTTCCCATCACTTCCATAAAGTCATTTTTCTCACCTAACCACATAATTTCAGGTGAAACATTGAGTGTTAAATCAACTCCTTTTGACTGATAAACTTTACTTAATGCACTACAAAGATTATCGAGTAATCCTGACAACGAATGGAGTTTTCGCGTGGTAATATCGTGATCACCATGAATGGATGCGCGGTGTAGGTAATAACCCATTTGTTGTGAAATTCGTTCAATTTGGTCGAGCATAATAGGTTCAGCTTGCTCTATCGTCATTTGTTTGCCTGATCGCAAAGAGCGTAATGTTGATTGCAACACTGCTAGTGGCGTTTTTAAGCTGTGGGTGAGATCAGATAAACTTGTACGATATTTACTGTAACGACTGCGTTCATTACGCAATAACACATTTAAATTTCGGACTAAGCCTTTTAGTTCGGTTGGCGGGTTTTCATCCAAATCATTGCGAGTCCCTTTTTCTAATGCACTGATTTGTTCAATAACTTGCTTTATGGGTCTTAAACTCCAATGTGCAGCCAACCAAATTAAGGGGATAACTAAAAATAGATTTGCAAGAATGATATATAAGAACCAATCCCAAACTTGACTGACTTTTTGCATACGTTGGGGAATAGGATCGATAACCGCGATTGCCATATAAGGCATATTATCAGCCGCAGGATAATGATTAATCACAACAGAGTGAGTTAAAAACTCATTACTGGAATATTCGTCAAGGCGTTTGAGATAAACACGATATTGCGGTAACTGCTGTAACATTAAACGTGTTGTTTTGACATCAACAGAGATTTCAAATAGGCCTTCTTCATGGCGCCATTTATGTTTAATGCTATCAGGAATAGCTTTCGGTAAGTCGGGCGGCGTCCATAATACACTACCTTTATCATCAAAAATAACCACCAGCGAGGTATTGTTATTATTAAGATTTGTTGGAAATTCAATATTTAGCTTGCTCTTATCCCACTGCGCTAAGCTGTAGTAAAGATTACTTTGACTACGCATCAACATAAAAGTAGTTTTATCCACACTGACAATCGAACCGACAATGGCAACTAACCCATAAGAGAGTGTAAGTGCCAAAATAATGGCACTAGTTGCAAGTAAAAAGCGAGTTCGTAATGAGAGCGGAGAGCGCTGTTTTTTTTGCATATTAAGGTTTCATATCAAAACGGTAGCCTTGCCCACGTACTGTAACCACCACATCATTAGGGTATTTTTCTAAGATTTTTTTACGTAATCGACCCATTAGTACATCAATAGTGTGACTCTCTTTTAATTCAGCATCTGGATATAACTGACGCATTAATGCATCTTTACTAACAACTTTATTTTGATTGCGCATCAATGTTTCTAGAATTGTATATTCAAATGCGGTTAACTTAATTTGTTCTCCTGAAATCATGAACTCTTTACGTGATAAATCCAATTCAAAAGGTTCAATGGCGAGAGTTTGTGATGCAATTCCCATGTTTCTTCGCATTAATGCCTGAATACGTGCAACAATTTCTTCAAAATGAAAAGGTTTTGTCACATAGTCATCAGCACCTGCATTTAATGCTGAGACTTTTTCTTGCCAACTTTCACGCGCCGTTAAGACCATTATTGGTAGGGTAATATTATTCTCTCGCCATCTACGAATAAGGCTAATGCCATCTTCATCTGGCAATCCTAAATCCACAATGGCAACATCAGGTGTACCTTCTGCTATAAAGCTATCTGCTTCTTTGGCATCTTCTGCTGCATCAACCTGATGTCCAGCATCACGAAATTGCACAGATAAGTGATGGCGAAGTAAGATATTATCTTCAATAATTAAGATCCGCATTATTCCACCTTGAGTACAATCAGCAAAAATTCACTGTTGTAAAATAAATACAGGAAATGATAGTCAAACTATCATATAAAAATATGGGCTCATCATAGACAATCTAGCGCTTAAAAAACACTGTATCCAGCAAAGTGTTTAAGTTGTAGATAGTTTTCTCTGTGTTTAGGTTATAAAAAAAGGCAGAAATTATCTGCCTTTTTAGAGAGGAAAATTAGTTTAACTTATCAACAAGTTGAGTTGCAAAACCAATATAGCTTTCAGGTTTCATTGCTTTTAAGCGTACTTTTTCATCTTCCGGTAGTTCTAAACCATCAATGAAAATGGCCATATCTTGTTCTGTAATGCGTTTACCACGAGTAAGCTCTTTTAGTTTTTCGTAAGGTTTTTCAATACCATAACGACGCATTACAGTTTGAATCGGCTCTGCTAACACTTCCCAGTTGCAGTCTAATTCTTCACGAAGATGATTTTCATTCACTTCAAGTTTATTAAGACCTTTCATAGTTGATTGATAAGCAATCAGCGCATAACCAATCCCCACACCTAAATTACGCAGTACCGTTGAGTCCGTTAAATCACGTTGCCAGCGAGAAACAGGTAACTTGCTAGAAAGATGCCCCATAACGGCATTTGCTAACCCTAAGTTTCCTTCAGAGTTTTCAAAATCAATAGGGTTTACTTTGTGAGGCATGGTTGATGAGCCAATTTCCCCCGCAATCGTTTTTTGTTTAAAGTGATTCAGTGCTATGTAACCCCAAATATCACGGTCGAAATCGATTAAGATAGTATTGAAGCGACTAATACAATCAAAAAGCTCTGCAATATAATCGTGTGGTTCAATTTGAGTTGTGTACGGGTTCCATGTAATACCAAGTGAAGTGACAAATTCTTCACTAAATTGATGCCAATTTACTTCAGGATACGCAGCTAAGTGAGCATTGTAGTTACCCACTGCACCGTTGATTTTACCTAAGATCTCAACTTGTGTTAGTTGACGATATTGGCGTTCCATACGGTAGGCAACGTTAGCAAACTCTTTACCAATTGTAGACGGCGTTGCAGGTTGACCATGAGTACGAGAAAGTAATGGTAAATCACGGTATTCCTGAGCCATTTTACTAATGGTATCAATAATTTCGCGCCATGCAGGTAATAAGATCTCTTGGCGTGCTGTTTCCAACATAATGGCATGAGACAGATTATTAATATCTTCAGAAGTACAAGCAAAGTGAATAAATTCAGAAACCTGATGTAAAGCAGGGATGGTCGCCACTTTTTCTTTTAAGAAATATTCTACGGCTTTTACATCATGGTTAGTGGTACGTTCGATAGTTTTAATACGCGCTGCATCTTCTTCATTGAAGTTAGCAACAATTGCATCAAGGTAATCGTTTGCGTTTTTTTCAAAGGCTGGAACTTCTTTTATGTCGGCGCAAGATGCCAGCTTTTGTAGCCAGCGAACTTCTACCTGTACACGGAATTTCAGAAGACCGAATTCACTAAAAATAGAACGTAACGACGAAGTTTTACTACCGTAACGACCGTCAATCGGTGAAATCGCTGTCAGCGAAGATAATTCCATTGTTGGCAACTCCCAGGTTGAATTTAAAGTATTAACATTGAGCGAGAAAATCATCAGCTTGTCGCAGAATAGTCTTTTGATGCAGTAAAAAATCAAAACGACGACCACCGACTTGACGCCAGAGCACAGCACTACGAATGCCAGTTAATAACAACGCTCTAACTTTAGCTTGAATAATAGGGTTCTTTAAAAGATCAATAGAGCCATGAACCTGAATGCGAGGGCCAACAGGGCTAACGGCATCAACATAAACGCCCGCAAGTGCATTAAATACACCTTCAGACATAGGTTCAAAATAACTTTTTTGGCGCTCTAATTGAGAAATTTTTTGCGATAAGTGTGAGCTGTAATCATCATTTCTATTAATAAGACGCTCTAGATTGATTAACCCTTGCTGATAAGTCATCAATTCAAGCGTTAGCTTTTCTCTTCTTACCGCCTGATGAATAGCTTTCAGTGTTTGAAAACCTAATTTTAAGTGGCTTATTTGATTGCCATAAACATCTAGTGTTGAAGTTGGGTTGAGATTAAAAACACTGTTAACCATTACTTCAACATCGTTCTCGTTCGCATTACCTTGGTAAGCAATTTGCTGAACGAGACGACTTGCTTGGCAGATGCCTGCCAATGCAAGTGTTATATCACGAAAATCTTTAGCCACATCTACTCCTGAATACGTGTTTCAATGATCCCGCCACCTAAACAGACTTCGTCTTGATAAAAGACGGCTGATTGTCCTGGAGTTACAGCTGCTACAGGATAATCAAAGCGGACTTCAATTTTATCTTCACCTAATGGTGTTACTGTACACTCAATATCAGGTTGGCGATATCGTGTTTTAACAGTACAGCGGAAAGCTTCAGTTATAGGTTCTCTTGATACCCAATGTAACTGCTGAGCAATTAGACCAACAGACATTAATCTTGGATGTTCATGACCTTGAGCGACAACAAGAATATTGTTCTCAACATCTTTATCAACTACATACCAAGGATCTTCTCCGCCATCTTTAGTGCCACCAATACCTAAACCTTTACGCTGACCTAATGTGTGATACATCAAACCTTGGTGTTCACCAATAGTTTCACCATCAACAGTCACGATAGCACCGGGTTTTGCAGGCAAATAGCGCGATAGGAAATCGGTAAATTTGCGTTCGCCGATAAAACAAATACCTGTGGAATCTTTTTTCTTTGCTGTTGCTAAATCAAGCTTTTCAGCAATTTTTCTGACTTCAGGTTTTTCCATTTCACCAACAGGGAAAAGGCTTTGTGCAATTTGCTCATGACTTAATGTGTATAAGAAATAGCTTTGGTCTTTGTTATTATCAACACCGCGAAGTAATTGACTTTTACCATTAATATCGCGACGACGAACGTAGTGACCTGTTGCAATGTAATCAGCACCCAAATCTTCAGCAGCATATTCTAAAAATGCTTTAAATTTTATTTCTTTATTGCAAAGAATATCTGGGTTTGGGGTGCGGCCAGCTTTATATTCAGATAAAAAATGTTCAAAAACATTATCCCAATATTCAGCGGCAAAATTGATGGTATAAAGCTCAATACCAAGCTTATCACACACGGCTTGTGCATCGGCAAGGTCGGTAGAGGCTGAGCAATATTCTGTATCGTCGTCTTCTTCCCAGTTCTTCATAAACAGACCAACGACCTGATATCCCTGTTCCTTAAGAAGATAGGCTGAGACGGATGAATCTACGCCACCGGACATTCCTACGATGACTTTTTTTTGGCTGTTATCTGACATGACTGGATCTCACTGCGGAAAAATAAGCGCCATACTTTACCATATCACTGACACAGGTGCATCAAGTCTTACTCTGTTTTTGATGCTTTGTTTTTTCCTTTTCTATTATTTAGTTAAAGGGAGTTCCAAAGCTACTCAAGATAGAGAGGGGATAACGTTCACCTTGTTGATAACATAACAGGCTTTCCCTCACCAGCGGTGAACGTAGTTGCTGGCTATGAATAATTTCATCAGCACTAACCCAGTGACAACAATTAATATCGCTATCTTGAGGTTGCGTTTCAAATTGCTCTTGCGTCTCAATAAGAAAAAGAAAACGTAGAAAAGGGGTTTTATCCGGCGCAATCCATTGATGTAATTTAAGAAAATGTTGAACAGGAAGTGTTAATCCTGTTTCTTCCCATAATTCACGCTGAACAGCCTGAATAAGTGTTTCATTGGCTTCAAGGTGCCCAGCTGGTTGATTCCATGTTGCTTTTCCATTGACCGTTTCTTCAACAACGAGAAACTTATTTTTTGCATGAACGATACACGCGACAGTCACATGAGGTTTAAACAAAATCAATCTCCTTCCATTCTCCGGGTAATAAGTTATCCAATGTAATATTTCCCATACTAAAGCGGATCAAACGTAATGTTGGATAACCAATATGAGCGGTCATTCGTCTCACTTGACGGTTTTTGCCTTCAAATAACGTTATTTTTAACCAAGTTGTCGGGATAGTTTGGCGTTCTCTAATTGGAGGATTTCTCTCCCATAGCCATTCGGGCTGTTCAACTATTTCGACTTGCGCAGGTAATGTTTTGCCATCTTTAAGCTCTAATCCATCTCTAAATTGTTGTAATGAAGCCACACTTGGAGTGCCTTCAACCTGAGCATAGTAGATTTTTCCTGTTTTTTTACCCGGTTGTGTTAATTTTGCTTGTAGCTTCCCATCATTTGTTAAGACTAAAAGTCCTTCACTATCTCTATCTAAACGTCCTGCTGCATAAATATCACGAATAGGAATAAAATCTTTTAGTGTTTTTCTGCCATTTTCATCCGTAAATTGCACAAGAACATCGAAGGGCTTGTTGAAGATAACGACTTTACGCTCACCTCTTGGGCGCACTGGTTTTCTTTGTGCTGATGGAGTGTAGTGTTTTCTCGATTTAGCGCTATTTTTAAGTTGATTTGCCATAGTTAATTTTTGTAAAAAATGGGAGATTGATTATACCTTAAAAGAGAAGCGATTGGCGTTAGCTGAATAATCAAGTAGTATTGACAGGTCTCTTACAAAAAATTAACAAAGCGTGCGCTTACATGAAAGGAGAGGTAAATGGAAAGCAAAGTAGTTGTTCCGGCTAATGGCGCTAAAATTACACTAGATGCTAAAGGTAAGCTTGTTGTTCCAAATAATCCGGTTATCCCTTATATCGAAGGGGATGGTATCGGTATCGATGTCACGCCAGCAATGTTAAAAGTTGTTGATGCAGCAGTTGAGAAAGCTTACGGCAAAGAACGTAAGATTGAGTGGATGGAAGTCTACACCGGCGAGAAATCAACTCAGGTTTATGGTAAAGATGTTTGGCTACCAGAAGAAACCTTAGATCTTATCCGTGAATATCGTGTTTCTATTAAAGGTCCTCTTACTACCCCAGTTGGCGGTGGTATCCGTTCATTAAACGTTGCATTACGTCAACAACTAGACCTCTATATTTGCCTACGTCCAGTACGTTATTACAAAGGCACTCCAAGCCCAGTTAAACAACCTGAACTAACTGATATGGTTATCTTCCGTGAGAACTCAGAAGATATCTATGCAGGTATTGAGTGGAAAGCGGGCTCAGCAGAAGCAGATAAAGTTATTAAATTCCTACAAAATGAAATGGGTGTAACCAAAATTCGCTTCCCACAAGATTGCGGTATTGGTATCAAACCTTGCTCAGAAGAAGGAACTAAGCGCTTAGTTCGTGCTGCGATTGAATACGCTATCGATAACGATCGTGATTCAGTTACATTGGTACACAAAGGTAATATTATGAAATTTACCGAAGGTGCCTTTAAAGACTGGGGTTATGAGTTAGCACGTGAAGAATTCGGTGGTGAATTATTAGATGGCGGTCCTTGGGTTAAAATCAAGAATCCAAAATCAGGTAAAGAGATCATCGTTAAAGATGTTATCGCCGATGCATTCTTACAACAAATTCTGCTACGTCCAGCAGAGTATGATGTAATCGCATGTATGAACCTTAATGGTGACTATATTTCCGATGCATTAGCGGCTCAAGTAGGTGGTATCGGTATTGCTCCGGGCGCAAATATTGGTGATGAGTGTGCTTTATTTGAAGCAACACACGGTACAGCACCAAAATATGCAGGCCAAGATAAAGTTAACCCAGGCTCTATCATTCTTTCCGCAGAAATGATGTTACGCCACATGGGGTGGACAGAAGCTGCTGACTTAATCATTAAAGGTATGGAAGGCGCGATTGCCGCTAAGACCGTCACTTATGATTTCGAACGTCAGTTAGAAGGCGCTAAACTACTGAAATGTAGCGAGTTTGGTGACGCGATTATCAAACACATGTAATTGTTGATTTGATAAATAGTTAACGGGAGCTTATTAGTTCCCGTTTATTTTTTGTACTATAAAATTCTTCCCCAAAATATCCCCAAAACTCTTCCCCAAAACTGTTCAATTAAACAGCAATAATTTGCCATTCTTTGCCTCTATCGTCGTGGTATTTATCGGTCATATTTTGTGTTTTATGACCCAATAATTTTTGTGTATTAATTCCTTGCTCACGATAAAGTCGCTCAGATAAAGATCGTTGTTCATGGAAAGTAGGTGCCGTACCTTTTTCCCAAGTTAACCCACATTTATCTCGTGCTTTTTTAAACGTTGTGGTTAATGTATTTGGTGTGACTTGTTCACCGCGTTTCGCTTGTGCGGTGGTATGCCGATAATGCACGAGATATTTGCTCACAACTGCATCACGACATTGAGCAACAACATCTCTTAAGGAGAGATTGATAGCCTCACATTTTAGTGAGAGAGGGATGGCCAACTTACTGCCCGTCTTCTCTTGCTGTATATGTAACATGTCATCCCAAATATCAGAGAATTTCATTTTACAGATATCACCGATCCGCTGACCTGTGGTTAAGGCCAGCAACATGCCGCATTGCAGGTAAGGAGGGTGATTCTTGGCTTGCTGATAAATAGTCCGCCATTCTTCCAATGTCATGCGTTCTCTTTTCACTCGGTTCCGTGGTTGTTTAGTTGCTTTCGCAGGATTGTAACCAGGAGGAACATAGCCAGCATGTTGAGCTTCTTTAAATACATCAATAAGCACCATGCGAACGACCTGCGCCATTCTTGAATGTCCTAATACTTTGATGGAATCTATTATTTCAGCAATATCTAATGCTGTTATCTCTTTTAATATTTTCGTACCACAATACTGACGGAATAAATTAATAGGTTTCATTTTTTGTCGATAAGAATTAATTTTTAATTCACCGATATCTAATCTTTCTTTTTGAATATCTAAATATTTATCCATCCATATATCGACAGATATTTCAGACTTGTTTGTCTTAATTTTTGATAACCGTTCATTAATACTTAATAACTGTCGAGTATGTTGTTCAGCAATAATTGTATTGGCTTGAATGGCGGTTTCTCTCGCTTCTTGCTCGTCGGTGCCTAAGCTGTGAAATTTACCGGTGATGGGGTGTTTATATTGCCAATAAATTTTGCCGTTACGTTTATCTAACTTTCGATATAGATTAGGGATAATAATTTTATGGGTTCGTGGTCGGGCAGCCATCTGTAATTATCCTCTTAAGTCGTTCCGTTGATTTAGTAGGAATTTGAGGAAGAGACAGATAACCCACATAACGAGCTTCTCTATCAACCATCCACTTGCGGCCAACTTTCATTGCAGGTGGTGCAATAAGGTTATTCTTTGCGTATTTTTGTAATACCGTCATGCAAGGAGAGGCATCTCCAAATTCCAACCTTGCCCACGCTTCAAGAGTCACCATTCTTGACATATTTTCTCTCCATACTGCCGTATACTGTTTAAATAGACGTTAATAATGCTGGTGGTATTTATTTAAACTTTTTAGAACTGTTTATTTAGCTCCTTTTACTTAATTCATTAAATCTACGTAAAAATAAAACTTTGGCTTGTAGTGGGGTTAATGGATTAACAATAAAATCACTCGTAGGAATACCTTCAAGCATTAGCCAATTACTACCCACATCAATTTCTAAATCTCGTTTTTCGGTTGCTAACATCATTAAGTCGGCTAAATGAACGGCGTCCGATATAACGGGTGGTAAGTTATATTTTTGACGAATAACAGCATCAATTCTTTTTTCTATCTCTTTATATTCAGGTAATAGCTTTTTAAGTGGTGATGGCAGATCTTTGACATAGGCCTCACTGGCATCATGAAGTAAGGCTTCTAAAGCATATTCAGGAGCAACTAAATAGCTGACATATACCGAGTGTTGAGCAACAGAATAGAAATTATCAATCTGTCCATTAAAGCGACATTCATTAGCTAAACCCGTCGCAATGTCTTGAATATCTATATCCTCGATCCGTACATCGAGGTAATAGAAGTGCTTATTAGTTGCTGTTGCAATATAAGACATTATTCTCTCCACATAATTTAAGTAATAAAGATTCATCTCGAATTAATCGAGATGAAATTTCCCTGATGTTGGTTAATGGTAAATTTAAATAAAAATTTATTTTTTGATGTTTCAATTATTGAACTTGATTATTGTTTACCTCAAGTTGTGGCGGTTTCTACTGTTTCCCAACAGACAGAAACTATTTCTCTTCACATGAAAATTTTTATTAAGGTGTTTTCACACACATAATTGAATTAGATATTAATCATAATGTAACTCATCCTACACCGCATACTTAAAATGTAGGATAACCAACATTGGTGTGTCAAGTGTTTTTGTAGGAAATCTTACATTGGTATGTGATGGTAATAAAAAATCCTCCGAAGAGGATCCTTTTATCTATGAGATAGGAAATTATGGTAAATGAGCTATTTTGGCATCCACAACAACACCCACAATTTTACAATTTCCATTGATTGGTATTAAGCGGTATTGAGGATTTAATGGTTTTAAGTAATGGTTGCCTGCGTCTACGATGTACTGCTTAAATGTAACTTCATTTTCAGATTCTAATTTAGCGACAACTAGCTTGCCACTAACAACCTCTACTGCGGGATCTACTAATATAATCATCCCTTCAGGAATACTTAGTCCAGAAGGAGAGGTCATAGAATCTCCTTTTACTTCTAGCCAAAATGATTCTTCGGAACAATGCACAGTTGTCTCATACCATGTATCGATTGATTTTCTATGATATGGCTCTACGGCCTCAGACCAATTCCCAGCGCTTACCCAGCTAATTAAAGGGTATTCACCACTAGATCTATTAAATTTTAAAAACGAAACATTAGAAATAGGATCTTCTTTTCCATCAACAAGCCAAATAGGGCTTGTTTCAAGAGCACTCGCTAATGCTTGAAGATTAGCGCCATTGGGTTGATAGTCACCTTTTTCCCAACCAGTAACAGTTACACGATTGACTCCAGCTTTTTTAGCTAGAGCCTGTTGTGTCATTTTCAGCTCAAGGCGTCTTTGTTTAATTCGTTCGCTCATTTCTTTCATGTAGGAAAGCCTACCACATTCCAAATGTAAGAATCTTGACATTTAAATGTAAGATATCCTACATTATGTGCGTGTGAATTATTCACTTACCAAAGGATTACAAATGAAGAAAAAAGATGTAATCACGTTTTTTGGTGGTACGTGTAAAACAGCAAAAGCCCTCGGTATTAAACATCCTTCGGTGTGTGGTTGGGGATATATCATTCCTAAAGTAAGGGCGTATGAAATAGAAAAAATCACCAAGGGAAAACTTAAATATAACCCTGAACTTTATAGAAAAAATACCAAAACAGCATAAGGCAATTAACTACCAATAAAAGATAGAGCAGGTAGATATGAGCAAACATTCAATTAAAGAAGTTATTAAAGAAATGTGCAAAGCACTGCCGGGTGGACGTTCTGCTATGGCAGGGGCTTTAGGTATGTCACTCGAGACGTTTAATAACAAGTTATACGAAAAAAATGGCTGTCGTTTCTTTGATATCGATGAACAAGAAGCCATGGAAGACATTTCGGGCACTAAGTTGCTGGTGGAATATCACCTAGAACGTCATGGCATGAGTGCATTACCGAAAATAGAAGCAGAAAAGATAGACCAAGTAGAGCTATTTGATATGCGAATGACATTGGCTGCTATGCAAGGATCACTCGCCGTTTTAATTCAAGAAAGCCTTGTTGATGGTGTTTTAACGGATGAAGAAATAGGGCGTATTTATCGAAAAACAGGGAAAGTTTTTGCGTATGCAATTGGGTTCTTGGATTCACTGAAAGTGTTATACGGTGAAAAACAGGAAGCGACTAAGAAAGGGTGAAGCCAAAGGTATACGGCCTCTGGCTTCGGTTGCCAATTTCAATGATGTGAAGAGAAATAAGCATGAGTAGATTAGTGCATCTAATACCTAAAAAGCAATTTTGCTGTTTACCCTTAACTAAAGAGGGAACATTTCGCTATGTAGAAAGCATACCGAGTGACAATCGATCACACAACTACCGAAAAAATATCGATTTGGTAGATAAGAGGACACTGAAAAAGTCATGGGCTGATTTCTATTTCTTGAGTGGAGGAAAATGCAATGCGAAATGAAGATCCCAATTGTCTTGATCGCTATTACAGAAACCCTCGAGGGCTCCTTGTTCATGTCATTCGTTATGATCGAGAAAAACAGCGCGTTATTTTTATGATTGATGGTTGTGAATACGAACAATGCGAGCCGATTCAAAGATTTAAAGAGAGATATACCCGAGTTAAGTGAGGCCTCCTATGAGTGTTAAATTATCTAGTTATGTTTGGGATGGTTGCGCCCATGCAGGTTTAAAACTCACATCAGTCGCTATCATGGCAAGATTAGCTGATTTTTCTAATGATGAAGGTATTTGTTGGCCTTCTGTTGTGACAATTGCTCGTCAAATTGGTGCGGGTGAAAGCACGGTGCGCACAGCAATAAAACAGTTGGAAAAAGAAGGGTGGTTAACCAGCGAAAAGCGTAGAAAAGGCAATCGTAACGCAAGCAATATCTATCAGCTGAATGTAGAGAAACTATACCAATCAGCAAAGAAATCGCTTTCTCAACCAACAAAATCTGACGTGTCAAAACCTGACCCATCAAAATTTGTTGCATCAAATTCTGTTCCCTCAAAATCGAGCAAAAATAGGGATTTTGAACCGCCAGCTCCTGAGGGCGATCCATCAGTAACTTCAAAATATGATCCATCAATAAATTATTCTTCGTCGCAGAATTCTGACGCATTCAGCGACCAGCCGAAAATGGATTTTTTAACACGTTATCCAGAGGCGGTTATTTATAGCGCCAATTTTCAAAAATGGGGCTCCGCTGACGATTTGAAGTGCGCTAAATGGCTATTCAGCCGTAAATGTGAAGTGTTTCAAGAGATGGGATTAAAAACGCCTAAAGAGCCCAATTTCACTGATTGGGCTAATGATATTCGCTTAATGACAACGATTGATGGGCATACTCACAAAGAAATTTGCCAGTTTTATAAACGAATTACGCAAGATGATTTTTGGAAAAAGAATGTTCAGTGTCCTCGTACACTCAGGGCTCAATGGGATGATTTAACCTTACGTTTGGCGGGTAAGAAAAAAATCACCATCGACTCCGTAGAGCGTGATGAAACATTCCGGCTCATCTGGGGTACAGGTTGGAAACCTAAAAATAAAATCCAAGAATTAGCCGCTATTCAGGCTAAGAAAAATGGTCTAGGCCGAATGAATGAGGTTGCAGGTTTAGCTGCGTGGCGAGGTATTTGGCAACAAGTCGCAGAACAAGTTGCTCAGGAAGTTTTGCTATAAACGAGAGTGGAGAAAAATAACATGAATGGACTAATTGTTATTGATGGTGTTCAAATTCGTCGAGATACCGCAGGGCGTTATTGTTTAAATGATCTTCATCGAGTCTCAGGTGGTGAAAAACGGCATCAACCATCGAATTGGAGTGCTTTGACTCAAACTAAAGAGTTGGTTGATGAAATTTCAACCGCTCCTGAGATCACAGGAGCGGTTCCCATAGTGACCATTGTTGGTGGGCTTAACCAAGGAACATATGTTTGCAAAGAATTAGTGTATGCCTATGCAATGTGGATAAGCTCATCATTTCATTTAAAAGTGATCCGTACTTTTGATGCATTGATAACACAGCAACACGGCGAAAAGTTAGCCGATAAAGTTCAAGCTGGGGTTATATTGCTTGAATCGATGGCTAAGAGCCTGAATTTCTCAAACTCTTCAAAATTAGGGGCGTATCAAAAATTACAAGCCATGGCAGGCTTACCCGAATTAGCCCCTGTGTATGCGATTGATGCGCCAAGCGGATCAATGGATGGTTCAAGTCGTCCAACAGTAGCTTTATCAACACTGATTAGAAAACATCAATTACCTATTTCAGCGCAACAAGCTTATAAGCGGTTGGCCGATCTCGGCATTGTTGAACGTTTATCTCGTCCAAGTACGAAAACCGCAAACAAAGTGAAAGAGTTCTGGTCAGTGACTGCGCGGGGCTGCCAGTTTGGGAAGAACATGACCAGCCCTAATAATCCTCGTGAAACCCAACCCCATTTCTTTGAAAGTAAAACGGATGAATTGATCCGTATGGTGATGCTGAATAAACAGGTGAGTGCATGAAATTATTGTTAACACCCTATATTCAGTCCGATCTTGGTGTTGTTTTATTGAAGCCTGAAGCGGAGTTGTTTGAGCAACTTAAACAACATTCTCGTGTGATTATTAGTGATGTACCAAAGAGTTTAAATAAATGGCCTTCTGGTGAATTAACAGAGAACGAACAACCATTATTGAATAACAAGGACATTATTGGCTTTTTGAATAATGAAAAAGTGATCCAAGCTATGGGCGGGCTGGTATCGATGAATATGTGGATAGGCAGAAATATCCATTGCTGCCAGATCAACGATGAACATGACAGTTATCATCATCATGAATTAACAACCACATGGCATAAAGACGGTGTGATACGGACTTGTTGGTATCATGATAATCATATTCACAATTCATCGGCGGGGTGGGTTGCTGAATTAGCGTATAAAAATCGTATTGCTTGGATGATAGACACTATTCGCAGTCGTTTGAGATTAGATGATAGCCATTCGCTGACGATACCTGATTTTTTTGCTTTTGCTGTGATGCATAAACTGGTTGATAAATTACCTGATGCTATATTGCGCCGTATCTTAAATTGGCCTGATAAAACTAAAGAGCGCAGGGTGCATGGCGGTTTTCCTGAAGCTGATATTGTTCCAAATGAAGTGACAGCACTATCAGCAATGAATGCGCGTTTAGATGCCATAAAACCCGTTATTAATGTGACTGTCGATCCGGAACCTCCAGCCTCATTTCTTCTTAAACCTAAAATGCACCGTTGGGAGAATTCCCAATGGCTTCAATGGGTAAAAACACAGCCATGTTGTGTTTGCGGACAACAAGCTGATGATCCACATCATATCATCGGCCATGGTATGGGAGGCATGGGAACGAAAGCTCATGACTTATTCACTATTCCATTATGTCGTCAACATCATGATGAATTGCATCGTGATCCGAAATTGTGGGAAGCCAATTATGGTAACCAAATCGAATTGTTATTTTCTTTTTTAAACCGTTCATTAGGAATAGGAGCATTGGTTTAACGTGTATACGGCCCGGGGAGTCTAAGTATGAGAGATATGCAGGAAGTTTTATCGCGTTGGGGAGCGTGGTCAGCTAATGAGGGAAATAGTATCGATTACTCATCAATTGCCGCAGGTTTTAAAGGATTAATTCCAAGCTCAAGACGAAACCGAGAGCAATGTTCAGATGATGATGGCTTAAAAATAAATAAAGCGGTATTACATTTAAAGGTAAATAATAGTTACTTGTTTCAATTGGTTATTATGTACTATGTAAAGAATTATCCTTTGCGTTCAATGGCTTCAAAACTCGGCATTTCTCATAACGAAGTGGCTAAGCGATTGCAGACAGCGGAAGGATTTATTGAGGGATGTCTATCGGTTGATAACGTAAAATTAGACATGGATAAAATAATTAGAAAACACCACATTTACAGTCTTGCGTAATTACAAAACACAATATATTGTGTTAATGATAGTTTTGATGTTACACCTCTTATCAATTAAAAACCTCGTGAGTATAGCGGGGTTGTATTTTTTATAGGTCTACTTAAGCTGATTTATAGTTAAAAAATAAAGTTTGCTATCTGAATTTTTCTATGGCTTAATAGCGTCACTGGTTTGGAAGTACAGACCTATTTATGTTAGTAAGTTTAAAGTTGTTCCCGTTTAGCGTTATCCTCGATACCTCTTCATTGTGAATTCCTTCTAATTAATTCCCATAAGTAAAAATACAAAACAAACCGCATATGCCTTATGGCAAATTAAATAAATTAAAGGAAATTCTATGTCTAATACAATGACTGGTACAGTAAAATGGTTCGATGAAGGTAAAGGTTTTGGTTTTATTACTCCAGCTGATGGCAGCAAAGATGTCTTCGTACATTTCTCTGCAATCCAAAGTGATAGCTTCAAAACATTAGCGGAAGGCCAACAAGTTTCATTCACCATGGAAAATGGTATGAAAGGCCCAGCAGCAGGCAACGTGGTGGCTCTCTAAAGGCGCTATTACTATTCGCCTCTATTTTAAATGCCCTTGTTGTAGCAGTTCACAATATAGAACATCACAATTTGATGTCACAGTGAACAATCCACACGGCGCAAAATGTATCTTTTGCAAAAGTGTGATGACAGCTCAAATGAGTTGAGCATTAAATAGTTGAATATACAAAACCTCGCTTCGGCGGGGTTTTTTGCTATCTACAATCCCATGTTGGTTAAAGATAAAAAATTTAGATTTTAGGGCTTGAAAAATACTTGCTCGTTCATATTTATATTTTGGGTAAATAAGAGACCGCCCATAATTCACTAAATACTGAAGGAGGAGTTATATGCCTAACATTAAACCTTTTTCATTATTCCCAACATTATCTGATAACTTACTTTCAAACCGTTTTGATCAGATAGATCGCCTGTTTAGTCAGTTAACAGGCAGTAAGCCTATTGCATCACCTGTACAGACTTATAACCTGAAACAGATTGATGATAACCATTATGAACTGACGGTGAGTGTGCCTGGATATCAAGAAAATGACTTATCGGTTTCATTAAAAGGAAGTCGTTTATTGATTGAAGGGAAAAAAGAAGAAAAATCAGAAGAAGACAATGATAAATGGATCCACCGAGGCATATCTCAAGGGCAATTTACGTTGCAATTTGACCTCGGTAAAAATGTTAAAATAGAAAAAGCTGATTTATCAAGTGGGCTTCTGACTATTGCTATTGAGTATGAATTACCTGAAGAAGAAAAACGGCAAACAATAGCGATAGAAAATAAAGATAAAAGCTAATTGAGTTAGTTAATATGAATAAGATTAAGGCTACGCATAATGTGTAGCCTTAATTGTTTTTGTAAGAGCTTTAAATTGGATTAATTCAATCTTGAGTTGATTAGTTTTATTGATAGAAAACAATTATTTCTTATTTTACTGTCCAAGCTTCTGAGAAAAGGCGCTTTGAAAATAATTCAGCCAACCCACAGATTTGTTTTAAGCGTAATACTTCATCTTGTGACATACCTAGTTCATCACCAATCCGTTTATCGCTCCATCCTAATCGGGATAGATCTCTAACTATATCTGACATAGCTGAGACTTGATGTTGTCCTCTTGCTCGATTATGACGAATAGTTGTTGCTATTTGGTCTGACATTGTGTTGTTTTTAATATCAAGGATGGTGACTGGTAAATAATTATTAATTCGTTTTTTTAAGACGTTTTCTTTACTTAATAAATAACGATGATAGCCATCAACGATTTGCCATTGCAATTGTTTAGTTTTATTTTGTGGTGCAGATAATACT
This sequence comes from Proteus terrae, assembly GCF_003144325.1. Classification (GTDB taxonomy): domain Bacteria; phylum Pseudomonadota; class Gammaproteobacteria; order Enterobacterales; family Enterobacteriaceae; genus Proteus; species Proteus terrae. The sequence goes on from NZ_PENS01000018.1 coordinate 67,569, forward strand.
ACAACGGGTTGAGTATAACCGTCTTTTATCAATGAGGTTTTGAGTAATCTCTTTTCTGTAGGAGACATAACATTAGGATTGTAGTCATTTGCTATGACTTGGTTTTGCTTTATCCAAAGAACACAATCTATAGGTTCATTTTTGAATGGACTAATTTGATGAAGAAATAGTTTGATTTTATTGATAGCTTCGATTTTTTGCTCATCATTGAGTTTTAGTAGATAATCTTTTAGCGAAGAAAACACTGTTTCAATAGTCATATTCACCTCTTGTTAAATCAACTGCCAATTTTTACGTTTTTCCTGCATTCGTTTGCAATATCGGTCATAACAGTGTGATTTAGTCGGACTAAATGCTAATGTTCTACACCAAAAATCATTACGTAAAATAGTTTTACAGATCCGTCGCCAAGACGGGATTTGTTTACTGCTAGTATCACCGTCTTGTTCATCTGGTATTCCATTTGGGTAATCTCGCTCAGCATACCAATGAAGGTAAACTGCGATTTTATTTCGGTAATGTTCGGCGGTTTGTTCTGGTAAGCTCGCTAGTAAAAAGTGGGCGTAAGATTTCCATGTATGATGGGCGGGTTTACTAATTTTACGTTGCCCAAAAAAGCCTGATTTATTACGGGGGTGGGTGTATAACATACCAGCATCAGCGCCACTCACTCGTTCACAGGCGAGACTCCACGTCTCAGGTTCTAAAACATGGTATAACCATAGCCCTTTACGTTGTTCAGGGCCAAAAGGCTCACAAATACGCATTTGACTTAAACTAACCCCAGCTTGGTGCATTAGATCATAAATAGAATTATAGGGTAGATTAAAGCGTGAAATGTATGTCCAAATATCTTTTACATGCCAGTCATAAATAGGATAGGCCATATAATAAAAGCCTTCAGGTGATGCCGTTGTCCATGGGATATCATCGGCATAACGTAGTTTTTGGTTGTTGTTGATAGCAATAAAGCGATTTAATGATTCATCGGCTCTGATCCCTAATAAAATAACTGAACTACGATGATTTCCGGTGATCCACTGATTAAATGCAGGTGTGAAGTCTTCAAAAATCATATTTGGATGATAAAAAGGGAAAAAGTCTGGATCAGTGATAGCGTCTGCTGGCGGTTGCCTTACCCATTTTTTTCCTGCTTCCCAAGCTGTCCAAGTCGGTTCATATTGTGAGATCCCGCTTTCCGTCGTGATAGGTAATGCTATCCAGTAAAATCGCTCCGTACAGTCTTCATACAAAAATTTCATTTTTGCAACATGGCTAATGGTAGCGGAGTATTGCACTTCCCAGTCAAGAAACATGACATTGAATTTTCGATGCCGCTTTCTTGCTTCTGCAGCAACAAGATGAAACAGAACAGTAGAATCTTTACCTCCAGAAAAGGAGAGAGAGATTTGCTCAAAAGTATCAAACAACCATTCAATTCGCGTTTGAGTAGCATCTAGCACATTTATTCCAAGAGGAATTTTGTGTTTGCAAGACATAACTATCACCAGAATAAGTTAGTTAATAGTATTATTACTTAATCATATTTAGATTATAAAGGTAAGTGATGGTTGCTGATTATCACTGAGATTTACTTGAAAAAATAGAATAATAAAGCATATATCATTGTTATTATTGATAGTCTTTAATAATGAAAGATTTTTTTTATAATTAAGAGAAATAAAGAAAGTGATTTAGTGAGTAGATAATATTTTAAAGATATTACCTGTTTTATTATTCGGTATTTTCAACTATTCATATAATAAATAAAAAATAAAATAGTCATTTTATGATAGGTATTGTATGACATTAAGTACACATGATGGAGTTAAAGTATATACACCAGTGTCATTGAAGCTATATGATTGGTGGGTGCTTAATATTTCTAATAGCTATGCATGGCAGTGTGATACGAATAAATATTTAATTCCACATTTTAAAAATCATCTCGGTGATCGCCATATGGATATTGGTGTTGGAACGGGGTTTTATTTAAAAAAATCATTAAATTCTATAAAAGAAATCTCATTGACTGATCTTAATTTGCACAGTCTGGAACATACTAAAAAGTATATACCTGATAACAAATTAATAAATTGCTCCCAGCATGATGTTTTTCAGCCTTTTTCTAATAAATTAAATGCATCTTATGATTCTATCTCATTGTTTTATTTGATACATTGTTTACCAGGAACGATGGGTGATAAGAAAAAAGCGATAGAAAATATAAGTTATTTACTGACAGAAAAAGGGGTTTTATATGGCACAACGATTTTAGGGCAGGGAGTCAAACATAATTTTTTTGGTAAAAAATTAATGTCTATTTACAACAAAAAAGGTATTTTCTGCAATTATTCTGATTCGGTGGACTCTTTGGAAGAAATGCTTTCCTCTTTATTCCATGACATCTCTATACATGTACAAGGCACTGTAGCTTTGTTCACAGCGAAGAATAAAAAATAATAAGAAATATTATTTTGGATTAGAGGCTTTTTATCTTTATTTTCTTAAGGAATGGTATGTTAATGCGTAGTCTATTTTTTGCCTTTTTATTATTAACTCCAACGGCATTTGCCACAGATACATTAAGTCATAATATTGAATATTATTCTAATGTTACGCTAACGGATTTTAATTCGGGAAAAATTGAAGATGGTCGGTATTTTTGTGTTAAAGCCATGAATCATGGCGGTGAATTTATCGCCTGTGCAGTATCTAACAAGTCAGATTGGGCTTCTTCTTATGAGCACTTTTTTCAACAAGCACATTATTACTACACAACAGGTAAAAGCTTTAGGTTATATGTTCAACCTAATGTTTGGACTCACCCAAAATTTACTCGAGTATATTCAAATAAAGCGATAGCAGGATTCGCTAGTTGTCATAATAGTCGTTGCATGGGACCGACAAAAGATAACTAATTGATTAATATTAAATGTTATAAATTGGATAAATCCCATTAGAGTATCAGATAGATTTTTTTAAATTAGTGAAGAGTAAAAGAATACTCTATAAACGCTAACTTAATGATATTTAGGAGACAATATGAGATTTTTATTTAAAAGTGTTTTTCTTGCAGTAGGTATTTTGTCTTCTAGTTTTGTTATGGCAGATAATGCTGATGAGATAACCAAAATTTCTTATGTGTGTGAAAATAATAAAGTGATGGAAGTTATCTATGTAAATACAGCAAAAGATAGCTATGCGATCATTAATCAAATGGATGAAATGATCCCATTGAAAATTATGAAAATGGCTTCTGGTGCAAACTATGAGGCAATGAATAAAAATTACACCTATAAACTTTATACTAAAGGTGACAATGCCGATTTAGTTGAAGGAAAAGATAAACCAGTATTGAGTGGCTGCAAAGCTGGCTAATTATCACCTTTTATTATGACGTTAGCGTAAATGAGCCCATCAAAACCAGTTGCTATTGCATTAGCTACGGTAATTGTTGGTGGAGATCCAATTGATATCTCTGATGATCGCTTTATTTCTATTCGTGTACAGATGCCTGAGCAATCCATCTATATATAACGTGAGAATGCGTGAGATGGAAGAAGTGTAGAAAACGGAAGAGGAACGCAGACAAAAAGAAAAGGAGGAAAATCAGGATATCAATAGCGCACCAGAAATTGATAACTAATCAAATATATTTAGCTCAAGGATGAGCTAAGTGCTAATGGTAACTATTCCGAATATAGCCGAAATAAGACGATTATTTTGCAATTATTATTGAAGATACTGTAGTTGTATACAGTAGTTGTGTGCGATTAAATATAAAAAAGGACTTTATATGAGTGATAATGAAGATAGGGATATTCGTATTGAGATAACTGACGGTGTTAGTAGCCATGATTATTATGAGTATGATGAAGATGATAACTCAAACCACACAGATAACGACAATGAAGATCGAGACAAAAATGAGCGAATAAAGGAAGTTCAAGACATTTCAGATTTTAATCTAGGGAAATACCCTGAAAAGTTAGTAATGGCATCAGTCGGTCTTCCTGCTTTAGGTTTTCTTACTTATCAAGATGTTCTTAGTTTTACATCAAGTCTATTTGTTTCCGCTAATATTAAGAGTATTTTTCTAAGTCATTGACAGCGTTAAAAGCTAGTGCATTAGAAGCAATTTCTGTTGCTCCAAAACTGACTAGGGTTACAGCCGTTGGAATTGCGATTGGGGGATTGTGGCCAAGTAGCAATATCATGTCTACTCAAGCTGAAATGGCTTTATTGAATAATTATGGCATTTTGGATAGAGATATTTTTGATAGAAATAAAGCACGCAAAGTTACAACAATGCCAGCGGATATTGTTACTAATCAAATTAGTGATATCGGTAAAAAACATCATTAATGTATACGTATTCAGGTTATGTCTGCTTTGGATAAGAGTACTGGAAAGCAATGAACCATTGTATCTACAGGTCAGGCTATTAGTATTCCAATCGTAAAGGCAACAGCAACGAGCACTCCTAGTAGCCCCTATTATTGCGGGGGGCAAAGTCAGTACGCATTAGTGTTTCTGAAAACAAAGCAGATAAAAATAAACAAGTAGTCATCAACTCTAAGCCTAATGCTGGATATTATATCCCTTCATCTAAATTAAAGACCCATCATGCCATTGTTGATTTTGGTGGTAAGCATGAGGCTCTTTATGTCTCTATTATTGATGTCATTGATGTTAATAATGAAAAGCAAGTAGTAGAAATAGAATGGGCTGAATGGTCGACATTGCATCCGTTAGAAGCTGCATTATTAGAGCTTGAAGAAGCGAAGAAAAGATTAGCTAATATTGATAAACATTATCAGGCTCAAGTCGCTGTTATTAATAAACTCAAAGCCACGCCTGAAGGTTTGGCATTAGCAGATCCTGTTAAAAATCCTCTTGTATACAAACAAGATAGCAAACAACTAAAAATAACAAAATAAGAAGTTAAATTCGATGATAAAGAGTTATTAAAAGCAATTTTAATTAATCCAAATAATTATTCAGATATTGTCATTCAAAAGTTAGTTAAAGAAAATACTCCTGGCAAGGTTACAGGTAAAGGCAAAAAAGTAAGTGACAAATTTCAGATCGACATGGAGGAGTTCAGGGCCATACAGGCATATAAGTAGGCGAGGTTCTCCGACATGTTCTCCAGTGAAAGCATGCAGTAGATGCCCCAGTGTTCCAGCAAATACCTTGCGTTGTGCCATTATTTCGTCATAGTAGAGAGGATCTACCACAACGACAAAATCCAAGTCGGAGTATTTATCAAATCCGCCATGGATAATAGAGCCACCAGCAAGAAGGGAGTGGATCCGTGAGTCAGATTGTAATTTTAGCTTGAGTTGCTCTGTAAAACTTCTGTGTAAATAGGGTAACATACTTAGCATATTTTTTCTGTTCACAAAAAACACAAAGCATTACAGAATAACGAGTTCTGTATATTTAGGCTAGGTATTTTGTAAGACATAGTCATCTCTTCGGAGAGTTCCTCTTAAGCTATAAATTCTTCTGTATAACCCTATGCTGTTGATTTTTCCATGTGAGCTATTTAGCGCATTTAATAGTCACAGTGTGTCTTTGCTGTAATAACATATCTGAGGAGCCCGCTATCTGTGGACGCATTATTTCAAATTCAACAAGCACTTAATTCATTAAAAAGAATTTTTAGAGATAATTTGGATGCGATTTATTTGCATGGTTCATCAGTATCAGGTGGACTTAAACCTACCAGTGATATTGATCTTCTTGTAATTGTTAAAGCAGCTTTGAGTAAAGATGAAAAAAAATTACTTATTGAAGATTTGTTAGCTACTTCAGGTCGATATCCTTATGATAAATTAGGGCGTAGACCTTTGGAAATCGCAATATTTGTTGGTGATCAATTACAGAGTTTACAATATCCAGCTAGATGTGAATTTATTTACGGGGAGTGGTTGAGAGACACTTTCAAACAAGGCATAAGTAGTGTTGAGCATGATGACCCAGAATATACATTGATGTTGGCGCAGGCTAAGAAAGATTCAAAACTCCTTTGGGGTGATAGTTTTATATTACCTGAGATTGGCATCCAACAAATAAGAAAAGCATTGTTAGATTCCTTACCTAATTTAATTTCTTCTATTGAAGGTGATGAGCGTAATGTTGTTTTAACTCTCGCAAGAATGTGGTTTACGATGAGTTCAGGGAAATTCGTATCAAAGGATGTTGCGGCTAATTGGTCAATCAATAAAATACCTAATGAATTTATTGAAATAATAACTGTTGCGCGAGATGAGTATCTTTATGGGACTAATGTTGAATGGACTAAATATAATGAATTACTACCATTGATCGTTGATTACTTTTCTGCCCAAATCAAAGGATATATTTTTAATAAAGAATACTAATTATGTTGTATGAAACAATTAATTATTAACCATCTTTTACTGAATCTAGATTTCCCGTCTTGGTATTTTTTGTTAAATAGGATTTATATAAATAGCCATCAGTTAACCGCTGGTGGCTTTTTATTGGGGAAAATTTGTAATGGAATAACCATGAAAAAAAGCTTATACGAACTGCATCATAACTCAACAAAACAACGTATCGAAAAGAGTGGAAAAGTCATTGGCTGTAATACGGATGACATTCATTCGATCCCAATTTTTATTGGCATCAATAATAACACCATGAAATACAGGGTGGGGAGGTATAAAAGCTCAGACAATTTCGCCTAGATTACCTAGCGCCCTCATTTGTGCACACAACCGCGAAATGAAAAATTTATTCTGGGAGGTATCGATGACAGAAAGACGCCCGAAACCGACCCACTTGAAGGTAGTCACCGGTGATCCGAAAATATCTCTACCAGAATTAATGGATTCTATGCCGATATGAAAGAGGAAAATCACGGAAGAAAAGGCGTGAGATAATGTCACTGAGAGTGTATTAGCTAATTGATAGCCCCACATGAATGGGGCTTAATCGTTAACCACCGCGAGACATTTTCTCAATTTTTTTATCTGTATTGTATTGAGAAAGGGCATAAACTGACCAGATAGCCGCAGGGATCCACCCAATTAAGGTGATTTGTAGGATAAGGCAAAAGATGCCAGCAAATGGGCGTCCAATCGTGAAAAATTGTAACCAAGGTAGTAATAACGCCAGAATAAGTCTCATAAAACCCCCCTCTATTATTCGAAATTTCAGTTTATCAATAATTAAATCAATAGCAAATAACAATAAATATTGCATTTATTCAGGGTGAAAGTTTGATTTTGTTGTGTTCATACCAAGGATTGAGTTTATGGCGGGAGCATTAAGTAGGTTAAATATTGATTTGACGCTAAATACGACAAACTCCACAAATGCGATCAGCCATAGCCATAAGGATATTAAGGTTGGAACAGGGCTTTATTTAAAAAGTCACTCTAATTTACCTCAATCCCTGTAGTTTATAATATGCTAAAAAACACTATTAATGAGAAAGTAACATGAAGTTTTTAGCATGATGTTTTTAACATTCCCCATAATTGGTTTAATGTATCTTTTGAATCTATTTTATTTATTGTATTGTTTGCTAGGTATATTTATCTTTTAAAAATAGTAATAATCAGTTATAAACTTTCATATAAATATACTTTTATTGGAGATGCTTTGAAAAAAATATTATTTTTTTAATTGTAATATGTATTCTACTATTTAGTTATGCCGAAAATTGTGATGAGATGTTTGCTGATATTATTAGAACTAACCAAAATTCCATATTACCGAAAACATGTCATGATGTCATAGCTGGGAATGCAAGTTCACAAGCTTTGTTTGGGTTATGGTATGAAACGCAGAAAAATTATCCTAAAGCCGTAAAATGGTACACAAAAGCTGCAGAACAAGGGCAAGTCGAGTCCTATCTTGTTTTAGGGGCATTACATAGTCAGGTTGACACTGGGATATAGGATTTAGATTTAGGCCAAAAATACCTTAAATTATCCTGTGAAGATGGTCAACTAATTGGATGTAATATCCTAATGTTTTTCCTAAAAATAAACAACGAACTATATCGCAAATATCCTATCAATAGCGTATTGCAACCCATCTTTAAATGATGGTTTTGTAAAAGCATGTAAGTCAGACCGTTCTGTCACTGTTTTATGTCAATATTTTCTCTTTTACAAATGGGGAATTATTATGTCTACGATGAAAACAGAAGTTATTGTTATTCGTTTAACGAAAAAAGAACGAGCATTATTGGATTCAATAAAAACAGCACCACTACTTGCAGATTGGATGAAAGAATTAGCACTTTCTAAATTACAAGAGCAAGATATTTCACCTAATAAATAGTTACTAATGCCGACGAGAAGGAATTTAGTCGGCATCATTGTTTTATTATTTATACTATAAAATAGAGTAGCAATAGTAATAATAGATTATAGTTTATACATATTAATTTTTAAGGTAATAAGTATGGATATTAATAAAACTGAAAATAAAGTGGTAGGAAAGGGAATATTAATGGCATTTGGGGTGGGGGCATTGGTTGTTGCAGGACTGCTTATTTACAATGAATTAAGCTCACATTCTAATTCAGGTGGTTGGTCAAATTTATCTAGAGCCATAACAGCTGCTTTTATTATTTTTGGTGCGGGAATTTATTGTTTTATCTGTTTTTTTATTGCATTAAATGAATGGTTAGATAATCGTAAAAAAGAGTACGTTAACATAGTAAGAATTAAAATAGCCTTAATACTGCATGGCTTAGTTTCTATAGTTGTAGGGCTACTTGCTTCACCATTATTATTTAAATGATTTTAGTCTTAAAAAACAGTTAAATAGAGTCAAAAAGACTTGATTCTGTCGTAATGAAAAATGATATCAATAACTATTGTTAATAAAAAAGCCCAATGTGGCGGCATTGGGCTTAGTGACTCGAATAGATGGGTATAAAAAACTATTAGAGATCAGTATAAATGTAGTGAATTTTCATTTTATAAATTAACAATAAATGCTTTTTTTTAGTAAAAAGTGCTTTTGTGCCTTATGTCGTCCAGTTTTAAGGCGAATTGACGTTTTTTTATTCTCTTTAGCAACCTGCTTTTTTACTTTTTGCTATGCGAATAGATGGGGCATGTTCTCCTTTATCAATACTTGGTATATAACGATAAGCTGATTATAATCAAAAGCTAATAAACTCTTTTCTCGAATTTTTCTTGTGAAATTGAAGATCTAACATGAATAAAAACAATAAATTATTTATTACTGAACAACAGAAAATTATGTGCGAAAGATATGGCGTTTTGCCTCAAAAACCAGAAGAAATGGTAGCAATTGCTTTAGATAACCTAAATGGTAATCCCATTTACGGAACACGCATAAAGCAATCAGAAGGTAACACTGTAAGCTGGTTTTTTTATTGCGAGGAATATTGTGCAAAGGACGATTTTTATCAATCATTGCATGCAGAACATTTGGAAGAAGTGCTACCTGAAGTAATAAATTATCTTTATTTACCAGAAGGGTATAATTTCATTATCGATAGAGACGGATATGAAGATGTTTGGTTTGAAGAGATAAGTGAATAAGTATTTATCATTATTTTATAATTTTTGGATTAAGTAGATTTACAGTTTTATATGCTCTTTCGTATTGAAATTCATAACTATGCTGAGAATGTATAATATAAAAATATTAAGTTATTTTGAAAATTAAAGATATTAATTGATGTTGGTCTTATTTTTAACATAAAGACAATGACAGGTTAATCAGTTTGGGTAAATATTATAAGAGTATTTAATTCACAATTAATAAGGAAGGTGGCTATTTATGTTTCCAGAATATCGTGATTTAATTTCAAAACTTCGTCAGACTGATCCTCATTTTCGTGCTCTTTTTGAACAACATAACGAACTTGACCATAAAATTGTTAGATTAGAGCATAAAGATAGAAGAGGATATGGTGAAGAGGTTGTTGAGCTAAAAAAACAAAAATTAAAACTGAAAGAGGAAATTCATCAAATCCTCAAAAATCCACCGGAAGAAGAGTGAGTAATAAAAAATAATTACTCTATAAATACATAAAGATGTAGAAACCATCTAACTAAAAATGGATGGTTTTTCGTTTTTAGAAAGACAATCTATTTTTGAATAAAAAGTTATATAAAACAGATGGTTTTATTTATAAAGAAAAGGCTACATTTGTAGCCTTTTAACTGTCTAGGTTCTAAAAATAATAATGATAATTTGATTATGTACTATGTCAAAATTCGTCTTTCCAAAGTACATCAAAATGATGTGAACTTATTTTATAAACAGCTCTAACATTATCATTAATATACTGTTTATAAATTTCATCGTTAGAAAAATAAATGGATACGGCCAATTCACATTCTGATGATATTTTACGTGGAGCATCAATAATTTTTGAGGAAAAATTATCTTGTTGGAGTTGTTGCTGAAGTTTTTTTACAGCGTATTGCTCATGAAAAAGAAATAAGTAGTTATGCGTCATTTTTTCTAATTCCATTATCTTTTGCTTTATTTACAGCATAGGTATAAATAGCAGCAACAATGACAGCAAACAATAAACCAATAACAATAACCAGTTTACCATTATCCGTAACACCCGTAGGACTTGAGGCATAAGAGAAGTTATGAGCAAACGCAGCTCCTACTAACATACCCATGACGCTTACAGCAGCGTCTGAGTTACCTTGACCAGCATTAGCTAGTTGCCGTAATGGACAACCCGTAATGAGTACGCCACATAAGCCTACAAGCAACATAGAGAGAAAATTCCATAATCCATCGCTGTGGGCTATGGGTTGATTTTCAAAACCAAGATTAAACTTACCTAAATAAAGATTACCTAAAAAAATAACAAGTGTTAATGCGATTACACCAAACGCCATATTATAGTTACGTGATAAAAATACATGCTTGGCCATTCCAATAAAGCAGAATCTTGTGCGCTGAATAATAAAACCAATAATAAGTCCTGCGATAATAGACATCCACACTGGTGCATGATTTGCTCCAGGGCCTTTTACACTGGCATTGAATATATCACTGTTCCATAAGAATAAAGCAAATAGGAATATACATATAATAGGTAAAATAAAACCTTCTATAGGGGATTGACGATAATTTCTTGGGAGAGAAAATCCTTTTTTAATAAATAAGCTACCTATGCCAATTCCTATTATTAATCCAACTAATCCTATTACAGCATTTAAATCACCGGCACCGATACGAAGCACCATTCTTAATGGGCACCCTAAAAAAACTAAGCAGCCAGCCATCATTAGAAAACCTAGTGTAAAACGAATAATAGGAGCAGAGCCTGCCCTTGATTGAAATTCTCTGAAGATAAGTGCGGCAACAAAAGAACCAAGAATAAAACCGAATATTTCAGGACGAAGATATTGAACTGTTTCGGTATGATGTAAGCCCATACTTCCTGCGCTATCACGAATGAAGCAAGCTACACAAACACCCATATTAGGTGGATTTCCGTTAATACCAAGAAGTAACGCAATAGCACCAATAACAAATCCAGATAGAATTAAAACCCATTTTATAGACATTAAATGCCTCCGTTGATGGGGGAGTCCCCCTGACTAATAGAACCTATTAAGTACGGAGCAACTATATATAAGAATAAAGTGTGATTCTTGTATATAGATCACGTCAAAATTAATAAATTGAATAAGGTTAGGTTTTAAAATTTAAGAATGTTAATTAAATGCGTAATAAGTTAATTATTGTTTAAATAACTTATTGCTAATAATGAAGGATGAAAGTTGGCTTTTAGAAAGCGGTTAATTTAATTATTTATTTCTTTTTTTCATTTTGTATATGCATCTGTAATTACAGGTGCAATTTTGTCATAATTATCCCATGAGTTTTCAACGTAACATGAAGAAGGGAGTCCTTGGGCTAAAACATGCTCGAAATCTTCGAAATAGTTATTATTTTCTGAACCGTAATAATGTTGTGTGAAAGCATATCCTTTATCATTCAAGTCATCACTAATAAATTTTTTGTCGCAAACTTGGATAAGAAATGCCAGACCATTCATTTTTCTTTTACGTACCATTTCTAACTCATCAATTGCATCTTCTTGTAGGTCTTCTCTTTCTAGCTGTTTTCAATAATCTAAGTCAAATAGAATCCTATATGTATACCTCCACTTTCAGGTGGTAGGTTATCAGGAAAATCACCATATGCGTGCCAGCGGATTCTATCAATTTCCACTTTTCTACCACTATTAGTTAGTGGAGATAATTTGATTATAGTGTGTATTATAAATATACAAACAGTAGTATTGCTATAAAAATAAAATTACTATTAGATAACAATAACATATTAGTTTAAAAATAATAAATCAATATGTTAAATAATACTGAAAATAACAGACTAATTTCAATTATCACATTTTGATTTTATTTTTTATTTTAATCATTATTAGATGAGATTTTATTTTTTTAATTAAGATAATACTTATCCCTATTTTATTCTTCTTTGAGATAATGCTGACTTAAGAAAAATAATGGAAGTTACTTTCTAACTGTAAATGATACTTAAAGGATATTTATGAAAAAACTTATTCTAGCATTGAGTTTATTATCAATTTCTTCTATTGCTGTTTCTGCTGATTTATCTAAAGCATGTGAAGACTATTTTAAAGAAACTGACTCTTATGTTGAGTTGATGGCAAAAAATGATGCAACTAAAGCTCAAGCAGAAGCGATGAAAGCGCAATATGCTCAAGCTAAAGAACAATTTGCAGCATTACCTAAAGATGTTCAAGAAAGTACTTGTAAGCAAGCTTTAGATTCTTTAGAGCAAATGAAAAAAATGTCAGCAGCTCAATAAATTTTATTTATTGTATTAAGCGGACACCTTGTTGGTGTCCTTTTTATTTCCATATGACAATAATTTAATATAGTCAGTTACTATATATTTTCTTTATGCATTGCTTTTGTTTATTCATATTCTTCATGAATGGGGGTGTTTTTATCATTCTAATTATTTTTGTTAAGTGTTTTCTTTGTTCTGTATCTTTAACTGAATTATAGCTAAAGTCATTTTATATCATCATTTTATGAGCGAATTTTTCTATTTTTATATAAATAGTAAAATTTATTTTGTTGATGAATCGATTTTATGGAATAATTATTTATTCCTATTTCTTATTGATATTTAATTTATGTATTACTTTTTGTTTTTATTACTTTCTGTATTTATAACTTCTGGTTGTACCACTAATAAGACAACTCAAGCTAAATTAATTGGGATACATACTGATAATCGCATTCCTAATAGTCACGAGGTAAATAATAACTTAGTTTTTATGTTGGGAAAGCAATCTCGTTTTGAAATAGAAGTGCAAGAAGAAAAACAAAGGCTTGGACAAATTTTTAAAGTTGGTTTAAATGAGAAAAAACCATCAATAAACAATCAGTATTTAAGCAATAATAATTCAACATTAAAGCCTATTCAAAAAATAAGCTTTACCATGCCAGTTTCTGAGCCTATTTGGAATGAAGAAAAACAAACAGTTGAATTCAAATGGAAACAAAAGCCACATTATACTTTTGATGCCTATTAATACTTTAATATAAATTTAAAATTTAATTTCATATGGGAAAATTATGCGCATAGCAATTACTTTATCATTTCTATTACTAGGTTGTGCTACTGATAACGTTACTTTTAGTGCGGGTAATTCAGGGAGCCATAGAATAGGCAGCCCAGTGTGTTCTACATTAGTTTGTGGTAAGAATACTCGAACACCAGGAGAGCAAAAAGCAATTAATGAAGCTGTTCATGAACAACAGCGAGCTATTATGCGAGGAGAAAAACCTGATTTACGGATCATGGCTTCTTATTAAAATTTAATACTATTATCTATGCCAGTAATTACTACTGGCTGATAATAATTCTCTAAATTTTATTAATAATAAAATTAGCTCTATCATTTATTTCTATTTTAGGTATCTCTATTAAATTATAGTTATATTTTCTATAAACAGCTATCATTGCTAAATAGGTTTCTTCTGCTTCTTTCTCGGTTTGTTTTCGTTCTTGATCTTGAGTGTATATCTCGGGCCATGGTGGTGCTATAAACACATTTGTAGTATAACGAAATAAGGTAATTGCCTTATCAAGATGTTTGGGAATAGCTAAACCACATAGGAGTAAATATCCTGCAATATCAGGGATGCCTCTATCATAGAAATAGGGCATTTTATTATTGCTTGCTTCATGCCATGAGCGTAATTCCCAAATTAGCATTGCTTGTGCAAAAGCGTTAGGATCTGTCCATGGTAATGCATTTCCTTCAATAACACTTTGGTCTTGAATAATGGCTCTTCCTGCTTCTAAAGAACAGGGATAGCCTCTATTTTTAAGTTCGTTTATTAGTGTGGTTTTTCCAGAGCCAGGGCCTCCAGTTAGTATAATGCGATGTGATTTTTCAGGCATAATAACTCCTATAAATTTATATAATTAAGAAAGAAAAAGAGAATAAGGATGGTATGTAGGGGGGTACGGGAGTTGTTAGATATTAAATATACCTAAAAAATAGAACTAGAAAAAGTGCATTAGCATTAAATGTTAATATAAATCTCAAGCGGTTTTATTTTATGGAAAATCAAAAAAATTAATGGGTAAATATTAAGGAATTCAAGGCCCTGGTGCATAGTTACTGTTTGGAAAAGCGTTTGGTAAATAACTACATTTACTGATTATTTCTTGTGTGCCTTCTTTTGATTCAAAAAGAGCAACACTAATTACACCCGTATTTCTTTTATCACCTTGAGCATTGTAGTTTACATATCCTTCCTCAGGTGTACTAAAGAGAAAAGCGGCAACTTGTTGCTGATTTTTTCTAAAACCTTCAATAAATAAAGTATCTCCAGGTCTTAATAAATAACCTCTATTTTGATAAGAGCTCGCAGTTCTACGGATAACATCTAAGCCATCAACAGTAATAACAGCTTCGTATATTATTTTATGACTAGTGTTATGTAAGAAAATAATATAGCGCTCATTCTGTTTTCTATACAATAAATATTGATTATTTTGCGAAAAATATAATGGCATTATATTTCTGTTTTCAGTTAAAACTGATAGTTGTAATGGACTTTCGCTAACTCGCGCAATTTTTGAATAAGAGTTAGATGGAACGCCACTTTGATAAAATATAGATATTATCTGTGAAGGCGTTTCTGATAATCGATATGCTTCAATACTTTCAGTAACAGAAGATAAATAACTGCAATTTAGGATAGTTTGAAGCCAAACATTATGAATTTATGGATGAATAAAATGAAATATATGAAAAGCAAAAAATAGGATTTCTTTATTTTGAGTACTATTTCCCCTTATTTTCTTATTTAGGCATTTTATGCCTACGATAACTATCTAATAGCAATTGAAAGAAGATGAATTTGATTCTATCATAGAACGTATATGTTTTATTATGATCTGTATATAAGGATTGTCGTGGGTATTGTAAAAATTTCTGATGAATTACATGAATACTTGCGAAAAGCAAGCAATGTGATGTCACGCTCTGTTAATGCTCAGGCAGAGTTTTGGATAAAAATTGGCATTCAAGCAGAGTTAAACCCAGATAAAACGTTTCCAATGATTATCAATGAAATGCTGGAAAAAGAAGCCATCAAGCAAGAAGTAGAATAAGAGGAAAGAAGAATGGATAAAATAACGATTAAGACGGCCGATGAAATTGAGTTAATGCGTGAATCAGGACGCTTATTAGCGAAAGTTTTTACAATGCTTGATGATTTTATTGTACCAGGTGTTTCTACACTAGAAATTAACGATAAGGTTGATGACTTTATTGTCAATGAACTTCAATCGAGACCAGCAAGTAAAGGTCAATATGGCTATGAATATGTGTTAAATACATCTATAAATGAAGTTGTTTGTCATGGTGTACCAAAATCAGATGAGCGCTTAAAAAGTAAAGATATTATTAATGTTGATATTACACTAGAAAAAAATGGATTTATTGCTGACTCTAGTAAAATGTATATTATGCCTGAGGCGTCTCCTATCGCGCGGAAATTAGCAAAAACAACGTATCAAGCAATGTGGGAAGGTATTAAGGAAGTAAAACCAGGTGCGACATTAGGTGATATTGGTCATGCTATTCAAAGCTTTGCACAAAGTCATGGATATAGTGTAGTGAGAGAGTACTGTGGGCATGGAATAGGAAGAGAAATGCATGAAGCGCCACAAGTACTACATTATGGTATTAAAGGTCAAGGTGTTGAATTAAAAGAAGGTATGACTTTCACGATTGAACCAATGATAAATCAAGGCGGCGCTAAAATAAAAACCAAAAAAGATGGTTGGACTGTTGTGACAAGGGATAAAAAATTATCCGCTCAATCAGAACATACTATTTTAGTAACAGCAACAGGGTATGAAGTACTCACTTTACGTCCGGAAGAAGTATTACCATAATTACAACTCTCTTATATTTATAGCCATTTTAAGAAAAAATATTCTTTGTAATTTCAAAATGATTTAATTTTTAATTAAAGTGGCTAGTTGCATTTCCTTTATTTTTCATTTCTATCAATAAATTAAGTTTATAGCTCATATTTTTATAAATCCGAGTTGTAAATTACACTTTGGCCACTATATTAATATCAATACTTATTAAGTATTAATGGATCATCATTAAATGATTGCAGGATGCGATTGTTACTCTATGGAAAAATAAGGACGTTAATATGGAGAATATTTCAAAAACTTTAGAAGAGTGGGGATCATGGGTAGCCAATGATCAAGATGCTGTTAATATATTGAATAATAATGGAAAAGAGGTTATTCCAGATCGTATAAAATTGAGAAAAAAATGCACTCATCATAATGCAAATATTATCAATGATTTAATGAAAAGATTGATGGCGCACAACAAAGAAGATTATCAGTTAATTATTAATTATTATGTTTTTGGTAAAACGTTTATACAGCTTGCAAAATATGATCAATGTTCTGATACGTATATTGGTAAAAAGTTAAAAAAAGCGGAAGGAATGATTGAGGGTATGCTAATTTTCTCCAGATTTAATTGAGACTATTAGTAAAAAATCAAAATTTATTAAAATAATGCTTTACGATCGTAAAATAGAGATTAATCTAATAACACTTAGAACAAATAAGGTATCAAAATACGATGTTTACTATAATTTTGTACTTCAAAGATTATATTTTAAATATTGTATTCTAACTATTGTTTTAAGTATTGCTAATAGGATGTTTAGCAAATTAAATAAATTAATTTAAACCCAAGGAGTGGAAAAATATGTCAACTACATATCCAATTGTTTTAGTTCATGGTTTATCTGGTTTTGATGATATCGTCGGCTATCCTTATTTTTATGGTATCGCTGATGCATTAGAAAAGGATGGCCATAAAGTTTTCACTGCATCTCTTTCCGCATTTAACTCGAACGAAGTTCGTGGCGAACAACTTTGGGAGTTTGTGCAAAAAGTTCTCAAAGAAACTAAAGCAAAAAAAGTAAATTTAATCGGTCATAGCCAAGGCCCATTAGCTTGCCGTTATGTTGCTGCAAAGCATGCTAAAAGTATTGCTTCTGTTACCTCTGTTAATGGTGTAAACCATGGTTCAGAGATTGCAGATTTAGTACGACGCATTATGCGTAAGGATAGTGTGCCAGAATATGTTGCTGATGCTGTAATGAAAGCTATTGGTACTATTATTTCTACATTTTCAGGTAATCGAGGTAATCCACAAGATGCCATCGCTGCATTAGAAGCATTAACAACTGAAAATGTAACAGAATTTAATAAAAAGTACCCACAAGGGCTGCCAGCTATTCGTGGTGGTGAAGGCAAAGAAGTCGTAAATGGCGTTCATTACTATTCATTTGGTAGTTATATCCAAGGTTTGATTGCAGGTGAAAGAGGTAATTTACTGGATCCTACTCATGCAGCAATGCGTGTATTAAGTGCATTCTTTACCGAGCGTGAAAATGATGGCTTAGTAGGTCGTACAAGTATGCGATTAGGTAAACTGATTAAGGATGATTA
Source organism: Proteus terrae (assembly GCF_003144325.1). Lineage (GTDB taxonomy): Bacteria > Pseudomonadota > Gammaproteobacteria > Enterobacterales > Enterobacteriaceae > Proteus > Proteus terrae. The sequence continues at coordinate 85,644 of NZ_PENS01000018.1, forward strand.
TGCTGAAGATCATCTGGATATGGTAAATCAGGTTGCTGGATTAGTCGGGCGTGGTGAAGATATTGTTGCTATTTATACAAACCATGCGAATTTTTTAGCAAGTAAAAAGCTTTAATTATCTTTGCATACTGGTTGTGAAATAATCTAATACGAATGGCTCTAATTAATTTAGAGCCATTTTTATTATGGCTTTAGCCAGTTTAAGTCGCGCTAGCGTCTTAAACATAAAACCACCTGCTTTGCAGGTGGCGTTCAAGGGTTATACCAAGAAAAACACCTTTCCGTTACGATATAGA
>NZ_PENS01000019.1 GCF_003144325.1 Proteus terrae
AACTCAGAAGTGAAACGTTGTAGCGCCGATGGTAGTGTGGGGCCTCCCCATGTGAGAGTAGGGAACTGCCAGGCATTAAATAAGACGAGAAAGCCAACCCAATGGGTTGGCTTTTTTGCATTTGGGGTTTTATATAACTTAAAAGTCTAAAAACACGAGTTGCTTGTTTTATATTGAGGTTGTTAATAAGATAATTGCTAAATAATACCTTGGCTCCAACGAGAAAATTGCTCAATCCCCATCCTGTTCAATATATAACGAAACCAAACACTGTAATTTTGTGCATTCTCTTCAATATCTTGATAAAGAGAATCAAGAGAGATCCAGCGATAATTCAGTACTTCATCTGGATTGCTATGTGGTAATTCGTTACTAAATCCAAGAAATAGGTGATCAAATTCATGCTCTATCAGATCATCTGTCACTTTTTCGTTATACAGAATAGTTCCAATAGATTGCATATCACACTTCATACCTAATTCTTCATCTAGACGACGATGAATAGCATCTGAAAGTAATTCGTTTGGAAGCGGGTGACTACAACATGTATTTGCCCATAAACCACCAGAGTGATATTTAGATATCGCACGTTGCTGAATAAGTAACTGCTGTTTTGAATTAAAAATAAATATTGAAAAGGCTCGATGTAAGGCGCCTACAATATGAGCTTCAAGCTTTGGCATTGTTCCCAGCTCATTATCATTTTTATCTACGAGAATGACAGCGTCTTCCACAAGAAATCACCTTAATAAAATAATATATTGTTATAGCGTGAATATAACATGACTGTATATCAAATAACGATTTATTGTGTTGTTCTTTTTATGGCATCACAGGAATGATGCCTAGAATAAAAGGAAAGGAAGAGCTAAGGAGTATAATATTGAACACCAATCTTAATAAGTTCTCTGCCTTGTGATTTTCGATGCTTATTTGTATCTCTTAATGAGTAAATACAGCCACAATATTCTTGTTGGTAGAATTGTTCACGTTTACTTATTTCGATCATTCTGGCTGAGCCTCCTTTTTTACGCCAATTATAATCCCAATAAACCATATTAGGATAAGGTGCTACTGCTCTTTCACCACAGCCATTTATCTGTTTCATATCTTTCCAACGTGAGATCCCAAGTGAACTGGAAATAACGGAAAAGCCATTTTCAGAGGCATAAAGGGCTGTTCTTTCAAAGCGCATATCAAAACACATTGTGCATCGAATACCACGCTCAGGCTCTTTTTCCATTCCTTTAGCTCTTTCAAACCAATTATTTGTATCATAATCAGCATCAACAAAAGGAATATTATGTTTTTTAGCAAAACGAATATTCTCTTCCTTACGAATTAAATACTCTTTTTGGGGATGAATATTGGGATTATAGAAAAAGATAGTGTAATCAATACCTGAAGCTTGTAATGCTTCCATGACTTCACCAGAACAAGGAGCACAGCAAGAGTGTAGTAAAAGCTTATTTGCATTTGCAGGTAATGTGAGCTTTTCTCGTATAAGAGTCATAGATGATCCTAAATAACATTATTTTAGTTGTAAAATGATGCCTTTATTATAGTGATAAATACGTAGGCAATCTGCTTTTTTAAAATTATTTAAAAATAACCACTTGTTTTATATAAATTAAAAATGATGAACGAAAATGATTTAGGTAATGACTATCAGAGAGTTTACTAGATTCATATTATGATGAGAGGTAAGATGAAATACTAATTCTGCTACTGTTTGTAGCAAAATCTAAAATAAAGGAATTTAGTTATGTCATCTATATTACCTCGCTCTGTAACCTCGCCAAAAAAATTCTTTATTGGTAGCCAATTACTGTCTTCTGTCGGTAAATATGTAAAAGATTTTGGTGATAATGCATTTATTATTAGTGATGAGTTTTTTTTAGAAAAAGTAACTAAAGAAGCAGTTCCTTCTCTAAAAGAAAATGGCATTGTTTCACTGGTTGAAAAATTTAATTATGAATGTACTGAGGCAGAAGTTAATCGCTTAGGTAAAATTGCCGTTGAAAATAAAGCGAACGTTATTATTGGTATTGGGGGTGGTAAGACATTAGATGTGTCTAAAGCAGTTGCTTATTATCAGCACATCCCTGTTATTTTATTCCCAACAATCGCTTCAACGGATGCACCTTGTACTGCATTGTCTGTGCTATATAAAGAAAATGGTGAGTTTGATAAATATTTATTCTTACCACAAAACCCTGATGTTGTTATCGCAGACACCGCTATTATCGCATCAGCTCCACAACGCTTTTTCTCAGCGGGTGTTGGTGATGCGCTAGCAACTTACTTCGAAGCTCGTGCTTGTTATCAAGCTGACGGCTTAAATTTAGTTAATCAACGTCCATCACGTACAGGCCTTGGTTTAGCGCAACTTTGCTTTGAAATGCTAAGTGAAAATATTGATAAAGCAATGGATGCGATTCGCCATAAAATTACCACTCCTGCATTAGAGCAAACTATTGAAGCAACAATCTACCTTAGTGGTGTTGGTGCTGAAGCAGGTGGCTTAGCAGCTGCTCACGCAGTAAATAATGGTATGTCTGCAGTTGAGTCTTTACACCGTGTTCAACATGGTGAAAAAGTAGTATTTGGTTTATTAACTCAACTAGTGTTAGAAAATGCACCACAAGAAGAAATTGATGAAGTGATCCGTATTATCAAAGCGGCGGAATTACCACTGACACTTGAAGATATGGGTATGAAAGAATTCATCGAAAGTGAATGGCGTACTGTTGCTAAAATTGCCTGTGCTGAAGGCGACACAATGGGTAATATGCCAATGAGAGTGACAGAAGAAGATGTTTATAATGCAATGATTGCAGCTAACGCATTGGCTCATCGCTATAAATAATTCTTAGCTTGGCAAATGATTATCTTAAAACCCCAAATTAAGTTTGGGGTTTTTTTTAGTCTAATGTTGGGTTCATTTGGGCAAGATCGAACGGTGTTATCTGATAAACATAGTAGTTCAACCAATTTGCAAACAATAAATGTCCATGACTACGCCAAGAAGCGATAGGTTTTTTGTTCGGATCATTATTAGGAAAATAGTTTTCTGGTAATTGAGGATCTAACCCTGCTTTAACATCACGGTGATATTCATCTGCGAGTGTATTAGGATCGTATTCAGGATGCCCTGTTGCAAAAACAACTCGTTTATCTTTTGATGCAAATAAATAAGCGCCTGCTTCTTCCGAAGTTGCAAGGATCTCCAAATCAGTATTATTTTGAATAAAGTCGATAGGAAAACCTGCATAACGAGAATGGGGAGCAAAGAAAGTCTCATCAAATCCGCGCGTTAACAGTGCATATGGTGAGCAAGTATTATGGGTATATACGCCTGAAATTTTTTGTTCTAGCGTATATTTAGGAAGGTCATATAAGATATTCAACCCAGCTTGAGCCGCCCAACAAATAAAGAGTGTAGAAGTAACATGCTCTTTAGCCCATGTAATCACCTCTTTTATTTCATCCCAATAAGCTACATCTTCAAATTCAACTAACCCTAATGGCGCGCCCGTGACAATAAGGCCATCAAAATTTTGCTCTTTAATTTGGTCAAAATCGCAATAGAAAGTATCGAGATGCTCTACAGGTGTATTTTTAGGAATACGAGAGTCAATACGCAATAATTGAATATCAATTTGAAGAGGGCTATTAGAAAGCAATCGCAGAAATTGATTTTCTGTTTCTATTTTCTTTGGCATTAAATTAAGGATAAGCACTTTTAAAGGGCGAATATCTTGAATACTCGCTCTACTGGATGTCATAACAAAGACATTCTCTTTTTGTAAACAACTGACTGCGGGTAGCTCATCGGGTACTCTAATTGGCATTTCAATAACCTCTAAAAACTTCTAGACATCTAGAGGCCTAAATTTAGCTAATAACCTTTTGAATGTCGAGGTCTTCATGTTGTATATGAAGAATATTCATATAAGAAAAAGCTATATAGCTAAAATCATCAAGCATTAACCATTCCTTTTCTCTGTTTATTATCGATCTCTTCCAGATCCCTCGAGTTATTTTTGAAATTCTGATTTTTGTACAATAAAAAAACACCGATGTAATCACATTGTTAAAAATTATTTAAATAAAAATGGAATTCATTTTTGATTTTTGTAAAAACTGCATTAGTCTTAATCAGGTGTGCAAAAGCTTTTAGGGGAATGCAGAATGTCACAATCATTAACTACAGAAGAATTAAATTTTACGCAATCTTTTGGCGATCAGGAAAAAGAGATATTAAATCATGATGTTAAATTATTTCTGACTGATTTGGTAAGTCACTTTTCAGATAGACGCCATGCTTTATTAGCTGAAAGGGATAGCTGGAAACATAGAGTTGATAATGGCGAGCTTCCTGATTTTATTTCGGAATCTGATTCCATTATAAAATCAGAATGGAAAGTTAATCCTATACCAAAAGATCTTCAAGACCGTCGTGTTGAAATAACGGGACCTGTTGATCGCAAAATGGTCATTAATGCATTAAATGCTAATGTAAAAGTCTTTATGGCTGATTTTGAAGATTCCTTAGCGCCTACATGGGACAAAGTGATTGATGGTCAAATCAATTTGCGTGACGCCGTCAAAGGCACCATTTCTTATACCAATGAACAAGGCAAATGTTATCAGCTTAAAGCGTCACCTGCGGTATTGATTGCCAGAGTAAGAGGTCTTCACCTTCCTGAGAAGCATGTGTTATGGCAAGGCAAGCCTATTGCAGGGGGATTATTTGATTTTGCTCTGTATTTTTACCATAACCACAAAGCCTTATTAGAAAAAGGGAGTGGCCCTTATTTTTACATTCCTAAATTGCAAACATGGCAAGAGGCTAAATGGTGGAGTGATGTTTTTCATTTCACAGAGAAACGCTTTGGTTTAGCAACAGGAACCATTAAAGCCACGGTATTAATTGAAACCTTACCTGCTGTTTTCCAAATGGAAGAAATTCTATTCCATATGAAAGAGCATATCGTTGGGCTTAACTGTGGTCGTTGGGATTATATTTTTAGTTATATCAAGACATTAAAAAATTATCCTGATCGTGTATTGCCCGATAGACAAGGGATCACGATGACTCAACCTTTCTTAAGTGCTTATTCGCGTTTACTGATCCAGACTTGCCATAAACGTGGTGCTTTTGCGATGGGTGGAATGTCTGCGTTTATTCCAAGTCGAGACCCAGAGCAAAACGGCATTATTTTGAAAAAAGTATTTGATGATAAAGAGTTTGAAGCAACAAATGGCCATGATGGTACTTGGATTGCTCATCCAGGCCTTGCTGAAACAGTATTGTCTGCTTTTGATGCCGTATTAGGGGCTCGCTCAAATCAACTCGATGTGCAACGTAATGAGAAGATAACAGCAGAAATGTTATTGGCACCTTGTACAGGTGAGCGTACAGAAAAGGGTATGAGAGCTAATATCCGCGTTGCTGTGCAATATATCGAAGCTTGGATTTCGGGTAATGGTTGCGTACCTATCTATGGATTAATGGAAGATGCGGCAACAGCAGAAATATCGCGTACCTCTATTTGGCAATGGATCCGCCACCAAAAAACACTGTCTGATGGGCAAGTCGTGACTAAAGATCTCTTTCGTAAAATGCTGAAAGAAGAGCTTGAAGTCATACACCAAGAAGTCGGTGACACTCGTTTTGAAGAAGGGCGTTTTAAAGAAGCGGCTTCTTTGATGGATAAGATTACAACCCAAGATGAATTAGTCGATTTTCTGACTTTACCGGGTTACCAACTTTTAAATTAAAAAAGATACGTCAAACGTATTTATAAACTGCAAACATCATCACTACCGTATTTATAGGAGCTGTTTTTATGACTATTAGTAGATCAGAGCAAATCGCCCAATTAGAGAAAGAGTGGGAACAACCTCGCTGGAAAGGCATTACCCGTCCTTATAGCGCTGAAGATGTCATTAAATTAAGAGGTTCGGTTAACCCAGAACATACCTTAGCAAGACGCGGCGCTCAAAGGCTTTGGTCATCATTAAATGGAAAATCAAAAAAGGGTTATGTTAATGCACTAGGTGCTTTAACGGGTGGACAAGCATTGCAACAAGCAAAAGCAGGGTTAGAAGCTGTTTATCTTTCAGGGTGGCAAGTAGCAGCTGATGCTAACACAGCTGGAAGTATGTATCCTGACCAGTCTTTATATCCGGTTGATTCTGTTCCTAATGTTGTTCAGCGTATCAATAATACGTTTAGACGAGCTGATCAAATTCAGTGGTCAAATGGTATTGGTCCTCAACATAAAGATTATATTGATTTTTTCCTTCCCATTGTGGCTGATGCTGAAGCCGGTTTTGGTGGCGTATTAAATGCCTTTGAATTAATGAAAGCGATGATTGAAGCTGGAGCGGCGGGCGTTCACTTTGAAGATCAGCTAGCTGCGGTAAAAAAATGCGGACATATGGGAGGAAAAGTATTAGTTCCAACTCAAGAAGCGGTACAAAAGCTGGTCGCTGCGCGTTTAGCTGCGGATGTGTCTGATGTGCCTACATTACTTGTTGCGAGAACAGATGCCGATGCTGCCGATCTTTTAACTTCAGATTGCGATCCTTATGATAGCTCGTTCTTAACTGGAGAACGTACGCCTGAAGGTTTCTTCTGTACTCACGCGGGAATTGATCAGGCTATTAGTCGTGGTCTTGCTTATGCGCCTTATGCCGATCTGGTGTGGTGTGAAACATCACTTCCTGATCTGAAAATGGCTGCTAAATTTGCAGAAGCTATTCATGATAAATATCCCGGAAAAATGCTGGCTTATAACTGTTCGCCTTCCTTTAACTGGAAAAAGAATCTCGATGATCGCACGATTGCACATTTCCAAGATGAGCTTTCTGCGATGGGCTATAAATTCCAATTTATTACTTTAGCTGGAATTCACAGCATGTGGTTCAACATGTTCGATCTAGCACATGATTATGCCAAGGGCGAAGGTATGAAACATTATGTTGAGAAGGTACAAGAAAAAGAGTTTGCGGCACTTAATCAAGGCTATACCTTCTCATCGCATCAACAAGAGGTGGGAACCGGATATTTCGATAAAGTAACGACGATTATTCAAGGTGGTATGTCTTCTGTAACAGCATTAACAGGCTCGACAGAAGAGCAACAATTCTAAAATCCCAAAATATCATTATCTGTTTTTTGTGGTGATAATTCAGGAGCAGGATGCTCCTCTTTTTCGTGAGGTTGTTAATGACGCCAGAAGATTTGATTGCTCAAACAATTTTACAAGGCTTTGATGCACAATATGGCCGCTTTCTTGAGATAACGTCAGGGGCACAATATCGTTTTGAGCAAGCAGATTGGCATGGTGTCCAAATTGCGATGAAAGAGCGCATCCGTTTATACGACAATCATGTTGGATTAGTGGTTGAGCAACTAAAATGTATTCGACATGATATTGACAAAGAAAGTCTTTTTCTACAAAAGGTGAAAGAGAATTATACGCAATTATTGCCCAATTACCCTCGATTCGAGATTGCCGAAAGTTTTTTTAATTCTGTTTATTGTCGTCTGTTCTACCATCGTGAATTGAGTAAAAAGAATCTTTTTGTTTTCTCATCACAACCGGCTTATCGCTTTACACAAGCGCCTCGACCATTATCAAAGCAGTTTGTTATTCAGAGTGATTTACCGACATTAGTGCAAGATATTTTATCGCGCTTACCTTTGCGGTTACCGTGGCAAAATAAACAACGCGATATTCACTCTATTTGTAATGTACTTACTGCTCAGTTCTCTTTTGAACAATTGCACAATGCGGTATTTCATATTGCAAACGAACTCTTTTATCGTAATAAAGCGGCTTGGTTGATAGGAAAAATAGTGATTAATGATCAATATATTCCATTCTTATTACCCATTCATAATATTGAGCAACAGTTATTGATTGATACTTGCCTTATCTCTGCGGATGAAGCGAGTATTGTCTTTGGTTTTGCTCGTTCTTATTTTATGGTTTATGCCCCATTTCCTGCGGCATTAGTTGCTTGGCTAAGAGATATATTACCGGGTAAATCTATCGCTGAGCTTTATATGTCTATTGGATGCCAAAAGCATGGTAAAACAGAATATTACCGCGAATATCTTGCCTTTATGAATTTTTCATCAGAGCAATTTATTGAAGCTCCTGGGGTAAAAGGTATGGTTATGTTGGTCTTTACATTACCAACGTATGATCGCGTTTTTAAAGTGATTAAAGATAAATTTGCACCACAAAAAACGATCACTGCAGAGCGAGTAAAAGAGTGCTATCAATTGGTTAAAGAGCATGATCGTGTTGGACGAATGGCGGATACTCAAGAATTTGAAAATTTTGTGATCGATAAGAAAAGAATTAGCCCTGAATTAATGGCGATCCTTGAACAAGAGATCTCCAATAAGTTGGAAGATCTGGGTGATAAAATACTGATCCGCCATCTTTATATGGAACGTAGAATGATACCGCTCAATATCTATATGGAGCAGTGCAATGAAAATCAACTTAAAGCGGTTGTTGAAGATTATGGGCAAGCGTTGAAAGAGCTTATTGCAGCGAATATTTTTCCCGGCGACATGCTGTTTAAAAATTTTGGTGTGACTCGCCACCATCGTGTGATTTTCTATGATTACGATGAAATTAGTTATATGACAGATATGAATTTTCGTGCTATCCCGCCAGCCCGTTATCCTGAAGATGAATTAGCGAGCGAGCCTTGGTATAGCGTTGCGCTCAATGATGTATTTCCTGAAGAATTTCGCTATTTTTTATGTAGTGATAAGCAAGTTTGCCACTATTTTGAAGCTCAACATCGTGAGCTTTTATCCCCAGAATATTGGCAACAACAACAGCAAAAAATTAAAGAAGGGTATATCGAAGATGTTTATGCCTATTCTCAATCTAAGCGATTTACTTAATAAATAGTCCTGAGAAAAGATAAAAATAAAGGTAGATACAAGGGGATACCTACCTTTATTGGATAAAACCTATTTTTATACAGAGATAATTAACGCTGAGTGCCAGCAACGGCTTCTTTAGCTAATTCAGTAATACGTTGGAAATCACCTGCTTTCACTGCATCATTAGGCACTAACCAAGAGCCACCAATGCAAAGCACACTCTCAAGTGCAAGGTAATTACGGTAGTTTTCTGGCGAAATACCGCCTGTTGGGCAGAAGCGGACTTTTGAGAATGGTCCTGCAATTGCTTTTAATGCCTTCACACCACCATTAGCTTCAGCTGGGAAAAATTTAAATTCATTTAACCCGTAGCTCATTCCCAGCATTAATTCAGACACTGTCGAAATACCCGGAATTAAAGGAATAGTTCCCGCAACGGCTGATTTGAGTAACGCTTCTGTTAATCCTGGGCTGATAGCAAATTGAGCACCTGCTTCAGTGACTTGCGCTAATTGTTGAGGATTAATTACTGTGCCTGCGCCCACAATAGCTTCAGGAACTTCTTTGGCAATACGGCGGATTGCCTCAATTGCGCATTCTGTACGTAATGTCACTTCTAAAACTTTTACACCACCGGCGACTAAAGCTTTTGCAACAGGGACGGCATCATCAATATGGTTGATAACAATAACAGGAACAACAGGCCCTGATTTTAGTACAGACTCTGCACTTGTATTCCAATGATCCATGATTGTATTTCCTAATCAGAAAGTGGTGAGCAAATGAATTTAATCTGCTCCTCGTTAAGCCTCAAAAACTTGCCTACATTAAAAATCAATGCAACAAGCACCTTGTTCAGCACCTGATAAATGACGGCGTAAATTAACGAATAACTCACGACCACAGCCTGTATTATTGGCACTTAAATCAGGAATTTCATCTTGGCGAGCATTTAATGTTTGCTCATCAATAAGCAACGTTAACTCACCTGTTTTACCATTAACGCGAATGATATCACCATCACGTACTTTGGATAGTAAACCACCATTTACAGCTTCTGGAGTAACATGAATTGCGGCAGGTACTTTACCTGAAGCCCCTGAAAGTCGACCATCTGTAACTAATGCTACTTTATAGCCTTTATCCATTAATACACCTAAAGGCGGCATAAGTTTATGTAATTCAGGCATACCATTCGCTTGTGGTCCTTGATAACGTACAACGACCACACAATCTTTATTTAGCTCACCAGCTTCAAACTTAGCAGCAATATCATGTTGGCTATTAAACACAACAGCAGGCGCTTCGATGATTTTATTTTCATCAGGTACTGCAGAGGTTTTCATTACGGCTCTACCTAAATTACCTTGCATCACTTGTGTGCCACCATGTGATGAGAATGGGGTATTAATATCCGCAATCACATCTTTATCTAAAGAGCTTATAGCGCCTTCACGCCAATCAAGTTTACCGTTATTTAACCAAGGCTCTAGGGTATAACGCTCAATGCCAAATCCTGCAACAGTGTTCACATCTCGATGGATTAAACCTTTTTTCAGTAGCTCACGAATGATCAGTGCAATACCGCCGGCTGCTTGAAATTGGTTAATATCGGCAGGACCATTAGGATAAATGCGTGCAATAAGAGGAACAACTCGTGATAGTTCAGAAAAATCATCCCAATTAATAATTATACCCGCCGCGCGTGCCATTGCGACTAAGTGCATGGTTAGATTAGTTGAACCACCTGTTGTTAGTAGCGCAACAATGCCGTTTACAATGACTTTCTCATCAACTAATTGGCCGATAGGAAGATAATTACCTGAATTTTCGGTTAGTCGTACAATCTGATTTGCCGCCGCATCAGTTAATGCATCACGTAGTGGTGTATCTGGATGGACAAAGGAAGCGCCGGGTAAATGTAATCCCATCATTTCCATGACCATTTGATTAGAGTTTGCGGTGCCATAAAAAGTACAGGTTCCAATGCTATGATAAGACGCTGCTTCGGCTTCTAATAAAGCATTACGATCAACCTTACCTTCAGCATAAAGTTGACGAATACGAACTTTCTCTTTGTTTGGCAAACCGCTAGTCATAGGGCCTGCTGGAACAAAAATAGCAGGAAGATGACCAAAAGAGAGAGCAGCCATAGTCAGCCCAGGAACAATTTTATCGCAGATCCCTAAATAGAGTGCGCCATCAAACATATTATGAGACAAACCAACCGCAGCAGACATTGCGATAATATCACGACTAAGGAGCGATAACTCCATGCCATCTTGACCCTGAGTAACACCATCGCACATTGCAGGAACACCGCCGGCTACTTGCCCTACTGCACCAACAGCATGTAATGCTGTTTTAATTTTTTGAGGATAATCTTCATACGGCTTATGAGCCGATAACATATCATTGTAAGCAGTGATAATGGCAATATCATTATGAACCATATTTTTCAGACGATTTTTATCTTCTGCCTGACAAGCTGCGAAACCATGAGCCAAATTACCGCAAGCCAATTGAGCACGATGCACGGTTTGGCTTTTTTCTGTTTCAATTTTGTTCAGATAAGCACGACGAGTCGCTTGTGAACGAGCAATAATACGCTCAGTCACTTGTTTTACTGTCTCGTTAAGGGGGACAAAGTCGTTCTGAATTGGGTCATGATTTTTAGGGTTCATAATGATGCTTCCTTTATTCACACAAGGGTGATGAGCGTTACTATTAGCTTTAGAAAAAGAATATTTAAATTCGCTATAGTATTTGTTACCGGTAACATTGTTACGGGTAACAAGAAGAGTTGCAATACTCTTAATAGGTCTTAAACAACATCTGTGATCGACATCAATTTTTTAAAGTGATAAGTAACAGTTTTTTAATATTTGATGGGAATAAAGAGGGAAAAGTCGACTTTTTACCAAGCTGAATCGTTTTATTTTGGAAAATACCTTCCTTGTTGTTGATGACAAGGAAGGTAAAAATTGGATTAACTTTTTACGCCACCGTATTCACGGCTAATTTGTTTTGCCGCTTTGATAACCATCGCACCTAATTCAGTAATGCGTGAATCTGTCATTCTAGAAACTGGACCTGAAAGTGAAATAGCCGCAAAAGGCTGGTGGTGTTCATCATAAATACAAGCACCAATACAGCGAAGACCTAAAGCATGTTCTTCATCATCGAAAGAAAAACCTTGTTTACGAGCTTGCTCTAAGTTTTCTTTTAGAGATGAAGGGAGTGTTCGGGTGTGAGGTGTATAAGCCATTAAGCCTTTTTTCTGGAGCAAAGGCAGTAATTTATTTTCTGGCAAAGTAGAAAGGAATGCTTTACCTGCACCAGATGCATGCATTGGTAATTTACCGCCAATAGGGGCTGACATTCTCATTAGAGCATTACATTGCACTTGATCGACAATCACCGCATCAAATTCAATTTGGTCAAGAATAGCCAGATTAACGGTTTCGCCAGAATCTTCCATTAATTGACGCAAAATAGGATGCACCATTACCAAAAGATTACGGGTTTGTAGAAAACTACTACCAACAATAAAGGCGTGTGTTCCCACAACCCATAAGCCTAAATCCCCGACTTGGCGGACAAAACCATGCTGTTGAAGTGTAGTGAGTAGGCGGTGTGTTGTGGAATTAGGTAATCCAGCTTGAAAGGCGAGATCTGTTAGGGCGATACCACCCGGAGATTCGGAAATATATTCCAATAATGTCAGTCCACGACTTAACGACTGAACAGGGCCTCCTTGTGCGGTGCTTTGAGTGGCAGTTGTTTTCGTCTTACGCACTTTTTTATTTGTAGGGGAAACTGTCATGCATACACTCCAGAAATGCTATCCATATTAATATCTATTATGAACTATCTGGTGTAATAAAACTCCTCCGATCACTGCATTTTTCAAAACAAAATGTGTGATAAGAAATATTTATTAAAAGCGTTTATCACTGAGTGAAAATCTCTCATCTTCGTCTTAGAAATCTTTGCAAAAAGATGTGGTAGGATAAAAAAACAACGAAATAACAATAAAGAAAAACAAGTACAAAAACATTCTCGATTAAGAGGAAACAACGTGGCAAACATAAAACAACAACTGGTCGAAGCATTAGGAAAACGTATCTTAGTACTAGATGGCGCAATGGGTACGATGATCCAGCAATATCAACTTACAGAAGCTGATTATCGAGGTGAGCGTTTTGCTGATTGGGGTTGTGATGTTAAAGGGAATAATGATCTTTTAGTCTTAACACAACCTCAGATTATTGCAGATATACATGATGCTTATTTTCAAGCAGGTGCTGATATTGTTGAAACTAACACTTTTAACTCAACGTCCATTGCGATGGCTGATTATCAGATGGAGTCGCTCTGTTTTGAGCTGAACGAAGAGGCGGCAAAATTAGCGAAAGCCTGTGCAGATAAATGGAGTGCCTTAACACCGGATAAACCTCGCTATGTAGCGGGCGTTTTGGGGCCAACAAATAGAACAGCATCCATATCTCCTGACGTTAATGACCCCGCTTTTCGTAATATTTCATTTGATAAGCTGGTGGAAGCTTATCGAGAAGCAACGCGCGGATTAATTAAAGGCGGTGCTGATTTAATTATGGTCGAAACTATTTTCGACACACTAAATGCGAAAGCAGCTATTTTTGCGATTAAATGTGAATTTGAAGCGCTGAATATTGAATTACCTGTGATGATCTCTGGCACCATTACAGATGCTTCAGGAAGAACTTTAACGGGTCAAACAACAGAAGCGTTTTACCACTCTTTACGTCATGCAGATGCGCTCTCATTTGGTTTAAACTGCGCGTTAGGCCCTAAAGAATTACGCCAATATATTCAAACACTCTCACAAATTTCTGAAACTTATGTCAGTGCTCACCCTAATGCGGGTTTGCCTAACGCATTTGGAGGCTATGATTTAGATGCCCAAGAAATGGCAGAGCAAATTAGAGAGTGGGCACAAGCGGGTTTTCTCAATATTGTCGGTGGATGCTGTGGAACAACCCCTGCGCATATTCTCGCTATTTCACAAGCAGTAGAAGGTATTGCACCAAGAGTATTACCTTCCTTGAAAAAAGCATGTCGTCTTTCAGGTCTTGAACCATTAATCATTGATGAGAATTCACTGTTTGTGAATGTGGGAGAACGTACTAATGTTACTGGCTCTGCTAAGTTTAAGCGCTTGATAAAAGAAGGTAATTATCAAGAAGCGTTAGATGTTGCGCGCCAGCAAGTTGAAAATGGCGCTCAAATCATCGATATCAACATGGACGAAGGCATGTTAGATGCTGTTGAAGCCATGACGCGTTTTCTTAACCTTATTGCTGGTGAGCCTGATATTGCTAAAGTTCCGGTGATGATTGACTCCTCTAAATGGGAAGTGATTGAAGAAGGCTTAAAATGCATTCAAGGCAAAGGAATTGTTAACTCCATTTCGATGAAAGAAGGCGAAATACCGTTTCTTGAACATGCTAAATTGGTACGTAAATACGGTGCTGCTGTTGTCGTTATGGCGTTTGATGAAGTCGGACAAGCTGATACTCGAGAGCGTAAAATTGAAATTTGTCGTCGAGCTTATCAATTATTAACAGAGCAAGCGGGTTTTCCACCTGAAGATATTATTTTTGATCCTAATATATTTGCTGTCGCAACAGGAATTGCAGAGCATAACAATTATGCTGTTGATTTTATTGAAGTCTGTGCAGATATTAAATCTCAACTACCTTATGCCTTAATTTCTGGTGGGGTATCTAACGTTTCCTTCTCATTTCGGGGTAATGATCCTGTTCGTGAAGCAATTCACTCTGTTTTTCTTTATTACGCTGTAAAAAATGGCATGGATATGGGGATTGTAAATGCAGGGCAACTTGCTATTTACGATTCATTACCAGATGAACTGCGTAATGCGGTTGAGGACGTTATTTTAAATCGTCATGAAGAAAGTACAGACAATTTACTCGCGTTGGCAGAGCGTTATCGCGGAACAAAAAGTGATGAACAAAACCATCAATTGGCTGAATGGCGACAATGGGATGTAGAGAAACGTCTAGAGTATGCTTTAGTTAAAGGGATCACCGAATTTATTGTTGAAGATACAGAAGCTTGTCGCCAACAAGCATCAAGCCCCATTGAAGTGATTGAAGGGCCATTGATGAATGGCATGAATATTGTGGGTGATTTATTTGGCGAAGGTAAAATGTTTTTGCCTCAAGTTGTGAAATCAGCAAGAGTGATGAAACAAGCCGTAGCTTACCTTGAACCTTATATTCAAGCGACAAAACAAACAGGCACTTCTGCAGGTAAAATTTTACTGGCTACCGTAAAAGGGGATGTTCACGATATTGGTAAAAATATTGTGGGTGTTGTTTTGCAGTGTAATAACTATGAGATTATCGATCTTGGCGTAATGGTGCCTTGCGATAAGATCCTACAAACAGCGATTGATGAAAAAGTCGATATTATTGGTCTTTCAGGATTGATCACGCCATCACTTGATGAGATGGTGAATGTTGCCAAAGAGATGGAAAGGCGCGGTTTTTCTTTACCCTTAATGATTGGTGGAGCAACAACCTCTAAAGCGCATACCGCAGTAAAAATAGAGCCAAATTACAGCCATCCTACCGTTTATGTACAAAATGCATCGAGAACTGTAGGTGTTGTTGCGGCACTATTATCTGAAACACAAAAAGCCGATTTTGTTGCTAAAACACGTCGTGAATATGAAGTCGTACGCCAGCAATACGCCAGAAAAAAACCTCGTACACCGCCTGTTTCTTTAGAGGTTGCGCGAAAAAATGCGCTACACATTGATTGGCAAAATTATACCCCCCCAAAACCCAATCAATTAGGCGTGCAGGAGATCACTGCAAGTATTGAAAGCTTGCGTGAATATATCGACTGGACGCCTTTCTTTATGACGTGGTCTTTAGCAGGTAAATATCCTCGAATTTTAGAAGATGACGTGGTCGGTGAAGAAGCGAAACGGGTATTCGCTGATGCGAACACGATGCTGGATAAGCTAAGTCGTGAAAAATTATTAACACCTAAAGGAATAATGGGGATCTTCCCTGCTAATCGTTTGGGTGATGATATTATTATTTATCAAGATGAAAGCCGACAGCATGAGTTATTGCACAGCTGCCATTTGCGCCAGCAAACAGAGAAAAAAGAGTTTCCTAACTACTGTTTAGCTGATTTTATTGCGCCAGTGGAAAGTGGTATCCCTGACTATTTTGGTGCTTTTGCAGTCACAGGCGGATTAGAAGAAGATGCCCTCGCGAATGCTTATGATCGTGCTCATGATGATTACAATAAAATTATGGTAAAAGCGTTATCAGATAGATTAGCAGAGGCCTTTGCGGAATATCTTCACCAATTGGTCAGAACAAAGATTTGGGGTTATAGCCCTGATGAGAACCTCTCTAATGACGAACTGATTCGAGAAAAATATCAAGGAACGCGACCTGCGCCGGGATATCCGGCCTGTCCTGAACATACAGAAAAAGCAAAAATTTGGCAATTACTTGATGTTGAAAATCGCATTGGCATGAAACTGACAGATGCTTATGCCATGTGGCCCGGCGCTTCGGTATCGGGTTGGTATTTTAGTCATCCTGAAAGTAAATATTTCGCTGTTGCTCAAATTCAAAAAGATCAGGTTGAAGATTACGCAAAACGCAGAGAAATGAGCGTAAGTGAAGTTGAACGTTGGTTAGCGCCTAATTTAGGATATGAGTCTTAGTTTATTTTTATTTTCAGATCTCAATAATGTAATAAATAGTGAGGGGATAGTAATATCCCCTTGTTATTTTCACTGGTCGATCCCATTAAAGATGTTTAAGCTGTGAACCTGTATCAGAAAAAAGGACATTACAATGAACTATACTTTGTACCTTCAGAAAACCCCACCTGCTGGCGCTGAGGTGCCGTTTCCTTCTTTAGCAAAAGGAAATTATCCATTAAGTGAAGTTTTAATTAATGCTTTTTTAAATCTGATGCAATTAACAGGAAGCTTAGATACTGATGTTATTTTAGATGAAAAAGCCTTTGATAAAATTTGGCTGAAAGCCGAAATGACCCCTGCCCGCATTGAAGAAGTGGGAGACTATATTTATCATAAAATTCCTACCTCTCCAGAACCTGTTGAAGAAGAAATAGAATTATTTAAACAGGCAATGAAAGAAGAAGAAGCGTTATTAGCCAAAGAGAGTGGAAAAGAAGGAAATCTTCCTATCCATAAATTTGCTACTAATGATGGTTGGATTGTCACGCCGAAAGAGTGTGAGATTATTGCTTCTACACTTACCGCTAAACTGCTAGAAGATAACCGCGTTTTTGTCGAAAAAATTGCGAAGATGTCTCATTTATCGCATAAGACTTTAGAGATTGCCTTAATTGATTTCGGTAAATTTAATCAATTTGCGAAAAAATATAACGGTTATCGGGTGTATTAAATTATTAAGAAATAGGCTTCTTATTAGAAGAAGCCTATTAGAAAATTTTAATTTTGTTTTATTTAAAATTAAAGGGTTAATTAATTTGTAAATTCATTTCTTTTAATTTACCTACATGATAATCTACCATTTTTAAAATTTTATCATCAGATAATTTAAAATGTTTGTCGCTAAGTATATCTAATTCATTTTTATATCTGTGAGTGATGTTTTTTGCGCTTTCAATAAATTTATCTAGATTATTATCATATTGTTGAAGTTCTTTTATATACTGTCTAAGTTCAGTTGAATCCATTTCTTTTTCATTTTTAATTTCATGGCCATTTATTTTATCAAGAATTTGGTATTTGTATTTGTTATATTCATTTATTTTTTCAGGGATGTTTTTATCATCAATGTTTTCAATTTTTTTTGTTATTTTCTGAAAGTATTGATAATGTATATCAATGAGTTCTTTTATTTTCTCGTTGGGTTCTTTTATTCTATTAAATAGATCTTCTTTAATTTTTAAAAGCGTTTCTTTTTTACTTGTTTCACTTTCTTGACTTATTTTTTTTATATTTTCTTTTTCAAGTTTATTTATTATTTTGTTGTATTGCCATATTGCAAAAATATCTTTATTTTTACACATGTTATTTATTTTCATTATTGATTCAAAACATTGTTTATCTAATGAAGCATTATCTTTTATATCATTAGAATAAATCTTATTTAGCTCAACGTTTTTTAATATAGAGAGTGTATTTTTCTCTGCTGCTGTATAACTTTGATTTGAGTTTTCGATCGAGAAAAGTAGATTTTTTATTTTTTTTAAAACAGCATCCGCGTTAGAATATGTTACTTTTTCTGCATTGTTTTTTATATAATTGCAAAGATTATCATAAACTTTCATTTTTTATTACTCCATTAATAAAGTTAGATTTTGATTCTAATTATTATTAAATGAAGTTCTTTAAAGCTTACACCCTTTCAGCAATAAAGGTTGAATTTTGAGAGAGATAAAATTTTATCTCTCTTTTATATATTGGAATTTGTTATTAATTAAAACAGAGTATCATGTAATTTACGCACAATATCATCCGCATCTTTACCATCAACTAATAAACATAAATTATGAGTACTTGCACCGTGGCTAATCATACGAATATTGTAATCTTCTAATGTGCCAAAAATTTTAATACCTAAACCATTTACCTGTGAAAGTGAGTTACCAATCACGGCAACTAATGCCAGATCTTCTTCTACTTCAACACGGCATAATGCAGAAAGCTCGGTTAATAAGGCATTGGTTAATAAACTACCCGATGAATTTGTTGTGCCCGTAGTATCAAGGGTTAGAGCAATACTGACTTCAGATGTTGTTATCACATCAACTGAAATATGGTGGCGCGATAAAATAGTAAAAATTTCAGCCAAGAAGCCACGCGCATGAAGCATTTTCAAGCTATGTAATGTGAGCAATGTTTGTTTTCTTCGTAGTGCAATTGCGCGAAATACAGGTGGGTTTTCTGTTTGCGCACACACTAAAGTACCACCTTCTTCGGGAGATTTGCTTGAGCCAACAAACACTGGAATACCGCTACGAACAGCAGGTAATAATGTCGCAGGGTGTAATATTTTAGCGCCAAAGGTTGCCATTTCTGCCGCTTCATCAAAGGCGATTTGATCGATACGATGTGCCTCTGACACTATTCTTGGATCGGTACTGTAAATACCGGGTACATCTGTCCAGATATCTACACGAGACATTCCTAGAGCTTCACCAATTAGTGCTGCAGTATAGTCACTTCCACCACGACCTAGTGTTGTCGTTCTCCCTTTTGGCTCTTGGCCAATAAAGCCTTGCGTGACAATAACCGTTTCTTCTAGACGAGGTTGCATAAGGCTTTGTGTGAGTTCAGTAAGCTGCGCCATATCGGGTTCAGCGTGACAAAATAGATCATTCGTTTTCATCACTTTTCTGACATCAAACCAATCTGCCTGTATGCCTTTTTCACGCAATAATTCAACAAAAAGCAGGGTTGACATTAATTCGCCATGACTGACTAATTCGTCTGTCAATGCATCCGACGTGGCAAGTGAAGCAGCTTCAGAAAGCATCTCAATATTTTCAAGCAGGCGGTTTATTTCTTGAGAAATAATTTCTGGTTGAGAAAGCTGGTTGATAATAGCGTATTCAATATCACGTACTTGTGACAGTAAAGCGTCTCGTTGTGAAGCGTCTACACCTGTGGCAAGTTCGATCAGTAGATTCGTGATCCCGGAAGATGCCGAAAGAACGACGACACGAACTGACTTTTGTTTCAGGATAATATCTGCACATTTTTCCATTGCTGAATAGTTAGCAACACTGGTGCCACCAAATTTAGCGATAGTGTATGGTGATGATGCAGTTGAAGGCGTAGCAGTATTATCAGTCATTGTCGTATTCCTTTAGGCAAAAATGAGATGTTGGACACACTTAGGAATATCGGTTATTAAGTAGAGAGTCAATGCAGAGTGAAGAATAATCAATTTAATTAATAATCAGCTCCGCATTATCGGTTTTACCTATGTAAGTAATTAGTACTAGATTTGTTGAATGGTTTTGACCAATATCATTAAATGAGAAAGAATTGACTGTAACTATTAAATGTCAGGCTACAATCTGAGAATATTAGATTGTAATCTTAAGAGAGTATTGTGAATGAAAAATGTAAACCCAACCCAAACCTTAGCCTGGAAGGCATTAGAAAACCATTTTTCGGTTATCAAAGATACCGAGATGAAAACACTGTTTGCTCAGGAACCATCACGCTTTGAGCAATTTTCAAAGACGTTTTCAGACCAAATTCTAGTGGATTTTTCAAAAAACCGTATTACGAAAGAAACATTAGAAAAATTGCAGGCTTTGGCTAAGGAATGTGATGTTGAAGGTGCGATAAATAGCATGTTTACGGGTGAAAAAATCAACCGTACTGAAGATCGTGCTGTATTACATACCGCATTACGTAATCGTAGCAATGCTCCCGTTATTGTTGATGGCAAGGATGTCATGCCAGAAGTTAACGCTGTGCTGAATAAAATGAAGAAATTCAGTGAGCGTATTATAAGTGGTGAGTGGAAAGGTTATACAGGTAAGGCGATTACTGATGTTGTAAATATTGGTATTGGTGGTTCTGATCTTGGCCCTTATATGGTGACAGAAGCATTACGCCCGTATAAAAATCATCTTACTATGCATTTTGTTTCTAATGTCGATGGTACGCATATCGCAGAAACGCTGAAAAAATGTGATCCTGAAACAACGTTATTCCTCATCGCATCAAAAACATTTACCACACAAGAAACCATGACAAATGCGCATTCAGCAAGAGATTGGTTCTTAGCCTCTGCGAAAGAGAGTGCTTTTGTTGCTAAACACTTTGTGGCGTTATCGACTAACAGCACCGAGGTGGCAAAATTTGGTATTGATACTGCCAATATGTTTGAGTTCTGGGATTGGGTTGGTGGCCGTTATTCATTATGGTCAGCAATTGGCTTATCTATCGCATTGTCTGTTGGTTATGACAACTTCGAGCAATTGCTGGAAGGTGCTCATGCTATGGATAACCACTTTAGAACAACAGATGCTGAAAATAACATCCCAATGATCCTCGCTCTTATTGGCATTTGGTATAACAATTTTTTTGGCACAGAAACTGAAGCGATTCTGCCATACGATCAATACATGCATCGTTTTGCTGCTTACTTCCAACAAGGCAATATGGAATCTAATGGTAAGTATATTGATCGTGATGGAAGCAAAGTGAATTATCAAACAGGCCCTATTATTTGGGGAGAGCCGGGTACAAACGGTCAACATGCGTTTTACCAACTGATCCACCAAGGAACCAAAATCATTCCTTGTGATTTTATTGCTCCAGCAATTAGCCATAATCCATTATCAGATCATCACGCAAAACTGATGTCTAATTTCTTTGCTCAAACAGAAGCGCTTGCTTTTGGTAAAACCCGTGAGCAAGTTGATGCTGAGTTTTCCGCAGCAGGAAAAGATCCTAAAACCATGGGTTATGTTGCACCTTTCAAAGTGTTCGAAGGTAATCGTCCAACTAACTCTATTTTGTTAAAAGAAATTACGCCTTATTCATTAGGTGCATTGATTGCAATGTATGAGCATAAGATCTTTGTACAAGGTGTTATTTTCAATATCTTCACGTTTGACCAATGGGGTGTTGAATTAGGTAAACAGTTGGCTAACCGTATTCTTCCTGAATTAAAAGGTAAGGAAAGTGTTAACAGCCATGATAGCTCAACAAATAATCTGATCAATCGTTATAAAGAATGGCGTTAAGCGAATAAACTGAATATAAGTAGTTGGTTAGATAAAAAGGAGGTTTTTATAACCTCCTTTGCTTTTTGATGGTTTAGTGCTCAATCTGATTTTCTTTTAACGCTTTTTTAGATTATTTATGCGAAATGTTATCAGCTTTTAACTTCCATTAGTCACATCATGATATCCTTATGCATCATGACTCACACAAGCTAGGATCATCAAAGCGTGATGATGAATAAATGTTCAAAAAATCAATAATTACCTCTGCACCTATCCATTGGCTACCCAGTGAGGAACATGCAACTATTCAAGAAAGTACATTAAGTTGGTTAATGGAATTAGGCTCAATGACACGGCGATTTGAACAATATTGCCAGAAAGTTACTGTAATGCCTTATCAAGAAGGATTTATTGAGGTTATTGAATCAACTGACGAAAGCGCGTGTTTACCCAAAAGTCAGCGTTATTGGTTAAGAGAAGTGGTATTGTGTGGTGACGATATTCCTTGGTTATTAGGGCGGACGTTAGTACCAGAAGAGACATTGACAGGCGAAGATAGAAAACTAGTCAATCTAAGAACCGTTCCACTTGGGCGTTATCTGTTTCAGGAAACAACCTTAAGTCGCGATTTTATTCATATCGGGCAACAAAATGGGTATTGGCTACGCCGTTCTCGTTTCCAGCTTTCAGATAAACCTTTATTATTAACCGAGATGTTTCTACCTGCATCACCAGTGTATAAGAAGTAATTAGGGGGAGCTAAAATTGGAGGGAAGTATGACGCAAAGTAAATGGCAAGCATATAGCCGTTTAATGCGTATAGATAAACCTATCGGAGCGCTATTATTACTTTGGCCAACTTATTGGGCTTTATGGATTGCTGCTAAAGGCTTTCCAGATTGGCATATTCTGATTGTCTTTACTATTGGCGTGTTCTCTATGCGTGCCGCTGGGTGTGTAATAAACGACTTTGCTGACCGAAAAATTGATGGCAGTGTTGAACGAACTAAAAATCGACCATTACCTAGTGGGGCTGTGACAGAAAAAGAGAGCAAAATTTTATTTATCGTATTGGTGCTCTTGTCCTTTGCATTAGTCCTAACACTTAATACCATGACTATTTGGCTTTCTGTTGCAGGGCTTGCGCTGGCATGGTTTTATCCTTTCGTTAAACGGTTTAGTAATTTACCTCAGCTTATTTTAGGTATGGCTTTTGGCTGGTCAATCCCTATGGGATTTGCTGCCGTTTCTGAAAGCTTGCCGTTAGTGTGTTGGCTATTATTCCTTGTGAATATTGTCTGGTCTGTTGTTTACGATACGCAATATGCAATGGTTGATCGCAATGATGATATAAAAATTGGGGTTAAATCTACCGCTATTCTATTTGGTCGTTATGACAAAATTATTATCGGTATTTTACAACTGGTGATGTTGGCTTTATTAGTGGGTATCGGTATTTTGCTGAATCTGAAAGGTATCTACTACTGGTCGCTATTGTTAGTAACAGCACTGTTTATTTATCAACAGAAGCTTATTGCAGAGCGTGAAAGAGCACCGTGTTTCCAAGCTTTTATGAACAATAACTATGTTGGCTTTGTTTTATTTGCGGGTATTTTATTTAGTTATTTTTAAGATAAGTAAGCGCTGAAGTATTCTCTATTACTGAGTAGAAACAAAAAGGGATAAGCAATGAGCTTATCCCTTTTCTATTTAGGTCATTACACTATTTACTGATTACTCATCAGATTCAGACTCACTTTTTTCATCAGTAGCTTGTACTGAATTGTTATCTTCAGTGATCCCCACGCTTTCAATGGTCAAGCGAATTTCTGGTGACATTAATTTTGCAATCACTTGGTAAAGGGCAGATGCATCTGCTTTTAGGATATCTTCATTATCATTGAGATAGCCTTCTTCACGTAGCGTTGAAACTAAGGTAGAGAATACCGCTTTATCAAAGAATTCAGGTGCGTTGATACCATGTAAGACAGAAAGACGTTGTGCCAAGATACGGCTCTCTTTTTCCAATAATGCACGGCTAATTTCAGGAGCAAAATTGAGTAAGGAAAGCGTAATCCCATAGCGTTGCAATGTTTCTCTGACGCTGGCGGCTAAAAGTTGTAATGGACGAATACGCGCTGGATTAATACGTAGTAAGCCATCACTATCACAACAAATCAGGCGCTGACGGCACAGTTCTGTAATCAAAGTATTAATGACTTCAGGGAGCTCTTCTTTCTCATAACGAATAAATAGTTCCGCTTTAATAAGAGGGAAGATTAGCTCAACTTGTTTCATTAAATCATCACGATGAATTTTTTCATGATGTAAGACGATGCTTGCAATTAATGATGGAGTGATCATTAAGTGGATTGTGTTGTTGCGGTAGTAAGTCATTAATACCGCACTTTCACGAGGGAGCACCACAATATCGCCTAGACTGTCTTTTTCGACTTGGAATTTATCTGATTGCAACGCGTGTTCTAATAAGGCTTCAGCATTTTTATCAGACACAATCATGTCTGTCGAATAAGGCACATTGCGTAATAATTGCAGATAACAATCGACTTGCTCTAACAGTTGCTCTCTAGTGAGAGCTCGTTGACGTGATGCCAACAAGGCTGTTGAAACAAGGTTGATTGCATTAATAGACGCCGCATTATTGATATGAACCATAATGTTATCAGCCAGTGTGCTTACTGTTGGGTTTAACCAACTTGGGCGTTGTGGTTCAATTGGGTCAATATCATCACGCCATTGTGGAACAGCCTGATTTAAGTATTGGACAACAGAAATCGGCTCACCAAAGTTCACATAGCCTTGGCCAAGATTACGTAATTTACGTAATCCTCGGACCATCTGCATAAAGCCTTCTTTCTCTTTTGTTGCGCCACGTAACTCTTTGGCATAGGTTGCCACTTCCATAACGTGTTCATATCCAATGTAAATTGGAACAACAGAGATAGGGCGTGTTTCACCGCGTAACATGGCTTGTACTGTCATTGAAAGTGTTCCTGTTTTAGGATCTAACAATCGACCTGTACGAGAACGTCCACCTTCAACGAAATATTCAATCGAGTAACCGCGTGTAAATAGCTCACCTAAATATTCGCGGAAAATGGTGGAGTAAAGCTTGTTACCTTTAAAGGTTCTTCGGATAAAGAAAGCCCCTAAACGGCGGAAAATAGGCCCTGCTGGCCAGAAATTAAGGTTAATACCTGCCGCAATATGTGGCGGTACTAAACCTTGGTGATAAAGCACATAAGAAAGTAGTAAGTAGTCCATGTGGCTACGGTGACAAGGAACATAAACGATTTCATGCCCATCTTGTGCGAGTTTACGTACTCGCTCGGCATTATAAACGTTGATACCTTGGTAGAGCTTATTCCATGTCCAGCTTAATACGCGATCACTAATACGCACCGCTTCATATGAGAAATTAGCTGCAATTTCTTCCATGATATCTGTGGCATTTTTACGCGCTTTATCGAGCGAAATTTTCTTCGCTTTTGATTCATCTTCAATCGCTTTTTCGATGGCTTTCGAGGAAAGCAATTTATTGAAGAGATCTTGGCGTGCTGGCAATTTCGGGCCAACAGCCGCTAAACGCTGACGTGAAAAGTGGATACGGGCAACACGCGCGAGTTTACGGGCTATACTGGTGTCAGTACCGTGTTCGTTCGCCATTTCTCGCATTGAAACCGTAGGTGAAAAGCGAACAAAGCTATCACGACCTAGCCAGAGGATAGCGATAAATTTTTGGATACCGTTAAGCACACGTAAATGTGGAACGCCATTATGGCCTTCACGACCAGGAGAGCGTCCAAACATCACGGAAACCGGCAACATCTCGATATCAAGATGTGGGTTATTACGATGTGCATCAAGATAAGCGTGGAATGTCTTCACGGAATCTTTACGAGGATCGGGCGAGTAGTAACGGAATACTCTTGGGCCGTCATCAATAAAGACATATGCAGGAAGCTTAGTTCCACCGATCTCAATAGGTTGCAGCGGATCAGGCAATCCTAAAGAGAGACACTGCTGTCGTAATGTCAGTAAGTCCGCCTTTGAATGATAGGGCAGAACATAAAGGAAGGATCGCGACGTATCTAACCCTAATTCAGCGATAGGATCAGTCGGAACTCGTTTGCTTTTTACCAATAATTTTAGTGGTAAATTCAATGTGTTATAATATAGTTTACGCCAAGCTGACATAAATAGTTGTAGCCTCTTATTAGCAATACTTCGAAAGCATAACAGAAAGTCTTTCGTAGATCTGTGGTGCTGTGACAATATTAATAGAGAAAAGTGGCAAAATAATCGTTTGTTTTCGATAGAGTTTATTATGGCTAATCAAAATAAAGGTCTTACCCGAATCATCAAAGCTGGTGGCTATTCATACAAAGGCATTCGTGCCGCTTGGATTAATGAAGCCGCTTTTAGACAAGAAGCAATTGTGACCTTGGTTGCAATTATCCTTTCATTTTTCATCGATGTCAGTGGTCTAGAGCGCATTTTACTCATTGGTTCCGTTGTATTGGTTGTGATCTTGGAACTAGTAAATAGTGCAATAGAAGCCGTTGTCGATCGAATTGGATCTGAATACCACGAATTATCCGGACGTGCAAAAGATATGGGTTCTGCCGCCGTTCTGATCGCTATTATATTGGGATTATTTACTTGGGTAACCATTCTTTGGGGGCATTTCTTCGCATAAAGTTAAAAAATTCTATTTTTGTCGAAAAATAATCCAAAGATGCGTGTTTTATATTCATTTAAGGTTTCAAATCGTCATATACCTGTATATACTCACAGTCTGACTGTATAAACAAACAGGGGGCGGAATGAAAGCATTAACTGCAAGGCAGCAGCAGGTTTACGATTTGGTTCGTGATCACATTTCGCAAACGGGTATGCCACCAACACGGGCTGAAATAGCTTCCCAACTTGGGTTTCGCTCACCAAATGCGGCAGAAGAGCACTTAAAAGCTCTTGCTCGTAAAGGCGTGATAGAAATTGTCTCTGGTGCATCCAGAGGTATCCGTTTGCTAATGGAAGAAGAGCCAGAAGGACTGCCATTAATTGGGCGAGTCGCTGCTGGTGAACCACTTTTAGCGCAAGAGCATATTGAAAGCCACTATCAAGTTGACCCAATGCTATTTAAACCAAGTGCAGATTTTTTATTGCGCGTTAATGGCATGTCAATGAAAGATATTGGTATTATGGATGGTGATTTGCTTGCTGTGCATAAAACGCAAGATGTTCACAATGGGCAAGTTATTGTGGCTCGCATCGAAGATGAAGTGACAGTAAAGCGCTTTAAGAAAAGCGGTAATAAAATTGAACTTCATGCAGAAAACCCAGAATTTTCACCTATTATCGTCGATTTACGCGAACAAAACTTTACTGTGGAAGGTTTAGCAGTAGGGGTTATTCGTAACGGCGAATGGCTGTAATTTGTACCAAAGTAAGTCAATACAACTTATTTTATAAAGATGCAGATGATGTGTAAGACCACAAAATCATCTGCATTTTTTATTTCTAATTTGTATAAAAAACACCGTCGCACTACAAATGTAATTACAATATGATGTGTTTTAATTGCGGAAGTGCTTATGACAACGATACAAGTCACCTGGCTTTTTGTATTTTATAAGCTTAACGAGGCTTATAGTCGCCGGTTTTTTTCTGCTTAAGGTTATCATCCATGCTGTGATCATGATGACAACCTTCAGGATGTGTACATTCTTGTGCTTCGTGGCACTGTGAACATAATCCATGAATTTCGATGACGCTATGTCGTAAATGAAATCCACTCTCTTTTGCTAGTAATGAAATTGCATCTTCAATTTTATGGCTATTCTTTTCAGTGACAGATAAACAACGGTCACAAATTAGCATTACTGACGTATGTTCAACATCATCAAAATGATGACAAAGCACATAGCTGTTGGTGGATTCTATTTTGTGGATAAATCCTTGCTCAAGTAAAAACTCTAACCCGCGATAGACAGTAGGAGGTTTTGCTTGTGGCTCAATTTGGCGTAATAAATCCAATAAATCATAAGCACTGATAGCAGAAGGTTGCTGCATTATCAGACGTAATACTGCCAGACGTTGTGAAGTCAGGCGAACACCTCGTTTCTGGCAGATCTTTTCTGCCTGAGCGAGCAATTTCTCTTCATTCATGGGGATAAGATGCTCTCAGACGTTGTTAATGACACAGATCCTATCATATTTTTCAAGAGTAAACCTTTGTGTAAAGTGGGGTTTTGTGAAAATAACTGTGGTATTACGTCCTTTTTTAAAAGTATCTGTTATTAGATAAAAGAACATGTTTTCTTTCAATATAAATAATGAGTCTTTAGAAAGAGAGATAAACATATGAAAAGTTTATTGTGTAGAGCGAATTTATTCTATGTAAACCAGATTGGTTTATATGGAGAAAATGGTTTTTCATGATGATAAGCACTGATAATTAGCAACAAAAAACCCAGCCTGAACTGGGTTAGTTTTTTAAGTGATTTTAGATAAACTGTTCTGAAATTTAGAACGGAATATCGTCATCAAAATCCATTGGTGGTTCATTGTTTGGCGCTGGTGTGGCAGCTGGTTGTTGTGCTGGGCGAGATTGTGCACCACCGCTAAATTGTTGTGATGCTTGTGGCTGTTGTGGTTGACCCCAACCGCCTTGACCACCTTGAGAAGGTGCGCCATCTTGGCCACCACGGCCGCCTAACATCTGCATTGAGCCACCAATATTAACAACAACTTCAGTGCTATATCTGTCTTGACCGCTTTGGTCTTGCCATTTACGTGTTTGTAACTGACCTTCGATATACACTTGTGAACCTTTACGCAGATATTCGCCTGCAATTTCCGCTAATTTGCCGAAAATTACCACACGGTGCCACTCGGTTTTTTCTTTCATTTCACCGGTTTGTTTATCGCGCCAGCTTTCTGATGTTGCCAGTGTTAAATTGGCAACTGCACCGCCACTTGGCATATAACGGATTTCTGGATCCTGCCCTAAATTACCGATAAGAATAACTTTGTTTACGCCTCTGCTCGCCATGTGAGGTACTCCTGCGAAAGTAAATTTTTTGAAATCATAAGCGAATAAGTTTATCACGTACGCTAAAATTTGAATATGACGTGTGATGAATTTCTCAATTGTGAACATTGTCGAAATTTTTCTGTCTCAAAATGACAGAGTTACATCACCATTCAATTTCACTATATATACTGTATATCCATTCAGTTAACTTTGTGTCATAATTATCCGATTCTTTCTTTTTCGGCGACTCTCTCAATCCGGGATATATTCATGGATAAAATCGAAGTACGGGGCGCTCGCACCCATAATCTAAAAAATATCAACTTGATCATTCCTCGCGATAAACTGATTGTTATTACGGGGCTTTCTGGCTCAGGTAAATCTTCTTTAGCCTTTGATACGCTTTATGCAGAAGGGCAGCGACGCTATGTGGAATCGCTTTCTGCTTATGCTCGTCAGTTTCTTTCGTTGATGGAAAAACCTGATGTTGACCATATTGAAGGCTTATCTCCCGCTATTTCGATTGAGCAGAAATCTACGTCGCACAACCCACGTTCGACAGTGGGAACGATTACAGAAATTCACGACTACCTACGTCTCTTATTTGCGCGTGTTGGTGAGCCTCGTTGTCCTGATCACGATATTCCGCTCGCCGCTCAGACGGTCAGCCAAATGGTTGATAATGTGCTTGAACAACCTGAAGGCAAGCGCTTAATGCTTTTAGCGCCTGTGGTTAAAGAGCGTAAAGGTGAGCATATTAAGTTACTCAATAATCTTGCTGCTCAAGGTTATATTCGTGCGCGTATTGATGGTGAAGTGTGTGATCTCTCCGATCCACCAACATTAGAGTTACAGAAGAAACATACCATTGAAGTGGTTATTGACCGTTTTAAGGTTCGTGACGATCTGACTCAACGTTTAGCTGAATCTTTTGAAACCGCATTAGAGCTTTCTGGTGGTACCGCTGTTATCTCTGATATGGATGATAGCAATGCAGACGATATTGTTTTTTCTGCCAACTTTGCTTGCCCTGTTTGTGGTTACAGCATGAGCGAATTAGAGCCTCGTTTATTCTCCTTTAATAACCCTGCTGGTGCTTGCCCAACGTGTGATGGTTTAGGTGTTCAGCAATTTTTTGATCCTGAATTAGTGATCCAAAATAGAGAAATCTCTCTTGCCGGTGGTGCAATTAAAGGGTGGGATCGCCGTAACTTCTACTATTTCCAGATGCTTCGCTCATTGGGTGAACACTATCATTTTGATGTTGAAGCGCCATTTGATTCGTTACCAGATAATATCCAGAAAGTTATTTTAACGGGGTCAGGCAAAGAGAATATTGAATTTAAATACACAAACGATCGTGGCGATGTTGTTGTTCGTCATCATCCTTTTGAAGGTGTATTAAATAATATGGAACGCCGTTACCGCGAGACAGAATCTAGTGCGGTACGTGAAGAGCTTTCTAAATATATTAGTAATCGCTCATGTGCTTCTTGTGGTGGTACGCGTTTACGCCGAGAAGCGCGTCATGTGTATGTTGAAAATACAACATTGCCAGAAATAGCCGATTACAGCATTGGTCATGCAATGACCTTTTTCCAAAATCTGAAATTGAGCGGCCAACGCGCGAAGATTGCAGAAAAAGTCTTAAAAGAGATTGGTGACCGACTAAAATTCTTGGTAAATGTAGGATTAAATTACCTCACACTTTCTCGTTCAGCTGAAACATTATCAGGTGGTGAAGCACAACGTATTCGTTTAGCAAGCCAGATTGGTGCGGGATTAGTTGGCGTTATGTATGTGTTGGATGAGCCTTCAATTGGTTTACATCAACGAGATAATGATCGCTTACTTGAAACGCTGATCCACTTACGTAATTTGGGTAACACAGTGATCGTTGTTGAGCATGACGAAGATGCTATCCGTGCAGCTGATCATGTTATTGATATTGGACCTGGTGCGGGTGTTCATGGTGGTGAAATTGTCGCTCAAGGAACTCTTGAAGATATCATTAATAACCCGAATTCATTAACGGGGAAATTTTTAAGTGGTGAGCGCCGTATCGCAATTCCAGAGCAACGTGTACCAGTTGATCGCGAAAAAATGCTGACCATTCTTGGCGCAAAAGGCAATAACTTAAAAAATGTCAATCTGAAATTACCAGTAGGTTTATTTACCTGCATTACAGGCGTTTCAGGATCAGGTAAATCAACGCTTATCAACGATACTTTATTCCCTATTGCCCAACGCCAATTAAATGGGGCTACAAATAGTGTACCAGCGCCTTATTTAGATGTTGAAGGGTTAGAGTATTTCGATAAAGTTATTGATATCAACCAAAGCCCAATCGGTCGTACTCCTCGTTCAAATCCTGCAACTTATACGGGGGTCTTTACACCTATTCGTGAGTTATTTGCGGGTGTACCTGAATCTCGTACTCGTGGTTATACGCCGGGTCGTTTCAGTTTCAATGTCAAAGGCGGACGTTGTGAAGCTTGCCAAGGCGACGGCGTCTTAAAAGTTGAAATGCATTTCTTACCTGATGTGTATGTACCTTGTGATCAATGTAAAGGTCAGCGTTATAACCGTGAAACCCTTGAAGTCAAATACAAAGGAAAAAATATTCACGAAGCGTTGGATATGACCATTGAAGAGGCGAGAGAATTCTTTGATGCAGTGCCGGCATTAGCTCGTAAACTACAAACATTGATTGATGTTGGTCTTTCTTATATTCGTTTAGGGCAATCAGCTACGACTTTATCGGGCGGTGAAGCGCAGCGGGTTAAGTTAGCAAAAGAGTTGTCAAAACGTGGAACAGGACAGACACTCTATATTCTCGATGAGCCGACAACCGGGCTTCACTTTGCTGATATTGAGTTGTTGCTTGAAGTTCTTCATCAGTTACGTAACCAAGGTAATACTATTGTTGTCATTGAGCACAATCTTGATGTGATCAAAACAGCAGACTGGATTGTAGATCTTGGCCCTGAAGGCGGAAGTGGTGGTGGTCAAATTTTAGTGTCAGGCACACCAGAGCAAGTTGCAGAGTTTGAAGGCTCACATACTGCAAGATTCTTAAAACCAATCTTAGACCGTGGTTATTAATATCACTCCACTTATTCCCTTATGATCTAAGCGCTACAGACAATAAACGCTTTACTGTTTGTAGCGCGCTTTCTTCAAACAAAGTAAATTCGTGGAGCATGATAGAATTTAATTCTATTGAAAAAAGTATTCTCTGTTGGTTATACACTTACTTATTTATTTTTATCTTATTAACTGCCTATTTTTATAAAAAGCAGATTAAATGGTTAATTATGCTATTTTGTAACAGTATTTTAACCAAATACGAGATAACAAAGCTAAATAGAAAGGATTATCATAGTATATCGTGATGGACAGCACAGTTTATTTGGTGATTTGTTTCAATTGTTATACTTGACTATTATTGTATAACAATGGGTGTTTTCTATTATTAATCAATCAGTTATTTATTTTTGAGGGGTGCAGTAGAGGGAAGGTTATTATTTACTATGCTCTTTGAACAGATAATCCTACTTTTCTCCTTACGATAGAATTTTTTTCCAAATCATTTCAGGCTATCACGATTTATAACAACTTTTTTCTCCGTAATATTCCCTATCATTTACCCATAATAAATAATACCTGCAAAGAGTAAGGCTATTTCGACATCGCAATGTTAGATAGACTTTTTTTACCCCCAAAAATTCGTTTTGCTATTAACAATTACAATATAAAAAGTGAGTACTAAAATGGAAACGGCTTCCTCAAAAACAGAGACAACAAGCTATCCCGCAACTAGTGCTGGCGCTCGCCGCGCAGGTATGACTGAACAAGAATGGCGTGCAGCAATTAAATTCGACGGCAATGATGTGGGCTGGGTTATCATGAGTATCGGTATGGCTATCGGTGCAGGCATTGTGTTTTTACCTGTACAGGTAGGCCTGATGGGATTATGGGTTTTCCTACTATCCTCAATCATTGGTTATCCAGCGATGTATCTTTTCCAACGTCTATTTATTAATACGTTGGCTGAATCTCCGGAGTGTAAAGACTACCCAAGCGTTATCACTGGTTATCTCGGTAAAAACTGGGGTATTTTATTAGGTGCACTCTACTTTGTGATGTTAGTCATTTGGATGTTTGTTTACTCAACAGCTATCACCAATGACAGTGCTTCTTACTTACAAACATTTGGTGTTACTGAAGGTTTACTGTCAGAAAACCCATTCTATGGTTTGATCCTGATTTGTGCGTTAGTGGCTATCTCTTCTCGTGGTGAACAATTACTGTTTAAAGTATCAAGCTTTATGGTACTGACTAAACTGTTTGTTGTTGCAGCGTTAGGGCTCTCCATGATTGGTATGTGGCATCTTTATAACGTAGGTGCATTACCACCGGCTGGACGCTTAATCAAAGAAGCAATCATTACATTACCTTTTACACTGACTTCAATTCTGTTTATCCAAACATTAAGCCCAATGGTTATCTCTTACCGTGGTCGTAATAAAAACCGTGAAGTTGCTCGTCACAAAGCATTACGTGCAATGAATATCGCGTTCGGTGTGTTGTTCTGTACTGTTTTCTTCTATGCAATCTCATTCACATTGGCAATGGGTCACGATGAAGCAGTTAAAGCGTATGAGCAAAATATCTCTGCATTAGCGATTGCTGCGAAATTCTTCCCTGGTGGTTGGGTAACCGTTGTAAGCGTAATGCTGAACATCTTTGCCGTAATGACTGCATTCTTTGGTGTTTACTTAGGTTTCCGTGAAGCGACACAAGGGATCGTGATGAACATCCTGCAACGTTATCTTCCAACAGAGAAAATCAACCAAAAATGGGTACAAAACGGCATCATGATTTTCGCTGTGTTACTGGCATGGGGCGCAATCATCCTTAATGCACCAGTATTGAGCTTCACTTCAATTTGTAGCCCAATCTTCGGTATGGTGGGTTGTCTTATCCCTGCATACTTAGTGTACAAAGTGCCAATGTTACATAAATACAAAGGTGCATCACTTTACCTGATTATCTTTACCGGTTTACTGCTCGTTATCTCTCCGTTCTTGGCATTCTCATAGTCGCCAACTTCGGTTCTAGTTAGGAGTTGTTTTTAAAAACTAAATTAATCCAAGGTGTTAGATTATGAGCCAGAACAAAAATTCTCATTTATGGTCACAGTTTGTTCGTCAGTTACGTGAAGGTGTTAAGCCCGCAGTCGGTTGTACTGAGCCAATTTCATTAGCATTGGCAGCAGCGAAAGCAACTGCACTTTTAGGCGAGCCTGTTGTTCGTGTCGAAGCTTGGGTTTCACCAAACTTGATGAAAAACGGAATGGGCGTAACAGTGCCGGGAACGGGAATGGCTGGGCTACCTATTGCAGCAGCATTAGGTGCAACAGGAGGAGATCCTGATGCAGGGTTGGAGGTCTTGTTAAAAGCATCCACTGATGCAGTTGCTCAAGCAAAAACACTGGTTGCTGAAGGTAAAGTCACAGTAGGTGTAAAAGCACCCTGTGAAGATGTTCTTTACTCTGAAGCGAAAGTGTATAGCCAATCTGGTTATGCCATCGTCAGTATTGCAAGAGAGCATACACACGTTGTTCGTTGTGAATGTAACGGTAACGTTGTTTTTGAGGAAGATAAATCAGCGCTTACCAATAATTGCGAATGTACTGATGAAAAACCTTTTACTGATGTTTGTGCTGAAGATATTTATAACTTTGCACTTAATGTGCCAGTGAGTGAAATTGAATTTATGCTCAATGCCGCTCGTTTAAATGGCGCTTTATCGGAAGAGGGGCTACAAAACACCTATGGATTAGCCATTGGTCGTACCTTAATTCTGCAACAAGAGAAAGGTTTGTTAGGTAAAGACTTACTTAATGAAATCATGATCAGAGCATCAGCCGCATCTGATGCTCGCATGGGGGGAGCAGTATTACCCGCAATGAGTAATTCAGGCTCAGGCAATCAGGGAATTGCTGCAACATTGCCTGTGATGGTTGTTGCTGAATTTATCAAAGCAGATGATGAAACCTTACTGCGTGCGTTGGTTTTATCTCACTTAATGGCAATTTATGTTCATAGCCATTTTCCACCCCTTTCCGCTCTTTGTGCTGCAACAACCGCTTCAATGGGAGCAGCTGCAGGAATGGCATGGTTACTCACAAAAGATTTCACCACTGTCAGTATGTCTATTAACAGTATGATTGGTGATATCAGTGGCATTATCTGTGATGGCGCATCGAATAGCTGTGCAATGAAAGTATCAAGTAGTGCAGCGAGTGCTTATAAAGCCGTATTAATGGCGATGCAAAATCAAAGCGTTGCAGGAACTGATGGTATTGTCAGTGACGATGTCGATAGCTCAATAGCGAATCTCTGTGCATTAGCCAGTCGTGCAATGCAACATACAGATATTCAAATCATTGAGATTATGGAAGAAAAAGCGCGTCGTAATGCTGGGGAAAAGAAGCAAGCTGTCAATATATAAAAGGCGAAAACCTAAAGTGATAGTGATGTTGTGATGCAGTAAAAAGAAATACCTGCTTATGAGAATAGGCAGGTATTTTTTATTATGAAATCACGTTGATTGCCTTAGATACTCACAGCAGCAAAGGCTTGGGCAATGCGTTGAACATTACCTGTATTAACACCTGCCATACAAACACGACCCGTACCGACAAGATAAATGCCAAATTCGTCACGTAATCTATCAACTTGTGCTTGTGTAAAGCCGGTGTAGCTAAACATACCGCGTTGAGTTAATAGATGATCAAAATTCTTTTCAGGCAGAGCAACTTTTAAAGCTTCGACTAAAGTCACGCGCATTTCTTTAATACGGTCACGCATATGCGCGACTTCTTTTTGCCATTGTGCAGTTAAAACTTGGTCTGATAGCACTTTATTGACAATTTGCGCACCATAGTTTGCAGGGCTTGAATAGATACGGCGTACACCTGCTTTTAGCTGACCTAATACGTGTTCGCACTCAGTGGCATTATCACAAACAATGGATAATCCGCCTGCACGTTCACCGTAGATCCCAAATATTTTTGAAAAAGAGTTACTGATAAGTATCGGTAATCCTGCTTTTGCCATAGTGCGAATAGCATAAGCGTCGTCATCTAAGTTTTCGGCAAAGCCTTGATAAGCAATATCTAAGAATGGGATGGCTTGGCGAGCTTTCAATACTTCAGTGACTTGATCCCATTGATCTTTAGTTAGATCGGAACCTGTTGGGTTATGGCAGCAAGGGTGCATCAATACAATGCTTTTTTCAGGCAGTTTTTTAAAGCAATCTAACAGAGCTTCAAATTTTACGCCTTTGGTTTCAGGATCAAAGTAAGGGTAGTGATTCACTTTGAAGCCTGAGCCTGCAAAAATAGAACCATGATTATCCCAAGTTGGATCACTTATCCACACTTCTGAACCTGGGAAATAACGATGCAGAAAATCAGCACCCACTTTTAATGCACCTGATCCACCTAATGTTTGGATCGTGGCAATTTTCTTTTCTGCAATTAGAGGATTATCTGCACCGAAAAGGAGATCTTGAATTTCGCTACGATAAGGTGCCAGCCCTTCCATTGGTAAATAAAGTGTTGCGGTGGGGGTCATGGCATTGAGTTGCTGACGTGCAACTGAAACTGTTCCTAAAATAGGGGTCTTGCCTTCTTCGTCATAATAAAGACCAATGCTTAAATTAATTTTATCCTGACGTGGGTCTTTGTTATAAACATCCATCAATGAGAGAATCGGATCTCCCGGAAACGCTTCAACCTGTTGAAACACGGCTCTTCTCCAATCACTTTTAGTGTGTCATAGGGATACAATATCGTGTGTATTATTGTTCGTCTAGGTATTCCATGATGACGCGCGAGGTTAATTTGGTAATCAACTCATAGGCGCTAATACCACTATATTTGGCAATTTCTTCTACCGGCAACACATCTCCCCATAAAATAGCTTCATCACCAACACTATCAATCAGTTCAGTCCCCAAATCGACGCTGATCATATCCATCGAAACACGACCAACAATGGGTACTTTTCGACCATTTATCCACACAGGAGTACCTGAAGGTGCGCTGCGAGGATAACCATCGCCGTAGCCAATTGCGATCACACCAAGATAAGTGTCTTTTTCACTTACCCATGTGCCACCATAACCAACAGGCTCATCGGCTTTATGCTTACGAACAGCAATCAGGCTTGTTTTTAGCGTCATTGCAGGGGTTAAGCCAAAGTCTTTTCCCGTTCTTTCATCACCAGTAGGAGAGATACCATAAGTGATAATGCCGGGGCGAACCCACTGATAATGGACTTGAGGCCAAAATAAAATACCAGCAGAAGCTGCGATAGACTTATCACCGGCTTTATTTTGAATAAAATCTTGAAATAGCGAGATTTGTTTTTGTGTCGCCTCAGGAACATCGGGTTCATCAGCACGACTAAAATGGCTCACAATATTGACAGGTTGTTGTACATTTTTGCAGGCGGAAAGACGTAAATAGAAGGCTTGTGCGTCTTCAGGACGTACCCCTAAGCGGTGCATACCCGTATCGATTTTCATCCATACTTTGACGGGTTCATCTAAGTCAGCCTGTTCTAATGCTTCTAATTGTTCTTGGCTATGAACAACGGTTTCAATGTGGTTGACGACTAAAATAGGCAGGTCAACGACATCAAAAAAGCCTTCTAACAGGAGAATGGGTTTTACAATACCCCCACTTCGTAAGGTTAATGCTTCACCAATACGTGCAACACCAAAACAATCGGCATTATCCATTAGGGTATATGCTGTTTCTAATAACCCATGACCATAAGCGTTTGCTTTCACGACAGCTATCAGGTGGCTATGTGGGGCATAGTCTCTCACATGCTGAAAATTGTGACGCAGAGCGCGGCGATCTATCACTGCGGTTGCCGCTTTCATATTATTCCAATACTTCCTTTAATTAAGTCAAGGTTAGTGATTATTCATCGTCGTAAGCAGGGCCAGCATAGTTATCAAAGCGTGACCATTGGCCGTTAAAGGTCAGTCTTACTGTACCAATTGGGCCGTTACGTTGTTTACCAATGATGATTTCTGCAACACCTTTTAAATCGCTACTTTCGTGGTAAACCTCGTCACGGTAAATAAACATGATAAGGTCAGCATCTTGCTCAATAGAGCCTGATTCACGTAAGTCGGAGTTAACAGGACGTTTATCAGCACGTTGTTCCAAACTACGGTTTAACTGTGATAGTGCAACCACAGGAACTTGTAATTCTTTAGCTAATGCTTTTAAAGAACGAGAAATTTCAGCAATTTCTAGTGTTCTGTTTTCAGATAATGAAGGTACTCTCATTAGCTGCAAGTAGTCAATCATGATAAGGCTTAAACCGCCATGTTCACGATAAATTCGACGAGCACGAGAGCGTACTTCTGTTGGGGTTAAACCTGATGAGTCATCGATATACATATTGCGTTTTTCAAGCAAAATGCCCATGGTGCTTGAAATACGAGCCCAATCCTCATCATCAAGCTGGCCTGTACGAATTCTTGTCTGATCGACACGAGATAATGATGCCAACATACGCATCATGATTTGGTTACCGGGCATCTCTAAACTGAAGATAAGTACAGGTTTTTCTTCGGTCATTGCCGCATTTTCACATAAGTTCATGGCAAATGTGGTTTTACCCATAGAAGGACGTGCTGCGACAATAATTAAATCTGACTTTTGTAATCCTGCAGTTTTTTTATCAAGATCTTGATAACCACTCGAAACCCCAGTGACACCATCATGAGGTTTTTGATAGAGCTGTTCTATTTTTTCAACAGTTTCTTCTAAAATTGCATCTATTGCTTTAGGGCCTTCGTCTTTATTGGCTCGGGTTTCAGCGATTTGGAATACTCTAGATTCGGCAAAATCGAGTAGATCTTCACTGGTGCGTCCCTGGGGATCAAAACCTGCATCTGCAATTTCGTTGGCAACTTTTATCATATCGCGAACAACCGCACGTTCTCGGACGATATCCGCATAAGCGTTAATGTTCGCTGCGCTTGGGGTATTTTTTGAAAGCTCAGCTAAATAAGCAAAACCCCCCACGCTGTCTAATTCGGCATTTTGTTCTAATGCTTCTGATAGCGTAATAAGATCGATAGGTTTACCTAATTCCAGCAAGCGTTGCATTTGCGAGAAAATAGTACGATGAGGTCGGCTATAAAAGTCTTCCGCGGTGACTCGTTCAGAAACATTATCCCAACGTTCATTATCTATCATCAGACCGCCTAACACGGACTGCTCTGCTTCCAGCGAATGGGGAGGTAGCTTTAATCCCTCCATTTGTCGGTCTTTGATATCAGACATCAGCTTGTCAGTGGTCTTATTTCTGGCCATAAATCCTGCATAAAAATCGAAAAAGTGTCATTACGCTCTAGTATACGCTAACCCAATTATCTGTGCCTTGTAGAAATAGCTATCCTTTGTCATTATCACTAAAGGTCTTTAGAGCTTGCTTATTTAACCCCTCATCCTATAAAGGAGAAAGTAATGGCTAAACGTATTCAATTTGCAACTCATGGCGATGCAGATGTTCTTGAGTTAGTAACATTTACACCTGCTCCTCTTGGCGATCATGAAGTTCAGGTTGTGAATAAGGCAATTGGTATTAACTATATTGATACTTATGTACGTAGTGGGTTATATCCTGTAAGCCAATTCCCTAGTGGATTAGGCACTGAAGCTGCGGGTATTATTATCAAAACAGGCGCTAAAGTGACTTCACTAAAAGAAGGGGACAGAGTTGTGTATGCGCAATCTTCGCTAGGGGCTTATAGCGATACGCATAATGTACCAGAAAATAAAGTGGCACGTCTGCCTGATAATATCTCTTTTGAACAAGCAGCAGCCTCTTTCTTAAAAGGATTAACGGTTTATTATCTTTTCAATGAAACCTATAAATTACAAGCAGGTGAAACTTTCTTATTCCACGCAGCCGCTGGTGGCGTTGGTTTAATTGCAAGCCAATGGGCGAAAGCAATTGATGCAAAAATGATTGGTACAGCAGGTAGTGATGAAAAGGTTGCTAAAGCAAAAGCCGCAGGCGCATGGGAAGCGATTAATTACCAGACTGAGTCGATTGTAGAACGTGTCTTGGCGCTGACTCATAACCAAAAAGTACCCGTTGTTTATGACTCTGTTGGTAAAGCAACTTGGTTAGATTCATTAGATTGTTTACAACGTCGTGGCTTAATGGTGAGTTTTGGTAACGCATCAGGTGCAGTAACTGGCGTTGATTTAGGTATTCTCAATAAAAAAGGTTCTTTGTATGTCACGCGCCCATCTATTTCAGGTTATATCACAACGCGTGAAGAGCTAGATGCTGCAAGTGAAGCGTTATTTGCATTAATTGGTAGCGGTAAAATTAATGTAAGTGTACCTGATAATCAGAAATTTGCTTTAGCAGATGCGAAAGATGCACACCGTTATCTTGAAAGTAGACAATCCCAAGGATCAAGCTTACTTATTCCTTAATTATTATTTGTAAGATTTAAAACCTGTTTGAAATAAAGTAGACAGGTTTTAAATACTTATTCTTCAATTATTTTTCAGTGACAAATTTAAGAGCATTTTCTAAAACAGATAAATCAGCACCTTGTTTATGGGCATTTTCACTTAAATGACGACGCCATTGTCTAGCACCTGGAATACCTTGGAAAATTCCCAACATATGACGAGTTACATGACCTAAATAAGTGCCTTGTGAAAGCTCTTTTTCAATATAAGGATACATTGCTCTTACTGCCGCGACGGCATCAGCAATAGGCAACTGATTATCAAAAAGCTCATGATCAACATGCGCTAGAATAGATGGGTTTTGATAAGCTTCACGACCAACCATAACACCATCCATATATTTTAAATGTTCCTTCGCTTCTTCTAGTGACTTAATACCACCATTAATCGCCATAGTGAGATGCGAGAAATCACGCTTTAACTGATAAACACGAGGATAATCTAAAGGTGGAACCTCACGATTCTCTTTCGGACTTAAGCCTGATAGCCATGCTTTACGTGCATGAATAATAAAGGTATCACAGTTATTATCACGGCTAACCGTATCAATAAAATCACATAGAAATTCATAGCTATCTTGATCATCAATACCAATACGTGTTTTTACTGTGACAGGAATATCAACGACATCGCGCATCGCTTTCACACAATCCGCGACGAGTTGTGCATCTCCCATTAAACAAGCACCAAAGCGCCCATTTTGTACGCGATCTGAAGGGCAACCCACATTTAAATTAATTTCATCATAGCCACGCTCTTGTGCCAATTTTGCACATTGCGCCAAAGCTTGGGGATCGCTTCCACCTAGCTGTAAAGAAACTGGGTGTTCTTCTTCACTGTATTTTAGATAGTCACCTTTACCGTGAATAATGGCACCTGTTGTGACCATTTCAGTATAAAGCAACGTATTTTTACTTAATTGACGAAAGAAATAACGACAATGACGATCAGTCCAGTCTAGCATCGGCGCAACAGAGAACCTATTAAGTGGGTAATTGCCTTGAATGCCTTGCGTTTGCTTATTTTCTAATGTTTTACTGGTTGGTGTGTTTTCGTGCATTATAACCCATTTTAGTGTATTTTCTCTTTATCAGGACACCAGTGAGGACGCCAAAATTTGGTGTCCCGCTGAGAGTGAGAGAGGATTTATATAGAGATGGCTTACTATACCATATCAAAACGCGATAGAGCAGACGGCACTGCTCGATACAGATGTTCCGTTTCTGTGAAAGCTGGTGGAAAGAGAATTTATAATGAAAGCAGAACGTTCACCAAACAGGCTCATGCAAAAACATGGGGAACTAAACGTGTTTTAGAGTTAGAGCAAAACGGCATACCAGATCCAACTGATGCAACAAAAATAACAGTCAGGGATTTACTGTTTAAATATTTAAATGATCCAGATCTTGGCGGGAAAGCAGGAAGAACAAAACGGTATGTTTTAGAAATGCTGTTTGATTCTGATTTGTCTAAATATGGGCTAACAGAGCTTACCGTTTCACATATTGTTGATCATTGCAGACATAGACACGCATCAGGTGCATCACCCTCAACCATTAACCATGATGTTAGTTATTTGACCTCGGTATTAAAATCGGCAAAACCTATCTATGGTATAGAATATACGGCTAATCCAGCGTATGAGGCACGCCCGTTACTCATTCAAATGGGATTGATTGGTAAATCACAACGGCGTAGTCGTAGACCTCAAAAAGAAGAATTAAAACAACTAAGAGAAGCGCTTAAAAAACGAAGCGAACACAGAGAGTGCATTATCCCTTATGTTGATATTTTAGATTTTTCTATTCTTAGTTGCATGCGAATTGGTGAAGTGTGCAAAATTCTATGGGCAGACGTTGACGAGAAAAACAGATCAGTAATTGTTAGAGATAGAAAAGATCCGCGTAAAAAATCAGGTAACCACATGTCAGTGCCTTTACTGGGGGATGCATGGGCAATACTGAGTCGCCAACCAAAAACAAGTGATAGAATTTTCCCTTATAACCCTAAATCAGTTACTGCAGGTTTTCAGCGCACCAGGAACGCATTAGGGATTGAAGATCTTAGATATCATGACTTAAGAAGAGAAGGGGCAAGTCGTTTATTTGAAGCTGGCTTTAGTATTGAAGAGGTGGCTCAAGTGACAGGGCACAGATCTTTAAATGTTCTTTGGCAGGT
The DNA here is from genome assembly GCF_003144325.1 of Proteus terrae. GTDB lineage: Bacteria > Pseudomonadota > Gammaproteobacteria > Enterobacterales > Enterobacteriaceae > Proteus > Proteus terrae. Next base: position 42,544 of record NZ_PENS01000019.1, read on the forward strand.
ATATACAGAGTTATACCCCAAATCATTGCATGATAAATTTGATAAATTGAATAAAAGTTGATCTTTTTCACCTCTAAATTATACTGTATAAATAAACAGTAAATGGAGGTGTTCATGATTCATATAAAATTATTTTTTGATAAAGCAATTCAAAAAAATACCCATCCTGATATGTTTAACGCGCTGAAAAAAGAAGTAAAAAAGAAACTTTCCCCTTCTTACTCTGAGTTGGAGGTTAGTGCTTTGTGGGGGTCACAAACAAAGTTAATCATTGATGGACTAAAGAAAAATGAAAAAAAAGACAAAATAACCGATGCATTAGAAGAAATATGGAGCGATACAAGCTGGATGCCTGAGGTTGAGTCGTCTAACTCTGATGAGCTTGAATATTTTGATAAGTAAAAGATAACAAGCTGGATTATATCTATTTTCCAGCTTGTTTTTCTCATTGAAGGTGTTCAAATTCTTGTTTTGCTGTTTCTCTTTTTTTATCTATCCATTCCGCTAAATCTACAATATGCACCAATCTTCCTGATTTTTGATTATCCCTGTATGTTGGAAATGGTAACTCGCCAAGGTTAGCTTTTTTATCAGCCCAAGAAGGCGATATGCTAAGGAATTTCTCAGCAACAACAGATAGAGGAATTTGAGACGTTTCATATTCAGCTAACAATAAAAATACTGTATTCATATTTTCTCTCCACACTGTCCGTACACAGTTTAAATAGATATTAGTTAATGATGGTGGTAATTATTTACTGATTTTTTTTATAGAACGCCATCCAATGTGTTTTATCGTTTTTCCCTACACGCTGAACGGCAGTTGGTTTTTCATTGGTTAAAGCTAATATTTGTTTAACGGATATTTGAGTTTCATTCCACTTAAACAATAAGGTTCCATTTGGCTTTAACACACGAAATGCTTCAGTAAATCCTTTTTTTAAATCTTCTTTCCATGAATCTTTATTTAACGAACCATATTTTTTAAACATCCAACTATTTTTACCAACTCTAATTAAATGAGGTGGGTCAAATAGCACTTGATAAAATGAATTATCTTGGAAAGGAAGATTTTTAAAATCAGAAATAATATCTGGTGTTATATTTAAAATTCTCCCGTCACATAAAATATGTTCTTCTGATCTAATATCATTAAATAAAACACGGTCATCTTGTTTATCAAAATAAAACATGCGAGAACCACAACACATATCAAGTATTGGTTTCATCTTATCTCCAATAATTTATTCATAAAAAATAGTATTAGTGTAGAGAGTTATTAATTATATGTATTTTATTTTTGATGTAATTACATGTTAGCTCAATTTCTAATTTTTTTTCTGATAAGAATAAGTTTGAGTCTAAACTATTATTTTCTTTAATGTCGATTATTATTGAGTTATATTCACTTGTAGCATCAATTAAATCACTTATATTTCTTGTTAAGAGCAAATCATGTGACGTTAACTTTTCATAATAAAACTTAAGGGTTGTTATATTTATTTTGAAAAATAAAAGATTGTTTGTTTTATCGTATTTTTCGATTAGAGTATTATTATTTTCTGTATTTTTTGTTTTTTCCTCTCTAATTTTGTCTTTAATGATATCAAGCGCATTATTTACGTTATCTTTTATATTGATTAGCTCTATAGCTAAATTTTTTTTAATTATTTTTATTTTTTTTCTTTCTCTCCTACATTGGTCAAAATAAATACAGATAGCTATAAATACACCCATTCCAGAAACCACGTTAGAAATAATAACTACACAATCAATCCAATCTCTATTGTTCATAATCCCTCCTTAATTAAAATGGGAATCATACTCACATCTATGTGACTAATCTATTGTTACATGAGTACCTAAATCACATTAATAAAATGGCGTGGATACATAAGCCCAATCGGTGCGAAAGGGATGTCATCTTCAAAATCCATTGGTGGCTGATTATTTTGGGCTTGAGGTTGAGCTGGTGGTTGGTTTTGCTGTGCCGGTTGTGAACCTACTGATTTATTAGCACCACCTAGCATCTGCATCGAACCACCAACTTTTACAACAATTTCTGCTGTATAGCGTTTAACACCGTTATCATCCCATTCGCGTGTTTGTAGTTGGCCCTCAATATAAATTTGAGAGCCCTTACATAAATAGCCACTGGCGATATCAGCGAGTTTTCCGAATAGAACGACACGGTGCCATTCTGTTTTTCACGGTTTTCACCCGTTTGTTTATCACGCCACTTTTCTGATGTGGCCACAGCTAAATTGGCAACAGCACCGCCAGAGGGTAGATAACGAATTTCAGGATCACGCCCTAAATTTCCAATGAGGATTACTTTGTTTACTGATCCGTTAGCCATTTTCAGACCCCTTATAAAGCTCATTAAAGCGGAGCAGGAATACGGCTTTTGCTTGTGGTGGTGTTAGTGGGTTAACAACAAAATCACCAGTTGGGATGCCCTCAAGCATTAGCCAATTACTACCAACATCGATTTCTAAATCACGTTTTTCAGTTGCTAACATCATCACGTCAGCAAAATGAACTTCATCGGACATGCTTTCTGGTAACCCAAACTTTTTGCGGATCATCTTTTCCACGCGCAATTCAATTAATTTATATTCAGGTAATAGATTTTTAAGTGGTGACGGTAGGTCTTTGACATAAGCTTCGCTAGCATCATGAAGTAGGGCTTCCAATGCAAATTCAGGTGCAACTAAATAACTCGCATATACAGAGTGTTGAGCAACAGAATAAAAATTATCAAGCTGCCCATTAAAACGACATTCATTAGCAAGTCCACTTGCAATATCTTGAATATCAATATCCTCGATCCGTACATCGAGGTAATTGAAGTGCTTATTTGTTGCTGTTGCAATATAAGTCATTATTCTCTCCACACAATTCTATAAATGCCACCAGATCAGTGGCATCTGTACTATTATTTACGCTGAAAATTTACCAATGAATGTTTCGATTTCACTTTCATCAAATTCATCACAAAGTAGATTGCGAAACTCTTGAGCGATTTGTTCTTCAAGGTTTTCAAGTTGAACAATACGAAGCACTAAAACGGGAACATCACCGCCAGTAAGCACGCTATAACGCAATTTAATACTACGTTCTTTTAACTCGTCATACGGAGTGCAGGTGAACTGGAATGCTGTTGGCATAACATCTTTGCTTCTTGCTTCAACATTTTCTAATACTGAACGTTTGGCGCTAAAATCGTGATCTTCATGTTCAGCAGAGCGTGTTGATTCAATCGTAATACGGCGAACAGCAGAAATAGCTTGTTTGATATCTAGAACATTACCGTCAGCATCGAACGCCATTAAATAATCACGCCAGTCTTCTAACCATTCCGCTAATTCTTTTTGACGATGTTTAACACCATCAATTTTTAATAGTGCTGCGAATGGGGCTGTTTGTTTTAATTTCACAAGAGCCGTATTATCAGCATGACCAGGCTCACCAATTGTGCCGATATTGAAAATAGTTTTGGCACTCATTTCATTGGCATCAATAAAGCAACTAACACCTTCATCAATTGCATTCTTGATTGAGTATTTAACAAAATCACTGATGCTTGTTGTTTTCATTTCACCACGGAAACGGAAGCGACCTTCTTGTAAGTTTTCTAAACTACTTACTTTAAAGTCATTAGGAAGGACAATGGCAGGGCAAAGAGACTTCTCTATTGCATCGAGACTTAATGAAGCCACCGCCATATTTTGAATTTGCGAAATAGCATTACCGTCTAATTGAGACATGAATAAACTCCTACTTATTTAAAAGCATTAAATTAAATGGATAGGTTTAATTAAAAATAAGGAAACTAATTAACGGATTTTAATTTCCCGTCGGGCTGACCTTGCAAAGAAAATAATTGACCTTGATCTTCTTGCATAATTGTCAACTTACCACCTTTACCCACGTACATTGGTGTTTTGGTGGTGTCTTCTTCAGCCCGTTTTCCGCGTGGTGTTGGTGCAGAGAATTTAAGTTTATGAGTTATTTCAACTCGTTTTTCTTCCATTGAATTACTAAGGCGAGCAATATCTAATTCAATAGTGACCTTGCCTTTTCCACCATTATTTAAAACGCCTAAAGCCACATCATTTAAAACAGCAGAGACTTTATTTTCAAAAACGCCAGCGTCCAATTCGGAAAGAAAGTCGGGAACATTTGTCTTACGATCTTCTTGGCTCATTTCTATAACCTCACGTTATCACTTCACACAATAAGAAAGGGCACTAGCGAGTTGACATAATCCTGATAAGACATTTCACAAATAATGCCAGTACCCTTGCTTATTGAGTTAGTTTTAGTGATTGGTGGTAGGTGCTTATCTCCTACTTACGTGACGGGATTCGAACCCACAACCCCAGCTTTATGGCCTCGCTCTACCGTTGAGCTACACGCATTCACCAATCCTAAAACTAACTCTATAAAAATGGCTGACTGAGCAGAACATTATCACCACACCCCCGTTAATGGTTTAAGACTCAGCCAGCCATTGTTTCTCTTCACACTTCAAATATTGTGCCTGATTATTTTCCCACCTCAGGCGGTGGTGGTATTCTTGGAAGATCCGACACAACCAAGAGAATGTTAAAATGTCAGGTTTCAGCAGAGCATTACAATTAAAAATTCTGGAAATTGCAGTACAGGATTACCCTAATGCTATTCAACCCCAAAATATACCGTCAGATTTTTCTGACATTGATGATGATATTTTATTAAAAAACATTGCATATCTTAGTGAAGAGGAAATGATAACCGGTGGAGTAATCCATGTAATGGCTGGTACATTTCCTGAACTTACACTAATAAAAGCAACTAGACATGCTATAAATCTACTTACTGAGGAAGGCAGTATATCCACCTCTCTTAAAGTAATTACAGTCAGACTACATGATGAAACATTAAATGAAATTCGTGATTTCATTACTTTAAACGTCCCTGACCCAGAAGAAAGGAAAGGGTATTTGCAGCGCTTAAAAGAGCTTCCCGTTGACGCCACAAAACACATTGTGCTTCAACTACTGGGTAAGGGGCTGAATCAGATACCGGACGCAGTTCAGTGGCTACAAACAGTGCTCCGTTCTTAACAAATTCAGATTCTTCACTATGTTTTACAAACTTAAGCCAACCGACGGTTTTATGTAGTTCTAACCAAAAATCTTCATAAATATTGTCGGTTGACAGAGTTAGCGCGTTCTTATGAAAGACTAAGGCATAGATCCTGATGTTTTGTTTTTTATTAGTAGCATTACTCACGCCAATTTCCCTCCACACAGTTGTTTCTCTTCACACGTTCTCTTCACACATAAAAATCATTTTCTTTGGGTCTGAATAGCACTTTTGATTCTGTACTCGTCTATTTCATCATCCAGTTTTGATAAGTCAGCCACCAGCTCCCCACGTTTAGCATAAAGCTCAAGCAGATGATCAACAGAAGATAATTTATCTTTCATCCAAGCAACGATATCTTCATCAGTGAAATTGGCTGGCGGTATGATTACTGGTTCAGTTGTCATTTGCTTCACCTAAGTTGTAATTAGCGCCTCATTTAAAACACCTTTTGGTTGTTATATTAGTTGTAAAAATGCAAAAGTCAACAACTTTATGTTGTTTGATTTGTCTTAAATAAAATTTAACTATAAGTTCAAAGGAGGATATATGAACGCTAACCCTGCATTTAACTACAAAAGAAATCGCGACAAGTTATTCGCTAATTTAATATCAATCATTGATGGTGTTCTTTCCGACGGAGAGCTATCTGATACTGAAATTTTATATATAACTACATGGCTTAATGAGGCTCATCAAATATCCGATAACTCATTTATTCAACTACTTAAGGATAGAATTACTCGAATTTTAGATGATGGAGTTGTAACCAAAGAAGAAAGATTAGATCTAGTTCAAACCTTAAAAAGCGTACAACAGTCAATCATGGATATGCCTAGTGTTGACTTGTATTCAAAAGAATCAGATGTAAATTTATTAATTGGGCTTTGCAAGGGGATAATCGCAGATAAAAAGCTCAAAGTTGATGAGATAAGCTATCTCGATTGGTGGTTATCTAAGAATGGCCAGTTAAAAAAAGATTATCCTGGGAAATATCTTTATGAACTTATTCAGAGAATAAAAAAAGACGGGGTGATCAATAAAGACGAAAGTCAGCTTTTATATCAAGCTTTAGTTGATTTCTCCGGTACAGATCTTGAATACGGTGTTGTGGACGGCATGTCCTCTATATTACCCTGCGACCAATTAGATGCAGTGGAGGTCAAAAATTCATCTTTCTGTTTAACTGGTAGTTTTATATCAGGAAAAAGAGCTACTGTAGCTGAAAGAGTTAACAGCGCTGGTGGCTCAATTGTTGATAGAGTGACACAGAATACTCATTTTCTTGTAATTGGAGCTATGTCTTCTCGAGATTGGAGGTTTTCAAGTTACGGTAGAAAAATAGAAAAAGCCATCCTTGATCGTGATAGCGGAAAATCTAATGTAAAGATAATAACAGAAGAGTTGTTAATTAAATCACTACCAGCTTCTCGATGACCAAAAAACCCTTCCAATAATATGTACTCGAGCAGCCATCTCGTTTTTACTGAGCTGCTCATCTGGGTACTCATCTTTATTAAAGCTTTTAATAATTATTCCGCCATCTGGCTGATAAACTAATATTTTCACCCTCAACAAAACTCCATCACGTATTGCGTAAAGATCACCATCTCGTATATCTCTCTTACTAACATCTACCGCTACTAAATCACCGCTATTTAATACGGGGTATAGACTATTTCCAATGATTTTTACTATACGAGCATCATTTGCACTAACGTTATGCTTCCTCAACTCATCTCTGCGAAACGGATAAGTGTACTCTTCCAGTTCAATTAACTCTGCATTAGCTCCAGAACCTGCAGATAACTCTATGTCCAACACAGGGATACCAACAAAATCATCGTTATGATACCTAATATCTTCCCATTCTTTGACTTCAAAGTTTGTTTTAGAACCGTTTTCATCTGGTGCACCAAACTGTAACCAGTGAGCAGAGACACCGACTGCGTGTGCAATATCTTCAATTCTGCGAGGAAATGTTGTCTGGCCTGATTCAATTTTTTGAATAGACTGCTGACTAACTCCTACTTTATCCGCTAAATCCGCTTGACTTAACCCCGCCTTTAATCTGGCAGATAACAGTCTTTCTGCAATCGACATAACAACCTCCGCTTGTTTGTGAATGTATTTTACAACTTTAAGTGTTCATTCATCCAACACCTTTATGTTGTTAATTTGGTTGTTATGCATTATCATTAAGTTGTATTAACAACTAGGGGGTGTTATGAATAAAACAATCAGTACCGATTGCGTGATCGGTTTAAAAAAGGCAATCGATAAGTCAGGTGGGCAGACTCACCTAGCGAAGCTAATAACAGGCATATCAGGTAAGACCGTAAAGCAACAGCAAGTATGGAATTGGCTAAACAGAAATAAACGAATTCCTTCAGATAAAGTTTTACTAGTTGAACTAGCAACAGGCATACCAAGGGATCAACTGCGTCCTGATCTCTATCCAAATAAAACCGATGGCTTACCAAAAGAATAGCAAAACCTTTTAAAACAGTTAACTACAAGAAATCACCAAGGGTGGTAGGAAATGAGTAACCAATCAATAAAACAGGTAGTGAAAGAAATGTGTGAGGCAACAGCTGGTGGGCGTGAGGCAATGGCTGGTGCGCTTGGTCTGTCTTTAACATCGTTCAACAACAAGCTTTATGAGAAAAACGGTTGTCGTTCGTTTGATTTAAACGAGCTGTTAGCAATGCAGGATATCTCTAAAACCGTTTTGTTTGCTGAGTTTGTTGCTCGTGAATCAAATCGCTTGTTGGTGGATAGAGTCAATCCAGCTGAACTAGATACAACCGAGTTATTCACATTACGAAGCAATGTTGACGAAATGCAAGGGCGTTTAGCCTTATTGATGAAAGATAGTTTAGCTGATGGCGTTATTGATGGTGATGAAGAGCAAAAGATAAAAATGATGTTGGATGGATTAATTTCACAGACCCGCACATTTATGAATGCGTTTGTTTCGTTACATCAAAAGAGAAATTAAAGATGGCTATATCCAGAAAGGGTGAAGCCAAAGGTGTACGGCCTCTGGCTTCGGTTTGCAAATTTCAATTGTGTGAAGAGAAATTAGCATGAGTAGATTAGCGCATTTAATACCTAAAAAGCAATTCCGTTGTTTACCTGTCTCGGGTAGTCAGTCATTTCGCTATGTAGAAATCATAGCCTCTGACGAACAACCAGACAACTACAAGAAACCTGCATATTTGGTAGATAGACAGTCTCTTAAAAAGTCATGGGCTGATTTCTATTTCTTGAGTGGAGAGCGAGGCAATGAGCAATGAGAACCCAAATCAACTCGATCGCTACTACAAAAATCACCGAGGTATCGTTGTTCATGTTGTTCGTTATGACAGAGAAAAACAGCGCGTTATTTTTATGCTGGATGGATGTGACGACCCGCAATGTGAACCATTACAACGATTTAAAGAGAAATACACCAGAGTTAAGTGAGGCGTTGCTATGACGACTATTTTTGATGTTGTACAAGCTATGTCAGGGCAGAAAAACGTCATTGTTATTCCTGTTCCCTATTTAGATTTTTTCAAAGGTGATCAGCAAGCTCACGCCTTGTCTGCAATTTTAAATCAACTTGTCTTCTGGTCTGGTGTTTCATCAAGTGCTGATGATGGTTGGTTTTATAAAAGCCATGAAGAGCTGGCAGAAGAAATTCACGGGCTTTCTGGTGAAGAGCAAGCTCGACGCCTCGTCGATAAATTACGCAAGAAGTATTTTCCCGGTGTCATTGAAACTAAGACAAAAAAGGTTAATGGCACGCCTGTTACTCATTACAAAATAGATGGTAATAAACTTATCTCTATGATTTTCCCGTCTATTTCTGAAACGTCGAAAGTGAGGAATGGAAACGTCGAAAGTGAGGAATCGGAACGTCGAAACTGCGGAATGGAAACCGCAGAAATGCAGAATCATGGAAACGTCGAAAGTGAGGAATCCTATCTTTATACAGATCTTAACTCAGATAAAAACTTACAGATCACTAAAGACCTTTCGTCGCAGAATTCTAACGAATCCAGCGACCAGCCGAAAAATGATTTTTTAACTCGTTATCCAGAAGCGGTGATTTACAGCGCTAACTTCCAAAAATGGGGCGATGAAGGTGATTTGAAAACGGCAAAATGGATGTTTGGTCGTGTTAAAAAACTGAATCCATCTGCGTTAGAGCCTACTTGGTATGACTGGGCGAACGATATTCGTTTGATGCGTCAAATCGATGGGCGGACTCATGAGCAAATTTGTGCGTTGTTCGACTGGGCCAACAAAGATTCATTCTGGCACCAAAACATTTTAAGCCCTCGTAAATTACGTAAACACTTTGATGAGCTGATCGTTCGTAGCCAAAAGCCAAAGGATGAGCCAAAGGTTCAAGTTGATACCGTTGAACGTGACAGCGCTTTCTCACGCTTGATTGGTTCTCGTTCTAAACCTCAAAACCGTATTGAAGAGATCGCACTTGAATTAGCTGGTAAGACAGGCATTCGTCGTATGAGTGAGTTTTCTGGTCGTCAAGCATGGAACAGCATTTGGAAACAAGCGACTGAAATGTCACAGGAGGTTCAGCAATGATTGATTACGCACTGAAATTACAGGCATTAAAAAGTCAACCTGCTCATAAATTAAAAGAAATTGGCGATCAGTGGAAATCACCAGATAACCTTTATTACGGTATCAACTCTAAATATGGGCCATTCAGTTTAGATTTATTTACTGATGGTCAAAATAGCAAATGCCCTCACTTCTACACCGTTGAAGATAACGCGCTTACTCAAGACTGGTCGGAAAAACTCAAGGAAATCGGTGGTTCAGCATTCGGAAATCCCCCTTATTCCCGTAATTCATATCATGAGGGGCAGCCATTAACAGGGGTTGGTCACATCATGAGTCATGCGTCAGCTATGCGCGAAAAATCCGGACGATATGTTTTTTTATTAAAGGTAGCTACGTCAGAAACATGGTGGCCAGAAGATGCAGATCATGTGTGCTTTATTCGTGGGCGTGTTGGATTTGACGTTCCTGATTGGTTTGTTCCAGCCGATGAAAAACAGAAACCAACAGGTGCATTTTTTGCTGGTGCGATTGTTTTATTTGATAAGACATGGACGGGTAAAAAATTCGATTACATTCATCGTGATGAATTAGAGCAAATCGGTAAAACATTTGTTGAGCAAGCGAAGTGGCTTGTATCGAGAGGTGTTGCATGAAAATCACAGAGCAAATACTAGCATTATACAAAACAGGCGAAGAAGTTAATCGCGACATTGTTATTCGTGATTTAGACACTAATTTAGCCGGAGCGTCAAGAGCATTAGCACACCTTTGGACTTTAGGCGCATTAGTCAGAATTAGCGAAGAGCGTCCATTACGTTACAGAGTAACTAAAGATGCTGAAAGAGTTTATTCAGCAATAACAGAGTCACGTAAATCAGGTGAGTCAGTCTACATTGAAAAGCTGAATACTCAGAAGGCTAAAAAACACGAGCTACCTACAATCAAATGGGTAAAACGCGCCACTTCTAATTTTTCTTTGATGGGTAAATTACCAACTGAGCCCTACGATTCATTAGTGAGGGCAGTAAGAGGTAATCACCTATGAGTAGAAAGTGCATGTTTTGTGGAGGTGAAGCTGAATTATTGTGTGATGGAGTCATTTGTTACATAGGTGAGAGAGATGATAAGGGGTTATTGTCTAAGTTTTCGTCTGCTTACACATGTGACGCTCCTATGTGTGTTAATTGCTCAACTTTTCACGGCAATATTCATTGGCACAAAGGAAGTAGAGGTGGTTTTGATTCTGTTGATTATTGCCCCATTTGTGAGCATCAGGAAGCATGGTTTGGGCGTAATTATATTTTTCACGAAGTTGAGCAGGTCAAAATATATCGCCAAGCACATTATGCGAAGTTTAGATCTAAAAAAGGAAATCATTTAATAGCTCTCAATGGAGGCGGGCAGATTAGCCTAGATATTTGATTATGAAAAATAGCAATAAACACTGCCCGTTTTGTAACTCTAATAAATTAGAAGTCATGCAGGTGATGATCAATACATTCACTCGCTGTCAGAAATGTGGAGCAAGAGGCCCTATTGCTAATGACGCTGATGGTGCATTGAAGGCTTGGGATAAAAGGAGTGTAAACGATGCTAACTAAATACATGTTGTTCGTTGGTTTTTGGTTCGTTGTGACATTACTGATTGGGCTGTGGGGTACTTATGCCTGAATTAATGCTCACTTTGCCATTTCCACCCAGCGTGAACTCATATTGGAGAAACATTAAAGGCAGAACGCTGATCAGTGAAAAAGGGCGTAAGTTTCGAATTAACACAATTGCGTCTGTGTATGAGCAGTTAAAACGAAAACCCAAAGCGATTAAAGAAAATGTCTCTGTCCTGGTTCGCTTATACCCGCCCACAAAACAGCGCAGAGATATTGATAACTTTTTAAAAGCCCCGTTTGATGCATTAACACATGCGGGTGTTTGGGAAGATGATCAGCAAGTGAAGCACATGGATGTGATGCTAATGGAAGTCGTAAAGGGTGGAAAGTTAGAAATCACTATCCGCTCATTTAATAACGTGATGTACGGTCACGAGTAAAACGTGGAGAGAAATAGCATGAATGGATTAATTGTTATTGATGGTTTTCAGGTTCGTAGAGATGTAGCCGGTCGTTATTGTTTAAATGATTTACATCGAGTATCGGGTGGTGAAAAACGACACCAACCATCAAATTGGAGTTCACTGGCCCAAACTAAAGAGTTAATTGATGAAATTTCGACCGCTCCTGAGATCACAGGAGCGCCTATTGTCACTGTGGCTGGTGGATATAATCAAGGCACCTATGTTTGCAAAGAATTAGTGTATGCCTACGCAATGTGGATCAGTGCTTCTTTTCATTTAAAAGTGATCCGCACATTTGATGCCTTAGTGACACAACAGCACCAAGAGAAACTCAGTGATAAAGTGCAGGCGGGTGTGATACTACTGGAATCGATGTCTAAAAGTTTAAACTTCTCGAATTCATCAAAGTTAGGTGCTTATCAAAAATTACAAGCAATGGCGGGCTTACCTGAGTTAGCGCCTGTTTATGCGATTGATGCGCCAAGTGGCTCTATGGATGGTTCCAGTCGTCCAACAGTTGCATTATCAACGCTGATCAACAAACACAACTTACCTATTTCAGCACGACAGGCCTATAAACGATTAGCCGATCTTGGCATTGTTGAACGCTTATCACGTCCAAGCACGAAAACTGCTAACAAAACTAAAGAATTTTGGTCTGTTACGGCAAGAGGTTGTCAGTTTGGGAAAAACATGACCAGCCCTAATAATCCTCGTGAAACCCAACCGCACTTCTTTGAGAGTAAAACGGATGAGTTGATCCGTATGGTGATGTTGAATAAACAGGTGAGCGCATGAAATTATTATTAACGCCTTATATTCAGCCAGAACTTGGTGTTGTGTTGCTTAAGCCTGGCGCTGAATTACTCGCACAATTTAAAAAGCATCACCGCGTGATTATTAGTGATGTGCCTAAAAGTTTAGATGTTCTTCCGTCGGGAGCATTAACTGGCGATGAACAGCCAATTTTAAGCAATAAGCACATCGTCCAATTTCTCAATAGCAAAAAAGTGATCCACGCCATTGATAAAGTGGCACCGATGGATTCGTGGGTTATTAGTAATATCAAATACTGTCAGATTGATAACGATGAAGATAATTATCATCACCATGAGTTAGTGACGACCTTTCACGAGGCTGGCGTGATCCGCACTTGCTGGCATCATGATAACCATATTCGGCATTCATCGGCGGGTTGGATTGCTGAGATGGCTCATGAAAACCGTATCAATTGGATGTTAGATACTATTCGTAGTCGTTTGAGATTAGATAGTGACCACCAGCTGACAGTACCTGATTTTTTCTCATTCGCAGTGATGCATAACTTGGTTGATGAATTGCCAGAAGCGATATTGCGTCAGATTTTAAATTGGTCAGATAAACAAGAGGAACGCAAAGTTCATGGTGGTTTTCCTGAAGCTGACATTATCCCAAGCAACGTAACAGCATTATCAGCAATGAATGAGCGTTTAGATGCGATAAAGCCGGTTATTAAAGTTGATATTGAACCAGAGCCACCAGCGTCATTTCTACTGAAACCTAAAATGCAACGTTGGGAAAATACCCAATGGTTGCAATGGGTAAAAACTCAACCGTGTTTCGTGTGTGGGCAACAGGCTGATGATCCGCATCACATCATAGGTCATGGTATGGGAGGCATGGGAACGAAAGCTCATGACTTATTTACTATTCCATTATGTCGCATTCATCATAACGAGTTACATCGAGACCCAAAACAATGGGAAGCCACTCACGGCAATCAAATCGAATTGTTATTTCATTTTTTAAACCGTTCATTGGGCATCGGTGCATTTATTTAACGTGTGTACGGCACGAGGAGTATTAGCATGAAATTAGAGTCAGCATTAAAACAATTTTATCCAAAGTCACCGATGATCACCGATACACCAAACTGCACAGATCCCAATAGAATGAAAGGAATGGATACTGCAGGTGCGCTTTGTATGACAGAACAGCGTGCTAAGTTTGGTGTGTCTGCTTTTTTTGCTAAGAATGACGTGAGTGAAAAAGATAAGTTCAGCACCGTAGAGCAGTTAACGCAATATGCACTTAAAGTAACCCCCAAATTGGTGGCCAAATCGGCGGGCAATAAACTGGGTTACTGTTTGGTCATATTATCGAAAATGGCGTTTGAAGATTACTCTCGTTCAGCAGGTTCAGTGTGTGAATGCCCTAACTGCAAAGGCAGAAAGCTTATTTATAACCACAAAGACGTTATTAAATATCCCGGTATTACAAAATCGAATGGCGAAGTGATTACAGAGCCAGTGATTAAAAATGAATTGGTTGGTGATAAATGCCAAACATGTGGAGGAAAAGGAATTATTACACATCGGTGCCGTTGTAATGGGCGTGGCCAAGTCTTGGATGAGGTGCAAACAGAATTACAGGGAGTGCCTGTATTTAAAGAATGCCATCGTTGTGCTGGTCGCGGATATAAAAGGATGCCTTCGTCAGTAGCATATCAAGCGATAAAACATATAGTGCCTGAATTAACACAATCTACATGGTCTCGTAACTGGAAACCGTTCTATGAGAAGTTAATTAGCAAATGTTTTACTGAAGAGAATGTTGCAGAAAAAATATTTAGTAAAGTTACAAAGTAAATATGATAAAAGGTGATGGCTTAGGTTTATTAAATTTTAATGTAACTATTTGTTATGTTTTTGTATAAAAAATAAGCATTGCCTTTAATCTGTCAAGCATATTTTTAAAGTGTAGCAATTTGATTTATATGAGGCTATATTGATTTTTTATTACTAACAAACTGAAGGGTTTTTATGAAAAATTCTTATGCAAAAGATCTTGAAAGATTATGGAATATTTATAGCCCAATAGATCTGTTTACTGATTTTGAGTCATTAGTTGTTGATATTCAAAAGAGAGAGGAATTAATAGAACCTTGTAGAAAATTAATAGCTAGTAGGAATAAATTAAAAAACTACAACAAAAAAAATTCATATGATTTAAAGTCAGAATTTGAACGAATACTTAATCTAGGCTGGCTTCCTCACTCTATCTTTATTTTTTCCGCATTTTTAGAGGGTGTAAAAATTAAAGCAATAGGGGAAATTAATGGTGCATGGGTATTTGAAACCAATATTGGAAAGTAATGGATAAAGGTAATTTGCTTTTTGCATAGAATTGTCTTATCGTTCATAAATAGTGGGGTTTTTATAAACATTCACACTAAATGAATTCAAGACCTCGCTTCGGCGGGGTTTTTTGTTATCTACAACCTGTAAGGATTACTTACAAGTTCAACCATCCGGAATTACCGGATAGTTCACATATTCGGTTATTCCGAACAACTCGTTTTGAAGATCGCTTAGGCGGTCTTTTTTCGTTTTGAGGCTGATATGACGATTAATAATTTAAAGGCAATCAATGATCGGTATATAGCCGAGGAGCGAAGAAAAGCGATTATTGAAAGAGCTGGTAAAAAAGCCAGTACATATAAAGCGGCTAAAAAAATATTTCAAATGGCAGGATCTGGTGAATGCGTTAAACACGGGAATGGTTATATTGATGTGATCCTCCATGGCTACAATATTAATTATTTTCTCTCTATTTTGAGAAACACTAAATTATTTAAAAAATACGATAACAAAGTCTACCAGCACAGAACGTGCAAGAAGCTATTTCTCTATGAACAACTAAATGAGCTCGGTGGAGTCAATTTCGCCAGGATTATCCTTTCCTAATACGCAGACCACAGTATCAATCACACACTAATCATTTCACACAAGAGCTGTGTGTCTGCACCTTTTTAACTAAATAACAGGACTACACACATGAATGAGCCGTTAACGGGCACTACAACAGCATCGCTAGCGGGCGTTTCAATTGTGGGCCTGTTTGCTGGTATGGATGCTGGCGTTGTTATTGGGGCGTTTGCAGGAGCAGTTATTTTTGTTTTATCTGCTCATGATATTCGTCTATTAAAGCGTTGGACTTATTTTGCTGTTGCTTTTCTTATTGGTATTTATGGTGCTGATTTTATGTCAGGTATTCTTAGCGATATAACCGGTGGTCGTGATGTCGATAAGTCAGTAGGAGCAATGTTTTCGTCAGCGGGGCTGGTGGGTGTTTTGGTCTCAATATCAAAACCTGGTGCAATGACTGACGGAATAAATAAGTTTATTAATAATCTGATAGATAAATTCAGAGGAGGTGGCAGATGACCATCTCAATGTTTTGGATTTACATCAATTTCTTTTCTTGTTTACTCGCAGTCATTCGACTCATTAATTATCGACGTAATGGCGCTCAATATAAATTTGGGGCGTCACTCATTGCGTGGGTATTAATCATCTTATTGGGTTCGGTACCATTGCGGATCTTAACAGATGATTATTCTCATGCTGACCCATTTGAGGTCGGTATCAATTTATCGTTATGCATACTCATTTTATTGAGTCGCGGAAACATAATGCAAATATTCAGAGGTGTTAGACATGGCAAAGATGGCTCGCGGTGAACGTAATAATAACCCCGGCAACATTGACTATAACCCACGTAATAAATGGAAAGGTTTGGTCGGTATTGAAACTGGAGTGCCTAACCCTCGATTCTGTGTCTTTGAGTCGCCTGAGTATGGCATCAGAGCAATTTATAAACTAACTCAAACATATCAACGTAAATATGGTTTGAACTCAGTATCAGCAATTATTAATAAGTATGCACCGCCAGTTGAAAATAATACTAATGGTTATATCACTCGCACATCAAAAGAGATTGGTGTTGGTATTAATGACAAGATAGATACTGAATCAAAACAGGTTGCTATCTCTTTAGCAAAAGCAATCGTGGGTGTTGAGTTAGGCTATCAGCCTTACGCAGATAAAGTCTTTGACGATGCTTGGTTATTGCTATGAGCAAATATATCCCATGGTTTTTTCTCATATTTTTAAGTGCTTTATTAATGGCATTAAGTTTATCGAATGCAAAAATAAAAACGCTAAGTAACGAGAATGAATCACTCAGTAAGGATTTGTCAGAGCAAATTAATATTAATAGTAATTATAAAGAGCGCATTGATAAGTTAAATAAACTCGATAGTGTTCATCAGCAGGAGCTTTCTAATGCAAAAAAAGAAATTGATCAGTTGCGTGATATTAGCGAGCGTAATCCTGAGCGGGTGTACATCAAAGCCGAGTGTCCAAAGAGCGCCAGCAATCCCGCCACCAGTATGGATGATGCAACCACCGCCCGACCTACTGACACCGCTATCAGAAATTATTGGTTACTCAGAGAGCGAATTACAGAATCAGAGCAAATAATCTTAGGGCTACAAGATTACATTAACACTGAATGCCTCGCTCAATAGCGGGGCTTTTTTGTTGGAGATAGATATGTCAGATAACACTATTCAATTAAAAGTCTCAGTAGATACAAGTGACTTAGATAAGTTAGAAGAGCAACTCACTCGCATCAAGCAACTGATGCAAGATGTAGGCGTGAAGCCTAAATCAATCCCACCATTCTTCTTTCAGTCTTCTGGTGAATTCTTTATTAAAGATGCCTTTATTAATTCTGCTGAATTCAAAGGTGTGCTTGTCAGTAATAAGTCAGAACTAGACATCAATGCTCAACTAGCAGATTTACGTATGCGAGCGGATCGACAAGATAATGATATAGCTGAACTCATTAGATTAAGACAGGCAGATCAACAGGCATGGTCTGACGCTATTAATCGAACATGGTGCAGTCAGAAGTAAAGGGGAGAAATCCCGTCTTTAAAATCAATGAGGGTCATTCGCCTCTTTAGATTACAGGAGATCACATGCCACCTCGCATACCTCGCGCATGTCGTAAACAGGGATGCGCCAAGACAACAACAGAACGTAACGGTTACTGTGAAGACCATCAAAACCTAGGATGGGAAACCCACCAGCGTGGTAAGTCTCGTCATCAACGTGGTTATGGTACCCAATGGGATAAACTACGAGCTCGTATACTCAAGCGGGATAAGTATCTGTGTCAAGAGTGCTTAAGAGCAGGACGAGCCACTGAAGCCAAAACAGTTGACCATATCATTGCTAAAGCACATGGGGGTACCGATGCAGAGGAGAGCCTGCAGTCGTTATGTATTTCATGCCACAGAACTAAGACCGCAAAAGAAAGAATCTAATATTAAAACTAATGTGTTGATATATAACAATTAAATAAAGTTATAAAAATATTTAATTTCACATTGAAATTATAATGCACAGGGAGGAGGGGTGGGTAAAATCCCTACCACCTTCGCCACCTAGGACCGCCCCCTTAAGTCAATTTTTACAGACGCGAAATAAGGATTATTTTTTTCGAAACTTTTTAACATTTTTAGGAGGATAAATGGCAGCCGGTATCCGTGCATCTGGTGGTGGCCGGAATAAAAATTTACCGGCTAAAAATTCTAAGAGTAGTATGACAAGGATTGCCCCACCTGCAGAATTGATGGGTGAGTCAGCAATAAAACTCTGGAAGACACAAAGTAAAATTTTGATTGAACGTGGAACATTTGAACTTGAAGATGCTCCTCTTCTAGTTGCGTATTGCAACGCTTTCGAACTCATGCTTACAGCAGAGAAGGTTATTTTAAAACAAGCTAAATTAGATTTGGAAAGTGGTGGTATTACTGAAATGAGTGGCTCTGGTGGATTAAAAAAACACCCTGCTGTCGCCGTTCGTAATGACAGTGTTTCACAAATCGCTCGTTTAGGTTCATTGCTTGGGTTGGATCCACTTAGCCGAATGAGAATGACAGGGCCTAGTGAACAGAATAATGATGAGAACGAATTTGATGAGTTTTAATTATGGCTACTTATCCGAGCGTCAATGCTGCAAACCAATACGCTAGAGATATTGTTAGCGGAAAAATTTCATCATGTATTTATGTTAAACAATCCTGCCAACGTCACTTAGATGATCTCCAAAAAGCGAAAGAAAAAGATTGGCCATATCGTTTTGATAAAGATAAGGCAGAGCGCTTTTGTCGATTTGCTCAACTTATGCCCCACACTAAGGGAGAGTGGGCAAAGCGTAAATTACGGATCACACTAGAACCGTGGCAACTTTTTATTTTCTGCGTAGTTTTTGGGTGGGTAAAAAAGAAATGTGGCAACCGTCGCTTCACTGAAATGTATGTTGAGGTACCGCGTAAAAATGGTAAATCATTGATTGCTGCAGCCGTTGGAAATTACATGTTTTGTGCTGATGGTGAATATGGTGCAGAAGTGTACTGTGGTGCCACAACAGAAAAGCAAGCGTGGAAGGTATTTGAGCCAGCTTTAGCCATGGTTAAGAAATTACCCTCACTGAGGAAACGATTTCAAATCAAACCATGGGCAGAGAAAATGACCCGCCACGATGGTTCTTTATTTGCTCCTTTAATCGGAGACCCCGGCGATGGTGACAACCCAACCTGTGCGATTATTGACGAATATCATGAGCACCCAACGGATGCTTTATATACAACAATGACCACAGGGATGGGGGCGCGAGAACAGCCATTAACGCTCATTATCACAACGGCAGGATTTGATATTCAAAGTCCTTGTTACGATAAGCGAGTTCAGGTCACTGAAATTCTTGAAGGTATTCGTACTGGCGGGGCAAATGAGCAGATTTTTGGCATTATTTATACCATAGATAAAGACGATGATTGGAAATTACCAGAAGCCATTATTAAGTCTAACCCAAATTGCGATGTGTCGGTAAAGTACGATTACCTTTTAGCAAAACAAGAACTTGGTATAACAACACCAAGGCAAACAAACCAGATAAAGACTAAACATTTCAATATTTGGGTTTCTGCAAAATCAGCGTTCTACAACATGGAGCATTGGCGTAAAGCTGAAAATAAGAGTCTAAAACTCGAGGATTTCTATGGTGAAGATGTTTATTTGGGGATTGACCTAGCAACAAAGTTGGATTTGAACTGCGTAGCGCCTATTTTTATGCGAGAGATTGGCGGTAAAAAACATTACTTTTCCGTATCTCCATTATTTTTTGCACCAGAAGATACAATTTATTCAACCGATAGTGACAAGCTGAGGACCGCAGAACGGTATCAAAGTTTTGTGAATCAAAAAGCATTAATTCCAAGTGATGGTGCAGAGGTTGACTACCGTTTGATTGAAGAATCTATCTTAAAATTAAGAGAGCATTTTAGTATTGTTTCCAGCCCAATTGACCCATCTGGTGCGGTGGCATTATCTCACCGACTGCAAGATGAAGGATTGGAGCCTATTTCTATTACTCAAAATTATACAAATATGAGTGATCCCATGAAGGAAATAGAAGCTGCTTTAGCTTCAGGTCGCTTTCATCATGATGGTAATCCTATTATGACATGGTGTTTTCAGAATGTGGTCGGTAAATATTTACCAGGTAGTGATGATGTTGTTAGACCAATAAAAGATGGCAATGAAAACAAAATTGACGGTGCTGTTTCAATCATGATGGCAGTTGGTCGTGCGATGCTT
This sequence comes from Proteus terrae, assembly GCF_003144325.1. GTDB lineage: Bacteria > Pseudomonadota > Gammaproteobacteria > Enterobacterales > Enterobacteriaceae > Proteus > Proteus terrae. The sequence continues at coordinate 62,821 of NZ_PENS01000019.1, forward strand.
AATGAACCAAGTGACTTCCTTTCCTCCTTAGATCCTAACGAAGACCTTTTATTCCTATGAAAAACTTATTTCTCGATATCACTGCATTAGTTGGTTTCAGTGCGGTGATGGCAGGCTGTTATCTAAATTATGGGCTCCCCAATACATTAATGATTGGCGGTTCAGTGCTGGTAGTTTATGCATTAGTGGTAGCAATGAGGGGGAAGCGTGCTAATTGATGCTTTATTTCGCAATGAATCACCCAGTTTAGAGAACCCTAACACACCGATTACGGCTGACTCTATTGATAATGACGGATTATTTACGGCTGATGTATATGTTAGCCCTGAAACATCCATGAAATTAGCAGCAGTCTATGCCTGTATTTATGTGCTTTCATCGTCTATTGCCCAGATGCCACTGCATGTAATGCGAAAGTCGGGTAATAGGGTAGAAACTGCGCGTGATCATCCTTTGTTTTATTTAGTTCATGATGAACCTAACGAGTGGCAAACCAGCTATAAATGGCGTGAAACAAAAGAGCGTCATGTGTTGGGTTGGGGAAATGGTTATACGCAAGTTATTCGTAACCGAAAAGGCGAGGTGACAAATTTAGAAGCTTGTATGCCGTGGGAAACGACACTGCTTAATACTGGTGGTCGATATACGTATGGCGTTTATAACGAATTGGGTAATTTTGCCATTAGTCCCGATGACATGATCCATATTCGGGCGTTAGGGAATAATCAAAGAATGGGGATCAGCCCAATCATTCAACATGCGGAAACCATCGGCATGGGTATGTCCGGGCAGAAATACACAAGTTCGTTTTTCGGTGGTAATGCTCGTCCGGCAGGTATCGTCTCAGTGAAGGGTGATTTACAGAAAGACGGCTGGGCCAGACTGAAAGACATGTGGCAACAAGCCTCTCGTATGTTACGAAGCCAAGAAAATAAGACCATGTTGTTACCTGCTGATTTGGATTACAAGGCACTGACGGTTTCTCCTGTCGATGCTCAATTGATTGATATGTTAAAACTTAACCGTTCAATGATTGCAGGGATCTTCAATGTGCCAGCTCACATGATTAACGACCTCGAAAAAGCCACTTACTCAAACATTTCAGAACAATCCATCCAATTTGTACGGCATACCATCATGCCGTGGGTAGTGAACTGGGAGCAGGAATTAAATCGACGCTTGTTTACTCGACAAGAGCGAACAGCCGGCTTTTATGTGCGATTTAATTTAGCGGGTTTATTACGTGGAACACCAAAAGAACGTGCTGATTTCTATCACTTTGCCATTACGGATGGTTGGATGAGCCGTAATGAGGCGCGTGCCTTTGAGGACATGAATCCTGTTGATGGTCTTGATGAGATGTTGGTCAGTGTGAATGCCACTCAGTCCGCAGGGGGAAAAACAGAAGAACCGAAAGGGGATAACGATGAGCAGTGAAAAAGAAACACGATGTTATGTCGGTGAGGTTCGGGCAGAAGCGGGAGAAGAAAATAAACCGACACATATCGTTGGTTTAGGCTCTGTTTTCGACTCGCGATCCGAACTGATTTATGGATTTCGTGAAATTATTAAACCGGGTGCGTTTGACGATGTGCTCAATGATGATGTTCGCGGGTTATTTAATCACGATCCGAATTATATCTTAGGGCGAACAACCGCGGGAACGTTGTCATTAAGCGTTAATGAACGTGGGCTTGTTTACGACATTACGGCGCCAGACACACAAACTATTCGTGATTTAGTGCTGGCCCCCATGCAACGTGGCGATATCAATCAAAGCTCGTTTGCCTTTCGTGTCGCGCGGGATGGTGAAGACTGGTACCAAGATGATGATGGCGTCGTTATTCGTGAAATAACACGATTTTCTCGACTCTATGATGTTAGCCCTGTCACCTATCCGGCGTATCAAGACGCAGACTCTGCGGTTCGTTCAATGAATGCATGGAAAGAAGCCAGAGACAGTGGCGATCTCCAAAAAGCAATTAATCAAAAATTGGCGCGTGAGCGTCTTATGACTTTACTCAATGCATAAGGTAATACTATGACCATGAAGCTTCATGAATTAAAACAAAAACGTAACACTATTGCGATTGATATGCGCGCCATTCACGAAAAAGTGGGTGATGGTGTGATGACAGAAGAACAACGCACTCAATGGAATCAAGCGCAAACTGAACTTGAAAATTTAGACGCACAAATTCAGCGTGAAGAACAGTTACGTTCATTGGATCAAAACTTAGTTGATGACAACGAGCAAGAGCAACGTGGCCAGCAACAGAACAACCCTGAAACAGAGCAGGCAGAACGACGTAATCATGCCTTTGACCGTTTTCTTCGCTGTGGTTTTGGCGAGTTGACCGCCGAAGAGCGTCAAGCGGTAAAAGAGCTTCGTGCGCAAGGCACTTCGCCTGATGAGAAAGGCGGTTATACCGTTCCTACTCAGATGTTAAATAAAATTGTTGACCAAATGAAAGCCTATGGCGGTATTGCAAGTGTGGCTCAAATCTTAACAACTTCAACAGGTCAAGATATTACCTGGTCAACATCTGATGGTACTAATGAAGAAGGGGAATTGTTGGGCGAAAATACCGCAGCAGGTGAACAAGATGTTGAGTTTGGTACTGCCATTTTAGGGGCTAAAAAACTCACATCAAAAATTATTCGTATTTCCAATGAATTATTGCAAGACAGTGGTGTGGATATTCAAGCGTATCTGGCTTCACGTATTGCTCAGCGCATTGGTCGAGGTGAAGCTAAGTATTTAGTTAAGGGTACGGGGACAGGCTCACCACTACAACCGAAGGGTTTGGATGTCTCCGTCACTGGTACGATTGATGCGTCAGCAACGTTTGGGTGGAAAGACATTAACGCATTACAACATGCATTAGACCCAGCTTACCGAAACGGGCCTAAGTTCCGTTTGGCGTTCAACGATGACACATTAAAAAACCTGAAAGAAATGGAGGATGCACAAAAGCGCCCACTATGGTTGCCATCGATTGCTGGTGTTGCTCCTTCGACTATCTTGGGTATGCAATATGTGGTTGATCAGGCTATTGATAAAATGGAATCGGGTAAAAAATTCATCTTCTGTGGTGATTTTGATCGTTTCATTTTACGTCGTGTTACTTACATGACATTGAAGCGTTTAGTTGAACGTTATGCTGAATATGACCAAACTGCGTTCTTAGCTTTCCATCGCTTCGATTGTGTGCTTGAAGATACTTCTGCTATTAAGGCATTAGTAGGTAAAGGTGCCAGTAGCACGAAATAAGTATTAGCAAGTGATAAAACAGTCACCGCTTAATTGCGGTTTTTTTGTGCCTGCGATCAGGATGGTCGCAGGTATTGGGGGATTTATGCCACTACCCACACTGGAAAAATTGAAGCGGCAATGCCGTATTGATGATGATTATGCGTTAGAGGATGAGTTATTAATACAATATCTTGGGGCATCTAAAAAACGAGCGGAAACCTATATCAATCGTACATTATACGAAAACGATGTACCTAAAAATGACCCTGACGGTTTAATTATTACCTCTGACATTGAATTGGCGTTAATGATTGCAGTGAGCTATTTCTATGAATATAGAGAGAATGCATCAATACCGTCAGCATTCTATGCACTACTCGATCCTTACCGTTATATCAATTTATAAGGTGTGTTATGAAAATAGGTAAGCTTCGACATCGTGTTACTTTTCAAAAGTATATATCAGAGCGGTTACCATCAGGGCAGCCTCAAAATAAATGGATTGATATTGCGACAACGTGGAGCGAAGTGAAGCATCTTTCTGGTCGTGAGTTGATATCCGCTAATGCTGAAATGTCAGAGGTTACTGTTAGAGTGTGGATGCGTTATCGACCCGATATTAACAGTACCTGCAGAATGGTTTGGCGTGAGCAAATTTATGACATTCAGTCAGTCATTCCTGATGAGAAATTGACTCGATTAGAATTACTATGCAAACAGGGAGTTAAACAACCATGAATTTGGATTTCTCCGATCTACTCGACTTATCAAGAGAGCTGGATGTTTTAAGTCGAGCTGAAAGTCATCAAGCGATGCGAAAAGCAACAAATGCGGCTGCAACGTTATTACGTGATGAAATCAGAACGTCTGCACCACGAAAGACGGGAAAATTAGCACGAAATATAGTGACCCGTAACCACAGAATGCGCAATAAAGGTGAGGTTTCTTCGGGCGTTTATGTTCGAGGGAGTAACGCATCAGGCACAAACAGTGATACCTCTATGAAAAGTGGTCATCCTAATAATGCCTTTTATTGGCGCTTCCTTGAAGAGGGGACTTCTAAAATGGCGCCAAGGCCTTTTATACGCCCCACTTTTGATCGTGAATCCGATCAGGCTGCTAATTTAGCCATCAACGAATTAAATAGAGCGATTGATGAGGCACTAGGAAAATGACTGAGGCTGATATCTACGCAATTTTATCACCCGTATTACCTGATAAAGTTTTTCCGTATGTTGCCCCACAATCAAGCCCTGCAATAACAGTGCCTTGGTGTGTATTTTCTTTGTACGATGTCAAAGGCGATGTACTGAAGGGGCAGGCAGAAACGATGACGAATATTCAGGTTGATGTGTATGCCGATACGATTGATAAGGCAAGAACGCTTCGCTTGTTATTTGCTAATGCATTAACAAAATTAAGCCCTGTTGAAATTTCAGAAAAGCAAGGCTACGAGCCTGATACAGGATTGTTTAGAGCAACATTTGAGTGCCAAGTTTGGCAATAGCATCGTCTTATTATTAACACTAAAGCCACCTTCGGGTGGTTTTTTTATGCCAATAGGAAATGATTATGTCTAGTAAATATGAAAAAACACAAGGCACTAAAATCAGTGTCTCGAAATTACCAGCCACTGAAATTAACCCAGCTGATGCGGTATTTTTAGGGGTTTCTTGTTCAACAAAAGAAATCAGTTATACCGGTGGGCAGAAATCAGATATTGATGTCACCACACTCTGCTCTGAGGAGCAAGAAGTTACCAATGGATTATCCGCACCTGCAGAGCTCACCATTAATGGTAATTTCACCGATGATGAAGGGCAAGAAACATTACGTACCGCGTATGAAAATGATGAAGTTCATGCATTTAAAGTGGAGTTCCCTTCGGGTATTGGCTATGCCTTTTTAGCCGAAGTGCGTCAAAATAGTTGGAGTGTTTCTACTTCAGGTGTGGTTTCCGCTTCATTTACCCTACGTTTAAAAGGTAAATCTAAGCCGATTAAAAACGGGACTGTTAATTTAAATAAAGGTAGCGAATAACCATGAAAAAACCGTCATTAAAGTCACTGGCTTTAAGTGAAAAGAATGCTTTTCGCACAAAGAAAGTGAATGTTGCTGAATGGGAAAATGCGGTTGTCATGCTTCGTGAACCGTCATCACCTGCATGGATGAAGTGGCGTGAAATTATTCATCATGATAATGCTGAAGATGAACATTCGTTATCTGACATTGAAATTGCACAACGTAATTTACGTGCCGATGTTGTGATGTTTATTGATGTGTTGCGTGATGAAAACGGGGATGTCGTTTTTGATGAATCAGACATCAACGATGTGATGGCTATTTATGGCCCTGTGCATTCTCGTTTATTAAAACAAGCGCTCGATTTAACTATTTCGGTTGATGATGCAGAAAAAAAGTAGCCCAGCCTGATACTTTCTTTTTAATGACATTGGCGCTCCGCATGGGGCGCACTCTTGACGAACTCACTCGCCAAATGAGCTTGAGTGAACTTCGGATGTGGATGGCTTTTGATCGCATTAATCCCATCGGTGATATTCGTAGTGATATTCAAACAGCACATATCGTTTCTTCCATTTATCACTCTCAAGGCGGTAAATGCACGCTTTCTGATGTGCTTTTACGGTGGGATCCCAAAGCAACACAAGAAAATGATGATAGTTCTAATGGGTTAGAGAATTTCTTTCAGTCTATTTCAGAAAATTAATTATTTTTGCGAGGATAAAATGGCAAAACTGCGTGAACTGATTATTAAAATTTCTGCTAATTCTTCCTCGTTTCAATCTGAAATAGCGCGGGCTTCGCGTATGGGAGAAAACTATTATCGGATCATTGAGCAAGGCGGACGACGCGCCAGTGGCGCATCTCGTGAAATGCAACGTGCTATCCATGATCTAAATGGTGAGTTGTCATCCATTAAAAATACTGTATCAGGCGTTGCGGGTGCATTTGCAGGGGCTTTTGCAACACAGCAACTTATCAATTATGCAGACGTATGGAGTCAACTCAGCGGTCGATTAAAATTAGCGTCTACGTCGATGGAAGATTTTAAGCAAGCACAGCAAGAGTTAATGACGCTGAGCCAAAGAACGGGCACATCGATTGCAGCGAATACGAATCTATACAGCCGTGTTGCACAATCCATGCGTGATGCGGGTTATGCTTCAAGCGATGTTGCGAAAGTCACCGAAACCATTGCAACTTCATTAAAGCTCTCTGGTGCCAGTGCTGAAGAAACCAGTTCTGTTATTACACAGCTAAGTCAAGCATTAGGCTCGGGTGTTCTTCGCGGTGAAGAATTTAATGCCGTTATGGAAAATGGTGGGCGATTAGCAAAAATGCTGGCTGATGGTATGGGAACGACGATTGGTGGCCTGCGTGAAATGTCGCAAAGTGGACTACTCACGATGGATAAAATTATTCCTATCCTGACAAATACGCAACAGTTACGAGCCGAGTTTGAGCAATTACCAGCTACGGTAAGTGGGTCTGCGCAGAAGATTGAAAATGCGTTCATGGCATGGATCGGCAATGTTAATGAAACATCAGGTGCTACTCGCACACTATCAACCGCAATGGAGGGGATCGCTAACAATATTGATGGTATAGCCTCTGTTTCTGGTGTGTTAATTGGTTTGGGGTTGGCTCGTTATTTTGGTGGGTTAACAACGAGTGTGGCGAATGCAACCATTGGGGTTGCGCGTGCAACAAAAAGTGAAATAGCACATGCTCAAGCTCAATTGCAAGGTATCAAAATATCAACGGCTAGAGCAAGGGCGGCAGTCTATCGTGCTCAACAGGCAAGGTTAGCGGCACAAAGTGCCGAGCAACAAGCATTAGCTGAACGTCGATTAGCTTCCGCGCAGGCAACATTAAATCGAAATATATCAGCAAGGCGCACTGCTCAAGAGAATCTTAATCGAATCACATCGACAGGATCTCGATTAATGAGTGGTGCCATGGGGCTAATAGGTGGGATACCCGGACTCGTTATGGCAGGTGCTTCTGCTTGGTACATTATGTATCAGAATCAAGAGGAAGCGAGGCGTTCTGCTCGTGAATATGCCGAAACTATTAATCAGGTACAAGAGAATTTAAGAAAGATGTCTCTTCCTGATGTATCTGACAATTACGATAAAACGAACGATTCACTCACTGAACAAAATAGGCTGGTTACAGAGCAAAAAGGTAAAGTTGATGATCTAGAGAAACAAATTAGAGGTTACCAGCAGATGCTTGCATCACCTGGGCCTAAGATGGGTGATTTCATGATAAATCATCTAACTAGTGAAGCTGATGTTGTTAATCAATTAGCTGAAGCTGAAAAAGATCTTGCAGCAGAAAAAGAACGCCTCATTCAAATGCAAGAGAAATCGACGGGAATTCAGTCTGCATTAAAAAACATTGAAGAACAACGAGTATTCTTAATTCGACAACAGGCTTCAGAGCAAAACAAAGCTCATCAAGCCTTGTTGTTTATGAATGCTGAGCAAACGAAGTTCAATCAGATCATGAATATTGGTAACAACATGCTCGCTACTCGGCAGGCATTAGTCAATATTCCTATGCGTATTCCTAATGCACCACTAGATGATAAACAGCAGACGCTAATAAATAACTCTGAGCGAGATAAAATTCTCTCTTCATTAACGGGTGAAGCTAGAGTTATTAAACAGGCCGAATTTTCTGCCGATGATGTGGGGTTAACCAACACGCCAGAGCATGCCGAAAATCGCCAGAAATATATTAATAACCTAGTGACAGCTTTTCAAAATAGAGAAAAGCTAAATGAATCTCTTAAAACAGGAAAGGCAACACAAAGCGCCTATGAAAAAGCGCAAAAAGAAGCTGAAAGAACCGCAGAACAATATGAGCGGAAGATAGCTGATTTAAGTGTGGCAACAGAGGTTCAGAAGGTTAGGGCTTCACAAGGCGAAAAAGCCGCCTCTCTTTATGCGGCATCACATGAAAATGGGGCTAAATGGACTGATAAGCAAAGAGAAGCGATTGAACGCTCATCTGTCGCTCTCGCAGAATGGACACAAAAAGCAGATGATGCCGTGAAAAAGCATCGTGATATGGAAGATGCTCGCAAAAAACTGCAAGAAGCCACAGTCAAATTTAACGATGAAGCTACGTTAGCGGCTCAAACCAATAACATGAGTTCGCGAGAAAAAAGCTACTTTGAAGAAAGCCAGCAAATAGACCGTATCTACAATGAATCTGCAAAGAAAACAGAAGATATTGAAGCCAGATCTAAAGCATTAGATGCATTAGATCTTAAGTATCGAAATATAGCGCTCGCTGAATCTGACTGGACTGCAGGTATAACACGTGGAATGAAAGATTGGGTTCAAGAAAGCGGTAACTACGCTACTCAAACAGCTTCTGTTGTTCAAAATGCAATGGGAGGAATGGTTGATACTATTAGCGATAAATTAAATGGTAATAAAGCCAGCTGGAAAGATTGGTCTGTTAGCGTGTTGAAATCTATTCAGAATGTACTCATTAATGCGGCAATAGTGAATAGCCTGAATACAATGGCAGGTGCTGGTGGTTGGATGGGCGCTGTTGGTGGATTTTTAGGTGGTGTTGCCCACGCTAAAGGTGGGGTACATAGTTCAGAAAGCCTTGGTTCTTATAGTAATCAAATCGTTAGCTCACCTACTTATTTTGCCTTCGCTAAGGGGGGCGCGCCTAATCTCGGACTCATGGGCGAAGCAGGGAGTGAGGCTATAATGCCATTAACTCGAACTGCAGATGGCAACTTAGGGGTTAGAGTTGTTGGTGGTAATAATCAGGGCACTACTTCAGCACCACAGGTTTACATTACCATTGACGGTAATGGTAATTCAGAAACTCAATCGACGAATGGGTTCGAGCAGTTTGGTGCGGAGATTGGCCGATTTGTTGATAGCCGTTACCGAGAGTTAATGTCCAAAGATATTAGGCCGGGTGGTTTAATTTGGAATGCAACTCGAGGAGGCCGTTAAAAATGGAAACATTCACTTGGTGTCCGCGTGTAAATCCGACTGAAGATGTCTCTTACAACATAAGGAAAGTCAAGTTTGGGGATGGTTATGAACAAGTTTCTGGTAATGGTTTAAATTCACGCAGTCAGAAATGGTCAATGGAGTTTGTGGGTGATGAAGATTACATTTCAGCTATTCGTCACTTTATTGATAAACACGCAGGAATAAAGTCATTTTTCTGGAAACCGCCTCTTGAGCCACTTGGATTGTATCGTTGTGATGAACACAAACTCATTCCGAACGGTGCAGGAAATTACACCCTTTCTTTGGTTTTTATTCAGGCATTTAAATCATGATCACAGCCGATTATCAAAAATTAGAGCCGGGCAATACTGTCCGGCTTTTTGAAGTTGATGGTACAGAATTTGGTGTTCCTAATATTCTGAGATTCCATGCATACAATATTCCCATCACGGAAGAGGAGATGCAAAAGGCTAAAGGAGAAATAGAGGCTAAGTCCATTTGGTGGCAAGGGAATGAATATGGAGCATGGCCAGTTCAAATAGAAGGGTTAGAGTCCTCTACAACGGGATCTAGTGCTAATCCTAAATTGTCAGTGGCTAACCTAGATAGCTCAATAACCGCATTATGTCTGCATTATGATGATATGTTGAAAGCAAAAGTGATTATTCACGATACCCTTTCTCATTATCTCGATGCAGAAAATTTTAGTGATGGGAATGCTTCTGCAGATCCTACCCAAGAGCGAGTATCTGTCTTTTATATTGATAGTAAAAGTGCAGAAACAAATGAATTTGTTGAATTTACACTGGCGAGTCCAATGGATTTACAAGGTGTGATGATACCTACTCGGCAGCTGCATTCAATGTGTACGTGGTGTTTACGAGGGCAATATAAATCGGGAGATGGGTGTGATTATGCAGGACAAAATGGTTATTTTGATAAACAGGGTAATCCTGTTGGCGATCCATCACTAGATAAGTGCAGTGGTTTATTGAAAACGGGGTGTGTGCCTCGATTCGGTAAGAATAATCCTCTTCCTTTTGGTGGTTTTGTCGGAACCTCATTGTTACGGAAATAATAATGATGCAAAAGAAAATACGAGAGGCGATATTTTCTCATGCAAAAAAGGAATATCCCAAAGAAGCATGTGGCGTTATCGTACAAAAATCCAGAGTAAAAACGTATTTACCTTGCGTAAATGTAGCTACAATACCTCAAGAACACTTCGTTATTTCTCCTCAAGACTATGCATTATGTGAAGACCAAGGCGTCGTTATTGGTATTGTTCATAGTCATCCAGATGCCACAACTCAACCTTCTGAGCTAGATCAGGCTCAATGTGATGCACTGGGTATCCCTTGGTATATTGTCAGTTACCCCGAAGGGGATTTTCGTGAAATTCTTCCTCGGGGCGAACTTCCTCTTATTGGTCGTCCATTTGTGCTGGGTTTTACAGATTGCTGGGGCCTAATAATGAGTTATTTTAAGCAGACACATAATATTGTATTACCTGATTATCGTGTTGATTATCCATGGTGGGAGCGAGGTGAAGATCGCTATATGGATAATTGGCAAGAAGCGGGGTTTGTGAAAGTAGAAGGTGAACCACAAGCAGGCGATATGGTTGTTATGCAGGTTCAATCCAATGTTGCAAATCATGCCGGTATTATTCTGGATGATGGCATGTTATTGCATCACCTTTATGGGCGATTAAGTCAACGAGTTCCTTATGGTGGTTATTGGCGAGATAGAACAATTATTATATTGCGTCATTTATCATTAATTAAATAAAAAGTATTTATTTCTATATTTGCCTTTCATTCTTATTATCAAATTATTAACATGATCACGTTTAATTATAAAAACTGACATGGAGTGATAATGAAAAAATTTGGTTTTTTTACATTTGCTATTGGTGTTATCAGTATAATTATCGGATTGATAATATTAATGAATATTAAAACGGAATATGATTCTGTTAGATTATTTCCTAATGCAGTAGTTTCTATGTCCATCGGTTGTTTTTTAACTTTAATAGGCTCTATTTTTGCAGGCTGTGGCGCTATTGTTGAAGAAATTAGAGGAGGTAAATCATCTCTTACTAATAATCAACAAATAAATAATCAATCAATTGAAAGTGAATTTTTTGATATTGGTAAATGGTCTGCTTCTAATTTTGTCATTAGAGGAAGTGATGGACTGAAATTTGATGAAGAAGCAGTAACTAAGTTTGTCGAAGAAATGAAAAAATCAAAACCTACATATAACGGAGCACAGTTAATAGCATTTTATAAGATGGATATAAACGCTATAACAAACGGTTTTCCAGAATCATTAAGATCAAAATTTACTGAAGATTTTGAAAATAAAGTAAATCATTAATCATTCAAACATCTTAAATATAACCCGCCAAGAGCGGGTTTTTTTATGGAGTTTTTATGCAAGAAGAAAAAATGGTAACAATAGAGTTAAGCGGAATATTAGGCAAAACATTTGGTAAAACTCATCAGCGCATAATTACGACAACATCAGAAGCAATCAGAGCACTTTGTTGTACCTTAAATGGATTTGAACAGTATTTAAATACCAGTAAATCACGAGGATTAACATACGCTGTATTTAAAGGGAAAAAGAATATTGGTGTTGATGATCTTAATTTTCCAATATCAGAAGAAATTATTCGTATCGTTCCGGTTGTGATGGGGAGTAAAAGAGGGGGTGTTTTTCAGACTATTTTTGGTGCCGTCCTTGTTGCTGCAGCTATATGGCTACCTTGGGGTTCCGCATTATGGGCCAGTAACCTTTTATTTGCTGTTGGCGCATCAGTAGCTATCGGCGGTGTTATTCAAATGCTTTCACCTCAACCGAAAGGTCTTGCAATGCAAGATCAGGGTGAAAACAAACCTTCGTATGCGTTTGGCTCTCCTACTAATACTGTTTCTCAAGGTTACCCTGTGCCAGTGCTTTATGGCGAAAGAACTATTGGTGGTGCCATCATTTCAGCGGGTATCTATGTAGAAGATCAGCAATAAATCTATTTGGAATAATCTAATGAGAAAAACAATTCACGGTCAAAAAGGGGGCGGTGGTAGTCCTCGTGTGCCTGTTGAGCAACCTGATGATTTACAATCTATTGCTAAAGCAAAGTTACTCATTGCATTGGGTGAGGGAGAATTTGCCGGAGAGTTAACGGCACAAAATATCTTTCTTGATGGCACACCGTTAGAAGACACTGAAGGAAATGCAAATTTTAGTGGCGTAACGTGGGATTTTAGATCAGGAACACAAGCACAGACTTACATTCAAGGATTACCTAGCGCTGAAAATGAAATCAATGTTGGCTCAACGATTTCGAGTAAAACACCGTGGGTTCATACATTTACTAATTCACAATTATCGGCTATTCGGATTCGTCTAAAGTGGCCTTCATTATTCAAGCAAGAAGATAATGGGGATTTGGTGGGTAATGAAGTTAAATATGCCATTGATTTACAAACTGATGGTGGTAGCTGGAAAACCGTTATTGATAGTGCCGTGAAAGGAAAAACGACTTCGGGTTATGAGCGCGCGCATCGAATTGATTTACCTGAGTCGAAAACATCATGGTCACTACGTGTTAGAAAAGTCTCTAATGATGCTAATAGCAGTAAAATCGGTGATACGGTTGTTTTGCAAAGTTACACTGAAGTCATTGATGCTAAATTTACCTATCCTCATACAGCGTTACTTTATATTGAATTCGACTCTAAACAATTCAACGGCTCTATTCCGCAAATAACGTGCAAACCGAAAGGGCGCATAATCCGAGTACCCTCAAATTACAATCCTATTGATCGCACCTATGCGGGTGTGTGGGATGGTTCCTTCAAATGGGCATGGACCAATAATCCCGCATGGGTTTTCTACGATATTGTTATCTCCGACAGATTTGGTCTTGGACAACGAGTAAATCAACAACAGATTGATAAATGGGAGTTATACCGTATAGCGCAGTATTGCGATCAATTGGTACCCGATGGGAAAGGTGGTGACGGCACAGAACCTCGTTATGTCTGTGATGTTTATGTGCAAGATAGAAATGAAGCGTATAACGTGTTACGTGACTTTGCAGCCATCTTTCGAGGAATGACCTATTGGGGGGGCGGTCAGATTGTGACATTAGCGGATATGCCTCGTGATATCGATTATAGCTATACCCGAGCTAATGTGATTGATGGCAAATTTATTTATTCAAGCAGTAGCAGTAAAGAAAAGTATTCCACTGCATTGGTTTCGTATTCAGATCCGCAAAATGGATATGCTGATGCAATGGAGCCAGTGTTTGAACCTGATTTAGTTTCTCGGTTTGGGTTTAATCAATTGGAGGTTACGGCAATTGGTTGCACCCGACAAAGTGAAGCCAACAGAAAAGGGCGCTGGGGAATACTGACAAACAATAAAGACAGAATGGTGACATTCTCTGTCGGGTTAGATGGGAACATTCCGCAACCCGGTTACATTATCGCTGTTGCTGATGAACTGTTGTCAGGAAAAGTCACTGGTGGTCGAGTGAGTGCCATCGATGGCAGAAATATCACGTTAGACCGTGTTTCAAGTGCTGCGAGTGGTGATCGCTTAATTCTCAATCTTCCTTCAGGGCAATCGCAAGCAAGAACGATACAAACAGTATCAGGGAAGGTGATCACTGTTACAACGGAGTACAGTGAGACACCAGAGACAGAATGTGTTTGGGTTGTCGAATCAGAAGACCTGTATGCGCAACAATATCGGGTTGTCAGTGTCACTGAAAATGAATCTAATCAATTTACTATCACCGCCATTCAGCATGATCCCAATAAATATGAACATGTTGATTCTGGTGTGTTGATTGATGAAAGGCCCATTAGTGTTATTCCCCCTAATAACCAACAAGCCCCGAAAAATATTGTCATCGACTCTTACTCAATCGTCAGCCAAGGCGTTAGTATCGAAACGATGCGAGCACAGTGGCCACAAGTTGAAAACGCAATCTCTTATGAAGCGCAATGGCGTAGAAACGAAGGTAACTGGGTCAATATGCCTCGTAGCTCCATTAACTCTATTGAGGTTCCTAATGTTTATGCCGGTCGATATTTAGTCCGTGTTCGAGCTATTAATGCTTCTGAGATCTCAAGCGGGTGGGGGTATTCTGACGAAAAAACGTTAACAGGCAAAATGGGTAATCCACCCAAACCGGTTAACTTTAGAGCGTCACCATTAGTCTTTGGCATTAAGTTAGACTGGGGATTTGGTGAAAACACCAGTGATACATTAAAAACTGAAATTCAGTACAGCAAAACCAATGATGGTGAAGGTTTGATGCTGTTATCTGATGTTCCTTATCCATCTAAAACCTATGAAATGGCAGGTTTATCAGCAGGTGTAGCGTTTTATTTTAAGGCAAGGCTGGTGGATAAAACAGGCAATCAATCTGAGTGGACTGAGTTTATTCGGGGAGAATCGGAGTTTGATGTAGGTACGATATTGCCAGAGCTTGATGGACACTTCATGTCATCTGAAGCCGGTCAGCAACTTAGTGAACGCTTGGATTGGAATGCTGAGACGGCGCTTCTTCTTAGTAACGCTGATTCTCAACTATCACGCAGTATGTTAATGAAACACGGTCAGTCACAAGCGGGTATTCGCGAGCTATGGCAAGTTCGTGCAACGGATAACGAAGCCTGGGCGCAGGAAGTCAAAGAAATTTACTCCGCTGTTGGTGATAACACGTCTGCAATTAAAGAGACTCAAACGTCAATTACCAATCTTGATGAGGCTATCGGTCAGCGCTTTACTGAAATACGTACTGAGGTTAA
>NZ_PENS01000020.1 GCF_003144325.1 Proteus terrae
TTGTTCTGCACGCTCCGCTTCTTGGCGTTGTGCTTCTAAGCGTTCTTGCTCCGCCTTAAGTTCGGCTTGGCGCTGTGCCTCTTCTTGCGCAAGGCGTTGAGCTTGTGCTTCTTGAGCTAGACGAGCTTGTTCTGCACGCTCCGCTTCTTGGCGTTGTACTTCTAAGCGTTCTTGCTCCGCCTTAAGTTCAGCTTGGCGCTGTGCCTCTTCTTGCGCAAGGCGTTGAGCTTGTGCTTCTTGAGCTAAACGAGCTTGTTCTGCATGCTCTGCCTCTAAACGCGCTTGCTCTGCTTCTATTTCTGCTTGGCGCTGGGCTTTCTCTTGTTCTAAACGTTGTTTTTCAGCTTCTTGTGCCAATCTATCTTGTATAACACGTTGCGCTTCTTGGCGTTCTGCTTCTAAACGTTCTTGCTCTGCTTCTAATTGCGCTTGGCGAGCCGCATCTTCTTGAGCTTCTTTTGCCAAACGTTCTTGTTCTAAACGCTCTTCTTCTAAGCGTTGCTGTTCTTTCTCTTGCTCAATATTTTCTTCTTTGTTACGCCCAAAACCGAGCCACGAGAAAAAACCTTTTTTTTCTTTTGCCATTAGCTACTAAACTCCTCGCACTAAATCATGGCGCGATTACATTGACGATATTGAAAATAATAATGAAGTCTATCATTTGATCATGGATAAACGCATCTTTTATACGAATTTTATGGTAAATTATTCCGGATTAAATCAAGGGAAGTCATCGAGATAACAACAGACACGAATTCCTTATTCCAAAAGACACTCCAAAACTCACGTTTAAACGATATAAATCAAAATAATATGGCTAAAAAACCACAAAAAGCCCCAATGGGACAAATCAGAATAATTGGGGGAAAATGGCGTGGTCGTAAACTTCCTGTTCTCGATAGCCAAGGATTACGACCAACGACGGATAGAGTAAAAGAAACGCTCTTTAATTGGCTAATGCCCGTTATCCAAGATGCTCGTTGCCTCGACTGTTTTGCAGGAAGCGGTGGTTTAGGTATTGAAGCTCTTTCTCGCTATGCTCGTGAAACCACGTTTATCGAATATGAACGTGCAGTTGCCCAACAAATTACCGCAAATTTAATCTTACTTAATGCCAAGAATGGGCATGTCATTCAAGACAGTGCATTGTCATATCTTGCTAAACAAGGTTCTCCTTATAATATCGTTTTTTTAGATCCTCCTTTTCATAAAGGCATGTTGTCAGACACTATCCAATTATTAGAAAATAACGGTTGGTTAGCGCAAGATTGCTATATTTATATTGAGGAAGAAGTTAAAGCACAGACTTATACAATTCCGACTCATTGGACATTACATAGAGAGAAGATCGCAGGGCAAGTCGCGTATCGTCTTTATATTCGCAGTTTATCTGCTTAATTTTTTATGGAGCTGCTATGTTAATCTTTTTTGGCCGATTTTTAATGGTCGGTGTTTGGGGCTTTCTGTTTTTAAATATTATTTCCCCATTTCCTAAGCCTCTAAAGTACTTTATGGATATTGCATTGATTTTTATGGTGATTATGCATGGATTACAAATCGTTATGTATAAAGCAGGACAACCTAAAGATCAAAAACCCTCAACGGCATTACAGTTTCGCATTTTCTTTTTTGGGATCTTTGAACTCTTAAAAATACAAAAAGAATTACGTAAAGAATACGAAGAAAAACAAAAGAATAAAACTAAACCACAGCCATAAATATTGTTATATCCTCGCAATTATCTGGGGTTGCCCATCTACCCCAGAGGTTGCCAATCTTATAATCACTTTCGCTTATTTATTATTTTGTTCATCGATTGGTATATCTGTTTCAAACTGTACAAAACGACTGCCTTGCATAAACAAACGTCCTTTCATTTCAGGTTCGATATTTTGATAAGATGATTTATCCATTTTTAACACTAAATCTTTACGATCATCAGTGGTTAAACGAAAGGTCACTTGATAATAATATGTTGTTTCTGGGCCATTTACATCATTTTCTCTTGAACGTCGTTCATTTGCTGCAACTTCTTTTTTATCAATTACTTCAACCATATAGAGTGTAACAGGTGAATTATCGTCACTTATCCGCTGTTTTCTTTGCTCGAAAAAACGATAAGTTGCTGACGCTATAATAATCACCAGTACCGCAATTCCTAAAATAGCCGCTTTATTCATTACATTAATTCCTATCGTTATATGGATTAAAAAACATTGTGCTTTATATTATTTTAATAAGTCCATCAGTTTCGTCATTAACCGCTATTCTTAAATTAATCTTTCTGTTATGAATAATAAAACAGTTCTGAATATAAGGAAGATATTATGAGTTGGCCTTTTCTCGCCGTATTATTCTCCGGATGGCTTTATATCGATGCCGCATATCGAGGCCCTAATTGGCAACGATGGTTATTCCGTCCTATCACGCTACTGCTTTTATTACTCTGGGCATGGCAAGTTCCCGAACACAATATTAATAGCTACCTTATTGTCGGTGCGTTATTAGCGACACTGCTTTCTGATATCTTAAGAATATTTGATGGTAAGTATTTACTACCTTCTCTTGCCTTAGTTTTTCTAAGTTACATACTTTATATGGTGAGTTTTTTACTACCATTACAACTCACGTTCTATCTTCCTTTACTTGGATTCGTTATTGTTGCTTTCATTATCGTTCTAGCCATTGTTTGGACAAAGCTCGATAAATTAGCTATTCCAGCCTCTCTAACTTTACTAGCTGCATTTGCTATGTTTTGGATTGCAGGTGAAAAATTCTTCTATTTAAGTAATGATTATAACTTATCAGTAATGATTGGCTCATTATTGTTAGTAATTGCTTACTCAATATGGCTAATCAATCGCTTCCGCTTCTCATTTTCAGCGTCTAAAGGACTTGTCAGCGCCTGTTATTTTATTGGTCATTTCTTTATTGTCAGAGCACTGTTCCTTTAGTTTAAATCCAGCCCCTTGTTTTAAATATTTAAATCAAGGGGTTAATTTTTTAACCTAATTCGCACTTTTTGCCAATGAATATGCCTTCGGTATCTTGACTCTGGACTCTACTCCAAGCTGTAAAGTACTTATCAGATAGATAAATTTAGACTTTACTTTGTTGAACAAGGAGAGCCAGTTATGACTAAACATGCTCATCAACACGATAACCATAAACATACCGATGCTTGCTGCTCAAGCTCTCAATGCTGTTCAGGTCACTCAGATGATAGTACGCACTCACATACTGAAAGTGGACATTCTCATACCAAAATAGATAAAAGTGATCCTGAATGTGAGGATGAGCACCACCACGGACACTCCCACGAACATGATCACGACCATAACCATGATGGGCACAACCACACTCATGGAAGCTGTGATATCAATGCCCCTGTCTCTAACATTGAGCCAGAAAAGATTGCACAACAGCGCTTTAGCTGGAAAGTGCAAGGTATGGATTGCCCAAGTTGCGCTCAAAAAATTGAAACAGCAGCACTTAAAGTTGCGGGTGTAAAACAAGCAAAAGTCCTTTTTGCCACCGAAAAATTAGTCGTTGATGCTGATAGTGATCTACGCGCCGATGTCATTGCGGCTATTAACAGTGCCGGTTTCGAGCTTTTTGATCTCTCATCGCCTCAATCCCAAAAAGTGGTGAAGCAGAGTTTCTTGAAAGAGAGCTCATATGTGATTATTTTGGCGCTTTTGATGGCAATTAGCTGGGGTGCCGAGGTTATTGATCCACAAGCAGGTCGAGCCGCCTTTATTGCAACAACCTTAATTGGTCTATTCCCCATTGTGAAAAAGTCCTTACAACTTATTCGCAGTGGTACGCCGTTTGCTATTGAAACATTGATGAGTGTCGCTGCAATTGGTGCACTATTTATTAATGCAACCGAAGAAGCAGCAATGGTTATTTTGCTGTTTATGATTGGTGAAATGCTGGAGTCTTATGCCGCAGGACGTGCTCGTCGTGGTGTGAGTGCATTAATGGCATTAGTGCCAGAAGAAGCAACATTAGTCAAAGACGGTAAAAAACAAACTGTTCCAGTTGCGCAATTACGTCCGGGCGACATTATTGAGATTGCACCGGGTTCACGTTTGCCAACAGACGCGGAATTAGTCAGTACGTTTGCAAGCTTTGATGAAAGTGCATTAACGGGCGAATCCGTACCCGTAGAGCGTTTACAAGGCGAAAAAGTCGCTGCTGGTTGTTTATCTGTCGATAGATCTGTACAGATGAAAGTAGTATCTGAACAAGGGCAAAATGCTATCGACCGTATTTTGCAATTGATTGAAGAAGCAGAAGAGCGTAGAGCCCCAATTGAACGCTTTATTGATCGCTTTAGTCGTTACTATACACCTGCGATTATGCTGTTCTCTGCACTGGTTATCATAGTTCCACCACTGTTGTTCTCACAACCTTGGGAAACATGGATTTATCGCGGTTTAACTCTATTACTCATTGGTTGTCCTTGTGCTTTAGTTATCTCAACACCAGCAGCCATCACTTCAGCATTAGCGGCTGCAACTAAACGTGGAGCGCTTATCAAAGGTGGCGCAGCATTAGAGCAATTAGGTACTGTTAACACTATCGCATTAGATAAAACAGGCACATTAACCGAAGGCAAACCTCAAGTTACTGATGTGGTGGCTGAAACCGGATTTAATGAAAAAGAAGTACTGACTTTTGCTTCATCCGTAGAAATTGGCTCTCATCACCCATTAGCCAGAGCCATTATCAATAAAGCACAAGATGAAGGCGTACTTGTTGTTGAAGCAGAAGATCGTAAAGCGCTAGCAGGTAAAGGAATTGAAGGTTATTTAAATAGCCAACATATTCTGGTGAGTGCACCTTCTCAATTATCAGAAGACACCTCACTTTCTTCTCAGTGGCAACAAGAAGTTGCACGCCTTGAAGATGAAGGCAAAACCGTGGTTGTCGTATTAAAAGAAAGTCAGTTTATCGGTGTTATTGCTATGCAAGATACCTTACGCAGTGACGCTGTCGAATCAATGAAATTATTGAAAGAGATGAACATCAATGCCGTTATGTTAACAGGTGATAATCCAAGAGCAGCCGCGGCTATTGCGAAAAAACTAGGTATGGATTTCCGAGCAGGATTACTGCCTGAAGATAAAGTGACTTCAGTCATGGAGATCAGTAAAACGCATAACACAATGATGGTGGGCGATGGTATCAATGATGCGCCAGCAATGAAGGCAGCAACCATTGGTGTCGCAATGGGAAGCGGTACAGACGTTGCACTTGAAACAGCTGATGCAGCATTAACGCATAACCGTTTAACTGGCTTACCTGAAATTATTAAGTTATCTCGTGCGACACGTAAAATCATACGTGAAAACATCACGATAGCACTTGGTTTAAAAGCGATATTTTTAGTAACAAGCTTATTAGGAATTACTGGGCTTTGGGTTGCTGTTCTTGCTGACTCTGGGGCAACAGCGCTGGTAACAGCCAATGCCGTAAGACTGTTAAGAGTAAAAATTAGCGCTTCAAACAAAGAGTAAGTACGCTAAAATAACAAAACCCAAACCTCAGTATATGGGGTTTGGGTTATTTTTTAGCGCGATTATAAGCAATATTTACAGTATAAATTACAGATTGCTCTCTTTTTTACGGATAAGATAGCGATAAGGTGTAGATTGCGTCTCTTGATTTAATAAGTCATGTTCCATAAATCGGCAAAAGCCAGGAATATCACGCACAGTGGCAGGATCATCAGCAATCACTAATAACGTCTCGCCTAATGCCATATTTCTTATGGTTTTACGTACTAACATCACAGGTTCAGGGCAACGTAGTCCTAGCGTATCTAATGTCTTGGTTGCATCATCAAATTGAGCATTCATTCTATTAACCATTCTTCTTACACCGACAGATTTTGTCATTATATCTCGCTTTCGTGTTCACATCACGGCACATTAAGCACAAAGGTATTCCCCCTAACCTTTGCTTTTGTTGCGCAACAGGCGTATTATGCGCATCCTCTCATTTAAGAGAGAAATCACTGTTTTATTGGGTTCCCTCACCCCAATCACTAAAAAGGTACAATTTATGTATACGTTTACTCCCCGCCAAAAAGCGGTGGCGCTGTTATGGCTTTCTTTGTTCCACATATTGATAATTACTTCTAGTAACTATCTTGTGCAATTACCTATTTCCATTTTTGGTTTCCATACCACTTGGGGCGCCTTTACCTTTCCGTTTATTTTTCTGGCAACAGATTTAACGGTTCGTATTTATGGTGCACCACTTGCCAGACGCATCATTACCGCCGTTATGCTACCTGCATTAGCGATTTCTTACCTGATCTCAACACTTTTCTTCCAAGGCAGTTGGCAGGGTTTTGCCTCATTAACTGATTTTAATATTATGGTGGCAAGAATTGCGACAGCAAGCTTTATGGCTTATGTGTTAGGTCAAATCATGGATGTGTCTGTCTTTAATCGTTTAAGACAACAACAAAAATGGTGGGTAGCGCCAAGTGCAGCAATGTTCTTCGGTAATTTACTCGACACACTCGCATTCTTCTTTATTGCATTTTATCGTAGTACTGACACATTTATGGCAGAGAATTGGGTTGAAATTGCATTAGTTGACTACGTGTTTAAATTAACCATTTGTATGCTGTTCTTCTTACCTGCATATGGTGTCTTATTGAATTTTATTTTGCGTCACTTTTTCGCACAAGAAAATCAAAAACAAGATTATGCTGAAATTCGCTCATAATCTGGATCTCCTCGCAAAAAAATAATGACAAAAGTGTCATAATTCCAATAATAAAGCTTCATAAGCCAATTTTATGAAGCTTTATTCTGATTCTAATAATTTATTATTTTTCGTAAATATTTTGCATAGTAATTAATTAGCATGATTCGTTAAATAACTCACGAAATATTGCTTAAATATCATTATTAGGATGTTTTTCACATGCTAATATAAAAAGTCTTAATTATTTACAATAAATTATTTTATTCATCTATTAAACTGTTAATGTATTCTTAGAACGTCTCCATATTGTTATATGTCAGTTGGGATGACGAGTCTCACCATAAGGATTTTTTACTCTCTTTTGCGAATAGTAGGAGTCTATTATGTTAAAAGTTATTCAATCCCCCGCTAAGTATATTCAAGGGCCAGACGCGCTATATCATATTGGTAAATATGCGAAGCCTTTTGGTGATAGAGCACTGATTATTGCCGATAAATTTGTTATGGAACTTGTTGGTAGTACCGTTAAAGATAGTATGTCTCAATATGAAGTTAATGGGCACTTCGAACTTTTTAATGGTGAATGCACACACAACGAAATCAATCGACTATCTGAACTTGCAAAAGCACAAGCTTCTCTTGTGATCATCGGCGTTGGTGGTGGTAAAACACTTGATACTGCCAAAGCTGTTGCTTATAAATGCCAACTTCCTGTCGTTATTTCTCCAACCATTGCTTCCACTGATGCACCGACAAGTGCACTTTCTGTGATTTATACTGAATTAGGCGCATTTGATAGTTATCTTTTCTACCCAACAAATCCTGACGTTGTCGTGATGGATACTAATATCATCGCTTCTGCGCCAGCTCGTTTATTAGTAGCAGGTATGGGGGATGCTTTAGCAACTTACTTTGAAGCAAGAGCTTGCAGTCATGCCCAAAAACAGACCATGGCTGGAGGTAAATCGACACTTGCAGCTCTAGCTCTAGCTGAACTTTGCTATAACACCCTTTTAGAAGATGGTTATAAAGCAAAACTTGCGGTAAGCCGTGGTGTTTGTACAACTGCGGTAGAAAATATTATTGAAGCTAATACCTTCTTAAGTGGTATCGGTTTTGAAAGTGCGGGTCTTGCGGCTGCCCACGCCATTCATAATGGATTTACGGCATTAGAAGAGTGTCACAACATGTATCATGGTGAAAAGGTTGCCTTTGGTACATTAGTCCAATTAGTGTTAGAAAACAGCCCATTAGAAGAGTTAGAAGAGTTCCTTGATTTCTGTATTTTAGTTGGGCTACCTGTCACTTTAGAAGAGTTGGGTATCAATGCAACAGGCGATGAATTAAATGAAAAAATCATGGCGGTTGCTGAGTTAAGTTGTGCTGAAGGAGAGACAATTTACAACATGCCATTTGATGTTGATTCCGATAAGGTTTATGCCGCAATTTTAACTGCCGACCAATTAGGACGGGAATGGCTTTATTAAAGCCTGAGTAAGCAGGGAGTGCTTATCTCCCTGTTTGCATTTACAAAAAAGGGTGTTTTATGGTCAGTATCGTATTAGTTTCAAAGAGCCTTACGCTCGCCAATGGTATCAAAGAGCTCGTTAATCAGACTGTAGATCGCCAAGTAAAAATTGCCATTGCAACTAACTACCAAACACCTTCTGATCTTGCTAATGAAGTGTCACCAGAAACCATACTCACAGCAATTAAAAAGAGTTATAACAAACAAGGTGTACTCGTTTTACTCGATACTTATCATTCAGCACAAAACGCGGCACTCGCCATCGCTAATCTTGAGCATAACGTTGCCACAAATGTTGCGTTAAGTTCAGCTCCGATTGTCGAAGGCACCTTGGCTGCGGCCAATAGTATTGCGCTAGGCGCTTCACTTGAAGAAGCAGAAAAAGCAGCACATAAAACCATTACAATTAAAAAACTGCAATTAGGCGAAAATCTTCCTAATTTTAATATTCACCCTAAAAACACAAATTACGAACCTGTCAGAATTATCACCGCACCTGTTTGGCTATACCCTTATCATCGTTTCGTGATCCCTCGTAAAAAAATATCCTCTCATTTATTACTTGAAGAGCAAAAACGTCTCGTAAAAGCGATTGAGCGATCCCAAAAGGATATAGACTGGTTAACTGAGGAAGCGTATCGCAAGGTTGGAGAACAATATGCTCATATTTTTTCTAGTCACCGCTTCTTATTAGAAAATACCGAATTACAACTGACTGTATGTAGCATGATAAACAAACACCACTGCAATGCTGAATTCGCCTTACAGCAGACATTTATTGATTTAATAGATACTTACGCGCAAATGGATGATGATAATATGCGTGCTCGTGAAAGTGATTTAGATGATATTTTATATCGATTACTACGCTATTTAACTTCTGCTCCCCCTCCAATCACGCATCCTCCTTATACAAACGCAATTTTAGTAACAAAACTGCTTCATCCTTCAACATTAATGGCTCTTGATACCAACAAGATCAAGGGAATTTTATTAAGTCATGGGAACCCTCTATCTAATACTACAGTATTAGCCAATGCATTAGATATTCCAATTATTAACGAGGCGGGAAGGCAAGCCCTTTCGCTGACTGATGGGCAAAATATCACACTAAAAAAAGTCCAAAATATGTGGCTTTATCAAAATACCTATATCTCTCATTAAAAATGAGAGTATTTAAATAACCAGTGTTCCACAGTGTCAGGTTATTTAATTTCCTTATTATCTTATATTTAATCTCTTTTTTACTAAAAAATAAAAAAAGGGAACAAAAGATCCTCTTTTATTCCCTAGCTGCTTGTTATCTTAGTAATCAATTACTTTTTTATTATCTAATAGGCAATACTTATAATGCTCTTGCCAGTAAACTAATGGGGTGTTCACATTTTTTTGTCGTTGACATCTCAATTTGCCATTTACAGGTTTCACAGTCTGTAATTACCAAATCACAGCCACTCTCTTCAATTTGACGGAATAAGCCCGCTCCAATGCCTTGAGCAACATCATAGTTTTCAGATTTAAAACCGTAAGTTCCGGCAATACCACAGCATTGAGAATCTAAAACAATGACCTCAACACCTGGGATACGTTTAATTAAATCAATGGAATATGCTGTCCATCCCATTTTTTCCATATGACAAGGTGTGTGATACACCACTTTTAACGGAGTATGTTTCAGTGGTAATTCACGACCTTCTTCTAATAAACGATAAATATAGCGTGTCGCTAATTCAATATTTTCACGTACTTTTGATGTATCAACATCAAGAATATGTTCATACTCATCACGAATAGTGAAAGTACAAGTTGATGATGTTGCAACGACAGGAATATTGTTTTCAACAATTTTTTCTGTCAGTGATTCAAGGTTGACTGCGGCTTGTTTTTTGGCTTGTTTAACAAAACCATTCGCAATTAATGCAACACCACAGCATTTTTCGCGTTTTAATAACTGAACACCAATCTCCATTTTATTGAATACTTTAACTAAATCTTTCCCTAATTGTGGGTGGTTATAGTTAGCGTAACAACCATGGAAGAAGGCTACTTGATCTTTAAAACGCGCTTGCTCTTCAACTTGTTTTTTCATCCACGTTCTAAATGTACCAAAAGAGTATTTTGGTAATTCGCGACGATGGTCAATTTTAAGTGCTTTATCCAAGATTTTACGTACAGGTTTTAATCCTGTAATGGTATTTACTATCGGCGCCATTGGCGTTGATAATGTTCCCATTAAATCCGTATGACTTAAAATAGCATCACGAAGTTTTGGTGTTTTCGTATTGTAGTTCAGTTTCGCACGCGAAATGATGTCACCAATCTTCACATCTGACGGACAAGCAACTTCACAACGCTTACAGTTAGTGCAATATTTCAATGCTTCATCATAAAGCATCGGATCTTTTAGACGTAAACGCTCACCATCAGGGCCCGCTTGTTTAGGGCCAGGGTAAAGTGGATTTACTTTTGCAACTGGGCAGTAAGTAGTACAAACTGTACACTTAATGCACGCTTCAAAACTGTTATCATGTAAACTCATTGTGCTGCCTCCACAACCGCAGATGTGGTCTGTTCTGATTTATTGTGCTGTAAAATTTGTTGCGCTGCATAAAGTGCGCTGATCATTGAAACACCCGCACCACAACCTTCATTAAGAGGGTCAAACCCACCTAATACAGCACCTACAGCGTAAACATTCTCTAAGACCTCACCGTATTTCATCGGTCTTAATTGACTATCTGTATCAACACCAAATCGCATATAAGGCTGTTTTGCAAAGACATTTACTTGTGTCCACTCATTGCGTGGTAATGTCTCTAGCAAATCAAGCTCCATTAAAGGTTCATAGACACGATCAAACTCTGCAATTAAACCATTATTGAAGAAACTGCCTGTTGCCAATACAACATGTTCACTACGAATAGGAATATCAGTATGGTTTCGAGTATGAATACCTGTAACTTTATTACCAATTAAATCAACTTGTTCTGCACGATCGCCCGGCATAATTAAACCGCCAGCTTTTTGGAAACGCAGTTTTAATGCTTGGTGTAAACGAATACCTAATAGTGATGGCGGTAGTGTCGGTAATAAACAAATAGGTTTACCCACAAGTTGTTGAAGTAGCGTCACAGGCTCTTCTGCATCCAGCCCGATACATGCAGGCAAAATAATCGCTTCAACACTGTCATCAATATGTTTTTTCAGCTCTTCCGCTAACGCTTTGGTGTTTTCAGGCTTATCTAAATAACGAGCAATATTAACTGCTCTAAATTCACTTGGGTTATCACGTAATCTGTCTAATAGCGGTAAATGAATATGATACGGAATAGATTCAACACCCTGCTCATTCAGCGTATTGCTTGCAAATTGTGGCTGAAAATCTAAGAAGCCTTCAATTCCAACAACCGCCAGCTTTTTCCACGGCAGTGCTTGGTCAACACCATGAGTGGGTACACGTTTTGGACTCATCCAACTCATACGTGAACGCCCAACAGGTGTAATACGATAATGGTTTTCATCACCACTACCTTGATATTCAAGGTCTTTTGTACTTTCCAGTAATGCTTGAGCCTGTTCAATTAAAATTGAAACTTGTGTTTCACCCATACGACTATAAGGATGTTTAGGGGCAAGTTCAGCTAATGTTGCTAAAGCTTTCTTCGGCTGAGTCACTAATGAACCATCAGGAAGATGAGTTAATAGATCCAACGACCCCGATGAAAAATGCAGTGCACTTTGGCCATTGCTGATAATTGCGCAAGACTTACCGGCTTCAGCAAGACGAATACCTGCGGTTAAACCTGCAAGTCCGCTACCTATAATGATGACGTCAAATTTCATTATCTGCCTCCGCTGAAGCTGTTTTTTCAATCATATCAGCATCTAAACCACATAAACCTTGGTAAACCCAACTGGTGAATTCACTTTCACGTAATGCATTACCCCAAGCAATTGGTCGAATACCTTTCCAACGCTCATTTAAGAAATGGGCAAGCTGTTGTTCTGATTCGTGAGGAGTAGTAACTTGTAAACGGTTTAATAAACCCGCTGCACGACAAGCACAAAGTTCACCTTGGCATGTTCCCATACCCACACGAGTACGGCGACGTAAATCAAGTAAATTGTTGACTGTTAAAGAGTTAACTGCATAGCGAACTTCCCCCGCAGTAACAGCTTCACATTCACAAACTAAACTCTTATCACTACGCTCATTGCTCAATAATTTATTAGCTAAATCACCATGGCGATAAACCGCAGAACCACGAATGGGCGCAGGTAATGAAACAACGCTACGTAATGCTTGCTCTGCTGACTGACGAGAGCCCGGTAAAGCTTCTTCTGCTGTGGTACATTTTGCAGAAACATTTAATTTTTCGCAGATTTTATCTGTTGCCCATTCAGCCATTAAACGGTAAGTCATTAATTTACCGCCAGTAATAGTAATGAAGCCTTCTAATCCATCACGTTGCGCATGGTCGAGTAAAACAATACCACGACTAACATTACGACCAGATGGATCATCATCACTTGCCACTAAAGGACGCACACCAGCATAAGCACGTAAAATTCGAGTTTGAGCCAGTTTTGGCGCTAACATTGAACCTTCACGGATAAGAATATCGACTTCTTCAGGGGTGACATACATATTGTCAATTTCATCGTAAGGTACTCGTGTTGATGTTGTACCAATCAATGAAATGGTGTCGCCAGGAACTAAAATATCGGCATCCGCAGGTTTACGACAACGGTTGATCACCATATTGTTAATACGATGACCCAAAATCAGTAATGCACCTTTGGCTGGGAACATACGAACTTTTAACTCGCCATACTCAGCGATTTTTTGTCCCCAAATCCCCCCAGCATTCGCCACTATTTGCGCGCGAATTTCATACAGTTTTTTCGCTTGATGATCGTAAACTTTCACGCCTTTAACACGGTCACCTTCACGAATAAGTCCAACGACTTCATGATAAGTCAGTACTTGAGCGCCATGTTCGCGGGCATCTAACATATTTGCGGCGGTTAAACGGAAAGGATCAACTGTGCCATCAGGAACTTTAACCGCACCGATTAAATTAGGGTTAACAGAAGGCTCTAAGCGAATAGCTTCTTCGGGTGAAATCGCTTGAGCATCAATCCCTGCGGCTTGGCAAGATTGAATAAAGGTCTGTTGAAACTCTAAAGAATCTTCAGGAAGGGTAATAAAAAGGCCATCCGTTCTTTCAACACAATGACGAGCGACCCGTTTTAAAATCATGTTTTCTTCAATACACTCACGCGCTGACTCTGGGTCTGTTACTGCATAACGCGCACCACTGTGTAACAATCCATGATTTCGACCGGTTGCACCGGTTGCAATATCATGTCTTTCTAGCAGGACGCAACGTAATCCACGGCGTGCACAGTCTCTTGCCATGCCCGCACCAGTTGCTCCCCCGCCAATAATAA
The DNA here is from genome assembly GCF_003144325.1 of Proteus terrae. Taxonomy (GTDB): domain Bacteria; phylum Pseudomonadota; class Gammaproteobacteria; order Enterobacterales; family Enterobacteriaceae; genus Proteus; species Proteus terrae. The sequence continues at coordinate 13,712 of NZ_PENS01000020.1, forward strand.
TGACATCAGTTTCTGTCACTGGTGAACCGCTCATCATAGAGATGCCCTCTCACATTACATTCAGCAAACGCTTATTTATTCTTTAGCGTTAATTATAGTGTATAAGATACACAAAAAATGTGGTTAATGTTTGATAATGAGCAAAAACGAAAGAGAAACGCTCACGAGTGAAAGATTAAAACCACATATGTGACACCAATCACAAATTATTTAACAAAAAGTATTTGATAAAGTTAACATATCACTCAAAATTGCACATCTTGAAAAATTATTCGACAACTGAGTAATACCTCACAGTAAATTTGATTGTATAAGTTTACTATTAAGTTCGTTAAAGAAAATTTTTTGATAACTTCACTGTTCGTTTTGTCATTATTTAATATCAACATATTAAAATAAAAGCCATCGGAGGCTAATATGTTAAGTCTGTTTAGACCTGCGCCACATAAAGCGCGTTTGCCAAAAGAGCAGATAGATCCCGTCTATCGTCGTCTACGTTGGCAGATCTTTATGGGGATTTTCTTCGGTTACGCTGCTTATTATTTAGTAAGAAAAAACTTTGCGTTAGCAATGCCTTATCTTGTAGAAGAGGGATTCTCAAAAGGGGATCTAGGTTTTGCGTTATCAGGGATCTCTATTGCTTATGGTTTCTCTAAGTTTATTATGGGATCGTTCTCTGACCGCGCTAACCCACGTTATTTCTTACCAGCAGGTCTTATTTTAGCATCTTTAGTGATGTTAGTTATGGGCTTTGTTCCATGGGCAACTTCGAGCATTATGATTATGTTCGTTCTGTTGTTCCTTTGTGGTTGGTTCCAAGGTATGGGTTGGCCTCCTTGTGGACGTACCATGGTTCACTGGTGGTCACAGAAAGAACGTGGCGGTATCGTTTCTATCTGGAACTGTGCGCATAACGTCGGTGGTGGTTTACCTCCGTTACTGTTCTTATTAGGTATGGCGTGGTTTAACGACTGGAAAGCAGCGTTATATATGCCAGCATTTGCGGCAATCTTAGTTGCAATGATTGCATTCGCATTAATGCGTGATACCCCTCAATCTTGTGGTTTACCTTCAATTGAAGAGTACAAAAACGATTATCCACCTGATTATAAAGAAACTGACGAACAAGAACTGACAGCAAAAGAAATCTTTATGAAGTATGTGTTCCCTAACAAACTTCTGTGGATGATTGCAATTGCGAACGTGTTCGTTTACTTACTACGCTATGGCGTGCTGGATTGGTCACCAACTTATCTGCGTGAAGTAAAACACTTCGCAATGGATAAATCATCATGGGCTTACTTCTTATACGAATACGCAGGTATTCCGGGCACACTGCTGTGTGGTTGGATGTCGGATAAAGTGTTCAGAGGTAACCGTGGTGCAACAGGTGTGTTCTTCATGACCTTAGTCACTATCGCAACTATCGTATTCTGGATGAACCCAGCGGGTAACCCGAATGTTGATATGGCGTGTATGTTAATCATCGGTTTCTTAATCTACGGTCCTGTTATGTTGATTGGTCTGCATGCTCTTGAGCTTGCACCGAAAAAAGCAGCAGGTACAGCAGCAGGCTTTACCGGTTTATTCGGTTACTTAGGTGGTTCTGTTGCGGCGAGTGCTATCGTAGGTTACACAGTTGACTACTTCGGCTGGGATGGCGGCTTTATGGTCATGATCGGCGGTAGTGCACTGTCTGTTGTGTTATTACTTATCGTGATGGTTACCGAAACCAAACACAAACGTGAAATGCTTCAGAAATACGAATAATCGCTAACTGATTATTTATGAAATTAGCTAAATCTCATCTCTAAAAACCAAGCCACATCAACTGTTTTGATGTGGCTTTTTTATTGCCAACTGTACATAACTTTATTGTACGTAGAATTAAAATGGAGCAGCTTTATGAGTACATCTTTTAGAATAAAACCGTTAGTTGCAGGCGTTCTTTTAACTCTATCCTTAAGTGCAATCGCACAAGCGGCAAGTGATAAGGTCGTTATCGCTCACCGTGGTGCAAGTGGTTATTTGCCTGAACATACGCTTCCTGCCAAAGCATTAGCTTATGCCCAAGGTGCAGATTATCTAGAGCAAGACTTGGTGATGACCAAAGACAACGAATTAGTTGTTTTACATGACCACTATCTTGATCGTGTAACAGATGTGGCTGATCGTTATCCTGATAGAGCAAGAAAAGATGGCCGTTACTATGCTATCGACTTTACCCTTGAAGAAATTAAGGGACTGAAATTTACCGAAGGTTTTGACATTGTTGATGGTAAAAAAGTCCAAAGTTATCCAAACCGTTTCCCTATGGGCAAATCGGATTTCCGTGTACATACTTTCCAAGAAGAAATTGAATTTATCCAAGGTCTAAACAAATCAACAGGTCAAGATATTGGTATTTATCCTGAAATCAAAGCACCTTGGTTCCATGAACAAGAAGGTAAAGACATTACCACTAAAGTACTGGAAGTACTTAAACAGTACGGTTATACGAAAAAAACCGACAATGTTTATCTACAATCATTCGATGCTAACGACCTAAAACGCATCAAAACAGAATTGATGCCAAAAATGGGCATGGATCTAAAACTTGTTCAGCTAATTGCTTATACCGACTGGAATGAGACATATGAAAAACAGCCTGACGGTACATGGACAAACTACAGCTATGAGTGGATGTTTAAGCCGGGTGCAATGAAAGAAATTGCAACTTATGCTGATGCTATTGGCCCTGATTATCATATGTTAGTTGAAGCAGATTCAACGCCAGAAAAAATCACCTTAACGGGTATGGCAGCAGATGCTCACGCGAATAAACTAACCATTCATCCGTTTACTGTTCGTATTGATAAACTTCCTAAATACGCCAAAGACGGTGATCAACTTTACGACATCATTTATAACCAAGCGGGTGCTGAAGGTGTCTTTACAGACTTCCCTGATTTAGGAGTTAAATTCTTACAAAAACAAGCTAAATAATTCAAGGTGTAGCTAGGCTACAAATAAATGAAACACTAGCCACATACATGAGTATGTGGCTAGTGCTAGTGATACAGTCAACAATGCTATAACTTGAAGTATGACAAGTAGATACTCTTTCTTGTAAGATTTGCGCCCTTTCTGATTGTATATTTCTTCATCTTTCTCTAACTTACTCAAATAATTTAATTAAAAAATCATAATCACTTTTTAATTTAGCTATCATTATTTATTAAATATTTAGAGGAAGGGATCATTATGACAATAATGGCTATTATTTTGCTTATTCTTATCGTTCTTTTTATTGGTTGGGGAATTTCAATTTACAACCGTCTTATTGCGACACGTAATCAAGTAAGTAATCAGTTTGCGAATATTGACGTTATTTTAAAACAAAGAGCCGACCAAATTCCTCAATTAATGGCAGTAGCTGAAAAAGCAATGGAGCACGAAAAAAGTGTATTTATTGCATTAAGTGACGCAAGACAACGCTATTTTAAAGCGCAAAATATTAATGAAAAAATCAGCGCAACAAATGAGATGAATACAGCACTACGAGGCATGATTGCCCTTGCTGAAAATTACCCGACGTTAATTTCAGGTGAACAACTCGCATTACTTCAAACTGGTGTTAGTGACGTAGAAAATAAAATTGCTCAACGTCGTGAAGGTTTTAATGATGCAGTGACTCACTACAACACCGCAATAGAAATGTTTCCTGATAGCTTAATTGCCGGCCTTTTCCGCTTTGAGCGTATGCAATTATTAGAAATACCAAAAGAAGAAATGAAATTTGAAGGTATCAGATTTAAATAACAATAAGTTAAATAACCGCATTAAGGATAAATTGCAGTGTTAATTTATTTTTTTATCGGCAGTGCTGTTGGCGCATTAATCTATTTTTTACGCAGTAAACGAGCTCAAAAAAAGAAGAACAATTTGGGTATTGTTCCCTTTTTAGGGATCGCTTTTGCTGCTGGAAATTATCTGTTTTTTTCGCGAGGAAATGACCTTTATCCTAGTGGTGAAGACTCTGTTGTTAACCTTATCTCCTGTATTGCATTCGCTGTCATTTTGATATTTTCCTATGGTATTTCAAATCATATTGGAAATATTGGTGAAAAGGCGATAAAAAATTATCATCAATTACAAATGGAAGGTGAGTCTAAATTTTCAGCATTGATTAACACCGTATTTATTAGCCTGTTACTGCTCTTTTTAAGCTTTGGCTTTTTTATTGACCATAGATTGTTCTTTTTAAGTTTCGTTTTAATGTTCGTTTATCAAATTGCCAAAAAAACACCAGAAAAGCGTTTTTTACGTTTTCAAAAAATTCTAGCGACATCTAAAATTCGCTCTTTAGCCATTGGGCTTGTTGAAATTGAAGGCAAGATAACTGCGGGTAAAAAACTCACAAGTCGCCTGGGTAAAAAAGAGTGCTATGGCTACTGCTATTATGAATATGACATATCCACAGATAAAGAAGGTAAGAAAAGCTATCGCCAAACACTCTGTGACAAAAAGATCAACAATTTTACTATGACTGATGATACAGGCTCGGTTCAAGTTCTTGCAGCTGACAAACCTTTAGTTCACCTTGGCATCGATCCTCACCAAGATCTGGAATATAACAATAAACGTTTTAAGGAGTACATCTTAGAAGCTGATACCACTTATTTATTAATAGGTAATGCAGAACCTATCAATGATGAAGTTGTTATCACACACAATGCTCCTCACTATCTATTAGGTTTATCACCACAAGATTATGTTGTCCGTTGGAACAAAGCACGCCCTTTTCGTCGTAACTCGGCCATCATCGTTATTATTGCTCTTTTTGTTATCTTATCCATTCTAGTGATACCAATGGATTACCAAAATGGCATCCTAACACTTTATTTTAATAGCACCTCTTCATCTTGGTAATTGATTAATATGGAATGGCTTATTTTCATCATTTTTATTCTCGCTTTGGTTTATTTTTTAATACGCCAATTAGTGATGATTTATAACAACATGGTAATGCTAAAGAATAATTGCTATAAAGCCTTTGCAAATATTGATGTTTTATTAAAAAAACAAGCCGATTTGATCCCCATGTTGATAGTAATTACACAAAAAGCGATGGATCATGAGAAAGCCTTATTTGAAAAATTAGCTGAAAATAGAGAGCACTATTTACGCGCAGATGTATTAGACCAAAAAGTTGATTTAGCTAATCAGTTATTACCTCAAATAAAAAAATCACTCATCATTGCTGAAAAATACCCTGAACTTATCAGCGGAAAAAATTTACACGTATTACAAGCACAAGCTAAAGAGTTAGAAGAGTGTATTGCAGATAGACGTGAATTTTTTAATCAATCCGTCACACTCTATAATACTGAAATACATATATTCCCTAATGTATTGTTTAAATTGATTTTTAATTTTAAAGATATCCCTCTTTTCTACCCTAGTAGGGAGGCAACTTCATGATAGAAATTCCTTTTTCATTTTTTGGTATCACCGATTGGATATTAGGTCTTGGTGATCCCATCATGATTATTATGCTTGCCACTTTTGGTACATTATTTTCAATGGCGATTATTTTACCATTAATGAGTATTACTCCTTTAAAAAAATATATGCCACAAATTGCAGGTGGGTTATTTAGCTCGGTATTTGTCAGCTTAATGGTCTTGATTAGTTTTAATTTAATACTCGGTGTTAACTCGGCATTAAAACTACTCTTAATCTGGTGGGTTATTTTATTTTCATGTATTACGTATTGGTTTATTAATTATCGCTATATGAAAGACGTAACAGGGAATAAATTTGCGAAGTTTCAAGAAAAAGCGCTTGAAGCAGAAGAAAAGCGAAGGCAAAACCGAAAATCAAAAAAATAAAAGAGAGCCTAGACTCTCTTTTTTAATTCTCATCGATAGATGAACTTATGCTCTGTAAACAGGAAAGGCAATGATATCGCTAATATGCTCTAAACCAAGCGCCAACATAATGAGACGATCAACGCCTAAAGCCACACCAGAACACTCTGGTAATCCCGCTTCAAGAGCCGCTAAAAAACGCTCATCAATAGGTTGCTCTGGTAATCCCATTGCCACTCGCTGACGGTTATCACGTTCAAAACGATGGCGTTGCTCTTGAGCATCCGTCAACTCACGAAATCCATTCGCTAATTCAACACCTTTAAAATAGACTTCAAAACGCTCTGCTACACGATGATCTTCAGAGCTAATTTCAGCTAATGAGGCTTGTGACGCAGGGAAATGATAGATAAACGTTGGCTTTTCTAAACCGATATGAGGTTCAACCCCAGAAACAAATAGCAATTGAAGTAGTGTATCTTTATCTTCTTCAGTATCTGCAATATTTGATAAATCCAGTTTTGTAGCCACTTCACGTAATTTTTCTTTATCAACAGATAAAGGGTCGATATCGAGATAACGCAAGAATGCTTGTTGATAAGAGAGTGACTCTGATGTTTCACAATCTAAGACTTCTTGCAGTAGATCATCGACTTCATTCATCAACCGGTACATATCAAAACAAGGTCGATACCACTCTAGCATCGTAAATTCCGGATTATGATATCTACCGGCTTCCTCATTACGGAAGCAACGCCCCATTTGATAAATCGGGCCACTGTTTGCAGCTAATAAACGCTTCATGTGGTATTCAGGGCTTGTCATCAAATAAAGTTTCAGCCCTTGAGAAGCGCCTGGCCCCACAAATTGGGTTTCAAATGGGCAAAGATGAACATCGGTAACGGTAGCCTGACTCATCATAGGCGTTTCAACTTCTAACACACCACGATCAGCGAAAAAACGCCTAATATTACTGACTATTTTCGCCTTTTTTAGCAAGTTGGCGATTGAGGCGCTTGGCTGCCAATCCGCGATTTCACTCATGAACGAAAAACTCCAACAGAAAACAAAGCGTGCAGTTTACTCGCATCCTCTTCAACAGACAAATTTCTCCTAATAAAGAAGGGTTTCATTTTATATTTTTTCATTAATCTTTTCATTTTTTAAGTAAAAACACATAAGACAAATAAATGTAATTCTACAAAACATCTACTTTTTGGCACTTTTTATCGTTTAAATAAACACCTATTTAGAGTAAGAAACTCAGTGAGTTTTCACTATTTTTATAATAGTAGTTAATTAGAATAATTCTTTTTCTCAATTAAAAATAACAATAAACTAACACTATGCTTATATTTAAATAGCCAAATTCATCTAAACTTCAATGTTAACTTTCTATTTAAATCTACGTATTTTGATTAGTATTAAAAACCTTTAGAAATATTATTAATATTTTATTAACAATTAACAAGACAAACCGATTTGTTTTAGATAAATAGTAAAAAATTTATTTTAAATTTTTTAATCGGTTTTTATTAATTTAAATTAGACTTAAGAACCATAAAAACATTTGCACATTAAAATCAATCACTTACAAAAAACCATTGTCATTTTCAATTAAAGTTATCTATACTTTCAAAACAAGCTATTCATTACTATTTATAATTTTCAATTTAGAAAAATATATTTTATTTGAACTTCAAGTTTCTCTGGCAGCTTATTATCAAAACCCAGAATTCTTGGCGTGGATCACACTTTTTTTGCGAAATACGGGAAAACCATCATTCATATCAAATTTCGGAGCCCTACATTTCGTTATACTAAAATTACAGTCAATGATAATAAAGATGTTATCAAGCGCAGTCACAAGGCAGTGAAACAATTTCGTTACGGATAGCTTAAAAAAATAGCATTACAAATTAATAATGTCAGTGAATTGAATTCTAGACAATTATTCCAATTTTCACTTGAACAATGGAGAAGCGCAGTGCAAACCTTTAATGCCGATATAGCGATAATCGGAGCCGGGGGCGCAGGCTTACGAGCAGCAATAGCTGCAGCGGAAGCGAATCCTCAACTGAAAATTGCTCTGATCTCAAAAGTTTACCCAATGCGTAGCCACACCGTGGCAGCAGAAGGTGGATCAGCAGCAGTGACTCAGGCTCACGACTCCTATGATTTCCACTTCAATGATACCGTTTCAGGCGGTGACTGGTTGTGTGAACAGGATGTCGTAGATTACTTCGTTGAGCATTGTCCAACAGAGATGACTCAACTAGAACTCTGGGGCTGTCCTTGGAGCCGTAAAGAAGACGGGTCAGTCAACGTCCGACGTTTTGGTGGGATGAAGATCGAACGGACCTGGTTCGCAGCCGATAAAACCGGCTTCCATATGCTACATACCCTGTTCCAAACATCCTTAAAATATCCGCAAATTCAACGTTTCGACGAACATTTTGTTCTCGATATTCTTGTTGATGAAGGTCACGCTCGTGGTCTTGTTGCGATTAATATGATGGAAGGTACGAAAATTCAAATTCGTGCTAACGCAGTCATTATGGCAACAGGTGGTGCAGGACGTGTTTATCGTTTCAATACCAATGGCGGTATTGTTACTGGTGATGGTATGGGTATCGCTTTACGTCATGGCGTTCCACTGCGTGATATGGAATTTGTTCAATATCACCCAACTGGCCTACCAGGTTCAGGTATCCTGATGACCGAAGGTTGTCGTGGTGAAGGTGGTATTCTGGTCAATAAAGATGGCTATCGTTATCTGCAAGATTACGGCCTAGGACCAGAAACCCCATTAGGTAAACCAGAAAATAAATACATGGAATTAGGCCCTCGCGATAAAGTTTCTCAAGCTTTCTGGCATGAATGGCGCGCAGGCCGTACCATCAAAACTCACCGTGGTGACGTTGTTCATCTTGACTTACGTCATCTGGGTGCGAAAAAACTTCATGAACGTCTGCCATTTATTTGTGAACTGGCAAAAGCGTATGTGGGTGTTGACCCAGTTAATGAACCAATTCCTGTTCGTCCTACTGCTCACTACACTATGGGTGGTATCGAAACTAACCAACAAACTGAGACTCGTATTAAAGGTCTGTTTGCGGTGGGTGAATGTTCATCTGTTGGCTTACACGGCGCTAACCGTTTAGGTTCTAACTCACTAGCAGAACTGGTTGTATTCGGTCGTCTTGCAGGTGAAGAAGCGGTTCGTTGTGCTCAAGAAGCAGCACCAGCTAACGCATCAGCATTAGATGCTCGTACTCGTGATATCGAAGATGGCCTGAAAAATCTGATGAACCAAAAAGGTTCTGAAAGCTGGTCTCAAATTCGCGATGAAATGGGTGAATCAATGGAAGAAGGTTGCGGTATCTATCGTACACCTGAATTAATGCAAAAAACCGTTGATAAACTGGCTGAATTAAAAGAACGTTTCAAACGCGTTGAAATTAAAGACACCAGTAGCGTCTTTAATACAGATTTACTGTACAAAATTGAGCTTGGCTTTGGTTTAGATGTCGCTGAATGTATGGCTCATTCCGCAATCAATCGTAAAGAGTCTCGTGGTGCACACCAACGTCTTGACGAAGGTTGTACTGAGCGTGATGACGTGAACTTCCTGAAACATACTCTGGCGTTCTATAACCCAGAAGGTGCCCCTCGTTTAGAATATAGCGATGTGAAGATCACGAAGTCTGCTCCTGCTAAACGTGTCTATGGTGGTGAAGCGACTGCACAAGACAAGCAGAATAAGGAGAAAGCGAATGGCTGATGACATGAAGCACATTAAAATGGAAGTCATGCGCTATAACCCAGAAACGGACGAAGCGCCTCATTTCGTCACTTATGATGTTCCTTATGATGAGCAAACCTCATTACTGGATGCATTGGGTTATATTAAAGACAATTTAGCGCCTGATCTTTCTTACCGTTGGTCTTGCCGTATGGCGATTTGTGGCTCTTGCGGCATGATGGTCAACAAAGTGCCTAAATTAGCTTGTAAAACGTTTATTCGTGAATATCCAGACGGTGTAAGAGTTGAAGCACTGGGTAACTTCCCAGTTGAGCGTGACCTTGTTGTCGATATGACTCACTTTATTGAAAGCTTAGAAGCGATTAAACCTTATATCATCGGTAATGATCGTAAGCCTTCAGAAGGGACGAATAAACAAACTCCTGCTCAAATGGCGAAATACCACCAATTCTCTGGTTGTATCAACTGTGGTCTTTGCTATGCAGCATGTCCGCAGTTTGGTCTAAACCCAGAGTTTATTGGCCCAGCAGCGATTACATTAGCTCAACGTTACAACACAGATAGTCGCGACCATGGGGCAAAAGAGCGTATGCCTCAGTTAAATGGTGAGAACGGTGTCTGGTCTTGTACCTTTGTTGGCTACTGTTCTGAAGTCTGTCCAAAACATGTGGATCCTGCTGCCGCTATTCAGCAAGGTAAAGCAGCCAGTGCGCAAGACTTTGTCATTGCGATGCTGAAACCACGTTAAGGAGGAAACAAGACATGACAACAAAACGTAAGCCTTATGTTCGTGGCATGCAACCAAACTGGTGGACGAAACTTGGATTCTATCGTTTCTATATCACCCGTGAAGGGACTTGTCTGCCACAACTTTGGTTCAGTCTGGTTGTACTGTTTGGTGTATTCGCACTAAAAAATGGACCAGAAAGTTGGGCAGGTTTCGTTGGATTCCTGAGCAACCCAATTGTAATGCTGATTAATATTGTGACCCTGATAGCAACGGTCTTCCACTCTGCTACTTGGTTCAAACTTGCACCAAAAGCAGTGGTTATCGTAGTTAAAGATGAAAAAATGCCACAGGAACCTATCGTTCGTGGTTTCTGGGGTGTCACAATCGTTGTTACTGCCGCTATTCTGGCAGTGGCGTTAATTTAACCCAGGAGGAAATAATGAATCAGAATCAACTTCCTAAGCGCTCTGATGAACCTATTTTCTGGGGATTATTTGGTGCAGGTGGTATGTGGAGTGCGATTGTTTCTCCAGCAATCATCATCCTGCTCGGTATCCTAATCCCTATGGGTATTGCGCCAGAAGCATTTACTTACGAACGTATTATGGCATTTAGCCAAAGCATCATTGGTCGTCTGTTCTTACTGCTAATGATTATTCTGCCAGTTTGGTGTGCATTACACCGTATTCACCATACTCTGCACGATTTTAAAGTGCATGTACCTGCAAGCAAATGGGTATTTTATGGTGGTGCAGCAATTATCAGCGTTATCGCTATCATTGGTGTATTTACACTGTAATTGATTAATACGTAAGATAAAAAGCCACTCAATTGAGTGGCTTTTTTATGGAAAACTGATGATAATCAACTCGCTAATTTTAGCCCAATAATACCGAAAATAATCATAGCTAAACTGAGTAAACGATAGATATTCGCGGACTCACCAAAGACCAAAATACCAAAGATTGCGGTACCCACTGCGCCAATACCAGTCCAAATTGCATAAGCCGTACCCGCAGGCAAGCCTTTCATGGCATAAGACAACATTCCCATGCTCACAACCATAGCACTAATGGTAATAATACTTGGTGTTAGACGCGTAAAACCGTGTGTGTACTTAAGGCCGACAGCCCAAACGATCTCTAATAAACCTGCGATAAAAAGGATAATCCAAGACATAACATCCCCTACTCGATAAGTTGGGGTCGTCCCCTGAATACAAAGACAAAAAGCTGGGTCGTCCCAGCTTTCAAAAGATGAAGGTCAAGTATAAGAAAAAGAAATTAATCGTGCAATAGTACAAAACTAACTCAGTTTTTCTTCGGTGCACCCTCTTCACCATAAAGAAAAGCAGAAACATCGTCTTCCACTTCGCCCATTGCCATCAAAGCATCCAGAGTCTCTTTTGCTTCTTCTTCATTGACGATACTCATGGCAAAACCAACATGCACCAGCACCCATTTACCAATCATCGTATGAGGCTCACCTTCGCAGACTAGCGCAATATTCACTTCTCGTTTAACGCCACAAACATCGACCATCGCATTTTCAGTGATTGTTTTTCCAACTTCAACAACTTGACCTGGAATACCAAGACACATAACAACCCCTATTCGATCTCTATTTGCTTTATTCTCATTGAATCGTCATTTTCAACGCGCATATTCTGGCTACCACAAGATGGGCAACCAGCATTAAAAGTTGAAACAGTAACAACTTGATGACAATCCCAACACCATGCTTTTGCGGGGATAACCTCAATATGTAATTCACAGCCTTGAGCAAGGGTGTCTCTGCAAACAATATCAAAGCAAAACTCAAGTGCGCTGACTTCAACACAAGATAATGCGCCAATTTCCATCCATACGCTTTTTACTTTTTTTGCATTATTTAATTTAGCTTGAGAATCTATTATCTCAAATGCGCTCTGGCAAAGCGTGATTTCATGCATGTCGATACCTTATTGAAGCAGGATAAATAATAGCAACTATAGTATCAGCACATAGTTGCTTTATTATTGATCTTAGAACAACAATTCAGCACCGGTTTCAAAAGCTGCTTTACGACGACGCTCTTTAACCATCTCTTCAAGTGCATCTCTATCAATACACACTAAAGCATGAGTTGGGCAAACTTCAATACATGCAGGGCCCGCTTCGCGGTGGTGACATAAATCACATTTGTTTGCTTCTGCTTTAAATGCTTCAATCGCATTCAGCGCAGTTGATTTACGCATAACTGGACGAGAAACCACTTCCATCGTGCCATAAGGACAAGCCAGCACGCAGGTTTTACAGCCGATACATTTTTCCTGATCGACATAGTAATAATCTTTGTTATGAATAATAGCGCCATTTGGACACACATTGGCACAAGGGGCATCTTCACATTGGTGACAAACAACTGCTGTACTGATTGAGAATCCTTTAATCACATGAATTCTAGGTTGAAAATTTTGCTCACTAATTTGGTCAATGGCTAAATTATCTTGGTCTGCTTGCTGATGTGACACGACACAAGCTACTTCACAAGTATGGCAACCAATACATTTTTTAGGGTCTGCAATGATGAAACGGTTCATCATATTCTCCTGCTTTTTGTTATATATAGCCGTTATATATGGCGATAAATGCAACGAGTTATTCTAATTAAGAATAATAATTAGAGTATCAATAGAATGAATCTAGCACGGTTCATGCCAATATATTTTTGATATAACTATTCCTTATTTTTCAATTAAATAATTTTCAAATAAAAATGATTATTAATTAATAAATAAGTCACTTCGTCAAATTATTCGACAATTTTGACGATAAAATAAATCGCTATATATTTTATTATATATTGATTTAATACGTTTATATTCTTAAGTTTCATTACATATACAAAAATAGCGGGTTGGATCAAAGATGATTCAGTCATTGATATAAATTTATTATAAACCTACTACAATATAGCTAATTTTTTAGGGCAATCGGTGGTGTCATGAAATTAAGCAGTAACAATGCTGAAACTATGGAGAGCCTTCGTAATGAGCGTAACCAATATCGAATATTGGTTGATATCACAAATTCTGTATTAGCTCATCTAGACATGGATGGTCTTATTTCTGAAGTCTCTAAAGAAATACATCGTTTTTTTGGACTGAACCATATTAGTCTTATGTTATGCCGTACCTCATCACAAAATAGTAATGAAGGTATTCTTTATTCTAGTCGTTATCAGACTGGGAAATCCGTTATTCGTCAACAACGTAAATTTAGTAGCGCGAATAACAAAGCCGAAGAAATTATTAATCAGAATAAACCTGTCTTAATTGATATTAATAAAGAAGATCAGGAAGATGTTTTGATTAAGCGTCTAGTTAAGCAAAATATGCAGACGGCTTTGTTATTGCCACTGGCTTTTAATCATAAACCTCTCGGTTTATTAATTTTAGCGCATGAAATAGGAAGTGTTTTTACTAACGATACTTGCCAATTGCTTCAACAAATTGCGGCACGTATTGGTATTGCCATTGAAAATGCCGCCGCTTATGAAGAGATAACGCATTTAAAAGATAGTTTAAAGAATGAAAATATTTGGCTTAATGAACAGATAGATAATAATGCATGCTTTAGTGAGATTATTTATCAAAGCGATGCTATGCATAATGTGCTCGAACAAATTGAGTTAGTAGCACAAAGTGATAGTACCGTTCTTATATTAGGTGAAACAGGTACTGGTAAAGAATTAATCGCACGCGCTATTCATAGTCTAAGTCAGCGAAAAAATAAGACGATGATAAAAATGAACTGTGCGGCAGTACCTTCTGGTCTTTTAGAAAGCGATCTCTTTGGTCACGATAAAGGCGCATTTACAGGTGCAACAAATACGCATATTGGTCGATTTGAAATGGCGGATAAAAGTACGCTATTTCTAGATGAAATTGGTGATATGCCCATTGAATTACAACCTAAACTGCTTCGTGTTCTTCAAGAGCGCGAAATAGAAAGATTAGGCGGTAATAAAGTTATTCCTGTGGATGTCAGGCTTATCGCGGCAACCAATAAAAATCTCCATGATTTAACAGATGAAGGTGAATTTAGAGAAGATCTTTATTATCGCCTTAATGTTTTTCCTATTATTATTCCGCCACTAAGAGAGCGACCTGAAGATATTCCGCTTTTAGCAAAACATTTCACGCAAAAAATTGCGCGAAGAATGGATAGAAAAATAGATTGTATTCCAGCTAATGCATTGGAACAATTAACACTTTATCCGTGGCCGGGTAATGTTCGTGAACTTGAAAATATTATTGAACGTGCAGTTATTTTAACACGAGGTTCAACACTAAACCTTCAGTTAAAAGAGCTTCATATTAATAAGCCCTCTCGTTTAAAACAGGTGCTATCTCAACCTTCATCTATTGAAAAGCGTATGCAAACTAATGCGCCAGAAAGTGATGATAAGGAGCGAGAAAGGATCATTCAAGCGTTAAGAGAAACTAATGGTGTGGTTGCTGGTGCTAGAGGCGCTGCTTTAAAATTAGGATTAAAAAGAACAACGTTATTATCACGGATGCAACGTTTAGGTATTTCAATTCCAGAAATACTTTAATTTTGATCTAATTACTTAATTATTTTAAGAGAGTGTAATTAATTTATTACACTCTCTATTTTTTATATTTGAAACTTATTAATCTACATCTATAATTCACATGATTATATTTTATTAGTTATTCCCCTAATTAATTATTAATAATATAAACCATCAATGGAGCATATTATATATGAATAACCTGCTTATAAATAAAATTAATGAAATAAGAAAAAAATACAAAAATAATAAATATGTTTTTATTCCTCAAAATATTGTAATTGATTTAATAAAACAATTAGGTGCTGAAGAAAAAGATATTAATGCACTAATGGAATATGGTGACTATTTAGCACAAGATCCAACGCTTTCATTTCGTCACTCTCGAACTGGACGCTACCTTTTTGATAATGATATGGAAACGATCTCCAGGCTAGAGTACCAACCTTTTGTTCTCACTGAAGAAGATGGATTTATTCGTGAAGATAGTGGCGCACAAAGGCATTTTAGAGCACTTGATGATCGCTGGCAGAGCAATACAGCTTATCAAGCGATATTAAAATTAAAAATGCTATTAATTCAAGGTAATACATTTACACCACGTCACTTAACAGATCAAAATTCGCCTAAATCAATATCCACTGTTTTCCATTTAAGGTTAATTGCCCAACCAGATTCTTTAAGTGAACTTTCAATTGAAGGCGTTCATAAAGATGGCGTTGATCACACCATGATTGTGATGATGAATAAGAATAACGTTAAAGATAATACAGGTGCTTTACGTGTGCATTCACCGAAAGAAGCCATAGGAACACCTTGGCAAGAAATCAA
Source organism: Proteus terrae (assembly GCF_003144325.1). Lineage (GTDB taxonomy): Bacteria > Pseudomonadota > Gammaproteobacteria > Enterobacterales > Enterobacteriaceae > Proteus > Proteus terrae. The sequence continues at coordinate 29,469 of NZ_PENS01000020.1, forward strand.
CCCTGAAAATGTGCTTTATGAACACAATAATGCGCAATATCTTGATGTCTTATTAATTGCAGATAATGAATTAAATCATAGTGGTACACCTATTTTTACTCATGATAATAAAAATCAGGCTTACCAAGATTTTATCGTTTTATTATCTCGTTACCCCACAGTTGATGCTCACCCATCACATAAATTCGACTCAATGAATGCACACCCTGATTTATCCTTAACGCTTTATTTAAATCAGTCAGTCGCTTAGTCATAAATCGTTATTACAGCAATTAAAATCGTTGAGCTCGGCTGAGTAACAAATCAATTATCAAGACAAGGTTTGATTCAAAAGACGAGCTCTCAATAGTGTCACTATGATAATTCACTGCATCGTCATAAATGGGGAAATGAATATCAGCAAGTTCAGCCAATGGATTGGCACTTGCACGAGTAAATGCAACAATCTTCATACCAATGCTTTTTGCTATTCTCGCTTTTTCAACAACTTGTTCTGTCTCTCCGCTACGAGATATCGCAATAAAAACCGTATAGCGTGACGCATTATTAATAAAGATATTCTTACTGTCACTCAGTCCAGAAAGAAAAGCATCTTTACCAATCAGCTGTAACCGCTTACTGATATATTCTGAAAAGATATGGGAAAAACCTGCACCATAAATAAAAAATGAGTTCTTACTGTTAATTAAATCAGCAAAAGCTTGTCTTCGTTCATCTGAAATTAAGGTGAAAGTTTTTAAATAATTCGCCAAAAATTGATCAAAAAGAGGCTCTGCTACCTCATTTTCATCACTTTTCAGTTGATGGTATTTTTCAGCCGTGGATAACAACTGTTTACAGTAATACACCAACTCACTATAACCAGAAAAACCTAATTTCTGGCAAAGACGCATAATGGTCGTTGTCGAAACAAAATTGGCTTGTGCAAGTTCTCTAATGGTAAGTTTGCCAACTTGTGTCGGATTATCAATTAAATAGGAGAGGATGCGATATTCTGCACGGGTTAATTCTGTTGCTCTTGATAGTAAAGATGATAATCGTGCCGACATACCTGTTACCTTATTGATACATCGTCCTTACCAACATAAAAGGAAAATGCTGTTCTGGTGATAGAACAGCATTCTTATTCAATTACTCATTAACAGCAAGTCTTGAGATCAAACACGCTTACCATTTACATAAGCTTTACGTAATTCAGGCCAATACTCATGATTTGCTTCAATCATATCATCGAGGATCTTCTTAGCGTGGATCACGCTTGGCACTGTTTTATTCAGTGTGAACGCCTCAAGTGCTTTCTCGTAGCTACCTTCAAGCGTTGCTTCCACTAATAATTGCTCTGATGCCAATTGTTGCTCTAACAAAGTACGATGGAAACGCGGAATGTCGCCAATACGAATAGGCTCTGGCCCGTGAGAAGTGATATATGCTGGCACTTCAACCATTGCATCATAAGGTAAATCTGCAATCGCACCTTTATTTTCAACAATCACTAAATGGCGCTGACGTAAATCAAAAGCTAAAGAGCATGCCACATCAACAATAAAAGCGCCATGAACACCAACGTGGAAAGCATCAGGTAAAATACCGGTCTCTTTGTATTCACGCGCTGCTTCAAACAAGCGTTTTTCACGACCATCCATCACTTCATTTGCACGGGTGTAATCTGGATCTTGATGCTCAACGATATAATTTGGCATCAAGTAATACTGCAAATATGGGTTTGGAATATATTCAGGGAATGCTTCCATTAATGGCTGAATATGACGCCATGTTTTCACCCATGATGGATCTGAGTGTTGTGGATCAGTTTGAGCTGCATCTTCGGTTAAAAGACCGAATTTAGCGATATGTTCACGTAATTCAGGCAGTTTTTCTTCACCTTTTACGCGCACAGAAGTGAACCAACCAAAGTGATTTAGACCAAAGTAGTCCACATCTAAATCATGGCGATCAACGTTTAATACGGCTGCCATATTACGCATCGCTGCAACAGGCATATCACAGATATTCAATACACGAGCATTAGGGCGTAAACGACGTACACCTTCAGCAACGATCGCGGCTGGGTTTGAATAGTTTACAATCCATGCTTTAGGTGAAGCATATTCCTCAACTAAATCAATTAGCTCAACCATAGGTAAAATGGTGCGTAAACCGTAAGCAAGTCCGCCAGGCCCACAGGTTTCTTGCCCTACAACACCATGACGTAATGGGATCTTTTCATCCTGTTCACGCATTTTATATTGACCCACACGCATTTGAGCAAACACGAAATGAGCACCATCAAACGCGGCTTTTGCATCCGTTGTCACTGTAAATTTAATGGTATCACTATGATCACGGATCACTTTTTCAACGACTGGGGCAATGGTATCCTGGCGCTCTTGATCGATGTCGTATAAACGAATTTCACTCAGAGGGAAATCCTCTAAACGTACCATTAAGCTTTTTACTATTCCCGGTGTATAGGTGCTTCCGCCGCCTGCAATACTTAAGATAAAGGGTGATTTAGTCATCTTTCTTTCTCCTATTAAAGTGCGGCTTCGACCGCTTCACGCATTTTTTTCACATGTAATCCATAAACAACCTGAACATTATTACCGTGGCGTACAACGCCTTTAGCACCTGTTTTTTTCAAAATATCTTCATGAATTACATCGACATTTTTAACAATAACTCTTAAGCGGGTATAACAATTATCAACCACTTCAATATTGTCACGCCCACCGAGTCCTTCAATAATCTCCTCACCTAATTCATTGATATTTTGAGTAATTTGTTCAGAGGCAGTGACTGATTCTGCTTTTTTCTTGTAATCTTCTTTGCTATATAAACGCGTCTCTTCATCATCATCTTCACGACCCGGTGTTTTAAGATTGAGTTTTAAAATCAAGGTTCTAAAGATAACGAAATAGAGAACTGACATAATCAAACCCACCACGATATACATAGGCCAATTTGATTTTTCAGTGCCTAACGGCAAGTTATATAAAATGAAATCAATGACACCGTTCGCACCAATCGCATGAACACCTAATAGGTAGAACAGCATCATGCCAATACCGGTTAATACGGCGTGAACTAAAAATAAAACTGGGGCAACAAATAGGAAGGAAAACTCAAGAGGCTCTGTTACACCAAGTAAGAAAGAGGTTGCAGCCGCAGGAATTAAAATTGCCTTGGCCATCTGCTTTTTCTCTTTTTTAGCCACAGAGATCATGGCCGCAGCCGCGGCAGTTAAGCCGAACATTTTAGCAATACCGCGCGCATCCCAAATCACAGTGCTACTGAGTTGTTTAACTTCCGGGCACGCCATTTCAGCAAAGTAGATATTTCTTGCACCTTGGTAAGTTGTGCCACAAACATCAGCAACACCGCCTAATTCGGTATACAAGAATGGGGTATAGACTAAATGATGTAATCCTGTTGGGATAAGAATACGTTCTAAGAATCCATAAATCAGCGCACCAAAAGCACCAGAATCATGAATAACAAGCGCCATTTTAGTAATACCCGCCTGAGCAAAAGGCCAGACTTCACACATTAAAACAGCGAGTGCAATGGTGAATGGAATAGCAATAATGGCGACAAAGCAGTGACCAGAGTAGATAGCCATAATGCCGTTAAACTGACGACCTGAATAACGATTATAAAGCCACCCTGATATTGCCCCAGTTAAAATACCGGCAAATACGCCCATTTCTAGGACTTGGACACCTAATACCATGCCTTGACCAGCAGCTCGCATCTCTTCTGCGCTAACCAGTTTACCTTGTAGCGTTAGCGTAATATTCATGGCATTCGTGAAAATAACAAACACCACTAAACCAATTAAACCGGCGTAGCCTTTGTCTTTTTTCGCTAAACCAACGGGAATACCCACAGCAAAGATCAGTGCCAGGTTGATTAAAATAGCAACAGATGATTTTGCGAGTAATTGCCCAATACTTTGAATAATCGGGTGATTTAAAAACGGAATATATTCCGCAAGATTGCCATTGCCAAAAACATTACCTAAAGCGATATATAAACCGACAATCGGCAATATTAAGACTGGCCCATATAAGGATTTACCAAACGCTTGTAGGGCATTAATGAGTTTTTTCATACGGTATCTCGTTGTTGTTTTCTTACACTCATTTCCATAACAGCATCCTGCGCTGGCATTAAATAAAAAGCAATTTATCCACTTGATTTAGAAACGGATTACGTTAAAAGTAACATGTTACTTTTTTTATTGTGAGCCAACTCATGGTGAATATTCAGGCAAAAGTTAAGTGATTTTTCGATGATAAGCAGAAGAAAAAAAGACCAGACAACAGTAAAAAAATCATAAAAAAACCGAGCTTACTAACACAAGGTTAATAAACTCGGTCTTAAGGCAAAAAAACAATACTAATTAGGTCAGATTAGCCCTCGGCGGCTTCTCTTAAACGACGTTTAATATTGCTATATTCCGTTTTCACATAGTGTTCTGCCTGAGCCTGTTCCTTGATTGGCTCAACACATACTGCACAATATTTATACTCAGGTGTTTTAGTGATTGGGCTTAAGTTTTCTGCAACTAGTTCGTTACAAGCACCAATCCACCACTGGTAAGTCATATATACCGCACCTTTATTTGGTCTATCACTGACCGCAGCACGCGTAATCACTTTACCTTGACGAGAACGTATCCAAACTAACTCTTGATCTTTAATACCCAGTTGTTTGGCATCTTCAGTATTTAACTGAACATAACCTGGCTCATCTGCTAATGCTGCCAATGCTTTACAGTTACCTGTCATTGAACGGCAAGAGTAGTGCCCAACTTCACGGACTGTTGCCAGTACCATTGGGAATTCATCAGACAGTTTGTCAATTGGTGGAGCCCACTCACAAGTAAAGAATTGACCTTTACCATTAGGGGTATCAAAGTTACCACCATCGTACAGATATTGTGTACCTGGGCTATCTTCTGTTGGGCAAGGCCATTGAATATATGCCAAGTCCGCCATTTTTTCGTAAGTCGCACCATAATAAATTGGGCATAGCTCACGCAACTCATCCCAAATTTCTTTGGTATTGTTGTAATGCATTGGATAACCCATTGCTGTAGCCATTAGACTGATAATTTGCCAGTCTGTTTTTACATCACCAACAGGTTCAACGGCTTTATAGAAACGTTGGAAACCGCGGTCTGCTGCAGTATAAACACCTTCATGTTCACCCCATGATGTTGCAGGGAAAATAACGTCAGCAATCGCCGCCGTTTTGGTCATAAAGATATCTTGTACTATCAATAGTTCCAGTTTTTCAAACGTTCTACGAATTGTTGCTAAATCAGGCTCAGTTTGCAGTGGATCTTCACCCATTACATAGTGAGCTTTTAATAAACCGTGATCGATATTATGAGGGACTTCACTTAACGCATAGCCCACTTCATCAGGCATGGATTCAATGCCCCAGAATTTAGCAAATTTCTCACGTGCTTTTTCGTCAGTAACGTATTGATATCCCGGCAGCGTGTTAGGTAATGCCCCCATATCACACGCACCTTGTACGTTGTTTTGACCACGAACAGGACCAACACCGACGTATTTTTTACCTAAATTACCGGTTAATAATGCCAAGCTAGTCAGTGAACGAACCGTTTCAACGCCTTGGTAGAACTGAGTGACCCCCATTCCCCAAAGAATTGTTGCAGTTTCTGCTTTTGCGTACATACGCGCAGCTTCACGAATAATTTGAGCACTTAAACCTGTTATTTCTTCAACGGATTCAGGTGTATAACTTTCAACTAATTTACAATATTCTTCAAACTGCTCGGTGTGATTTTCAATAAAGGATTTATCATGCAATCCTTCCTCAATAATCACATGCGCAATCGCATTTAATAACGCAATGTTAGAGCCATTTTTTAAGCCTAAGTGTAAATCGGCTAAACGTGCTGTTTCGATGTAACGAGGGTCACATACAATAATTTTGGCACCCTTCTCTTTCGCCTTAACAATACGGCGAGCAACAATAGGATGCGAGTCTGCGGCGTTATAACCGAAGACAAATAGACATTTGGTATCCTCAATCTCAACGATTGAGTTGCTCATAGCACCATTACCGACCGAACGCTGCAGACCTGCAACCGAAGGGCCGTGTCAGACACGAGCACAGCAGTCTATATTATTATTTCCGATAACCGCACGAGCAAATTTCTGCATAACGAAGTTAGCTTCGTTACCCGGGCCTCGTGAAGAGCCGGTTGTCATAATAGATTTAGCACCGTATTTCTCTTTGATAGCAAGAAGTTTGCTACTCGCAAACTCAATCGCTTCTTCCCAAGAAACCGATTCTAATTTTCCGCCTCTTTCACGACGGATCATTGGTGTTTTAAGACGTGGAGTCAGTATCTTAGTATCATGGATAAAATCCCATCCATAATACCCTTTCAGACACAGCTCACCTTGGTTTGTTAAACCATTAGCTCCTTCAGCGCCAATGATTTTACCGTTTTCCACCTTCAGGTAGATTTTGCATCCTGAGGCGCAATACGGACAGACCGTGATGACTTTTTTCATCAACATTGCTCCTGTGTTCATCAACTTTCAGGTTATTACCTGATTCTCTCCTCTATCTATGCAGAGAGTGTGCCAAATAAGCACGCTTTTTTACTTTTCTACAACACAATGAAAAATAAAGAAAAATAAAAACCATTGAATGAGTAAGAAAACAATGAAAACCAAAAAAATAGGAAGTACTCGACACTAATGACGATATTTATGTCGATTTGTGTTTCTATCAAATTTCGTTATACATTAACGCTTATAACGTAATAGTACTTATTCATTTCATCTACGAAATCAAAATAATAAATACGCTTTCTTATCTGCCTTTATCCGGCTCTTACCGTATATAATGATGACAACCTTCTAATATCTCTATCAATATCCCTATCTACTAGAACTATTTAAAATTAATAATTTTGATATTAATGTTATTCAAATAAAAAATTTTTAAACTTCAATAAAAAAAAGCACATAATACTGAACCTGAAAACAACTTCGCGGTCATAAAGACCTCTACACCTTATAAATTGATAATAATTGAACATGCAAAAATTAAAGTTTTTAAGGTTTTCGAAAGAAAACATTGCCCTTTTTTTAGCTGTCTACCTTGGTTTTTTTCTTAATCTTTCTGTCTACATTGGCCGATACGGCACACAGAATACAAACAACCCCCTCATTGATGCATTATATATCCTAGGTGAAATTGCGGTTAATATTGCCTTTACCTTCTTCTTATTACGATTACTCTCTTTCTTCGGCACTCTCTTTTTTAAAATAATTACCTCTTTTATTCTCGTCGTGAGTGTTTGTGCTAGTTACTATATTTCTTTTTATGATGTAGTCATTGGATACGGCATTATCATTTCAACACTAACTACAGATACGGATTTATCTAAAGAGCTGGTTAGCCCAAATGTAATTATTTGGATTATTGGTTTATCTGTTTTGCCATTGGCGCTTATTTGGCTATGTAAAAAACCAGAGAAAAATCTAACGACTCAACAAAAGAAAAAAATCTGGATAAAAAACACGGCCAAAATGCTGGTGATTGCGCTGGCTGTTTTTAGCTATTTGAAAACACTCGATTCAAAACAAAAAGCCTATGAAATCAAGAATAACTTAGATTTACCTAGTTATAGTGGGGGTTTAAGTTATGCGTATTTGCCTACAAATTGGATTATTCCATTATTCCAATATGCAATAACGCAGTATGACGATACGTTTAATAGCAAAAATATTTTTGATCCTGCCGATCACTTCACATACCAACCATCAAAGGCTAATGAGGATGTGTATGTTGTCTTTATTATTGGTGAAACAGCAAGATGGGATCATATGGGATTATTAGGATATGAGCGTCAAACAAATCCTCTATTAAGCCAAGAAAAAAATCTTGTTGCCTTTAAAGGTATTTCTTGTGATACCGCAACAAAACTCTCTTTAAAATGTATGTTTGTACGTGAAAATGGAACAGAAAGTAACGATCAACGAACATTAAAAGAGAACAATATATTCTCAGTATTAAGCCAACTAGGTATGTCTTCTGAGCTTTTTTCAATGCAGAGTGAGTTGTGGTTTTACAATAAACTTGATTTAAATAACTACGCAATGAAAGAGATGATGACGGCAAAAAATAGCAACTTTGGTAAAGAGTTGGATGACACTTTATTAATTGCTGAAACGGCGAATGCGGTTTCTCAGCATCCAAAGGGAAATCATTTAGTGATTTTACATACTAAAGGCTCTCACTTTATGTATTCACAACGTTACCCTGAATCATTCAAAAAGTATCAACCTGAATGTTTAAATGTGGATGATGAGTGTACTAAAGAGCAGTTAGTGAATGCTTATGACAACTCTATTCTTTATACTGACTATTTTATTGATGGCGTACTCGACACATTACGCGATAAAAAAGCTATTGTGTTTTATACCTCCGATCACGGAGAATCTATTTCCGAAAAAGGTGGCTTACATGGCACACCAAAAGAAATTGCACCGCCAGAACAATTTAAAGTGCCTTTCTTAGTTTGGATGTCAGATAGCTATTTAGCAGAGCCTGAAAATAAGCAATTATTTGATAACCTAAAACGTAATCAAGATGCAGAGCGCACGTTCTATCATCATAATATTTTCGATTCGATGTTAGGTTGCTTAGGTTATTCATCTCCAGATGGTGGCATTAATAATCAAAATAACCTCTGTTTTGGTGATATGCCATCAACCCAAAACTAAGTTTTCTCAATAGCTAATAGACAAAAAAACCACGCTCGATATTAAGCGTGGTTTTTTATTATTCTTAACTTAAATAAGTTAATTATTGATTAAAACTGGCATCAGTATAAAGTTGAGTGGCTTGAATATCTTTTACTGTTTTCGCCCCACCTAACATCATATTAATTTTTAATTCTTTATTTAAATGTTGGATAACTGAATTTACACCTTCAGCGCCCCCTAAATTTAATCCATAAAGAATTGGACGACCAACAGCGACAATATCTGCACCACTGGCTAATGCTTTAAAGACATGTGAACCACGACGTACACCGCTGTCGAACACGATAGGAACACGTTTATTCACAACTTTTGCAATAGAAGGTAAAACATCAATTGATGCTGGACCACTGTCTAATTGACGGCCACCATGATTAGATACCCAAATTGCATCTGCACCCGCTTTAATTGCCACATCAGCATCTTCTGGTGATTGAATACCTTTTACAATTACAGGTAAACCAGACATTTTTTTCACGTACTGAATATCAGCAGGGGTGAAGGCTTGTTTAGCTTGCGCATAAATTTCGCTAATACCCGCACCTTTACCTGTCTTAGATTTATCATCGCTAATTTTTGCGAATGCTTCTAAGTTGGCAAAACCTAATGGGAACTGGAAATTATTTTTCACGTCATCTTCACGATAACCACCCACAGAAGAGTCAATAGTCATAATAATGCCTTTAGCACCATACTGTTTTGCTTGAGATAAAATATACTCGTTAAAGGCATCATTTTTACTCATATACAACTGGAAGAAGAAAGGATAACCCGGTTTAGCATCAGCCACTTCTTTAATTGTTTTATTACCATAAGTACTTAATGAAAAAATAGAACCTGCTTTTGCCATACCTTTTGCTGTGGCGACTTCGCCTTGTTGATGTGCAAGCCCTTGAGCTGCCATCGGTGCCTGAATAATAGGCGTATCTAATTTAATACCCAAAAATTCTGTTTTTAAATCTAAGTCAGAAAATTCGATGCCTTGTAATGAACGAGGCATAATATATTTTTTATCAAATGCCGTCGTGTTTGAACGTAAATTATTTTCGTCTTCAGCACCACCACGAATATAACCAAAAGCCCCTTTATCCATATTTGCTTGGACTTGTGCTTCCATCGCTTTTAAGTTAACTATCTTAATTGGGCCTTCTGCGGTACTTGCTTTATATTCAGCAGCCTGTGCAACACCCACGCTTAATGCCATTGCAATAGCAGTGGTTTTTAATAATTTATTTTTCATTTCTGATCCATTTATTAATTACGGGCTTATATCTATAATTTAATAATCTTTAACTTCTATTAAATTATATTTATCGAAAAATAATATAAGCCCTATTATTATATAATATTTAAATTAATCACTTACTTTTTTGTTAAAGTATTATAGCTTGTCATAAGATTACGATAGTCTGGAATATGGTTAGCAAAGAGCGCACCTAATCCTTCAACATCATTACGCCAATCACGGTGTAACTCACAAGCTAAACCAAACCAGTTTATTAATTGTGCCCCTGCTTTTGACATTCTATCCCACGCAGAGTCACGAGCAATGGCATTGAAAGTACCTGAAGCATCAGTGACAACAAACACTTCAAAACCTTCTTCAAGTGCTGATAATGCAGGAAATGCGACACACACTTCAGTTACAACACCTGCAATAATCAGTTGTTTTTTACCCGTCGCTTTAACCGCTTTTACGAAATCTTCGTTATCCCATGCGTTGATTTGACCTGGACGAGCGATATAAGGAGCATCAGGGAACATCTCAACAAGTTGAGGCATTAAAGGGCCATTAGGGCCATCTTCAAAAGAGGTCGTTAAAATGGTAGGTAAATTAAAGTACTTAGCGGCATTAGCTAATGCTAATACATTATTATTGAATTTATCAGGCTCGATATCTCTGACTAAAGAAAGTAACCCAGCTTGATGGTCTACCAACAGAACAGCAGCATTACTTTTATCGATACGATGATATTTAAAGCTCATAATAATCTCCGATAGCATAATAGAGGTAAGACTCAATTAAATAATAGCACCAAATTTATATGACAATATTCAGATCCTTTTAAATTTACAATTTAATGTATTTATTAATAATAAATAATCGACTGTAAACTTTAAATATATTTAAATATCACGACATTTAATTATCTGTTTATTTGTTTATATAAATTTATTTATTTCGTTGAAAAGAATTATAAGTGCAACAATGCCTAAATGAATCTAAAGATTATTGTTTTAACCATTCAAAAATTTTGTTGAAGATTTAGAATTGAAAAAGAGATAAAAAAAACCCCCGCGGGCGGGGGTGAGATAAGCGCAACTAAAAGGTCTCTAACTTACTATCAGGAGATGGGTATTCATTAATGGCGATTACGCACAATTTGATAGCGGCGAGTTAAATACTCAATAGGCACGCTCCAAATATGGACTAGTCGACAGAATGGGAATAATAAGAAAATCGTCATTCCTAATAAAATGTGCAACTTAAATACCCATGCAACACCTTCAAGATTTGCTGAAGCACCACCGTGGAATGTCACAATAGATTGTGCCCATGCCACCAGCTTCATCATTTCACTACCATCCATATGTTGTGCAGAGAATGGAATTGTTAGTAGACCTAATGCCACTTGAATAACCAGTAGCGTTAAAATCATAATGTCACCAAATGAAGATGTGGCTCTCACTCGTGGATTGGTTAAACGACGTTTTAATAACATCACGCCCCCCACCAGCATTAACACACCGCAAGTACCACCGCCTACCATCGCCATAATTTGTTTATATTCAATAGGCAGAAATGATTCATACATCCAGTGTGGTGTTAACATTCCCAGAAAATGACCAGCAAAAATACCGATGATCCCAACGTGGAATAAGTTAGATGCCAATCGCATATTTTTCTTGTCTAGCATCTGGCTAGAGCCCGCACGCCAAGTGTATTGACCATAATCATAGCGTAACCAGCTACCGATAATAAAAACGGCACCAGCAATATAGGGATAGATATCAAAAAATAACATATTGATGTAATTCATTTTTGTGCTCCCGTATCCAACGAATTCCCCACGTTGAGATATTGAACTGCGGTCTCTTGTGCAAAACGACGCTGATGTTGGCTGATCTTGCCACTACCACACTGCGTACCTTCTCCAAGAAACGTCACTTGTTCTTCTTCCCACACAGCATCTAATGCAGCAGGTGTATCATCTAAAGGCTCTTTTTCTACTTGAGCAGTCAGTTGCGATGCTTCTAATCCACTTTGTGAAAGACAAAGCAACACATCAAAGAGAGCGTGATAATCACTGCCTCGTTGTTTTAAACGTTCACCTAACAGAGCCAAAATAGGCGCAATATTATTTAGCCCTTCAATACACTCGGTTATAGGTAAAAGCGTTAAGTACTCAAGGTAAGTAGGTAAATAGTCAGGAAGTTCACGACTACTTAATGTGATCCCTGCTTGTTGATATTGATTGAGCAGATCAACCATTGCCTGACCACGATCGCGAGACTCACCATGAACGTGTTCAAATAACAACAGTGATCGCGCTCGACCTCTATCAAAAAGCTCACTGTAATTAGATTGTGCATCGAGCAACTCTTGTTGCATTAAGGCATGAATAAATGCCATTAATTTCGCAACTTGAGTCACAGGAAGTTCATCGGCTTCCTGTAATGCATCGATAAGTTCGTCTCGGTTATCCCACAGTTCTTGTGTGGGATAATCTAAGAGATGGGAAATGACTTTCAGAGAGATCATTATATTTTCTCCTCTGAACGACGTTCATCTTGAGGTGTCCTTGATGTGATATCAATCGCATCAATACGATGACTATTAAACAAATTAAATTTGCTATCACTACCATGACAACCATCACCAAAGCTAAAACCACAGCCATTACGTTCTGGGAAAGCTTCTCTTGCGAGTTCGCGATGACTCGATGGGATAACAAAGCGATCTTCATAATTTGCAATAGCCAGATAACGATACATCTCTTGTGCCTGTGCTTCGGTCAAACCGACTTGTTCTAATGCACTTAAGTCTGTTTTTCCTTCTACGGTTTCAGCACGTTTGTAATGACGCATAGCAAGCATTCGTTTTAATGCTAACAACACAGGTGCCGTGTCGCCCGCTGTCAATAAGTTAGCTAAATACTGAACCGGAATACGTAAGCTTTCTACATCAGGCAGTACACCAGTATGCGGTAACACACCCGCATCAGCAGCAGATTGAATTGGTGACAAAGGTGGCACATACCAAACCATAGGTAAGGTGCGATATTCAGGGTGCAGTGGTAATGCCAGCTTCCAATCCACTGCCATTTTATAGACAGGTGAACGTTGTGCTGCATCAATCACACTTAACGGAATACCTTGCTCTTCAGCGGCTTTGATCACTTCAGGATCGAACGGATCTAAGAAGATATCTAACTGGCTTTGGTATAAATCTTTTTCATTATCTGCACTGGCAGCTTGTGAGATTTTATCTGCGTCATACAACATCACACCCAGATAACGAATACGTCCTACACAAGTTTCTGAGCACAGTGTTGGCTGACCAGCTTCAATTCGTGGATAACAGAAAATACATTTTTCTGACTTACCGCTTTTCCAGTTGAAGTAGATTTTTTTGTATGGACATCCTGTTAAACACATGCGCCATCCACGGCACTTATCTTGGTCGATAAGCACAATGCCATCTTCAGCACGTTTATAAATCGCACCACTTGGGCACGTCGCAACACAAGCAGGATTTAAGCAGTGTTCACATAAGCGTGGTAAATACATCATGAATGTATTTTCAAACTGCCCATACATCTCTTTTTGCATATTGGCGAAGTTTTTGTCCGCTGCACGTTTGCTAAATTCGCCACCTAAATCGTCTTCCCAGTTTGGGCCTTTTTCGATTTTTGTCATGCGCTGACCTGTGATCAGCGAGCGAGGACGTGCAGTCGGTAACGAGCCTTCTGGAGCATTTTTTAAATGCTCATAGTCATAATCAAAAGGCTCATAGTAATCATCTAATGCAGGAACATCAGGGTTGGCAAAAATTTTAGATAATAGACCAACACGGTTACCCATTCTTGGTACTAATTTACCTTTGATATTTTTGATCCAGCCACCTTTCCACTTCTCTTGGTCTTCCCAATTTTGGGGATACCCTGTACCTGGTTTGGTTTCAACGTTATTAAACCATGCGTATTCAACACCTTCGCGACTGGTCCAAACATTTTTACAGGTTACTGAACAGGTATGGCAACCGATGCATTTGTCGAGGTTCAGTACCATACCGACTTGTGAACGAATTTTCATTATGCCTTCTCCTGTCCATTCAGGGTCTGTTGATAAGCATCACCTTCACCATCAAGCCAATCAATCTGTTTCATTTTACGCACCACAACAAACTCATCACGGTTAGAGCCCACAGTGCCGTAATAGTTAAAGCTATAAGCCAATTGAGCGTATCCACCAATCATATGCGTTGGTTTAGGGCAAACACGCGTCACAGAGTTGTGAATACCACCACGCATTCCTGTCATTTCAGATCCCGGCAGGTTTATTTGGCGCTCTTGTGCGTGATACATGTAAATCATGCCATCAGGAATACGTTGGCTGACAATAGCTCTCGCCGTTAACGCACCATTACTGTTGTATGCTTCAACCCAATCGTTATCGCTAATTCCCATCTCTTTGGCATCATCTTCACTTAGCCAAACCACAGGGCCACCGCGACCTAGCGTTAACATCAGTAAGTTATCGCTATACGTTGAGTGAATACCCCATTTTTGGTGAGGAGTCAGGAAGTTCAGTGCCTTTTCAGGGAAACCATTTGGTTTTTTACCTTTAACCGCATCAATAGCTTTGGTATCAATCGGTGGACGATAGACCACTAAGCTTTCACCATAAGCACGCATCCACTCGTGATCTTGATATAACTGCTGGCGACCACTTAAAGTACGCCAAGGGATCATCTCGTGAACGTTGGTATAACAGGCGTTATAAGAGACATGCTCATCTTCAAGACCAGACCATGTTGGGCTTGAGATAATCTTACGAGGTTGAGCAACGATATCGCGGAAACGAATTTTCTCGTCTTCTTTCACTTTGGCTAAGTGAGTGTGATCACGTCCCGTCACTTTACTTAGTGCATCCCATGCTTTTACAGCCACTTGGCCGTTGGTTTCAGGTGCTAAAGAAAGGATAACTTCAGCTGCATCAATCGCCGTTTCAATCGCTGGACGTCCTTTTGCCACCCCATCATGACGAACTCGATTAAGTTTTTTCAGGAAATCGACTTCTGCTTGTGTATTCCAGCTGATCCCTTTACCACCATTACCCAATTTGTCCATCAGAGGGCCAAGTGAAGTAAAGCGAGCATAAGTATTTGGATAATCACGCTCTACAGGAATAAGGTGTGGTGCTGTTTTACCTGGAATAAGATCACATTCACCTTTTTTCCAATCTTTCACATCAAAAGGCTGCGCCATTTCAGCAGCAGAGTCATGTTGAATAGGTAATGTCACTAAATCCGTTTCAACCCCTAAATGGCCTACACACAATTTAGAGAAGGTTTTAGCGATACCTTTATAGATTTCCCAGTCTGTTTTAGACTCCCAAGCAGGATCAACGGCTGCCGTTAATGGGTGAATAAAGGGATGCATATCCGACGTATTCATATCGTCTTTTTCATACCATGTTGCGGTTGGTAAAACGATATCTGAGAAAAGACAGGTGCTTGACATACGGAAGTCTAAAGTCACCACTAAATCAACTTTACCTTCACCGCCTTTATCTTGCCATTCCACTTCTTGTGGCTTAACTTGGCCTTGCTCGCCTAAATCTTTACCTTGTAATCCGTTTTCGGTTCCCAGCAAGTATTTCAGTAAATACTCATGTCCTTTACCCGCCGAACCTAATAAATTAGAGCGCCAGATAAATAAATTACGTGGGAAGTTTTGTGGATTATCAGGTTGCTCTGAAGCAAAACGAATTTCACCTGATTTCAATGCATTAACGGTGTAATCAGCGGCACTAACGCCTGCCTCTTTGGCTTTTTTCGCAATAGACAGCGGGTTTAAGTTTAATTGAGGCGCAGATGGTAACCACCCCATACGCTCTGAACGCACGTTCATATCAACCAAGCTACCACTAAAGCGTGATTTATCCGCTAATGGTGATAACAACTCTGTCGGTGATACAGTTTCATAACGCCACTGACTTGAGTGGTTGTAGAAAAATGATGTACTGTTCATATGGCGAGGCGGACGTTGCCAATCAAGGCCAAAGGCTAATGGCAACCAACCTGTTTGTGGACGCAGTTTTTCTTGTCCAACATAGTGTGCCCAGCCACCACCACTTTGACCAACGCAACCACAGAAAATCAGCATATTGATAATGCCACGATAAGTCATATCCATGTGATACCAGTGGTTAATACCGGCTCCCACAATCACCATCGAACGGCCGTGTGTTTTTTCTGCGTTATCCGCAAATTCACGCGCAATACGAGCGATATCTTGGCGACTTACACCTGTCACTTTTTCAGCCCATGCTGGTGAATATGCTTTGATTTCATCGTAGTTTGATGCACAGTTTTCATCATTTAAACCGCGATCAACACCGTAGTTAGCTAACAATAAATCATAAACAGTTGTGATGTATTTTTCTTCGCCATTCGCAAGTGTAATACGCTTAGCAGGCAGTTTATGAACAATCACATCATCAAGGGCAACACCTTCAAAGTATTCACTCTTAATGCCACCAAAGTAAGGAAATGCTACATCAACAATATCATCGTGGTTATCTAAAAGACCTAATTGTAAAGTGACATCTTCGCCACTTTTGCCGTCTTTAGGCTCAAGGTTCCATTTAGCAGCACCTTCCCAACGAAAGCCCATAGAGCCTTGAGGGGCAACTAATTGCTGTGTTTTTTCATCAATAGCAACGGTTTTCCACTCTGGATTTTTCTCTTGATCCAGATTGTTCACTAAATCAGAAGCACGCAACATACGACCCGCAACTAACTTGCCAGAATCATGTTTATCTAACATCACCAACATTGGCATATCAGTGTAAGTGCGCACATAGTTACTAAAGTATTCAGTTTGGCGCTTAACGTGGAATTCGTTAAGAATAACGTGTCCCATCGCCATCGCCATTGCGCTATCAGTACCCTGTTTTGGATTTAACCATTGGTCACAGAGTTTCGCGATTTCAGCGTAATCAGGTGTTACCGCAACGGTTTTAGTCCCTTTATAACGAACTTCTGTAAAGAAGTGGGCATCTGGAGTACGTGTTTGCGGTACGTTAGAACCCCATGCAATCAGGTAAGAAGAGTTATACCAGTCTGCTGATTCAGGAACATCGGTTTGCTCCCCCCAAGTCATTGGCGATGCAGGTGGTAAATCGCAATACCAATCGTAGAAACTTAAGCATGCGCCACCAATCAGAGATAAATAACGCGCACCCGCAGCATATGAGACCATCGACATAGCAGGAATTGGCGAGAAACCAATAATACGATCAGGACCAAACTCTTTGGCAGTAAACACGTTAGAAGCCGCAATGATTTCATTCACTTCTGACCATGAAGAACGAACAAAACCACCACGCCCACGCGCTTGCTTATAGCTTTTAGTTTTTTCTGGTGAACTAACAATAGAAGCCCATGCATCAACAGGATCGCTATGTTGTGCTTTTGCTTCACGCCATAGTTTAATTAAGCGTTTACGTACCATTGGGTATTTAACGCGGTTTGCGCTATATAAATACCATGAATAACTTGCACCACGAGGACAACCACGAGGTTCATGATCCGGTAAATCCGGACGTGTACGTGGATAATCCGTTTGTTGGGTTTCCCAAGTTACTAACCCATTTTTGACGTAAATTTTCCAGCTACATGAACCGGTACAGTTAACACCATGAGTGGAACGGACAATTTTGTCGTGTTGCCAACGACTACGGTAACCATCTTCCCAATCACGGTTAACATTCAGCTCTTGGCCATGATCCTTTGAAAAGGTATCACCAAGCTGTTTAAAATAGCGGAATCTATCGAGAAACTTACTCATCAGATACTCTCCCAATGCGCGCGAGCGCTCTCACATTGCGTATAATTCGTCATTATTGTTTATTGTGTTTACGTCCATAGACCAACCAAGTGATCAAGACGCAGGCGATATAAAATAGAACAAAGATTTTCATTGCACCGGCAGGAGAGCCAGTCATAGCCAGTGATGTACCGAAAGCTTTAGGAATAAAGAAGCCGCCAATTGCACCAATAGCAGAGATAAAACCAAGTGCTGCTGCACTTTCTGTTACTGCTTCTTTTTGAGCGACTTCGTCTGAGGCACCTTGTGCTTTCATGCGATCGACTGTGATTTTTCTAAACACCACAGCAATCATTTGGAATGTAGAACCACTACCTAAACCAGCGGTTAAAAACAGCACCATAAAGACACCGAAGAAGGCGATAAATGAGCCACCAGCGCCATTTACAGGCAGTGTTAAGAAAAGCAGAGCAGAGAAAATCGCCATAATGATAAAGTTGATAAGTGTGACTCTAATACCACCAAATTTATCCGACAAAGCACCACCTACAGGGCGAGCTAAAGCACCTAATAAAGGTCCAAAGAACGCATAATGTAGAATGACGATATCTGGGAATTGGGTTTTAGATAACATCGCAAAACCCGCTGAAAAACCGATAAATGAACCAAAAGAACACAGGTATAAAATACTTAACAGCCAGAGGTGACCACGTTTTAAAACAGGTAATTGCTGGCTTAAAGAGGCTTTGTTAGCTGCCAGATCGTTCATGCCAAACCAAGCAGCACAGGTCAGAATAAGTAAGAAAGGAACCCAAACCCATGCAGCATTTTCTAGCCATAAACGTGAACCATCAGGCTGAACAACACCGGGGCCACTAAACATAGCAAATACGCCAACACCAATCACTAATGGCGCAACCAATTGCATAACACTGACACCCAGATTGCCTAATCCGCCATTTAAACCTAATGCACCACCTTGACGTGCTTTAGGGAAGAAAAAGCTGATGTTTGCCATACTGGATGCAAAGTTTGCACCTGCAAAACCACATAGCAATGAAATCACAATAAAGGTCGAATAAGACGTTGTGCTGTCTTGCACTGCAAAACCAAGCCAGATACAAGGAATGATGAGAAAGACGGTACTGATTGCTGTCCAGCGACGGCCGCCAAAAATAGGAATAACAAAAGAATAAGGAACGCGTAAAATAGCACCAGAGACTGAAGGCAGTGCAGTCAGCATAAACAACTGATCTGTGGTAAAGTTAAAACCTACTTTGTTCAAATTTACTGCAACTGCACTAAAAAGCATCCATACACAGAACGATAAAAGTAAACAAGGAACAGAAATCCATAAATTGCGTGAAGCGATCTTTTGACCAGTCTTTTCCCAAAAAACTTTATCTTCAGGATGCCAATCTTCGATCACCCCTTTTCTCATTTTTTCTGGGTGTTGAGTGAGTGCCATAACAACCTCGATTAACGGTTAGATTGGCATCTTTGTACGATTAGAATTGTTAATTAGTCATGATCTGCATCAAGCAAAGATTTGTTTGATTTTTAAGCTAAAGTCGTTATTTACACCTAAGTATTAATAGGATTATCCTTAATTTTTTATTTTAAATTAATAAGTTAAATTAAAAATACTATAATTTAGAAGTGAAATTACCTCCATCAGATATTTAGGGGTAACACTTTAGTGGTATATGACATTTGATGTATTTTTAAGGCAATATAGCGCCAGAATAAATTTGGAAAAATAACGATGAGTACAAATAAAATCCAATGGCACTACCGTTTTTCAATTATTAATCAGATAGCGATATTAATGTTACTTTTCACTCTATTGGGTGTGGTGGGGATGGCGATTTCTAACCATATTATTTTGAGTGTACAAGGTAATGCTCATGCGATTAATAAATCTGGATCGCTACGGATGCAAAGCTATCGCTTGCTATCTGCTTTACCCCTAGATGAGCAACATCGTTATTATCTTCACGAGTTAGAAACCGACTTAGACAGTGGTGAGTTACGTCAAGTCCTAAGCAATGGATCGCTACAATCACAATATGCTCAATTAAATACTTACTGGAAAGATACCCTAAAGCCAACCTTGCTTTATGCGCAACAACGCGATGAAGCCAAACAAGAGGTTGCCTTTTTTGTTTCACAGTTAGATAAATTAGTATTAAGTATCGATCAACTTACAGAGCAAAAAATCAGGCTGGTGGCTTATACCCAGCTTATTTTCACAGCGCTTACACTGCTATTGCTGTTTGGCTCTGTTTGGCATTTCCGCCGCCGTTTATTGCACCCTTGGCAACAACTTATGGCGATGGCAAATTCGATTGGTCATGGTAATTTTTCAGCCCGTTTCCACCAGCGTACACACCATGATGAAATTGCCACATTGGGTATTGCACTCAATACCATGTCAGAAGAGCTCTCTACACTGTATAGCGAATTAGAAAAAAGAGTGATTGAAAAAACACACGACTTACAACAGAAAAATAAAGTACTCTCTTATCTCTATCACTCAAGCCAACAATTACACTCTCCTGCGCCACTTTGTGCCCGATTAAGACAGATATTATTTGAGCTTCAACAAATCATTCCTGATGCTTATTTACAGATACGGTTATATGAAGATAATCATCACACACTCTTTAATGAGATCAGTTTAGAACCTCAACCACGCCCTGAACATTGCCCAGATCTACAATGTGAACGCTGTGATGAAACCGCTTCAGCCACCGTTCCACTACGCAGTGAACTATTGCATTGGGAACTAGCAGATCAAATCCATCGCTATGGATTATTTGTTATGCAATTACCTGAACATACCGCCCTGACGGACGAACAGAATAATTTAATGCTATTACTGACAAAACAGATCTCAGCAATGCTGGCAATGGAACAGCAAAACGAGCAACAGCAGCAGCTTTTGTTAATGGATGAGCGTTCAGCAATCGCACGCGAATTACATGACTCTATTGCTCAATCGCTTTCTTGTTTAAAAATGCAAGTTAGCTATTTGCAGATGCAGTCAGAAACCTTACCGGACAATTGCCAAAAGCTACTAAAAGAGATGCGAGAAGAGCTTAATGTGGCTTATCGCCAATTAAGAGAACTGTTAACCACATTTCGCTTAAAACTCACTGAACCGGGATTGCTTGCAGCCTTGGAAGGTACACTGACTGAATTTAATCAGCGCCTTGGTTTTCCTATTAATTTTGACTATCAATTGCCCGCAAAATGTGTGAACTCGCACCAAAGTATTCACGTTGTTCAAATCGTCCGTGAAGCCTTAAATAATATTTTGCAACATGCCAATGCCAATTGGGCTGAAGTTTCTTTATCCCTAAATAATGGCATGGTTGAACTAAAAATTAATGATAATGGTGAAGGAATTAGCCCTAATCCTGAAAAACTAAATCATTATGGCCTTATTATTATGCGTGAACGCGCAAATAGCTTAAATGGTTCTTATACTATAAAAGTACGCGAACAGGGCGGTACTCAAGTGTTTGTTAAATTTCCATTAATAACTACTCATAAAGACCCTGTCTAAATTGGAGCAAGTCGTAATGAATAATATGGGATCCCCCGCAGAAAAAGCGACAATTTTACTCATTGATGATCACCCGATGCTACGCAATGGTGTAAAACAACTTTTAAGTCTTGATACAACACTAACTGTCGTTGGGGAAGCGGGAGATGGTATTCAAGGTGTGAAGCTAGCTGAAGAGTTAGATCCTGATTTAATTTTACTGGATCTGAATATGCCTGGAATGAATGGTTTTGAAACGCTCGATCAACTGCGATTAAAGTCGTTATCAGGTCGGATCGTTGTTTTCAGCGTATCAAATTATAGTGATGATTTAGTCACAGCGTTAAAACGTGGTGCAGATGGTTATCTTCTAAAAGATATGGAACCTGAAGAATTACTGGCAGCTCTAAAACAGGCAGCGGCCGGAAAAATGGTCGTCAGCCCTGCGTTAACCCCTATTTTAGCCGAATCCTTACGTGAAGATCGCTCTGAGGGTGAACGTGATATTGAACAACTCACCCCGCGTGAGCGCGATATTTTGAAACTGATAGCGCAAGGATTATCAAATAAAATGATCGCACGTAAGCTTGATATTACGGAAAGTACGGTCAAAGTACATGTAAAACATCTACTGAAAAAAATGAAGCTAAAATCTCGTGTTGAAGTTGCTGTTTGGGTTCATCAACAACGTGTCGATTAATTAAAGTTAGGAACAATGGGCTGGTGAGTACTCATCAGCTCAACTAACTCTTTCGCCCCTTTCTGTAACGACTCCCCTTTTAGCCACATAGCATGAATAGGCAATCGTAATTCATTTTTCGTATTCTTAAACTGAATCTGTTTTAATTTACCTTTTTGCAATTGAGTATAAATCAGCGAATACGGTAAATTACCCCACCCCATCCCTGCTTCAACCATACCTAATGCCATTTGAAAGCTATCTGTTTGCCAATAATTCGTCGCCACTAATGAGCGCTCATCTCTTAACTCTTTGGTGTGACTTGCGATCATAATTTGGCGAACATTCACAAGATCCTCAATAAACACACTTGCAGGGTGTGCCAATGCAATATGACTTGCAGAGATTGTTGCGACCAATGACTCAGAACCAAGATATTGAAACTGCTCATCACCATTCACATACAAGCCCCCATAAACTAGGCTCAGTTGAATTTTATGTGAATGTAACATCTCAATAATGTCATCTTGTGCCGCGGTTATCACATTCACATTAAGTAATGGATAACGTTGCGTTAATTCAGATAACGCAGGTAATAAATAATCAGGATTAATATCAGCGGCAACACCAATATTTAAGACACTTTCGAGATCCATCGAAAGCTCTTGTGCATGCACTTGTAATAATTTTAATTGCTCTGCGATCATTCTGGCATGAGGTTCAAGTGCTTTGGCTTTTTCAGTTGGCTGAGGCTCTCGTGATGAGCGCTCAAAAAGCGCATAACCTAATTCAGCTTCCATATTAGCAATTGCCATGCTGACTGCTGATGGAACGCGTTTTAATGAACGTGCAGCCGCAGAGAAAGATCCCTTATCCATCACTGCTAAAAATATCGCAATATGTTCACTTGAGAACTGCATGTTCACTCCTGATGTTTCAGTCAAATTGATACTAGCTAACTTTTTCTATCATTCTTGCTGATTTATCTTACGATGCTTAACGACACAGATCCACAGAAAAAGAGAGCACAATGCAAGGTATCAAACGAAAAATTGTCTACGTGACAGCTTATGAAATTTTTGGCTGGGTTATTTCATCAGTCGGGCTTGCACTTTTGGCTGATAGCTCAACAGCAGTAACAGGCCCATTAGCGTTGGTGATCACAACAATCGCGGTGAGTTGGAATTTTATTTATAACTGCATATTTGAGTTTTGGGAAAGCCGACAAGTTTCGAGAATTCGAACGTTTAGACGCCGCCTAGTACATGCAATTGGATTTCAGCTAACACTGGTACTCTATTTAATTCCACTGATTGCATGGTGGCTTAATGTTTCATTGTGGCAAGCGTTAGTTATGGACTTTGCACTGATCATCATTATCCCTTGTTATACCTTCGTTTATAACTGGGTATTTGACAAAATTTTTGGCTTACCAAAATCTGCATTACCTGAGAATGCACCCGCTGCCTAAGCAACAAATTAAGTAAGGAGAGTGATCCCAATAACGGATCACTCTTTAACAGGATAGATATCTTCTAACGCAAATTGCTCAATGCCACCTTCTAACTCGCAACGACCTAATCCAATATTTTTGTCATCAGCCGTTGTTCTTCTTAACAATTTACCCGTCACTTGAGAAAGCGTTGAGTCAATTTCAATCACACGGTAATACTCTTTCATATAGCTCTCTTCACCCAGCGCCATATAAACTAAAAACTCATCACCTGTTTTAATATTCATCTCGCTGTACTTACTCTTAGTAGTTAATCTAATGATGATAGAATAAGTTTAGTCTAACTAAAGGTAGTAAGAGAAAGATTGACTCACTCGATATTACATTAAGTTAATTTATTAATTTCCAACTCATCATAATGATGCTGATCAGAATAAAAGACAGTGTTAAGTATTGGAAAAAACGCTCTGATAAATACACAAGTAAATAGCGAGCTAATGGGATGGAGAGTAATGAACCTAAGCATAGAATAAGTGCTGTGTGAACATCGGTATAACCACCAGCGCTATAAGCAATAGCAGAGCCACCAGAAAGGATCGTGGTAATAAAAATAGAAGTGCCGATTGCCTCTTTAATACCCATTTGGGCAAAACGCATTAATACCGGTAACACCACTAATCCTCCGCCGACACCTGTTGCACCAAGCACAAACCCGGCACTCATTCCTGGTACAAATAAGGAAGAAAAAGTCACTGTAGAAGGTGGTGGTAAAGCAATTAAAGGATCTGAAATTGCTGACCTTCTTACCATTCGTTGTAAAAATAAGACCAATGAAAATACGATAGCAACGATCATCAAAATATTAATCGCTGATTCAACACGATCGTAATATTGAGGTTGTGATCCCAGCCATGTCACACCATAACTGGCTAAAAATGTTGCCGGAAACATTATCCCTAAGATCAATAGTGCGGGTTTTAATGGGATATTACCTAACCGAAAATGAATATAAGAAGATGAGAGCTTCATTAGCATCGAGAGTAAATTTGCTGTTGCAACCGCAGCTAATGCATTCATACCAAAAAGATAAATAAGAACAGGTAATAAAATAACACCACCACCTACACCGGTCGTTGTAATAACTAACCCGATTGCAGCACCGATAAGTAGTTGTGTTACAAGCAACATCTTATTTCCTTTTTGGTTAAAATTTAACAAGCTTCGATTATAGGCAAAATAACTTATAACCAAAAGGAATTAGATATAACAAATAGGAATATAAATAAAGTTATTATAAAAAAGCCCCTTAATATGAAGTTACCTCATATTAAAGGGCCGATATTAATGATAGATATTATTATTAATCAATAAGTTAATTTTTAATACGCTTAATTGATTTCAGCTAAAACTGTTTCTGCTGAAAAATAGTCACCTGTTTTCGCTTTTTGCAGTAGTACACCATCACAAGAAGCTACTACCTGAACTTCCATTTTCATCGCTTCCATAATGGCAATAACATCACCCTCTTTAACTTTGTCGCCATCAGCTAAGATCCAGCTATGTAATACACCAGAGATGGGTGCAGTGACTGTTTTTTCATTCTCTTCTTTCTCATGAGAGGCATTAATTGCTGTTGGTATTACCGCAGAGAGCGATAGTAATTGAGCAGGTAAAGCGAGTTCATGACGACGGCCATCAATTTCAATAAAAGTACGAACAAGCTCTTCATTTTTTGCAGGTGTGCTACGAGGGAAATGGGTATTTTTTGCCTGAAAATCTGTTTCAATCCAACGGGTATGCACTTTGAAATCTTCAGTAAAATCGGCATGCTCCATCATTTCACAATGGAAAGGCAATACACTTGCTACCCCTTCAATTTTAAATTCGGATAATGCTCGACGAGCCCGTGCAATGGCTTGTTCACGAGTTGCACCTGTCACTATCAATTTTGCCATCATAGAATCGAATTGGCGTGAAACCTGATTATTTTCAGTAACACCACTATCTACACGAACACCTGGGCCTGAAGGCTCATAGAAATGCGTAATTAAACCTGGGGTAGGTAAAAAGCCTTTCGCGGGATCTTCTGCATTGATCCTAAATTCAAAAGAGTGCCCCCGAGGAACAGGCGTTTTATCAATACTTAGCGGTAAACCTTCAGCAATACGCAATTGCTCGATCACTAAATCGATACCCGCCGTTTCTTCTGTAACAGGATGCTCCACTTGTAAGCGTGTATTCACTTCTAAAAATGAGATAGTGCCATTTGCACTTAATAAAAACTCAACTGTACCTGCACCCACATAACCTGCTTTAGCACAAATATCTTTAGCCGACTGGTGAATACGTTCACGTTGTTCGTCTGTCAAATAAGGTGCTGGCGCTTCTTCAATAAGCTTTTGATTACGTCGCTGTAACGAACAATCTCGTGTTCCGACAACAACAACATTGCCCAGTTTGTCTGCGATAATTTGCGCTTCGATATGACGAGGTTTATCTAGAAATTGCTCAACATAACATTCACCACGACCAAATGCAGTTACAGCTTCTCGTACAGCAGAATGGTAAAGCTCTTCAATTTCTTCCATTTTATGAGCGATCTTCAAACCTCGTCCACCACCACCAAAAGCAGCTTTAATGGCAACAGGTAGACCATGCTGTTTAGCAAAATCGAGAACCTCTTTGGCATCATTAACGGGATCAGCCGTACCATTTACAAGAGGAGCACCAACAGATTGTGCAATTTTACGAGCTTTCACTTTGTCACCAAGCACTTCTATCGTTTCTGGGTTAGGGCCGATCCAAATAAATCCTGCGTCTTGTACCGCTTTTGCAAAATCAGCTCGCTCAGAAAGAAAACCGTAACCGGGATGGATCATTGTGGCATTAGCTTTATGGGCAATATCAATGATTTTATTAATATCTAGATAGCTTTCTTTCGGCAAATTACCATTGAGTCCATAAGCTTCATCAGCAAGACGAACGTGTAGTGCATCAATATCATCATTGGCATAAATAGCGATGGAAGTCGCACCATAGTCCTGACAAGCTCGAATAATACGAACAGCGATTTCACCTCTGTTGGCAATAAGTACTCTATGCTTCACTCGTTGTTTTTGGTTAATTGTTGTCATGAGTGGCATTCTCCTATCAATATTCTTGAAATTCGGTAATTGGATTAAAACGAATTTTAGCGTTAACAGGGATCTGCCCTGCAAGTGGTAAGTGATATTCAGCAACTGCGCCGATAACAGGATATCCTCCTGTTAACGGGTGATCGTTAAGAAACAAAACTGGTTGCCCATTAATCGGAACTTGTATTGCACCGATGCAAGTGCCTTCACTCGATAGTTCTTGTTGTTGTTCGCGTACAAGAGGTGTTTCGCCCAATAAACGTAACCCAATACGGTTAGATTGTGGTGTCACTTGCCATAATTGAGAGGTTAATGTCTTTATAGCTTCACTGGTAAACCAGTCGGTGCGGGGGCCTAAAACAACATCAAGCGTGACGATATCACCTTGTTTTGGCAGTGTTGATGTCGGCTGTTCATTAGTAAGAATACCGTTCGAGGTACTTTCATTATTTAAATGAAGTACATCACCTTCTTGCAAAGCATTAGGGCCAATTTGTGCCAAAGTATCAAATGCATAACTACCTAACACCTTTGGTAATTCAAACCCTCCTCTCACGGCAAGATAGCTACGTACACCAGTTTTTGGCATACCTAAAATAATTTCATCGCCACAGCGAACATCAATAGGTTGATAACCAGATAAGAATTCATTCTCACCCGACTCATGTTTTAGCGTAATGGAACAATCCGCCCCTGTTAAAGCGATCACACAATCTTGTCGTGCTTTAAGCATCAGTCCACCTTGGGTTATCTCAAGTGCAACAAAAGTTGTGGGATTACCCACTAAACGATTGGCCGCATGTAAAGCGGGTTTATCAAGTGCACCTGAAGCAGATACTCCCATTGATGCGGCACCAATACGCCCTTCATCTTGAAATAAAGTTTGTAACCCTGCTGAAATAACATATAACCCTTTATCATTTAATGAGAGCGGGGAAGCGACTACGGCTTTTTTCTCCGGTAGTGAAACGGTTATCGGTGATTTTTGTGCATCAACAAAATGCACTTCATTTCCCGGTAATAAAAAAGCGGGTTGTTCACGAGAGAGATCCCACATCTTTATTTCTGTGGTACCAATAAGTTGCCAACCTCCAGGGCTTTGTTGCGGATAAACACCACTAAATTCGCCAGCTAATCCGACCGACCCTGCGGGGATGCGTGTACGAGGCGTTTTGCGACGAGGCACATAAAGCTGAGTTTCATCAGCAATCAAATAAGCAAAACCCGGAGCGAAACCAGTGAATGCAACTTGATAGGTTTGTTCTGTATGTCTGCGGATCACTTCACTGGTCGCGATCCCTAATAATTCAGCGACCTCATTAAGATCCTCACCTTGATAATGAACAGGGATCGTTAATGATTGTGTTTGACGTGCTGATACCGCTTTGACTTCTAATTGTCGAAGTTGAAATACAAGTTCTTCAGCCGTGATTAGCCACGGTGTATAGTGAATTAAGAGTGTTTTCGCCGCAGGTACAATGTCTTGAATAGCAGTAATATCCGCTTGTTTAACGGATTCATACAATGCGAGCGTCTCTTTTAAAGAGGAAAGCTCAACAAGTAAATGGGATAAGTTAACGGGTAAAAAGCGCAAAGTATCTTCCTCCCTTATACGTGATAAGTCGCATCGGGCACATCAGTAATAAACATATGCCCCGGAGCATGGCTAAGTGCGAAAGGAACACCTGAACGCATCACTGCTGCTTGTGGAGTCACACCACAAGCCCAAAAGACGGGGATCTCGCCTTCTTCAATTCTCACGGGTGAGCCAAAATCTGGCGACATAATATCTTTAATACCCAAAGCGTCGGGCGAGCCAATATGTACGGGAGCACCATGTACAGAAGGGAAACGACCACTGATCATCACTGCATCAGCGACTCTGTCAGCAGGAACAGGGCGCATTGAAACCACTAATTCACCTTCTAATCGCCCAGCAGGACGACACAAGCGATTCGTTTTATACATCGGTACATTGCAGTTATCTGTGATATGACGAATTTCAATACCCGCTTCTAACATGGGTGTTTCGAAAGTAAAACTACAACCAATAAGAAACGTAACAAGATCGGGATGTTGTGCCCAAATTTCAGTAGCATCCGTAATTTCATCCGCTAATTTGCCATTTTCCCAAACACGGTAAAGAGGAATGTCAGTACGCAGATCGGCACCTTTCGCTAAAACAGTACGATAACTACCTGATTCACAAACATCTAATATCGGACAACTTTTCGGGTTACGTTGAGCGTAGAGCAGAAAATCAAATGCCCAATCACGAGGTAAGCTAATCATATTAGCTTGTGTCATGCCTTTAGCCATACCTGCTGTTGGTATGGCTAAACCATTGCGAATAGCCAATCGAGCTTCTTGTGCTTTGGCAATTGCATCCGCAGTCGCTTGCATTAAATGAGTCATTTTTGCACCTCATTTTTAAGTCGCAGAGGTGCAAAAGGTTTAATGCTAACATCATGATTAATTAAAATTTCTTTTACACTTTTAGCGAGAGCCACGGCATCTGGACTATCACCATGAACACAAATAGAATCAGCTTCTATCGCAGTAAAAACGCCTTCTATTGATTCAACACCCCCTTCTTGCACAAGCTGTAACATACGTTGAGCAACAAGTTCAGGATCATGTAAAACAGCCCCCTCTTTTTTACGAGAAACTAGCGTACCATCAGCATGATAAGCTCTATCTGCAAAAGCTTCGGCTATTACTCGAAGGCCTTTTTCTTTCGCAAGAGTAATCAAGGGTGAGCCCGCTAAAGCAACTAATGTCAGTTGGGGATCTACAGCAAGTATCGCTTCAATAACAGCAAGTGCTTGACGTTTATCATGAGCAATTGTGTTATAAAGCGCACCATGAGGCTTAACATAGGTCACACTCAAACCCACGGCTTTGGCCAATCCTTGCAAAGCACCTATTTGATAAATTACATCTGCGGTTAATTCATCACTGGCGATATCCATATTACGACGACCAAAACCGACTAAGTCAGGGTAAGCAACGTGTGCACCTATCGCAACATTATGCTGTTTCGCCGCTTTTAATGTTTTTAAAATTCCATCCGGTGAACCTGCATGAAAACCGCAAGCGATATTAGCGCTACTGACAATTTCAAGCACCGCATCATCATTGCCCATTGTCCATTGACCGAAGCTCTCACCTAAATCACTGTTTAAATCGACGGCTTTTATCATCATTATTGTTCTCTTAAGCAATGTTGAGGTAATTGAAAATAGCACCCACGGACATAATGCCCATATACCAAGTCAGCGCACAGACCAAAATACCTGACCACAGCAACCATGCTGGATATTTATAACCATTCATGAGATCTTGGCGACGCCATGCAACAAAAATAAATAGTGTCATACCAATAGGTAAAATCAGGCCATTAAAACCACCGGCAAAGACTAATAATGCAGCCGGTGCTGTTCCCATAACCATATAAGTGACAAGTGAAATAGCGATAAAGATAATGGTTGAGATATTACGTTGACGCTCAGTAACACCTTTTTTAAATACTGTAATAAATGACATTGAGGTATAAGCAGCACCAATAACACTCGTTAATGCAGCTGCCCATAAAATAAGACCGAAGATGCGTAATCCAGTTAAACCAGCTGCATGTTGAAATGCTTGAGACGCAGGGTTAGCCGCGCGACTAGAAATATCTAATGTTACGCCACTGGCAACTACGCCTAAAATGGCGAGGAACAGGATATAGCGCATTAATCCAACTACTAAAATTCCTTTGGTTGCAGCGCTTGATACAACATCAATGTTCTCAATACCCGTAGTTCCTTTATCGAGAAGACGGTGAGCGCCGGCATAACAGATATAACCACCCACAGTACCACCGACAATTGTAGTGATCGTTGCGAAGTTAATCGCATCAGGTAAAACAGTTTGTCTTAATGCTTCACCTATTGGAGGATTAGAGGCAAACATCACAAAAACAGTCAGTAAGATCATGACAATACCAAGAATGATAATCATACGATCGATAAAGTTACTGGCTTTGCGTGATGAGAAAATATAGATAGCAAGTAAAGCACTTAAGATCCCACCCCATTTAGGATCAAGACCCACCATT
Source organism: Proteus terrae (assembly GCF_003144325.1). GTDB lineage: Bacteria > Pseudomonadota > Gammaproteobacteria > Enterobacterales > Enterobacteriaceae > Proteus > Proteus terrae. The sequence continues at coordinate 60,262 of NZ_PENS01000020.1, forward strand.
GCATTAAGCCCCAAACCGGCACCTGCAATGTTACCCACGTTAAACACTAAACCGCCAAAAATAACTAATACAGCAAGTAAGTAGCCACTACCAGGTATTGCTTTGTTAGCAATGTCTGAAGCTCTCATATTAGTGACAGTGATCACTCGCCAAATACTTTGCTGAACAACATAGTCGATGATGATTGATGCCAAAATACCAAATGCAAATGCCGCCCCCATAGTGGCAGTAAAGGTTGCAGTTTGAGTAATAAAACCCGGACCAATAGCTGATGTCGCCATTAAAAAAATGGCAGCTATCAATGAAGAACGTCTATTTTTTATAAACGAACTTGATGTTGTGTTTGCAGAATCTTGTGTAGCCATTAGCTACCCCCTTTATCATCATTATTTTAATTATTATTACTAAGGCAATTAGCATGCCATTGTTGAGCATGAACACTTAATTGTTAATCACCTGATATTAGATTGTTGAACAATTAATAATAATAGATGAATAAATAAGCAAATAGATTTAAATATGGGATGATAAAAGTGCAGTGAAGATCGCATTTTTAACATTTTATTGACAATCACTCTTAATTAATGAGTCATAAATGTGCACCTAAATGAGGCATAAAAAGATTAGATGCACAAAAATAGTGCGCAAGTTTGAAGAAAAATAAGTTTAATGACTAAAATATCGTGACAAAAAATTAAGTTTTTTTGATGGAAATAAACAGAAAGTCATACTCGATACAGTGAGAAATACGACAGAGTGACACAATAGAGGTTATATATTACAAAACACACTGATAGAATAGGCGCTTCTATTAAGCTAATAACAGAAGATAATGCAGAAAAAAACATCTCCACAAATTCTTTCTCAAAAAGTCGCAAATGTTATTCGGCAAAAAATCACTATTGGAGAATTACCTCCTGGTGAAAGATTGTCAGAAACGGCATTAAGTGAAACGCTAGAGATATCGCGTAATACTTTAAGAGAGGTTTTTCGCGTTCTTACCCAAGAAGGGCTTTTAACTTATAAACCTAATCGTGGTGTTTTTGTTTCTGTACCGGATATGGCAAGTATCATGGATATTTATCGTGTAAGACGATTAATTGAATGTGATGCTCTGCGACATTCTTATCCTATGCATCCAGCTATTGTTAGAATGCAAGATAGTGTTAATCAAGCAAAAGTCTTTCAAGAACAACAAGATTGGAGCGGTGTAGGAACCTGTAATATGCATTTTCATACAGCAATTGTTGAGCTTTCAGATAGTCCTAGATTATTTAAACAATACCAGCTTATTTTAGCAGAATTGCGTTTAGCCTTCGGTTTATTAAACGATCCTCAATTATTACATGCACCGTATATTGAGAAAAATGAACAGATTTTGACACTTTTGATAGATGGAAAAGCCCAAGAAGCAGCAACAGCTATGGAGGACTATTTAGAAATCTCAGAAAGAACAGTCCTTGCTGCGTTTTCTCGTCATAATTTTTGCTAAAAGATCATAAAAAATGCCCTAATTTAGGGCATTTTTGTATTTAGAATTTAGCATAGTATTTAAAATGCACTAAAACCCCAAACGCAAAAAAGCCAACCCATTGGGTTGGCTTTTTCGTCTTATTTAATGCCTGGCAGTTCCCTACTCTCACATGGGGAGGCCCCACACTACCATCGGCGCTACAACGTTTCACTTCTGAGTT